>CAZCLY010000008.1:207861-256965 GCA_964499635.1 uncultured Gemmatimonadota bacterium | reverse complement strand
GTTCCTCCTCCCCAACCTCACAGAGCGGGCCGGTGGGGGGGGGGGGGGGGGGGGGGGGGGGGGGGGGGGGGGGGCCCCCCCCCCCCCCCCCCCCCCCCCCTCTCCCGGTACCGATCAGAACACCAACTCGAGCGCCGCGGTGAACGTGCGGAAGTTCGGGTACCCGTGCCGATCCGCCCGACCCAGCGCCGTCGATCCGAAGTCACCGCCGCTGAATCCGACCTCCGGGTCGTACCCCGAATAGTCCGTGAACGTGAACAGGTTACGGCCGATCAAACTGAGCGTCACGCGGTCGAGCTTGCCCTTGAACAGGCTCTCCATCACCGATTCGGGCAGCGTGTAGCCCAGCGACAGCTCGCGGACCTTGAGCCAATCCCCCTTCTCGACGAAGTAGGAGTTCGTGTCGTTCACATCGTACAGGTGCTTCTCGTAGTACGCGACGGGCTTCTTGTCCGCGTCCGACACGCCGGTTTGCACGACGTTCGGCCCACGGAACTCCCTCCCCGCCCACTGGAAGGTCCCGTTGTAGATGTCCATCCCGACCGACGCGTCCAGGAGGGCCGACAGCGCGAGGCCCCCGTAGCGGAAGTTGGTCGCGAAGCTCGCGTTCCAGTCCGGCGTCGTGTTGCCGAGCGGGAGGAAGTTCTGGAGTGGGCAGAGGTCGTTCGGGTCCCCGGCGTTCTCGGCCACGCACACCGGCGACTTGTCGAACACCTTGATGGGCATGCCCCACTCGTACTCGGAGGAATACGCGGAGCCGCTGGTCGTGCCCCACAGGCCCTGCGCGATGCCGTCGCCGACACCCGCCTGGCCCGTGTACACCAGGAACCCATCGGTGTTGATGCCGAAGTTGGCCGCACAGTCGCTGGCGCTGATCCCGACGGGCGCCATCTCCGTGCAGCTGGTCGCCCACCTGTCACCCCAGATCTCGCCCAGGGGACGTCCCGGCGCGATGTAGAACGCGCCGTCGTTGCCCGTCCCGGTGGTCTTGTAGGGCGGTACCGCGAGATCGGTGATCTCCTGCTGGGTGCGATCCCAGTTCACCCGGAAGTTGAGCCCGACGTCACTCTCGTCGATCGCCGCCCAGCGGAGCGACACCTCGTGCGTGTTCGACTTGATCGCCCCGGCGTTCTGCCACTGCGCCCCGTAGCCTACGAACGCCGGCTTCGGGACCTCCAGCAGCTGATCCTCGGTGTTCGCCCACGCGTACGTGTAGTCGATCCCGAAGTTCTCGAACAGCACCAGGTTGACCCCGGCTTCGCGCTCCCTGGTGAACTCGGGCTTGAGGTTCGCGTTCCCCAGGTTGATCGGGAAGATCTGACCCGAGCCCACTCCGTACGTCTCGTATTGTGCCGAGAAGCGCGGGCGACCGCCGGCCGTTCCGTAGCTGAACCGGAACTTGAGCTCGTCGATCGCGTCGACGTTCCACCAGTCCTCCTGCGAGGGACGCCAGGCGACCGACCCGCGGAAGTAGGTGTGCCAGCGCTGGTCCGCCCCGAACAGCGAGGAGCCGTCCCGACGGACGAGACCGTCGGCGATGTAACGGCCCTTGTAGTCCACCGAGGCGATCCCGAAGTAGCCTTCCGACTTGATGTCCTGGATCGTGCGGCGGCCCTGTTGGCTCCCCTCGATCGCGCCGAACGTCGGCACGCCCTCGACGGAGAAGTCGTTCCCGACCACTCCGTTCGACTCGAAGGACTGGTCCTCGAGCAGATAGCGCGCCTTGGCGCGGAGCGTCAGGTCGCCGTCCATCAGCGCCCGGCTGATCCCCGCCGTCACCGAGGCGTTGATCGCCTCGTCCGTGAAGTTGAACCTGTCGAGCTGACCACCCGTGAGCGTGTTCACCCCGCCTTCGGAGCTCACGTCCGACTTCGGAAGGAGGTCGACCTGGTCGGCGTCCGTGCGATCGTAGCTCGCGTTCCCTTCGAGCGTCACCCAGTCGATCGGTGCCCAGCTGAAGTCCAGCGAGCCGCTCGTGCGCGTCCGGTCGTTCCAATGCTCGCCGATCGCGACGTTGTAGAGCGGGTTCTCTTCGGCCGATGAAGGATCGATGTCGATCCGCGGCATCCCCGTCTCCGGGTCGAGCTCCGTCAGATCCAGCCCCGGCGACATGAACGTCAGCCCGAAGAACGCACCGCCGGTGACGGCCGAGTCATCCTGCCGCGAACGCGAATAGAACCCCGAGGCCGCGATGTCGATCTGGCCGAAGCGCGTGTCGACGTTGATGCGCGCGTTCTGGCGCTCGTAGCCCTTGTCCTCCGGGAGCTCCGCCGTCGTGAGCGGCTGAAGGCCCTGCGCCACCCGATCGGCCTGGAACTGCTCCAGCTTCGTCTTGCACTCCGAGCACGAGACGACGCCGCTCTCCTTGAACTCCTCGAAGGAGACGCGGAACGACGACTCTGCGAAGCGGCCCGTCACCGCGCCGTAGCCGGAATACGTCTGGCCCGGACTGAAGAACCGGCCGAGCTGATCGTAGTAGGTCGTCCACGGCTTGTCGGCGAACGCCGTCTGCGTGTCGCCGCAACTCGTCCCATCCAGGCAGCGCCCGCCGTAGCCCGGGCGTCCCAGATTCACGAAGTCGACTTCGTCACCGTTCGTGTCGATGAACTTCGTCTGCGACGCGTTCATCTTGAACGGGTGCGCATCCGCGAGGCCGATCGGGTGCTCGATATCGCTCAGCCCGTACTCGCCCCGCGCCATGAAGGTGAACGAGTTCGTCTGAAGCCCGGTGCCGCGCTTCGTCTTCACCTCGATCACGCCGTTCTGCGCGCGCGATCCGTACAGCGAAGCCGCCGCCGCACCCTTGACGATCTCGACGTGGTCGATGTCGAGCGCCCCGATGTCCGCCAGGGTCGCGTTCTCCGACTGGATCACCCCGTCGATCACGATGAGCGGCGCCTGCGAGCGGCCCGACGCGTCGATCGACGTCGGCCCCCGCAACGTCACGCTGGCGGCGTCACCCGGCTGCCCGCTCCCGCGGACCACCGACACCCCGGCCGCCTTGCCCGTCAACAGGGTGGAGATGTTGGACGATGGAACGGGAATGTCGGCTGCGTCCAGACGCTCCACCACGAACGGGAGCTTTACGCGCGGGGTCGCCCCCACCACGCCCGTCACCACGATGTCCTGCAGCTTGAGTGCGGTCTGCTCCACCGCGAAGTCGGCCGTCGCCACCTGCCCGGCCTGGACCTGCACGGTCTGCGAGAGCTCCTTGTAGCCGATCAGGCGTACCGTCACGGTCGCCTGGCCCGCCGGAACTCCTTCCAGCCGATACGTGCCCTGCTCGCCGGTCAGGGTGCCGATCACCGTGCCCGTCACGAACACCTGCGCTCCAGCCACCGGCTGCAGCGTCTCCGCGTCCGCCACCGTCCCCGTGATCGCGCCCTGCTGGGCACTCACGGAGCCGGCGCCGACGAAGAGCCAGGCGCCCAGAGCGGCGGTGACCAGCGCGCCTGCGCGGCCGGTCCCCCTCTCTGACCAGTCAAACAACATGGATCACCCTCCTGTGGCAGTGGGATCCTCGGACCCGCTTCTGTCGGGGGATTTTCTCCCCCGGCCCCCACGCGGCCGGGTCGACACCGCGAGCGGGCCATCGCTCGTTGGTTGGTGCTATGAACCTCGTGTGACGAGTCGCGTCCTACCGGCTATGAGTCGCACGCCCTCGCGAGCGGCGGCCGATCGGACCCCCGGCTCCGTGGCCGAGGTCGTGGTTCGAAACCGTCTGTATGCAAAACGCCTCGGCTCGGTCGAGCGCGACGCCGAAGGCTGCGTGGACATCGTCGGAGGGTCCGTGGATGGACAGCGTGCCGGCGGAGGGCCGGCCGGAGAGATGCGAACGATCGTTGGTCCGAGCGTTGCGTGCCAAAGGAACCCGCCTTCTACAGAGTCCTTGCCTGCCGTCGGACCCGCCGTGAACGGGCTAAGGCCTACGGGGCCGGCGTATTGGCGAACGCCGACACCACCCCCCACGAGGGGGCCGACAGCGGAATATGGTGGGCGTGCAAGCCGCGTGCAACCCACACGCAGGGAACGGGCGTCGCCCCCCGTCACTCGATCCTGACGCGTGCGAAACGGCGCTTTCCACGCTGGATCACGTACTCCCCCGTCGCCAGACGCAGGTCACGATCGGTGACCACGACCCCGTCCACCCGCACCGCGCCCTGCTCGACCATCCGCACCGCTTCGGACGAGGAGGCCGCGAGGGCCGCCTCCTTGAGCACGCGCGCGATCCAGAGATCATGCCCCCCCTCCGTCTCGAGGAACACCAGCGGGAGATCCTCGGGAAGCTCCCCCCGGCGATGAACGCGGTCGAAGGCCTCCCGGGCTTCGTCCGCCGCCTCCTCCCCGTGGTAGCGTGCCACGAGATCCCCCGCGAGCCAGCGCTTCGTCTCGAGCGGGCTCGCGGCGGCGGCTTCGCGCCGGGCCCGCAGCGCGTCGCCCCGGAGGCTCGAGGCCAGCGTGAGCCATTCGTCCAGCAGCTCATCGGGGATGGACATCGCGCGCCCGAACATCTCCGCCGGCTCCATCGAGAGCCCGATGTAGTTGTCGTAGCTCTTCGACATCTTGCGCTCCCCGTCGGTCCCCCGAAGGAGCGGCATGAGGAGGCATACCTGCGGCTCCTGCCCCGCCCGCTCCTGGAGCGTGCGGGCCAGCAGGAGGTTGAACTTCTGGTCCGTACCGCCGAGCTCCACGTCCGCCTCCAGCACGACGGAGTCGTACCCCTGCATCATCGGGTAGAGCAGCTCGGCGAGGGTGATCGGACGGTTCTCCTCGTAGCGGACCGCGAAGTCGTCCCGTTCGAGCATGCGGGCGACCGTGTATTGCGACGTGAGGTGCAGGATGTCGGCAAGCGTCAGCGGCGCCAGCCACTCGCCGTTGCGCCGGATCTCGGTGCGCTCCGGGTCGAGGATACGGAACAGCTGCGCCTCGTACGTCCGCAGGTTCTCCTCTATCTCCTCCTCCGAGAGCATGGGCCGCGTCTCGTCCCGCCCGCTCGGATCGCCGACCCGGGCCGTGAACGTCCCCATCACGAACACGACGCGATGACCCAGCTCCTGGAAGGTGCGGAGCTTGTGCAGCGACACGGCGTGCCCGATGTGGAGATCGGGGCGGGTCGGATCGAATCCCTGCTTGACGACGAGCGGGACGCCGGCGTCGCGCGAGCGTGCCAGCTTCTCCTCGAGCGCCCCCTCCGGAACGATCTCGACCGCGTGCTCGCGGATCCGGGCCATCTGTTCCGGGACGGGAAGAAACATCCGCTCTCGTGGCTGGTATATTCGGGCGGCCGGAGCCGGACGCCCCCGGTGGGGCGGTGCCCCTCGCGACTCCCGTGGGGGGCGGTCGGAGGATAGAATCGGCCCGTGAGCGGATCAAGACGGGGGGCGGTGATGTCCCGCCACGCGGAATCGAGACGGGGCCGGTGATGTGCCGCCGGCCGGGGGTGTCCCGCCAGGTGGAGGTGGAGTGAAGTCAGTGGAGTCCAGGGCGAGGGCGGGCCCCGTGACCCTCCGCCGCGGCGTGGTGGGGGCCTATCGGGCGACCCTCGGTCGCCTGACGCCGCGCGGCCGGCGGTGGCTGGCGGTGGGGGTGCTCGGCTTCGTGGCGATGTGCGCAGGCGTGGGCTGGGGAGCGTGGGTGCACATCTGCGACAGCTGTCCCTCGATCGCGCAGATCTACGCCTTCGAGCCCAAGGAGGCGACGCAGCTGTACGCGGCGGACGGGTCGTTGCTCGCCGAGCTGGCCGTCGAGCGACGCACGCCCATCCGGCTCGAGGACCTCCCGCCACACGTGTACGACGCGTTCATCTCGGTCGAGGACCGGCGTTTCTGGCAGCACCGGGGCGTCGATCTGCGGCGCACGACCCGGGCGTTCATCGACTTCGTGTTCAACGGCTACGAGGTGGCCGGAGGCTCGACGATCACGCAGCAGCTCGCCGGCGCGATGTTCTCCTCCTCCGTCGACCGGCGCGACATCTCCATCCGCCGGAAGCTGCGCGAGATGCGGGTCGCCTACGCGCTCGAGAGCGCCTACAGCAAGCAGGAGATCCTCGAGGCGTACCTGAACCAGATCAACTTCGACGGCGTGTTCGGGATCGAGGCCGCGGCGCAGCGCTACTTCGGAAAGCGGGCCAGCGAGCTCAACCTCCCCGAGGCGGCCACGCTGGCCGCAATCCCGAGGAATCCGCGCAGCTACAACCCGGCGCGCAACCCCGAGCGGGCGATCGGCCGTCGCAACCTCATCCTGTCGCTCATGGCCCGGCAGGGGCGCGTGAGCGAGGAGGACGCCGAGGTGGCGAAGGCGTATCCGCTGGAGATCGAGGAGGGGGCGACCCGCGAGCGCGTCGCCCCCTATTTCGTGGAGTGGGTGCGTCAGAACCTGTACGCGCGTTACGGGACCGACATCTACGAGAACGGATTCCGTGTCTACACGACCCTCGATCCGACCATCCAGGCGACCGCCGACTCGGCGCTCCGGGCGCAGCTGTCGGCCGTGGAGCGCAACTCCGGGTTCCGGGGACCCGTCACGTACGAGCAGACCCGGTCGTGGCCGGCCGACAGCCTGCGGGCCGTGAGCCGTGGCGGTGCGGAGATGCCCTACATTCAGGGGATGTTCATCGCGCTCGACCCGCGGACGGGGGACGTGCGCGCCCTGATCGGCGGTCGGGACTTCGAGGACTCCGAGTTCAACCGGGCCACGCAGGCCATCCGTCAGCCCGGATCCGTGTTCAAGCCGTTCGTGTACACGGCGGCGATCGCGTCCGGGATCCCGGCCTCCGAGGTCATCGTCGATGCGCCGATCCTGATCGAGAACCCCGGCAGCGAGCCCTACTCCCCCAAGAACTTCACCGACACCTTCCACGGACCCATGACGCTGCGCCAGGCACTCGCCCAGTCGATCAACGTGGTGGCGGTGAAGCTCGGGCAGCGCGTGGGGGAGGAGTCGATGGCCCAGATCGCCACGAGCATGGGGATCTCGACGGAGATCCCCCGCGTGCCGTCCGCCGCCATCGGGGCCGCGTCGGTCATCCCGCTCGACATCGCCACCGCCTACACGACGTTCGCCAACATGGGCGTGCGCGTCACCCCGCGTTCGATCCTCCGCATCGAGAGCAAGGACGGCCGCCTGCTGTGGGAGAGCCAGGTCAACCGCGAGCAGGTGCTCGAGCCGCGCGTGGCCTGGGTGATGCTCTCGATGCTGCGCGACGCGGTGGACCGGGGCACGGGTCAATCGGCCGTCCGGATCCATGCCGGCGTTCCGTACAGCGTGCCCGTGGCGGGGAAGACGGGGACCACCAACTCGGCCACCGACACGTGGTTCGTCGGATTCACCCCGGAGCTGGTGACCACCACGTGGATCGGGTTCGACCTGCCGGCGCGCGTCCACGTGGGGGCGACGGGCGGCGGGACGGCCGCTCCGGTCGGCGCCGCGGTGCTGGCCAGCTACTACAAGACCCACGAGCCGCCGGCCCCGTGGCCACGGCCCGCGGATCTGATCGAGCGCGTCGTGGACGGGACCACCGGCCTCCTGGCCACGCAGTGGTGCCCCGCGAACGAGGTGTACCGGGAGATCTACCTGCCGGGGACCGAGCCCACCGAGACATGCGACGTGCATGGTCCGTGGGGCGTGCGTCAGCGGGCCGACTCGAGCTCGATCCGCCCGGACGATTCCCGCCGCTGAGACGGCCCCTCCCGGGCTCGGGCTCTCCGGTCAGGCGTCGGCCGGCCGGATGCGCTCGAGGATGAGCGACGTTCCGTCGG
This sequence comes from uncultured Gemmatimonadota bacterium, assembly GCA_964499635.1. Taxonomy (GTDB): domain Bacteria; phylum Gemmatimonadota; class Gemmatimonadetes; order Palauibacterales; family Palauibacteraceae; genus Palauibacter. The sequence continues at coordinate 249,208 of CAZCLY010000008.1, read as the reverse complement.
GAGGCCCCTCCCCCACCCCGATGGCCGCCCGCAGCCGCTCCTCCGCCGCCTGCGCCCGATCGCCGCTGGACGCGTGGATCGTGACGAGGGGGGCGCCGGCGGGTACCTCATCCCCCGGCTTCGCGTGCAGCACGAACCCCACCGACGGATCGACGTCGTCCTCGACGCGCCGTCTTCCGGCGCCGAGCTCCACGGCGGCCCGGCCGATCGCGCGGGCGTCCATGCGACGCACGTAGCCGTCCGCCCCGGCCTCGAGCACGCGGCGAACGGGGGCCCGCGGCAGGAGCTCGGGGTCGTCGACCACATCCGCGTTTCCACCCTGGAGCTCGATCAGCCGGCGAAAGCGCTCGAGGGCCCCACCCCCATCCAGGGCCGCCTCCAGCCGCTGGAGCGCCGCCTCGCGACTCGGCGCCTCTCCGGCCGACACGAGGAGCTCGGCCCCCAGCTCGAGCGTCACTTCGCGGACGTCCGACGGCCCCTCGCCGCGCAGGCACTCCAGACTCTCCCGGACCTCGAGCGCGTTCCCGACCGTCCGCCCCAACGGCCACTCCATAGCGGTGAGGAGCGCCGAGGAGCTCAGGCCCTCGGCCGCCGCGAGCTCGACCATGGTACGGGCCAGGCGCCGCGCGTCCTCGGGATCTCGCATGAAGGCCCCGCTCCCGAACTTCACATCCAGCACGAGCGCCGAGATTCCCTCCGCGACCTTCTTGGAGACGATGGAGGAGGCGATCAGCGGGATCGAGGGCACCGTGCCGGTGACATCCCGGAGGGCGTACAGGCGCCCATCCAGCGGCGCGATCTCCGCACTCTGCCCGATCATCGCGCACCCGATGCGCGCCAGGATGTCCCGGAAGCGGTCCAGACCGATCCGGACGTCGAACCCCGGGATGGCCTCGAGCTTGTCGAGCGTTCCGCCGGTGTGCCCCAGTCCGCGGCCCGACATCATCGGCACCCGGAGCCCGATCGCGGCCAGCAGCGGCGCGAGGACCAGCGACACCTTGTCGCCCACCCCTCCCGTCGAGTGCTTGTCCACGAGCGGCGGGCCGTCGTCGTCGAACCGGAGCCGCGTTCCCGAGTCGACGATCGCGCGGGTGAGGGTCGAGAGCTCCAGAGCGGAGAGGCCCTGAAAGTACACGGCCATGAGAAAGGCCGACATCTGGTAATCGGCCAGCTCTCCCGCGAGGTATGCCTGCAGCAGCTCGCCCAGCTCCGAAGGCTCCAGCGCGGCCCCGTCTCGCTTCCGCTCGATGAGCGCCGTGAGGAGCACGCGCCGGCCGCTACCGACCGCCGAGGGGCCCGCGCCGCACCGTGTCCTTCAGCCGCGAGCCGCCGCGCTCGGCGGCGCGTACCGCGTCCTTGGCGTGACGCCGCACGTCATCGGCGGCGTCCTCGATCCGATCGCGGGCCTCGTCTCCGAGGTCCTCGGCGACGCGCACGATGCGCTTGCGGGTCCGCCGGCCGCTCTGCGGGGCGAGAAGCAGCGCCACACCGGCTCCGATGAGCGTCCCCAGAGCGAGCCCCGTGACAAAGCTGAACGCTTGCAGTTCGTCGTCGTATTCCATGAGATCCTCCTCGTCGGCCGCGCGAGCCGAAACCTTGTAGTGGGATCCTGTGCTGTCTAGCTTGCCGCCGATGAACGCGTCTCGCCTCACCCCCTCCGTCCACATCCCCCGCTCGGCCGTGACGATGCTCTCGCACCGCTGCGCGGAGCTCGGGCCCCCCGGTGTCCGCGCGTTGCGCGAAGCGGGCTATCGGGCAGGGATCGAAGTACTCCCCACGCTCGCCGATGTGCCGGAGTCCCTGTCTCCTGCGGAGTTCTGGAGCGCCCTCGACCGGCGCCTGCGCGCCGCCGGAATGGGATCGATCCGCTTCGAGCCCGTATCGTCCTCGATCGGCGCCCTCGCGTGGCGCGAGTCGCCGGAGGCGGGGGGCACGAGGTCGGAACGGCCCGGAGCTCGCTGTCACCTCGCCGCGGGCCTGCTGGCGGGCATCCTCAGCCGGGCGGCGTCGAGGACGGTCGAGGTGCTGGAGGTGCGGTGCGGCGCCGGAGGCACCGAGCCCTGCTGGTTCCTGTTCGGGACCGTGGCCGGCGTGCGCGCGGTCCAGGCCGCGCGGACGGTCGAGACACGACGGGCGGACGCGAGCCGATCGCCGGAGGACCCGCTCTGAGCGAACCCGTCGGCCCCGTGATGGCGCTCGACTACGGCCGCCGGAGGATCGGGGTGGCGATCTCGGACCCCACGCGGACCATCGCCAGCCCCCGCGGCGTGATCGAGCGCCCGGCAGGCGGCGAGGCGGCGCGGACACTCCCGCCCCGAGAGCTCATCGAGCTGGTGGGGCAGGTCCGACCCTCCGTGATCGTGGTGGGTATCCCCCTGAGCATGGACGGCTCGGCCGGCGACATGGCCCGTGAGGCGCGAGCCTTCGCGACCCGGCTGCGCGAGACGACCGGCACCCCCACCGCCGAATGGGACGAGCGATTGACGACGGCCCGGGCCGAACGGGAGATACGGGCACTCGGCTTGCGACGCTCGAGGCGGCGCGAGAAGGGACGGTCCGACGAGATGGCGGCGACATTGATGCTGACGGACTATCTGCGCTCCGCGGCCCGGGACGATGGGACCGCGTAGGACGCGCATTCTGCTCGGGACCGGGCTCATCACGGGCGGACTCGTGGCGGCCGGGTTCCTCCTGTCGGGCGGCGGGACGCTGCCCGGGGGGACGGAGGTCGATCTGCACATCCCGACCGGAAGCTCGGTGCGCGCGATCGCCACCCGGCTCGATTCGGCCGGGCTCATCGGTCACCCGCGGCTGTTCTCGTGGTACGCCCGACTGCGCGGGGTGGACTCGGAGCTCAAGGCCGGACACTACCGGCTCACGGCGGGCACGGGATACGGCGACCTCGTGGCGCGTCTGCGCGAGGGGGCGGTCGTCACACTGCCGCTCACGATCCCCGAGGGCCTCACCCTGCGGGAGATCGCGGGGCGCATCGCGGCGTTCACCGGCGATTCGACGCGGGCCGTGCTCGACATCCTGCAGGACACGGCGTGGGTCGGCGAGCTCGGGCTCCCCGGACCGACCCTCGAGGGGTACCTGTTTCCCGACACGTACCGCTTCGCCGAGGACGTCGGCGTGCGGGACATCGTCCACGCCATGGCATCCGGATACGAGTCGTTCTGGGGACCGGGAGAGCGGGCGCGGGCCCGCGAGCTGGGCCTCACCGAGCGCGAGGTCGTGACGCTCGCCAGCATCGTCGAGGAGGAGGCCCGGATCGATTCCGAGCGTCCCATCATCGCGGGGGTGTATCTGAACCGTCTGGAGCGCGGCATGCTCCTGCAGGCGGATCCCACCGTGCAGTACGCGCTCGGCGAGCCGCGGCCCCGACTCCTGTATCGCGACATCGACTCGGTGGCCGACCACCCGTACAACACCTATACCCAGCCGGGCCTGCCGCCCGGGCCGATCGCCTCGCCGGGCGCCGCCTCGCTGCGCGCCACCCTCGAGCCGGCCGAGCATTCCTACCTGTTCTTCGTGGCGCGTCCCGACGGATCGCACGAGTTCACCCGGACCGTCCGCGAGCACAACAACGCCAAGAACCGGATCCGCCGCGAGCGCGACTCTCTATCCCCGTGACCCGAACGGCGGCGGACCGATGCGCGCTCGCCGACCGTCTCCGGATCCTGGTCATCAGCCGTCCGGAGCCCTCGTGCGGCCGCCCCCTCCTCGACGTGCTGAGCGCCTGCGTGGACGCCGGGGCCACTGCCATCCAGCTGCGTGACAAGGAGGCCTCGGCGCGCGATCTCCTGGAGCTGGCGCGGGCCGCCCGCGCGCGCTTCGGCCACGCGCGAGTCCTCCTCACCGTGAACGACCGCCTGGACGTCGCGCTCGCGGCCGGCGTGGGAGGCGTCCACCTGGGGCCCGATGACCTCCCGGTACGCGCCGCGCGCCGCGTGGCGCCGCCGCCGTTCCTGATCGGATACTCCACCGACGATCCCGACCAGGCACGCGAGGCCGCGCGGGCCGGGGCCGACTATGTGGGCGTCGGTGCCGTGTACGGGACCCGTTCGAAGCCGGGACTCGCCGACGAGGCGATCGGTCCCGCGCGCGTGCGCGCCGTGATGGACGCCTCCGGTCTCCCCTGCGTGGGGATCGGCGGCGTCACGCCGGCCAACGCCCGCCCCGTGTTCGAGACCGGCGCCGGCGTGGCCGTGCTGTCCGCCGTCATGGACGCCCCCGATCCCGCCGCCGTCGTCCGGCGCCTCGCCCGCGCATCCCGCTCGCAGGGCAGGCGCCGCTGAGGGCCCCGCGGCGCTTCGGCGCAGCCTCACCCCGTGCACACCGCTCGCCCGGCACGACGGCCGTGCCGGATGCGAAAACGCCCCGCGATCCGTACGGACCACGGGGCGTCTCCATCGAGAAGCCGGCAGCGACCTACTCTCCCGGGGCGTCTCCGCCCAAGTACCATCGGCGCTGAGGGGCTTAACTTCTGGGTTCGGGATGGGACCAGGTGTATCCCCCTCGCGAAAGCCACCGGCGTTTGCCTCTCCGCGGCGCGTTCCAGCTCTTCGACGCGGATGTATGTGAATCAGGCAGCGGAATCGAGCGTGAGCGGGTGCGTCGAGATGCTCACAAGACGTATAGAAAGAGGATCAAGCCTCACGGACGATTAGTACGGCTCGGCTGAAGCGTTCGCACGCCTTACACCTGCCGCCTATCGACGCAGTCGTCTCCTGCGGTCCTTCAGGCACCTTACGGTGCGGGAGATCTCATCTTGGAGTGGGCTTCCCACTTAGATGCTTTCAGCGGTTATCCCTTCGCGACATAGCTACCCTGCGGTGCCCCTGGCGGGACAACAGGTACACCAGCGGTCACTCCACTCCGGTCCTCTCGTACTAGGAGCGGCTCTCCTCAAATCTCCAACGCCCACAGCGGATACAGACCGAACTGTCTCACGACGTTCTAAACCCAGCTCACGTGCCGCTTTAACGGGCGAACAGCCCGACCCTTGGGACCTTCTCCGGCCCCAGGATGCGACAAGCCGACATCGAGGTGCCAAACCGCCCCGTCGATGTGAACTCTCGGGGGCGATAAGCCTGTTATCCCCGGCGTACCTTTTATCCGTTGAGCGACGGCCTTTCCACACAGAACCGCCGGATCACTAAGGCCTGCTTTCGCACCTGCTCGACGTGTCCGTCTCGCAGTCAAGCTCCCTTATGCCTTTACGCTCAACGCGCGATTGCCAACCGCGCTGAGGGAACCTTTGCGCGCCTCCGTTACTCTTTGGGAGGCGACCGCCCCAGTCAAACTACCCGCCTGACACTGTTCCCGGACCGGCTGTACGGTCCCGGGTTAGAATCTAGACATCGCAAGGGTGGTATTTCACCGATGACTCCACGAGACCTGGCGATCCCGCTTCACAGTCTCCCACCTATTCTACACAGACGGTGCCCAAACCCAATATCAGGGTATAGTAAAGGTGCACGGGGTCTTTTTGTCCTGCTGCGGGTAATCGGTATCCTCACCGATACTCCAATTTCGCCGAGCTCTTGGTCGAGACAGTGCCCAAGTCGTTACGCCATTCGTGCAGGTCGGAACTTACCCGACAAGGAATTTCGCTACCTTAGGACCGTTATAGTTACGGCCGCCGTTTACCGGGGCTTCATTTCAGAGCTTCGCCGAAGCTAACCCTTCCATTTAACCTTCCGGCACCGGGCAGGCGTCAGTGCCTATACGTCGTCTTGACGACTTCGCAGACACCTGTGTTTTTACTAAACAGTCGCTTGGGCCGATTCTCTGCGGCCCGCCTCGGCTCCGTCCGCGAAGGACTTCACCTACTACGGGCTCCCCTTCTCCCGAAGTTACGGGGACATTTTGCCGAGTTCCTTGACCAAGAATCACTCGAGCGCCTGAGGCTACTCGCCTCGCCCACCTGTGTCGGTTTACGGTACGGTCGCACGCAGTACTCGCTCGCGAAGCTTTTCTTGGCAGTTCGATTACGGTCCCTTGACGAGGTCCGAAGACCTCTTCGGCATCGGATCTCGGCTTCACCGGGCGGATTTGCCTACCCGGAAACGCCTACTTCCTTGCATCAGCATCCAATCGCTGACGGACCTTTCACCTCTGCGTCCCTCCGCGAGCTCGAACGCGCTACGTGCGGTACGGGAATGTTGACCCGTTTCCCATCGGCTACGCCTTTCGGCCTCACCTTAGGGGCCGACTAACCCTGAGCTGATCGACATGGCTCAGGAAACCTCGGGCTTACGGCGACAGGGGTTCTCACCCTGTTTCTCGCGTACTCATTCCGGCATTCTCACTTGCCTGCGCTCCACGGGAGGCCTTCCGGTCCCGCTTCGATGCCCAGGCAACGCTCCCCTACCCCATGGACGATTCCGTAGAGCCGCCCACAGCCTTAGCTTCGGTGGCTAGCTTGAGTCCCGACCATTATCGGCGCAGACCCGCTTGACTGGTGAGCTATTACGCACTCTTTCAAGGATGGCTGCTTCTAAGCCAACCTCCCAGTTGTCTCCGCAAATCCACATCCTTTGTCACTTAGCTAGCACTTGGGGACCTTAGCTGAAGGTCTGGGTTCTTTCCCTCTCGCGCACGAACATTATCGCCCGCGCACTGCCTCCCTGAGACCAACTGACGGGCATTCGGAGTTTGGTAGGGGTTGGTATCCTGTTTGGGACCCTAGCCCTTCCAGTGCTCTACCTCCCGCAGTCTACACTCAGAGGCGATACCAAAATATCTTTCGGGGAGAACCAGCTATCTCCAGGTTTGATTGGCCTTTCACCCCTATCCACAGCTCATCCGAGCGGTTTTCAACCCACAACGGTTCGGCCCTCCACGAGGCATTACCCTCGCTTCAGCCTGGCCATGGATAGATCACTCTGGTTTCGGGTCTTGCCCCACCAACTGCTCGCCCGTTTAAGACTCGCTTTCGCTTCGGCTCCGCCGCTGAACGGCTTAACCTCGCTAGTGAGGACAAACTCGCCGGATCATAATGCAAAAGGCACGCGGTCACCCGAACACCCTTCCGAAGAAAGAATCCAGGCTCCCACCGCTTGTAGGCACACGGTTTCAGGATCTGTTTCACCCGCCTCCCGGCGTACTTTTCACCTTTCCCTCACGGTACTAGTTCACTATCGGTCACGGACTCGTATTTAGCCTTGGCGGGTGGTCCCGCCGGATTCGATCGGGATTTCTCGTGTCCCGACCTACTCAGGAAACGGTTCCGAGCTCGTGTCGTCGGCTTCGCCTACGGGGCTGTCACCCTCTGTGGCTTGGCTTTCCATCCGGATTCGACTCACCGCGACGCTGACTCCGGGAGTCGGCAGACTCCCACGAACCATCCCTGCTACCCCACGAAAGCAACGGCTGCCGCCTTGGCACCTTCGTGGTTTGGGCTCTTCCCCGTTCGCTCGCCGCTACTGAGGGAATCACGGTTGTTTTCTCTTCCTCGAGGTACTGAGATGTTTCAGTTCCCTCGGTTCGCTTCCCACGGCCTATGGATTCAGCCGTGGGATGACCGGGCATCACCCCGGCCGGGTTTCCCCATTCGGAAATCCAGGGATCAACGCTTGCTTGCAGCTCCCCCTGGCTTATCGCAGCTTGCCACGTCCTTCTTCGCCGGTCCGTGCCTAGGCATTCACCCTGTGCCCTTACTCGCTTGATCCATCTTCGATGACGGCTCAAGCACCTCAGACGCACTCGGCGCCCAGCACTCGATTCCACTACCTGATTGTCAAAAAGCGCCCCACCGCTGAGCCCGGGGGCCGTTGGCAGGGAGGCCGAATAACGTAGCGGGCGGGGGGGTACCCGTCAACACCCTCCGCCGGCCGTTTTTGGAGCCCCCGGGAGGGCTCGCGTCGCCGTCGGGACGAGCCCGGAACGACCGCGGCGTCACCCTCCGAACAGCACGCCGCCGCCGATGATGAACTGCTCCACGCCGCCCAGGGTGACGCGGGCCTCGAGGAACGGGATCGTGTTCGTGAACCCGAACTTGACGCCGCCGCCGAGGTTGACCCCCAGATCGGTGTTGTCGAACCCCTCACCCTCGCTGGTGTGCCCGATGTTCAGCCCGCCGCCCAGGTAGGGGAGCGCGCTCGAGCCGCCCGAGTTCGGGATGTCGTACCACAGATTGGCGTTGATCTCCCAGTAGTCCGCCGGACCGTCCGGGAAGAACAGGTCGAAGCCGCCCTGGAACTCGAGCGGGGCGGTCGTGCCGAGGTCGAGGTGGACCCGCCCCCCGAGGCCGAAGTCCGTGTCCGTGCCGAACAGGGCCTCGGCTCCGAACAGCGCCTGTCCGGCGGCGCCGGACGGCAGGCAGAACAGGAACCCGCCGAGCAGCGCCGACACCAGTGCTCCCTTCTTCATCACCACCTCCCGTGCTGGAGACGCGGGTCGCGTCGTAGACCCCCCGTCCGGCAACCGGCGTGCCGCCCGGACCCGACGGTCCCGTGGACCACCGCCTAGCCTAGAGCGTCTCGACCTCTTCCGCGAGGATCGACACCTCGTTGTCCACCACCTGGAGGAAGCCGCGCGACACGCGGAAGCGGGACTCGCCGTCCAGCGTGGTGATGCGCAGCTCCCCCGAGCCGAGCAGGACGACCATCGGAGCGTGGCCGAACAGGATGCCCACCTGGCCGTCGTGCGCGGGGACGACCAGCGAGGTCGCCTCGCCCTCGAAGGCCGACGCGGTGGGCGAGATCAGCCGCACGCGCAGGCGGCGGGAGGGGCTCAACCCGCCGGGGGCCGGCATGTCGTCCCAGGGGCCATCGCGGTCGCCGGGCGCCGAGGCCACCGACCGTTCACGGGTATCCGCGCTCACGCGGCCTCGTCCTCGAGCCGCTTCGCCTGTTCGACCGCCTCCTCGATCCCGCCGACCATGTAGAAGGCCTGCTCCGGCAAGTGATCGAACTCACCTTCGACGACCCGCTCGAACGACTCGATCGTGGTCTCGAGGGGTACATAGCGGCCCGAGATTCCCGTGAACTGCTCGGCCACGAAGAACGGCTGCGACAGGAAGCGCTGGATGCGGCGGGCGCGGTTCACGATGATCTTGTCCTCCTCGGAGAGCTCGTCCATCCCGAGGATCGCGATGATGTCCTGCAGGTCCTTGTAGCGCTGGAGGATCTCCTGCACCCGCGTCGCCACCCGGTAGTGCCGATCGCCGAGGTACTGCGCGTCGAGGATACGGCTCGTCGAATCGAGCGGGTCCACCGCCGGGTAGATCCCGAGCTCGGCGATCTGACGCGACAGCACGGTGGTCGAGTCGAGATGGGTGAAGGCGGCGGCCGGGGCCGGGTCGGTGAGGTCGTCGGCCGGCACGTAGATGGCCTGGACCGACGTGATCGACCCCCTGGTGGTCGACGTGATGCGCTCCTGGAGGTTGCCCATCTCGGTCGCCAGTGTCGGCTGGTACCCCACCGCGCTCGGCATGCGACCGAGGAGGGCCGACACCTCCGAGCCGGCCTGGCTGAATCGGAAGATGTTGTCGATGAACAGGAGGACGTCCTGACCCTCCACATCGCGGAAATACTCCGCCACGGTGAGACCGGTGAGCCCTACCCGCAGACGCGCGCCTGGTGGCTCGTTCATCTGCCCGTAGATGAGGGCGGTGGCGTCGAGCACCCCGGACTCCTTCATCTCGAGCCACAGGTCGTTGCCCTCGCGCGTGCGTTCGCCGACGCCACAGAACACCGATTTTCCTCCGTGCTCCTGCGCGATGTTGTGGATGAGCTCCATGATGATGACGGTCTTGCCCACGCCCGCGCCGCCGAACAGACCGGTCTTGCCGCCCTTGACGTACGGGGCGATGAGATCGATGACCTTGATCCCCGTCTCGAACAGCTCGGTCTTGGGCTGAAGTTGCTCGAGAGTCGGCGGCGGGCGGTGGATGGGCCAGCGCTCCTTCGCCTCCACCGGGCCCATCTCATCGACGGGCTCGCCGAGTACGTTCAGGATCCGACCCAGCACCGCATCCCCCACCGGCGTGGTGATCGCCTGGCCGGTGTCGAGCACGTCGAGCCCGCGCCGCACGCCGTCTGTGGAGTCCATCGCGACGGCCCGCACCTGGTTTCGCCCGATGTGCTGCGCGACCTCGCACACGAGGCGGTTCCGGGTCCCTTCGTCGTCGACCCATTCGAGCTCGAGGGCGTTGTAGATCTCCGGGAGATCCTGTGGCGGGAACTGCGCGTCGATGACCGGTCCGATGACCTGGACCACCTTGCCGACCGTGTGTCCGTTGGACTGCGCCATGCTCTCCTCGCGATCGCGTGCGGCCCGGAGCCGGCGCCTCGAGCGCCGGCTCCGTCCCGCGACGGCGTCAGCCGTCGAGGGCGTCGGCCCCGCCGATGATCTCGGCGATCTGGTTCGTGATCTCCGCCTGCCGTGCCCGGTTGTACGTGCGCCGCAGGTCGTTCAGGAACTCTTCCGCGTTGTCCGTCGCGTTCTTCATCGCCGTCCGGCGCGCCGCCTGCTCGGCGGCGGCGGTCTCCAGCATCGCGCTGAACGTGGAGTTCGTCACGTACAGGGGCAGGAGCCGGGAGAGGATCTCCTCCGCGGACGGATCCAGAATGTAGTAGGGCTGGGGTCCCCGCTCCTCGCCCACCGAGACGGGGACGATCCGACGCGCGATTGCGGGTGTGCTCACCATGTTGCGGAACTCCGCGTGGATCAGGTACGCCGCGTCGAGCTCTCCCGCCACGAAGCGCCGCGCCACATCGCCGATCACGTCGTCGGCGTCCGCCACCTCCGGGCGGTCGGACAGGTCGTTGCGTGTCACTGCCATGTCGACGCCGCGGAAGCGGAAGTACGAGATCCCCTTGTTGCCGTACACGTGGAACTCGACCTCCGCCCCCGCCTCCTCGAGCGCCTGGATCCGGCCGTGCGCGATGCGGATGAGGTTGGCGTTGAACGATCCGCACAGCCCCCGGTTGCTGGTCAGCAACACCACCGCGGCGCGCCGGATCCGGTCGGGCTGCCGGAGCAGCGGCTGCAGCTCGGCGAGCTCCGGCGTCGCCAGTCGCGAGATGACATCCGCCAGCTCGGCCGAGTACGGCCGCGCCTGGATCACGCGCTTCTGCGCCTGACGGAGCTTGGCGGTCGACACCATCTCCATCGTGCGCGTGATCTTGCGCGTGTTGTCGACGGACTTCATCCGCCGGTAGATGTCTCGCGCCTTGGCCATGGCTCAGCCTCGTTCCCATCTCGCGGCGAGGGTCACGCGCTCGCCGCTGCCGCGACCGCGGGCGTCTCCTGCTCCGCCCTCCCACCGTCGCCGCGGAACACCCCGGCATAGAACTCGAGCGCCTTCCGGAGCGCGGCGTCGGTCTCGTCGGAGATCACCTGCTCCGCGCGGATCGCCCGACCCACCTCGGGCTCCTGCGAGCGCATGAACTCGAGGAACCCTTTCTCCCAGCCACGGATCCTCGACACCTCAAGGTCGTCGAGGTATCCCTGCGTAGCGGCGAAGATCACCATGACCTGCTCTTCCACGGGCATCGGGTCGTACTGCCCCTGCTTGAGGATCTCGACGATGCGCTCGCCTCGGTCGAGCTGGCGCTGCGTGGCCGCGTCGAGCTCGGTCCCGAACTGGGCGAACGCCTCGAGCTCGCGGAACTGGGCGAGGTCGAGCCGCAGGCGGCCGGCGACCTGGCGCATGGCCTTGACCTGAGCGTTTCCACCCACGCGGGAAACCGAGATCCCCACGTTCACCGCCGGACGCACGCCCGAGTAGAACAGGTCGGTCTCGAGGAAGATCTGCCCATCGGTGATCGAGATGACGTTCGTCGGAATGTAGGCGGACACGTCTCCGGCCTGCGTCTGGACGATCGGAAGCGCGGTGAGCGAGCCTCCCGCCACCGCGATGTCCGGGTGCCCCTCCACGGCGGCCGGGTCGTCGCTGATCTTGGCGGCCCGTTCGAGCAGCCGGGAATGCAGATAGAACACGTCGCCCGGATACGCCTCGCGCCCTGGCGGGCGTCTGAGGATGAGGGATGCCTCCCGGTACGAATCGGCCTGCTTGGAGAGGTCGTCGTACACGACGAGCACGTCCTTGCCCTCTTCGTACATGAAGTACTCCCCGATCGCGCAGGCCGCGTAAGGCGCCATGAACTGCATGGGCGCCGGATCGGAGGCGTTGGCCGCCACCACGACGGTGTATTGGAGCGCCCCTTCCTCGCGGAGCTTCTCGACGATGCCGGCCACGGTGGAGCCCTTCTGACCGATCGCGCAGTAGACGCAGATCACATCCAGACCACGCTGGTTGATGATGGCATCGATCGCCACGGCGGTCTTCCCGGTGCCGCGATCGCCGATGATCAGCTCGCGCTGCCCCCGTCCGATCGGGATCATCGAGTCGATCGCCTTGAGACCGGTCTGGAGCGGCTGCTTCACCGGCTGCCGGTAGACGATCCCCGGCGCCTTGCGATCGACCTTCATGAACTTCACCGAGTCGATCGGCCCGCGGCCGTCGATCGGCTTGCCCAGCGTGTCGACAACGCGCCCGAGCACCGCCGGACCGACGGGGACGGACAGCACCCGACCCGTGCGTCGCACCGGGTCGCCTTCCTTGAGCTTGAGGTAGTCGCCGAGAATGACGGCGCCGATGTTGTCCTCTTCGAGGTTGAGCGCGAGACCGATGACGGCCTCGCCCGTGTCGCTCGAGGTGATCTCCAGCATCTCGTTGGCGACGCACGAGGAGAGGCCCCAGATGCGGGCCACCCCGTCCTTCACCTCGAGGACCTCGCCGACCTCCTCGACCTTGAGCTCGTCCTCGTATCGGTCGATCTGCTCGAGCAGAGCCTTCTTGATCTCGCTCGCCCGGAGCGTGCCTTCGGAACTGGTCATCGCTGTCTCGTTTCGGCGTTCGCCACTCGGTTCGAAAACGGTCGTCGGTCAGAGGAGCTCGCGTCTGAGCCCTTCGGCCTGCCGGCGCACCGACGCATCCAGCAACTGGTCGCCCACACGGACGATCACCCCACCCAGGATCCGCGCGTCCGTGTGGAACTCGGGCACCACCTCGCGCTCGAGGAGGCGCTCGAGCGTCCCGACGATCTCCGCCTTCACCTCCTCGCCGCTGTCGAACGGCAGCGTGACGGTGGCCCGCACGCGACCGGCCCTCTCGTCGAGCAGGTCTCGGTAGGCCGCCGCGATGCCCGGAAGCACGTGGTGTCGCCGCCGGTCGAGCACCACGAGCAGGAAGCGCACGAACGGCTCGGGCGCGCGCGCCTCGAACGCCTCGCGGATGACCTGCTTTTTCTCCTCGAGCGACACGCTCGGTGCATCGAGGAAGCGGCGGAACGAGGCGTCGGTCCCGTACAGCCCGGCGATCTCGCCGACGAGCTCTCCGAAGCGCGTTTCGCTGCCATCCCGACCCGCGAGCTCGAACAGGGCGGCCGCGTAGTTGCGGGCCACGGCGGAGGCGCTCACGTCACAGCTCCGACAGGTACTCTCCGACCAGCCGCCGGTTGTCCTCGGCGTCCAGCCGCTTGCGGATGAGGCGCTCGGCCGCCGCGAGCGAGATCTCGACCGCGTCCCGCCGGATCTCCTCGCGCAACTTCTGTCGCTCCTGGTCGATCTCGCGCCGCGCGTCGGACAGGAGGGCCTCCTGCTGGTGGCGCGTCTCGGCCAGGAGCTCCTTCCTGACGCCCTCCGCCGCGGCGCGGGCCTTGTCGATCATGGCCTGGGCCTCGCCGCGGGCCGTCTCGAGCGCTTTCTCCCGCTCGGCGCGCAGGCGCTGGGCCTCCTCGCGGGCCGCCCGGGCCTCGTCGATCGCGCTCTGGATCTTCCGGTTCCGCTCTTCCAGTCCACCGGAGATCGCCGGGAACACCTTCCAGGCGAGGATTCCGAGCGTGAGGAGGAACAGGAACCACGTCCATACGAGGAGCCCCGGCTCGACCGAGAAGATGCCGCCCCGGCCGCCCTCCTCGGCCACCAGCTCCTGGGCCCGCGCCACCACCGGGTGCGACAGCGACAAGGCCACTCCGACCCCCGCCGCGAAGGCGGCCCGATCGAGCACGGCTACTTGATGAAGCCGGCGATCACGAGGCCGAACAGCGCGGCACCCTCGATCAGCGCGGCGAGGATGATGGCGGCCGTCTGGATGTTCGCGCCGGCCTCGGGCTGACGGGCCATGGCCTCGGTCATGTCTCCCCCGATACGACCGATCCCGATCCCCGCGCCGAGGACGACCAGACCCGCGCCCACGACGGAGAGCCCCGCCCCCACATCGCCGCTCATCCCGCTGGCCTGCAGCAACATCGTCAACATGTTCAGCATGGAGCTCACTCCCTGCGTTTCTGGTTACGTCCCGCTCACGCGAGACCGTGCGCGCCACCCACCGACTCCCTGACGGGCCTCTAATGCGCATGGTGGCGGATCAGCCCGATGAACACTGCCGTCAGCATCGCGAAGATGTACGCCTGGAGGAATGCCACGAAGATCTCCAGGAACATCACGAACAGGCCCAGCGCCACGGCCCCGACGATCGTCACGAGACCCGAGGCGTGGCTCCATCCGCCGTACGTGAGGATGAGCCCGATGAGCGCGAGCAGCACGAAATGACCCGCCGTCATGTTCGCGAACAGACGCACGGCGAGCGCGAACGGCTTCGCCAGCTTCCCGATCAGCTCCACCGGCGTCATGATCACGAGCATGATCGGCTTGAGCCACCCGGGAAGTCCCGGCGGCAGATAGAAGATCGTGCTCATGTATCCGCGTGGCCCGAGCGCCCGGAAGCCGGCGAGCTCGATGACCACCAGCGCGAGCAGCGCGAGGCCCGCGGTCACCGAGATGTTTCCGGTGGCGGTGGCGCCGAACGGGACGAGCCCGAGCAGGTTCGAGTACAGGATGAAGAAGAAGAACGTGATCACGAGGGGTACGAAGCCCTCGCCACCGCGCCCGATGTTCGCCATTACGACCTCGTCCCGCAGGAACAGGTAGAAGGCCTCCATCGCCCCGAGGATGCCACCCGGCGCCTCTTCCCCCTGGTCCAGACGGCGGGCCGCGCGCGCCGCGGCCCACATGGTCACCACCGTGAGGATCGTGGCCACGATCATCCAGAACACGTGCTTGGTGATCGACAGGTCGATCGCGATGCCCCCGACGTGGATCGTGGGCAGCTCGGGCAGCTGTACGGGACCGAAGCCGAGGTCGAGCTCCCGGGCATCGACGATGTGGTGGAGCATCACGTCCGTGCTCCACTCCTCCCCGTGTCCCGCCTGACCGGCCGCCTGCTGCGCCACCGTGTCGACATGCGCCTGCAGGGTGGACCAATCCACGCCGAGCCGGGCGCCGATCGCCCCGTACGCTTCCGCCATCATCCCGTCGAGTGCGTCCTCTCGATCCGGTTCCCGCGGGCGCGGCCGGGGCGTGATCCGCCCGGTCCCCGCACGGCGAGCCACCCGGCCTCCGCCAGCAACAGCATCAGCGTCGTGAGCCCGTACGCCACGGGTACCTCCGAACTCCAGATCCCCATCAGCGCAGGGGCGCCCGTCACGATCAGACCGCCGGCTCTCGCGGCGACGCCCCCCACCCAGGGGCCGAACGCGTTCGAGCCCGTCCCAAGCGCCGTTCCCAGCCGCCAGAACGCGACGGCCTGGATGAGCCATGCCGAGAACATGCCCCACGTGCGCTCCGAGCCCCCGCCGAAGGCGACGACCCCCAGCGCCACGGCGCCCAGCGTGGCGAGCGCGTAGACCAGGGAGATGGAGCGAGTCCCCCCGGAGCGGGCCGCGTCACTCACTCGCGGTCTCGTGTCTGTTTCGCATCATCCGGTTGGTCCCCCTCGCGGGGCTTCATCACGAGACGGGCGTACATGCTGTAGAAGCCGCCCCCGAAGCCCAGAAAGGCGCCGAGCAACACGAACAACGGCGACGTGCCGAGCCGGTCGTCGAGCCAGTTCCCGCCCCACGCGAACAGCGCGGTGGCCACACCGATCGTGAGCCCGAGACCCGCCAGCTCCCCGTAGTCGGGGCTCGCCGGGGAATGTCGGGGGGGCTCGCGCATGGATGGCTCTCCTGCCGCCGTGGCGAGGCGATGATACCCGCTTGTGAAAAATTTCGCAAGCCCGGTTTCGCTTGACGGTACGCAGAAAACGCCTAGCTTCCTGCCGACACGAACCGAGCCTTCCGATGACCCTCGCCGGCCGCCGGCCCGTCACGCCAATGTCACATCAATCGCTCTCGAGTCTGCCCGCTGACGGCCAAAGGCGGTGACGTTGGAGGCCGGCCGCAGAATCGAGTCATCCGATGTCGAGCTTCTCGAGCGCCTCGCGACGCTGCGGGGAACGATCGAGGGCCAGGTGGCGCGCCGCATCGTGGGTCAACACGGAGTCGTCGAGCGGCTCCTGATCACGCTCCTGGCCGACGGCCACGCCCTGCTCGTCGGCGTCCCGGGGCTGGCCAAGACACTGCTCGTGTCGACGCTGGCCGACGCGCTGCACCTGGACTTCAACCGCATCCAGTTCACGCCCGACCTCATGCCCTCCGACATCACCGGCACCGAGGTGCTGGAGGAGGACCACCAGACGGGTCGGCGGCGCTTCGTGTTCGTCAAGGGCCCGATCTTCGCAAACGTGATCCTGGCGGACGAGATCAACCGGACCCCTCCCAAGACGCAGGCGGCGCTCCTGCAGGCCATGCAGGAGGGCGAGGTGACGATCGGCAGCGATACGTTCCGGCTGGCGCGGCCGTTCTTCGTCCTGGCGACGCAGAACCCGATCGAGCAGGAGGGTACGTATCCCCTGCCCGAAGCGCAGCTCGACCGCTTCATGTTCGAGCTCCGCATCACCTATCCGTCCCTGGCCGAGGAGATCCAGGTCGCCGACATGACCTCGTCGGGTCCGCCGGCCGACGTCCAGTCCGTCGTCACGGCCGACGAGCTGCTCGACTTCCAGGGCCTCGTGCGGCGCATCCCGGCGCCCCCGTCGGTTGTCGAGTACGCCGTCCACCTCGCGCGGGCCACGCGCCCGGCGGACGACTCGGCGCCCGACTTCGTGCGGCGCATGGTGAGCTGGGGCGCCGGGCCGCGCGCCTCGCAGCACACCGTCCTGGCCGCCAAGGCCCGCGCCGCGCTCAACGGCCGCCCCGTGCCGAACTTCGACGATGTGCGCGACGTCGCGCCCGACGTCCTGCGACACCGCGTCGTTCCGGGGTTCGAGGCCGAGGCGGAGGGCCAGAACGCCGACGACATCGTGGCCCGGCTGATCGAGCACAGCCGGTCCTGGTAGGGGCACCCGCACCGGAGATCCGGACGACCCGCCGCAGTGGACGACCCTGGAAGTAGCCGCCCGAGGCCCGCGTGATCGGCACGATCGCGCTTCTGGTAGTGCTGCTCGTTCTGTCGGCGTTCTTCTCAGGCTCCGAGATCGCCCTGTTCTCGCTCGGCGAAGTCAGGGTGCGGGCGCTGGTCGAGGAGGAGCGGGTGGGGGCGCGCGCGCTGGCGGAGCTCAAGCGCGAGCCCGAGCGGGTTCTCATCACGATCCTCATCGGGAACAACGTCGCCAACATCGGGGCGGCGTCGGTGGCCACCTACGCCGCGACGCGTGCCATGGGGTCGGCGGGAGTGGGCGTGGCGACGGGGGTCATGACGCTGCTGGTGCTGTTCTTCGGGGAGATCACCCCGAAAAGCTTCGCGGCGCGCAACGCCGTCCGCCTGTCGCTCCTCTCGGCGCCCGTCCTCCGCGCCCTCGGACGCCTCCTGATCCCGCTCGTGGTGCCGCTCGAGTACCTGGTCACGTCGATCCTCCCCGCCCGGGCGAGCTCGGTGCCGAGGGTCACCGAGCGGGAGATCCGCACCATGACCCGCATGGGGCACCAGTCGGGGGAAATCGAGGAGCACGAGCGCCAGATCATCGAGCGCGCGTTCATGCTGGACCGGCGCCGCGCGTGGGAGATCATGACCCCGAGGGTGGAGATCTTCGCCTGGGAGGACTCGCTCGCGCTGTCCGACGTCGCACCGATCCTGAGCGAGGTGCGCTTCAGCCGCATCCCCATCTACGGCGAGTCGCTGGACGAGGTGACGGGGGTGCTGTACCTGCGTGACGCCTACCAGGCGTTGCTCTCCGGCCAGCGCGACGTGCCTCTCTCCGAGCTGGCCCGCGAGCCGCTGTTCGTGCCGGAGTCGATCCCGCTGATCAGGCTCCTCGAGCAATTCCGCACGCGGCGGATCCACATGGCGCTCGTCGTCGACGAGCACGGCGGCATCGACGGTCTCGCCACCCTCGAGGACATTCTCGAGGAGCTGGTGGGCGAGATCGTGGACGAGACCGATGAGCCCGAGGAGCCCATCGTCAGGATCAGCCGCAACGAGATCTTCGTGCACGGGAGCGCCGATCTCCGCGAGATCAACCACTTCTTCAACACGGCGTTCCCGATCCTCGAGCACCGGACGCTCAACGGGTACCTCCTGGAGGAGCTCGGGCGGGTGCCCGACGCCGGCGAGACGGTGGAGTGCGTCGGGATCCGGATCGACATCCTGCGCGCCAGCGAGACGGCGGTCACGCGTGCCCGGCTGCGGCGCGTTTTCAGCGATCCCGGTGACGAGGACGGAGCCGGGGAGGACCCATGAACGTCGGGCCCGATGCGGTGGTCGTCGGGGGCGGGGTCGCCGGGCTGACCGTGGCGCTGGAGCTCGCGCGAGCCGAGGTGCGGACCACGGTGGTCGAGCCGCGGGCCGCGCTGGGTGGCGCGACGGGCGCCGCGGGAGGGATCCTCGCTCCGCAGTTCGAGACGGATCCCGCGGACCCGCTGTTCCCGCTCCTGCGCGACGGCCGGCGGGGGTACGGCGACTTCGTGCGCGCCGTGGAGCGCGCCTCCGGGCGTGCGGTCGATTTCCGCGAGGACGGGCTCGTGATCGCGAACCTCGACCCCGCACGGACAGCCGCCGCGGAGCGGGCCACCGAACGGTATCGGGCGCACGGTCTCGCCGCGGAGGTGCGGGACGCCGACGCGGGGCACGCCCTGGTGCCGGGGCTCGGGCGCGTGGATTCCGTCCTGTGGCTGCCGGATGAGGCATCGGTCGACGCCCAGGCGCTGGCGCCCGCGCTCGAGCGTTGTGTGGCGGCCGCGGGTGTGGAGATCCGGCGCGATCGCGTCGTCGAGGTCGAGCGGCGGGGAGATGCCCTGGGCGGGGTCGCGCTCGAGCACGGCGTCGCCCTGCCCGCCGACCTCGTGTTCGTGGCCGCGGGGGCGTGGGTGGACCGCATCGGCGGCCTCGCGGACGGGGGCGCCCCGCGCCTGCGTCCCGTGCGCGGTCAGATGATGCGGGTCCGGGGTCTCGAGCCCGTCCTGCCGCGCCAGGTGGCGGACCACGCCGGTTGCTACGCGCTACCGCGGGCCGACGGGAGCGCGGTGGTGGGGAGCACCATGGAGGAGGCCGGCTACGCGGAGCGCCCGACCGACGACGGCATCGAGGCCATCCGCGACCGCGTCCTGGCCTGGCTCCCGGGGATCGCGGATACCTCGGTGGTCGAGACGTGGGCAGGGCTGCGTCCGTTCACGCCCGACGGCCTGCCGATCCTCGGGCCCGACCCCGCGGTGGCCGGTCTGCACTACGCGACCGGATACGCGCGCAACGGCATTCTGATCGCGCCACGTGCGGCGGGGCTCGTGGTGGCGGCGGCCCTGCGCAGCGATCCGGAGGACGCGCTGCTCGTCGAGTTGGCCCCATTCTCGGCGGGGCGCTTCGACTGACGCGCGCGACCGCCGGTCGCGGCGCTCAGGCCGCCAGCATTGCGACGTACCAGTCGATGAGCGCGTCGCCGAACAGGAAGGTCACGGCGGCCCCCAACGCGAGAAACACGCCGAACGGGACCAGCTTGCCGGTCTTGAGCGAGATCGGCCCGAAGATCACCGACCCCGCGAGCGCTCCGAGGAAGATGGTCAGCATGGCGCCCAGCGGACCCAGAAAGGCCCCGATCATGGCCATCATCTTCATGTCGCCGCCGCCCATGGCGGGCTTCTTGAACGCCCGCTCGCCCAGCCACCCGACCCCGAACAGGATCGAGAAGCCGAGCGCCGCGCCGCTCAGCGACATGAAGGGGGTGGGTGATCCCGGGAAGAACGAGGCGGCGAGACCCGCCGCGAGCCCTCCCACCGAGAGCGGATCGGGGATGATGTAGTGCCGCGCATCGGTGAGCGCGATGGCGAGCAGGAGCGAGAACAGGATCGCGCCCACGAGCCCGAGCGGCGTGGGACCGTACGCGAGGGCCATGCCGACCCAGATCAGCATGGTGGCCAGCTCGACGGCCGGGTAGTGCCACGAGATCCGCCCCTTGCAATGCCGGCAGCGGGCCCGGAGCAGGATCCACGACACGAGCGGGATGTTGTCGTACCAGGCGATCATCTGCCCGCAGGCGGGGCAGCGGCTGCGCGGCGCCACGACGCTCTCGCCGAGCGGCAGCCGCGCGATGCACACGTTCAGGAACGAGCCGATCACGGCTCCGAGAAACGCCGCCCACGCGATGAAGATCGGATCGCTCATTCGCCCCTCCCCGCCCGGCCCCCCGATCCCACCGCGGGACCCGCCGGAGACCTACCCCGTTTCCACACCCGGACCCAGCAGCCGGTCGAGCAGGATGGCGCCCGCCGCCGCCACGTTGAGCGACTCGGCACCCCCCCACATCGCAATCGCAACCGAGCGCTCCGCGGCGTCCCGCAGCTCGCGAGACACGCCGTGGGCCTCGCTCCCGAGGGCGATGGCCACACGATCGACCGGACCGGCGCTGCGCGAAAGGGCGGCGCCCGACGCGTCGGCCACCCACAACGGGATCCGGCGCCGTGCGAGCTCGGCCACGGTCGACGCCCTGTCCGCCTGGAACACCGGCCGGCGCAATCCCGCCCCGGCCGAGGCGCGCACGGCTTTCGGGCCCCAGGGATCGGCCGAGCCCGGCAACGACACGACACCCGCGGCCCCGAGGGCGGCGGCCGTGCGCAGCAGCCCGCCCGCGTTTCCCGGATCCTGCACCCCATCGAGCAGGAGGAGTGGACCGGACGGCACGTCGCCCCAGCCCCACGCCGGGATCGGCGCGATCGCGAGGACCGACTGCGGGGTCCCGGCGTCGGCGAGCTCCTCGATCACACGGCGCTCCACCGTCTCCACATGCGCCCCCTCCCGATCGGCGCGTTGGAGCAGATCGCATACCGCGGGGTCGTCCGCGGCGTCGGGGGTGTGCAGGACCGCCTCGATCCCGCGGGCCGCGCGCACGAGCTCTTCGAGCAGACGGGGCCCCTCCGCCAGAAAGAGACCCGTGGCGTCTCGGCCCTTCCGTCGGCGAAGCGAGCGCCAGAGCTTTCGTTCGGATCGGCTCGGCATCGGGGCAGTGTAGTCGGCGACCCGGAGCCCCGCGAGCGGAGTAGCTCATGAACCTTTCTCGACAGCCGGACGGCGCGTCCGGGCGCCGCGACCCGCCGGGCGGCGGGAGGGTGGCCATCGCGCTCACGATCGCGGGAAGCGACTCGGGCGGCGGCGCCGGCATCCAGGCGGACCTCAAGACGTTCGAGGCGTACGGCGTGTTCGGGGTGTCGGCAATCACCGCGGTGACGGCGCAGAACACCCGCGGCGTTTCGGCGGTGATGGTTCTCGCCCCGGGCATGATCGCCGCGCAGGTGCGGGCCGTGTGCGCCGATCTGCGCCCCGGGGCGAGCAAGACGGGGATGCTGGGCGACGAAGCGGGGGTCGACGCGGCCGCGGCCGCCATCCGCGAGGCGGGGCTGGCGCCCCTGGTGGTCGATCCGGTGATGGTGTCGACCAGCGGCGACCGGCTGCTCGAAGAGGATGCGGTGGCCGCCTTGCGCGAGCGCTTGCTCCCGCTCGCGACGCTGGTCACGCCGAACCTCCCGGAGGCCGGCCTCCTGCTCGGCACGACGATCTCGAGCGAGGCCGACATGCGCGAGGCGGCCCGGGCGCTCCTCGATCTGGGGGCGGGAGCCGTGCTCCTCAAGGGGGGACACCTGCCGGGCGCCGAGATCCTCGACCTCGCCTGGGACGGAGCCGAGTGGCACGAGTTCCGGAACGCTCGGATCGACACGCGTCACACGCACGGCACCGGCTGCACGCTGTCGGCCGCCGTCACGGCGGGGCTGGCTCTTGGAACGGACCTGTGGACGGCGGTCGAGGAGGGGATCGACTACACGCGGCGCGCCATCTCGGCCGCCCCGGGGCTGGGGAGCGGGCACGGCCCGCTCGAGCACCGCGTCAGGGTGGGGCGCGCGCGCCCCTACTCCCCGTAGGGGACCCAGATGTTCTTGACCTGAGTCGCTCTCCGCAGGAACTCGCGGCCTTCGCCCGTCACGCCGTCGAACCAATCCCGGCCCCGGTCGACCCAGGTCTGCTTGAGGTTGTCCGCCGAGCGCCGCTCCACCTCCGCGCTCCCCTCGGCGGTCCCGAAGTACCAAATCCCGTCCACCGCGTCGTGGCTCGCGAGGACGGGAACCAGCTCGTCCTTGAGGCCGGTGAGGATGTTGATCACGCCGGCGGGGACGTCCGACGTGTCCAGCACCTGATAGAAATCGGTGCCGAGCAGCGGCCAGCGCTCCGAGGCCACCGCCACCACGGCGTTCCCCACCGCAACCGGTGGGATCACCGTGGAGATGAACCCCAGGAGCGGGGGGGCCTCGGGGCTGGCGACCGCGATCACTCCGAGGGGCTCGGGCATGGCGAGCGTGACGTTCCGGAACGGGGTCCGGTGCACGGCACCGTCCCATTTGTCCGCCCACGCCGCGTACGTGAACAGGCGGGCGATCGAGGCGTCCACCTCGCGGGTGGCTCGCTCCGGGGACACGCCCACGAGGGCGTGCAGCCGGTGCTCGAACTCCTCCTGGCGCGCGGCGAGGTTCTCGGCCACGTAGTAGAGGATCTGCGCCCGAAGGTGCGCGGTCGTGCCGGCCCAGCCCGAGGCGAGGGCCGCCTCCACGGCATTCCGCACATCCTTCCGGTTGGCGCGCGCCACCTCCTCGAGCGGCCGGCCGGTGACGTCGTGGATCGGGAGGCTGTAGCCCTGATCCGGCCGCACCTGACGCCCCCCGATGTAGAGCTTCGCGGTGCGGTCGATCGCCGGTGGGCGGCCTGCCCCGACGTCATCGCCGCCGTCGATCGCGCCGCGCGGTGGCGTCCCGTCGGCCGATGAGGCCGGAGGGGCGGCGTTCTCCCACTCGACACCTCCACCTCCGTCGAGGCGCCGAACGTACTCCCACAGCCCCTCGCGCCCGCCCTCGCGGCCGAACCCGCTCTCGCGATACCCCCCGAACCCGGACGCGGCGTCGAACATGTTCGTGCAGTTGATCCACACGGTACCGGCCTTGATCCGCGACGCGATGTCGAGAGCCAGGTTGACGTTCTCCGTCCACACGCTGGCGGCGAGGCCGTAGCGGGTGTTGTTGGCGAGCGCCACGGCCTCCTCGGGCGTTCGGAAGGTCATGTGGACCACGACGGGGCCGAAGATCTCCTCCTGCGCGATCGTGGCGGCCGGCGCCACGTCGGTGCACAGCGTGGGCGGATAGAACCACCCCTCCCGTGGCACGCTCCACGAGGGCTGCCACACCGTCGCGCCCTCCTCGCGTCCGCGCTCCACCAGACGCCGGATGCGCTCCAGCTGGACCGGCGCGATGATCGCCCCGATGTCGATCGTCTTGTCGAGTGGATCGCCCGCGCGGAGCTTCTCCATCCGCGACCTCAGCTTCTCCGCCAGCCGTTCGCCGATCCCCTCGTGGACCAGGATCCTCGACCCGGCGCAGCACACCTGGCCCTGGTTGAACCAGATGGCGTCCACGACGCCCTCCACGACGCTGTCCAGGTCGGCGTCGTCGAACACAACGAAGGGCGACTTGCCGCCCAGCTCGAGCGAGATCTTCTTCCCGCTCCCCGCCGTGGCCCGCCGGATGAGACGGCCCACCTCGGTGGATCCCGTGAACGCGATCTTGTCGACGCCGGGGTGCTCGACGATCGCGGCTCCCGTGCGCCCGTCGCCGGTCACCACGTTCACGACGCCCGGCGGGAGCCCGACCTCCGCGCACAGCTCGGCGAAGCGGAGCGCGGTCAGCGAGGTGAACTCGGCCGGCTTGAGCACGACCGCGTTTCCGGTCGCCAGGGCGGGCGCCACCTTCCAGGCGAGCATGAGGAGCGGGAAGTTCCAGGGGATGATCTGCCCCACGACCCCCAGCGGTCCGTACCCGGCGAGCTCCGCCTCCACGAGCTGTGCCCAACCCGCGTGGTGGTAGAAATGCCTCGTCACGAGCGGGATGTCGATGTCCCTCGACTCGCGGATGGGCTTCCCGTTGTCGAGCGTCTCGAGCGTGGCGAACAGGCGCGAGTGTTTCTGGATGTGACGCGCGATCGCGTACAGATGGCGGGCGCGTGCATGTCCCCCGAGCTCGTGCCAGGCGGGCTGCGCCTCGCGGGCCGCGACCACCGCCGCGTCCACGTCCGCGACGCTCCCCTGCGCCACGCGGGCGAGCGCCTCCTCGGTGGCGGGATTGAGCGTGTCGAAGTGCTCGCCCTCCGAGGGGTCCACCCACTCTCCCCCGATGAAGTGTCCGAACCGGTGCCCGCGGCGCTCCAGCCAGGCGCGCGCCTCATCCGCGACCTCGGGCGCGGGACCGTACTCCATCGTGTCGAACAGCTCCCCGATCTTCGGCATCTCTGCTCCCCTCCCTCCGGATCCGCGCGGTCTGGAAGCCTGTTGAAGAGCTTCTCTAGGCCAGCGGGTGTCGGTGGAAGGCCGAGTAGCGTCCCGTGGCCCGGTGCTCGAGCTGACGCTCGATGTCGGCCAGCAGCGAGCTCGCCCCGAACCGGAAGCGGGCGCGGTCCAGCCACTCGTCGCCCAGCTCCTCCTTCACCAGCACGAGCCACTCCAGGGCCTGCTTCGCCTTCCCGATCCCGCCGGCGGGCTTGAGACCCACGCGGTACCCCGTCAGCGCCCGGTATTCCCGGATGGCCCGCGCCATCACGAGCCCGACCGGAAGCGTCGCGTTCACCTTCTCCTTGCCCGTCGACGTCTTGATGAAGTCGGCCCCGGCCATCATGCACACCCAGCTCGCCCGCGCGACGGTGCGCAGGGTGCCCAGCTCGCCGGTGGCGAGGATCGTCTTGAGGTGCGCATCGCCGCATGCGTCGCGGAATGCGCGCACCTCCTCGTACAGCGCGCTCCAATCGCCCGTCAGGGCGTGGCGCCGCGTGATCACGATGTCGATCTCGTCCGCCCCCGCTCCGACGGCCCGGTGGATCTCCTCGACGCGCTGCTCGAACGGCGACAGGCCGGCCGGGAAGCCGGCGGCCACCGCGCACACCGGGATGCCGGAGCCCTCGAGCGCCTCGCGCGCCGCCGACACGAGCGTCGGGTAGACGCACAACGAGGCGACGCGAATGCCGAGCTCCCCGGCGCCGAGCGCCCCGAGGATGTCGTCGCGGATCGGGCGCCGCGCCTTGGCTGCCAGTCTCGCGACGCGACCGGGCGTGTCGTCGCCCGACAAGGTCGTCAGGTCGATCATGGTCACCGCGCGCAGCAGCCACGCCGCCTGCCACTCCTTCTTCACGCTCCTGCGGGTCCCCAGGGTGGCGGTCCGACGCTCGATCGCCGACCGGTTGGCGCTCAGGGCCCGCACGTGGTCGAGGTCGAGGGCCATGCCCGCGTTGCGCGCGCCGAGGGGCACGATGCGCCGGGCGGCCCCCCCGTCGATCGGGTCGCGGCGCGCCGATGGAGAACCCTCGGGATCGTGTCTCGCGTTGGACATGCACACCGCTTTCTGATCGGACCGCCGACGGAGAGGGAATATCGCGTCCCGGACCCCCCGTTGCGAGCGCGACGGGGGCGCGGGGCCAGCCGGCGACCGTCGCATGCCGCCCGGAGGAGCGAACGCGCGCCCGGGGGCCCGGGCATTCAGCTCGCGATGCGCGCCACGAAGGTGGAAACCAGCTGCCGTAGATCGGCCCCGACCCGTCTGCCGGTCTCCATCACCTCCCGGTGGTCGAGGGGTCGCTCCGTGGCACCGGCCGCGTAGTTGGTCAGGCAGGAGACCGCGACGCAGCGGATCCCGGCCGCGCGCGCGGCGATCACCTCCGGCACGGTGGACATCCCGACCGCGTCCGCGCCCAGGGTGCGGAGCATCCGGATCTCGGCGGGCGTCTCGTACGAGGGGCCATGCACGGCCACGTACACGCCCTCCTGGAGGGGGATGCCGAGATCGCGGGCGGAGCCCCGCACGACATCCCGGAGCTCGGGATCGTAGGCCGCGGACATGTCGGGGAACCGCGGCTCGGTCCCGAAGACGGGTCCGATCAGGGGGCTGCGAGCGGTGAGATTGATGTGATCGGCGATGAGCATCAGCTCGCCGGGGTGGAAGCCCTCGCGTATGGCCCCGGCCGCGTTCGACAGGAAGAGGATCGGGACGCCGAGCGCCGCGAGCACGCGGACGTAGAACGCCGTCCGACCTGGATCGCCGCCTTCGTACAGGTGGACCCGACCGCGGAGTCCGAGGGCGGGGACGCCGTCCAGCGTCCCGATGACCACCTCGCCGGCGTGCCCCTCGACCGTCGGCAGGGGCCAGCCCGGGAGCTCGGCGTACGGGATCCGCACCGGGCTCTCGAACTCGTCGCCGAGCTCGCCCAATCCCGACCCCATGGTGATGGCCGCCAGGGGTGGATCGTCGCCGAGGCGCTCGCGGACGCGTCCTCGGAGCGCCTCGGCGGCCCGTGTCACATCACGCATCCCCTCCTCGGCCGTCATCGATTCGCTCTCGCTCTCCGGGGCCGCCGGGTCGCCACATCAGGCCAGCACGCCGGCGATGGTGGCGGTCATGCAGGTGGCGCCCAGCCCCCCGATCATCGCCCTCACGCCCAGCCGCGCAAGATCGGCACGGCGGGAGGGGGCGATCCCCCCGATGCCGCCGATCTCGATCGCGATCGCGCCGAAGCTCGCGAAGCCCGTGAGTGCGTAGGTGGCGATGATCACCGCCTGCGGAGACAAGGTGCCGCCGCCGGCGAGCGCGGTCGAGAGCGTCTGGAAGGCCACGAACTCGTTGGCCACGATCTTGATCCCGAGCAGGCTCCCGACCTGGACCGCATCCGCCCACGGCACCCCGATGAGCCACGCCACGGGCGCGAAGGCGCGCCCGAACAGCCATTCCAGCGTGATGCCCTCGACCCCCACCAGGCCACCGACCCAGCCGAGGAAGCCGTTCACGAGGGCGATGAGCGCCAGGAAGGCCAGCAGCATCGCGGCCACGTTGAGCGCCAGCGCGAGACCGTCCGCCGCCCCGCTCGCGGCGGCGTCGATGACGTTCGCGTGCGGCCGCTCCACGTCCACCTCGAGGGTGCCGCGCGTGACCGGCTCCCCCGTCTCTGGGAACAGCATCTTGCTCATCACGATACCGGCCGGCGCCGCCATGATCGAGGCGGCCAAGAGATGGCCGGCGATGTCGGGGAAGAACCCGACCAGCATGGCCACGTAGGCGGCCATCACGCCCCCCGCCACGGTGGCGAAGCCGCCCGTCATCACCGTGTTGAGCTCCGAGGTCGTCATCCGCTCGACGAACGGGCGGACGAGGAGCGGCGCCTCGGTCATCCCGATGAAGATGTTCGCCGCCGCCGAGGTCGTCTCGGCCCCGCTGGTCCGGAGCGTGCGCTGCATGAGCCTCGCGACCCCGCTCACCACCTTCTGCATGAGGCCCAGGTGGTAGGCCAGCGTCGTCAGCGACGAGAAGAACACGATCGTCGGGAGGACGCTGAACGCCAGGTTGGCCCCCAGCGCGACGATCCCCGTGCCGCCGACGACCGGAGCCACGGGTCCCGTGAGCGCGCCGAACAGGAAGCCGGCCCCGGCGTTGGTCGCGTCGATGAGTCCCAGGAAGACGTCGTTGACGGCCCCGAAGAAGGCGCGTCCCGCGCCCGTCCGGAGCACCAGGAGGGCGAAGGCCACCTGGAGGAGCAGACCCTTGGCCACCAGGCTCCAGTCGATGGCGCGCCGCCGGACGGAGAGCAGCCAGCCGGCCGAGATCAGGAACGCGATGCCGAGCAGCCCCCGCGCCGCGCGCAGGAGGAACGGGACCTCGACGCTCCCGGTCAGACCCTCGAGTCCCTGCAGCTCGGACCTCCCGTGCCGGTGAGTTTGGGCAAGGCACGAGAGTACCCGGCGCCTGGAGGGGCCGCCAGACGACCGGGATCTTGCCCGCCGTCCTCGAGCGGCCGCGCCCCGCCCGGAGCCCTGCCTCAGCCCTCGCGCAGCACGGAGGCGGGGGGTGTGCGGGCGGCCCGATGGGCGGGCCGCCACGCCGCCACCACCGCTACCGAGAGCAGGAGCCCCGCCACGCTCCCGAGCGTGGGCAGGTCGCGCGCGCTCACGCCGAACAGGAGGCTGTCCAGGAAACGGGCCAGGCCCAGGGACGCGGCGAGGCCGATCGCGATTCCCACGGCGCACAGCCGGAGCCCATCCCACAGGACCCAGCGGGCGATGCGTCCCTTTCCGGCCCCCAACGCGACGCGGATGCCGATCTCCTGGCGACGTTGGCTCACGGTGTAGGACAGAAGGCCGTACAGGCCGATCGCGCCCAGCAGGAGGGCGAGAGCCGCGAACGAGACGAGCAGCGCGGTCGCGAAGCGACTCTGCGCGCGGCTGCGGGCGTAGAGGGACGCGACGGGGGTGTCGAGCGGGATCGGAATGCGACCGTCGAGGGCCCACACCGCTTCCTCGATCGGACGCACGAGGGCGCGCGGATCCCCATCGGTGCGCACCACGAGGGCCAGCCAGCTCATCCAGGGCCAGGATCGTTGCTCCCACGGGATGTAGATCGCGGGGAGCGCCTCCCTCGGGCTCCGATGCCGCACGTCGGCCACCACTCCGACGACTTCGTACCAGGGGCCTTCCGGCCCCCGGAAGCTGATACGCTCGCCGATGGGATCCCCACCCCTCCACACCTCTTGCGCGAGGCTCTCTCCCAGGACGGCGACCCACGGGGCGTCGGCACGGTCGGTCTCAGCGAACGCACGTCCCGCACGGAGCGCGATGCGCATCGTCTCGAAGTAACCCGGGGTCACGGCGCGCACGTCCCGCGCCGCGTACATGCGGTCGTTGGCCGACGTCGGTCGTCCCTCGACCGCGAAGCCGAAGGTCATCTGATACCCGATCACGGGGGGCTCCGACGTGCCCGCCACGGACCGCACCCCCGGCAGACCGGCCACGCGCTCCAGCAACGGCTCGTAGAACGCGTTCTGCTCGACGATCGTCGGGTAGCGCGATGTCGGGAGTCGCGTCCAGGCCACGGCGAGCCCGTCCGGCTCGAATCCGTAGTCCACCCGCTGTAGCCGGATGAGGCTCCGGGTCAGGAGACCGGCTCCGAACAGGAGCACGAGCGACAGCGCCACCTGAGCGACGAGGATCGCCGATCGGAGCCGCCGTTGCGCGGTCCCCCCGGCCGTCCGGACGCCGCCTTCGGCGAGCGCATCCATCGGGTCCGTGCGGGCGGCGCGCGACGCGGGCAGTAGACCGAAGAGGAGGATGGCGAGCACGGTGGTTCCCATGGCGAACGCGAGGACCGGGCGGTCGAGCCGCACGCCATCGAGGAGCGGGATGTCGGCGGGGGCGAGGGCCACGAGGGCGCGCATGCCCCCCACGGCCAGGAGCAGACCGACCCCCGCCCCGGCCAGCGCGATCAGTCCGGACTCCGCGGCGAGCTGCCGCACCAGGCGTCCCCGGCCGGCGCCCAGCGCGCTGCGGACGGCCAACTCGCGGGACCGGGCGGCGTGCCGGGCGAGGAACAGATTGGCCAGGTTGGCGCAGGCGACGAGCAGCACGATCGCCACCACCCCGAGCAGGACCCCAACCAGGGGACGCACGTCGCTCGTGAGCGACGCCCGGAAGGGCTCGACGTTGGCTCGCCAGTCCTCCATCTCAGCGGGGTGCTCGAGCTCGAGACGCGCGGAGATCGCGTCGAGCTCCGCATCGGCCCGCTCGGCGGTTACCCCCGGAGCGAGGCGTCCGATCGCCCGCCACTGGTGCGATGCGCGCGGCTGGCCGTCGCTCGTACGCGCGAACCGCAGGCCGAGCCAGACGTCGATCCCCAGGTGCGGGAAATCGAACTCGGGGCCCATGACGCCGACGACCGTGTAGTCGACGTCGTCGAGGTTGATGGTCCCCCCCACCACATCGGGGTCCCTGCCGTAGCGATCCCTCCACAGCCTGAAGCTCAGCACCGCGACGCGCGGGGCTCCGGGGACCCCCTCCTCCCCGGTGAACAGGCGGCCCAGGACGGGGGTGACCCCGAGCGCCTGGAACGCGGTCGGGGTCATCCACAGGACCTGGACCTCCTGTGCCTCCCCCTCGCCGGCGAGGGCCTGCCCCAACGGGAAGCTGTAGGCTCCGAACACGCTCATCGTGGTCTGTTCGGACACCCAGTCGATCAGCGTTGCCGACGAGATGTGGTTGCGCTCGGATTCGCCGAGTTGGTGCTCCCATACCGCCACCAGCCGGTCGGGCTCGGCATAGGGGAGCGGCCGGAAGAGCACGGCGTCGGCCACGCTGAAGATCGCCGCGTTCGCGCCGATGGCGAGGCCGAGGGTGAGGACGGAGACGGCGGCGAACCCGGGACTGCCGGTCAGACCACGCATCGCGTAGCGCACATCGGCCCGCAGCTCCTCCAGCAGGCGTCCCAGACGCCTCCGCCGCTCCCGGCGGGCCGCGCCCGGCTCGAGCCGGCGACGGGCCCTCTCCGAGCTCCCGAACTCTCGTTCGGCGCGCGCGCGGGCCTCATCGGGCTCGAGCCCCGCCGCCACGAGCTCGTCGGTCCGCATGTCGAGATGAAAGGCGATCTCCGCGTCCACGTCCTCGCGCGCCTGACGCGCGACGGGCCGCGGGACACGGATCAGACGCCGCCACGGCCGCCCGCTCACCTCATCCCCCCGGATCGGGGCGCATCGTGCCCGGCACCGATGTGCCCCGGTCGTCGGAGGACAGACGTTGTGTTCGACATGGGACGCCCCCGTGCGCTGGTCGCGGGCGGGGAACCACCCCCGCGCTATCCCCTAAGACACTATGGGGTGAAGGAAGGTTGCAACACGGAGAGCCGGATCCGCGATCGACCGCTACGCCGGTCGGGCTCCCCGGACGCTCCCGCCGGGACCGGGCGGCTTCGAGCTACGCCCCCCGCACCATCACGCGAGGATGCCGGCCAGCGTCGCGGTCATCCAGGTGGCCGCGGTCCCCCCCAGCATGGCGCGCAGTCCGAGCCGCGACAGGTCCTGGCGCCGGCTGGGCGCGATGCCGCCGATCCCGCCGATCTGGATCGCGATGGAGGAGAAATTGGCGAACCCGGTGAGGGCGTACGTCGTGATGATCAGCGCCTTGTTCGACAGCGCCAGGCTTCCCGCCAGCCCCTGGCTGAGGTTCGTGAACGCGACGAACTCGTTGGCGACCATCTTGACGCCGAACATGCTGCCCACGTCCACCGCGTCGGCCCACGGCACGCCGATCAGCCACGCCACGGGGGCGAACACCCAGCCGAACACCCGCTCGAGCGTGAGCCCCTCGATCCCGACCAGGCCGGTCAGCCACCCGATGAGGCCGTTCGCCATCGCGATCAGGGCCAGGAAGGCTAGCAGCATGGCGCCGACGTTGAGCGCCAGCTTGAGCCCATCGGCCGCCCCGCCGGCCGCCGCGTCGATCACGTTGACGTGCGTCTGGGGCAGCTCGATGTCGAGCGATCCCTTCGTCTCGGGCTCCTCGATCTCGGGCATGAGCATCTTCGACATCACGATCCCGGCCGGGGCGGCCATGATCGAGGCCGCCAGCAGGTGACCGGCGATGCCGGGAAACACACCCACCAGCAGGGCTACGTACGCGGCCATGGCGCCGCCGGCGACCGTGGCGAAGCCGCCGGTCATCACCGTGTTCAGCTCGGAGACCGTCATCTTCTCGACGAATGGGCGGATGAGGAGTGGCGCCTCGGTCTGACCCACGAAGATGTTGCCCGCCGCGGATGTGGTCTCGGCGCCGCTCGTCCCGAGGGTGCGCTGCATGGCCCACGCGACCCCCTTCACGACGCGCTGCATGATCCGCAGGTGGTACGCGAGGGCCATGAGCGAGGAGAAGAAGATGATCGTGGGGAGCACGCTGAACGCGAAGTTGGCCCCGATGTTCACGATGCCCTCACCCCCCGTGACCGGGGTGGAGTAGTGCACCAGCGATCCGAACAGGAAGGAAGCGCCCGCGTTCGTGTAGCCGATCAGCGCCACGAAGATGTCATTGACGGCCCGGAAGAACCCTCGCCCCAATCCCGTCTTTAGGACGAGGAGCGCGAACACCACCTGGAGCGTCACGCCCTTGGCGACGAGACCCCAGTCGATGGCCTTGCGGCGCGCCGAGAACAGCCACGCGACCGACAGCAGGAAGGCGATCCCGATCACCCCCCGCAGGAGCCGCAGGGGAAACGGCTCGTCGATCGCGCCCCCGACGCCTTCGAGACCCTGTGCGACGACCGGCAGGGCGACCAGAAGGCCCGCGAGCGCCACCGTGGTCGCGCGCGCGAGGAGGCGCCGCGCGCCCGCCCGCTCAGAACCAGCCAAGTTCGCGTACCTCCTCGGGAGAGAGACGCCGGCCGGCGCGCTTCGCGTCGACGAGCCCGGAGCGAGCGAACAGTCGGATGAGCACCAGACCCGCCACAAAGCCGCCCACGTGCGCCCAGAAGGCCACCCCACCCCCCTGTGCCTGACCCAGCGATCCGGCGCCCAGCCACAGCTGGAGCAGAAACCAGTAGCCGAGCATCACCCAGGCGGGGATCGGGATCACCCGGATGAAGATGACGAAGAAGAACAGGGTGTGGACGCGGACGCGAGGGTAGAGCAGCAGGTAGGCCCCCATGACGCCCGAGATCGCGCCCGACGCGCCCACCGTGGGCACGGCGCCCGAGGGATCCACGACGATGTGCGTGGCCGCCGCGAGCACACCGGTGAGCAGGTAGAACACCAGGAAGCGGGCGTGGCCCATCGAGTCCTCGATGTTGTTCCCGAACACCCACAGGAACCACATGTTGCCGATCAGGTGCATCCACGACCCGTGCATGAACATCGAGGTGAGCACGGTCTCCCACCGAAGCCCGCCCACCGTGCAGGCGGCGGAGGGCCCGAGGGGCACCCGGGCCCCCGGGGGCAGGGCGCCGGTGATCTCGCCCGGGATCGAGCCGTAGCGGCACAGCGACTCGAGGAACACGGCCCCCTGACCCATCCCCTGTACGGTGAGCCACACGAGCACGTTGGCGCCGATGATCAGCAGCGCGACGAGGGGGGCGAGTTCGGTGGGGTTGTCGTCGCGGAGGGGGAACACGGGTCGACGTCGCTCCGGTGAGAGGATCGCGGCGCAACATAGCCGGGGGCCACGGGTCGTGCAGGCGGGGGGCGTCGGGCGGCCGGCAGCCGCCCCCTGGGGGGACCGCGTACGACCCCTGCGACCCGTTCTCGATCGCACGGGCGTTTCGCTCGCTCCTCCCTAGTCCGTTGTGGGCACAGCACTTGCTCGATTCGGCGGTATGATCGACGAATCCCGGCCCACGAAGCGGTCGCGACCGCCACAACACACCGAACCCGGGCGAAACGCGAGATCGAGGAGCTCGAGCGCGTGGCTCGCGGCGTGTGGCGCCGCCCTCACGCTGGCGTGCAGCGCCGCGCGCCCCGAGATCGGCCTGCCGCGGCCCCGCGCCTCGTTCGAGCCGGCGCCCGAAGCGGCGACCACCCTGGTGTCCGAGGCTCCCGTCGAGGCGGCGGGCGCCGTCGGGGGGGACATCCGCTCCCTGTCGGGCTCCCCGGAGGATCTGGACCTTGGCCGCGTCGTCGTGTACCTGGACCCGCAGGGCGCCACGGCCGCGGCGGCCGTCCGACCCGAGGACGGCTCACCTCCCATCCGCGTCGTATCTCGGGGGGCCAGCTTCGCGCCGCCCCTCGTCGCCGTGCCCCGCGGCCGCAGGGTCGTGCTCGGAAACGACGGCCCGCTCAACCACCGGTTGTTCGCGTCCGATCTGGGCCCCGGGCGCGCCTTCGAGCTTCCTCCCGGCGGTCGGTCCGCGCCCTTCCGACTGCCCCCGATCGGCCCGATCCGGTTCTACTGCTCACTGCACGCGGACGAGACGTTCATTCTGTTCGCGCCACCGACTCCCTACGTGGCGGTCGTGGAGCGGGGGGAGCGGTTCTCCTTCGGCTCCGTGGATCCGGGACGCTACACCCTGTCGATCTGGAACGAGCGCGTGGAGGGTCCCGTGCGGGACGTGCTCGTGGACGGCTACAGCCATCGATACGAGCCCATCTGGATCGACCCGCGTCTCGTGCGCCGCGCCGATCAGGCGCCGAGGACACGGCCATGAGAGGGAGTCCGGCCGGCCCCCCGGCCCGCGGTCGTCCCGTGTCGCTCGGCGTGGCAGGGCGTCTCGCCCTCCTCCTGTGCGGGCTGGCCGGAGTATCCACCGGGGTCGCGCTCGTGCTCCAGGACCGCGCGCTCGACCAGGACCTCCGCCGCCAGGCGCGGACCCGCTTGAAGACCAGCGCCGAGGCGGCCGACCGGCTGATCGCCGATCACCTGCGCGGCCTGGTGACGCGCTACGCGGCGATCAGCCGCACGCCCGAGTTGCGGGCCAACCTCGACACGCGGCACGCGCCCACGCTGAGCTTCTACGCCGGGCAGCTGCTCCGGGACCAGGGCGCGACGCTGATCGAGTTCGTGGGCCCGACCGGGCGCATCATCGCCTCCGCGGGGGATCCCCGGCTGACCGAGGCGGCGCGCCACACGGTCGTCGAGAGGGACGATGTCCGGCCGGCGTGCGTCGGCGCCCTTCCCCTGGGCGCCCCCGACGACCCGTCCGCCGCCGAGTGGGCGCCGTGCGCCTACCCGGAGGGTCCGGCCGAGGGCTCGCTGTTCCAGTCCGACGGCGATCTGTACGCCGTCACGACCGTGCCCCTCAGGACCGAGGGACGGCTGGACGGCGGGTTCGTCGCGGTCGAGCCGATCGCCCCGGCCGTGATCGGGCGTCTGTCCGACCTGAGCGGCGGCCGCATCCACCTCGGCCGTGTCGCCGAGGCCGGAGCGGACCTCGACACCCTCGTACGCTCGCTGCCCGGCATCGAGGTGCGAGTGGCGACGACCTACGACGCCGAGCGGGCGATCATCCGCCGCGCACGGCTCAACCTCGTGGCCTCGGGGCTGTTCGCTCTCGTGCTGGCCCTCGGGGCCAGCCTCCTCCTCGCGCGCGCCTTCGCGCGCCCCATCCTTCGCATGCGGGAGGCCACGCGCCGGCTGAGCGAGGGCCACCTCGAGCAGCGCGTCGAGGTGGATCGGGAGGACGAGATCGGGAAGTTGGGGGAGGCGTTCAACGAGCTCGCGTCACGCCTGACGGCCAGCCAGGAGCGCGTCCGGCTCGCCCAGCGTCTCGCCCGCTTCGGCAACTGGTATCTCGACATCGCGACGCGCCGCTTCGAGGGGACCGCCGAGTGCCGGCGGCTCCTGGCGATCGACGAGCCCGGGCCAGTCGACGAGGAGCGGTTCCTGGCCGGCGTGGCTGCGGACGACCGAGCGGCGCTCTCCGGCGCGCTCGCCGAGGCCATCGGGCGGGGGACGCCGTTCCGGCTGGATGTGCAGGTGTCCACACCGGATGACGGCCGGCGGATCCTCCACGTCCGCTGCCACCCGAGGCCCGAGGAGCCATCGCGGGTCGAGGGGTCGATCCAGGATGTCACCGACCGGCGAACGGCCGAGGAGGAGATCCGCTTCCTGTCGCTGCACGATCCGCTCACGGGGCTCGGCAACCGTGACCGGGCGCTCGCCGCCCTGCGTGCCCGGGTGGACGACGCCGGACCGGGAACGCCGTTCGCCGTCCTCGTGCTCGGGGTCGGGGACCTGCGCGGCGTCGCGGACACGTTCGGGCACGCCGTCGGCGACACGGTCCTGGTCGAGGTGGCCGGCCGGCTGCTGATCGCCGTGCGCGAGGGCCTGCACGGCGCGGGCAAGGAAGCCGAGCTGGTCACGAGGCTGGGAGACGACCGCTTCGCGCTCATCGTGGACCATCTCGACGGGCGCGACGATGCGGTCGCGCTGGCCCGCCGCGTCCTGTCGGCCGTCCGGGAGCCGTTCCACGTGCCGAGCGAGGAGATCAGCCTCGTCCCGTCGCTCGGGATCACCCTGTGGCCCGAGGACGGGGCGAGCGCGGAGACGCTCCTCAGGAACGGCGAGGCCGCCCTCAGCCGGGCGCAGCTCGAGGAGCCGGGGGCGATACGCTTCTTCCACAGCTCGATGCTCCAGGACGCCTCGCGGCGGCTCCGGATCGCGAACCTGCTCAGGCGGGCGGTCGCCGAGGAGGCGCTGGAGCTCTATTACCAGCCGCGGATCGACGCGCGGAGCGGGGCCCTGATCGGGTTCGAGGCCCTCGCCCGCTGGTCGGATCTGGAGCTCGGGCCCGTCTCGCCGGCGGAGTTCATCCCGATCGCCGAGGCCACGGGCACCATCCACGCCCTCGGGCGCTGGTCGATCCAGACGGCGGCGCGACAGCTGCGCGCGTGGCACGAGGCGGGCCACCGCGACCTGTCGGTGTCGGTCAACCTGTCGCACCACCAGCTGCGCCCCGACCTGATCCCGATCGTGCTCGAATGCACGGCGGGCCTCGAGCCGTCCCGGTTCGAGCTCGAGGTCACCGAGTCCGGTCTCATCGAGGAGGGGGACGCCGCCCTCGAGACGCTCACCACGCTCCGCGGTCACGGCTACCGGATCGCGCTGGACGACTTCGGCACGGGCTATTCATCGCTCTCCTACCTGCAGGGGATCCCGATCGACACCGTGAAGCTCGATCGGGCCTTCATTCGGGAGGTGGCCGAGGACGAGGACTCGGCCGCTCTCACCGGCTCGGTGCTCGCCATGTGCCGGGCACTCCGCCTGCACGCCGTCGCCGAGGGCGTCGAGACGGCCGCGCAGCTCGAGGTCCTCGTGAACCTCGAGTGCCCGGAGGTGCAGGGCTACCTGTTCAGCATGCCCCTCCCCGCGCTCGAGGCGACCCAGTATCTGGGGCGGGTCGGAGCCGATCGGCCCAGGGACCTGCCGATCTGACACGGGGCAGGACACATGCCCCTCCGTCCGTGCCATTTTGTCGCGAAACACGGCCGTTTCGGGGGCCCCGGCGGGCATGTCGATTGCACCCCGTGATTCGCGATTCGCGGGCCTCCTCCTCCGTCGATCCCGGAACCGGGGACCTGGCAGGGGACCGATCGGAGATCGACACGGCGGCTCGCCGAACCCGGCGAGACACGAAAAGGACGACACATGGGAAAGATCATCGGCATCGACCTGGGGACGACGAACTCGGTCGTGGCGGTCATGGAGGGGGGCGACCCCGTCGTGATCCCGAGCTCCGAGGGCGCGCGCACGACCCCGTCGGTCGTGGCGTTCACCAAGGAGGGCGAGCGTCTCGTCGGCCAGGTCGCCAAGCGGCAGGCCGTCACCAATCCCCTGAACACGGTGGCTTCGATCAAGCGCTTCATGGGACGCAAGTGCTCCGAGGTGGAGGAGGAGCGCAAGCTCGTTCCGTACGAGATCGAATGCGATCCCCAGGACCGCGTGCAGGTCAAGATCCCGAACGCCGGCAAGACGTTCACGCCGCCCGAGATCTCGGCCATGGTCCTCCAGAAGATGAAGCAGACGGCCGAGGACTACCTGGGACAGGAGGTCACGCAGGCGGTGATCACCTGCCCGGCGTATTTCAACGACGCCCAGCGGCAGGCCACCAAGGACGCGGGCCGGATCGCCGGACTCGAGGTGCTCCGCATCATCAACGAGCCCACCGCCGCGGCGCTGGCGTACGGGCTCGACAAGAAGACGGACGAGAAGATCGCCGTGTTCGACCTCGGGGGCGGCACGTACGACATCTCGATCCTCGAGCTCGGGGACGGGGTGTTCGAAGTGAAGGCCACCAACGGCGACACGCACCTGGGCGGGGATGACTTCGACCAGCGGATCATCAACTGGCTGGTGGAGGAGTTCAAGAAGGACCAGGGCATCGACCTGTCGAAGGACGCGATGGCGCTCCAGCGGCTCAAGGAGGCGGCCGAGAAGGCCAAGATCGAGCTGAGCTCCACGGCGCAGACCGACATCAACCTGCCGTTCATCACGGCTGACCAGTCGGGCCCCAAGCACCTGAACCTCACGCTCACGCGCTCGAAGTTCGAGCAGCTCGTCGATGATCTGATCCAGCGCACGATCCCGCCGATGAAGAAGGCGCTGGCCGACGCCGGGCTCGCCGTCGAGGAGGTCGACGAAGTGATCCTGGTGGGCGGGTCCACTCGCATCCCGAAGATCCAGGACGTCGTGCGAGAGTTCTTCAAGGCCGACCCGCACAAGGGCGTGAACCCCGACGAAGTGGTGGGGATCGGGGCCGCGATCCAGGGCGGCGTGCTCGGCGGGGACGTGAAGGATGTGCTCCTGCTCGACGTCATTCCGCTGTCGCTCGGGATCGAGACGCTCGGCGGCGTGATGACCACGCTCATCGAGCGCAACACGACGATCCCGACCAAGAAGAGCGAGATCTTCTCGACGGCGGAGGACAACCAGGGGACGGTCGACATCCACGTGCTGCAGGGCGAGCGGAAGATGGCGGGCGACAACAAGACGATCGGTCGCTTCCAGCTCACCGGGATCCCCCCCGCCCCGCGCGGCGTCCCGCAGGTCGAGGTCACGTTCGACATCGACGCGAACGGGATCCTGCACGTGAGCGCCAAGGACAAGGCCACCGGGAAGGAGCAGAAGATCCGCATCGAGGCGTCCTCGGGACTGTCCGAGGGCGAGATCGAGCAGATGGTGAAGGACGCCGAGTCGCACGCGTCCGAGGACCAGGAGCGGCGCGAGAAGGTCGAGGCGCGCAATCGGCTCGACTCGCTCGTGTACCAGACCGAGAAGAACCTCGAGGACTGGTCGGCCAACCTCGACGAGGCCGCCAGGAACTCGATCCAGGCGGCGCTCGAGCGCGGCAGACAGGCGCTCAAGCAGGATGACTACGCGGAAGTCCAGGCCGCCACGCAGGCGATCCAGGACACGGTCGGCGCCGCGGCGCAGCAGATGTACGCGAAGGCCGGCATGAGCGACGGGGCGACCCCCGGAGCCGAGCCGGAGGGCGACGAGGCGCCCGGCAGTGCCACCGAGGCGGGAGGCGAGGAGGAGGTCGTCGAGGCGGACTACGAGATCGTCGAGGAGAACTGAGCCCAGGAGCGTGACCGACCTGGTCCGCCCTTGATCTCAGGTGGACGCCCGCCGGGCCATCATGGCTCGGTGGGCGTCATTGTTGCATCATGAGGCGGAGCCGGCGGGAAGCAACCCGGCGCGCGCCGGAGTCGTCAAACCTGCCGGCGCGCACGTGCGGGGTGACGCCCCCGTCGGGATCGTCGTCATCCCCCGGGGACTTCACGACACGCGCGGCTCGAGTGTCATCGAGAGGATGACCCGCGGCGACGCGACGAGGGGATCCGAGCGCCGGCCCCGAGCCGGGCGGGCGGACCCGAAGACGAAAAGGCCGATCATGAAGAAGCTGAGCGAGTCCTTGCGGGCCCGGTTGAACCTCCTGATCGCGACGGCGCTCGCGTTCGCGTTCGGTCTCGGCCTGGCATCCGCCCTCGACCTCACCCCCCTCTCCGTCGCGGCCAGCGACCGCCGGGCCCCGAAGCTGGTGATCGGGGCGCCCCATGCTTCGGACGTATCGATGAACGGCGGGTTCGGCGACGTCGTCGATCATGTGGCACCGGCCGTCCTGACCGTGTTCGCCGAGGGCGAGCGGCAGATCGCGCGCCGCATCCCCGACTTCCAGCTCCCTCCCGGGTTCGACGAGCCCCAGGACGAGGATCAGGACCCCGACCAGGACACGCAGCTGGTCCCGTGGAGCGGCTCGGGCTTCATCATCAGCGCCGATGGGTACGTGCTGACCAACAACCACGTCGTCGAGGGCGCCAGCCGCATCGACCTCGAGCTCGCGGACCAGCGGGTGTTCGAGAACGTGGAGATCGTGGGCAGCGATCCGCAGACCGACGTGGCGCTCCTCAAGATCCCGGCGGTCGACGACCTCCCCGTGACCCCGCTCGGCAACAGCGAGGACACGCGGGTGGGCGAGTGGGTGCTGGCGATCGGGAGCCCCGGATTCGGGGGCATCGGCACGGGACCCCTCGAGACCTCCGTGACCGCGGGGATCGTATCGCAGAAAGGACGGAACATCCGCATCCTCTCGGCACGCAACAGCCTGGCGATCGAGGACTTCATCCAGACCGACGCGGTCATCAACCGGGGCAACTCGGGCGGGCCGCTGGTGAACGCCGCCGGCGAGGTGATCGGGATCAACACGGCGATCGCCTCCACCACCGGCGTCTACCAGGGGTACGGGTTCGCGGTGCCGATCGAGCTGGCGCGCGAGGTGATCGACGACCTCATCGAATACGGAGAGGTGCGGCGCGCCCTGATCGGCGTCGGGATCACCGATGTGCGTTCGGCCGACGCGCGTTTCTACGGGCTCGACGAAGTGCACGGCGCCGTCGTCGGGAGCTTCTCGTTCGACGACAGCCCGGCGCGGCTGGCCGGGATCGAGATCGGAGACGTGATCGTCGGCGTCGAGGGCCACCCGGTGCAGGGCGTCTCGGACCTCCAGCGCC
Source organism: uncultured Gemmatimonadota bacterium (assembly GCA_964499635.1). Classification (GTDB taxonomy): domain Bacteria; phylum Gemmatimonadota; class Gemmatimonadetes; order Palauibacterales; family Palauibacteraceae; genus Palauibacter. The sequence continues at coordinate 208,567 of CAZCLY010000008.1, read as the reverse complement.
GCATCCGCGCCTTCGAGCCCGGGGAGACCGTCGAGCTCGACATCGTCCGCCGCATGACGCGGCAGCCGGATGTGGCCCGGGTGCGTCTGATCGCGGCGGAGACGACGGGCACGGAGACGGCCCGCCGCGTGCGGCCCGAGCCCCCGGCGGCGGAGCAGTTCGACGATCCGCTGGGGATCGAAGTCGGCGAGATCGATCGCGAAACGCGTCGGGAGTACGGGATCCCGAGCGACGTGGAGGGCGTGGTGATCACCGAGGTGGCGGACCGCGGCCCGATCTGGCGCAGCGTCCCCGGGGATCCCCACGGGGCGGTGATCGTCGACCTCAACGGACAGCGCATCCATGCGGTCGAGGACTACCAGCGGGTGATCTCGGGTCTCAAGCCCGGAGACGCGACCAGCCTCATCGTGCAGCGCAACACGAGCGCGGGGTGGACCAACCAGGTGATCAGCCTGGTGCTGCCACAGCGCTGATCCAGACCCCGGACGCGGGTCGCACGCTCGCGTCCGGGTACCTCTTTCCGCCCGCCGCGGCGAAGGGGGGGGCGGGCGCGCGAGCGCCGCTCGGCCGCTTGCCGCCACCCGCCGTGCGGGAGAGATTGCCTCCGGCCGCTGCGCAGCCGTCAGCGAGCTCGCGACGCTCGGTTGCCTCCGGCCGCTGCGCAGCCGTCAGCGAGCTCGCGACGCTCGGTTGCCTCCGGCCGCTG
>CAZCLY010000008.1:126163-207761 GCA_964499635.1 uncultured Gemmatimonadota bacterium | reverse complement strand
CGGCCGCTGCGCAGCCGTCAGCGAGCTCGCGACGCTCGGTTGCCTCCGGCCGCTGCGCGGCCGCCGGCGAGCTCGCGCGCTACGCGCGCTCGGTTCGACTGCACACGCGCGAAAGTGGCGGAACAGGCAGACGCGCCAGCCTTAGGAGCTGGTGGCCCTCGCGGCCTTGGGGGTTCGAGTCCCCCCTTTCGCACCTGATTCCATCAGCGCCGACATCGTGACGCGAGGTCCGGCGACGCGCCGGCCCGCCACCGTCATCCGCATCGGAAAGTGAGCGCGTGGCACCCACGAGCACCGAGTCGACACACCCCGCGACCCCCTTCGACGTAGCCGTCGAGGTCGAGACCTCGACTCGCCGCCACCTGACGGTCACCGTGCGTCCCGAGCACGTGGCGGCCGCCCGGCGCAAGGAGGTCAAGAAGATCGGGAAGTCGGTGCGGCTCAAGGGGTTCCGCAAAGGCAAGGTCCCCCCCAGCGTGGTCGAGGAGCGCTACGGGGCGCTCGTCGATGAGCGCACGGTGACGGCGCTCGTCAACGAGGGATACCGGGAAGCGGTGCGCACGCACGACATCGCCGCCGTCGGGGAGCCCACGGTGGGCGACGTGCGCTACGAGCCCGGCGAGAGCCTGTCGTTCACGGTCGATGTCGACGTGATGCCGGACATCGAGATCGCGCGCACCGGCGGGTTCAAGGTGCGCCGCCCCGAGGTGACCGTGGCCGAGGAGGAGATCGACGAACTGCTGGAAGAGATGCGCTCGGAGAACGCGGTGCTGGAACCCGTCGATCGTCCTCCGGGGACGGGTGACGTCGTCTCCGTCCGCATCCGGCCGCTGGAGAGCGCTGGAAGCGAGGCCGAGGCGAAGCCCTACCGCTTCGAGCTGGGGGCCGGCTACGCGATTCCGGACGTGGAGACCGCCATCCTGGGCCTCGAGCCGGGCGGCTCGGGGACGTTCGAGGTCACTTATCCGGCCGATTTCGGGAACGAGGAGCTGGCCGGAGCGACGCGGACCCTCCACATCGAGCTGGCGGAGGTGAAGGCGAAGCGGCTGCCGGAGCTCGACGACGAGTTCGCGCGCCAGGTGGGCGACTTCGAGACGCTGGGGGCGCTGAAGGATGCGGTACGTGAGGATGTCGCCCGTCACAAGCAGGGCGAGGCGGACCGCGCCGTGCGCGAGCAGCTGCTCGACTCGCTGGTGGACGCCAACCCGTTCGAGGTGCCACGAGGTCTCGTGTCGCGTTATCTTGAGCGGGTGATCGACGCGCCCGAGGGCGCGGATCCGGAGAAGGTCGAGGAGGCCCGCCGTTCGGTCCGGCCGGCGATCGAACGGCAGATCAAGCGCGACCTGATCCTCGATCGGCTCATCGAGATGAGGGCGCTCGAGCCGACGGAGGAGGAGTTGGCCGCGCGGCTGTCGGAGATCGCCGAGCGCCACGAGCTGAGCATCGCCGAGGTGCGGCGCAGGCTGGCACGTGAGAAGCGGCTGGACACGGTGCGACGGGAGCTCGCCGTCGGCAAGGCGATCGACTTCCTCGAAGGGGAGTCGGGCGTCGGTTGAGGCGCGGGAAGCCGCCGGAGGTCGGTCGACGGGCTTCCGGGCGTGACGCGGAAACCGCGCCTCGCTCGAGGGTATGAGGCGGGCGAAGGCGATCGAGGACGAAGACACCCAGCGAGGATCCATGCCCATATATGCGCCGTACGTGATCGAGCGCTCGAGCCGCGGCGAGCGGACGTACGACATCTTCTCGCGGCTTCTGATGGACCGGATCGTGTTCCTGGGGACCGGGATCAACGACGAGGTCGCCAACGTGGTGATCGCCCAGCTCCTGTTCCTCCAGGCGGACAACCCGGAGCGCGACATCAATATCTATCTCAACTCGCCGGGAGGGAGCGTCCAGGCGGGGCTGGCGATCTACGACACGATCCAGTTCCTGAGCGCCCCGGTGTCGACGATCTGCATGGGCATGGCGGCCTCGATGGGGGCCTTCCTGCTCGCCGCCGGGACGAAGGGGAAGCGGAGGGCGCTGCCCAACTCCCGTATCATGATCCACCAGCCATCGGGCGGCTCGTACGGAACGGCGGCCGACATCGAGATCCAGGCCAAGGAGATCCTGTACGCGCGCGAGCGGCTCAATACGTTGCTCGCGAAACACACCGGGCAGCCGCTGGACAAGGTCGCGGAGGACGTGGACCGCGATCGGTTCATGTCACCGGAGGAGGCGCTCGAGTACGGCATCATCGACGAGATCGTCGAGCGCCGTGCGGAGATCGAGGAGGGCAACGGGCGACCCGCAAAGGACGACTGACCGACAGGAATCGGCCGTTCCGCCGTCCGGCGACGCGCGGGAACGGTTTTCGCACCATCGATCCGGATCGAGCGTGGGGGCCGCGCTCCCACCCGGACGAGATACGACACGGGGAGATCAAAGAGCGAAGATGCCCAGCGACAAGCACCTGCGCTGCTCGTTCTGTGGGAAATCCAAGGACGCGGTCAAGAAGTTCATCTCCGGGCCGAACGTCTATATCTGCAACGAGTGTATCGCGCTCTGCAACGAGATCCTCGCCGAGGAGGAGGAGCGCGAGGCCGCCGGACGCTTCACCGAGGTCCCCACACCCTCGGAGATCAAGGCGACGCTCGACGAGTACGTGATCGGGCAGGAGATGGCCAAGAAGACGCTGTCGGTGGCCGTCTACAACCACTACAAGCGCATCAACCACCGCAATCTCGTCGACGACGTCGAGATCGAGAAGTCGAACATCCTGCTGCTCGGCCCCACCGGAGTCGGGAAGACGCTGCTGGCGCAGACGCTGGCGCGCATCCTCCAGGTCCCGTTCACGATCGCCGACGCCACCACGCTCACCGAGGCGGGCTACGTGGGCGAGGACGTCGAGAACATCCTCGTGCGGCTGCTGCAGGCGGGCGAGTACAACGTGGCCGAGTGCGAGCGCGGGATCGTCTACATCGACGAGATCGACAAGATCGCCCGCAAGGCGGACAACCCGTCGATCACGCGCGACGTGTCCGGCGAGGGCGTGCAGCAGGCGCTGCTCAAGATCCTCGAGGGCACCGTCGCCTCGGTGCCGCCACAGGGCGGGCGCAAGCACCCGCAACAGGAATACATCCAGATCGACACCAAGAACATCCTGTTCGTGTGCGGAGGCGCGTTCGACGGGCTCGAGGAGATCATCGAGGAGCGTCAGGGACGCCGTCAGATCGGTTTCCAGGGACGCGAGCACCGCCCCGCCGGGGTGTCGGACGACGACAACATCCTCGTCCACGTGGAGCCCGAGGACATGCTCCGCTACGGCCTCATCCCCGAGCTCGTGGGCCGGCTTCCGGTGCTCGTGTCGCTGCACGACCTGGACGAGGACGCCCTCGTCGAGATCCTCCAGCGGCCCAAGAACGCACTGCTCAAGCAGTACTCGAAGATGTTCGAGCTCGAGGGCGTGGGGCTCACCTTCGATCCGGAAGCCCTGCGCTCCGTGGCCCGCAAGACCATCGATCGCGGCACCGGGGCGCGCGGTCTGAGGGCCGTGCTCGAGTCGATCATGCTCGAGGTGATGTTCGAGCTCCCGGGGCGCATGGACATCCGCGAGGTCGTCGTCACCCGGGAGACCGTCGAGGAGGGCACGCAGCCGCTCCTCATCCTCGAGCCCGAAGCCGAGCGCAAGGAAGCGTAGCCCGCCCGCGTGCCTCCACGCGCTCGACAGGTCGAGTTCGTCGGCGCGATCGGCCAGCCCGGCCAGCCACCTCCCGCCCGCCTCCCTCAGGTCGCCATCGCCGGGCGCTCCAACGTCGGCAAATCCTCGCTCATCAACCGTCTCCTCGAGCGCAAGGCGCTGGCCCGCATCTCCAAGCGGCCCGGACGCACGCAGGAGATCAACTTCTTCCGGGTCGACGGCCGCTTCCTGATCGCCGACCTGCCGGGGTACGGATTCGCGCGCGCTCCCCGGGAGGTCCGCGAGCGGTGGGGGCCGCTCATCGAGACGTACCTGGCGGAGACGCCCGAGCTGCTCGGCATCGTCCTCCTGGTGGACGCGCGCCGGGGCCTCGGGGCGGATGACCGCGCGATGGTCGAGTATGTGGCCGACACGGGAATCCCCGTGCTGTTCGCGCTCACCAAGACCGACAAGCTCAACCGGGCCGGGCGCGCGGGTGCGCTCGCCTCGCTGCGCGGCGAGCTGGGGATCGACGAGGACCAGACCGTCGTCACCTCGGCGAAGACCGGCGCCGGCATCTCGACGCTGTGGAAGAGCCTGCTCGCCCTCGTCGACGCGGACTGATCCTCGCCGCGCGCCACGCCGAGCGAAGGCCGGCGCGTCGTTCCGTCAGAGCTCGATGTCGTACTGCTTGATCTTCCGGTACAGGGTGCGCTCGCCGATGCCGAGCTTCTCGGCGGCCTTGCGACGGTTTCCCTCCACGACGCGCAGCGTGGCCACGATCGCCTCCCTCTCGAGCTCCGCCATCGTCATCCCGGGGCGGAAGGAGATCGAGGCGTCGGGCGCGCCTGCCCCGTCCTCCTGGGCGCCGGCGCCGGGGGTCGCTTCCTCCCCGCTCCCGACCCCCTCCCACTCATCCGGCTCGGGGAACTCGATGGTCTGTCCGGCCCAGCGCCCGGGGACCGCGAGCCTGCCGCGTTCCTTGTAGGCCTCGAACTCCTGCTTCAGCTCCTCGACGTCGACCTTGAGCGCCACCAGGGTGCGGAACACGAACTCGAGCTGCGCCGCGCTGGCCGAGCCGCTCCCGGGCTCGGGGAGGGCGGGGAGCGCCGCTTTCGCGGGCAGGAGGCTCGTCCCGCGTCCGGCGCGGATCTCGGCCGGGATGTCCTCCGGACGGATCACCGAGCCCGGCGCGAGCACCACCATCGACTCGATGAGGTTCCTGAGCTCGCGGACGTTCCCCGGCCACTGGTAGGAGAGGAGGATGTCCATCGCCTCCGGGGTGATGCCGCGGAATTCGCGGTCGTGGGCCTCGCTGAACTCGGCCACGAAGCGCCGCACGAGGATGGGGATGTCCTCGCGCCGCTCCCTGAGCGGTGGAAGCTCGATGTGCAGCACGTTCAGCCTGTAGTACAGGTCGCGCCGGAACTCTCCCTCGCTCACCGCTTCCCGCAGGTTGCGGTTGGTGGCGGCCACCACGCGCACGTTCACCTCGATCTCGCGGTCGCCGCCCACCCTCATGAAGCGCCGGCTCTCGAGGACGCGCAGCAGCCTCGTCTGGGTGGGGAGCGGCATCTCCGCGATCTCGTCCAGAAACAGCGTCCCCCCGTCGGCCAGCTCGAACATCCCGCGCCTCAGCGACGTGGCCCCGGTGAAGGCGCCCTTCTCGTGGCCGAACAGCTCCGACTCGAGCAGCGATTCCGGCAGGGCGGCGCAGTTCACCGCGATGAACGGCTTTCCCCGCCGCGGCGACAGGCGGTGGATGGCGCGCGCCACCAGCTCCTTGCCGGTCCCGCTCTCCCCGGTGAGCAGGACGGTGCTGTTGACCGGCGCGATGAGGTGGATGCGCTCGAGGATCTCGTGCACGGGGTCGGTCCGACCGATGATCCCGGTCTCGCGCTGCAGGCGGTAGCGATCGATGAGCTTGTCGAGCACGACGCGGATCTCATCGGTGTCCACCGGCAGCGGCAGCACGTCGTCGAGCTCGTACTCGCGCACGAGCTCGTCGCGCCCGGCCCGGTCCTCGACATCGGCGATCGCGAGCACCGGCGGCCGGGGGATCTCGGCCGCGAACATGCCGCGCATCGCCGAGGATACGCGATCATCCAGCGGCCCGGTGAGGATGAGCGCCACGTCCTCGAGCCCCCCCAGCCGCCCCGAGATCTCCCGTGCGGACTCGACCAGCTCGCACTCGTGGCCATCCGCGGTGATCGCCTCGCGGATCCGCACCGCGGTCTCGACCGCTCGGCGGTCGACGAATACGTGTGCCACGGGCTAGCCGGCCGGCGTGGCGGGGGAGGCGGGGACGCCACCCGCCGGCGACTCGCCCGCGTGCCGGGTGCGTCCACACAGGAGCGCGGTCGCGTGCTCCACCAGCGGCTCGAGGATGCGGAGACCGTCCGCCACCCCGGAGGGGCTCCCGGGCAGGTTGACGATCAGCGCGCTCCCGCGCACCCCCGCGAGCCCTCGTGCCAGCGCCGCGAACGGGGTCGCCTCGCGGCCGGCGGCGCGGATCGCTTCGGCGATCCCGGGCGCCTCGCGGTCGAGGATCGACCGCGTCGCCTCGGGGGTCACGTCGCGGCTCGCGAGCCCCGTCCCGCCGGTCGTGAGGATGAGCTCCACGCCACCCCCGTCCGCGTGCGCGGACAGCCACGGGACGATCGCGGCGGTCTCGTCCGGAACGACCCCCGCCGCCACCACCTCGTACCCGTGGTTCGCGGCCCACTCGCGGATCCGGGCCCCCGACACATCCTCGCGCCGCCCGGCGTGCACGCCGTCCGAGACCGTGAGGACGCCGACGCGGATCGGGCTCATCGGCGTAGCGAGCCCCCCGTGTAGAACGGGGGTCGTACGACCTCGCCCCGCACCGCCTGGTCGCGGATCACGACCTCGACGTGCGCCCCGGGTCCGGCCGGGGACGGCAGGTACGCCGTGGCGATGCCGTACCCCAGCGTCGGGCTGAGCGTCCCGCTGCGGACCCGTCCCGCGCTCCGCCCCTCCCAGCGCACCTCGTAGCCGGGACGCGGGAAGCCGCGATCCGTGAGCCGGATGCCCCGCAGGCGGCGCTCGATCCCGGCTTCTTTCTGGGCGCGCAATGCGGCGCCGCCCACGAACTCGCCCTTGTCCGGCTTCACGAGCCACCCGAGACCGGCCTCGAGCGGGGTCGTCCCATCGTCGATGTCGTTCCCGTACAGCGCGTAACCCATCTCGAGCCGCAGCGAATCGCGCGCCCCGAGACCGGCCGGCAGAGCCCCCGCCTCCTCGATGGCCTTCCATACGCCCGCGGCACCATCGGCAGGCAGGTAGAGCTCGAACCCGTCCTCCCCGGTGTAGCCCGTGCGGCTGATCGTCCCGGTGACGCCCGCCACGCTTCCCTCGCGGAAGGCGTAGTAGCCGATCGAGGCCAGATCGGTCGCGGTCAGCCCCGCGAGGATCGCCTCCGCCTGCGGGCCCTGGAGCGCGAGCAGGGCGATGTCGTCGCTCTCGTCGAGCATCTCGACATCGTACCGGCCGGAGAGTCCCGCGAGGTGTTCCCGGTCCTTCACGATGTTGGCGGCATTCACGACCAGCCGGAGGTCGTCGCGTCCGAAGCGGTACACGAGCAGATCGTCCACCACCCCGCCGTCCTCGTGACACATGGCGCTGTATTGCGCCTCGCCGGTCGCGAGGCTCGCGGGGTCGTTGGTCGTGGCGTAGGAGACGAAGGCCACCGCACCCGGGCCCCGGATGCGGAGCTCGCCCATGTGCGACACGTCGAACAGACCGGCCGAGTCGCGCACGGCGGCGTGCTCGGCCCTGATCCCCGTGGGGTACTGGACCGGCATCGCGAAGCCGGCGAACGGCACGAGCTTGGCGTTCAGACGCACGTGCTCGTCGAACAGCGGCGTCTTCTTCAGCTCCCGATCCACGTCGCGTCCCCCTCGATCACGAGTCGCCGCCCATCAGCAGGACGAGGATCGCCTTCTGGGCGTGCAGCCGATTCTCCGCCTCGTCCCACACGCGCGAGGCCGGGCCGTCGATCACCGCCGCGGCGACTTCTTCGCCGCGGTGCGCCGGCAGACAGTGGAGGAAGATGACCCCGGGCGACGCCCGCTCCATGAGCGCTTCATCCACCCGATAGCCCTGGAAGGCGGCGGTCCGCTCGGCCGCCTCCTCCTCCTGACCCATGGAGGCCCACACGTCCGTGGTCACGACGTCCGCGCCCGAGGCCGCCTCGACCGGATCGCGGAACAGCTCCGCCGCGCCCGCCGCCTGCGCTCGCTCGAGCGTGTCGGGGTCGGGATCGTACCCGGCGGGACACGCGAGCCGGAGGCGGAATCCGAGACGGGTCGCGGCGTTGAGCCACGAGTTGGCCATGTTGTTGCCATCGCCGATCCAGCACACCACGCGGGAGGAGAGTTCGGGGCCCAGCTCCTCTCGCACGGTCTGGAGGTCGGCCATGACCTGGCACGGATGGAGCAAGTCGGTCAGGCCGTTGATCACGGGCACCGTGCCATGCGCCGCGAGGGCTTCGACATCGGACTGGGCATACGTGCGGATCATGATCCCGTCCACATAGCGCGACAGCACCCGCGCCGTGTCGGCGATGGGCTCGCCGCGCCCCAGCTGGATGTCACGCGAGGACAGGAACAGGGCCTGCCCGCCCAGCTGGTGCGTGCCGACCTCGAACGACACGCGGGTTCGCGTCGAGCTCTTGGCGAAGATCATCGCCAGCGTCTTCCCGGCCAGCGGCCGCCCGGCGACCGCCGGGTCCTGCTTGAGACGGGCGGCGAGCGCGAGGGCCTCGAGCAGCCGTTCCGTCGGCCAGTCGGCGATGGACAGGAAGTGCCGCGTACGATTCGTGGGGGAGCTCGGCTCCCCGGGGGCCGTCTCCCTGTCCGACGGCGCGGTCGGCGTCGTCACAGGATGTACCTCCTCAAGTCCTCGTCGTCGGCGATCTTCGCCAGACGCTCCTTCACGAACGCCTCATCGATCCTGATCGTCTCGCCGACCCCCCGCTCGGGCAGGTCGAACATCACCCCCTCGAGCAAGGTCGTCAGCACGGTGTGCAGCCGGCGGGCGCCGATGTTCTCCGTACGCTCGTTCACGTGGTTCGCGATGCGCGCGATCTCCCGGATGGCCCCCTCGGTGAACTCCAGCGCCGCGCCCTCCGTGGCCGCCAGGGCCTTGTACTGCGCGAGCAACGCGAACCTCGGCTCCATGAGGATACGCGCGAACGCGTCCGCGTCGAGGGCCTCGAGCTCGACGCGGATCGGGAAGCGGCCCTGGAGCTCCGGGATGAGGTCCGACGGCTTGGAGACGTGGAACGCGCCGGCGGCGATGAACAGGATGTGATCCGTGCGGATCATCCCGGCCCGCGTCTGGACGGTCGAGCCCTCGACGATCGGGAGCAGATCGCGCTGCACGCCCTCGCGCGACACGTCCGGCCCGCCGTGCGTGTGACCGCCCGCCACCTTGTCGATCTCGTCCAGGAAGACGATCCCCATGTGCTCGGTCCGGTGCCGGGCCTCCTGGATGATCTCGTCCATGTCGACGAGCTTGTCGAGCTCCTCGGCGAGCAGGATTCGACGCGCCTCGGCCACCGTCACCGTGCGCCGCTTCGTCTTCCTGGGGAGCATCCCCTGGAGGATCTCGCCCATGTTGAAGTCGAGCCCCTCCACGCCCCCGCCCATCCCGAGCCGCTGGATGGGGCTCTCGGTCACCTCGACCTCGATCTCGCGCTCGTCGAAGTGCCCTTCCCGCAGCCGCGCCCTGAGCTTCTCGCGCGTGCGCAGCTTGCGGTTCTCCATCGATTCGACCGGGTGCTCGCTCGTCTCGCCGCCCGTCGACACCACCCAGCGGCGGGCGCCGTCCGGGGCATCCCCCGCGGTGTCCGATCCCCGCTCCGGAGCGACCGGCGGGAGGAGCAGATCCAGGAGCCGCTCCTCCACGCGGCGCTCGGCGAGCTCGCGGTGCTCGGCCTCGCGCTCCTCGCGCACGATCTTGATCGCGATCTCGACCAGATCGCGGATCATGGACTCGACGTCCCGGCCGATGTAGCCGACTTCGGTGAACTTCGAGGCCTCGACCTTCAGGAAGGGCGCTCCGGCCAGCCGCGCCAGCCGCCGCGCGATCTCGGTCTTTCCCACCCCGGTCGGGCCGATGAGGATGATGTTGTTGGGGAGGATCTCCTCCTGCATCTCCTCCTCCACGTTCCGGCGACGCCACCGGTTGCGGAGCGCGATCGCGACGGCCTTCTTCGCGTCGTCCTGACCGATGATGTACTCGTCCAGAACCTGCACGATCTGACGCGGCGTGAGGTTCGCGGGGCGCCGATCCTGCGGCGGCCCGGGCGTCGTTTGCGGCGCGACCTCGGGGTGCATTCCTCTCCGTTTCCGCCCGGTGGCCGTCAGCCGGCCAGCTCGAGCACCGTGATCTCGTCGTTCGTGTAGATGCAGATGTCCGCCGCGATCTCGAGGCCCTCGCGGGCGATCTCCGCGGCCGAGAGGTCCGTGTGTCGTGCGAGGGCCCGTGCCGCCGCGAGGGCGTACGAGCCACCCGATCCGAGCGCCAGCAAGCCATCGTCGGGCTCGATGACCTCGCCGGTCCCGGCGATCAACAGACTCGTCTCCCGATCGGCGACCGCGAGCATCGCCTCGAGGCGCCGGAGATAGCGGTCGCCGCGCCACTCCTTGGCCAGCTCCACGGCGGCCCGGGCGAGGTTCCTCGGCTGACGCTCCAGCTGCGCCTCGAACTTCTCGAACAGCGTCAACGCATCAGCCACCCCGCCTGCGAATCCCGCCAATATCCGGCCGTCCTGCAGGGTGCGGAGCTTCGTGGCTCGCGCCTTGACGATCGTGTCCTTCATGGTGACCTGACCGTCTCCGGCCATCGCCACCGCGTCCCCCCTGCGCACGCACAGGATCGTCGTCCCGCGAACCCTCGACATCACTCTCCTCCTCCACGCGGGTGTGCCCGGGCGTGCACGCCCTTCAACCGCTCGATCGACGTGTGCGTGTAGATCCGCGTCGTCGACAGGCTCGCGTGACCGAGCAGCTCCTTGACCGACACCAGATCCGCACCCCGGTCGAGCAGGTGCGTGGCGAACGTATGGCGGAGCGAGTGCGTGGACAGCGGCTCTCCTTCCGCCGCCCCCTCCAGAAGGCGCGTCATGTCGCGCTGGATCTGACGGCGCGACAGTCGGCCCCCCCGCGTCGAGGTGAACAGGGCCCGCACACCGTCCGACCCGCGGGTCGCCAGGTACGACTGGAGCGCCTCCAGGGCACGCCTTCCCACGGGCACCACGCGCTCCTTTCCGCCCTTGCCGAGCACCCGGAGCTGCCGGCCCCGGATGTCCACGCGGTCGCGATCGAGGCCCCTCAGCTCGGCGAGCCGCAGCCCGCACGAGTACAGGAGCTCGATCATCGCCCAGCGGCGCAGCCCGAGCACGTCGTTTGCCTCGCGGGCCCGCGCGCCGATCCCGTCCAGAAGCTCCGCGGTGCGCTCCTCCGACACGAAGCCGGGGAGCGAGCGTTCGCGACGCGGCGCGCGGACTAGACGGGCCGGATTCGCTTCCACCCGGTCGGTGCGGTGCAGGAAGGCATACAGCGCGCGTACGGCGGCCAGCTTTCGCTGGACGGACGAGCGCGCGAGGCCGCGCCCCTCGAGGGCTCCGAGAAAGGCCCGGATGTCGGTTCGCTGTACGGCTTCCCAGCCCCACCCGGAAGTGCCGAGGTGCGTGGTCAGGAAGCCCTCGAGCTGCGTCAGATCACGCTCGTAGGCCGCGACGGTGTGGGGCGACAGCCGCCGCTCCCGCGAGGCGTAGCGCAGGAAGTCGTCCTTCCAGCCGGTGCGATCCGTCATCGCTCTCGTCCTCGCCCGGGCGGTCCGTGCGGGCGGGCGGACGCGCGTCGTCGGGTCACGTTCCCCCGGTACTCACGCGTCCGGTCACCGCGCCGCGGCGCCCGGTTCAGCTCTTCCCGCCGGTCCTGCTGGACCTCCCGGCGCTCCCTGTCTTCGGCCCCGCACCCTTCTTCCCACCACCACCCCTGCTCCCCTTCCCCCCACCTTCGCCCTTCTTGCCGCCGCCCTTGCTCCCGGTCCCGCCGCGCCCGGACGCCTTCTTGGCCGCGTCGCGCTCCTTCCGCTTCTGGAGAAGCTCGACGGCCATCGACATCGTGACGTCCGCGGGCTCGACGCCCTTGGGGAGCGTCGCGTTGAGCTTCCCGTGCTTCACGTACGGGCCGTAGCGGCCGTTGAACAGGGCCACCGTCTGTCCGTCATCCGGGTGCGGCCCGATCTCGCGCAGCGGCTTGGCCGAGGCACGCCGCCCACGCCGCTTCGGCTCCGACAGGAGCTCGAGCGCCCGGTCCAGCGACACGTCGAGCGGGTCGTCGTCCGCGGTGAGCGAGCGATAATCCCCCTCGTGCACGACGTACGGACCGTAGCGCCCGATCCCGACCTTGACCGGCTCGCCGGTGTCGGGGTGCTTCCCGAGCTCGGCCGGCATCGACAGGAGCTTGAGCGCGATGCGGAGCGTCACGTCCTCGTACTCGACCGTCTCGGGCAGCGAGGCCCGGGGGGGCTTGGGCTTCCCCTTCTCGGCCTCGCCGAGCTGCACGTAGGGCCCGAACCGACCCGTCATCAGGTACACGGATCGACCCGTCTCCGGATCGACCCCCAGCTCGTCCGGGCCTCCGGCCCGTCGCTCCAACAGCTCGAGCGCGTCGCTCTCCGCCAGATCGGCGGGTGGAAGCCCCTCGGGGATCGAAGCGGTGAGGCGCTCTCCGTCGCGCTCGAGCTCCAGGAAGGGCCCGTACCGTCCGATCCGCACGCGAGGTCCGAGGTCCGACAGCACCACGGTCGAGGCCTCGCGCGGATCGATCTTCTCCTCCCGGTGCCGGAGACGCGCCTCGAGGCCTTCCTCGCCGCTGTAGAAATCGTGCAGGTACTGGCGCCAGTCGATGCTCCCCGCCGCGATCTCGTCCAGCGACCCCTCCATGTCCGCCGTGAACCCGGTGTCGACCAGGTCCGGGAAGTGCTGCTCGAGCAGGGTCGTGACCGCGAAGGCGATGAACGTGGGCACGAGCTGTTTGTTCTGCCGCTGCGCGTATCCGCGATCCAGGATCGTGGAGATGATCGACGCGTAGGTGGAGGGCCGGCCGATCCCGTCGCTCTCGAGCTCCTTGACCAGCGTCGCATCGGTGTAGCGCGCCGGCGGCTTCGTCTCGTGCGCGAGGCTCTCGAGCCTCTCGCACGCGAGGGCCTGGCCCTCGCGGACGGCGGGGAGGAGGATCTCCTGGTCCTCGAGCGCGGCCTCCGGGTCGTCGGAGCCCTCGACGTAGGCGCGGAAGAAGCCGGCGAACTCGATCACCTTTCCGGTGGCCCGGAAGCGCGCATCGTCGGCGTCGATGAACACCGTCAGGTGCCGCTGGCGCGCGTCCGCCATCTGGGTCGCCACGGTGCGCTTCCAGATGAGCTCGTACACGAGCTTCCGCGTACCCGTGAGACGAAGCTCCTCGGCGGTCGGCATCTCGTGGCCGGCCGGGCGAATCGCCTCGTGCGCCTCCTGCGCTCCCTTCGAGGTCGTCCGATACCGTCGCGGCGCGTCGCTCAGGTATTCGCTTCCGTAACGGGTCTCCACCCGCCGGCGCACGTCCGCGATGGCCTGCTCGGAGAGCTGGACCGAATCGGTGCGCATGTAGGTGATGAGCCCGTCCTCGTAAAGTCCCTGGGCCACGCGCATGGTTTCGCGGGCCCCCAGGTTGAGCTTGCGGTTCGCCTCCTGCTGGAGGCTCGCCGTCGTGAAGGGCGGATACGGGCTGCGCGTGGACGTGCGCTCCTCGATCTCGGCGACCGCGAAATCGGCCGGCGCGAGGCGGTCGCGCAGCGCGGCCGCCGCCTCGCCGTCGAGGTGCACGACCTCGCGGCCGCTCCTCAGACCGCCGGTCCGCTCGTCGAAGTCGCGTCCCGAGGCGACCGCGGTGCCCCCGAGCGTCACCAGGTCGGCGGTGAATCCGCGCGCGTCCGCGGCGAGGTGGGCGCGCAGGTCCCAGAACTTCGACGTTCGGAAGGCCCGCCGCTCGCGCTCGCGCTCGACGAGCAGCCGCACGGCGACCGATTGGACGCGCCCCGCCGACAGACCCGGGTTGATCTTCTTCCACAGGAGCGGCGACAGCTTGTACCCGACCAGCCGATCCAGGATGCGACGCGCCTGCTGGGCCTCGACCCGTCGCAGGTCGAGGGTGCCGGGGTGCTCGAGGGCCTCGAGGACCGCGTCCCGCGTGATCTCGTTGAAGGTGATGCGCCGGAAGCGATCGCCGTCGCCGTCCGCGAAGCCGAGGACGTGCGCGATATGGAAGGCGATCGCCTCGCCCTCCCGGTCGGGATCGGTCGCGAGGAGGATCTCGTCCGACGCCTTCGCCGCCTTCTTGAGCTTCTTGAGGATGTCGCCCTTGCCCTCGATCGTGACGTACTCCGGCTCGAACCCGTGCTCAACGTCCACGCCCAGACCGCTGCGGGGAAGGTCGCGCACGTGTCCCACCGATGCCTCGACGCGGTACCCGTCCCCCAGGTACCCCTCGAGCGTCCTCGCCTTCGCCGGCGACTCCACGATCACGAGATTCTTCACGTCGTCCTCGGTCCTCCTGTCGGTTCGCCCTCGGGTACGCCGAGCCGGCGCAACCGTTCCAGCACGACCTCGGCCACCTCGTGCGGATCGCGGCCCTCGGTGTCCACCGCCACCTCCGCCTCCCCGTATGCGGCCTTCCGATCCACCAGCATGCGCGCCAGCGATTCCGCGACGCCGCCGGCGCTCAACAGCGGCCGGGGCTCGTCGCCGGCGGCCAGCCGCGTGGCCGCCGTCCGGGGCGCGACCCTCAGCCACACCCGTACCCCCTCGCACACCCGCCGGTCGAGGTCACGGCGCGCCATCCAGCCGCCCCCGGCGGCCACCACGACCTCGCGCCGCCCCGCCAGTCGGGTCGCGACATCGGCCTCCAGACGTCGGAAGCGCTCCTCTCCGCCGTCACGGAAGATGTCGGGGACGGGCGCGCCCGCCCGGGCGGTGATCTCCGCATCTAGGTCCACGAATGCCCACCCGAGCCGACGCGCGACGAGAGGCCCCACGGTGCTCTTGCCCGAACCGGACAGACCGACCAGCCACACGGCTCGCGGCCCGGGCGTCATGGCGCGCCCTCGGATCCCGTGGGCCCGGCAGCAATCCGATCCAGATAGGCGTCGACGGCCCGGCGCGTGTCTTCGACGGAGTCGCCCCCGAACTTCTCGATCCACGCATCCGCCAGCACGAGAGCGATCATGGTCTCTCCCACGATCCCGGCCGCGGGCACGGCGCACACATCGCTGCGCTCCCGGATCGCCTCCGCCGGCTCACCCGTGCGCACGTCCACGCTGTCGAGCGGGCGCCTCAGTGAGCTCAGCGGCTTCATCGCGACGCGCGCCACCAATGGCTGGCCGGTGGTCATCCCCCCCTCGAGCCCACCCGCTCGGTTGCTGCGCCGGGCGTACCCGCCGCGCAGCCGCGCGCCACCGTCGCGGTCGATCTCGTCGTGCACCTCCGAGCCGCGACGCTCGGCCGACGCGAACCCCAGACCCAGCTCGACCCCCTTCATGGCGTGGATCGACATCAGGGCGCCCGCCAGACGACCACCCAGCCGCGTCTCCCAGGTCACGTGGCTCCCCAACCCGACCGGCAGTCCGCGGGCGACCACCTCGAACACGCCACCCAGCGAGTCGCCCGCCCGGCGGGCCTCGTCGATGGCCTCGACCATGCCGGCCCCCGCCTCGTCGTCGAGACAGCGCACGGGCGATGCATCCGCGGCGGCGTTGATGTCCTCCGGCCACGCATCGCGGGCCGGAGAGGCGACCGCCCCGATACGCACCACGTGGCTCTCGACGCGTACCCCGAACTCGGCCAGGAAGCGCCGCGCCACCGCCCCCCCCGCCACTCGCGCGGCGGTCTCGCGGGCGCTGGCGCGCTCCAGGATATCACGTGCGTCCCGGCGTCCGTACTTGAGCATCCCGGCGAGATCCGCGTGTCCCGGCCGCGGCAGGTAGACCCGTCGCAGCCGGTCCTCGTCCCCCTCCGCGGGCGCCTCGACGGCCATGGGGACCCGCCAGTTCTCGTAGTCCCGATTCGGAATCCGGATGCCGATCGGAGCTCCGATCGTCTCACCCAGCCGGACGCCCGCGAACAACTCCCCCGCGTCGCGCTCGATCCTCATGCGACCCCCGCGCCCGTGTCCTCCCTGCCGCCTGGCCAGCTCGCGCGACACATCCTCCGGGCTCAGGCGCAGTCCGGCCGGGATCCCCTCGAGGATCGCGACCACCGCGGCGCCGTGCGACTCGCCCGCGGTCGAGAGCTTGAGACACCTGAGCATCCGGAAGCCTGTCGAAGGAGGACGCCGGAACGCGTTCCGGTCGCTGTCGCCCCGGCCCGCACCCCGAGTCGACAAAAAAAAGGCCCGGCACGAGCCGGGCCCGAAAAGTGAGGGGGCGCTCGTCCTCGAACAAGCGCCCCCTCGTGCCGCCACGTGTGGCGGAATCCTCCGTAGCGCCTCAGCGCGCCGCGTCGGCTCCCCGGGGGAAGACGATGTGCGGCGTCACGAGGATGATCAGATCCTGCTTCACCTCGTTTTCCTTCGTCGTCCGGAACAGCTTGCCGAGCAGCGGGATGTTCATGAGCCCCGGAATCCCGCTTTCGCTGCGGCTCACCTCGCTCAGCGTGAGACCACCGATCACGGCCGTCTCGCCGTCGTCGAGCAGCAGGCGGGTATCCCCGACCTGCTTCTCGAAGGTGAACCCGACGTCCGCCAGACCGACCTTGAGGCCGGACCGCTCGGCGGACAGCTGGAGGAGGATCTGGTTGTTGTTCGTCACGTGCGGCGTGACCTCGAGGATGATCCCGGTATCCTCGAACTGCACGTTGACGGTGGCTTCGGTGGTCTGCGCCCCCTTCTCGAGCACACGGATCGGAGTCCGCTCGCCCACCTGGATCCGGGCCCGGGCGTTGTCCACGACCTGGATCGAGGGCGCCGCCTGCACGTCCGACAGTGAATGCTGCTCGAGCGCCTCGATGAACGAGAACAGCGAGAAGTCGCCGAACGCCACGGCCGTCAGGATCTGGAGGGCCGGCGACGCGAGCCGATCGTTCGCGTTGGCGAGCGCCGCCACGGCGTCGCCGCCGATGTTGACGAGCGTCTCGTTCGTACGCTTGAAGAACGCCTGGTCCGGGATGCCGTCCCCATCCGTATCCACGAGCGACGGAGGAATGTTGGGATCGGGCACCTCGATCTGATCGTTGATCCCCTGCTCCACGAAGCCGCCGTCGCGCTCCTTGAGATCGTAGACGATCCCGAGCTCCTGGACATCGGTCCGATTCACGAACACGATCTTGGCCTCGATCGCCACCTGCGGCATGCGCTTGTCGAGCGACCGGACCAGCGAGTCCATGCGAGCCACGACCGACGGCGCGTCGGTCACGATCACGGAGTTCGTCCCCGAGTACGACACGACCTGTCCGCGCTCCGGCGTGACGAGGTTCTTCAGCGTCTCGGCCACCGAGTCGGCGCTCGCGTAGTTGATCCGCATCACGCGGGTCTCGCTCAACAGGTCGTCCCGGGCCTTGAGGTTCTCGAGCTTGTCGACGACGATGATCCCGCTCTCGCCCGTCTGCCACCCGAGCCCCTGGGCCGACAGGATCGCGCTCAGCGCGACGTCCCACGGTTGGTTGCGGATGTCGATCCCGCGCACGGTCAGATCCGCGGCCTCTCCGTTCGGCACGATGGACACGCCGGCGAACTCGGAGAAGCCGGCCAGCACGTCCAGCATGCTCGCGCTGTCGTACGCCACCGAGATCCGCGGCTGCGCCTGCTGCGGGGTCGCGTTCGGGAACGCCGAAGGCGTCACCGGCGCGTCCGTCGCCGGCGCCTCGACGGCCGGAGCCGACGACTCGTCCGACGGCAGGCTGGTCGACCATTGCGCAAACGGCTCGCCCGGGTTCTGGAAGCGAACCGTGATCTCGCCGCCCCGTTGGTCGACCGTGTACTGCAGCTCACGCGTCAGGTCGAACACCAGGCGCACGACGCCTGGCTGGAACTGGCTCGACCGCATGCGGATCACGCCGCCGCGACCGATCGATTCGTAGCTGTGACGGCCGAGCGCGTGGTGGGCGCCCTCGACGTCGAGGATGAGACGCGCCGGCTCCGACAGCATGAAGTCGTGGACGGACACGTTCCCCTGCACGAACACCGCGATTTCGGTCTCCGCACCAGACGGCGAGATCTGGACTTCCCGTAGATCGGAAGGCGCTCCTCCGAACCACGCCGCAAGCGCGAAGGCGAGGATGGACCGAGCGATCATCCTTCACTCTCCTTGTCTTTCTTGACCCTGAGGGTCTCGCGTCGGCTGATGCCGAAACTGGTGATCACGAAATCCACTTCGTTCGCGCGGATCGCGGCGACTCGAATCTCCCCGAGCACGTCGCCCTCGCGAACCCGATACCGTCGGCCCGTCTTCTGGTCCGCCAGCGTCGCCACCGACCCCACCGCGGGGTTGTGGAGCACGCCGCTGAGCAGCAGGTCGTCGAACCGGGGTCCGATCTGCTCTCCCGCGTTCAGCGGCAGGAACGGGTCTCTCCGGCCCACCGAGGGGTATTCGAACACCTCCCGCTCATAGACCGTCGAGGCCGGGGTCGCCGCGGGCTGCTGCGCGGCGGTCGGTACTGCGGCCAGCGACAGCGCGATCGTCGCCCCCAGCGCGCCCCCGGCGCGCCGGACCCAACGGCCCCTCCATTCGGACGCGTTCATCATCCGCCCTCCCCCGCACGATTGCCGCCCGGCGGGAGCACGAACGTCTCCAGCGAAAACCGGGCAGTCACCAGCTGCCGACCCGAGTTCGTCTCGCGACTCGGTCGGATCTCCTCGACGTCGGGGCGCACGATCCGGGCGAACGACGCCACCCGGGTCAGGAACTCGCCCACGTCGTGATATTCGCCCTCCACCTGCATGGCCCAGTTCTGCCTGAGGAAGTACCCGGCGGAATCCGGCACCGGCTCGGCGGGGGTCACGTTGATCAGCTCGAGCCCCAGCGACTGGCTTTGCGAGGCGATCGACTCGTAGATGGCCGGAACCTCGCTGCGCCCCGGCACCAGCCGCTCGAGCATCGCGAACTGCCGCTCGCCCAGCTCGAGCTCGGCGCGCACCGCGTCGAGGTTTTGCATGCGGGCCTCGGCGAGCTCGTTGGCGGTCTCCACCTGCTGGACGCGTTGCTCCAGCTCGGCGAGCGCCTCCTTCTTCGGAGACCACACGTACAGGTAGAACACCGCTCCGAGCGCGATCATGGCGATCACGCCGAGCATTCTGTACTGGTCGCGCGGATCTTCTGGTAGCAGCGCCATGGTCAGAATCCCGTGTTGGCGATGATCGGCTCGGTTCGTCGGACGCCTCCCGCCGGTTCCGTGAAGGCCACGGACAGCGTGAACGCCTGCACCGAAAGGTCACCGTCGTTCAGCGTCTGCTTCTGGCTCCCCAGGATCCGGACATCCGTGATGTAGTCCGAAGCCTCGAGGTTGCGGACGAACTCGGTGATGGCGAGCGGGTTCGCGGCCACCCCCTGAACCTGGACTTCCACGTTCGGGAGCGGCGCGGTCTGGCGCAGAGTGCTGAGCCAGGCGAGCCGCGGCACGGCGCGGCTGATCTCGTCCATCAGGTGTGGCCACACGAAGCGGTTGCGGTCCAACGCCTCGACCAGCGCCACCCGGTCCCGGATTTCCTGGCGCCGCGCGTTGAGGCTGTCGCTCACGAGACGCAGGTCGGCGAGGCGTGCCGAATCCGCCGTGGCCGCCTCGAGCCGCTCATCGAGCGATCGGGCGTCCCCGCGTTGCGTCCACCACAGGAAGAGCACGGCCGCCGGCACGATCACGCACACGGCGATGAGCGCGGTCGTCCACGGGTTGCGGTCGCCCGCGCCCCCCGGCAGGCTCGGCCGACTCACGCGCGCCCGCTTGCTCGAACCGCGCGATCGCTGCGCTTCTGGAAGAAGATTGACTTCGATCATCTGTTCTCCTCGACCCCTCGATCCTCGTCCCCCGACAGGTGACCGGACCGCTACGCGGCCTTACGCAGCGCGAGACCCACGCTGAGCATCAGCATGGGCGCCATTTCCTGGAGCTGCATGTAATCGATCGCATCGGCCTTGACCTGGATGCGCTCGAAGGCGCTCGCCACGTGCGTCTCGACCCCGAGACGCTCGGCGAGCACTTCGGAGAGGGAAGGAACCCCCACCCCACCACCACACAGGTACAGCCGGCCGACCCCGAGCCCGATCTCATCGGTCTCGAGGAACGCCGCCGCGCGCTCCACGCCGCGGGCCACTTCCTGGGCACGTTCGGCCAGGAAATCGCGCAGCTCATGATCGGCGCCCTCGCCCCTGAGGGCCGCCTCGGCCTGCTCCGCCGTCAGCGCGCGCTCGCGCTGCAGATCGAGCTTGAGGCCGCGCGTCCCGAAGGTGAGATCCCGGGTGAGCACGGGGACTCCGTCGTCCAGCACGTTCACGGTCGTCGTGTCGTGCCCGATGTTCACCAGCGCCGTGACGCCGTGCATGGCGTCCGGATAGTTCACCTCGAGCGCGTTGTGGAGCGCGAACGCCTCGACGTCCACCATCGTGGGGTTGAGCCCCGCCTGCTGCAGCAGCGAGATGCGCGTCTCGATGAGCTCCCGCTTCGCCGCCACCAGGAGAACCGTCATCTGGAGGCCGTCGCCCTCGGGATCCGTGATCTCGAAGTCGAGCTGCACGTTGTCCATATCGAACGGCACGTGTTGCTCGGCCTCCCAGGGGATCACCTCGCGCGCCTCGTCCTCCTCCATGCGGTCCATCTTGATCAGCTTGGTGATCACGTCCCGACCGCCGACGCCGATCACGACGTCGCGCTGATCGATCTTCTCCTGCTCGAACATGGAGGAGATGGCGTCCGCGACGAGCCCCGGATCGACGACGTCACCGTCGACGATCGCGTCCCCCTCGATCGGACTTACCGCGATCTTGGCGAGTTGCGGTGTGTCTTTGCTGTGATCGATGACGGCTGCCTTGATGAAGCCGCTGCCGACATCCAGCCCAACCGTCGTCTTCCTCCGCCCAAACCCGAATGGCATCATCGATCGTTCGTCCGTTCAATGTGTTTCACGGACGAGATATGGCGGGACGGCACAAGGTACGGCGTCTCTTCGGGTGGTGTCAAATCCCGGTCGGACGGGCGTTTACCGCCCATTCGCACCTCATGCACGACCGTTCGCATCTCGTCGTCGGTCACGGGCTCCGCCTTAGTTCCTCAGCGGGATGTCGAATACCACGTCACGGGTGGTCTGGAACGGCCCCTCCCCGATCGCGGTCACTCCGATGCGGATCTCGCGGATGTCGGCGAAGCTCGCCGGATTCACGGAGCTCTGCACCGTTCCATCATCCATCACGTACGAGAACTGGGCGCCCGTCTCGAAGGGCGTGACCAGCTCCTGATTGTTCCGCCAGATCGCGAACGAGCCGGGGTCGGTGACCGACGCCGCGAACGCGTAGGACAGCGTCCCGTACCAGCGGAGCAACGAGCCTCGTGGCGGGGTGGTCGACCAGCCGCTCACGAGCCGGAACGCGGACGTGGGCTCCGACGCCGGCGCCCCGTTCGCCTTGCACTGTGTCTCCGACGTGGGATTGGAGGCGGTGATCGTCCCCGTGAACCCGTCGTTGTAGACGAACGCCGAGTCGTACGCCTCGGAGTACGCCGTGCCCGTGATCCCGCTCGTCAGGTTGGCGTTGCTCACCGAGTCGTAGGCGTACACGTGCGTGCTGCCGGCACTCCCGGCGCACACCACGGCGTGCACGAGATCGAATCGAATCGTGACCGAGTCGGAGGCCGCCGTCACGATGTCCTCGGGCGACGCCATCCGGAGCTCGGAGGCCATCAGATCGAGCGACGCGCGGATGTTCTGTTGCGCGAGGAGCAGGTTGTCGCTCTGCGCATAGAAGCGGTGCTGGCTCACGACGAGCGACATGAGCGCACCGCCGAGCACGCCCGCCACCACGATCGTGATGAGCACCTCGACGAGCGTGAAGCCGCGAATCCGGGCGACCGGGAACTTCCGGGGCATCTTCATGGAGCCGCCGGGAGCTGTCGGTTCTCGTAGATGCGGCCGGTGTACGTGCGGCTGGTCCCGCCCCGCCGCGGCTGGACCGTGAGTTGGACCTGTTTCACCCGGGTCGCCGGGGTCGTCACGACCGCCGCCACGACGTAGGTGCGGTTCCCGATCGTCACGGTGTCCGTCCGGCTCGAGACCGCCGCGTACCCGGACTCCTCGAGCGTCTCCATCACCTGCTGCGCCGCCAGGGACTGATCCGTCTGCCAGGTCGACATCCGATTCTGCATGCCCACCTGGAGGGTGACGCCGGCCACGGCGAGCACGCCGATCGACAGGATGACCATGGCGGTGATGACCTCGATCAGCCCGAGACCGGATCGGTCCCGCAGCCGATTCCGAAGACGCGCGCGAGCCGTCCCCCAGCCCCGGGCACCGCGGACGCGGGGGCCCATCAGTTGAGCGCCGCCCGGCCGAGCACGTTCACGTCGATCTGGTGCGAACGGCTGGCGCGTTGCACGACGATGCTCGCCGAACCGCCCACGAGGAGGCCCCGCGAGTTGAAGGTCAGCGAATCCCCGCCCGTGTTCACGGTGAGGGACGACAGGGGCACCTCGGCACCCGTGCCGAAGTCGCGTCGCATGAGCACGGTGCCGGCCGTGTCGCGCACCACGTAGGTGAGGTTCGTCTCGTCGAGCACCATGGACACGTTCTCGCGCCGCTGGATCGCCAGGCTGCGCGTCAGCCCGACGTCGGCGGCCAGCTGGACCGCGGCCTTCCGCGCGGCGCTCGACTCGGCGTATTGCCGGAACGCACCCATGCCGACAGCCGTCAGAATCGCCGTGACGGCGAGCGAGATCATCAGCTCGGTCACGGTGAACCCGAGTTCGTCGGGGCGGTGCGCTCTCATATGCGTTGGTCGTCTCATCATCTCGGTCGCTTCGGACTCGCGAGGTCCGTCACTCCGTGGCGATCCGCACGCCCGACCCCGCGACTCCGCGGGGGAGCGATCGCCGCGCGGGAGTGGTCTGGGCAAGAACGCGGCCCGACCGTAAGTGGCGTGATCGCTTCATGATAGCTCCTTCCGGGACCCCGTCGCGTGTGCAAGCTTTTCACCCGGTGCGCACAGGGTTTCGATGCCTCGCATCGACCTGCCACGGCGTTCAAAAGCGAAAGCTGTGCCGTCGGATGCGGCCCACGAAGTTGCTGACCACGCGGACGCCGCGGTGACCGCGGTACAGGTAGACGCTTCCCGCCGCTCCCTGCCCGCGCGCGTTGTATCGGATGTTCGCGGGGCGGACGCGCACCGAGTCGAGCGGCCGGAGCGCGCTCGCCCGCAGATCCAGCCTGCTCACCAGACGGCCGGATCCGTCCACGGTCTCGAGGATCCGCCCCGCCGTCAGCCGCACCCGGACCGGTCGGCGATGGGCGAGCGCATCGAGACGCGCCCCGGCCAGGTGTCGCTCGGTGAGCCGTGCCGCCCGTGCGATCGACCACTGGTCGAGGGCGTCGAGCCGCGGCAGGATGAGCGCAGCGAGGATGGAGAGAAGAACGAGCGAGATGATCGCCTCGACCAGCGTTAAGCCCGCCGCGCGTCGACGAGCGACCCTGGGCGGCCCCACCATCGTGACCTCCGGACGTCGGGTGGAAGAACGCCCGCCGGCATGACGGGCCTGACGAGCGCCACGTTCGACCGGGCGGTCAACTCCCCGTCAAGGTCCGGGCGCGCCGGCGCCCCGACCCCGGGCACGTCAGGAGCAGATCGGGTTGCCGGCGTGGGAGCGCGTCACGGCGACCTTGCACACGATCGGTGTCGAGGCGTGGGTCGCGGTCGCGCCCCACCCCGATTGGCTGGCGCTGTCGACCTTCACGGCGACGTTCGGCGAGGTCAGGTAGAGGATCCCCAGGTTCCCGGTGCTCGAGCTGTACTGCAGGTAGTCCACGTAGTACGCCTCCTGGGCCGTCTGCAGGTTCCGCAGGTCCGAGCGCATGGCCGCCACGAAGGAGCGCTCCTTCGTGCCGAACAGCTGCGGGATGGCGATGGCGGCGAGGATCGTGATGAGCACGGTCACGATGAGCAGCTCTATGAGCGTGAAGCCTTCGGATTTCGTCTTCATGATGTCCGTCCGGACGCGCGCCGGGGTCCTCGCGAGGACCCGTAAAACGCCCTCTCGAACGGGCAACGCACGTGCCTCCGACGAATGCGGCCGGGGGCAATCCCTTAGCGAATCCGAAGCCCGCGGGTGCGGTCGGAAACCCGGGTCGCCTGCGTGTGAATCTCGCAAACTGCACGAGGAGGCCGGGCACGGGTGTCAGGGGATGTGCCGCCCGCGCGCGGCGCGCGCCTCGGCCACCGCGAACGCCAGCAGCGCGAGGACCAGCGTGATCCCGCTCACCCATCTGCCGCGCTCGAATGCCCGAGAGCGGTAGCGGAACACGACCTCCCGGTCACCGGGGTGGAGCTCGACGGCCCGGAAGAAGAAGTTCGCGAGCTCGACAGGTCGCGGCTCGCCGTCCACCTCGGCGCCCCACCCGGGATACTGGTTGTCGGTGAGGACGAGGTAACCGGTCCGATCCCCATCGACCCGGACGCGCACCTCGTCGTCGCCGGCGAACGAGATCCGGGCCCCTGGGAAGTCGGGCGGCGTAGTCCCCGCAGCCGCCGTGTCCGTGGGCGGGGCGGCCCCGTCGGGTGGAGGATCCCCTTCGAGGACCACCGTCGCGCGGGGATCGAATCCGGGAGACAAGACCTCGTTGATCACCGCCACGTTGTCCGGCAGCCAACGCGCGCGGGGAACCACGTAGGCACGCGGCAGCGGCCGCTCGATCCGGTACAGGGTGCCGGGGATCGAGTCGCTCGGGATCTCGACGGCCGCCCCGGCCGTCTCGGCCCCGAGCAGGCTGTGGACGTACTTGACGGAATGGAGCCGCAGCAGGGCCCAGCGTCGCTCGGGCTCGGGGAGGATCCGCAGGATGTCCCGCTCGTCCCGGATCCGGGCCAGCTTGATCGCGTCCCAGGCGTCCTGCTGGAGTACGTCCCAGTACTGCCCGATGTTGGGCGCCACGATCTGCTGCCACACCCGCTTGTGGACCGCGAGGGAGACGCCCCGGATGACGGGCATGGTCCCGGCGAGCGAGTCGAAGCGGCTCACCCGGAGACGGTAGTCGCGACGCACCTCCTCGAGCGGCACGTGTCGAAACAGAAGCGGCTCGCTCTCGTAGAACGAGGGCTCGACCACCGGATTGAGATCGCGGTGCGCCACCACGAGATCGGCCGTGACCAGCAGACACAGGAGGGCGGCGAGACCGGCACGCCGGATGAGGCCCCGCCGGTGGAGCCACATGCCGGTCACGGCCAGGGCGACCAGCACGACCAGCCCGGCCAGCTTTCGGGCCCACACCCGATACGCGTACCCGACGTCCACGAGCATGCGGTCATTACCGTGACGCAGCGCGTACTCGTGCACCTGATCGCGCCCGAGCAGGAACAGCGTCAGGGCCGCGGCCGTGAGCGCAACATAGGCCAGCCCGAACGCCAGGTCGGCGCGGTCCGGGGACCGCTCGAGCGCCGACTCGGTCCCCCACCCGGCGATCAGCATCGAGGCGAAGGCCGTGCCGAACAGGTACTTCTCGGGAAAGCGGAACGCCCCGAATCCGGGCACGCGATCGAACAGGAAGGGAAACACGGGCGTGTGGTCGCCGAGCGCGATGAGCAGCGACCCCAGGGCCACCGCCGTCCACACGGCGGTGCGCGCCCTGCGCCGCCGACTGCGCCATGCCGACCACAGGAGAAGCGGTGCGAGGGCACCGAGGTAGACCGAGAACAGCCACGGGTCCCCCGGGCCGATGACGGACCGCACGCCGAACGCGTACTCGGGGTCCCGGTAGTCCGCCGGCACGAGCAGGTGGATCAGACGGATGGGGTGGAGCGCGAACGCGGCCACCTCGCCGTACGTGAGCCCGGCGCCGCGGGAGGACTCGCGGAACATCTCGAGCGTCGGGAGGAGCTGGACGCTCACCAGGCCGGCGACCGCGATCCCGGCGAGCGCGAGCCGGGCGCCGACGCGTGTCAGCTCGGCCCCGTCGGGCCGCCGCTCCACCAGTCGGAACAGCCCGAGGACGGCGGCCGCCCCGAGCGAGAAGAGGAACGTCTGTGGCTCGCCGGCCAGGGCGGACCCGGTGACGACGAGGACCAGGATGGCGATCGAGCGCCGATCGCCTTCGTCGAGGAGCCGGAGCACCGCCCACGCGACGGCGGGAGCCCACGCAGCCGCCTGGAGCGCGTTGAGCAGGTTGAGCAGCGACGCGAAGTACCCGCCGAACATCCAGCTCACGGCGGCCACATACGCCGGCACGCGGTCCAGCCCCAGCCGGCGGGCGAGCGCGAAGGCGAACAGCCCGCCCAGCACGAAATGCACGACGATGAGGAGGTTGAAGGCCGGAAAGAAGGGGAGCGCGGCGTACAGCCAGTTGGGGGGATAGAACACGCCCGACTGCACGTTGGCCAGGAAGGGGGAGCCGTTCCCGATGTACGGCGTCCACAGCGGCACTTCGCCCCGGTGCAAGGCTTCCCACAGGAGGTGCTTCTGGGGGACGAAGAACATCTGGATGTCACGGGCGACGGGGATCCCGTTCAGACTGAGGATCTCCCACAGATACGCGGCGCCCAGGAGGCCGAGCGTCACCCACGGCCACGCCGTCACCCACGTCCGTCGACCCGGATTCCTCACGCGCACCCCACCCTCCCGCCACCCTGTGGACCGGGGACAGTTTCAACCGCGCGGGGCGGTTTGGCAAAGGGCAAAAAAAAGAGGGGCACGGCGCCGTGCGCCGTGCCCCTCGATCCCGACGACCTGGATCGTCAGCAGCTCGCGGCGGCCATGATCTGGCCGACCGCGCCCGATGCCTGCGTAGCGGACGAGTTGATGCACCAGGTCTTGCTGGAGCTGGCGTGGGCGGCCGTGATCTCGTAGCCGTCCGTATCCGCCGTGGCCTGCAGGGCCACCTGCTGGCTGGCCTGGTAGTCGTTCGTCCCGTCGCCATCCATGTCGTACGCGCCTCCGGCGTTCACCGTCACATCGGTGTAGGCCTGGAAGTCGGAGAAGTAGGCCTCTTCGGCCGTCATGAGATTGCGAAGATCGCTCTTCGCGGCGGCGTCGAACGCCTTCTCCTTCGTGCTGGCGAACTGCGGGATCGCGATCGCGGCCAGAATGCCGATGATCACGACGACGATCAGCAGCTCGATCAGCGTGAACCCCTTCGTGTTGCGCACCATGTCGCTCCTCGCTTTACCTGTGTGGTTGATACCCGGGGCGATTTCCGAGCATCGGAGTCGATTCGAGCGACTCCGCCTCACGCGTCCCGCAGGAAGGGCAACGCGTGTGCCGGTCTCGTTCCGGGTCGTGTAATCGCATGGAAAGCGAGAGCTTACGGGCGCTCCCGACCTGCCGGAGCCAACACCCGCGACGTGACCCGACGTTGCAGGATGCACGAATCAGGGCCACGTGTGCGAACCGGCTCCGGAGCGCGGATCCGCCCGCGCCCCGGGCGATATCGCGGTTCAGACGTCGAGCTGGTAGCGCTTGATCTTCCGGTACAGGGTGCTCGGATCGATCCCCAGGACCTCCGCGGCGCGGCTCTTGTTGCCCCCTTCCGCGCGCAGGACGTGCTCGATGTACGCCCGCTCGATCACCTCGAGCGTCGGATTGGCGGGCGGCGCTTCCTGCACGAGTGGCTGGGCCGGCTGCTCGCGGAGACGGGGCGGCAGCGCATCCTCCTTGATCACCCCCCCGTTGGTCAGCACGACCGCGCGCTCGATGACGTTCTCGAGCTCGCGCACGTTCCCCGGCCACGGATACTCGTGCAGGATGGCCAGCGCCTCGTCGGAGATCTTCTTCGGCTTGTCCCCCGTCCGCTCGGCTTCCCGCTTCAGGAAGTGCTCGGCCAGCAACGGGATATCATCCGGACGCGCCCTGAGGGGTGGGAGCTCCACCGAGATGACGTTCAGCCGGTAGTACAGGTCGCTGCGGAAGCGCCCCTGCTCGATGTCCCGCTCGAGGTCGCGATTGGTGGCCGCGATGAGCCGCACGTCCACCTGGACGGCCTTCGTCGAGCCGACCGGGATGACCTCGCGCTGCTGGAGCACCCGCAGGAGCTTCACCTGCGTCGAGGGCGCCATCTCCCCCACCTCGTCGAGGAAGAAGCTCCCCCCCGAGGCCGCCACGAACAGCCCCTCCTTGTCTCGCACGGCCCCCGTGAACGAGCCCTTGACGTGACCGAAGAGCTCCGACTCGAGCAGACCCTCGGGGAGCGCGGCGCAGTTGAGCGACAGGAAGTGCCGATCCGCCCGATCGGAGAGCTCGTGAATGTAGCGGGCGAAGACCTCCTTCCCGGAACCGCTCTCGCCACGGATCAGGATGGTGGAGTCGCTGGCGGCCACCGACTCGGCGAGCTGGAGCGCCTTGCGGAACTCCGGGCTCGTCCCGATCGGGTGGATCAACTCCTGGTTGCGGGTCTTTCGGATCTCCTTCTTGAGCTGGACGTTCTCCCGCTCGACCCGTCCGATGTCGAGCGAACGCCGCAGGATCGCGAGGAGCTCCTCGTTCGAGAACGGCTTCTGGACGTAGTGCGTGGCGCCCAGATTCACCGCCTGGATGGCCGACTGGAGGGAGGCCTGCGCGGTCATCAGGACGACCGGGGTGGTCGGATCGCGCTCGCGGATCGCCTCGAGGACGTCCACGCCGCTGACCTTCGGCATCCTGACATCCGTGAGGACCAGATCCGGCCGTTGCTCGCCGAACCGCTCGATGCCCTCGGATCCGGACAGCGCCGCGAGCACCTCGAACCCCTCCTTCTTCAGGAGCACGCTCAGGGTCTCGATGATGCTCTGCTCATCGTCGATCACCAGGACCTTCGGCTTCTCGCTCATGTGTATTTCGCCTTCTCCCGTAGGCCCGCAGGGGCCACCCTGTCCGCTCCCGGCATCTCCAGGGACCCTCTCCTAGCCCAGACGATCCTCGAACCCGTCGAGGGCGGGCGGAGATCCCGACGAGAGCGATGCGGCGTGGCGGGCATCGCGATGGGGATGCTCGGCGGCACGCTCCTCGCCCCCCAGACGCTCGAACGTCTTGCGTGCGGTCGGCTGTCGACGCGGAAGGATGACGACGAAGGTGGCCCCGTGTCCGGGCTCCGAGCTCACGAGCAGGGCCCCGCCGTGAGCCTGAATAGCGCGGTGTGCGATCGCCAACCCCATCCCACTCCCTCCCTGACGCCGCGTGTAGAACGGGTCGAAGATCCGACCGATGTCATCCGGCGGGATCCCCGGACCGTCATCGATCACCCGGATTCGGACGGGCAAGCCCGACGCGAGGGCCGCGGGGGCGACGGTGGGACGCAACGCATCCGCCACCACACGCACGGTGACCGACTTCTCGGGGTCGCTGACCTGCACCGCGTTCAGCAGGAGATTCGTCAGCGTCCGATGCACAAGGTCCGGATCTCCCCAGAGATCGTCAAGTCCGTCCGCGATCGAGATCTCGAAGGATGCTCTGTCGCGCGCCTCCGGCCGCTGGGCGACCATCTCGACCGCTTCGCCGGCCACCCGACGCAGGTCGATCCGGCGACGCTCCGCGACGTCGACACGCGCGAAGTCGTTGAACTCCGACAGGAGCCGCGTCAGACGGTCGGCCTCGCGCACGACGAGCCGTCCCAGCGTGCTCCGATCGCCGTCATCGGTGGTCGGATCGGCGATCTGCTCCACGGCGCTCCGGATCGAGGCGAGGGGGTTCTTGATCTCGTGCGCGAGCGACGCGGACAGCTCGGCCACCACGCCGAGACGCCCGGCGCGCAGGTGGAGCTCCTCGAGCTGCCGCGCCATGCGCAGGTCCTGGAGGACGGCGGTGGCGAGCGGGGGATCGCCCTCCCGCTCGAGAAGCGCCGTCGAGATCGAGTGGGGGAGCGTCCCCGCCTCCGGATCCTCGATCTCTACTTCGCGCGCCCGTATTCCCTCGCCGCTGTCGAACGTCTCGATGAGGGCCGTCCGCACGCCGGCCGCGCGGTGCTGCAGCTCGCCGAACACCGGCTCGCCGATCCAGCGCTCCGGATCGATGTCGAGGATCGCGGCCGCGGCGGGGTTGAGGTAGATCGCCCGCCCGTCCGCATCGACCGTGAGCACCGCCGCGTCGATCGTGCGCAGGATGTCGGCCGTGCCGAAGCGGAGCCGACGCAGCTCTCGCTCCACGCTCGACAGCCGCTGTCCGACCTGACGGAGCTTGCCGCCGATCAATCCGCTCACCAGCGCCACGACCGTGAAGATGGCGATCTGGATGAATACCGGAGCGCCGAGCTGGTCCGGATACCCCAGGCCGATGACGGCGAGGTAGGCGACCGCGGTGGCCACCGCGACGCGCAGGCCCGAGGCGAGGGGCGCAATGAGCGCGTACCCCGAGACGAGCATGATGTAGAGCAGCGGCGGGAAGACGCTGTCACGTCCTCCTGTGAGCAGGACCACGCCGCTCACCAGGGCGACGTCGAAGGCCGCCTGCCCCTCGATGAACGCGCGGGAGGGCTCGTCGGGCCGTTCGCGGGTGCGCCAGTACGCCCATGCGGTGACGAGGGCCGTGGCCACGAGGACCGCGATGGCCACCACGCGCACCGACAGTCCGGGAACCCCGCCGGGCGTGTACAGCCAGTCCTCCCCGATGATGAGCGCCGAGCCGTACACGGCGACGGCCACAACCATGCGCCCCGCGTAGATCCACTGGAGGACGTGTCCCTGATCGTACGACCGCGGCTCGCCGACGGACCCGACTCGCCGGGGGGTCATGCGCCGGAAGGATCCCGCCGCCAGTCCGGCGGCTCGTCGAAGGCGGTGAGCGAGTGGATGCGACCGGCGCGCAGCCGGGCGGTGAGCGACCGGGTCGCCGCCGAGGCCCCGTCCGGCAGCGGTCTGCGGATCAGCGAGGCGCCCCCGGGCGCCACATGCGGCCCGATCGTGTCGCTCGCGTCACCGGGCGCGGGCGTCACGCCCACCGCATCGCAGGCGATCTCGAGCGAGGCGCGCCCCGGATCGAACGTGACCGTCCACGAGCGCACCACGTGGGGGCCTCCCTCGGCGGCTGCGAGCCGTACGCGTACCGACAGATCGGCCCGCTCGTACACGAGCCAGCGCTCGCCCCCCGCCCGCCGGTCCACCCCGGGAGCGCCGAGACGAACGAACAGCGCCTCCTCGGAGGCTCCGAGCAGGCCGTCGAGATCCAGTGTGGGGCGCGAGTCTCGGGTCACGCCGGACTAGATAAGCCCGAGCCCGGCGGAGGAGCAATGTCGGCCGCGGCTACAGGCCGGGGCGAGCGCCTCCGGACGAGGGTTCCTGCCCGAGCTGCGGAAGAAGCGCCGAGGCGCTGTCCGGCGGCCCGTACGCCCGCCTGCCGGGCGTCGATCGCAGCGGGAAGCCGGCGTCTCCCTCCACATCCGCGGTCGCCGCGAGCTCTCCCGTCGGGCCGGCCGAGGCGTCGCCCGCAGGCCGTCCGGAGCGCCGCGGGGCGAAGACGATGATCGCGACGAGGGCCAGCGCGGCGAACAGGAGGATCCCCTTCCGCTCGAGCGCCGCCCTGTCGGGAGAACGTCGCCCGCTCACGGGACGTTCAGGATCTCGGCGAAGGACCCGGGCACGACGCCGTAGTTCGGGAGCGTCGGGTAGCACGGGATCTCGGCCGTCTGAAGCTGCGTGTCGTACGTGTAGAAGCGCGGGTGCGCGTGCCCGGCCCAGTGTCCCGAGCTGGGCGGATCCGATACGACGAGATTGCCGAGATTCTGGATGGCCCACGCGTTCAGCATGTCCGTCTCGTCCCGGTCCTCCGAGCGAGTCGTCCCGTTGTTCGACTCGATCGTGCCGTCCCAGTCGACGTCGTACACGTAGCTGTCGGGTGGCTGGCTCCCGTTGACGTTCGCCCAGTCGTTCGGCTGATGATCCGAATGGTCGCCATACCCGGTCCACGTGTCGGTCACCGCGAGCACCGCCGACTCGACGCGCGTCAGCTTGGGAGAGTAGCCATCCAGGAAGGTCAGGTTGCGGGACACCAGCGCCATGCGCACGGGGTTCCCGATGCTGTCCGCTCCCGCGAAGATGTTGTGGTCGATCGCGATGTGCGTGTTGGAGTAGATCCCCAGACTGACGCCGCGATTGGCCGTGTCCAGCTCGCCGTTCACCACGCCACCGTTGTTTCCGTCCTCTCCCGCATCGAGCTGGTTGTTGCTGTACTCGTTCGCGGCCATGAACGGCGGCGTGAGATACCCGCGCGCGTCCGTCACGGTGTTCTCCTCGGGAGAACGACCACCCAGGTGGCCCCACACATGAACCTCTCCATCGGCCCAGATCACGCCGTTGAAGTTGGTCAGCGGCTGCCCGTCGTAGCCGAGCACGGTCGTGCCGCCGTACGTGACTGGACTGGCGGTGAAGTCGAACAGCGACATGTCGATGGCGAAGCAGGAAGAGCCCGACCGGCACCCGGGGTTCCCCCAGCTCCCGCTCGCGCCGGCCGGCGCCCCGCCCTCGTACGCACGGAACAGGGTCGAGGTCTGGGTGTCGATCGACGAGGGGCCGTCGTAGCCGATGTAGATGCCCCGCCCGGTCGAGCACACCCCCGTGTTCTTCGACGCGTTCTCGAAGAACGTGAGGTTGACGAGCGCGGGGATGGACGGCAGCGGGGAGACCTTCTTGTGCCCCTGCAGAAACACGCCGTTGCCCGGGTTCTGGAGGCCGCCCGCGTACTCTACGCGCTGCAGGAACGTCGCCGTCGGTCCCGTGAGATCGATGTCCTGTCCGCTGTACACCCGACCCGAGATCGTGATGTTGGGCGCGATGTGGATGTCGTCGTCGGAGAACACCGCGAAGTCGAGCAGGCTCACGACATCCACGACCGCCTGGTAGGTGGCCGAGCTCCCGTCGGCGAGCCGCGAGGTGGACTGGACGACGTACGGCGGGGTCTGGGTGACGGGGTCCTTCCCGAGGATCCGCAGCTCGACGGTGCCTTCCGTCTGCGTGCCGCCGCTCAGGGGCGAATCCGCGTTGGAGAGCGTCATGACCGACGTGTCCGCGGCGCTGGTGGCCCGGTGGCTGTAGTTCGACTGCGTGAACAAGTGGCGCGGCGACTGCGTGAGGTCGTTCTGGAGGCCGACCGCACGCTGGATGCCCGCCTCCGCGTGATAGCGCGCCATGACTCCGCGGCCGTGGTTGGCCGCCACCCGCATCTCGCCCCGTGACATGGCGAGCGCCACGGCGCCCATCCCCATGACGACCATGGACACGAGGATGGCTATGATGATCGCGCCGCCGCGCTGGTCGCGAGCGCGGGCCAGCGCGCGCCCGATCGGGGCGTCCGACCCCTTCGTCGTATGCCGCGTTCTCCACATCTTCATGCATCGTCTTCCGGTCGAGATGGCAGCCCTCCCGCGCCGGCGGTCGCCGGCCATCAGGGTGCGGGCAGCATGTTCCGGGGCACGGCGCTGGTGGTGAGCGTCACGTGCGCGCGCCGCTCCCCCCCGGCCGCGAGGCGCAACTGGATGCCCTCCACCTCGATCGACACGCGCCGGATGTCCCTTCGCTGCGCCTGCGTCGCCGGCGTGAACACGTTTCCGTTCGGATCGAAGTAGGTGAACTGGAGGCGGCTGATGCCCTCGATGAACCGCACCCACGCCCCCCGGTTGACCTTGCGCTCGAGGAACTGCACGCCGCCCACCACCCGGGCGCGGTAGCGTACCTCGTTGAGCTTGATGGCCGCGGACGGAGTGGAGCCGCTGGCCGAGAACTGGTACGTGAGCGGGTCGGCTCCGAACTGGAGGACCTGCCCCGCGATCCCGGTGAGCGCCACCACCTGGCTGTTGCCCGTATTCGGGTCGAACAGGATGAGGCGCTCGCCCGCGGCCAGGCCCGTGAGATCCGAGCCGACGGTCACCTGGATGTCGGTGTTCCCCACGTCGCCGTTTCCGATCACCGTCGGGTCCAGCGTGAGCTGGTTGGAGGGGTCCGTCGGATCGGGGATGGCGATGAGGCTGATCGCGTTGTCCCTGAACGTGCCGACGCCCACCGAGCCGTCGTTCGGGACGATCATGTCGGGGACCTGGACATCGTAGAAGTTGAGTCCCTGCCCCACGACCCGGATGTCCGCCGCGATGCGTTCCAGCGCCGCCCGCACGCCCTGCTGTGCGGCGGTGACCTCCGTGGAGCGGATCAGCGCGGCCCCCTGCTTCATCATGAAGGCCACCGCGACGAGCCCCACCGCGGAGAACAACGCCAGCGAGATGATCATCTCGATCAGCGTGAAGCCCCCGGCGCGCGCCCACGGGCGGCTACGCATCGAAGCAGCCATGCCCGTGTCTCCTGTCGGTCTCGTCGCGCTCATCAGGGATCTCGATTCGCGATGAACAGCCGCACGGCGCGCTCGCTGCCTCCGGGCATGGGAGACAGGCTGCCGACCGACAAGTCGATCCGGGCCAGCCGATCGGGCACGAGCTCGGTCACCGTCCACGCCGCGCGGATCACCTGGCCGTTGGCGAGCGTCGTGTCGGCCTGGCCGGTGGCCAGGTTGTCGTAGTCCATCTCGTACAGCCGCTCGATCTGACGCTGAAGGTGGAACGTGGCCGTCGTGCGGACGGAGCTGTTCCGCGTGCCCATCGAGAGAGCGGTGATCAGGCCACCCGCCGCGAGGAGGACGATCGAGAACAGCGCGATCGAGACGCCGACCTCGATGAGCGTAAAGCCGCCTCGAGCCGGGACCCGCCGGCGTGGCGGGCGCCGCTCGTGCCGGAGGCTCATCGCCAGCCGCTCCCGTCGAAGCGGTACATGCGGACGGCACCGCCGGCCGTCAGCGTGACCGCGTACGCTCGGTTGTCATCGTCGAACAGCATGAAGTGACCGGCCTCGCTCGCCGTGCCATCCGGGAACAGAGACACCTGATCGTTCGTGAAGGAGACCCCGTCGGAGGCGGCCACGAGTCCCAACGGTCCCGTCGAGGCGCCCGCCGGCTGCCCGAAGCCCATACCCGAGGGGAGCTGGAATCCGATCATCCCGGCCCGCTCGGTGGTCTCGACCAGATGCGCGGCCGCGACCTCCCCGGTGTCCTGGACGGCGTCTCCATCGCGGTCCACGTACACCTGGAAGAAGCCCTCGCCCGGGCCCAGACCCCCGGGGGCGAGATCGACCACGACGGTCTGGTTCGTGGTGACGGCCCGCGACTTCGCCAGGTTGAGCACCGTGACGACCTGGACCGCGCCCGCGCGAGCGCGCTGGGCCTCCCGATACGTCCGGAGCCCCTCGATCCCGACGCCGACCGCCGCGCCGACGAGCGCGACGACGATGAGCATCTCGACCAGGGTGAACCCCGCGTGTGCGTCCGGCGCGCGGAGAGCGAACCCTCCACCGCGCGGCGCCAACCTCCCATGTCGCCTGCTCATCCCGTCGACCTCGACTTCTCTCTCCCGGACTCTCGAGCCGCGCAATCGCGCGGGCCGGGATTCATGGGGCTGCAACGCCCAAGCCCACCCCGCGGAGCCCATCCGGCGACGGCTTTCAACCACCCGTGCCCGAACGACTTGCCATCGGTCACGGAGGGGGCCGCACCCTGCGCCCGTGGGGATACCGGGTTCACACTTCTGCACTCCCCCCTGAAACGATTCGCGTCCGACGAACAGCTGTGGGCGCCCCGACCCCGCCGGACCCAACCTGTGATCTTCCATCGCCCCGGGAACCGGACTGATCGAGATCGGGCACGCCTTTCACAGCCTGTACGACATGGGGGCAATCCCCGGCCCTGGACGGCCATCGGGGCTAAGCGGAGCCGCGCGATCCACATAGGCAATCGGAGTCGCGGCGCTGTCGTCCGACCGCCACAGCGGGAGTGTCTCGTTTCGCGAGGGACGTGGCGCGATGCTACCGCCGCCGGGCCGGCAGGCGCGGCAACCGGGACCGAAACGAAACGGCGGCGCGACCCCTGGTCAGGGACCGCGCCGCCCAGACGGCTGCGCGAGGGGAGTCACCGTCTACTGGATCGCGTTCACCAGCCCGAAGATCGGGAGGTACATCGCCACGATCATTCCGCCCACGACCGTTCCGAGGATCACGATCAGCGCCGGCTCGAGCACCTTGAGCAGGTTCTCGACGGCCACGTCGACCTCGTCATCGTAGAAGTCGGCGATCTTGGAGAGCATGCCGTCCAGGTCGCCCGTCTCCTCACCCACGTGGATCATCTGGGTGACCATGGGCGGGAACACCTCGGTCTCCTTGAGCGGCTCGGCGATCGACTTGCCGCCCGCGATCGCCGTCCGGCTCTGCATCACGGCGTCGTGGATCACGCGGTTCCCGGCCGTGCGAGCGGTGATCTCGAGACCATCGAGGATCGTGACTCCCGACGCCAGCATCGTCCCCAGCGTGCGCGTGAAGCGCGCGATCGCCGCCTTGCGGACCAGCGGCCCGAGGACCGGAACGCGGAGCAGGAAGCGATCGAACTTCAGGCGCCCCGTGCTCGTCGCGACCCAGCGCCGGAAGAGGAAGATGAAGGCCACGATCGCGATACCCATCATCCACCAGTACGACTGGAGCAGGTTCGAGAGACCGATCACGATCCGGGTCGGCAGCGGGAGCGTCTGGTTGAAGCTCGAGAACACCGACTCGAACGTGGGAATGACGAACAGGAGCAGGATCGAGATCGCGATCACCGCGACGCTCAGCACGACGCCCGGATAGATCATCGCGCCCTTGACCTTGCGCTGCAGCTGCTCGCTCTTCTCGAGGAAGGTCGCGAGCCGCAGCAGGATCGTGTCGAGCAGACCGCCCGACTCACCCGCCGACACCATGTTCACGAACAGCTGAGAGAACACCTTCGGGTGCTGCTTGAGGGCGTCCGCCAGCGTGTTGCCGGCCTCCACGTCGTGCAGCGTGTCCTGGACGGCCTTCTTGAGCATCGGACTCTCGGTCTGCCGCGCGAGGATATCGAGCGCCTGGACCAGCGGGAGCCCCGCGTTGATCATGGTCGAGAACTGTCGCGTGAAGATCACCAGCTCGCGCGCCTTCACCCGCTTGCGCTTTCCGAAGGAGAGATCCTTCGGCTTCTCGCGCACCGCGACAGGGATCAGCTTCTGCCTTCGCAGATAGGCGATGACGTGATCTTTTGAGGGTAGATCCACCTCGGCGCGGCGAATGTCCCCGCCGACCGTGCGAGCGCTGTACGTCCAGACGGGCATCGGGCTACTCCCGGAATCCGTGTTCTCTCGTCTCTTGGAAGAGAAGACCGGCCGCCAGCCCCCTCATCATCCACCCACGTCGACCGCCGGCGGCCGGTCTCAGCACTCAGAGGTCCCGCCGAAGCGGGCCCACCCTCGAGGTGCAAGCACGGTGCCCCGTCCCGGCAACGGGCCGGGGAGGGCCTAACCCGTTTCGAGCACCGTACTTAAGCACCACCTTCGGCCCGCAGCGGCCCGTCCGCGCCGGGCAACGCCCGTCGCGAAACGCGAGCCGCGGCGCGATTCGCTAGCCGGCGGCCTGTACGGGGGCGCCGACCATGCGCTTGAGCTCGTTCGGATCCGAGCTCACGCGCAGACACTCTTCGAGCGACACCTGACGCTGCACATAGAGCTGGTACAGCGCGTCGTTCAGCGTCTGCATGCCGAACTTCTTGCCGGCCTGCATGGCCGAGTAGATCTGGTGCACCTTCTCCTCGCGGATGAGCGCGCGGATCGCGGGCGTGGCCACGAGGATCTCGCACGCCACCACGCGACCCTTGCCGCTCGCCTTCGGAAGCAGCGTCTGGGTGACCACCCCCTCGAGCACGAACGCGAGCTGGGCGCGCACCTGTTCCTGCTGGTGAGCCGGAAACACATCGATCACGCGGTTGATCGATTCGGCGGCGGAGTTCGTGTGCAGCGTGGCGAACGCGAGGTGTCCGGTCTCCGCGATCGTGAGGGCGGCCTGGATGGTCTCCAGGTCGCGCATCTCGCCGATCAGGATCACGTCGGGGTCCTGCCGCAGCACGTACTTGAGCGCCGTGGGGAAGCTCCGCGTGTCGCTCCCGACCTCGCGCTGGTTGACCACCGAGCGCTTGTGGAAGTGAACGAACTCGATCGGGTCCTCGATCGTCATGATGTGCGACGCCCGCTCCCCGTTGATCTTGTCGATCATCGCGGCCAGCGTCGTCGACTTGCCGGAGCCGGTCGGCCCCGTGACCAGCACCAGACCGCGCGGCTTCTCGGCCAGCTTCGAGATGATCGGAGGCACTCCGAGCTCCTGGAAGCTCTTGATCTCGAACGGGATCTGTCGGATCGCGCACCCGATGCTCCCCCGCTGCTTGAACATGTTCGCGCGGAAGCGGGATACGTTTTCGATCGAGAAGCTGAAGTCCAGCTCGTCCTCCTGCTCGAAGCGCTTCTTCTGTTGCTCGGTGAGCACGGAATAGGACAGCGACATCGTGTCCTTGGGCTTCAAGATGGTGTCAACGGAGGCGTCCACGAGTTGGCCGTCGACCCGCAGCTTGGGACGTTCGCCCACCGTGAGGTGGAGGTCCGACGCGTTCCTCTTGATCATCTCGTCGAGGAGCGCCCGCAGGCTGATGTTGGTGGGCATGGTCTCCATTTGGCTCATTCCCCCGCTGCTTCGGTATGGTTCGTCGGGACGACGCGTGCGCGGCCTCAGGCCGCGGTTTCCTTCAGGACTTCGTCGAGCGTGGTGATGCCGCGCTTCACCTTGATCATCCCGTCCTGTCGAAGGGTGATCATCCCATCCGACACCGCCTGCTCCTTGAGCTCATCGGAGGAGGCGCCCTGGAGGACCATGCGGCGGAGCGTGAGGGTCATCGGCAGGACCTCGTACAGACCCTGCCGGCCGGCGTAGCCCGAGCCGGAGCACGAGTCACACCCTTCTCCCCGGTAGAAGGTGTACTGATCGAGCTCCGACCCCGGGATCCCGGCCGCGCGGATCATCTCTGGCAGGTAGCTCGCTTCCACCTTGCAGTTCGGACAGATGCGCCTCACGAGCCGCTGGGCCGTAATGAGGCTCACGGCCGCGGCCACGTTGAACGGCTCGATGCCCATGTCAACGAGCCGCGTGATGGTCGACGCGGCGTCGTTGGTGTGCAGGGTGGACAGGACGAGGTGTCCGGTGAGGGCCGCCTTGACGGCGATGCCGCCCGTTTCGAGGTCGCGGATCTCACCGACCATGATGACGTTCGGGTCTTGACGGAGAAACGCGCGCAGGGCCGAGGCGAAGGTGAGCCCGATGTCGGGCCGCACCTGGACCTGGTTGATTCCCCGCAGGTTGTACTCGACCGGATCCTCGGCTGTCATGATGTTCACTTCGTCGGTGTTGATCCGGCTCAGCGCGCTGTACAGGGTGGTGGTCTTCCCCGATCCCGTCGGCCCGGTGACGAGCACCATTCCGTACGGGTTCGCGATCGCGTCGATGAACGCCCGCTCGGCACGCTCCTCCATCCCGAACGCCTCGAGATCGAGCGTCAGGTTGCCCCGGTCGAGGATTCGGAGCACGATCTTCTCTCCGAACAGGGTCGGAAGGGTCGAGACGCGGAAGTCGATCACCCGCTGGCCGATCTTCATCTTGATGCGGCCGTCCTGCGGGATGCGCCGTTCGGCGATGTTCAGATCCGCGAGGATCTTGAGCCGTGAGGTGAGCGCCGCGGTCATGCGCTTGGGGGGCTGCATGATCTCCTGGAGCGCACCGTCGATACGGTACCGGACGCGGAGCTCGTGCTCGTAGGGCTCCACGTGGATGTCGGAGGCTCCGCGCCGGACCCCGTCGCCCAGGATCCCGTTGATCAGCTTCACGACCGGCGCGTCGTCGACCTGCGCGCGGAGCGCCGCGTCGTTGATCTCCTGCTCCTCCTTGTCCTCGAGGAGCTCGATGTCCTGCTCCTCGAGCTCGGAGAGCAGCTCCCCGAGTCGCGCCTGACTCGCCTGATAGTGCTTCTCGAGGTACTTGCGGAGCGTGTACTCTCCCGCCACCACGGGCTCGATGTCGAAGCGCGTGATGAACTTCAGGTCGTCGACGATGTTGAGGTCGGTCGGGTCCGCCATCGCGACGGTGAGCGTGCGCCCGCTGCGGCGAAGCGGCAAAACGAGGTGCTTGGTTGCAAAATCCGCCGGCAGCAATCCGAGGATCTTGGGATCGACCGTGACCTGTCTCAGATCGATCGCCGGGACCCGCAGCTCCTGACCCGCGATGCGAGTCAGGTCGTTCTCCTCGAGCAGGTCGAGCGCCACGAGGCAGTACCCGATGCTCATCCCCGACTGGCGACGCTCGCCGCGGGCCTTTTCGAGATCGGGCGCCCCGATGAGGTCTTCCGCCAGGAGCCGCTTGATGACACGGCGCTCGGCCGCGGTGAACTCGTCGGCTCCGCGCAGGTAAGGCTGCTCTCGTACCGTCTGCGTGTCGGGCGTCATCTATACCCTGCTTGCCCCGGCGGCTGTGCGGTTGCTCGTACGTCGCGAATTCCGCGTGGTTTGCGCGCTTCGGGGGTCAAGAAGCATGCCTCGGGTCGATCCACCCTCACCCGGTGCAGATTCGCGGCAGGAGGCGCTCGAGGGCCCGCGGACCGATGCCGCGAACCGCGGTGATGTCCTGGGGACGCGCGAGGCGTCCGCGCTCGGTGCGCAGTGCCACGAGGCGAGCCGCGAGCGCGGGACCGATCCCGGGGAGCGCCTCGAGCTCCTCCGCACCGGCGTGGTTCACATCGACACGCCCTGCGCCGCAGGCCGCGCTCCCCGGGCTCCCGCCGGACCCCGGACCCGTGCGCGGCAGCCCCGGCGCATCCCCCAGTGCCAGATGGGACTCCAGCCGACGGCGCGTGACCGGGCCGATCCCGGGAACGCGCTCGAGGTCGGCAGCGGAGACGAATGGCCCTTCCTCCCGCTCCCGCACGATGGCGGCCGCGACCTCCGGCCCCACACCGGGCAGCCTGCGGAGCTCGTCGAGCCCCGCGGAGTTCACGTCGATCCGCTCGTCCTGACCGAGCGGCGTCTGGGCCCGGACCTCTGCGGCCAGCGCACGCTCGACGGCATCGAGCGGCGGCGCCGATGCCTCGAGGTCGTGCCACGCGAGCTCCGCGGGCCGGGGGGTCCACCACACGCGGCCGATTCCCGCCAAGCCGACGAGCAGGAGCGAGGCCGACAGGGCGCGACGCTCGGCACGGTTGAGGTCCCACACGCTCGGTCGCTCCGTCGGATCGGGGAGGATCGGCGGCCGCGCACCCGCATCGCGGCCCGCCGGGACACGCGCACGGTGGGGTGCCGGATCAACCGGCGCTCAACGGGGGACGGGAGCGGGGCCGACCGGCGATCGCCCCCGGAGGGCTCGACGGTCGGCAGGGCCTGCGCCCGGGAGCCTCGTGGCGCAGTGATGTCCGGAGACGTCAGAAGATGAACGTGATCTCCGCCCAGCCCGACACGGCCCTGCCGTTCCGCGACGCGGGGTGGTACTCCATGTCGTGGACGCGATCGATGATCTCGCGGTTGAACCCGCGGTCGGGCGTCGGCGGGAGGAGCTCGACCTCCCCCGTGGGTCGGCCCTGGGCGTCCACGTGGACGCGGACCGTGACCTCGAGGCCACGGACCGATTCCGGCGGATCCCAGTGCGGGATGACCGACCGCGGCATGGGAGGCACGAAGCCATCCCCCCCGTCCCCCGCCCCACCCGCCCCACCCCGGTTCCCCCCGTCGACGCCGGGGACGAGCGCGACCTGCGACACGGGAGCGAGCACGGGGCCCGACACCGCCGTCTCGAACTCCTCGATCTCGACCTCGGGCAGGTCGACCGCCAGCACGGGTCGCGGAGGCGGCGGGATCTCGCGTGTCGCAGGGACCCGCACCGCTATCGCCCGCAGGGCCCCGCCTCCCGCGGCGGGGCGCGCGGCGGGAGGTCCGGACGTCGAGGCGAGGGGCACGCTCACGGGCACGCGCCACAACAGGAACACGAGGCCGTGCAGGAGCACCGACGCAATCATGCCCATCCGCCACGCGGCCCGTTGGCGGCGAGCGTGACGAACGGAAGGCACCTCGCTCGTGTCACGGTTCCCGTCGGCTGTCACCACACGCCACCCTCTCGCGGATCGGGGGTCGGCCCGAGCCCATCGCCTGCCTCCATCCATCCTACGACTGGCGAGCGCGCCGGGTTCCCGCGCGGCGCGCGCGCCTTCGGTGCTTGCCCGCCCGCCGGAAGCCCCGGCAGATTGTGCGCCGCGTTCCCGCCGCCGCCCGAGCGCCACGGCCACCGGCCCCGGCCCACCGCGCGCGGCCCCCGAGGCCTGCGACGGAACCACGGGAGATCCACGTCGACCATGAGAGCCATCCTCAAGCCGGACGCCGCCCCCGGTCTTTCGCTCGCCGACGTGCCCCGTCCGGACATCGGCCCGAACGAAGTCCTGATCCGCGTGCGCCGGGCCGGGATCTGCGGGACCGATCTCCACATCTTCCACTGGGACGAGTGGTCCCGGGGACGGATCCAGCCCCCGCTCGTGCTCGGACACGAGTTCATGGGCGAGGTCACGGAGGTCGGAGGCCTGGTCGAGAACGTGGGCGCCGGAGACCGCGTGTCCGCGGAGGGGCACCTGGTGTGCGGTCACTGCGAGCTGTGCCGCACGGGGAACTCCCACGTGTGTCCGGAGACGCAGATCATCGGGGTCGATCGGGATGGCGCGTTCGCCGACTTCGTCGCCATCCCCGCGACCAACATCATCCCCATTCCGGGCTCGATCAGCGACGACCACGCCGCGCTGTTCGACCCGCTCGGGAACGCGTTCCACACCGTGCTCCACTCGGAGGTCGCCGGGCGCGTGGTGGCGATCGTCGGGTGCGGGCCCATCGGCCTGTTCGCCGTCGGGATCGCCCGGGCGGCGGGCGCGGCTACCGTGATCGCCATCGAGCCGCACGAGGATCGGCGCGAGCTGGCCGCGCGGATGGGGGCACACCTGTGTCTCGACCCCGGCTCGGGGGATGTCGAAACCGCGATCGCGGATCTGACGCGCGGGTACGGCGCGGACGTCGTGTGCGAGATGAGCGGTCACCCCGACGGGGTGCGGACGGCGTTCCGGATCTGCCGCAACGGCGGGCACGTCCGGCTGCTCGGCCTCCCGAAGGGCTCCGTCGAGGTCGACCTGGCCAGGGACGTCATCTTCAAGGGGCTCCACGTGTACGGCGTCATCGGGCGGCGCATGTACGACACGTGGATCGAGATGCGGAACTTCCTCGCGGCCGGGCTGCTCGACATCGAGCCCGTGATCACGCACCGGCTCCCGATCGAGCGCTTCGAGGAGGGCATCGCGGCGATGGAGGAGGGAGAGGCGGCGAAGGTCGTCCTCTCGCTCGACTGACCCGCCCTTGCCGGGTGCGTCCGGGATCCGGAGACGGGAGGTGGCGATCGCGGCGGCCCTCGCCGCCGCGGTCTCGGCCTGCTGGCGAACGGGCGAGCCGACGCCGGGCCCCGCGCTCGTGACGTGGGCCGCGTATCCGGATACGGTACGGGTCGGCGAGACGTTCTCGTTCGAGTTCGGCGGGCCCGTGTCCCCCACCGCCTGCGGTCGTCTGGACACGGCGACCCTCGCGGTGACCGACACGTCGATCGAGCTCGCCGCCCGGCGGAGCACGTTTACCGCCGTGTGCGCCCCACAGAAGATCAGCTTCTACGAGGCCCGGCCCCTGTCGATCCCGCGCGGCGGCCGGTATTCCGTGCGCACGGCCGAGGGGCG
This sequence comes from uncultured Gemmatimonadota bacterium, assembly GCA_964499635.1. Lineage (GTDB taxonomy): Bacteria > Gemmatimonadota > Gemmatimonadetes > Palauibacterales > Palauibacteraceae > Palauibacter. The sequence continues at coordinate 164,247 of CAZCLY010000008.1, read as the reverse complement.
CTCGCTGGGCGCCTTGATCGCCACGGATTCGGGGTCGTTCTCGGGCATGTGGACGATCGGCGATGGCACGGTGCGCGAGGCGGCGGGGTGCTGGCTGTTCGGTCCGGGGTGGATCGGGAGCCAGCGCGTGTTCTCGCTCTCCGGCGCTCCCGCCGCGGTGCGCGAGGTGGCGGGCAGCGACCGCATCGTGCACGTCGAGGGCCGCCTGCACGGATTCAGCGATTGTGGGAACTGGGGTTCCCGCCCGAGGATCCGGGTCGACACGGCATGGGTAACGGGGCGGACTGGCAAGGACTGGTACCGGAGCGAGAGCTCCTCCTGACACCGCACCCTCGGGCGCGGAACCGAGCGGAGGTTCGATGACACTGTACGACGAGGGCGACGTGACCACCTCCAGCGTGAACCGCGGGCTCGAGGAGCGCCTGACCGCCGAGCTCGACGACATGCGTGAGCACGGCGTGCACAAGGAGCTCCTCCACATCATGGGCCGGCAGTCCGCCGTGGTCGACATCGATGGGTACGGGGACACCATCAACCTGTGCTCCAACAACTACCTCGGGCTGTGCGACGAGCCCCCGGTGATGCAGGCGGTCAAGGACGGCGCCGATCGGTACGGCGCCGGCACCTCGTCGGTGCGCTTCATCTGCGGCACGTTCGACATCCACCGTCGTCTCGAGGCAGCGATCGCGGATTTCCTCGAGGTTCCGGCCTCGGTCACCTACACCTCGTGCTGGAACGCCAACGAGGGGCTGTTCGCCCCGCTGCTCGGACCCGAGGACACCCTCATCTCGGACGCGCTCAACCACGCCTCGATCATCGACGGGATCCGGCTGTGCAAGGCCGAGCGGAAGATCTACCGGCACATGGACATGGACTCGCTGCGCGAGACGCTCGAGTCTTCGCGGGATGCGCGCCACCGGCTGGTGATCACCGACGGCGTGTTCTCGATGGAGGGAGAGATCGCACCGCTTCCGGACATCCGCGAGCTGTGCGACCGCTACGACGCGATTCTCGCCATCGACGACTCGCACGCCACCGGCGTGCTCGGCGACACCGGACGCGGCACCCCGGAGCACTACGGCATGCACGGCGAGGTCGACATCATCACCTCGACGCTCGGGAAGGCCCTCGGCGGCATGGCCGGCGGGTTCACCGCCAGCTCGCGCCCCGTCGTCGACTACCTGGTGCAGACATCCCGCACGCAGCTGTTCACGAACGCCATGCCGCCCCACTCGTGCTGCGGGGCGCTGGCGGCCATCCAGCACCTCGAGGAGCACCCCGAGCTCGTCACCCGTCTGCGCGACAACACGGCCTATTTCCGCGAAGGGCTCGAGGCCCTCGGCTACCGGCCGATCCCCGGCGAGACGCCGATCGTCCCCGTCATCATCGGCGAGACGGCGGATGCGATCGGGCTCAGCCGCCAGCTCCTCGACGAGGGCGTGTTCGTGATCGGGTTCGGCTTTCCGGTCGTGCCGCAGGGACAGGCGAGGATCCGCTGCCAGATCTCCGCGGGTCACGAGCGGCAGCATCTCGACGCGGCGCTCGCCGCCCTGAAGAAGGTCGGCACGCGTCTCGGACTGATCTGACGGGCGGCCGACCGACTCGAGTCCGCCGAAGGCTTGCCAAGGAGCGTCGCACGTGAGTGAAGACACCCGGGGTCCGGCGCGGCCCATGCCGGGGGGCCTGGTGGTCGCCCCCTCCATCCTGGCCGCGGACTACGCGCGACTCGGCGAGCAGGTGGCCGAGGCGGAGGCGGCCGGCGCGGAGTGGTTCCAGATCGACGTCATGGACGGGCACTACGTCCCGAATATCAGCATCGGACTTCCGGTGCTCGAGTCCCTGCGCGCGGTGACCGACACGTACCTCGACGTCCACCTCATGATCGACAATCCCGAGTCGTTCATCGACCCGTTCGCGGAGGCTGGGGCGGACCTCGTGACCATCCACGTGGAGGCCTCGACGCACCTGCACCGCGACCTGCACCGCATCCGTGACCTCGGGTGCCACGCGGGCGTGGCGCTCAACCCGGCCACTCCGGCGGATACCCTGTCCGAGGTGCTGGGATACGTCGATCTGGTGCTCGTCATGACGGTCGATCCCGGGTTCGGGGGGCAGTCGTTCATCCCCGAGGCGCTGCCCAAGATCGAGCGCGTGCGCGCGATGCTCGCCGAGCGCGGGCTCGACCCGATCCCCGTCCAGGTGGACGGCGGGATCGACCCGCACACGGCTCCCCTGGCCGCCGCCGCCGGCGCCCGCGTGTTCGTGGCGGGCTCGTCCGTGTTCCGGCGCCCGGCCGGGATCGGGGCTTCCCTCCGGGCGCTGCGCGACGCGGTCGCCTGCCCCGGGTAAGCGCCGGCACCGGTGACCTCGGCCCGCCCTCCAGGGTAGAGTCCGTCATGCCTTGCGTGACGATTCGTCTGCCCACGGCGCTCGAAGCGCTGGCCGGCGGCCGCTCCTCGGTGACGGTCGAGGCCGCGACCGTCCAGGAAGCGCTGCACGCGCTTCGCGCGCGTCACCCCGAGGTCGGGTCCATGATCCACGGGCCCGACGAGCGAGTGCGGCCCCACATCCACCTGTTTCTCGGAGACCGGCAGGTGAGCGGAGATCCCGCCGGCGACGTGCGCATCGGGCGGGACGAGGAGCTCCGGATCGTGCCGTCGATCGCGGGAGGCTGAGATGAGCGACGTCCATACGGAAGGCTCGCCGGGGCTGGACCGCGACGAGATCCGGCGCTACGGCCGGCACCTGTCGATCCCGGAGGTGGGAGCGGCAGGACAGCGACGGCTCAAGCAGGGGAGCGTCCTGCTCGTCGGCGCCGGGGGGCTCGGCTCGCCGGCGGCGCTCTACCTGGCGGCCGCCGGTGTGGGGCGGCTCGGTCTCGTCGACCACGACGCCGTGGATGTGTCGAACCTCCAGCGCCAGATCCTGCACGACACGCGCTCGGTGGGCCGATCCAAGCTCGAGTCCGCCCGCGAGCGCCTCGCCGCGCTCAACCCGCACGTCGAGATCGAGACGTTCGAAACCCGGCTCGAATCTTCGAACGCGCTCGACATCCTCGACGGCTGGGATGTGGTCGTGGACGGCAGCGACAACTTTCCCACCCGCTACCTCGTGAACGATGCCTGCGTGCTCAAGGGGATCCCGTTCGCGTACGGCGCCATCCTGCGCTTCGAGGGGCAGGCCTCGCTGTTCGCGGCGCCCGATGGGCCCTGCTATCGCTGTCTGTTCCGCGAGCCCCCGCCCGCGGGGCTCGTCCCGAGCTGCGCGGAGGCGGGGGTCCTCGGCGTCCTGCCGGGGATCGTGGGCGCGATCCAGGCCACCGAGGCGATCAAGTTCCTGATCGGTGCCGGGGAGACGCTGGCCGGCCGGCTGCTCCTCATCGACGCCTTGCGCATGGAGTTTCGCACCCTGAACATCTCGCCGGATCCGGGCTGTCCGGTGTGCGGTGAGCACCCGACCGTCACCGGGCTCATCGACTACGAAGTGTTTTGCGGAGGCTCCCCGGAGGTCACACCGGGCGGGCGGGCGCCGGAGGAACGCGTGCAGCACCCCGAGATCGACGTCCACGAGCTCAAGCGTCGCTGGGACGAGGGCGCTGACTTCCAGCTCATCGATGTGCGCGAGGACTACGAGTGGGATATCTGCAACCTGGCGGAAGCCGGCGCGCGCCTCGTCCCCCTCGGCACGCTGCCCGAGCAGCTCGGCTCGCTCGACCGCGAGCGTCCGCTGATCATCCACTGCCGCTCGGGGCCGCGCGGCACCAACGCGGTGGCCTACCTGCGCACGATGGGGTACGAGAACGCCGTCAACCTGGCGGGCGGGATCCTCGCGTGGGCCGAGGAGATCGACCCCGAGATGCCCGTCTACTAGGAGACGTGGTGTCTTCGACGGCCCGTGCGCACCCGCGCATCGTCTCGCTGCTCGCCTCGGGGACCGAGATCGTGGCCGCGCTCGGTCTCGATGACTGCCTGGTGGGGATCTCGCACGAGTGCGACCACCCGGCACCGGCGCTCGACCGGCCTCGCGTCAGCCGGCCCCGGTTCGATCCGGCCGCGCTCGGAAGCGGAGAGATCGACCGCGCGGTACGCGCCGCGATGCTCGAGCACGGGAGCGTGTACTCCCTCGACACGGAGCTGCTCGCCAGGCTCGATCCCGACCTGATCCTGACCCAGGCGGTGTGCGAGGTGTGCGCCGTGCCGACGGGCGGGGTGGAAGAGGCGATCGCGGGGCTCGGTCTGTCGCCGCGCATCTTGTCGCTCGACGCGCACACGATCGGCGACATCCTCGCCTCCATCGTCCAGGTCGGGCGGGCGGCGGGCGCCCACGGCGCGGCCGAGACGCTGGTGGCGGACCTCCGGACGCGCATGGAACGGGTGGCGGGCGACGTCGCGGACGGCCGGCGGCCCCGCGTCCTGGCGATCGAGTGGCTCGACCCGCCGTTCGCGCCGGGGCACTGGGTGCCGGAGATGATCGAGCGCGCCGGCGGCGAGTGCGTGCTCGGAGAGGCCGGACGTCCCTCGCGACAGGTGGGGTGGGACGAGATCGAGGGTCTCGACCCCGACGCGCTCGTCATCATGCCGTGCGGGTACGGGCTCGACGACGCGCAGCGCGACGCGGACGCCCACGCGGCGCGGCTCGTCCGCTGCGCCCCGCGGGCGTTGGAGACGCGACGCGCGTGGGTGGTGGACGGCTCGTCCTACTTCAATCGTTCCGGCCCCCGCTTCGTGACCGGGATCGAGATCCTCGCGGGCCTCTTTCACCCCGAACGCCGGCCCGCTCCCGATGCGGCCGCCGCGGTCGCCTGGACTCCTTCGAAGCGCGAGATCGCCGCTACTTGAGCAGCATGTCGTGCGGACCGGCCGGACCGGTCTTGAGACCCATGAAGTCCGGTGCGAAGCCGGGATCGATCCGCAGCCCGTCGTGCTCCACGTGCACCAGCCACACGCCGAACTCCACACCTCCGTCCACGGTCGACAGCATCGAGTTCGTCACGTAGAGCCGCTTCGAGTCCGGCGACAGCTTCATCATGTTGGGCTGCGGGATCGACACCTCGCTCACCAAGCGGGGTCGGCGCCGGTCGGCGATGTCGTACTGCCGCACCAGGTCCTGTCCCCACAACGTCACGTACAGGAAGCGGTTGTCGTACGAGATGCGGAGATCGGCCGGGACCGAGCCCTCCGCAAGCCTCACGACGCGATAGAACTCGAGAAGCCCGTCACGATCGGCGTCCTCCCAGTACCAGATGGACCCTCCGTACGCGCAGTTGATGAACCCGCCGCGCGCCTCGGGCCCGGATCCGTGCAGCCAGCGCACCTCGAGCGGCGCCCGGTCGAGCGTCTCGACCTGCAGGATCCGCTTCGTGGTCCAGTCCCACACGACGACCTCGCTGCCGATGTGCTCGGCCGGGGCGCCCCCCGGCGTGCGCGCGTGATCGGGGTGGGCCCAGCTCGACGACAGCATGAGGTTCATCTCCGGTTTCACGCCCACGTCGTACATGTAGATGGGCGCGCCGTCGTGCTCGGCCTTGGCCGGGTAGGCTTCTACGAAATCGCCGTCGTCGTCGACCTTGATGATCCCGCTCGGTCCGCTCCCGTCGAGGGCCCCCAGCATGGCGATCAGCATCCCGTCGGGCACCGCGTACAGCGTGTGCGGACCGCTGTATCCCGTGACGTCGAGGTTGACCGTGCGCAGCAGCCGCGGCCGCCGGCTGTCGGTGTGCACGTCGTAGATGAACAGACGGTTCGAGAACAGACCGCCTCCGAAGATGCGCCCCGCGTCCCGCGTGTAGCCGAAGTGGTGCGCCTCGTTCCCCGCGGAACCCGTTGCGGCCGTCGCGATCAGGGTCCCGAAGGTGGCGGACCCCGGATCGACGTCAACCACGGACAGGAAATCGCTGTCCGCCCCATCCGCATCGCGAGTCCAGACATATAGGACGCGCTCGCGCTCATTGGCGCGAAGGCCCTTCACGAACACGGATTCGTCGATCACCGGCGCCTGGCTCCACGCGGCCACGCCGACGAGGAGCCCGCCCCAGGCGACCGACATCAGTACCGTACGCTTGCTCATCATGCGTCTCTCTCCCGCATCCTCTCGACCACCGTGGATGACAGGAGCGCCCGGGAAACGGGCTCATGGGGAATGGACCGGAGTGGCCGGGGGTGCCGGCGACCGATGAATCGCGCCTCGATCACCGGCGGGATCCCTCGCGACCGGCGCGGGATCCCGCCCGGCCCCGTCAGTCGGGAAACACCACCTGACGCACGCTCTCGACGGCGGGCAGGCTCCGGAGGTCATCGAGGACCCCGGCGGGGACCTCTCCGTCCACGGTCACCACCCCGAGCGCATCGCCCCCGGCGACGGTCCTCGCCTGGTGATACTCGGCGATGTTTACCCCGACCCGACCCAGCTTGGTTCCCACCTCGCCGATGACCCCGGGGACGTCCCGGTTCCGCACCAGCAGCACGGTGCCGCGCGGCACGGTGTCCACGTGGAACTGACCCATGCGGACGATCCGCGCGTGCTGGCCATCGCCGAGCAGGGCCCCGCCGACGGTGACGCCTGCCTCGCCTCCCGTGGAGGCCTTGAGCTCCACGTGATTCGTGTAGTCTCCCACCTGACCCGTGCGGACGCGGGCCACCTCGATCCCGCGCTCGGCCGCGATCGAGAGGGCGTTCACCACGTTGATCGGCGGCTCGACCCGCCGGCTCAGGAACCCCTCGAGCGCGGCGGCCGCGAGCGGGCGGAGGACGCCCGCGACGCTCCCGCCGTAGCGAACTTCGACCCGCCGGCAGCGTCCGTCGTCGAGCTCGGCGAGCAGCACTCCCAGCCGCCGTCCGAGGTCCATGACCGGGGCGATCCGCCCGCGCTCGCCGGACTCGTAGGGCGCGTTGAGGGCCGCCTGGTAGTCCGCCGACAGGAGGGCATCGCGCACCGCGAGGGCGATCTGGCGGGACACTTCGCGCTGCGCCTCCGCGGTCGAGGCCCCGATGTGCGGCGTGAACACGAGGTTGGGGGCCGAGCGCAGCGGGCTGTCCGTCGGGAGGGGCTCGCGCTCGTACACGTCGAGACCGGCGGCGGCGAGCCGCCCGGAGACGAGGGCCGCCGCCAGCGCCCGTTCATCCACCAGGCCGCCACGGGCCGCGTTGATGAGGATGGCGCCCCGCGGCATGCGCTCGAGTTGCGCCGCCCCGATGAGCCCCCGGCTCTCGTCGGTGAGCGGAACGTGCAAGGTGAGCACCTCGGCGGCGGCCAGCAGGTCCTCGAACGGCAGGAGCTCGACGCCCAGATCGTTGGCACGCTCGGCACCGAGGTACGGGTCGTGGGCGACCACCTTCATCCCGAACGCCCTCCCGCGCCGGATCACCTCCGAACCGATCCGTCCTGCCCCCAGCACGCCGAGCGTCTTGCCGCGCAGCTGCGTGCCCCGGAGCCCCTTCCGATTCCACTCGCCCGCGCGCACGTTGCGGTCGGCCTCCGGGATGCGCCGCGCCGCGGCGAGCAGCAGCGCGAAGGCCAGCTCGGCGGTGGAGTAGGTGTTCGCAGCCGGCGCGTTGAGCACCGCGATCCCGCGGCGCGTGGCGGCCTCCATGTCGATGTTGTCGACGCCAGCGCCCGCCCGGCCGATCACCTCCAGCGCATCCGATGCGTCGATCAGCTCGGCGTCGACCCGCGTGCGGCTGCGCACGATGAGACCGGAGGCGCCCCGCAGGGCCCCGGCCAACGCCGCCCGGTCGTCCTGGGTGTGGTCCTCCACCGCGAGAGCCCCACCCGCCTCGAGGACATCGAGCCCCTCCGGGAGAAGCGGATCCGCGAGGATCAGGCGTTTGCGTCCGCCCGAGCCGTTCGCCGGTCTGTTCACAACGCCCCGTCGAGGACGCCCAGCAGGGCGTCCAGCTCTCCCACCGTATGCTCGCCCATGTGACCGATTCGGAACGAACGCTCCTTCAGCTTGCCGTATCCGGCAGCGATCGTGTAGCCGCGCGATCTGGCGGCGGCGACGACCTCCGGACCGGTCTTTCCGTCCGGTAGCATGATGACGGTCACGCACGGCGATCGATACCCCTCGGGGGCGAGGACGCGAACCGGGAGTCCCGTGCGATCCGCCGTCGCGTCGACCCACTCGTACGTGCGCTGCGCCATCGCGGCGTGCCGGGCCCAGCGCGCCTCGATGCCCTCGTCGAGGATGCGGGCCATCTGACGCTCGAGGGCGTACAGCAACGACACCGCGGGCGTGTTGGGGGTCTGCGAGCGCTGTGCCAGGTTCGTCTCGAACGAAAGCAGATCGAAGTAGAATCCCCGCGCCTCCACCTCCCGTGCGCGCTCGAGCGCCCGTTCGGAGGCGACGGCCAGCGCGAGACCGGGAGGTACGGCGAGGGCCTTCTGGGACCCGGTGAGCACGAAATCGAGCCCCCACGCATCCGTGAGCACGGGCGCCCCGGCCAGCGAGGAGACCGCATCCACGGCCAGCAGGACGTCCTCGGATTCGTGCACCACGCGGGCGAGCTCGGGCACGGGGTTGAGCACCCCCGTGGAGCTCTCCGAATGGACGAGTGTCACCAGGTCGTAGCGGCCCGGGTTGGCTGCCAGGACCTCGTGCAGCCGGTCGGGCAGATTGGGCTCTCCCCACTCGACTTCGAGGAGGTCGGCGGAGCGTCCGGTGGCCTTCGCGATCCCGTGAAAGCGGTGGCTGAACGCGCCACAGCTCAGACACAAGACGCGGCGGCGCGTGAGGTTGGTGATCGCCGCCTCCATCATCCCCGTAGCCGACGAGGTCGACAGGTACACGGGTCGGGCCGTCGCGAACAGCCTCGACAGCCCCGGCTCGAGGGCGGCGATAAGCGCGGAGGCTTCGGCGCTGCGGTGGCCCACCACGGGCCGATGCATGGCCTCGAACAGCTCCGACGGGACCTCGGTGGGCCCCGGGAGGAAGAAGCGACCGAATGCGTTGTCGTGAGACATCCGTTGTGCGGCGCTCGGATCTCGTGCGGCGCGATGGACCGGCGCCCCGGTCCGCGAAGCCGGGATGGTATCAGAGGAGGGGCGATCCGGCCATGCCTGCTCGAAGGCGGGAGGGGCCGCCCCGACAGGTGCGTCGCGGTTGACGGACCCGCGGGAGCGACTGATCTTCCGCCGCGATCCCATTGTCCGTCTCCCGATTCCCGCGTGTGCCATGCGATACGTCACCATCACAGAGGTCTCGCCGGAGGAGGTGCTCACGCGGGCGCGCCGCTTTTTCGACGAGCACTCGAGGCTCCGGGTGCACGAAGAGTCCGATCACTCGATCACATTCGCCGGCGAGATCGGCCTCGCGCGCTTCGTCGTGGACCGCGACGGCGGGCACACCAACGTTCACGTGGAGACAGATCGGGTGGCGGGGCTCGACGTGACGGACCTCGCGAAGCGCTTCCTGTACACGCTGCGGGCGCGATGAGCGCCGAGGCGACGCGGGAGGCGGCAGGGGCGATCACCGTCCGGCTGATCATGCCGGATCGGTGGCTCGAGCATGTGGCCGATCTCCCGATGGAGACGACGATCGCCCAGGCGAAGCTCCTCGGGCTGCGCGAGATGCTGCAGCGGTCCTCCGACGACCCCGCGGCCTACTACACCGAGTACGCCGAGCGCGAGATCGTCGACGAGTCGTGCACCCTGGCGGACCTCGGCATCCGCCCTCGCGACGTGCTCTCCATCCGCGCGTACGACCTGGGACACTACCCGCGCTTCAACGGGTAGCGCCTCCGGGACCCCGCCGGGCGGCGGAACCATCGCCGGACTCCCTCTCCCCGCCCTCCCGCTCCCAAAGCCGGCGCTCGAAGTACAGACGGGTCTCCCGCCTCACGATACCGGCCAGGAGGACGAGCCCGATGAGGTTCGGGATCGCCATCAGCCCGTTCAGAACGTCGGACAGCAGCCACACGACATCGGTCCGCAGGAGGGCCGACAGCCCGCCCACGAGCACGAACGCCACGCGGTACGGACGGATGACGCGGTCGCCCCCCAGATAGGCGAGGCTGCGCTCGCCGTAGTACGACCACCCCAGCATGGTGGAGAACGCGAACAGGGCCAGACTGGCCGTGACCGCGAGGCCGCCCCACCGGCCCGGGAGACCGGCCTCGAACGCGAGTCGGGCCATGGAGGTGCCGTCCGCCCCCCCGGTCCACGTCCCGGTGACGAGGATCGCGAGGCCCGTGAGCGTGCATACCACGATCGTGTCGATGAATGTCTGCGTCATCGACACGAGGGCTTGCCGCACGGGCTCCCGCGTCTGCGCAGCGGCGGCCGCGATGCCGCCGGTCCCGAGCCCCGACTGGCTCGAGAAGGCGCCGCGCGCCAGCCCGAAGCGCATCGACTGGAGGACCGTGTAGCCGAGGGCGCCGCCCCCGACGGCGCGCCCCCCGAACGCGCTGTCGAACACGAGGTGCAGGGCGTTCGGCACTTCCTCCCGGCGCGCGATCAACAGGGCCCCCGCTGCCGCGATGTAGATCAGGATCATGAGCGGGACGAAGGCGCCCGCGTAGCGGCCGATGGAGCGGATGCCACCCAGGATGACGGCTCCGACGCCCGCCGCGACGATGATGCCGACGAGCCAGTGGGGCGTGCCGAAGGACCCGTGGAGCGCGTCGGCCACGGCCTGCGCCTGGATGCCGTTGCCGACTCCGAAGGTCGCGGCGACCGCGAGCACGGCGAAGGAGACGGCCAGCCCGCGTCCGAGCTTCCCGCCGCCCAGACCGTGCTCCAGGTAGTACATGGGGCCGCCGGCCTTCTCCCCGCGCTGGTCGGTCTCGCGGAATCGGACGCCGAGCACCGCCTCCGCATATTTGGTGGCCATACCGAGGAGCCCGGCGATCCACATCCAGAACAGGGCACCCGGCCCGCCCGCACCGATCGCCGTCGCCACCCCCACGATGTTGCCGGTCCCGACGGTGGCGGAGAGCGCCGTCATCAGGGCCTCGAAGTGGGAGATGTCCCCCTCCCCGTCGGGCTCGCGACGTCTCACGAACGCCAGCCACAGTGCGGTCGGGAGTCTCCGGAGCTGGAGACCGCGGAGCAGGATCGTGAAGTTGAGACCGGCGAGCAGCAGCAGGACGACGAGCGGCGGCCCCCAGACCAGGCGGTGGATCTGTCGCAGGATGTCGCCCATTCAGACCGATCGTTGTCTACCGGGAGCCGGGTCGGGAGCGGGCGTCAGGTTAGGAATCGACCGGCACGGCCGTCAACGTTTGACTGGGCCCCCGGGGGGCGCTAACCGTCAAGCTGGTACACACGCGATCTCCCGGGCCGCCGGCCGGCACCGGCCCGGCCGGAGGCGCGCCGATCCTTTCCTGTTCCTCGCGAACGGTCCCAGCATGCGACGAGCGACGCGCTCACCCGCCCGCCGATCCTGGAGGGGCGGGTGACGGAACCCCCTCCCGAGGCCCTCGAGGCCCTGTCGAGTGGCGTGGAGCGCGGACACCACCTCGCGCTGGTGGCGTCCGAGGGCGCGGGTCTCGGCCGCCTGTACGCAGCCGCCGTGGCGCACGACCTCGGCGGGGAGCCGGGCGGCCGGGCGCTGATCATCGCCGCCACGGAGGAGCGGGCTCGCCGCGTGGCCCGCACGATCCAGTCGGAGATCGGGGACCGCGGTCTCGAGACGGTCGCGTGGAGCGGACACGTCGGGGCGGGCGGGGACATCGTGATCGGGACGCCCTCTCGTCTGCTCACCGACCTGCGGGCCGGACGCCTGTCACTGCCCACGGTTCGGACGCTCGTGCTCGACGACGTGCGCGCCCTCGATCCGGACCGCGCGGCCGTCGAGGCGCTGCTCCAGATCGCCGCACAGGACACGCGGCTGATCGCCGTCACGCACCGTCGCGACGCCGCGTTCGACGACCTCGTGCAGCGCCGGCTGCACCGGGCGCGTCGCTGGCCCCCGGAGCTCGCCGGCGTGGAAGGGTCTGGAGAGACCAGCCCGCGCGCTGCCCCCCACGGCCCACCCCTGCTGCTTGGGAGCGCGCCAACCCGGGAGCAACGGATCGGGCGCGCGATCGAGCTCCTGCACGAGATGGCCGAGCCGGGTGGGGTCGACCGCGTCGTGGTGCGCTGCGTCGGGGAGGGCGAGGTGGAGCCCGTGAGGACGGCGCTCGCCGTCGAGGGGTTCGAGGTCGCCGGCGACGAGGCCGGCGTCCGCGTTGCCGGGATGGAGGCAAACGCCGCCGCCGGCGCCCCGGCGGTCATCCTCCTCGGGCTCCCCCGGCGGGCCGCCGACCTCGAGCGGGTAGCCGGAGCGGCCCGCCGGCGCGCGGCCATCGTGGCGCCGCGGCACCTGCGCCAGCTCGAGATCCTCGCCGAGCGGCTGGGGTGGCCCTCGCGCCTCCTGGGCGACCGGGTCGACGCTCACCGTGACGAGATCGCGGGCTTTCGCGCGCTCGTGGAGGGCGCTATCGAGCACGGAGACCTCGCCTCGTCCACCCTGCTCATCGAACCCCTGATCGAACGACACGGAACCCACGCGGTGGCCGCCGCGCTCGCCGGGCTGCTGCGCGAAACCGGACGAGCCTCCGAACGGCCGTCATCGGCGGCGGCCACGCCGGCCGCCGGTGCACCGGCGCCGGCGAGCTCGGACGCAGCGCGCGCGACGCGCCCTACGTGGACACGCGTGTTCGTCAACGTCGGCAAGCAGGACGGCGCGGCGCCCGGCGACTTCGTGGGGGCGATCACCGGCGAGACGAGCGCCGCGGCCGCGCAGATCGGGAAGATCGAGATCCGGCCGCGGTTCTCGCTCATCGACATCGACTCGATGATCGTCGAGGACGTGATCCGGGGTCTCAACGAGACCCGGATCAAGGGTCGCGACGTGGCGGCCAGGCTGGATCGGGACGGCTGAAGGTGTCGGCGCTGCAGGCGTCCCCCGAGACCCGTTTCCGCCAGCGCTTCCTCGCTGCGTCCGCGTTCACCGTGGCGCTGGTCACCGTCGGCACGGTGGGCTTTTCGGTCATGCCCGGCTGGACCCTGTCGGACGGGTTCTACATGACGGTCATCACGCTCTCGTCCGTGGGGTACGAGGAGGTACGGCCGCTGGACGACGTGGGGGGACGGCTGTTCGCCACCGTCCTGGTGGTGGGCGGGGTGGCCGCGCTCGGGATCTGGTTCGCGCTCATCACCTCGACCCTGGTCGAGATGGACCTCGCTCACGCGTTTCGAAGGCGCCGGACGATGAAGGCCATCGAGAAGCTCAAGAACCACATCATCGTGTGTGGCGCCGGTCGCATGGGGCGCCAGGTGATCAAGGAGCTCGTGAAGTCCCGCATGCCGTACGTGGTCATAGAGCTCGATGCGGGGCGGGCCGAGCAGGTGCGAGAGATCGATCCCGAGGGGCTCATCCTCGAGGGCGACGCCACCCACGACGACTTGCTCGTCGAGGCTCGCATCGGTCAGGCGCGCGGGCTCGTCGCGGCGCTCAGCGCCGACACGGACAACCTGTTCGTGTGCCTCACGGCCCGGGACCTCCAGCCCGCGCTGACCATCGTCAGCCGCGCCTACGACGAGGACGCCGGAGCCAAGCTCCGCAAGGCGGGGGCCAACCACGTCGTGAGCCCGCACATCTCCGGCGGGATCCGCATGGCATCGGTCCTCCTGCGACCTCAGGTGATGAGCTTCCTCGACGTGGTCACGCGGAGCGAGGACCTGGAGCTGATGCTCGAGCAGATCCCGGTCCCTCCGGACTCGCCGCTCGACGGGGTACCGCTCGCGCGGGCCGAGATCCCCCGCAAGACCGGACTCATCGTGCTGGCGATCAAGCACGGCGAGCAGCGGCGGCAGCCGTTCATCTACAACCCCGGTCCCAACGAGCAGGTGCGCTCGGGCGATACGCTCATCGTGCTCGGCCGGCCGGAGCAGATGGACCTGCTGCGGGCCACGCTGGCCTGAGATGTCCCTGGAACAGGAGCGGGACGCCGGGCCGCCCGACCGCCGCTGGCGACGGCTGGTGCGCCGGGCCCCGACGGGGGGCTCGGCGGCGCGTCGCTGGGGGCTGCGGCTCGGGATCCCGCTCGGAGGGCTGGTGGTCGTCCTCGGGCTCGTGTGGCTCACCCTCCCCGACCCGCGCGTGTATGCCACGGCGTGGCCCGAGCGTACCGCCTACATGGAGCGCTGGCTCTCCGGCGGGAACGCTGGCGAGCGCGGCATCCAGTACGATCCCGTGCCCCTGTCGCGCATTCCGGAATCGGTGCGTCGGGCCGTGCTCGTCTCCGAGGACGCCGGGTTCTACGGTCACCACGGGTTCGACTGGCACGAGATCGGGGCCGCCATCCGCGAGGCGTGGGGCCGGCGCGAGCTCCCGCGCGGGGCGAGCACGATCAGCCAGCAGCTGGCGCGGAACCTGTATCTTTCCCCCTCCCGCAGCCCGATCCGCAAGCTGCGCGAGGCGCTCATCACGCGACGGCTCGAGTCCCGTCTGTCGAAGAACCGGATCCTCGAGCTCTATCTGAACGTCATCGAGTTCGGCCGCGGCCTGTACGGGGTCGAGGCGGCCGCGCGTTCCTACTTCGGGACGTCGGTGTCGGCCGTGACCCGCCGCGAGGCCGCGGAACTCGCCGCCACCATCCCCTCTCCGAGGGGTAACAACCCGGCGACACGTACTCGCTCGTTCCAATGGCGCTCCCGGCTGGCATACGCGCGCGCCTTCGGGGGCGTCGAGATCGACACGCTGGGGCCGCCGCCGGACACCATCGAGGTCGTGCCGCCCACCCTGCCCGACTCGTTCGGGAGGGCCGCGGGAGATACGGCGGAAGCGGAGGCGAGGACGGCGGATGGCGCAGGGGTGGACACGGTGCCGTTCGACACGTCGGCGGCGGACACCGTGCCGAGCGACACGTCGCGCACGGGCGCGATACGGACCGACACGATGCGGACGGACACCACATATGCGGACACGCTTTCACGTGGGACCCCGGGGCTCGATCGGATCGGACCGGGTCGCGGTCGATCGCGCTCCCGGCACTGATCTCCCGGCACGGTGCGCGACGGCCGGGCGCCGTCGTGGTGCTCTGGCGAGCCTGTTCGCGCTGTGCGGCGCGACGCTCACGCCCGTGGCGGGGATCGGGTCGCTCGCCACCCTGTGGGCGCAGGACGGGATCCCCCGCCTCGGGCTCCTGCCCGAGGTGGCCCACGCGACGATGGCCATGAAGCTCGAGAAGACGATCTTCAAGGTGGACGTGCTCATGCTGAGCGTCCGGGTCGATCCGGAGACGGCGGCTGGGCTCGACTCGGTGGTGGCCGCGGAGTCCGACTACGATCGGAACGTCGCTCCCACGATCGCGGAACGGGCGATCCGGGCTTCGGAAGCGGTGGCCTCCATCGAGTTCCTCCGAAATGTAAGCCTGGAGCAGTTCCTCGATGCCGTCGACGAGGACATGCGGAAGGCGGTGGCCGCAGGGTGGCTCGAGCCCGGGGGGTACGAGGTGGTCAGCGATGGGCTCCCGGTGTGGTTCGACTTCCTGCGCGCGCGGGGCATCCGGGATGGGGACCGGATCTCGTATCACGTCGAGGGGGACAGCCTGCGCACCGTGTACTCGGACCCCTCCGGTCAGGTGCTGCTCGATCAGACCGACGTGGGGCGACAGCACGTCCTCGCCCTCCTCGGAGCCTACTTCGCCCCGGGGTCCAGCTTCCGGGAGGGCCTCATCCGCTCCCTGTGGAGACCCGCGACACCCTGACGGCGCCCCCTACAGGGGCTCGGGGCGCCGCTGGAAGAACGGGGCCCACTTCTCCTCGGGCGAGGGCGCCGTCGCGAGGCTCACGACCACGAGGAGAGTCATCGAGATCAGCACGCCCGGGATGACGATGTAGTCGCTGGACGCGAAGTCGAACGCCGTCCCCCCGATGGTGGCGCTGAAGCTCACCCCGAGACTCGAGAGGAGCTTCACGCCGACGATGCTCCCCAGCCCGCCCGCGATGCACGCCACGCCGCCCTGCGGCGTGACACGCTTCCACAGGAACGCCGCCAGCAGGGCCGGAGTGAGGCTGGCCCCCACGAGCGAGTACGCGTACAGCGCCATGGCGAGCACGCTGTTGAACTGCGTGAGCAGCACGAGCCCCAGGGCGCCGAACAGCAGCACGAACACGCGCTGGAAGAGGAGCTTGCGCGACTCGGATGCCTCGGGGTCGATGAAGCGCTCGTAGATGTCGCGGCTGACGTTCGTCGACGGGACGAGCAGGAAGGTGTTCCCGGTCGACAGCACGATCGCGATGGCAGAGGAGAGCAGGATGGCGCCGCCGGCGATGGGAAGCCCGTTGCGGGCCAGGTGGAGGACCACCGTCTCCGAGGCGTCGCGGCCCCCCATCCAGGTCGCGCTGGCCAGCTCGGGGTACACGGCGGCGCCCACCACGCCGATGAGGGCGATCGCCGTCTCGATGATCACGATGCCCGCGAGCATCCCCACCACCGCCTTCCGGGCCGCCGACTCGTCCTTCGCGGAGAAGAACTTCTGGTACATGCCGCTCTCCCCCAGGATGAGGAGGAACGTCGGCATGGCGACGCCCAGGACCCACAGGACGTTGTGGCCCCCGAGCACCGAGGTGTGACCGGCCGGCAGGGCCGCGGCGACCGCCCCCACCCCCCCGTTGGAGAACACCATGTACGGGAGCGCGAACAGGACGCCGAGCGTGATGATGATGCCATTGAACACGTCCACGGTGACGATCGACACCATCCCGGCGAGGGCCGTGAACAGGATGACCACTCCTGCCGTGATGAGCATCCCGAGGGTGGGCGAGATGGCCCCGTCGGTCACGATGGTGAGGATCCAGCCGCCGCCGCGAAACTGGTACGCGGCGATGGTGACGTAGGCGAGTATGATGGCCACCGTCCCGAGGACGCGCGCGGTCGCGTTGTAGCGCTGCTCGAGCAGGTCCGGGACGGTGTACTTGGCGATCGAGCGGACGCGGGGGGCGAGGTAGAAGGCCACCAGGAGGCCGATCCAGCCGCCCGAGGAGAACCACAGCTCCGCGATCCCCGACCGGTATGCGAGTCCCGCGCCCCCGAACAGCGACCCCGAGCCGATCCACGTGCACACCAGGGTGCCGACGAGGAGCGTCACGGGAACGTTGCGGCCCGCGACCATGAAGTCCTCGTGGCTCTTGACCGAGCGCGAGCGCCAGACCCCGATCGCGATGAGCACGAGTGGGTAGAGGATGACCGCGGCGACGAGCAGGTTCATGGAATCTCCGATCCTCGCGTGTCGGGGCCCACGTGCGGCGCGCCGGAGTGGCTCGCGTACCCCCGCGACCCGCGGCGGCGCGGGCGCGATCGGGGCCGGAGGGCCCCCGTGCGGTCCAGGCTACTCGTCCGCGCCCATGCGACGCTTGAGCTCGCGGAGCATCTCCTCCGCGTTCGCCTCCCGGATCCCGCGCTCCGTGTTGTAGTCCCGGCGGGGAGGCTCGGAGAGCGGGTCGAGATCCCTATCGAGCTCGCGGCGGGCCTCGTCGACGTCGGAGGCGCCCTCCATCTTCTCGGCCATGCGATCGAAGGCGTCGACCGAGTCGAAGCGCGAGCCGCGGTTCTCGATCGCCTTCGCGCGCCGCTGCTGGACGCCGAGCGAGTCGCGCCGCGCCATGGCCTCCTTGAGCTGCTCGGTCATCTGACCCACTTCGTCGCGCGTCTGGAGGATGTCGGCGCGGGTCGTCTCGGCCTTCATGACCAGCACCTCGAGACGCTGCCGGTGCTGCGCCGCGAAGCGCCGCGCCACCTCCACCGTCTCCGTGTCGCCGATCTCCTCCGCCTGCGCGGCGCGGCGATCCGCCACCCGCGCCTGCTCCTTCTCGCGGTCCGCCTGCCGGATCTGCGACTGGAGCAGCGACTCGAGCTCGGGCACCCGCGCCTTCGTCTCGACCAGCTCGTCGCGCATGGCCCGGATCAGCCGGTCGACGTCGTCATCCGACACGTCGTCGATCTTCGACTCCAGGTGGTCGAGGGCCTGGTCGAGCATGCGCCTGATGCGTTCGAACATGGCGGGAAGTTTACGGGCCGCCGGTCCCGCCCGTCCAGCGCCAGGGGCCGGCCTCCGCGGCGTCCCCGGGCGCTGGATCCGACATACCATACATGGGTATAGTATATGCAAGCTGCACGGGGCGGAACGAGCCGGATCGTCCACGACGGACGCGGGGAGACACGATGACCACGATGAGCGACACGGCCCACTCACACGCGATGGGGATCGCGGAGCCCACCAAGACGGACCTCGGCCGGCGCCTGGCCCGAATCCGTGGACAGGTGGAGGGGCTGTCGCGCATGGTCGAGGAGGACCGCTACTGTCCCGACATCCTCCACCAGTTCGCCGCGGTCCATTCCGCCCTGCGTTCGGCCGAGAGGATCCTGCTCACCAACCACCTGGAGCGCTGCGCCACGCACGCCATCGAGGAGGGCGGCGAGGCCGCGGCCGAGGTCCGTCGCGAGGTCGTGGACCTGTTCCACCGTTTCCTGCGTTGATCCCACCACTCGTGCGTGCGCCGAGGCATGGAAGATCTCGAGAACCGCCACCCGCCTCGCGGTTGGGCGGGTCGAGGACGATGAGCCCATGACCGACATGAAGAGAGTCTTTCGAGTAGAGGGAATGCACTGCGCCGGGTGCTCGTCCGCCGTGGAGAAGAGCCTCCAGCGCATCGAGGGGGTCAGCGCGAGCGTGAGCCTTCCGGCCGAGTCCGCCACGGTCACCTATCCGGAGGAGACGGTGACGTTCGAGGACCTGCGGGCGGCCGTCGAGGGGGCCGGCTACGAGCTTCTGGAGCCGGAGGCGCCCGGCGGGAGCCGCGCCGCGGCCGAGCGGGAGCGCCTGAGGGAGTCGGAGCGCAAGGTCGCGCGGGCCAGACGGCTCATGTGGAGCGCGTGGGCGATCACGGTTCCCCTGATGTTGTGGATGATCCCGGAGATGGCGTTCGGGGTCGTATGGCCGAGCGCGCTCGTGTTCGACATCGCGATGACGCTGGGGGGCCTCCTGGTGCTGGCGGGTCCCGGGAGCGAGACGATGGCGAGCGCCCTCCGCTCGGCCCGGAGCGGGACTCCAAACATGGACGTGCTCATCGCAATGGGCTCGGGGGTCGCCGTGCTCACCGGCGCGTGGGCGGTCCTCCACGCGGCGGGCGTCGCGCCGCCGGTGATGGACTTCGCCGGGATCGGTGCCATGATCGTGGCCATCCACCTAACCGGCCGCTTCATCGAGACGAAGGCACGAGGCCGCACGTCGTCCGCCATCCAGGCCCTGATGTCGCTCGAGGCGCCGACCGCGCGCGTGGAGCGGGACGGCGACGAGCGACAGATGCCCACGTCCGAGGTCCGCGTCGGCGACGTGATGGTCGTGCGGCCGGGCGAGAGGATTCCCACCGACGGCGAGGTCGTCGAGGGCCACAGCGCGGTCGACGAGTCGCTGGCCACGGGTGAGTCCCTCCCGGTGGAGAAGGAGCCCGGGGATGAGGTCATCGGGGCCACCGTCAACCGGCAGGGGGTGCTGCGCGTGCGGGCCACGGGCGTCGGCGAGGACACGTTCCTGGCCAACGTGGTCCGCATGGTCGAGGAGGCGCAGGCGAGCAAGGTCCCCATTCAGGAGTTTGCCGATCGGGTGACGGCGATCTTCGTCCCCACGATCCTCGTCGTGGCGGCGGTCGCGCTGGTGAGTTGGCTCGCGTTCCCGTCCGCGTTGGGCGCGGTGGCCGGGTGGGCCGCCGCGTTCCTCCCGTGGGTGAACCCCGGTATCGGCCCTGTGTCGCTGGCCGTGTTCGCGGCCGTGGCCGTGCTGGTGATCGCCTGTCCCTGCGCACTGGGGTTGGCCACGCCGACGGCCCTCATGGTCGGAACGGGGCTGGGAGCGCAGCGCGGGATCCTCATCCGCGACGGCGCCGCGATCCAGACGCTCGAGTCGGCGGACACGCTGGTTTTCGACAAGACGGGCACGCTGACGCGGGGCGAGCCGCGCGTGATCGAGGTGCACGCCGTGTCCGCGGGCCGGACGATCGAGACGGTCGCGAGCGGCCACGCCGCCGGCCCGGGACGCGCGGCCGGCGTGGCGCAGGACCCCGACGGCGATGCGGATCGCGGGACCCTGGAGGCCCTGCGACTGGCGGCCGCGCTCGAGCGCCTGTCGGAGCACCCCCTCGCCCGCGCGGTGGTCACCGAGGCCCGCGAGCGGGGCATCGATGTGCCGGGGGCCGATGACGTGGAAGCGGTGGTCGGCCGCGGCGTGCGGGGACGGGTCGATGGCCGACGAGTCCTCGTGGGAAGCGAGCGGCTGTTCGCCGACGAAGGGGTCGAGCTCGGGCCGGCCCTCGAGCGGGCGGGCGCGCTCGAGACTTCCGGGCACACGGTCGTGTTCGTGGCCGCCGACCGCGAGCCGCTCGCCCTACTCGCCATCGCGGACCCGGTGAAGGAGGACGCGGCCCGGACCCTCGCCGAGCTGCGCGACCTGGGGTACCGCACCGTCATGCTCACCGGCGACAACGAGCGCACCGCGGCGGCGGTGGCCGACAGGCTCGGGATCGACGATTACCGGGCCCGACTCCTCCCGGAGCAGAAGGTGGAGATCGTGCGCGACCTTCAGGCGCGCGGCCGCACGGTGGCGTTCATCGGGGACGGCATCAACGATGCCCCGGCGCTCAAGAGCGCGAACGTGGGGATCGCGGTGGGCACGGGGACGGACATCGCGATCGAGTCGGCCGACATCACCCTGGTGCGCGGCGATCTGGCCGCCGTCCTGCGCGCCACGCGGCTCGCGCGCGCCACGTTCCGGAAGATCCGCCAGAACCTGTTCTGGGCATACTTCTACAACGTGGTGGCCATCCCGGTGGCCTTCCTGGGCCTCCTCCACCCGGCGATCGCCGAGACGGCGATGGCCCTGAGCTCGATCACGGTGGTGGGAAACGCCAATCGGCTGCGGCGGGCGAAGATCTGACGCCGGCGGGCCGGCGTGCGACCGCGATGGACGCGCTCACCCTCTCCGGGGTGAAACGCTTCGTCGCCCCGGGCGCGACGGTCCGACCCCGCCGTTTGCGGGCCGCCGTGGGGCGGCGCATCATGTGCGTCGAGCATCGATCGACCTCGCGGCGACGTGCCGCGGGGCGGCACGCGCACCCGAGAGAGGCCGATGGCGTCACGTTTCATTGGAATCGGGCTGGGGCTGTGGTACATGGCGGCCCCGTTCATCTGGGGCTATCCGGTCGGGTTCCTGTGGTGGCACAGCGTCGTGCTCGGCGCGGCCATCATCGTGGTTACGATCTCGTTCAACCTGGGGATCAACCGGTTCAGCGGCTGGTTCCTGATCGCCGTGGGCGCCTACAGCATGTTCTCGCCCTTCCTGCACGGATACCTGTCGAACGCGCAGGGGCTGTTCAACGACCTCGTGTTCGGAGTCATCACGGTCGGCACGGGGGTCGCCATGGGAGGCGCCGGCATCGAGTACGCCGACGAGGCCCGCTCGACGGCTTGAAGCCCCGACCCGGCCCTGTCCTTCGCGGCCCGGTCGTCCGCCCTGCGGACGGTCGGGCCGTTCGCGCGTCAGGCCCCGAACTTGGCCAGCCGGCCGGCCCGCGCCGCCGCGAGCGGCAGGAGCTCGCGACCGCGCCTGAGGCCGAGCGCCCCGCCGGCGCAGGCCGTCTCACCGAACGAGCCGGCGTCGTCGTTGCGCGCCGCGCCGCCGTGTACGAGAAACGGCACGGGGTGCCAGCTGTGGCTGCGGAGGAGCGCCGGAGTGGAGTGGTCGCCGGTCACGATCACCACGTCGGGGCCCAACTCCATGAGCGCCGGGACGATACGGTCCGCCTCCTCGATCGCGGCCACCTTGCGATCGAAGTCCCCGTCCTCGCCCGCCTTGTCGGGCGGCTTGAAGTGGAGGAAGTGGAAGTCGAAGTCGTCGAACCGGCGGCGGTACTCGGCGGCGAGGCTGTCGGCGCCTTCGGGCACCGAACCGGCGTCCATCCCGACCAGACGCGCCACCCCGCGGTACATGGGGTACGCGGCCGTGGCCGAGGCGCGCATGCCGAACACGTCCCCGAAGCGCGGCCACTCCGGGAGGCGCGAAGCGCCGCGCAGGAGGGCCATGTTGGCCCGCGGCTGGTCGGCCAGCCGCTCGCGGGCCGCCTTCAGCCACGACGACATCAGCCGCGCCGCCGGCTCGGACGCGGCGTCCAGCGCCCGCGGCTCGAGCGGCGCTTCGCCGGGGCGTCCCGGATCCGTGTCGTGGACCGCGGCCCCGAGCGCCTGGTCGGGGCGGAGCACGAGCAGGAATCGGTGCTCCTTCACGTGCCGGACGAAGCACTCGGCCCCCGAGCACTCGATGCCGTCGAGCAGCTCGGCGAGCGGCGCCGCCTCCTCCGTCGAGATGCGGCCGGCGCGTCGGTCGGTGATGATGCCGTCCGCGTCGACCGTGCAGAAGTTGGCGCGCAGCGCGATGTCGTTCGGCTCGAGCGGGAACTCGATCCCCAGCGCTTCCAGCACGCCGCGACCGGTCTCGTACACGAGCGGGTCGTACCCGAACAGCGCGAGGTGACCGGGACCGGAGCCGGGAGTGATCCCGGCGGCAACGGGCTCGTGGAGCCCGCACGTGCCAACGCGGGCGAGCTCGTCCAGGTGGGGGGTCCGGGCGGCCTCGAGCTCCGTCGGTCCACCGGGCTCGAGCGGAAGCCCCCCGAGACCGTCGAGGACGAACAGGAGGACCTTGGTGTCGGCCGGCTGCGCCAGCCCGCGGATGAGGTCGAGTCGCATGCGCGCCAACGTATGAGCGGACTCCGCCCCCGGCCAGCGAGCGCCCGCCGGTGAGCGGGCCGGCCGTGCGGACCGCCGGGCTCACCCGCCGCTTCGGACGGCGCTGGGCGCTGCGCGGCATCGACCTCGAGGTGGCGAGGGGCGAGGTGTGTGCGCTACTGGGCGCGAACGGCACCGGAAAGACCACGCTCCTCCGGGTCCTGGCCACACTGCTCCGGCCCACGGCGGGGACGGTCGAGGTGCTCGGGGTGGATGTCCGGCGCGGGGGAGACTCCATCCGTGGACGCGCGGCGCTCATGACGCCGGCGGGGCACACGTACGAGGAGCTCACGGGGGCCGAGAACCTCCGCTTCGCCGCCCGTATGGCGGGGGGCACGCTCGCGACGGAGGGGGTGCGCGAGGCGCTCGCGAGGGTGGGCCTCGCCGACGTGGCCGACCAGCCGACACGCTCCTACTCCACCGGAATGCGGAAGCGGCTCGAGCTCGCGCGCGTGGGCCTCAGGCGGCTCGATCTGGTCCTGCTCGACGAGCCGTTCACGAGCCTCGACGAGGCCGGAGTCGCCCTCGTGCAGGAGGCGATCGCCGACTGGAAGGCGGCGGGTGCCGCGGTGATCCTGGCCTCGCACCGCGTGGACGACGCCCGTCGGCAGGCCGACCGCGTCGTGCGTCTGGAACGCGGCTCGGTCATGGCGGAAGGCGGGTCGGCGTGAGCGGGATCATGCGGCGCGCGGGCGCGATCCTGTGGAAAGACCTCTTGACGGAGCTCCGCACCCGGCAGGGGTTCAGCGCCATGCTGTCGTTCGCCGCCCTGGTCCTCTTCCTGTTCAGCTTCGCGATCGGCCCCGAGACCGAGCTCCTGGCCCGGCTGGCGGGCGGGCTCCTGTGGGTGGCCATCGTATTCACCGGCACCCTGGCGTTGGGTCGGGCGTTCCAGAGCGAGGAGCTCGCGGGCGGCGTCCGGCTGCTCCGACTCTACCCCGGGGACCCCAGGGCCATCTACCTCGGCAAGCTGGCGGCGAACCTCGTCCTGCTAGCCGCGCTCGAGGCCGTGCTGTTCCCGGCGACCGAGATCCTCTTCCAGGCCGATCTGGGCTCGCACGCCCTCCCGCTGGCGGCGGTCGCGGTCCTCGGCACCGGGGGCTTCTCCATCGTCGGCACCTTCTTCTCGGCCCTCACCGTCCACCTCCGGGCCCGTGAGCTGCTCCTCCCGCTCCTCCTGTTCCCGGCCCTCGTCCCGATCGTGCTCGGAGCGGTGGGCGCCACCGACGCCGTCCTGGCGGGTGATGCTCTCGGACGGGCGGGAGGGTGGATTCGATTGCTCACCGCCTACGACGTGATACTGTTCGTGGTCTGTGTGTGGATCTTCCCGATCGTCCTGGAGGAATGAAGGCGTGAACTGGCAACGAACCCTGGGGATCCTCGCGCTCGTGAGCGTGGCCGCCGGAACGCTCCTCGGGCTGTTCGCGGCTCCCGCTGATCGGCTCCAGGGAGACGTGCAGCGCCTGCTGTACGTGCACGTCCCCACCGCCTGGGTGGCCATGTGCTCCTTCTTCGTGGTCTTCCTGATGAGCACGCTGTACCTCGTGCAGCGCAGGCTCGCGTGGGACCTGGTGGCGTTCGCGAGCGCCGAGGTGGGCGTCCTGTGCACGGCCGTGACGCTCGTCGTCGGGTCGCTGTGGGCCCGACCCACGTGGGGGATCTGGTGGACCTGGGATCCGCGCCTGACGACCACCGCGATCCTCCTCATCATCTACGTCGGATACCTGATCGTACGCTCGATGACCGAGGATCCCGATCAACGCGCGCGCTGGTCGGCGGTCATCGGGGTGATCGCATTCGTCCAGGTGCCGATCGTGTACCTGTCGGTGTTCTGGTGGCGGAGCCTGCACCAGCCCCCGTCTTCGCCACGCTCGATGGCCTCGAGCATCGGAGGCGTGCTGCTCCTCAACGTGGTGGCGTACACGATCGCCTTCGCGTACCTGGTCCTCCGACGTTACAGGCTGGCCGAGCGCGAGCTCGCGCTGGAGCTGGCCGGACCGGAGCGCGAGCGATGAACCCCCTGCCCTTCATCGTGGCCGGCTATGGCCTGACCCTCGCATCGATCGTGGGGTATGTGTGGCGTCTCCGGCGTCTGGAGCGGCGCATCGGGCGCGAAGAGGCCGGACACACGGGCTGACCGGGCCCGCGCGCCGGGCCGGAAGCCGTTTCGGACGTGCGGAAACGGAACGGGAACCCTATGTTATCAAGTTTGTATCAAGCTGGGCCGGACGCGGAACGCGTGTCCCGGTCAGGACCCTGCATCCCGGATCGTACATTCTGATATGGCCAATACCGGACGACGGCGGCGCATGTTCTTCGATTCGCGTGCCCTCGACTCGTTCGACCAGTATCTGCAGGACGTCGAGCGCTATCCGCTGATCGCGGACCCCAAGACCGAGCGGGAGATCGCGCGCCGGGCACGAGCCGGTGATCGCGAGGCCGCGGAGCGACTGGTCACGGCCAACCTCCGCTTCGTCATCTCGTACGTGAAGAAGTACCAGGGGCGTGGGCTCAACCTCGCGGAGCTGGTCTGCATTGGAAACGAGGGACTGCTCAAGGCGGTCAAGAAGTTCGACCCCGACAAGGGCGTCAAGTTCATCTCGTACGCGGTGTGGTGGATCCGCCAGACGGTGCTCCAGGCGCTGGCGGAGCAGACCCGTTCGGTGCGCATCCCGCTCAACCAGAATTCCAATCTGGTCAAGCTGTCCCGCACCGAGACGGCCCTCACGCAGAAGCTCGGACGCTCCCCCACGGACCGTGAGATCGCCGAGACGATGGAGGAGCCGGTCGAGACGGTGCGCGCCCTGCGCCGCGTCGCGTCCGCCGAGCTGTCGCTCGACGCACCGCTCGACAAGTCCGACCGCGACTCGGCCTCCTTCGGCGAGCGCTTCGCCGGGATGGACGACGCGGACATCGAGGAGGACGTGGAGGGTCAGGCCCGCCGCGAGTTCCTCGAGAGGATGTTCGAGCGCTACCTGACCGAGCGCGAGCGGAAGATCCTGGTTCTGTACTACGGGCTCGACGACGGCGAGGAGATGACCCTCGAGGAGATCGGCTCGCTGCTCGGCGTCACCCGCGAGCGCATTCGCCAGATCCGCAACCGCGCGTTCGACAAGCTGCGCGCGTCGCCGGACGGCGAGGCTCTGGAAGGGTTCTGGCGGGCCACCGCCTGACAGCCGCGGTTGGGCGGCCCGCCCAACCGCTCATCCGACGGCCCGGATCACACCCCGGTGGCGCCCCTCCGCACGAGCCGCCATTCCGGCAGGGCGAGCACGAAGATCGAGAGCGCCAGGACGGCGCTCCCCACGCACCACCTGCAGATCGCGTGGATCACGAAGATCTCGACGGACTTCAGGTAGATCGTGAACCCCAGCCCACCGGCGGCCAGGACGAGGAGCGTCATGGACACGCCCCGCTTCGCTCCCAGCGACGTCTGGATCGCGAGCAGCGATACAGCCAGCACCGCCGCGTACCAGCCCAGCCCCCACCCGGCGACCGGGAAGCCGAGGAACGTCGCCCAGCGCGAGGCCTGGACCCGGCTGCAGCCGCCGCCGGCGCCGCACACGAGCTCGCCGTAGAAGCCGAGCGCGTGGAGGAAGAGGTAGGCCGACAGGAACACACCGATCAACGCCAGGAGGACGATTCCACGGCGTCGAGTCACTGCGGTCACGGACCGCCCTCGGAGGAATCCTTGCCCGCCGCCGCTTCGAGCTCGGCCTTGATGAGACCCTCGATGTAGCTGTAGGGCTCCTTGCCGCCGAGGTCGAGTCGCCGGCCGTTGAGGAACAGGGTCGGGGTCGAGGACACCCCCAGCTGGTCGCCGTACTTGCGCGACGCCACCACCTCCCTCAGGTGGCGGCCGTCGGCCACGCATTCGCGGTAGGCCTCCATATCGAGCCCCACCTGCTGCGCCAGATCGTCGAACACCTGGTTCGGGGCGCCGCTCGACCACCACGCGTTCTGACGCGAGAACAGGAGATCGTGCATGGGCCAGTACCGGCCCTGGTCACCGGCGCAGCGGGCCGCGATCGCGGCCGGCACCGAGTTGGGGAAGTTGCCCAGCACGTAGTCGTACATCACCCAGTGGACCGGGGCGTTCGCGGTCTCGACGTAGTTCTGCCGGAGCAGCTTGCCGGCGAAGCCGGCGAAGGTGGCGCAATGCGGACAGGAGTAGTCGGCGAACTCGACGAGCTCGACCGGCGCCGTCTCCGGGCCCGCCGAGATCCCGACGCTCGAATCCGCATCCACCTCCTGGGCGAGCGCCTGGAACTCCTCCGGGGTGGGTAGCGCCGCGCTTTGCCCGATCCCCCGGTCACGCGCTACGAGAAGCCAGGCCATGCCGGCCACCACGATCACCGCCGCGATTCCGTAGAACAGCCACTTCCCGCCGTCCGACTCGGGTTTCGTGCCCGCGGGCCGTCCCCGCGCCCGCGGTGTCTTCTGCTGAGCCAACGCTTCCCTCCCGTGTGTCTTGCCGGGCGGCGAGCGCCCGGTGGGCCCGCGCCCGCCTCGAATCTGCCGGCGTCGTCCTTCCGTGGCCGCCTACAGCACCCAGATCGCCAGCGCGGCCACCGCAACGAACGTGATCGCCGCGAGGATCGCCAATCGGGCGGCCTCGGACAAGCGGCGTCCCGGAATGGCGGACAGCGCCACGAGACGTGGCAGGAACCGTTCCGACCACGTCTCTGCCATCTCCTCGAGCAGCGCGCTCCAGGCCGAGCCGTAGGCCCGATCGAGCGCCAGGAGGTCAGCGCGCCATTCGTCCGCGGCCTCTTCGACCCCCGTGTCGTCCGTGTCGGGCGGCGCGTGCTCGTATGCCTGCAACCGCTGCAGGAGCAGGTGCTGCCGGGCCAGGACGCGCTCGAACGTCGGGTCGAGCGTCCGCACGATCGAGCCCACGCACGCGTCGATACGATCCCGATCCTCGACGCTCGAGCGGATCGCCCGGGTGGCCTCGCGGTCGATCCGGCGCTCGGTCATCAGACGTTCGACGGCGCCGCCGTACACATCGAACAGGTGGTCGGCGGCCGCCCGGAAGGCCGCCACGGCGTCCTCCCGGAGCCGGTCCGCATCGAGCGCTTCCACCGCCCGGGCCAGCGAGGAGGCGCCGGCCGCCGCTGACTTCCGGAGCATCAGGGGACCGAGCGCGATCTCCCCGAGATCCTGGAAATGCCGACCGAAGAACCCATCGTCGAAGCGCGACGACAGCGTCGGATCGACCCGCACCCGGCTCGTCGCGAGCTCGCACGCCTCCCTGAGGACCTCGGCCGAAACGGCGAACTCGGGGAGCTTCGGTGGCGGCGGAGGGGCCACCTCGCCCCGGGCGAACATCTCCAGCGAGCTGTCCGGCTCCGGGGGGGGCGCCGGCGGCCGCGTCGCCACGCGGGCCACGGCCTGGATCTCCTCGGGAAACAGGTAGCGCAGCGTCAGCGACAGGCGATCGGAGGTCAGGCGCAGGCCGCCGCGTCCGCGCTCGCCCGGCGCCGACCCGAGCTGGCCGACGCGGCCCACCGGCCATTCGATCGAGTGGCTGCGCGATCCGGCGAACAGGTGGAGGGCACGCTGGGTGAACACCGCCAGGTGGAGGCCGGACACCCGGGTATCGCCGATCGACCCGCTCACCGCCGTGCCGGCCGTGCACACCACGACCTCCCGCGTGAGCGGCTGGAGAAGCGACCGCTGGGCGGCCCGGTCGCTTCCGCGCTCCACGGCCCGAGCCAGCTCCTCCAGATCACCGCTCCTGCCGAGCAGGGCGAGGGTGACCTTGCGGGCGAACAGGAGTACGAGGCCGGCGCGGC
This sequence comes from uncultured Gemmatimonadota bacterium, assembly GCA_964499635.1. Lineage (GTDB taxonomy): Bacteria > Gemmatimonadota > Gemmatimonadetes > Palauibacterales > Palauibacteraceae > Palauibacter. The sequence goes on along the minus strand of CAZCLY010000008.1, from coordinate 135,690 downwards.
GCGACACCCAGAAGACGGTATCGAGCGGGAGCTGCTGGTCATCCACGCGCAGGTGGTCGTCGGAGTACGCGACCCTCGCGTTGCGTCGCACGGGACTGCCATCGACCAGCACGTCGAGGACGAACTCGCGCGACTCGCCCTCCCCGCGTCCGCCTCTACCCACCCTGGTCTGGACGTCTTCCACCGACACCGGAACCGCCCCCTCGTGTGCGCTCATGCCCGTCCCGAATGTCGCGACTGGGGCGCTCCCGCGCGACCGGTCAGCCGTTCGAGGACCCACTCCGTATCGGCCAGCGAGCTCGTGACGTGGTCGGGGGCGCACGCGGCCAGTTGCGCGACCGAATAGCGGCCCGACGCCACGGCGAGGGCCCGCACGCCACCCGCCCGGGCACAGCGGACGTCGCGCGGCGTATCCCCCACGATCCATACGCGGTCGGGAGCGAAGGGGCAGCCCGTGGAGGCCGTGGCCCGCTCGAGCGCGATCGCCGGAAGGGCATCCCGGTCCTCCGCGTCGGACCCGAAGGCGCCGAACGAAAACCGGCCCCCGAGCCCGCACGCGTCGAGCTTGCGGGCGGCGCCCGGCTCGATGTTCCCGGTGACCAGCCCCACCACCGCCCCGGCGCCCGCCAGCGCATCGAGCAGCGCCGAGACGCCGTCCAGCGCACGGACGCGGCCGGCGCGGGCCCCGAGGCTGTCGGCGAGCCGCGCCAGGTACGTCGCCCACAGGGCGTCGAGCCCGGCCTCGATGCGGGCATCGGCGATCCCGCCCGCCCGCAGCAGGGTGCGGGCGATCGAGGGATCCGTGAGCCCGTCGAACGGGAGCTCGTCGATCGGACCCGCCGTCCCGTACACATCGTGGAGAGCGCCTTCGATGGCCTCGCGGCCGGCCCCCGCCGAGTCGATCAGCGTGCCATCGACGTCGAACAGGACGAGGAGGGACACCGGCGCCGGACGCGGACGGCCTAGGCGATCCACCCGGCGAGGAGCGCGGGCTCGATGTTGCCCCCCGAGAGGACCGCCACGGTGGCTCCGTGCTCCGCCGGGTCGACGGCGCCTTCGAGCAGCGCCGCCACGGTCGCGGCCCCGCTCGGCTCGACCACCAGCCTGCGTCCGAACAGCCACACCACCGCATCGCGGATGGCCGTGTCGGTGACCGTGACGACGCGATCCACGAGCGCGCGGCAGTGACGATAGGTCAGGTCGCCGGGCCTCACGGGCTTGAGGCCGTCGGCGATCGTGTCGACCGAGTCGAGCGTGACAGGTCCGCCCTCCGCAAGCGAGCGCTGCATGGAGGCCGCACCTTCCGGCTCCACCCCCACGATCGTCGCCTCCGGACACAGGCCCCGCACGGCCGCCGCCACGCCCGACAGGAGTCCGCCACCGCCGACGGGCACGAGCACGAGCCCCGGGCGCCGGGGCGCCAGCTGCTCGAGGATCTCGAGCCCGGTCGTCCCCTGCCCGGCGATGATGTGCGGGTGATCGAACGGCGGCACCATGGTCCCGCCCTCCGCGCGCTGGATCTCCTCCGCGCGCTGCTTGCGCTCCGCCGAGGTAGTGCCCGCGAACTCCACCCGCGCCCCCAACGCCATGGTTCCCTCGCGCTTCACGGCCGGCGCGTCCACCGGCATCACAATTCGCGCCCGCGCGCCGAACGCCCGGGCGGCGAACGCGACCGCCTGGGCGTGGTTGCCGGAGGAGTAGGTGAGCAACCCCGCGTCCCGCTCGGCGGCCGTCAGCCGGCTTACGAAGTGGTAGGCGCCACGCGCCTTGAAGGCCGACACCCACTGGAGGTTCTCGCACTTGAGCCACATCGCATCGGGGCCGTCCCCCGATGCGCGGCCCCCGGCCCGCGGGTGTGGGGCGGTCAGCAGCGGAGTCCGCCGTACGGCCGACCCGAGGCGGTCGCGCGCGGCTTCGATGTCGGAGAGCGTGACGAGTCCGTCGTCCCCGCTCACTCCTCGGACTCCGCCTCGACGACCTCCCCATCGTCGGCGTCCTCGCCCTCCCCCGCGTTCGCCGCGAGCTCCTCGTCCTCATCGATGTCGGCGTCCTCGTCGATCACGCGGGCCACATCCACCAGCTCGTCGCCCTCGTCCAGCATGATGAGCCGCACGCCCTGGGTGTTGCGGCCGATGACCCGGATCTCGGCGGCCGACTGGCGGTTTATCACGCCGTTCCTCGTGACCAGCATGAGCTCGTCTTCGTCCGTCACCTCGCGGACGGCGACCACGCGCCCGGTCTTGGCCGACAGCTTGAGGTTGATGAGTCCCTTCCCGCCCCGGCGCTGGACACGGTAGTCGTCCACGTCACTGCGCTTGCCCATTCCGGTCTCGGTGGCCGTCAACAGCGTGCCCTCGCGGCGCACGACCACCATGCCCACCACCGCGTCGTCCTGGCCCAGATTGATGCCCCGCACCCCCTGCGTCGCTCGCCCCATCCCGCGCACATCCGACTCGGCGAAGCGGATCGACATGCCCCGTCGCGTGGCGAGGATCACGTCGTTCGTCCCGTCCGTGAGCTGCACGTCGATGAGGCGGTCGTCGTCGAGGATGTTGATCGCGTTGATGCCGGTCGAGCGCACGTTGCCGTAGTCGGCGAGGCTCGTCTTCTTCACCAGCCCGCGTCGGGTTGCGAACATGAGCGAGCGGTCGTCCGTGAACTCGCGCACGCGGACGATGGAGGCGATCTCCTCCTCCTTGTCGATCGACAGCAGGTTGACGATCGGCTTTCCGCGCGCCGTGCGCCCCGCGGGGGGGATCTCGTACACCTTGAGCCAGTACACCTGGCCGCGACCGGTGAATATCATCAGGTAGTCGTGGGTCGAGGCGAGGAACAGGTGCTCGACCCAGTCCTCCTCCTTCGTCCCCATCCCCGCGATCCCGCGCCCGCCCCGCCGTTGCGCGCGGTACACCTCCGGCTGGATGCGCTTGATGTATCCGGCGTGCGACACCGTGATCACCATGGACTCCTCGGCGATCAGGTCCTCCTCGGTGAAGTCGGCCCGCACATCCACGATCTCCGTGCGGCGCTCGTCCCCGTATTTGGCGGCCACCGCCTCGAGTTCCTCGCCCACGATCGCCATGCGGCGCTCGCGCGAGGCGAGGATGGCTTCCAGCTCCTTGCGGCGGGCCCGGACCTCCGTGAGCTCCTCCTCCAGCTTCTCGATCTCGAGGCCCGTGAGCCGGGCCAGCCGCATGTCGAGGATCGCCTGGGCCTGGCGCTCGCTGAGCTCGAAGCGGGTCTGGAGCTCGACGCGGGCCGTGTCGGTGTCGGTGGCGGCCCGGATGAGCTTGATGACCTCGTCGATGTTGTCGACCGCGATCTTGAGCCCCTCGAGCACGTGCTCGCGATCCCTGGCGGCCGTGAGCTCGAAACGGCTCCGCCGCTCCACCACCTCGTGCCGGTGCTCGAGGAAGTGCTCGAGCATCGTCTTGAGGTCCATCACCTGCGGCACGCCGCCGACCAGGGCGAGCATGATCACGCCGAAGGTCGACTGCATCTGGGTGTGCTTGAAGAGCTGGTTGAGGACGATCTGGGGAATCGCGTCGCGCTTGAGCTCGATGACCAGACGGATTCCCTGTCGGGCGGACTCGTCCCGGAGATCCGAGATGTCCGTGATCCGCTTGTCGCGTACGAGCTGCGCGACCTGCTCGATGAGGCGGGTCTTGTTCACCATGAACGGGATCTCGGTCACCACGATCTGCTCGCCGCCCCGCGCCCGTTCCTCGATGTGCGCTTTCGCCCGCATAACGAGGCGCCCCCGACCGGTCTCGTACGCCTCGCGGATCCCGTGTTTGCCGAAGATGAAGGCGCCCGTGGGGAAATCGGGACCCAGCACGTGCGTCATGAGTCCGTCGATCGTCGTCCCTGGATCGTCGATCAGCGCCCGGCAGGCGGCCACGATCTCGCGCAGGTTGTGGGGCGGGATGTTCGTCGCCATGCCGACCGCGATCCCCGAGGAGCCGTTGACCAGCAGGTTCGGCAGGGTGGACGGCAGGACGGTCGGCTCCCGCAGCCGGTCGTCGAAGTTGGGTGCGAAGTCGACGGTGTCCTTGTCGATGTCGGACAACATCTCGCCCGCCACCGCCGCCAGCCGCGCCTCCGTGTACCGGTACGCCGCCGCGGAGTCGCCATCGATGGAGCCGAAGTTCCCCTGACCATCGACGAGCGGGTAGCGGAGCGAGAAGTCCTGCACCATGCGGACGAGCGAATCGTACACGGCGCTATCGCCGTGCGGGTGGTACTTGCCGAGCACGTCCCCGACGACCGTGGCGCTCTTCTTGTAGGGTCGTGTCGGGGAGAGACCCGCCTCGTGCATGGCGTACAGGATGCGGCGGTGGACCGGCTTGAGCCCGTCGCGCACGTCCGGAAGGGCGCGCTGCACGATGACGCTCATCGAGTAATCGATGAACGAATCGCGCATCTCGTCTTCAAGCAGACGGGGCTGTATACGATCCGGATTTTCGGTGGTCTCCATGGACTCCCGTACGGTTCGGTTCTTCCTCTGGGAAACGGGTGTTTTCCGAGGGTCCCGGTGCGACGCGGAGGGACCGTACAATTTACGCTTGCAAGCCGCGTCACGCGACCTTCAAACCGGCCCTTCGAACCGACGGCCGGTCGTGGCAAATGCCGCTCCGGACGCACGTTGCGGGCATGAGCGAGCGCGGGTCCCGGGGGGTCCCCGCGCGGGCTGGCTCAGTCGAGATCCCAGGTCGAACCGGTCGGACCTGCATTCACGATCGGGACGCCGTCGAGCGCCGAGAGCTCGCCCCACGAAGCGTGCACGTGCCCGCACACGACGAGCCGCGGCCGCCTTCGCTCGATCGTCTCCCGCACGGCGACGCTCCCGAGGTGGCGGCCCGACCCGTCGAGGTCCACGTGCCCACGGGGGGGCGAGTGCGAGACGAGCACCGCGTGCTCGGGACACCCGGCGAGGAGGGTGCGCGCCTCCCCCTCGGTGAGGTCGTAGCTCCAGTCGCCGAACGGAGTCACCGGCACGCCCCCTCCCAGACCGAAGAACGGCACCCCGGCGAGCTCGATGCCGGTGCCATGGAGCACGTGTGCGGCGCTCCAGCCCCCGCACGCGGCGTCCAGCTCTTCGGCCGACTCTCCGTTTCCGGGAACCAGAACGGTGGGGGCCCGGATCCCGCTCAGGACGTCGACGATCTCATCCAGCCCCCGGCGCTGGACCGCGAAGTCGCCCGCTCCGACCACCACGTCGACTCCGGTGGCGCGCTCGACCACCGAGGCGGCGGCCTCGAGGTCACGGTGCAGATCGCTCACGAGCAGGAGTCGCACGTCGTCCTCCTTCGGCTGCGGGCGGGGATCGGCTGTCCTGCATCATACACGGAGGCGGCGGTGAGCCGTCCGGACCGGCGGGGGCGGGGCCGGCGGCGGAGGGCGGGCCTCACGCCACGGCGCGAAAGTCCGCGAGCTCCGTGAGCCCGGAGGCAGCCAGCGTCTCCCGGATCTGGTCGCGGGCGCCGGGGGATCCCACCGCCACCAGCACGTACGGGCGCCGGGGCGGGGGGACCTCCCCCGCGGGCGCCGCACCCGCCGGCCCGGCTTCTCCCGGGCCACCCCCCCACAATCCGCTCGGGGCGATCACCGGGGCGCCATGGATCTCCTGGCCGATCTTGCGCGGGTCGAGATCCACGAAGGCGGCGACCGTCCGCCCCTCGTCCGCGAGCCAGGTGCGCGCGAACGCCTTCCCGACCTTGCCGGCACCCCAGACGACCAGCGGTCGCCCGCGGGGCAGGAGCTCGGCCAGCCAGCGCGCCTTGAGCCGGCGGAAGGCCGGCGGGGAGTAGCGGGGGGAGCGTCCCGACAGGCGGTGATCGCCGAGCCGCCAGTCGTGCAGGACCTCGGGCACGTTGGCCAGCGCGTGGCCGGCGGCGGCCAGCCGGAGGACGAGGTCGTAGTCCTCGGGCCCCTCGATCTCGCCGTAGCCTCCGACCTCCTCGAACACGCTCCGGCGGATCATCAGGGTCGGGTGCGAGATGGGACACTCCACGAACAGGTCCCGGGCGAGCTCCTCGGGCTCGGTCAGCCCGTTGAGCCACGCCTCGTAGCGCCTGTACCCGGGGCCCACGTCGCTCCGCGGGACATACCGCACGCGTGTCCCGCACGCCGCGATCGCCGGCCGGGCCCCGAGGAGCTCGCGTTGCCGCTCCAGCCGGCGCGGGTGCGCGACATCGTCGGCGTCCATGCGTGCCAGGAGGACGCCGCGGGCCGCCTTCGCGAGGGCGTTCAGCGTGGGGACGAGCCCCCCGGCGGCCGGGGGGACGCGGCGCACGCGGGCATCCCGCTCGGCCCATGCGCCCAGCAGGCGGCCGGTCGCATCGGCGGATCCGTCATCCAGCACGAGGGCCTCGAAGCGGGGCTCGGTCTGGGCCTCGAGGCTCGCGATGCAGGCGGGGAGGAAGGGGGCGGCGTCGCGACAGGGAAGGAGGATGGAGATGTGCGGCGCCGGCGGGACGCTCACGAGCCGACCGTGGCGACCGTCCGTCCGGGCTTCTCGACCCTGCGTCGCAGGTGCTCCCCCGTACGGGAGCCGGGGTGCGCGGCCACCCGGGCGGGGGGCCCGGCCACCACGATCTCGCCCCCCTCGTCGGCGGCCCCGGGGCCCATGTCGAGGATCCAGTCGGCCCGGCGCACGACCCCGAGATCGTGCTCGATGACCACGACCGTGTGGCCCTCGTCCACGAGCTGCCGGAGGACCGACACGAGGGTGTCGACCTCGCCGACCCCGAGCCCCACGGTCGGCTCGTCGAGGATGTACAGTCGTCGGCCGCCCTTGCCCCGGCGGGCCAGCTCGCGGGCGATCTTGAGGCGCTGCGCCTCGCCCCCGGAGAGCGTGGTGGCGGGCTGGCCGAGCCTCAGGTAGCCGAGCCCGACCCGCTGGAGCTGCCACAGCGCCTCGCCGATCCTGTCCTGCCGGATGAAGAAGCGGATCGCCTCGTCCACGGTGAGGTCGAGGACATCGAGGATCGACCTGCCCCGATACTCGATCTCGAGGACCTCCGGCTTGTAGCGCGCCCCGCCGCACGCCTCGCAGGGCACCGCCACGTCGGCCAGGAAGACCATCTCGACGATCTCCTGTCCGGCCCCCTTGCAGCGCTCGCAGCGTCCTCCGGCGCGGTTGAACGAGAAGTACGCCGGTCCGTAGTCCCGTCGCCGGGACTCCGGCAGATCGGCGAACAGTTTCCGGATCTCGCTGAACGCCTTGATGTAGGTGGCGGGGTTGGAGCGCGGCGTGCGGCCGATGGGCTGCTGGTCGACGAGCACCACGCCCTCGAGGGCCGAGGCGCCGCGCAGCGACTCGTACGTGCCCTCCGGCTCCCCGAGGTGCGTGCGGGCGCTGGTCTCGCCCTCGAGCACACCCTCGAGCGCGTGCAACAGCACGTGCCGGACGAGGCTGGACTTCCCGGAGCCGGACACCCCGGTCACCGCCGTGAGCGCGGCGAGGGGGATCGACGCGTCGGCCCCCCGGACGTTGTGGAGTCGGGCTCCGCGCAGCTCGAGCCACCCCCGATCGCCAGGGGTGGCGGCCGCCTTGCCACCGCGGCCGATGCCGCGCCGCCGGGTGACCGCCCCCGGCTTCCCCCGCCCCGCGAGCGCGCGACCCGTGCTCGTGTCCGCCTCGAGGAGCCCCTCCCAAACGCCCTCGAACACGACCTCGCCCCCCGACTCGCCCGCCCCCGGGCCGAGCTCCACGATGCGGGCGGCCCGGCGGATCACAGCCGGCTCGTGCTCGACGACGAGCACCGTGTTCCCCGCCCGCGCGAGGCGCTCGAGGACACCGACGAATCGGTCCGTGTCGTGCGGGTGGAGCCCGATCGTCGGCTCGTCGAGGACGTACAGCGTGTCCACCAGGCGGCTGCCGAGGCAGCTCGCGAGCCGGATGCGCTGCATCTCGCCCCCCGAGAGCGTCTTCGCCTGGCGGTCGAGCGTGAGGTATCCGAGGCCCACCTCGTCGAGGAACGAGAGCCGGTCGAGGATCTCGCCGCGCACCGTCTCCGCGACCCTGGCGGCGAACGGCGTGAGCCCGAGATCCCCCTCGATCCACTCGCGGACGTCGCGGATGGAGCGGGCCGACACCTCGGAGATGTCGGCGCCCGCGACCCGGACGTTCAGCGCGTCGGGGATCAGTCGGGTGCCCGCACAGGTCGGACACACGCGCGGAAGCTGATACTGGCGCAGGAACACCCGGATATAGGCCTTGTAGCGCTTCCTTTCGCGCGAGCGCAGGAACGGGAGAACGCCCTGGAAGCGCTCTCCGTCGTACGTCCCGCCTTCGAGCAGGACCTCGCGGGCCTCCCCCGGGAGGCTCGACCAGGGGGCCCCGGCGTCCAGTCCGGCCGCCCTCGCGAACCGCAGGACGGCGGCGCGTTCCTTCTCGTAGCGTGGCTTGGTCCAAGGATCGAGGGCGCCGTTCCGGAGCGAGCGCGACGGGTCGGGGACGATCAGCTCGCGGGCGTACTCGAGCACGGCGCCGAACCCCGTGCACTCCGGACAGGCGCCTGCCGGGCTGTTGAAGCTGAACAGGCCGGGCACCGGCTCGGGGAACGTCCGCCCGCACGCGGAGCAGCGGAACGATTCGTCGAACCGGTGCCGCCGCGGCTGGACGCCCTCCCCGACGCGGAGGATGACGGCGGCGCCGTGGCCCTCCGCGAACGCCGCGGCGATCGAATCCGCCACACGCTCGCGGGCCTCGTCGGAGGCCGCGATGCGATCCACCACCACCAGGAGATCGCGGGCGAGGGTCAGGTCGCCAGCCGGATCGCCGGCCGACCCGAGGTCGGGCAGGTACAGCTCCCGGCCGTCCGCGATCGCGCGCAGGTAGCCCTGCGACTGGAGGTTCGCCACCGCCATCGAGTGCGTGATCTCGGAGCTCAGCGCGAGCGGGAAGGCCACCACGACCCGGGTTCCGTCTCCCCACCCCAGCACCGTGTCGGTGACCGATTGGACGGTGTCGGGGCGCACCTCGGCGCCGCACTCCGGGCAGCGGGTGGTGCCCACACGGGCCCACAGGAGCCGCATGTAGTCGTAGACCTCGGTGACCGTGCCGACCGTCGAGCGGCTGGACTGGATCTGGTTGCGCTGGTCGATGGCAACCGATGGACTCACGCCCTCCACGAGCTCCACATCCGGCTTCGGCATGCGCTCGAGGAACTGCTTGGCGTACGTGGAGAGCGACTCGACGTAGCGGCGCTGCCCCTCCGCGTAGATCGTGTCGAACGCCAGGCTCGACTTGCCTGATCCCGAGGGTCCGGTGAGCACCGTCAACGAGCGACGCTCGATGTCGACATCGACGCCCTTGAGGTTGTGCTGGCGCGCTCCACGCACCCGGATGCTATCGGTCATGTGGGGATGATGAGGCGCAAGGTTCCGCACCGCCAACCGAGCGCACGCCAGTGCGCGAGCTCGGTGAAGCAGTACCCCCGCAGGGGACAGTGCTTCACCAACCGCCCCGAGCGCACGCCAGTGCGCGAGCTCGGTGAAGCAGTACCCCCGCAGGGGACAGT
>CAZCLY010000008.1:0-126063 GCA_964499635.1 uncultured Gemmatimonadota bacterium | reverse complement strand
CCGAGCGCACGCCAGTGCGCGAGCTCGGTGAAGCAGTACCCCCGCAGGGGACAGTGCTTCACCAACCGCCCCGAGCGCACCCCAGTGCGCGAGCTCGCCGAGCCCGCGAAGCGGGCGAAGGCAACCGCACCGAGCGGCGCGTGTGGAAGGGGCGGCGCGAACGGCCTATGTTGGCGTCGATTCGGCGGGATGCCCGAGACCCGGCGCCCCGTGGGAATCCGGTCGCCACCCGCACGCCCACCCGCGCTTCGAACGAGGACATGCAGACACCGGACGGACCCATTCGCGAAGAGGAGGCGCTCGGCAAGGCGTACGACGCGCGCCTCATGCGGCGGTTGCTCCGCTACCTGCGCCCATACCGGTGGAAGGTGGTGGCGGCGGTTCTCCTGCTCATCGCGGCCTCCGGCCTGGCCCTCGTCGGCCCCTGGCTGACCAAGGAGGCGATCGACCGGGCCATCCCGGCCGGAGACTACCGACTGCTCGCGTTCCTGAGCTGGCTGTTCTTCGGGTCGCTCCTGCTGTCGGGGGTGCTCGATTACGCGAACACGATCCTCACCACGTGGATCGGACAGCACGTGATGCTCGACCTGCGCGCCGAGATCTTCGCTCACCTGCAGCGTCTCCAGCTCGCGTACTTCGATCGCAACCCCGTCGGTCGTCTGATGACGCGGCTCACGAGCGACGTCGAGGTGCTCAACGAGATGTTCACCTCGGGCGTGGTGACGATCTTCGGGGACGTGTTCACCGTCGCGTTCATCATGGCCGCGATGGTGGCCATGGACTGGCGCCTGGCGCTGGTCACGTTCTCGGTCCTGCCCGTCGTGTTCGCGGCGGCGTGGCTGTTCCGGAAGCGGGTCCGCGAGGCGTACCGCGACATCCGCGTCCGCCTGGCCCGCATCAACGCCTTCCTCCAGGAGCGGATCTCGGGGATCCGGGTGGTGCAGCTGTATCGGCAGGAAGGGCCGACCCGCGATCGTTTCCGCCACATCAACGACGACTACCTGCAGGCGCACCTGCGCTCGATCACGTACTATGCCCTCTTCTTCCCCGTCATCGAGCTCATCGCCTCGGTGGCGCTGGCGCTCATCATCTGGTACGGAGGCGGGCAGGCCCTCGAGGGTACGCTCACCATCGGGGTGATCGCCGCCTTCCTCCAGTACGCGCGACGTTACTTCCGGCCGATCCAGGACCTGTCGGAGAAGTACAACATCCTGCAGGGTGCGATGGCCAGCTCGGAGCGCATCTTCCGGCTGCTGGACGAGGCGCCGGCGATCACGGACCGGCCCGAGCCGCGACCACTGCCGGCCCGCATCGCGGGTCGGATCGTCTTTGAAGACGTGTGGTTCCGTTACGTCGGCGAGTCGGCCGACGTGGCGACCCCGGTCGCGTCGGCGGCCGTGTGGGAGGGCGCCGAGGGCCGGCTCGATGACGACGCCCCCGAGGACGACGGGTGGGTCCTGCGCGGCATCTCGCTCGTGATCGAGCCAGGCGAACGCGTGGCGGTGGTCGGGGCGACCGGCGCAGGCAAGACGACCCTGTTCAACCTCCTGATGCGGTTCTACGAGCCCCAGAAGGGCCGTATCACGCTCGACGGCGTCGACATCCGCGAATACCCTGTCCGCGAGCTGCGGGCGCATATGGGTCTCGTGCTCCAGGATGTCTATCTGTTCTCGGGCACGGCGGCGGGGAACATCTCGCTCGATCGCGAGGGGGTCGGGGAGCGTGAGATCCGCCACGCCGCGGAGCGGGTCGGGGTCGACCGACACCTGGCGCGTCTCCCGGCCGCGTACGAGCACCCGATCGGGGAACGCGGGAGCAACCTGTCGGTGGGAGAGCGACAGCTCGTCTCGTTCGCCCGGGCGCTGGCGGGCGATCCGCCCATCCTCCTCCTCGACGAGGCGACGAGCTCGGTGGATTCGGAGATCGAAGCGCAGATCGAGGAGGCGCTGGAGCACCTCATGCAGGGGCGCACGAGCCTCGTGATCGCGCACCGACTGTCCACCATCCAGGGAGCGGACGAGATCGTCGTGCTCCACCACGGGGTCATCCGGGAGTCCGGAACACACGAGGAGCTGCTCGAGCGCGGCGGCCTGTACGCCGGTCTGTATCGGCTTCAGTTCGAGCGCCCCACGGCGGCCGCGTGAGGCGGTTCGAGGCGGGGGGCCGGTGAGCGCGCTCGATCGTATCGCCGACGCGGCGGCGGCCCTCGACCCGCGCTGGACGCTCCTCGGGCTGCTGATCATCCTCGACGGATGGTCGCTGGGTCACGTGTGGCTGTCGAGCGTGGCGCGGCGCGAGAAGGCCCTGTGGACGGGGATCCTGGTCCTGTGCCCGATCATCGGGTGTCTATTCTGGTTCGTGTTCGGGCCCAAGCACCTTCCCCCGGAGCGCTCCTGAACGACGTCGTCCCCCGTCACGCAGGCGGTGCGGGGCCGGAACGCCGGCCCTCGGGTCCGCGGGCGGACGGGGGTCCGGGGCGGCCCCGCTCCCACACCGAGACGAGCAGGGTGGCCCCCGCGGCCCCCGCCCCGGCGCCCGCTTCGACGACGCCCCGCGCACGGATGCCGGCCGCCCGACGGGCGGTGGGATCGAGCCACGCGGCGAGCCGCGACTCCAGCCGGCTGGCGGGACACGCCGACCCCCCTCCGGCCCGTTCGAGGGCGGCCGCGTCGCCACGCGCGTGCCGCGGGCCGAACAGCACGGGGATCCCCGCCGCCGCCGGCTCGAGCACGTTGTGGAGCCCGCCGGAGCCGAGCCCGCCACCCACGTAGGCCGCATCGGCGGCCGTGTACAGCTCCGCCAGCCTTCCCATCTCGTCGAACACGACCGCCGCGTGGGCCGGGACGTCGCCGGCCCGGCCGCCCTCCACGGCGGTCCGGACCAGGTCGCTCCAGCGCGCCGCCGGCCGACCGCGCGACCGACACAGGCCCAGGAGCTCGCGCACGCGGCTCTCCGTGGGTCGGTGCGGCGCGAGCACAGGCTGCCAGCGGATGGCCATCCCGCCCCCACGCAGCGCGTCCAGCAGTGCCATCTCGTCACGAGGCCACGTAGAGCCCGCCACGAGGCGCGCGCCGGAGGGGGGACGCGGGGGGAGGATCGCCTCGAACCGCTCCCTCTCCCCGTCCTCCGCGAGGGCCGCGTCCGCCCTCGCGAGCGCCAGATCGAACGCGGCATCGCCCGTCAACGAGAGCGCCTCCCGCCGCACCCCCAGCCTCCGGAGACGGCGGGCGTCGATCTCCGTGGCGGCACCCACGCCGTCCAGCGAGGCGTACACCGGTCGGAACAGACGTCGCGCCACGACCCCCGAGCGGCGGCTCCCGTCGCGCACGACCGCGTTGATGAGCGCGGTCGGCACCCCGGCACGGTCGGCGGCCGCCACCATTCCCGGCCACACATCCAGCTTCGCGAACACGAGGAGCTCGGGACGCAGCGTCCCGAGCACGCGGTCCAGGTGCGAGGCGGTATCGAGCGGCGCCGGCGAGGCGAAGTCCGGTCCGAGGTGGGGCAGCGCCGTGCGGCCCGAGGGCGAGAAGTACGTCACCAACAGGGCATGCGGGCGTCGGGCGGCCAGCTCGCGCAGCGCGGGAGCCGCCCCCAGCAGCTCGCCGGCCGACGCTCCGTGCAGCCATACGAGCGGGCGGCCATCGGCGGGTCCGCCCCACGCGCACAACCGATCGGCCGCCGCCTGCCGGACGGCGATCTCCCGCCCGAGTCCCGGGCGCATGAATCCGAGCGCGGGACCGAGGGCGGTGACGAGCCGCGCCGCGCCATCCGACAGGCGGGCGGCGGTCGTCACCGGCCGGGGGGCGCGCCCCCGCGCGATCCGCTTTTCGTCCGCGGCATCGGCCCGTATCCTCCCGTGTGCGCTATCTCGGCAACAAGACCCGGCTCGTCCCCTTCATCCTCGAGACCATCGACGACGTGGGCCTCGAATCCGGGATCGCGTGCGACCCGTTCGCCGGCACGGCGAGCGTCGCCAGCGCCCTCAAGCGGGCCGGCTGGCGCGTGCACGCCGGCGACCTGATGGCGGCATCCTACGCCCTGCAGGTCGCCCGAGTCGAGCTGGACCGCACGCCGCGCTACGCGCTGGAAACCGTCGACGCGCCGCTGCGCGGCACGAGAAAGACCGTGTCGTACCGCGCGCTGCTCCGCCATCTCGCGGCGATCGACGGCGAGCACGGATTCGTCACGGAGAACTATACGCTGGCCGGCACGGAGGGTCGGGCGCACGGCCGCATGTACTTCTCCCCCGGGAACGCACGGCGCATCGACGCGATCCGCTCGGCGGTCGCCGGCTGGCGCGACGCGGGGTGCATCGACCGCGGGCGCGCACAGCTCGTTCTCGCCACCCTCATCGAGGCCGCCGATCGGGTGGCGAACACCACGGGCGTATACGCCTCGTTCGTGAAGACCCTGCAGCCGAACGCCCGCCGCGATCTCGAGCTCCGACCGATCGTGCCCACATTGGCCCGCAACGGATCGGGCGGCTCGACGGCCTTCCGGGGCGCGGCCGCGGAGCGCGTGGCCGGCGTCGGCCCGATAGATCTCCTGTATCTCGACCCCCCGTACAACGAGCGACAGTATCCCGCCTACTACCACATCCCCGAGCTCATCGCGTCGGGGTGGACACCGCCCCCCCGGATCCGCGGCAAGACCGGGCTCATCCCGGACGACGACCTGCGCTCGGACTGGTGCCGCCGGAGCCGCGTGGCGGGGGCGCTGGACCGGGTGCTCGACGCCTGCGATGCGCGGCACATCCTGCTGAGCTACAACGACGAGGGGCTCCTCCCGCGCGAGGAGATCGAGGCGACGCTCCGGGAGCGCGGGATCGCGGACTCGTACGTCCGCTACGACCGGCCGTACAAGCGGTATCGCAGCGACTCGGACGGCCCCGGACGGCGCTACGCCCGCGACCGCGTCCGCGAGCATCTGCACTACGTCCGCTGCGCCTGACCGCCGGCCCTACTCCCCATCCCCGTCGTCCGCCCCATCCGTCTCCCCCTCGGACCAGCCCTCGCGGAGCTCTCGCTCCCGCTCGCGTGCCTCGCGGACGATGCGGCGCGATTCCCGTTCGGACGGGTCCTCGCTGGGCAGCAGCCGCTCGGTGACGCGTACTTCGTACTCGAACAGCATGCGTCGCAGATCCCCCAGGCGCCCCATGAGGAGCGGGAGATGGCGGAGGAGCGTGTCGTCCGCGTCGAGACGGCGCACCATGTCCGAGAACGCGATCAGGGCGGCACGGACCTGCTCGCGGGTCGGGGGGCGACGGTCCTGGTTCGCTTCGTCGGGCGTCATGTCCTCTCGCTCGATCCGGGAGTCTCGGCGGCGCCGTGAAGCGACGCGATGGGCGAGGAGGGTGCGGGCGGGCGGGCGGAGCCGCCGCCTCGCTTTCCCTGCTCCCCGCGGGACGGCAATCTACCCCCCGGATCGGCTCATCGGTCCGCAGGCACGCCGCGAGCACGCCGGGGTACGTGGCGGATCCGTCGCACCCCCGCTCGCGGCACGGACCCTCGAATCACGGCATGAAACGACACGACGCCCGGTTCACGCTCGCCGGATCCCTCGCGGCGGCGATCGCCTCGACCGCCTGCTCGCCAACGTACGTGCTGCGGGCGGGTTGGGAGGAGGCCCGCATCCTCTCCTCCCGCCGCCCCATTCAGGCCGTCGTGCACGACACCTCCGTGTCGCGCGAGACGCGCGACAAGCTGCGGCTGGTCCTCGACGCGCGCGACTTCGCCGTCCGCGACCTCGGCCTGCGGGCCGGTCGGAGCTACGAGAGCTACGCGCGGATCACGCGGGACACCCTGTCGCTCAACGTCCTCGCCGCGCCCGAGTTCGGGCTCTTCTGGAAGAGCTGGTGGTTCCCGATCGTCGGTCGGGTCCCCTACAAGGGGTATTTCGACTTCGATCGGGCCCTCGCGCAGGCCGCCGCGCTCGAAGCCCAAGGATACGACGTGTCGGTCCGCCCCGTGTCGGCGTTCTCGACGCTCGGCTGGTTTCCCGATCCGATCATGTCGACGACCCTGCGGCTCGACAGCCTGTCTCTGGTCGAGACCGTGATCCACGAGATCACGCATTCCACCTTCTTCCCCAGCGGACAGGCCGACTTCAACGAGAGCTTCGCCAACTTCGTGGGCTATCGGGGCGCGATCGCGTTCTTCTGCGACGCGGTGCGCGACGGGACCGCCTGCGAGCGGGCGCGGCTGCGCTGGGAGGACACGCGCGTGTTCGGCGAGTTCTTCGGGTCGATCCGGGACCCCCTGCGCGAGCTGTACGCGCGGGACATCCCCGACGACGACAAACGACGGCTCAAGCGAGCGATCTTCGCCGACGCGGCGGCCCGGTTCGAGACCGACGTCAAGCCGAGGCTGCGCGCGGGCCGCTACGGGTCGCTCCGCGAGGGCGATCTCAACAACGCGTGGGTCCTGTCCCGGCTGCTATACTACACGCGGCTGGACGACTTCGAGCGGGCCTACGCCCGCTACGGGGAGCTGGGCACCGCGGTCCGCGCCCTGATCGAGGCCGCCGAGAAGGGCGATCCGTGGGCAGGCCTGGACGCGGTCGTGCGCGGCGGAAACCGGTGACATAGCTTCCCGTCACCGGTAGCGAGCCGTCGCCTCCCAGGCGTCCCCATCTTCGGTGAGTCCATGTTCGAACGCATTCTCGTCGCCGTCGACTTCTCGGATCCATCGCTCGATGCGCTACGCTGGACGGTCAAGCGCTTCGGGGACGCGGAGATCACGCTCTTCCACTCCCTCGAGTCGCTCGACGCGCCGTCCTACCTGACCCGCGCCCTCGACCGGGACGTGGACCTCGTGCTCGAGACGGAGCTGGATGCGCGCGCGAACCTCGAAGCGCTGGCGCACGAGCACGGCATCGAGCCGAGAATCGTGGTGAGACGGGGCTGGCCGCCGCGTCAGATCCGGCTGGCGGCACAGGAAGCGGACGCCGACCTGATCATGATGGGCTCGCACCGGCAGCGGATGTGGTCGTTCCACGAGACGGGGAGCACGGCGGTCCGCACAGCGGCGCCCGATGCGCCACCCGTCTACGTGTGGCGGCCGATCCCTCGCAAGGCGGACCCGGAGGACCGCACGATCCTCGTGGCCATCGGGCTGCACGAGAACAGCGGCCGGCTGGTCGCGATCGCCGTCGATCTCGCGCGTCACTTCGGCGCGCGGCTGGTGCTGTGCCACGTGGTGACGCGCGGTCTCCAGGCCTATCTGAGACGCGTGAGCCACACCGCGGTCGTCGACCAGGCGCTCGCCTCGATCATGAACGCGGCCCGCGAGGAGGCCCAGGCACTGCTGCCCGAGGGCGTGGGCGACGAGCTGGACGTGCGCATCGTGGTCACGCGCGGCCGCCCGTGGACCCAGATCCTCGCCACGGCCGAGGCCGAGTCCGCCAACCTCATCATCATCGGCACGGGTCGATACAAGGCCGAGCAGGCGCTGCTCGGGAGCGTCACCGAGCGCGTTCTGCGCGCCTCCAACAGCTCCGTCCTCGCGGTTCCGCCCGAGGGCTGGAGGGCCACCTGAGCACGAGCGAGTCGTTCCGGTGCACGCGTTGCGAGCGGGCCGACGCCATGCGGCTGGCGAGCCCACCTTTCCCCACCGAGCTCGGGACACGGGTGCGAGCCGAGATTTGCACCGCCTGCTGGGAGGAGTGGAAGGAGCGGCAGATGCTCCTCATCAACCACTACGGGCTCCGGCTCCAGAACCCCGAGTCGCGCGAGTTCCTGTATGCCAACATGAAGGCGTTCCTGTTCGGCGAGGGCGAGGCGGCGGCGGACATCGACCCCTCGCGGGAGGGCACGGTGGAATGGTAGCCCTCGCCCTGCTGGTCGGCTTCCTGGGAGGAGTCGCGATCGCCTTCCAGAGCCCGCTCGCCAGCCTCATGAGCCAGAGGATGGGGATCATCGAGAGTGCCTTCGTCGTCCACCTCGGAGGCGCGTTGCTCGCGGGGGTTCCCCTGCTCCTGCTCGCGGGTGGCCGGCTCGGCGAATGGCGACACGTGCCGCCCGCGGCGCTCGGCTCGGGCGCGCTCGGCATCGCGCTCATCGCCTCGGTCAGCTACGCGATCCCACGCATAGGGATCGCCGCCACCATGGCGGTCATCATCTCCGCACAGCTGCTCATCGCGGCGGTGCTCGACCACTACGGCTGGCTGGGCGCCGAGGTGAGGCCGTTCGGCGCGCTGCGCGCCGCCGGGATCGCCGTCCTGTTCCTCGGGACCTGGCTCCTGACGCGGTAGGCCGCGACCCCGGAGATCACATGGCGGAGTACGGACCCGAGACGTACGGCGAGCGCATTGCCGACATCTACGATGCGTGGCACCCGGAGCCCCTCCGCGGACAGATCGAACGGCTGGCGAGCCTCGCGGACGCCGGCCCGGTGCTCGAGCTCGCGATCGGCAGCGGACGGATCGCGCTCCCGCTCGTGGAGCGCGGGGTGCGCGTGCACGGGATCGACGCCTCCGCGTCGATGATCGAGCGTCTGCGCGCCAAGCCCGGCGGCGCCGATGTGCCGGTCAAGGTGGGCGACTTCGCGGACGTCGACGTGCAGGGGACGTTCTCGCTCGTGTTCGTGGTGTTCAACACCTTCTTCGCGCTGCCCACGCAGGACGACCAGGTGCGCTGTTTCCGGAACGTGGCCCGCCACCTCCGACCCGGCGGCCGGTTCCTCATCGAGGCGTTCGTCCCCGACCTCGGCCGCTTCGATCGCGGGCAGCGGGTGTCGGTCACCGCCATCGAGGACGACGAGGTGCGGCTCGACGTGACGCTCCACGACCCGGTCGGCCAGCGCGCCAGGAGCCGCCACCTCGTCATCGGGCCCGCCGGGATCCGCTCGCTCCCGGTCGAGGTCCGCTACGCGTTTCCGTCCGAGCTCGACCTGATGGCCCGGCTGGCGGGGCTGACGCGGATCCACCGATGGGGAGGCTGGAACGAGGAGCCCTTCGACGCGGGCTCGACGATGCACGTCTCGGTGTGGGAGCGGCCCGCGACCGGCGACTGACGCACGACGTGTCGGTCGCCCGTCCGTCTATCCGACGACCAGGTTGATGAGTCGGTCGGGCACGTGGATGATCTTCCGGATCTGCACGTCGTCGAGGTGCCGGGCCACGTTCTCCTCGGCCAGTGCGGCGTCGCGCACCTCCTCCTCCGAGGCTCCGCGCGCGACCCGGATGGTGGCCCGGAGCTTCCCGTTCACCTGTACGGGCATGTCGAGCTCGTCGACGAGAAGGAGCGCCGGATCGTACGACGGCCACTCCGCGTGGTCGAACAGGCTCGGGGTCCCGCCCAGCCGCTCCCAGAGCTCCTCGGCGATGTGCGGCGCGATCGGAGCGACGAGGACCACGAGGTCGCGCACCTCTTCGACGGATGCCGTGCGACCACCGGCGCGCACCGTGTTCAGGTAGTCCATCATCGCGGCGATCGCGGTGTTGTAGTCGAGGCTCTCGAGGTCCTCGCCGACCTTCTTGATCGTCGCGTGCAGCGCGCGCTCGATCTCCTCGTCCTCGAACCCGGAGCGGCCCTCCACGAGGGCCCCGGTCACGCTGTCCCACAGCTTCTTCATGAAGCGCTCGGGACCCGCGAGCCCGGAGTCCCGGAAGTCGCCGCCCTCCTGGAAAGGCCCGAGGAACATGAGGTACATGCGGAACGTGTCCGCACCGAAGCGCTCGATGTACTTGTCCGGGAGGATCACGTTGCCGCGCGACTTGGAGATCTTCGCGCCCTCCTTGATGAGGAGGCCGTGCTTCCGGAAGCGGTCGTACGGCTCCTCGAACGGCAGGTGCCCCTGGTCGTGGAGCGCCATGGTGAGGAAGCGCGAGTAGAGCAGGTGGAGTACGGCGTGCTCCTCGCCGCCGATGTAGGAGTCCACCGGGAGCCAGGTCTCCGTGCGCCGTGCGTCGAACGGCCGGTCGTCGAACTCGGTCGACGGGTAGCGCAGGAAGTACCAGCCGGAGTCGAGGAAGGTGTCCGACACGTCGGTCTCGCGCGTGGCGGGACCGCCGCACTCCGGACAGGTGGTGTGGAGGAACTCCTCCGAGCGGGCGAGCGGCGCCACCCCGGACGAGTCGGGCTTGAAGTCCTCCACGTACGGCAGCACGACCGGCAGATCCTCCACCGGCACGGCGCGCGGCCCGCACGCCTCGCAGTAGATGACCGGGATGGGCGGGCCCCAGTACCGCTGCCGCGAGATGCACCAGTCGTGCAGCCGGTAGTTCACCTCCGGCGCCGCGAGCCCCTTATCCGCCAGCCACTCGACGATCAGGCGCCCGCCCTCGTCCGCCGGCATGCCGCTGAAGCGGTCCGAGTTGATGAGGATCTCGTCGTCCGAGTGCGCGACGAACGCCGCCTCTCCGGGGCCGAAGTGCACGCTCGCCGGGTCGGCGCCCTCCGGAACCGCGTGCGCGGGGGTCACGACGGGGACGATGGGCAGCTCGAAGCGCCGCGCGAACTCGAAGTCGCGCTGGTCGTGCCCCGGGACGGCCATGATCGCGCCGGTTCCGTAGTCCATGAGGACGTAGTCGGCGATCCACACCGGGATCTGGCGGCCCGTGGCCGGGTTCACGGCGTGCCCACCCGTGAACACGCCGGTCTTCTCCTTCTCCTCGGCCTTCCGGCGCTCGACGAGACCCACCGCCGCGGCCGCGGACCGGTAGCTCTCCACCTCCTCGCGCCGTTCGTCGGTGGTCAGCCGATCGACGAGCGGATGCTCCGGAGCGAGCACCATGAAGGTCGCGCCGTACAGCGTGTCGGGCCGCGTCGTGAACACCTCGATGGCGGCGGGGTCCTCGCCCGCGAGCCGAAAATGGATCCGGGCTCCCTCCGAGCGTCCGATCCAGTTCCGCTGCGCCGTCTTGGTGGACTCCGACCAGTCGATCCATTCGAGGTTGTCGAGCAGCCGCTCGGCGTACTCGGTGATGCGAAAGAACCACTGGCTCAGGAGCCGCTGCTCGACCGGCGTGTCGCAACGCTCGCACCGCCCGGCGATGACCTGCTCGTTTGCGAGCACGGTCCGGCACGAGGGGCACCAGTTGACCGGCGCCTCCTTCTTCACGGCGAGCCCGGCGTCGAACAGCTGGACGAAGATCCACTGCGTCCACCTGTAGTACCCGGGGTCGGTCGTATCGACGGTGCGCGTCCAGTCGTACATGAGCCCCGCGGCCCTGAGCATCCGCTCGAAGTTCCGGATGTTCGAGGGGATGAGCTCCATCGGGTGGATATCGACCTTGAGCGCGTGGTTCTCCGAGTGGATCCCGAACGCGTCGTACCCGATGGGCTCGAACACGTCGCCGCCGCGCAGACGCCGGAAGCGCCCGTAGATGTCGGCACCCGTGAACGCGTACAGGTTTCCGACGTGCAGTCCCTCGGCCGAGGGGTAGGGGTACATCATGAGGTTGAAGAACGGCCGCTCGGCCGCATCCAGGTCGGGCACGTTGGTGGCGTTCTGTTCCCAGAACGCCTGCCACTTCTTCTCTATGCGCTTCGCGTCGTACATGCTCTCGCCGCGTCGGCGTGGACGCTTCCACGGAGGGTCGCCACATATACGGAACGGCGGCGCCCCGCCGGGCGGCCGCCGCTCGTCGCTCGTCGTGGAAACATGGGGAAACGCGCGCGGCCGAACAATGCCGTGCGTCTGGCGGGCCGCGCCTCAGTCGGAGGCGGCTCGCGCCTCGAGCGCTCCATCCACGCTGAAGCGACCGGGGCCGTTCGCCCACAGGAAGAGGAAGATGAAGCACAGCAGGACGGGGACCTCCCCCCGGTTCTGGATCGGCATCAACGCGTCGGGGGAAAAGTGCCGCCACCAGTAGACCACGGCCGTCTCCCCGCAGACGAGGAAGGCCACCCAGCGCGTCTTGACGCCGAGGATGATGAGGATCCCGCCGAAGAACTCCAGGATGCCCGCGGTTCCCACCGGCCAGGAAAGCCACGACGCCGGGTCGCGCTCGGTGAGCCAGCCGAACAGCTTCTGCGCCCCGTGTTGCCAGAACATGAGTCCCGCGACGATGCGCAGGAGTCCGTGGGTGATCGGACCGATCGAACCGGGTTGCTTCATCCCGCCTCCTTCCACTCCTGTGGGTGATGTGGCCCGCCGCCCTGACGGAGGCGGGTCGAGAGGACGACCCCGCCGGGCCCGCCGGGCGGCCGGAGGTGCGTCAGCGCAGCGCCCGCTCGAGGTCCGCGCGCAGGTCGTCCACGTCCTCGAGCCCCACCGAGAGGCGCAGGACGCCCGGCGTGATCCCCATCGCGAGACGGCGGGCCTCGGGGACGACCACGTGGCTCATGCTCCACGGGTGCTGCACGAGCGTGTCGAGGTTGCCGAGCGTCGGTGCGAGGGTGATGAGCTCGAAGCGGTCGATCGTCTCGAGCGCGGCCCCCTCGCCCCCTTCGACCTCGAAAGACAGCATCGGGCCGCCAGCCGCGAGCTGACCAGCGGGGATCCGGTCGAGTTCCGGACGATACACGCGACTCACCCGCGGATGTGCACGCAGGGCGACGGCCAGCGCGTCGGCGTTCGCGGCGTGACGCTCCATCCGCACCGCCAGCGTCTTCAGGCCGAGGTGCGTGAGCCACGCGGCGAATGGATCGGCGCTGCCGCCGAACTGGACGCGCATCGGCTCGATAGCCGCGGCCAGCAGCTCCGAGGCCCCCGACACCACCCCGCCGAGCACGACGCCATGACCGCTGATGAACTTCGTCGTGCTGTGCAGGACGAGATCGGCGCCCCACGCCAGCGGCCGCTCGAGGGCCGGGGTCGCGAACGTCGCGTCGACCGCGAGCATGGCGCCGCGCTCGTGGGCCAGCCCGGCGGCGCGCTCGATGTCGGTCACCTGAAGGAGCGGATTGGCGGGGCTCTCGATGTACACGAGGGCGGGAGCCGGGCCGGAAGCGACCACATCGGCCAGGGCCCCGACATCGCCCACCGGCGCGAAATCCACCGTGATCCCGAAGCGCCCCAACCCGGACGCCATGGCCTCCGTGGTCCCGTAGATCCCGCCCTGGCACACCACGCGACCCCCCGCCCCGACCCCGAGGACCGTCGCGCTGATGGCCGCCATCCCGGTGGTGAAGAACAGGCTGTCGATCTCCCGGGCCACGGACCGGGAGCCGGACGGCGTCTCGACGGGCGCCGACTCCAGCACCGCGACGTGACGCTCGAGCGCGCGGATGGTGGGGTTCGCCTTGCGGGTGTAGAGGTACGTCCCGCTCCCCTGGAACGCCTCGATCCCCTCCCGCACGCTCGGGAAGGTGAACGAGGTTGTCTGCTGGATGGGGGCGACGTGGGGCAGGGCCATCCCCGGATCGGGCTCGAGGGGCCCGTGGACGGCCCGTGTCGAAAACTCGGTCATGTGTCGCCTCCGCCGGCCGTGCGCCGGCCCCGGTTCACGGCTCGCCCCTCGGCCCTCATGTCAGCCGTGACGCCAACATGAGCGCGAGCAGGGCGCCGGTGCACGTCCCGGCCCAGTTGACGGCGTCGTTCCCCAGCCACCCGTAGCGGCCCTCGACCGTGGCGCCGAGGACCGAGTCCAGACCCATGCCGCCCACGGCGGCGAGGGCCACCGGAAGGAGCCAGTCGGGCCGCGCGCACGCGCTGGCCGACACGGCCGCCACGGCGAGCCCCCCGATCGCCCCCGCCACGCTCCCGGGCCACGACACGGCGCCATCGGTGCCCGGAGGAACCGGCCTCCAGGTCGTGAGGAGGCGGGTGTCCCGGCGGGCCCACTCGCCGATCTCGCTCGCCCACGTGTCGGCGGCGGCGGTGGCCAGCGACCCCGAGGCGGCCACCATCGCCGCCTCGAGCGCCCGGCCGTCGATGGCGGCGATCAAAGCCGCCAGCGTCGCGACTCCGCCGTTGGCGAGCACCTGTCCCGCCGTCCGCCCGGTCTGGACGCTCGTGTCCGCCGGACCACGCGTGCGGACCCGCCACCGTGTGAGGATCGACGACGACACGAAGAAGAACACCAGTACCAGCACGCCGCGCCAGCCCAGCCCGACCCACAGCGCGAGGCCGATGACCGCCGCGGATACGCTTCCGGAGGCCGTGAGCCAGCGACGCGTCCACGACGCCCACAACAACCCGGCCCCGAGCGCGGCCGCGAGCAGGACGAGAAAGGGCGTCAACGCGCTTGCTCGGCTCGCTCGGCGCCGGTAGCCTTCTCACTCATATGGTCGATGTCACGACGTTTTCGGGTCGGATCTCCACGACGGTCGCCCTCGCCCTCCTCGAATCCCTGCGCCAGGTCGACATGCCGACCGATCGGGGGGCGCTGTCGGAGTCCGACCTGCCCCTCAACCTGCAACGACGGCTCGGCCTTTCGAGCGTGATCGGCGATCAGATCCGCCGCTACGAGCGTCGGCGCGGCGACGAGCTCCCGGCGGCGGAAGTCGCGAGCCTGTTCGCGCTCATCGGCAAGCGGGAGGACGCGGCCCGCATCTTCGTCGAGGCGGGACAGCGGATCGCGCAGAGCGCCCTCGAGGAGCGCCGCGTCGGCGCCCGACTCGGGCTGCGCGTCCTGCCGCAGGCGCTGCGCGAACGGCGGGCGCTCGAGCGCGTCCGACACATTGCCCGCTCTGTGAGCCCGGGAGCACGCATCCGTCTGGAGCACAAGCCGCATGCGCTCGTGGTGGAGCGAGGTCTTCCCGCGCAGGCCGCCGGGGGGGGAGTGGGCTGCGCCCTGCTCGACGGCGCGATCCAGTACGTGTTCTCGGAGTATCGCGCGGGTGGCTTCCGGGTCGTGCACCGGCGGTGCGAGGGCCGCAGCGAGGGACGTTGCGAGTGGCTGCTCGAGAGCATGATCACCAACGGAAGCGCCGAGCCCGATGAGACGCCCCCCGCGAGCGGTTTCGATCCGCCTCACCCGGAGGCCGCCCCCGGCGGCTGATCGACCGGCCTCGCACGCGGCGGCTCGATGTGCACCGTGACCCGCGAGAACCCCATCTGCCGGGCGACCCGGTGCTCGACCCGATCCGCGATCTCGTGCGCGCTCACCACCGTCTCGCTGCGCGCCACGTGAATGGTGAGCTCGGCGAACGCCTCGCCCGTCCGTCCCCGTGAGCGGATCTGGCTCGTGGCCTCCACGCCCGGCACCCCGTCCACCACGGCACGGATGTGGTCGGGGTCGATCGCGCGCTCATCGACGAGCACGGGGATCGTCTCGCGCAGGATGTCGTACCCCGACCTGGCCACGATCCCCGCCACGAGCAGCGCCATGATCGCGTCGGCGCGGGCCCAGCCCAGGAGGCTCGTGATCCCCAGACCCGCGATCACGGCCCCGGTGACGAGCACATCCGAGGCGGTGTGGCGGGCGTCGGCCGACAGGATCTCGCTCGACAGTCGTTCCCCCGCACGCGCTTCGCTCCACGCCACCGCGCCGCTCACCACCATCGCGCCCGTGAGCACCGCGAACATGACCGGCGCGATGCGCGGTACCTCCGCGCCGAGCACGAGCCGTTCGAACGCCCCCCGCACGAGCTCGAAGCAGGTCACCGACAGGAACGCGGCCACGGCGAGCGCCGCGAGCGTCTCGAACTTGCCGTGGCCGTACGGGTGGAGGTCGTCGGGTGGCGCCGCGGCGAGCCGCACGGCGGCGAGCCCGACCAGGTTGTTGACCGCGTCGATCCCCGAGTGCGCCGCGTCTCCGAGGACGGCGATGGAGCCCGATGTGATCCCGACGGCGAGCTTGGCGACGATGACCAGCACGTTGGCCGCCAACACCCGCAGGAGGACGCCGCGGACCTCCTCGCGCCGGCCGCGCGCCGCCATCCATCCACCCTGGCCGGCGGCCCCGATCCCGGAATCCCCACGCCTCACCGCTGGAATCGTCTCCCGCGCGCGAAGCTGGGTCGCGTCGACTCGCGGGGCCCGGTCCCGTCCTCCGAATCCTGCTCCTCACCTGGATCGTCCAACTCGCTCGTCAGCGGGCGTCGGCCCCCGCGCAGGATCCAGCCCAGCGGTGACTCGCGAGGTGCCCTCCCGGTGCGGGCGTACCGGTCGTACAGCCCGGGGTATCCGAGCCCCGCCCAGATGCCGAACGCGAACGCGAGGCCGGCCGGAATGGACAGGATCAGGAGGAGTGTATCGTCGCTCATCTTTCTTGCGTGCTTCCGCGTGTCCCGTCTAATGTCACGCCTCGCGGGCGTTCACGCAGGTGCCCGAGCAAAGGTCGGCTCCAGCGGGCCGCCGAGCCAGCGCGGCGGGCCGCCCGCATGGGCCCCGCTTCCCTCCGCAACCTCCGGGTGACCAACGATGAGCCAGTCGCAGCACCGCGAGATCGACGTCCTCCTCCACGAGGATCGGACCTTCCCACCCCCCGAAGCCTTTGCCCGCCGGGCGCACGTGAACGACCGGCGGCCCTACGAGGACGCCGCCGCGGACCGTGAGGGCTTCTGGGCGCGCTGGGCGGACGAGCTGGACTGGTTCGAGCCCTGGGAGACCGTGCTGGAGTGGGATCCTCCGTTCGCGAAGTGGTTCGTGGGAGGCAAGCTGAACGCGGCGCACAACTGCCTCGACCGGCACCTCGAGACGCATGGGGACAAGCCGGCGCTCGTCTGGGAGGGCGAGCCGGGCGACGCCCGGACGTACACGTACCGCGAGCTCCATCGGGAGGTGTCGAGGTTCGCGAACGCCCTCAAGGGGCTCGGCGTGGGCCGCGGCGATCGGGTGGCCATCTATCTGCCCATGATCCCCGAAGCGGCCATCGCCATGCTGGCCTGCGCGCGGATCGGGGCCCCTCATTCGGTGGTGTTCGGCGGCTTCTCGCCGCAGTCGCTCCGCGACCGGATCGAGGACGCGCGCGCCAACTGCGTGATCACCGCCGATGGCGGATACCGGCGGGGCGGGATCGTCGCGCTCAAGGAGAACACCGACGAGGCGGTGGAGGGCCTCGACTACGTGACGAGCGTCGTCGTGGTACGGCGGGCGGCCGGGTCGGACCCGAAAGACGGGCCGCACGGCGACCGCGTCGACCTGCCGGGGTGCGACATGCGGGAGGGTCGCGACCACTGGTACCACGAGCTGGTCGCGGAGGCGTCCGACGACTGCCCGGCCGAGGTGATGGATGCCGAGGACCTGCTCTACATCCTGTACACCTCGGGGACCACGGGGAAGCCGAAGGGGGTGATGCACACGACGGGCGGCTACCTGACGCAGGTCGCCGCCACCACGAAGTGGGTGTTCGACCTCGAGGACGACGACGTCTACTGGTGCACCGCCGACGTCGGGTGGGTCACGGGGCACTCCTACATCGTGTACGGCCCGCTGGCCAACGGTGCCACCGCGCTCATGTACGAGGGTGCTCCCGACTGGCCCGACCGGGGCCGCTTCTGGGAGCTGTGCGAGAAGCACGGCGTGACGATCTTCTACACCGCGCCCACGGCCATCCGGGCGTTCATGAAGTGGGGCGACGAGTGGCCGGCCCGGCACGACCTCTCGAAGCTCCGCCTCCTCGGCACCGTGGGCGAGCCCATCAACCCCGAGGCCTGGATCTGGTACCACCTCCACATCGGGGGAGAGCGCTGCCCCATCGTCGACACGTGGTGGCAGACGGAGACCGGCGCGATCATGATCACGCCGCTTCCCGGCGCGATCACCACCAAGCCGGGGACGGCCACCCTCCCCTTCCCCGGCATCGAGGCCGCGATCCTCGACGAGGCCGGGAACGAGGCCGAATCCGGATACCTCGCGATCACCTCCCCGTGGCCCTCGATGCTGCGGGGGATTTACGGCGATGAGGAGCGCTACCGCGAGACGTACTGGACGAAGTGGCCCGACATCTACTTTCCCGGGGATGGGGCGCGGGTGGACGACGACGGCTACTACTGGATCATGGGTCGGGTGGACGACGTGCTCAACGTCGCGGGCCACCGCATCGGGACCATGGAGGTCGAGTCGGCCCTCGTGCACCACGTCGCGGTCGCGGAGGCGGCCGTGGTCGGCCGAGTCGACGAGCTCAAGGGGCAGGCCGTGGCGGCGTTCGTGAGCGTGGTGGAGGGGGTCGAGATCTCCGACGCTCTCCGCGACGACCTCAAGCAGCACGTGGTCAAGGAGATCGGCGCGATCGCGCGGCCCTCGGACCTGATCTTCGCCGCGGAGCTTCCCAAGACCCGGAGCGGGAAGATCATGCGCCGGCTCCTGAGGGACATCGCGGAGGGCCGCGCGCTGGGTGACACGACGACGCTCGCCGATCCGGCGGTGGTCCAGAGCCTCCAGCAACAGTACGAGGGCACCGAAGGATAGCGGCGGGCGCCCGAGTTGGACGCCCCCCGGCCCGAGCCGGATGCGCCCGCGGGAGCCGGCGGGCCGCGCGACCGCGGCCCGCTCGACACCGGACACGCGGGCCGCGCGCGCCAGCTCGGCGTGCTGGCCCTCGTCGAGCTCCTCGCCATGGGCCTGTGGTTCTCGGCGTCGGCCGTCGTCCCCGAGCTGCGCGACGCCTGGGGGGTGGGGGACGCGGGCGCCGCCTGGCTCACCATGTCCGTGCAGCTCGGGTTCGTTTGCGGCGCGCTCCTCTCCGCCCTGCTCACCCTGTCGGATGTCTGGTCCCCGCGCTGGCTGATCGCCGGCTCGGCCGCGCTGGGCGCCGTGGCCACCGCTTCGATCGCCGCCTTCGCCGATGGGCCGCCGGTCGCTCTGCCGCTCCGCTTCGTCACCGGGCTCGCGCTCGCCGGCGTCTACCCCCCGGGCATGAAGGTCCTCGCAGGCTGGTTCCGGGAGGGTCGCGGGATGGCGATCGGCGTGCTGATCGGGGCCCTGTCGATCGGATCGGCGGTCCCCCACCTGCTGCGCCCGCTGGGCGGCCTGGGCGACTGGCGATCGGTCCTCTACCTGGCCGCCGGGCTGGCGGGCGTGTCCGCCCTGCTCGCCGCCATCGCGCTGCGCCGCGGTCCCCACGCCCAGCCGGCGGCACCGTTCGACCCACGAGCCGTGGGCCGGATCCTCCGGGACCCGGCCACGATGCTCGCCAACGGCGGGTACTTCGGCCACATGTGGGAGCTGTATGCGGTGTGGACCTGGGTCCCGGCCTTTCTCGCCGCGAGCTTCGCCGGCGACGACATCCCCTCCACCTCGGGCGGGCTCGCCTCCATCCTGTCGTTCGCCACCATCGCCGCCGGGGGCGTGGGGGCGTGGCTGGCCGGGGTGCTCGCCGACCGCATCGGCCGGACCACGGTCACGGCTGCCAGCATGGTCGCGAGCGGCTCGGCGTGTCTGGTCGCCGGGCTCCTGTTCGAGGGCTCGCCGTGGCTCCTGGGCGCCCTGTGCATCTCGTGGGGGATCGCCGTTGTCGCGGACTCGGCACAGTTCTCCGCCTGCGTGACCGAGCTCACGGAACCGGCCTACGTGGGGACGGCGCTCACCGTCCAGACGGCGATCGGGTTCCTGCTGACGATCGCCACCATCCGCCTGCTCCCCGTGTGGGAAGCGGCCTGGAGCTGGCGGTGGGCGTTCGCCCCCCTCGCGCTGGGTCCGGCGCTCGGCACGTGGAGCATGCTCGCGCTCCGGCGACGGCCCGAGGCTGCGCGCCTCGCAGGAGGGCGTCGCTAGCGGAGATCGGGCGGACTTGTGCGTCGGACGGGGCGGGTCTAGTACACACGGACAGCGTACGTGGTCGCCAGCGGATCGCTCGGCCACGGTCGACAGGCACCCGTCGTCCGTCCAGAAAAAGGAAGCACATATGTCGCCCGCGTCTCGCGGAGTCCGGCGCTCGTCCCTCGCGCTAGCGAGCCTCATCCTCACCTTCGGCTCCCTCCCCCTCGCGGCCCCGGGGGCAACGACCCTCCCCCTCGTGGCGCAGGCGGCGCAACAGGCGGAGCCGATGCTCGCCCCGTCCGCGGAGGCCCGACGGGTGGCCGACCGCACGGAGCTCGACGGCACCGAGATGGGCACCATGTGGACGTTCGAGAACCCCCCGCTCGACTACTGGGCGGCGACGTACGACTTCCAGGCGACCCCGGAGTGGCTGGAGCGCGTGCGGCTCTCCTCGGTGCGCTTCGGCCAGATCTGCTCGGCGTCCTTCGTGTCGCCCGAGGGCCTCGTGGTGACCAACCACCACTGTGCCCGCGACTGCGCGGAGGCTGTGTCGACGCCGCAGATGGACTACGTGGAGACCGGATTCTACGCGACCACCCGCGCCGAGGAGCTGGAGTGCCCCGACCTGTACCTCGATCAGCTCGTGGCGATCTCGGACGTCACCGACCGGGTCCGCGCGGCCGCGCCCGCCGACGGCTCGAGCCGCGACATCGCCACCGCGCAGGAGGAGGAGCGGGGAGAGATCGAACAGGAGTGCGAGTCGGCTTCCGAGCGCGAGTGCCAGGTGGTGACGCTGTATCACGGCGGTCAGTACCAGCTCTACGAGTACCGGCGCTTCCAGCCCGTGAAGCTCGTGTTCGTCCCCGAGCTCCAGGCGGGCTTCTTCGGAGGCGATCCCGACAACTTCACCTACCCGCGCTATGCGCTCGATGTCGCGTTCGTGCGCGCGTACGAGCCCGGGGGGACGACGCCGAGCTCGACGCCGAACCACTTCGAATGGGATCCGGCGGGCGCCGATGAGGGCGAGCTCGTGTTCGTCACCGGCAATCCCGGATCGACGGACCGGCAGGCCACGGTGGGGCAGCTCCTGTACGAGCAGGCCTACCGGCACCCGTTCATCGTCCAGCTCCTCGAAGGACAGCGGAAGCTCCTGCAGCGGATCGCGTCGTTCGGACCCCAGGCGGAGCGCAGCGTGCGGGACCAGATGTTCAGCGTCGAGAACAGCCTCAAGGCCTACCGGGGGCAGCTCGCGGGGCTGCGCGACACGCTGCTCATGGGGCGGAAGATCCGCTGGGAGGCCGATTTTCGTGGCCGAATCTCGGCCGACCCGGACCTCGCGTCGGAGTTCGGGGACGTGTGGGACCGGATCACCGACATCCAGTACGACAAGATGCGGGTGAGCCCCGCCCTCAACGCCAACGATCCGGCGTTCGGCGGCGGGGACCCCGTCGTCCAGATGGCCGTCCTGCTGGTCCGCTACGTGCGCCAGATGGCCGTGCCAGAAGGAGAGCGCGACGAGGAGTTCCGGGGCGACCAGCTGGCCGATACCGAGGCCGCCCTGCGCGGGCCGCTCGGACTCCCGCCGGAGCTGGCGCGCATGCTCCTCCAGCTGCGTCTGGAGGTGGCCGACCGCTGGCTGGAGCCGGACGACCCCTTCCGCGCGGTGGCCTTCAAGGCGGGCGAGTCCCCGGAGGAGGCCGCCACACGCATGCTGTCGGAGACCGAGATCCTCGATCCGGGGCGGCGGTCCGCGCTCATGGCGGAGGGCCCGTCGGCCCTCGCCACGTCGGAGGATCCGCTCATCCGACTGGCAGCCCGCATGGTCGACGCGCACGCCGAGCTCGAGCCCCGTTGGGAGGAGATCCAGGCGGCGGAGACCGTCCAGGAAGAGCGGCTGGCCCGGGCCATGTTCGCGGCCTTCGGCACCGACCTGCCACCCGACGCGACCTTCACCCTCCGCATCAGCGACGGGGTGGTGCGCCGCTATCCCTACAACGGCACGATCGCGCCGCCGCGGACGGCGATCGGCGGCATGTACGAGCGGGCGGCGGACTTCGGGAACGAGATGCCGTGGACGCTGCCGGCACGCTTCGCCGAGCGACGCGACGCGGTCGACATGGATGTGCCGCTCGACTTCGTCACCACCAACGACATCACGGGTGGCAACAGCGGGAGCCCGATGATCGACCGTGACGCTCACGTTGTCGGGCTCGCCTTCGACGGGAACATCGAGCAGCTGCCGAACGAGTTCCTGTTCCGGACCGAAGCGGGTCGTACGATCGGCGTGGCCACGGCGGGCATCACCGAGGCGCTGCGGAGCGTGTATGAGGCCGACGCGCTGGTGGCGGAGCTCATCGGCGATGACGGCTCGTCGCCGTGATCGGGCACGGGACGGGCTGTACGGCCGGCGCGCCCGGTCGTAGCGTACGTGGCTCGATCCGGTCCCACAGCGGAGGAACACGACCCATGCGCCCGCTCGTTCACTCTCTCGTCCTGGCCGCGCTCATCATCCCCGCGGCGGCCTGCGACCGCTCCGAGGCGGCGGGGTCCGGCGGTGCCGGGGAGACGAAGACGGAAGAAGCCGCGGATGCGGACGCGGCGCAGGAGGCACCCAACTCGCTGACCCGGCAGGAGGCGTCGGAAGGCTTCGAGCTGCTGTTCGACGGCCAAGCCCTCGACGGGTGGCGGGGGTACGGGCGCGACGACCTGCCGGGCGGGTGGAGCGCGGAGGATGGCGCGATTGCCTACACGCCCGAGGTGGAGGGCGGCGACATCATCACGCGCGACACGTTCACGGACTTCGACCTCCGGCTCGAATGGAGGATCTCGCCGGGCGGGAACAGCGGCATCATGTACGGCGTCGTCGAGGGACCCGAGTACTCGTACTACAGCGGACCCGAGATGCAGGTGCTGGACAACGCCGGACACCCGGACGGCGGGGACGCCCTCACATCGGCCGGCGCCGACTACGGCCTCTACGCCCCATCCGCCGATGTGACCCGGCCGGTGGGAGAGTGGAACGAGGTGCGCATCGTCCGACGGGGGAACCACGTCGAGCACTGGCTCAACGGGATGAAGATCGTCGAGTACGAGCTCGGCGACGACGAGTGGAAGTCGCTGGTGGCGGCCTCGAAGTTCGCGGAGTGGCCCGACTACGGCATGCACCACGAGGGCCACATCGCGCTCCAGGATCACGGCGCCCGCGTGTGGTACCGCAACCTCCGGATCCGCCGGCTGCCGTAGCGGGCCGGCACGGCACGGTCGTCGGGGTCCCAGCGCGGCGGGCCTCCCGGGGCGTACGCCCTCAATCCCCCGCGGGCAGCGTGCGGTGGGTGAACGCCCGCCTGCCGGGCCCGTAGTCCGAGGCGGCCTGACCGTGTCCGCGCAGGATCCAGCGGGTCGTGAGGAGCCCCTCGACCCCGACGGGACCGCGGGCATGGATGCGTGAGGTGCTGATCCCCACCTCGGCCCCCAGGCCGTAACGGAATCCGTCCGCGAACCGCGTGCTCGCGTTGTGGAACACGCTCGCCGAATCGACCTCGCGCAGGAACCGCTCGGCGGCCCCGGCGTCCCCCGTCACGATCGCATCGGTGTGGCCGCTCCCGTAGCGGTGGATGTGATCGACCGCCGCCTCGAGATCCGGCACCGTGCGGACGGCCAGCCTCAGGTCCCCGAACTCGGCCCCCCAGTCGTCCTCCGTGGCCGGCACGGCCCACGGGAGGACCGCGCGCGACGCGTCGTCGCAACGCAGCTCCACACCGGCATCCCTCAGTGCCTCCCCCACCACGGGCAGACGCGGCAGGAACGCTTCGTGGACGAGCAGCGTCTCGGTGGCGTTGCAGGCGGCCGGGTAGTCGCACTTCCCGTCGACGGCCAGCCGGGCCGCCATGGCGGGAGCGGCCGCCGCGTCCAGGTACAGGTGGCAGATGCCCTCGGCGTGTCCGAGCACGGGGATGCGGCTCCGTTCCCGGATCGAGCGCACGAGGGACCCCGACCCGCGCGGGATCACCAGATCGATGAGATCGTCGAGCTCGAGGAGCGCATCGACGGTCGATCGGTCCTCGACGCCGAGCACGGCTCGCGCATCGAGACCGACCGCCTCGAGACCCTCCTGGAGACAACCGACGAGGACCGCGTTCGAGCGGGCCGCTTCGCTCCCTCCCTTGAGGAGCACGGCGTTGCCGGACCGGATGGCCAGCGACCCGATCTGGATCACCGCGTCGGGGCGGCTCTCGAAGATGATGAGCAGCACCCCGAGGGGGCTGTTCACGCGCTCCAGCACGAGCCCGTCATCCAGCTCGCGCCGGCTCTCGACGACCCCGATCGGATCGGCGTCCCGGGCCAGGACCTCGACCCCTTCCACGAGCGTCTCGAGCTTGCTGTCGGTGAGCCCCAGACGCTTCAGGAGTGGGGCCTGGAGCCCGTGCGCTTCCCCCCGCTCGACGTCCTCGGCGTTCGCCGCGGCGATCTCCGCCCGACGCCGCTGGAGCACCTCGGTCAGCGCCCGAAGCGCGGCCGTGCGCATCTCCGCCGGGGCGCTCCCGAGGGTCCGCTGCGCGGCGCGCGCCTCGGCCACCCGTCTCCTGAGCGCGTCAGCCATCCCGGCCCCCCGCGAGGACCAGGTGCTCGGCAGCGATGAGCAGGCGCTCGCCGCCGCCTGCGCGGCCGGGCTCCCCGTTCGCCCGGATCCACTCCGCCACCACGCCGGCCCCCACGCCCACGACCCCCCGTCCGAGGAGCGTGCCGTCGGCATCCTTGATCTCGACCACGTCGCCGCGGCGGAACTCGCCCTCCGCCCCCGTGATGGCGACGGCCCGGAGGGGCTCGCCCTCCCGCGGGCCGCCGTTCGCCGCGCGAGTCGTGAACAGCGTGCCCTTCGGGTGCGAGCAGTACGCGATCCAGCGCGTCCGTGGAGACAGCGCGGGTCGCGCCGGGATCCAGGTTCCGTCGGGCTCGCCGGCGAGCACCCGGGCGAGCGCGCCGGGGTCGACCCCCGATGCGATGATCGTGTGGCAGCCGCCGCGGGCGGCGACGGCCGCCGCCTCGACCTTGCTCGCCATGCCCCCGCGACCCTCCGGGGCGGCTTCGGACGACACGTCGACGCCGTGCCGGTCGGGGTCGTCGATCCGCTCCACGAGCCGGGCGTCGCGGTCCTGTCGCGGGTCGGCGGTCATCACGCCCGGCACGTCGGTGAGCAGCACGAGCAGGTCCGCGGCCAGCTCGCTCGCGACGAGCGCGCTCAGCCGGTCGTTGTCGTCGAAGATCGGACGCTTGCCCGTCCCCCGGTATGCGCGATCGTTGAGCGAGATCGCATCGTTCTCGTTGATGACCGGGACGACCTCGTACTCGATCAGATTCTCGAGCGTCTCGTGGAGGTTCCGGTACCGGAGCGGGTCGTCGAAATCCGTCCACGTGATGAGGATCTGGGCGCACACGACTCCCAGCCGCGCGAAGCCCTGCTGGTAGAGCTCCATCAGGCGGCTCTGACCGACGGCAGCACACAGCTGCTTGATCTCGGGAGTCGTGGGGGGCTCGTCCATTCGGAGCGCCGCCCTGCCGAGCCCCACCGCCCCGGAGGTGACCAGCAACACCTGGCGCCCATCGCGTCGCAGTCGGGCCGCCGTCTCGACGATGCCGAACAGACGGGAGAGCGCCGTCGTCCCGTCGGGGTGCGTGAGGACGCGCGTCCCGATCTTGAGGACGATCCGACGTGCGTCGGCGACCTGCGGCCGTGCGATCTCGCCCATGCCTCTCTCTCGTGTGAGTCTCCGGGGGCGCCAAAGCTATCACCGCCGTGCCGACGCTCAAACGGGGGCCGCGGCCCCCCCTTGCCGGCCCTCCGACGGTGTTCGACGCTAGGCGTCCCGGATCCCGAGTCCCCAGGCGGAGGAGGCGCCAGGCGTGCAGGTCCACCTGATCGACGGGACGTACGAGCTCTTCCGCCACTTCTACGCGCTGCCCGGCGCGAAGAACGCCGGCGGCCACGAGGTGGCCGCCGCGCGCGGCGTGGTGGGTTCGCTCATCGGCCTCCTGGAGGCCGGCGCAACCCACGTCGCGGTGGCCACCGATCGGGTGATCGAGTCGTTCCGGAACGAGCTGTGGCCGGGCTACAAGGACGGCTCCGGCATCGACCCCCTGCTGTTCGCGCAATTCTCGCTGGTGGAGGAGTCGCTCGAGGCGGCCGGGTTCGTGGTGTGGCCGATGGTCGAGCACGAGGCCGACGACGCGCTCGCCTCTGGGGCCGCGATGGCGGCGGCGGACGAGCGCGTGGAGCGCGTGTTCATCTGCACGCCCGACAAGGACCTGTCGCAGTGCGTGCGCGGGGAGCGAATCGTGCAACTCGACCGGCGTCAGAGGACCGTCCGGGACGAGGCCGGGGTGGTCGAGAAGTTCGGCGTGCCGCCCGCCGCCATCCCCGACTGGCTCGCGCTCGTGGGCGACTCGGCCGACGGCTTTCCCGGGCTCCCCGGGTTCGGCGCGAAGACCGCCGCCGCGCTCCTCGCCCGCTACGGCCGCATCGAGGAGATCCCGGCGGACGGCGCCGACTGGGACGCCGACGTGCGGGGCGCCGAGCGGCTGGCCGCGACCCTCGTCGAGCACCGCGACGAGGCGCTCCTGTTCCGCCGGCTCGCGACCCTGGTGACCGATGCGCCCGTGAGCCGCTCGGTGGATGAGCTCGAGTGGCGGGGGCCCGGCTCCGGGTTCGACGTGGTGGCCGGGGTGCTCGATGCCCCCGAGCTCGCCCGCAGGGCCGAGGCGAGGGCCGCGGCCCTCGCGCTTCGCTGAGTGGCGTGGCGTTGCGGAGCCTCGCGACCGCGGGCTAGCGTGCCTCCGACGTGGGCTCCCGGCCGCACCCCAGGGGCGGCCACACCCCAACGAGGAGAGGGCTCGTGAGCGCATCCGCGGTGGACGGATCGGGATCCTCGTCCGGCGGCGTTCGGCCGCGGCGCCTGTTCCTCGCCAGCTGCATCGCGCTGATCGCGACCTCGGTGACGTTCGCCGTGGTCGGCGCGATCATGCTCACGCTCAAGCGCGAGTTCGTCCTCACGAACCTCCAGGTGGGCTGGATCGGCGGAGCCGCGCTGTGGGGGTTCGCGGTGTCGCAGCTCCTGTTCGCGCCGTTCTGCGACACGCTCGGGATGCGGTTCCTGCTCCGGCTGGCCTTCCTCTGCCACCTGGCGGGCGCGCTGCTCCTCATCACCGCCGGGGGCTTCTGGATGCTGTTCGTCGGCGCCCTCACGCTGGCGCTCGGAAACGGCCTCGTCGAGGCGGCCTGCAACCCGCTGGTGGCGAGCCTGTTTCCCGAGGAGAAGACGGTCAAGCTCAACCGCTTCCACGTCTGGTTCCCAGGCGGGATCGTCATCGGCTCGATCCTGGCCTTCGGGCTCGATCAGGTGGGGTTCGGCGCCTGGCAGCTCAAGGTCGGGCTCATCCTGATCCCCACCATCACCTACGGGTTCCTGATGCTGCGCGAGCCGTTCCCGCCCACCGAGGGCGTGCGGGCGGGCGTGAGCATGGGCGAGATGTTTCGCGCCACCTTCACGACTCCCCTCATGCTGCTCATGCTCGCCTGCATGGCGATCACCGCATCCACGGAGCTGGGTCCCAACCGCTGGGTCCCGGCCGTCCTCGAGGCGGGAGGGATCCCCGGCATCCTGGTGCTCGCCTGGATCAACGGGCTCATGGCCCTCATGCGATACAGGGCGGGCTTCGCGGTGGAGCGGCTGTCTCCCACCGGCGTCCTGTTCGCGAGCGCGGCGATCTCGTTCGTGGGGCTCCTGTGGCTGAGCTACGCCGAGACGATCACGATCGCGTTCGCCTCGGCAACGGTGTTCGCCGTCGGGGTGTGCTATTTCTGGCCCACCATGCTGGGCTTCGTCTCCGAGCGCATCCCGCGCTCCGGCGCTCTGGGGCTGGGGCTCATGGGGGCGGTCGGGATGGCCACCGTCGGTCTGGCGACGACGCCGTGGATGGGACGCATCGCGGATCGGGTCGGACACGAGCGGCTGCCCCGGGCCGAGACGGTGGCGCTCCTCGAGGACGCCGTCGAGACGCTTCCGGCGGCGGCCGAAGCCGCCCCGCCCGAGCGCCAGGAGGACATCCGGGCCGCCGCGGACGCCGCCCGCACCGTCCTCGAACGGACGCGCGCGAGTGGCGAGCTCCCCGAGCTGGTGACCGCGAATGCGCTCCGGGCGCTCATCGAGTCGGGGGCCGACGCCGGGCTCGCCGATCGCGCCACCGCGATCCTCGGCCCGGCGGACAACTACGGCGGCCGCGCCTCGTTCCGTTACATCCTGCCCTTCACGGGGCTCCTCATCCTCGTGTTCGGCATCCTCTACTTCAAGGACCGCAGGGCGGGGGGCTATCGGGCCCGGAGGATCGATGCGGTCGCCTGACCGCAGGCGGCGAGGGCGACCGGCGCCGGCCGGCGTCTCCACATGATCCGCTACGGCATGGTGGGTGGGGGCCCGGGGGCGTTCATCGGTGACGTCCACCGCATGGCGGCCGGGCTCGATGGGCGCATGCGGCTCGTGGCCGGGGCGTTCTCCTCGGACCCCGAGCGCTCGCGGCACAAGGGTCGCGAGCTCGGTCTCGATGCGAGTCGGGTGTACGAGAGCTTTGCCGAAATGGCCGAATGGGAGGCCTCGCTCCCGGCGGCCGAGCGCATCGAGGTCGTGTGTATCGTCACCCCGAACCACCTCCACTACGACGCGGCCCGGACCTTCCTCGAGGCCGGCTTCCACGTCGTGTGCGACAAGCCGCTCACCACCACGCTCGAGGACGCCGAGTCGTTGTGCCGGCTGGTGGCCGACACGGAGCGGCTGTTCGCCCTCACGCACAACTACACCGGCTACCCGATGGTGAAGGAGGCGCGGGCGATGGTGCGAGCGGGGCGCCTGGGGGACATCCGGCGCGTCGCCGTCGAGTACGTGCAGGGGTGGCTGTCGACGGCCCTCGAGGAGACCGGCCAGCGGCAGGCCGCGTGGCGGACCGACCCGGCGCGTGCCGGCGTGGCGGGCGCGCTGGGTGACATCGGGACCCACGCGCACGACCTCCTGCGCTACGTGACCGGGCTCGAGCTCGAGGAGCTGTGCGCCGACCTCACGACGTTTGTGGAGGGCCGGCGGCTCGAGGACGACGCGAACCTCCTCCTGCGTCTGTCGGGCGGGGCGCGCGGGACGCTGACCGCCTCCCAGATCGCCGTGGGCGAGGAGAACGCGCTCTCGCTCCGCGTATACGGGACCGAGGGCGGCCTCGCCTGGCGGCAGGAGGAGCCCGAGACGCTGTGGTTTCGACGACCGGACGGTCGTCAGCAGCGCCGCCGCCGTGGGCACGAGTGGCTCTCGGAGCCGGCGCGGAAGGGCTCGCGGATCCCGGCCGGGCACCCGGAGGGGTTCATCGAGGGGTTCGCGAACCTGTATCGGGCGGTGGCGGACGCGATCGACGCCGGGGCCACGGACAGCGTGGCGTTCGACTTCCCCACCGTGTGGGACGGCGCGCGCGGCGTCCACTTTCTCGAGCGCGCCGTCGAGAGCGCGCGGGTGGGCGGCTGGGTGCCGGCCCGCTACACGCCCCCGGCGGAGCCGTGACCCGAGCGGGAGACCTCGCATGAGCGCCCGACCCGTCACCCTGTTCACCGGCCAGTGGGCCGACCTGCCACTCGCCACCCTGGCCGAGAAGGCGGCGGCGTGGGGCTACGATGGGCTCGAGCTCGCCTGCTGGGGAGACCACTTCGACGTGCGGCGGGCGACCGAGGAGGACGGGTACGTCGAAGCGCGGCGCGAGACGCTCGCCACACATGGTCTCGACGTGTTCGCGATCTCGAACCACCTCGTCGGGCAGGCCGTGTGCGACCCGATCGACGAGCGCCACCGTGCCATCCTCCCCGAGCGGGTGTGGGGCGACGGGTCGCCCGAGGACGTGCGGCGGCGGGCCGCCGACGAGATGGTGCGCACCGCGCATGCCGCCGCCGTGCTCGACGTTCCGGTGGTGAACGGCTTCACGGGGAGCCCGATCTGGGCCGCGGCGTACGCCTTTCCGCCGCACCCGGCCGGATTCGTCGAGGCGGGGTTCCGAGAGTTCGCCGATCGTTGGAACCCCATCCTCGACGCCTTCGAGGAGGTCGGGGTCCGCTTCGCGCTCGAGGTCCACCCCACCGAGATCGCCTTCGACCTCGCGAGCGCCGCGAGCGCGCTCGAAGCGGTCGGGCGACGCGAGGCCTTCGGGTTCAACTACGACCCCAGCCATCTGGGCTATCAGGGCGTGGACTACGTCGGCTTCCTGATCGAGTTCGCGGACCGCATCTACCACGCCCACATGAAGGACGTGTGGTGGTCCGAAGCCCCGGGACGTTCGGGGGTGTTCGGCGGCCACCTGCCGTTCGGGGATGTCGATCGCGGCTGGGACTTCCGCTCCATCGGTCGCGGCCGGATCGAGTTCGAGCGGGTGATCCGGACACTCAACCGCATCGGATACGACGGCCCCCTGTCGATCGAGTGGGAGGATGGCGGGATGGACCGCGAGCACGGGGCGCGCGAGGCGTGCGACCGGATCCGGGCCCTCGCCTTCCCCCCCTCCGAAGCGGCCTTCGACGCGGCCTTCTCGGAGGGCTGAGCCGGCCCGATGGGAGCGCCTATCCCAGGGGCTGTGCGCCGGCGGGCTCGGGTACCGCGGGGGCGGACGACGCTCCCTCCTCCGCTGTGAGCCGCGGGTCCACGCCGGCCCAGTAGAAGCCGTTCGCCATGATGCAGAACCCCGTGATGGCGAACCACACCATCGCCAGCCCGACGAACCCCGTGAAGCACAGCCACCACGGGCTGTGCACGATCGACAGCACCGAAGCGAGCGAGATGTTGAATCCCACCGCGGGGTAGATGCGGCGCTCGAGGTACCAGCGGTCCGTCTGCATGAAGTACCACCTCGAGTCGTCGGCCACGCGGCCCAGCATCGGCTCGAAGCCCAGCCGGTAGAGGACGTTGCCCACGACGCAGAATCCGGTGAAGGCCACCGTGATCGAGGCGATGCCGGTCGCCACGACCAGCAGGATCCAGCGGGGGTCCACCCACAGGGCCAGAGCCGTGCTGACCAGCAGGACCAGGCCCGCGATCAGCCATACGGTCCGTTCGATGTACCAGCGATTCGTCGGGGCGATGTAGACCCCCGAGCGGCGTTTCATCCTCGACTCCCTTCCCCGACAGGCTCGGATCGGTGACGGGCCGCGGCCCCGCCGGCCGCGCTGAGCGTGCCGCCCGAGCGGCCCACCGGCAAGGGGATCCGCACCCGGATCCCGGCGCCACGCGGCCCGCGCATCGTGGCGCGCCTCTTCCAACCGGGTGCGCGACACCGGCGAGGCGTCGGGACCTCTCATGAACCGCCGGCGGAGTCCTCCCCGCCAGGGGCCGTCTCGCCGGGCGGGCCCCACAGCGTCCGCACCCCCTCGTCGTAGGACACGATGCGCCACGCCCTCCGGTCTCGCTCGGGCAGCAGGAAGCGGGCGGCACGCTCGGGGTGGTCCGCGATCAGCCTCCGGTTCGCGGCCGGGCCCAGATCGCGGACCCACATCGGCCCCCGCACCGCGAGTCCCGGCAGATCGCCCCGCCACAGCATGCCCGTGATCCCGAACGCCCCCAGCGAGTCGGAGGCCAGCTCGCGCCGACAGATGTCGCCGACCTCCTCCACCGGACGCCCTCGAAACGCCGCCTCGAGCTGGCAGGGATGGTATCGAGTGAGAAGCATCCGCACGCTGTCGAGACGCATTCCGCGCGCGGAGAGACGCGCCCCGACCCGGTCGGACCACGGCTCGTGAACGAACACGAGGGACGGGCCCTCGGACCCCGCCTCCGGATCGCGGCCCACCCGGGCGGCGTGCAGCTCGATCCGGGTCCACCCTCCCCACGCGAGCCCGGCCGCCGATACCAGGAGCGCGGCAACCGCCACCGTTTCGGAGATGTGGGCGCCGCCCCCGCGCCGCGTCAGCGCGACCGCCGCGAGGATGGCCAGCGCGCACCACGCCGGCACCGCCTCTCCCAGCATACGCGGGCCGAACACGAGGTCGTGGTGCCAGTAGAGGGCGCTCGCCAGCACGGGGAGAAGCGCCCAGGCGACGAGAATGCGCTCGCCACGCGTGAGCCGGCGGGCGAGGAGCAGGAAGAGGCCCACGGCCGACACGACCGGAAACGGCGTCCCGAGGAGCTCGCGACCGAGCGTGATGAGCTCCGCCGAGGTGTTTCCCAACGCCTGCGTGAACCCGTACGCGCGCCCCCACGGATCCGTGTGGAACCCGAGCCCCTGGCTCGGGCCCGAAGCGGCCACATACCCGAGGGTCGTGGGACTTCCGAAGAAGCGGTCGTTGAACCACCCGAACGCCATCGCGAACGGGAGCCCGCCGAGGACCCACGCGCCGACGCGGCGCAGAAGCCACGGCCTGGCCCGCTTCTCCGAGCTCCCCCACACGCCCAGCGTGACCGCGGCGCCGATGGCGAGCCCGGTGACCGGCCGGGTGCACACGGCCGCGCCCATCGCCGCCCCCGCAGCCAGCGCCCAGACGGCCGAGCCCTCCTCCGCGCGGAGGGCGGAGTACAACGCCAGCGCCGCGAAGGCCGCCACGGTCGCGTGGCTCATGTACCCGGCCGCGAGACCCAGGAGCAGCGGGCTGAGGGCGGTGGCGAGCGCCGCTCCCCGAGCTATGCCGCAGCGATCCGGAAGAAGCCGCTCGAAGCACGCCGAGGTCGCCGCACACACCACGAACACGACCGCCGCCATGGCGACCCACGGCGGTCCGACGAGAAGGCCGCCCGCCAGCACGAGCGCGTGCATGGGCGGGTACTGCGCCACCCAACCCGCGGCCGTGAGCACCATGAACTGGATGGTCCAGAACTCCGGGTGGGG
Organism: uncultured Gemmatimonadota bacterium; assembly: GCA_964499635.1. Lineage (GTDB taxonomy): Bacteria > Gemmatimonadota > Gemmatimonadetes > Palauibacterales > Palauibacteraceae > Palauibacter. Next base: position 93,643 of record CAZCLY010000008.1, on the reverse strand, counting down.
CAGGACCGGTCCCGACAACCGCCCGGCCGCGAAGTAGCGCGCCTGGACGAGCTGGACGCTCGCATCGTTCAGTATCGTGCGGCCATCGAAGAACACGAGCGCGACGGCGACGGTCAGGCCGGCGCCCAGGAGCCCCACCGCCACCGCCCACGCGGTTCGCGACGGTCGTGCGAGCCATCCGCCGAGCCGGGCGAACCCCGCCTGCGCTCGCCCCCGCGTCCCGAACGCGACGAGCGACGCGGCGAGAACCGCGATCGCGCCGCCGCCCCAGGTGACCCCGTATTGCCGTGCGCCCGTGCTCCGCATGAGACCCTGCACGAAGTCGTCGGGGTCGAGGATCAGGAATGCGGGTGCCGCGACCAGCGCCACGAGCAGGAGCCCGACGAGGCGGCGGCCCAGATCGAACGGAGACGGATCTCCCTCCGCGCTCCGTCGTGCGCCGCGTCGCGCCTCCGACGACCGGGGATTCGACCGGCTCACCGAACGGGCCTCGCGGCGATCGATGGACGGCCCACCCGCGTCGCGATGCCGATCAGGCCGCGTTCCGCGCCCGCTCGGCGTCCGGACCCAGGTGCCGGAGCACGAAGTCCGTGATGTAACGGAACAGGTTCACCCGGGTCCCCTCGCCCGCGATCGCGTGCCGCTTGCCGGGATACAGTCGCATGTCGAACTGCTTGCCGGCGCGCTCGAGGGCGTCGATCATCCTGACCGTGTTCTGCGGGTGCACGTTGTCGTCGCCGGTCCCGTGGATGATGAGCAGGGGCGCCTCGAGCTCGGCGGCGTGGGCGACCGGGGCACCGACGCGGTAGCCATCCGGGTTCTCCTCGGGGGTGCGCATGTACCGCTCGGTGTAGATCGTGTCGTACAGCCCCCAATCGGTGACCGGGGACACCGATACCCCGGCCGCGATCGCGCCCTTTCCCTGGAGGGTCGTCATGAGCGTCATGTACCCCCCGTAGCTCCACCCCCAGATCCCGACCCGGTCGGCGTCCACGAACGGCAGTTCGCCCAACTGCCGGGCGGCGGCGAGCTGATCGGCGGACTCCCGCTGACCCAGCTCGAGATAGGTCTGCTTCTCGAACTCGCGGCCGCGGGCGCCAGTGCCGCGGTTGTCCACGCTGGCCACCAGCACGCCGTGCCGTGCCAGATACTGGTGCCACACGTACCGGGACCCTCCCCACACGTCCGCCGCCGTCTGCGAACCGGGCCCGCCGTACACGTACAGGAGGAGACCGTACGATCCCGACTCGTCGAAGTCCGGCGGGGTGATCAGGTACCCGTTGAGCGGCGTCCCGTCCGCCGCGTCCACGGTGATGAACTCCGGCGACGTGAGACCCAGCCGCTCGAGGCGTCCGCGAAGCTCGGCGTTGTCCTCCAGCACGCGGATGTCGCGCGTCCCGTCGCGCCGCACGTCGGCGAGCGTGATGACCGGGGGACGTGCGATGGTCGAGAACGTCTGGATCACCCGCTCGAAGTCGGGGCTGAACTCCGCGGCGTACGTGCCTCGCTCTCCATCGAGGATCGGCGTCACCTCGCCGTCGAGGTCGACCGCGAGCACCGATCGACCGCGCGGTCCCCGGTACGCCGCGGTGACATACACGCGGTCGCGCTCCGTGTCCACGCCGTCGATGGCCGTGACCTCCCATTGTCCGCTCGTGAGCTGACGGACGAGCTCGCCGGAGCGCTCGTACAGGTACAGGTGCCGCCACCCGTCCCGATCGCTGGCCCACACGAAGCGCTCGCCGTCCTCGACCCAGGCGAAGTCGTCGTTCACGTCCACCCAGGCCGGGTCCTCCTCCACGAGGACCGAACGCGTGGCCCCGGTGCCGGCGTCACCCATGAGGAGCTCGAGCCGGTTCTGGTGACGGTTCAGGATCTGGATGATGACCTCGGTGGGGGACGCCCACTCCATGCGCGCGATGTAGTAGGCGTCGTCGGCATCGGTGTCGAACCATGTCGTGCGGCCGCTCTCGAGATCCAGGCTCCCCACGCGGACGACCGAGTTTGGGGTGCCCGCCTTCGGATAGCGCAGCGTCTGGATCTCCGGGTACAGCGACGTCTCGTCCACGATGGGGAACGGGTGGATCGGGCTCTGGTCGAGCTGCCAGTACGCGATGCGTCGACCGTCCGGGCTCCACCGGAAGGCATCGCGCAGACCGAGCTCCTCCTCGTACACCCAGTCGGTGGTGCCGTTGATGATCGTCTCGCTGCCGTCGTGCGTGAGCCGGCGCTCGGCAGCGGTGGCCAGATCGGCGACGAACAGGTCGTGATCGCGCACGAACGCCACCCGCCCGCCGTCGGGCGAGAACTTGGCGAACATCTGCCAGCCGGGAGCGCGGCTGACCGGCGTGAGGGCGCGGGTGTCAAGGTCGTACACCCAGAAGAGCCCCTTCGTCCGCGAGCGCCACACCTGCTGCGAGCTGGTGAACAGGAGGACCTTGCGCTCGTCGGCGGAGAACGTGAACGACTCGACCTGGAGCGCGGAGGAGGAGCCCGGGGGCGTCAGCTCGGCGCCCCCGATCAGCACCTCGGTGTCGCCCGACTCGGCCCGGGTGCGCACGAGCGAGGTGGCCCCGTCGCTCCCCCGCTCGATGGTGACCCAGCCGCGGCCATCCGCCATCCACGTGCCGGAGAATGCATGGGCCGAGAAGTCGTCGCTCCCGTGGATGCTCTCAAGCGTGAACTCCGGCTCCTGGGCCCGGGTGGCCGCCGGCCCGGGGAGCCCCGCCGCTGCGGCCAGGACGAGCCCTGTCCACACCGCAAGGCCGTGGGGCCACCCGCCGACTCGAATCCGCGATCTCACATCCCACCTCTCGGTTCGCTGCTCCGGCCGGCTCCTCGCTGTCCCATCCGGCTCGCCGGTGAATGTACGGGCCCCCGCGCGCGATGTCCCGATCACGGTTCCACCCCGTCCGCGCTGCTTGACTGGAAACCGACCGCCCCTAGTTTCGCCTCCCGCCCCGCGGAGGATCGGAGTCGAGGCACCGGCGATCGCGCAGGTCGCGCTTTCGCGCACGACGTTGTCGATGGAACCAATGTCTCTCGTCGCGCTGACAGATGTGGTGAAGAGGTTCGATGGCGTTCACGCCGTGGATGGCGTGAGCTTCTCCATCGATCGCGGGGAGGTCGTCGGATTCCTCGGGCCGAACGGGGCCGGCAAGACGACGACCATGCGGCTCCTCACCCAGTACCTGGAGCCGGACGCGGGCACGATCCACATCGATGGCCGCCCGCTCGAGGAGCACCCGCCCGAGTTCCGGCGCCGGATCGGCTACCTGCCCGAGACGAATCCGCTGTACACGGACATGCTGGCCGGCGAGTACATCTCCTACATGGGGCGGCTGCGCGGGATGACCGGCGGCGAGGTCTCCTCGCGGACGGACGACGTCGTGGCGCAGACGGGCATCGCAGATGTCTACTACCGCCCGATTCACCAGCTCTCGAAGGGCTACCGGCAGCGCGTGGGACTCGCGCAGGCCATCCTCTCGGAACCCGAGATCCTCATCCTCGATGAGCCGACCGAGGGCCTCGACCCCAACCAGCGGGTCGAGATCCGCTCGTTGATCACGCAGCTCGGGGAGGACCGCACGGTGCTCCTCAGCACGCACGTGATGGGGGAAGTGCAGCGCACGTGCTCCCGCGTGGTGATCATCAACCGGGGTCGCATCGTGGCCGACGGATCGGTCGAGTCGCTGGTGCAGTCCGGACGCCGGGGCGTGCGGATCTCGGTCGAGATGGAGGCCCCCGCGACGGAGGCCCGCATGGCCCTCGCAGGTCTCGCGGGCGTGTCCGTGGTCGAGCCGGAGATTGCGGCCGGGCCCGCCGACCGGCCGCGGTTCGTGGTGCAGGGTGCCGGAAGCGACGATCCGCGGCCCGAGATCTTCCGCCTCGCCGCGGCCCGCGGCTGGCCGCTGTGGGAGCTCCATATCGAGCACGAGAGCCTCGAGGAGCTGTTCCACGAGCTCACGCGGGCCCCGGCGGAAGACGCGGGCCCCGGGGCCCCCGACCCGGCGGGCGACCCGACGTCGGGCGCCGCCGGCGAGGGCCACGAAGCCGGGGACACTCGATGATCGGTCGCGTGTGGGCGGTGGCCCGCCGGGAGCTGTCGAGCTACTTCGACCACGCGACCGCCTACATCCTCCTGGTCGTCTTCTTGGGGCTGAACTTCTTCCTCTTCTTTCGCGACGCGTACCTCATCGGCGAGGCATCCCTGCGGCCCATGATGGGCCTCCTGCCCTGGTTCCTGCTGTTCTTCATACCGGCCGTGTGCATGCGCACGCTGGCCGAGGAGCGGCACGGCGGCACGCTGGAGCTGATCCTCGCGCAGCCCGTCTCGGTGCTCGAGTTCCTGCTCGGCAAGTTCCTCGGCGTGTACCTGTTCATGCTGATCGCCATGGCGGGCACGATCGGCGTCCCGCTGGGCCTGTCGATGGGCGCCGATCTGCAGAGCGGCGTGATCGTGGCGCAGTACGTGGGCTCCGCCTTCCTGATCGCGGCGATGACCGCCATCGGGCTGTGGGCCTCGTCGCTCACCGAGAATCAGGTTACCGCGTTCATCCTCGGGGTGACGATCATGTTCGCGCTGTTCCTGATCGGCTTCGACGCCGTGTCGCTCGGCCTCCCCGGCGCCCTGGCGATTGTGGCGGCGCGGCTCGGGATCCTGGGGCACTTCGAGAACGTCGGCCGCGGGGTGATCGACCTGCGCGACGTGCTGTACTTCGCGGCCCTCACCGCCGCCTTCCTGGCGCTCACGTACGGGTCGCTGATGCGGCCGCGCCTGAGCCGCGAGCGAGAGGCGTACCGACGGCTGCAGGTGGGAACGCTCGGTCTGGTGGGTCTCGCGGTGTTCGCGGCGCTGGCCGGCGGCCAGATCCGGGGGCGTCTCGATCTGACGCCGGGCAAGGTGTACACCCTCTCACGGCCCATGCGGGACCTGCTCGGGGGTCTCGATGACCTCGTGACGATCAAGTTCTTCCGTTCCGATCAGCTGCCGCCCGAGTACGCGCCCCTGAGACGCGACATCGAGGATCTGCTGCGCGACATCGACGCCGCGGGGGGATCGAACGTGAGCCTCGTCGAGGTGTCTCCGGACGATGATCCCGATGCGGAGCAGGAGGCGAGCATGCTCAACATCGAGCCGGCGCGCTTCAACGTGGTGGGCGAGGGTCAGCTCACGACGCGGGAGGGGTACCTGGGCATCGCCGTCGAGTACGCGGGGGACAACGACGTCATTCCCCTCGTGCAGCACGCCGAGGATCTCGAGTATCGGCTCGCCTCGATGATCCGCTCGCTCGTGGTGGAGGAACGGCCCCGCGTGGCCCTCCTCGAGGGGCACGGGGAGCTGTCCGCACAGAACCAGATGCAGATCGGCGCCCAGCGGCTCGGCTCCCAGTACGGCGTCGAGACGCTGCTCCTCGACTCGGCCACCAACGCCGTACCGGACTCGGTTTCGGTCGTGGTCATCGTGGGGCCGCAGTCTCCGCTCCGCGAGGAGGAGGGAGATGCGCTCCGCCGGTTCCTCGACGTGGGTGGTAGCCTCTTCCTGCTCATGGGCGGAACACAGCCCAACCCCCAGGCGATGCAGGCCGGCCCGGCCTTCCACCCGGTGCTCGACTCGCTCCTGGCGGACCACGGCCTCTCGGTCACGCCGACGCTGGCGTACGACATGCAGGCCAACGAGGCGGTCCAGCTGCCCGGCGGCGGGGGGGGGTACGTGATCGCTCCCTATCCACTGTGGTTGCTCGCACAGCCCGCCTCGAACCACATCATCGTTCAGGACCTCGGGAGCGTCCCCATGCACTGGTCGAGCCCGGTCAAGGTCGACGAGGCCGACAGCGCGCAGGTGACCCCCCTCCTCACGACGACGCGCTTCGCGGGCCAGCTGCGCACCCCGGTGTCGATCCAGGCGACCCAGGATTGGGACAATCTGGTGTCGCCGGAGTTCCTCGAGCCCCAGACGCTGGCGGTGGCGTACATCGGCGACTCCGGGGCGCGGCTCGTGGTCGCGGGCACTCCGAACCTCATCGCCGACGCCACCGTCCGGCAGTCGCCGCAGGGGATCGGCGGTCTCGTGTTCTTCCAGAACGCGGTCGACTGGCTGGCCCAGGATGAGGCCCTGATCACGATCCGCTCGAAGGACCGCTCGCCTCCGCGGCTCCTGTTCGGATCCGACTTCGAGCGCGACCTCGCCAAGTTCGGCAATCTCGCGGGCGTCCCGATCCTGTTCGTGCTGTTCGGGATGCTGAGGCTCGCTCGGCGGAGGAAGAACCAACTTCGCGTGTACGAGCCGGGAGGAGCGCTCGTATGAATCCCCGACAGCTCAAGTGGATCGCCATCCTGCTCGGTGCAGCGGTGGCGCTCTGGCTGCTGCCGCGGCTGTTCCGCGACGACCGGCGCGCGGGAACCGTGTCGGCGGGAGCGGGCTTCACATTCGAGGTGCCCGATTCCGTCACCCGCATCGATGTCATCCAGGGCGAGCCGGGCGACACGATACGTCTGGCTCGGGGGCGGAGCGGGTGGACGGTGGACGGCCATCCGGCGGACTCCGGCAAGGTGAGCGATCTGCTCGGACTCATCGGCGACCTGCGCTCGGACATCCTGGTGGCACGCAACCCGGCCAACCACCCGTCGATGGGGGTGTCGACGGACAGCGCCCGTAGCATCGAGGTATACACGGCATCCGGGGGACCGATGACCTTTCTGCTCGGTCACCGCGACCTGCACGCCGGTGGCTACTTCGTACGGCGTCCGGGGGCGGACCCGGTGTATCGCCTCGAGGGACCCGCCGGGGGCTATCTCGGTCGGGCCGTGGAGGGGTGGCGGGACCGGACGATCGCCTCGGTCGACACGGCGATGGCACGCGAGATCCTCATTCGCAGACCGTCCGGCGAGGTCGTCCTGCGCCGCACGGAGGCAGGCTGGCGGGTGGGCGGCGAGATCGTGCCCGACACATCGGCGGTCGAGGACCTCCTCCGCCAGCTGCCGCATCTGACCGCCTCCGGCTTTCCCACCGACGAGGAAGCCGCGGCCACCGACTTCGAGACTCCCGACGCAGAGCTCGACGTGTTCGTGGAATCCGAGGGGGACGTGACCGGTCGCCAGCTGATGATCGCGCTCCACTTCGTGCAGGACGAGGAGCAGGGAGACTGGCTCGTGCGCCCGGCCGACTCTCCGGAGGTGTACCGCCTGGCCCCGTACACCGCCCGCCGGCTGCTCCCCCAGCGGTCGACGCTTCTCGGCGAGGACGGGCCCTCCGACGACGGCTGATGCCGCGCCCGCCGAGCCCCGTGCGGCCGCGAGGCGGATCTCAGCCCGGAAGACCCGGCTCGGTCATCGCCCGGAAGTCCAGGATCTCGTCGAGCTCCTCCTCGTCCACGAGCTCCTCCTCGAGCACGATCTCGCGCAGCGTGCGGTCCTCCCTGAGCGAGCGCTTGGCGACCTCGGCGGCCCGGTCGTAGCCGATCACGGGCGCGAGCGCCGTGGCCAGTGCGGCGGTCGACTCCGCGTTCCGCCGACAGCGCGCTTCGTTCGCCGTGATCCCCTTGACGCAGCGCTGGGCGAACTCGATCGACACCGCTCCGAGGATCTCGATGCTCTCGAGGAGGTTGTGGGCCATCACGGGGATCATCACGTTGAGCTCGAAGTTCCCCGCCTGACCGCCGATCACGATCGCCGTGTCGTTTCCGATCACCTGCGCGCACACCTGACACACGGACTCCGCCATCACGGGGTTGACCTTCCCGGGCATGATCGAGGAGCCCGGTTGCACGGCCGGTAGCTCGATCTCGCCCAGGCCCGTCCGCGGTCCCGACGTCAGCCACCGGATGTCGTTGGCGATCTTCATGAGGCTGACCGCCACGGTGCGGAGCGCCCCGGAGGCCTCCACCACCGCGTCGCGCGCCGACTGCGCCTCGAAGTGGTTCCGCGCCTCGGTGAACTGGACGCCGAGAAGCTCCGTGAGCCCGGAAGCCATGAGACGGCCGAAATCGGGATGCGTGTTGATCCCCGTGCCCACGGCCGTCCCCCCGATCGCGAGCTCGCCCAGCGACTCGCGCACCGAGTTCAATCGAACGATGCCGTGCTCGAGCTGGCTGGCGTAGCCGCCGAACTCCTGGCCGAGCCTCACCGGAGTCGCGTCCTGGAGGTGCGTGCGGCCCGCCTTGGGGATGCCGTCGAACTCGCGCGCCTTGTCGGCCAGCGCGCCCCGCAGCAGCTCGAGCGCGGGCAGCAGCTCGTGCTCGATGGCCACGAGGGCGGAGACGTGGACGGCGGTGGGGATCACGTCGTTGGACGACTGGCCCATGTTGACGTGGTCGTTCGGGTGCACCGGCTCCCGCGAGCCCACTTCGCCTCCGAGGATCTGGATGGCCCGGTTCGCGATCACCTCGTTGGCGTTCATGTTGGTCGACGTGCCCGACCCGGTCTGGAAGATGTCCAGGACGAAGTGACCATCGAGGCTTCCATCCATCACCTCGCCGGCCGCCTGCTGGATGGCCCGCGAACGCTCGGCGTCCAGCAGACCGAGGTCCTCGTTGACCGAGGCCGCCGTCTTCTTGATCGCGCCGAGCGCCTGGATGAACCGCCGGGAGAAACGCAGCCGGGAGATCGGGAAGTTCTGGCGGGCGCGCTCCGTCTGAGCCCCGTACAGCCGATCGGATGGGATCCGCATCTCGCCCATCGAGTCCCGCTCGATCCGGTACCCGCTCCCCGCGGGCGTCGTGTCTGGCTCTGGTGTCACGATTCGGTGCCTCCCCGGCACGCGGTGTTCAGAATTCGAGCCGGTCTCCGACCTTCACGCCGTGCGCCTCGAACCACCCCTGGTTCATCTCGAGCGCGTACATCGCGGGGCCGCGTGACGGGTGCGTGGTGCTGTCCTGCGCCTCCATCTGCTGGATGTCGACGATCCGACCCTCCCCGTCGATGTACGCGATGTCGAGCGGAATGAGGGTGTTGCGCATCCAGAACGACAGCGTGCGCTCCTGCGTGTATACGAACAGCATCCCCTGGTCCGCGGGCAGCGACTCCCGGAACATGAGCCCCCGGGTCCTCTCCGCGTCATCGTCGGCGATCTCCACCCGGATCTCGATCCCCGCCACCCGGATGGGGACCAGGTCCCCCGCCGGCGCCGGGGTCCGGTCGCCGGCCGCCGAGTCCTGCCCGGCGGCCGGCGCGGCCCCCGGCGAAGCGTCGTTGTTCGCGCCGTCGGCGGCTCCGCACCCCCATGCGAGGACGGCGAGCCAGGCCACACAACGGGCGCCCGCCGGGGTCTTCGATCGATGCATGTATCTCCTCCGTCGCTGCCGCCGACCTTCTCTCGTACCCCTCGACGGCCCTCCCGACCGCCGGCGGGCCCTCACGCCTCGAAGCTATCCTCTCGGACGATGTCGGGGAAACGACCGCGGGCGAGGAACGAGGTGCGGCGCGGGAACGTACGATGTCGGTGGAAGCGGCACGGGAGGTGCATGCAATGGTGACGGTCGGCCGATCGACCATCGCCGGTGGGCAGGGGGGCGAGCGAAGGGGGTCGCGATGATCGTACCGTGCGTGAGAGCCCGGTTCGGGAGGCCGGAGGCGGCGATTCTCGTCCACCTGCTGGAACGGCAGGGGGAGGATGTCGCCAGCTGGGAGCGGACCGTCGCGGAACGCGGCATCGATCCGCTTCTCGATCACCCGGCGGTGGCGCGCGGGATCCTCGAGGAAGCGGGGGTCTCGAGGCTGCCGCTGTCGCTCGTCGCCTACGTGCTGCTCCGGCACGGGCTGCTCGAGGCGGGCGTCGAGTCCCGGGTGCTCGCCGACTACCTGGCCTCGCTGTTCATCCAGTTCGGCGAGATGCGCCGACCCTACCGGATCGCCGCGTACGACGATCGGGAATACCACTACCTGGTGGACATCCTCGCAGAGCTGTCGGAGACCCGCGGGCGACGGGCCTTCCTGCTGCGTGCGCATCTCGGGAACCTGGCGCTGTGGCTCTCCGGCTTCTTCCCCGACTGGATCGAGACGCGGGTGAATCGCAGGGGCGGCCCGGGACTCGACTACTACGAGGAGATGGGCCAGGCCGGGTTCTCGCTCGCGGCCGACGACCCGTTCGCACGGCGCGAATCGCTCGACGGCCTGTTCCGCGAGGCGGCCAGCTCGTTCACGCCTATGCGGCGGGCCCTGAACGGGTTCTCCGACCGCTTCCTGACACCCCTGCCGGCGTCGCCCGTCGACCGAGTGCTGCGTCAGGTACGGGACAGCTTCCAGTCCCGGTGGTTGCAGGCGTGAGACCGCGGGTTATTTTCTCAACGTGATGAGAAACGGCCTCGAAGCCTGAACGACCCACGCACGAGCCACGGAGTCCATGAGCCCCGTTCTCACCCCACGCCCCCCTCTCGGGTGCGCGGCGATCATGCTCGGCCTGTTCCGGGCGGCGCTCCAGGAGCAGCAGCTCCCCATCACGCACCAGCGCGAGGCGGTCGCGCGCGCCCTGTTCGAATCGGGACGTCACCTGTCGGCCGACGATGTCTCCGAGCGATTGCGCGACGCGGGCGAGCACGTCGGCAAGGCGACCGTGTATCGGACGCTCAACCTGCTGGTGGAGGTCGGACTGGCCGCCGAGCACGATTTCGACGAGGGCTTCAAGCGCTACGAGACCCGCGTCGGGACCGCCCACCACGATCACCTCATCTGCACCGGGTGCGGCGACGTCGTCGAGTTCCACCGGCCGGAGCTCAATCGTCTGCAGGACGACGTCGCCCGTGCGACCGGGTTCCACGTCCTCACGCGCCAGATGAAGCTGTACGGGTTGTGCGCGCGCTGCGAGGCGGAGTCCGGCGAGGCGTTGCGGCACGCGATCTGACACCCCCCGCCGCGGCGACGCGTGGCGGGCCAGCAACGAGAGCGAGGACAGGCTGAACTCCCCGAAAGAACAGCTGTGCCGACTCCTGGCCGAACGGTCGTTTCGCCTCGGTGACTTCGAGCTCGCGTCGGGCAAGCGAAGCGACTACTACATCGACTGTCGCACGACCACGATGCACGCCCAGGGTCAGGTCCTCCTCGGACGCGTGGGGCTGGACGCGATCCAGGCCTCGGGGCTCGCGCCCGATGCGATCGGGGGGCTCACCATGGGAGCCGACCCGCTGGCCTACGCGATCGCCGGCGAGAGCTGGCGCGACGGCACCCCGATCCACGCCTTCTCCGTGCGCAAGCGGGCCAAGCGGCACGGACGGGGTCAGCTGATCGAAGGCTGCTTCGAGCCGGGGGCGCGCGTGGTCGTGGTGGAGGACGTCATCACCACGGGTGGATCGGCCCTCAAGGCGTGCGAGGCGGTGAACATGGCGCGCGGCGAGGTGCTGGGCGTGTTGGGGCTGGTCGATCGCGAGGAGGGGGGTCGGACCGCGCTCGAGGCGGAGGGCCTCCGGACCCTCGTCCTGTTCACGGCGTCCGATCTGCGGCGCTGCGTGGCGAGTGGAGAGGCCGGGAGCCCGGACGACTATGCTCCGTAGGGCGCTTCTCTTCCTCAGTGAGCGAGAAGGGCTCAAGGACAGACTCCTCAGGATGCGCGCCGCCCGCCGGGTGGCGCACCGGTTCGTGGCGGGCGAGAGCCTCGACGCCGCTCTGGAAGCGGTTCGCGAGCTCAACGGTGAGGGGTTCCGGGTGACGCTCGACTTCCTCGGCGAGAGCGTAAGCGACCTGGATGAGGCCGAGCGGGCCGCCACCGCGTACGAGGAGAGCATCGTTCGGATCGCGGACAGCCCGGCCAGCGCCACGATCAGCCTCAAGCTCACCCAGTTGGGGCTGGACATCGACCTCGACGCGTGCGTGGCGAACCTCGAGCGCATCCTGACGACGGCGGAGCGGCACGACTCGTTCGTCCGCATCGACATGGAGGGCTCGAGCCACACGGCAGCCACGCTCGAGGTGTTTCGACGCGTGCGCGCCGATCACGACCGGGTAGGAATCGTGATCCAGTCGTACCTGCACCGGAGCGAGCGCGATGTGGAGGCGCTGATCCGCGAGGGCGGCGCGGTGCGGCTGTGCAAGGGCGCCTACAAGGAGCCGGCGTCGGTCGCCTACCAGCGCCGGGCGGACATAGACGCCAACTTCGTGCACCTGGCGCGTCGGCTCCTCCAGGGCGCCGATGGCCGGCCCCTGGTGGGCGGCGTGCCGCCGGTGGCGATCGCCACGCACGACGAGTCCATGATCGAGGCCACGCGGAGCTTCGTGGAATCGCACGCGGTCGAGATCGAGCGGTTCGAGTTCCAGATGCTGTACGGGGTCCGGCGCGAGATGCAGACCCAATTGCGCGCCGGCGGGTACCACGTTCGCATCTACGTACCGTATGGTACCGAATGGTATCCCTACTTCATGCGGAGGATGGCGGAGCGTCCCGCGAACCTGTGGTTCGTGACCCGGGCGGTGCTGGGCGGGTGACGCGGGCCGGCCGAGGGCAGGGAGCGATTACATGACCGAAGGCGTACAGATCAGCTTCTCCGACGAGGCCCGGGAGCGCATCCGGGCGTTCATCGAGGACGACCCGGTGGACGGGCTCGCGGTGCGCGTCAGCGTCCAGAACGCGAGCCCGGTGGCGCCGCAGTACGAGATGGCGCTCATCGAGTCGCACGAGCGCGAGGACTGCGATCTCCTGCTGGACGGGGGTGGGTTCGACGTGGTGGTGGACCCGGAGAGCGCCAAGATTCTCGACGGGACCCGGATCGACTGGGTCGACTCGCTCCAGGGCGCGGGCTTCCAGTTCGACAATCCCAACCTGAAGCCGCTCGGCTCCGAGCCGCTGGAGGGGCCGCTCGTGGATCGGATCCGGAGAGTGATCGACGAGCGCATCAATCCGGGCGTGGCCACGCATGGCGGACGCGTGCGGCTCGTCGACGTGCGCGACGACATCGTCTACGTGCAGATGGGCGGAGGCTGCCAGGGCTGCGGGATGGCCTCGGTGACGCTCACGCAGGGCATCAAGCAGCTCATCAAGGAGGCGGCACCCGAGATCCTCGATGTGCGCGACGTGACCGACCACGCCGCCGGCGACAACCCCTACTTCACGTCCGCCAAGTAGCACCCGGGCGGGTGGAGCGGCCGCCACCCGGAACGCCACCACCCGCACGCGGTGGCCCGTACGTCGGATCGGACACGGAGGACGATGACGGATCCGGACCGCATCCTGCTCCTGATCACCTCGGCCAGCTACCGGGCGGGCGCCTTCCTCGAGGCGGCCGGGCGTCTCGGCGTCGCGGTGACGGTGGGAAGCGACCATCGGAACGCACTCGGCGACGAGGCTCCGGACTCGACGATCGCGCTCGACTTCGAAGATGTGGAGGCCTCCCGCGCGGTGGTGGAGCGCCTCCACGGCCGCCGCCGGCTCGCCGCGGTCGTCGCCGCGGAGGATGACGGAGTCGTGCTCGCGGCCACCCTGGCCGCGGCGCTCGGGCTTCGAGGCAACACGGTCGAAGCCGTCACCTGCTGCCGCCACAAGGACCGGTTTCGGGCCGCCCTGTCGAGCCTCGACGTTCCCTCGCCCCGATTCCTGGTCGCCGATGCCGGCGAGGATCCGGAGGCCCTCGCGACACGGATCGAGTTCCCGTGCGTCATCAAGCCGGTCTCCATGTCGGCCAGCCGGGGCGTCATCCGGGCCGACGATCCCGAGGAGTTCGTGCGCGCGTTTCGGGAGTCGGCCCGTGTGGCGCGAGGCTCCGCGGAACGGGGCGGCGGGACGGGGACGCCGCCACGCCCGGGCCCCGGCCACGACGCCGGTGCGTGGCTCCTCGTCGAGAGCTACATCCCGGGCGACGAGGTCGCGCTCGAAGGTCTGCTGATCGACGGCGCGCTCCGCACGCTGGCCATCCTCGACAAGCCCGATCCGCTCACCGGACCGTACTTCGAGGAGACCATGTTCGTGGCGCCCTCCCGCCACCCCGATCTCCTCCAGCGCGAGATCGTCGACACGGTGAGCCGCGTGGCGAACCACATCGGGCTTCGTGAAGGGCCCGTGCATGCCGAGCTGAGGCTCGACGAGACCGGCGTGTGGCCGATCGAGATCGCGCCGCGCACGATCGGGGGGCAGTGCGCCCGACTGTTCGAGGTACGGACCGGAACGGCCCTCGAGGAGCTGGTGCTGCTCCACGCGCTCGGGCGACGTGTGCCGGACCCGGTCGCGCGGCGGGCCTCGGGGGCGCTGATGATCCCGATCCCGCGCTCCGGGGTGTTCCGGGGCCTCGATGGGGTCCACGAGGCGCGTGCGGTGGCGGGCATCGAGGACGTCACGCTCACCGTCCACCCCGGCCAGCGCATCGAGACCCTGCCGCGCGGCAACCGCTACCTGGGGTTCGTGTTCGCGCGGGGCCCGGGGCCTGAGGACGTGGAGGCCGCCCTGCGCGCGGCACACCGCCGGCTGCGGGTGCGCATCGAGGACGGGTGAGTCAGTCCCGCTTGCGGGGCGGTTTCACGAACAGATGGAGGAGCGTCGCGACGATCGACATCACCAGCGCCCCGACGATCGCGCTCCCGAGGCCCGCCAGCGCGAAGCCGGGGGTGAGCGCCGCCGCCAGGTAGAGCATGAGCCCGTTGAGCACGAAGTAGAACAGACCGAGCGTCAGCACGGTGATCGGGAGCGTGAGGAACACGAGAATGGGGCGGATCACCGCATTCACCAGCCCGATGACCAGGGCCGCGAACAGCAGCGCCGACGTCCCCTCGACCGTGACCCCGGGGATCAGGGAGGCCGCGACGTACAGCGCGGCCGCGTTGATGAGCCAGTTGATGATCAGCGTCACGGCCTCGTCGCCTCCCTCCGCCCGGTTCGGATGATCCTGCAGGGCGACCGCACGCGTCGGGTCCGTTCCATCAGAAGCCCGGCGTGAGGCTGAACTGCCAGATCCACCCCTTGTCCGGCCGGTCGAACGGACGCACGAAGTCGAGCTCTCCGATCGCGAACCCGAACAGGTTGAGGCGCGCGAGGAACCCGGCGCTGTCGACCCAGTCCCGATTCGAGAAGCCGCAGCCGTTCTCGAGCTGGCAGTTGGGGTCCGAGTCGTTCGTCCACGCCTTGCCGATGTCGTAGAAGGCACCGATCTCGATCGGCGGGACGCCCGGCGCGGGGATCACCCCCAGCCCGCCGAGGAGCGGCAGCCTGAGCTCGACGTTGCCGACCGCGACGCGATTCCCGATCAGCTGCTCGAACACCGGGCAGCTGAAGAACCCGACCTGCCCCCCCACACCGGTGCACTCGGCGATGTCGAACGACCCGTCCGTGTAGCCCCTGACGAGGGACGGCCTGCCGAGGAACAGCCGGCCCAGCCGCGGATCGTCCGAACCCCCCGCCCAGCGGCCGTAGTGGAGGGCCCGCCCCGCCAGCGTGAACGGAGCGACCCGGAAGTAGCGTCGGAAGTCGCCGGTCAGCGTCACGTAGTTCAGCGTGCCCACCGAGGGCTCGACCTCGAACCGGTAGCGCTGCCCCAGGACCGGGCTGGTGCCGCCCCAGATCGACGTGTCGTACACCAGCGCGGCGCTCCCGCTCGCCAGGTACATGGCGCCGGGCGAGCACCCCTGGAACAGGGTGGCATCCGGCGCGCAGTCGGGCAGGTCCTGGCTCTGGTCGATCAGGACCTCTCCGGTGAACGCGTCGTACCCGAACTCCTGGATCTCCGCCGCGAAGTCGATCTGACGGGCCGACGCCGAGAACTCGATCCGCGACGCGCGGTTGAAAGGATAGGCCACGATCCCGGTCAGCTCGCGATCGATCTCGAAGAAGCGGTATTCGCGGAACAGGTTGACCGTGCGACCCTCCGGCGTCTGCCCCTGCTGGAAGGCGAACTGGCGCGTGATGAACGGGACCTGCCCGCCCACGAACGCCCAGTTCCAGCGCGACGAGAGGTTCTCGTACCCGACGAGCGCGGCGGTCGCCTGCGTGATGTTGCCGAGCGCCGTATTGATCTGAACGAGCGTCTGGAGCGTCCGGTTGCCGAGCAGATCGCTGAAGTACAGGCTGGCGCCACCGGCGAAGAACACTCCGAAATCGCTCGCCCCGAAGGCCAGCGTGGGCTGCGAGATGAAGTCGAGCGACAGCGACGAGTGGTAGTCCGTGTCCTCGAACGTGATCGGGTCCGCCAGACCCAGGCGCGCGTTGTGGAGCAGATCGAGGTGGTTGGTGGATACGCGCTCGCGCGGCGGAATGACCGACGCGTCCACCTGGACGAGCCGCTCGGGCGCCGGCTCTCCGGCCAGGACCTTCGGGTCGTCCGCCACGAAGATCTGGTAGCTGAACGGCCCGCCTTTGTTCACGCTGAACGCGACCTCGCCCGTGCCGCGCGCCACGGAGATCGCGGGGCTCAGGTTGGCCAGACCGCTGACCCCCGTCCACAGGTCGGTGACGAGGTAGGTCTGCCGGGTGTCCATGTCCAGCCGGTAGAGGTTCGAGATCCCGTCGTGGTCGGAGACGAAGTACAGGCTGCGACCGTCCGGGGACCACTGCGGGTTGATGTTGTGCCGCTGGTCCTCGAAGCTCGGCAGCTGTTCGATCTGCCCCGTCTGCAGGTCGTACAGGGCGAGCTGGTAGGGCGCCGCCACCAGCAGGTCGAGATCCGTCCCGAAGCGATCGGTCGAGAAGGCCAGATAGCGCCCATCCGGGGACCAAGACGGCTGGAAGTCCGCGTACGGATCGGCCGTCAGCCGGGTGAGCTGCTCGGTCTCCATGTCCAACGTGTACAGGTCCATGAACCCGCCGGTCATGGCCGTGAACGCGACCTGGCGTCCGTCCGGAGACCAGGTGGGAGTGAAGATCTCGCCCAGCTGCTTGAGCTTGATCTCGCGCACGATCTCGTCGGATTCGACGTCGAGCACGCTGATGACCGGACTCCCCCGGTTGATCCCCGCGATGGCGAAGTGCCGTCCATCGGGGTGCCAATCGCCGGCCGAGTTGATGAACTGGAGGCTCTCGAAGTGGGGGTCGACCGCGTTCCGCGTGAGGCGGCGCTCGACCTCTCCCGTGTGCGCGTCGGCGAGGTACATCTCGATCGCGAACAGGTCGCGCTCGGAGTAGTAGATGAGCTGGTTGCCGTCGGGGCTCAGGGCCGGGCCGAGGTTGAGCTCCCGCTCACCCTCCTCCGGATAGATGACGCGCCGCCCGAAGGCATCCGGCTCCCGGGTCTCCTCCCGCATCCCCGCGAAATAGGTCTGGAGCTCGTTCTTCCACCGCTCGGAGAGATCCTCGATCGGCATCTCGAGCACCGCCTCCAGGGCGCCGATCGCGGTCCCGGTGCGCCCCGCCAGGTTGAGGATGCGACCGATCTTGTCGTCGCCGAAGTTTCCGCCGATGTAGGACCACAGCGCGTGGCCGTACCGGTAGGGGAAGTACTTCGTGTTCCTCAGGTCCGGAATGGTCGGGAAGCCTTCCTCCAGATCGAGCCCGTCTCGCATCCACATGGTCGTGAACGGGTCGATGGGACCGATCGACAGGTACTCGGCCATTCCCTCGATGAACCACAGCGGGAGGCGGACGGCGCCGGGCACATCCAGACCGACCGCGCCGGGCCCCTGACCCGTCATGTCGAACTGGAAGGCGTGCACGAGCTCGTGCCCGAGCACGTGGTCGGTCTCGGCGATGGGGCCGGCGAGGGGCAGGACCACACGCCGCTTGAGGATCTCGGTGAACCCGCCGGTCGACTCGTCGATCTGGGTCGGCGTCGCGTTGGTCTGCTCGAAGTCGGAATGGTCCGCGTACAGGATGATCGGCTGCCGCTGCCGAAACTCGTAGTTGAGGACCCGCGACAGACGCGCGTACCAGCGCTCGGCCATCCGGCCGGCCATCTCGGCCGCGTCGGCCTCCGCGTCGTAGTAGTAGATGTCGAAGTGCTCGGTCTTGAGGACCTGGAAGTCGAACGACCGATAGACGACCTTGTTCCGCCCGAAGTAGCGCCCCGCTTGCGCGTGGAGGGCCCCGGCCGCGGGGCCGAGGAGAGCGGCGAAGGCCAGAAGCCAACCGAACGGCAAACGTCTCCGAACCATAGATCCTCCGAAAACCGACATCGCCCGGGGGCCCGGCGAGGGCGACCCTTCGCGAGGCGGAGATCTCCCGGGAGGGCCGCAGAAGCTACCCGGACCTCCGGGACTCCGCCACCGACGTGTCCAGCCTGAGAACCGGCGACCGCCCTGGGGTTCCATGCGGCCGCCAGTGGAGAACGCGCCGGGGGCTCCGCTTGAGACCACGAGTCGAAGGCGGCTTTCGTCACATCGGGGTTCCGAGGGGTCCCCGTGACGGTCAGGGGCAGGCGCGGACGAACCCGTCGAGCGCGGCGCGCGCGGTCTCCGCCTCTGCGGAGGCGCGGTACGGTCCGACCGTGACGCGATACCAGGGGTCGGCCGGCTCGATCGCGGCCTCGTAGCCGGCCGCCTCGAGCGTCTCGGCGCGGGCCTCGGCGAGTGCCCGCTCGCGGTACGCGCCCACCTGGACGACCACGCACCCGCCACGCACGGCCACCGGATCGCCACCCGGAGCCACGACGGTCAGCCGGATGCGGGCGGTGCCCGGACCGATCATCCCCAGGGCGCGCGCGGCGGCGCGCGACACGTCCAGAATGCGGTCCCTGGCGAACGGGCCCCGGTCCGTGACACGGAGCTCCACGCTGCGCCCGTTGTCGCGATTCTCGACCCGGACGACGGTTCCGAACGGCAGGCGGCGGTGGGCGGCGGTGAGGCGGTCCATGTCGTACACTTCCCCGGACGCCGTGGCGCGCCCGTCGAACGGCTCGCCGTACCACGAGGCGACTCCGGTCTCGGACCACCCGACCTCGACGGACGGGAGCGGGGTGACGGCCGGCTCGGGCGCGCGGCCCGCACACGCGGCGAGCACGGCGACGAGGAGCGGCGCCGCGAGGCGCGAAGCCCCGGAGACGCGCGGCGTGTCCGGCCGAGACGGCGCCGGGACGGCGCGGAGGGGGGCCCCGTCGTGAGTCGTGCCAAGGTGGTGGTGATCGGTGCCGGGTTCGGCGGTCTGTGGGCAGCGCGCGCTCTCCACCGCGCGAAGGTCGACGTCACGCTGATCGACCGAAACAACTTCCACACCTTCCTCCCTCTCCTCTACCAGGTCGGAGCGGCCGAGCTGGAGCCGTTCGCGATCGCCCGCCCGGTGCGCACCATCGTCCGGGGCCAGGAGAACCTCCAGTTCCTGCATGCCTCCGTCCGCAACGTCGATGTGGACCGAAAGCTCGTGCACACGGCGCGTGGTGTCTACGCCTACGACTATCTCGTCCTCGCCCCCGGGACCGTCGCATGGGACTTCGCGATCCCGGGCGTGCGCGAACACGCCTTCCCGCTCAAGACGCTGGAAGACGGGATCGCGTTGCGCAGCCACGTGCTGGCGCGCTTCGAAGCCGCCATGCACGAGCCCGACCCGGATCGACGCGCGGCCATTCTGCGCTTCCTGATCATCGGCGGAGGCCCGACCGGGGTCGAGTTCGCGGGCGCCCTGTCGGAGCTGATCCGAGGTCCGCTCCGCAAGGACTATCCGGCGATCCGGGGCGAGGCTTCCGTCGTCCTCATCGAAGCAGCCGACCGGCTGCTCACCGCGCTGCCCGAGCCCCTGGGCGCGTACGCGCGGCGCCGTCTCGAGCGCATGGGGGTCGAGGTGCGACTCGGCACGCTCGTCGAGCGCGTGGCGGCGGGGCAGATCGGGATCCGGACCGGCGAGAGCGGCTCGGAGATAGCCGGCGACACGGTGGCCTGGACCGCGGGCGTGCGCGGCGCGCCCGAGGCCGGCAGCTGGGGACTCCCGGCCGGCCGCGACGGCCGGATCGAGACACGGCCGACGCTCCAGGTCCCGGGACACGACGAGGTGTTCGCGGTGGGCGACATCGCGCGCACGTCCGAGGATGGCGAAACGCTCCCGATGCTCGCGCAGGTGGCCATGCAGGGCGGCGAGCACGCCGCGGTCAACATCGGCCGCGCGCTGCGGGACGAGCCGCCGATCCCGTTCCACTACCGCGACAAGGGGCTTCTCGCGGTGATCGGCCGCAACGCCGCGGTGGCCCGCCTCGCCGGACGCAACTTCACCGGGTTTCCGGCCTGGCTGCTGTGGCTGGGCGTCCACATCGTCTACCTGATCGGCTTCCGCAACCGCTTCGCCGTGTTGCTCAACTGGGCCTGGGACTACGTGTTCTTCGAGCGCGTCGCACGCATCCTCATCCCGCTGAGGCTGGCCACACCGCGCTGGCCGGGGGACGAGCCGGACGGCGGCGGCTGACGCGACATCGACAGTGGGCCGGCGGTGTCCTGTCGTCCCGCGACCCTACAGCGGACCGTCCTCCCACGGCCCCCAGATGGCGAGCGTCATGCCGAGGTTGCCGGGCCCGAAGGAGTCCAGGTCGCCCTGGATGTTGACGAACAGGAGGCGTCCGTCGGGGCTGAAGCAGGCGCCGGCGAACTCCCGGGTGTTGAGGATGTTGCGCGCCAGATCGAAGATCTGGCCATCGGGGGTGAGGCCCCGGAGGTGGTTTCCGTCCGATCCGTCCTCGCAGATCACTACCCCGCCCTGCGGGCTGACGGTCACGTTGTCGGGCCCGTCGAGGACCTCCGGATCGGGGGACTCGAACACCAGCATCAGCTCGTGCTCGCGCGGCAGGTAGCGCCACACCTGCCCGCTGTGCGCATCGCCCCCGTTGGTCGAGTGGAAGTAGATGCTGTCGTCGCCCGCCCAGCAGCCCTCGAGACGGGACAGGCGCGCGCCGCCGCGCTGCCGGCCCTGGAGGTACACCGCCGAGAGCTGGGATTCCGCGTCGGCCGGGTCGGGATCCGGGATCTCCACCCACGTCACGGGCAGCCGCTCGCCCACCCGCCGACCGGCGCGCAGGTCCGCCTCCGGATCTCCGTCGATGGCCAGCATCTCGAGCCGGCCCCCGTCCCGCAGCACCGCGGGCGTGTTCGGGGTGAACCGATAGAATCCGGCCCGGCGGTTCACGTCCTCGGTCTCGTACACGACCCCGGTGACGGGGTCCACGGCCACCGCCTCGTGGACGAAGCGCCCCATGTGCCGGAGCGGCACGGGAGGCCCGGGCGCGTCGGCATCCGCACGCACCTCGAACACGTACCCGTGCGGCCGGCGCCATCCGCGCGCGAGTCCCTGCGTGGTCTCTTCGCAGCTCAGCCACGCGCCCCACGGCGTGGGGCCGCCCGCGCAGTTCACCGTCGTGCCGCACAGGCTCACGAAGTCGCGCTCGATCACGGGGCCGGCGGCCGCGTCGACCCGGAGCTCGAGCGTCGTGGTCCCCCCCCCGGCGGTCGGATCGTAGGCCCGCTCGGGGTCGTCGAGCACCCGGGCGACCCCGGGCGGGTTCTTGTCCTCGTGGTTGCGGACGAGGCGGATCCGATCTCCCGGCATGGCGAATGACGCCATCCCGTCGTGCGCGCGCGGCGTCGGCGCCCCGCTCGACATCGGGCTGCCCTCGACCCCGAGCTTCACGTATCGGAACCCCGCGGGCAGCGCGAGCTCCTCCCCCATCGGGACGAGGGGCCCGTATCCGTAGGCGGTGCGGCGGGTCACGCGACCCCCGGCTTCACGCGCGCACGCCACGAGCCCCGACATCGAGGGGGCGAGGATGGCGGCCCCCGCATACACGCCCGCGGCTCGCAGGAACTCCCGTCGATCGACCCCCGACATCCTAGCGCGCCCTCCCGCGCACCTGATGGCCCGGCCCGGGCACCTTGTGGGCTTTCACGAGTATGATCCCCCGCTCCGTGCTGGAGTTCGCTCGCCCGGCAGCGCGAGCGAGTCGCATCCGAGTGTCGTACGTTTCTATTGTGTGGCGGTGCCCCGAAAGGGCGCCAGTGGTCGTTCGATGAGTTCCAGCGGCGAGGTCAGCATGCGGTATCCCGGTTCCCGTTCCGTACCCATCCCGTTCCTGGTCGCGGCCGCCGCGTGCGTGCTGCCGGCCGCCCTCCGCGGACAAACGCTGACCGACTTCTGCCCCGAGGGGGATGCCGACATCGAGGCGGCGGTAGTCGGCATCGTCTCCGATTCCGAGTCCGGGATGATCCTCCCCGGCGCCGAGGTCGTCGCCAGCTGGGTGGCCGACGGCATCCGACAGCGCGCCACGGCGCGAACGGATCTCGAGGGCGTGTACATCATCTGCGGGCTGCCGCAGGAGCTGGACATGCAGGTGAGGGCGACGCTGGGCGCGCGCCGCGGCACACCGGTCCCCTTCACCACCGATGTCACGCTGCAGCAGCACGACCTCGCACTCAGCCTGGCGGGCGAGGAGCAGCCGAGTGAAGAGGTCCAGATCGACGAAGAGGCACGCACGGGACGCGCGTTCAACTCCACCGTCATCCGGGCCGAGGATCTGGCCGCGCTGCCGGAGATGAGCGTGTATCAGCTGCTCCGTCAGCACCACCGGCTGCGCTTCGAGCGCATCTCGGGCGGAGAGCAGATCGTGTTCGACGGTCGCGGCGTGGACGGGACGGCGAGCCTCTCGGGTAACACGCGGTACTCGGGGATCCAGCTGTACATCGATGACCGCCTGCAGGCGGATGCGGTCAACTACCTGCGCTCGATGTCGATCGACGAGGTCAAGCAGATCGACATCCTGAGCCGCACCGAGGCCTCCGCGCGGTACGGCGGCGACGGCTACATCGGAGCGATCGCGATCCAGACGCGGCGCTGACGGCGCGCGGCCCGTGGGCGGGCGCCGCAACCCGCTGGCGCCCGCCGACGGGCTCACTGCCCCGGCAGCGGGGTCGTGACGAGGACGGCCGTAATCACCAGGATCGCGGCACCCGCCAGGAGCTCGAACGCCACCGACGCCGGCAGTCGCGCCGGATCCCCGCGCAGCGAGATCCGAGCCCTGGAGCGCCTCCAGTTCCAGGCCCCGAGCGCGAGCACCACGCCGAGGATCCCGACCTTCACCAGGAGCCGCTGACCGTAGGGCGTCATCCACAGCGACGAGACGGGGTCGAGGTGGAGCCAGGCGGCGAATACCCCGGAGGCCCCGATGAGCGCCGCGGAGACGAGGGCCAGTGGGGAGAAACGGTCGATCCACACGACGAGCTTCTCCCCGCCGGGCGGTGTCCCGGCGCGCCGCGCGGCCGCCGTCACCGAGGCCATCACGGCCAGCGTGCCCAGCCATGCCCCACCCGCCACGACGTGCACGGCATCGCCGGCCACGGCTGCGGCGGTGAGACGGCCGGACCCGTACGCGTGCCCCGAGAAGGCGGGCGTGACGGCAGCGGCGATCGCGACCGCGGCGGAGGCGGCCCACCCCCAGCCTCGCCGACGGGCGACGCGGAAGGTCGGCCACGCGAGGAGCCCGAGGGCCACCTGCGCGATCCACGCCGCACCCCACGTCGTGGTGCCGAGCAGGACGCCCGCTTGCGAGAGGAGGGGCTCGGCCGGGTCGTGGAACACCGCGAGCTGCGCCGCGAGCCGTCCCGCGGCCCCGCCGACCAGCAGCAACCCGGCGAAGCCCCCCAGCCGCGCGACCTCGATCTCGCTCGGCCCGGGGCCCGACGAGCCGGGTGGTCGCTCCTCGGCGGCCCGCAGGACGAGGACGCGGAACGCCACGGCCCCGGCCAGGATGAGGAGGGCGGTGAACACCACCCAGCGGGACAGGGTACCTGCGGCGTACCACACGCGGAGCGACGGGCGCTCAGGCGGAGCGCGGCGGTTCGGGCTGGGCGTGCCGCTTGGCGTCCGCCGCGGGCGCTTCGGGGGAGCCCGTCCCCGGTGCCGCCCGGGCGGCGGGTGCGCCCGTCCCGGCGGCGACCGTAGGCCATCGTCCGTGTTCCGTCATCCCGACCCGACCCGGCGCATCGAGGTGATGTCGTGCGAACCGCGAGGAGCCCGCCTGGCGGTGCGCGCCCGAATCCATGCGTCGATCGGGTTGCCAGCAGGATGCGGGCCGCGCGTGCCCGCGCAGCCGGGGCCGCGGTCGGCCCCTACGGAACGAGCGCGGTGGCGCGGCGGATGAGATCCCTGTACGCACCTTCCTCGATATCGGCGATCGCCCTCGCCCGCTCCTCGATCCCCAGCTCGAGCCGCCCCAGAAGCTCGCGCTGGCCCCCGGTGGGAGGCGCGTCGGCCATGCCGGCGAACGAAAGCAGCCGGGCGAGCTTGCTGTCGATCGCCGTCGGTTGCGCGATCAGGTCCTGACCCGCACGGGCCCGGTATTGCACCAGCCGCTCCTCGATCGGGTACAGCCGGTCGTTCAGCCGGCCGAGCGCGACGTCGAGCTCCTCGGCGCGGCCCGCACGCTCGACGACCGAGTCGGCGGCGGTGCGCATGCGTCGGATGCGCCGCACGAGGTCCATGGTCTGGGTCAACCGGTCTCGCACATCGACGAGGAACTCGAACTGCTCCAGCAGGTCCTCGTCCGTGTATTCGATGCGCGGGTCCCGGACGATCTCGAACGGCTGGCGCCACGTGCGCCCCTCCACCTCGAGCTCCACCTCGTACGTGCCCGGCGGGACCAGCGGCCCCGCGGGGCTGCCCTGGAACACCGCGTCTTCGATCACGTCGGCCGGGGCCACGCGCATGTCCCATACGAACGTGTTCACGCCGCGCTCGGCACCTACCGCGCCCCTGCGCCCGGCGCGACCGAAGGACGGCGGACCGCCTGCCGGCGGCGCGCCCTCGCCGCTCGAGAACACGCGCAGGGTGTCCGCCCCGGCGAGGATGCGGATCGTCACGGGTCCCCGCGTCGCGCCTCGCAGGTAGTACGGGATCACGACGCCATCCGGCGGGTTCGCACCCGCCGGGTCCCCGGCGTCCGGCCTTCCCGCCGTGGAGAACAGACCCGCCCGCGAGGCCCCCGGGTTGTACCGGATCGCCCTCGGAGGGCGGAACAGCTGCACGACGGCCGCCGGATCCACCTCGTCGAGCTGCCGGAGGAGCTCGGCGTGGTCGAGGATCCAGAACGAGCGGCCGTGCGTGGCGGCCACGAGGTCACCGTCGACCAGCGCCAGGTCGTGCACCGGGACGACCGGCAGATTCAGACGGAGCGAGCTCCACCTGTCGCCGGCGTCGAACGACACGTACACGCCGCGCTCGGTGCCCGCGTACAGGAGCCCGGGACGCACGGGATCCTCGCGGATGACGCGCGTGAAGTCATCCTCCCGGATCCCGGTCGTGATCCGGGTCCACGTCCACCCGTAGTCGCGGGTCCGATACAGGTACGGGGTGTAGTCGGACAGCTTGTAGCGCGTGGCGGCCACGTAGGCGGTCGCGGGATCGTGATGCGAAGGTTCGATGATCGACACGAGCGCGAACTCGGGCAGGTCGGGGATGGTGACATCGGTCCAGTTCGCCCCGCCGTCGCGTGACAGGTGCATGTAACCGTCGTCCGAGCCTGCCCACAGCACCCCCGGCGTCATCGGCGACTCGGCGAACGCGAAGATCGTCGCGTACCACTCCGGCCCGTACGCCTCCCGGGTGATCGGCCCCCAGTACTCCCCGGTCTCCGGCTCGTCGTACGAGGGGGTCCGTTCGAGCGTCCGGGGATCGGCCCGCGTCAGGTCGGGGCTGATGACGTTCCACGTCTGCCCCTCGTCGCTACTGCGGTGCACGAACTGCGACGTCACGTACAGGACGTGCGGATCGTGCGGCGACGTCATGATCGGGAACGTCCACCAGAACCGGTAGTTGATGTCCGCCGATCCCCACCCGTAGTGCGTCTCCGGATTCGGGGAGATGTCGCGCACCTGCCCGGTCCGGTGGTCGTAGCGGTTCACCCAGTGGTGATCGCCCGCGTACACGATGTCGGGATCGGCCGTGTTGACCGCCACGTAGCCGTCCTCTCCGCCGCCCACCGTGTACCAGTCCTCGATGGTGATGCGCCCGAGGTCCGAGCGGCTGGGGACCGAGATGGTGGTGTTGTCCTGCTGCGCGGCGTACACCCGATACGGGGTGCGCCGATCGGCCACCACGTGGTACAGCTGCGCGGTCGACTGGTTGAGCAGCCCCGACCAGGACCGACCGCCATCGAAGCTGACGGACGCCCCGCCGTCGCTCCCCTGGATCATGCGGTCCGGGTTCCGCGGGTCGATCCACAGGTCGTGGTGATCCGGGTGCGGCGTCGAGACGACCCGGAACGTCTCCCCGCCATCGGTGGATTTCCAGGCCCGCACGTTGAGGACCCATACGGTGTTCTCGTCGGCCGGGTCGGCGAACACGTGGTCGTAGTACCAGGGACGCTGCAGCAGGTCGGCGTTCTCGTTCACCCGCGTCCACGTCGCTCCCGCGTCATCGGAGCGAAACAGCCCCTTCTTCCCGAGCTCCGCATCGATGATCGCCCACACGCGCCGCGGGTTCGCGGGCGACACGGCGATCCCGATGCGCCCCTTGGGCCCGCCCGGGAGTCCGGGACGGTCGGTCAGCTCCGTCCACGTGTCCCCGCCGTCGGTGCTCTTGAACAGGCCGGTGCCCGGGCCCGCGCTCCGGAATCCCCACGGGAAGCGCCGCAGCTCGAGAAGCGAGGCGTACAGCACGTCGGGATTCGAGGGATCGAGCTCGAGATCGATGGCGCCGCTGTTCACATCCCGGTACAGGACCTTCTTCCACGTAAGGCCGCCGTCCTGCGTCCGGTACACCCCGCGCGCCTCGCTGGGACCCCAGGCGTTCCCGAGCGCGGCCACGTACGCGACGTCGGGGTCCCGCGGGTCGACCCGGATACGGGCGATCTGGAGCGTTTCCTCGAGCCCCAGGTGGCGCCAGGTCGCGCCTCCGTCGTCGGACCGGTACACGCCGTCTCCGATCGAGGCGTTCCCGCGGATGCACGTCTCGCCCATGCCGACGTACACCACGTCCGGCGCCGATTCGGAGATCGCGATGGCGCCCACCGACCCGGTGTCGAAGAACCCATCGGAGACGTTCCGCCACTGGATGCCGCCATCCTCCGTCTTCCACACCCCCCCTCCCGCCGAGCCCTGGAAGAAGACGCGCTCGTCATCCGGGTGACCGGCGACGGCCACGACCCTACCGCCGCGGGAGGGGCCGATCGAGCGCCACGAGACGATCCCGAAGTACGCCGGGTCGGCCGTCTGCCCGACGACCGGCGGTGCGGCGAACAGGGCGGCGCAGGCCACGACGAGAAGCACGGGGGAGGGGTGACGCATCATGCCGGTCTCCAGGTGACGGTGTGCGCGCGGGCGCGGGGCGCCCCGCGCGTGCTGGCCCGATCCGAATGTGCGATCATCGTTCGTGGGCTGAAAGCGCGTGTGTGACGCGCGCACGCCCCCGCTCGTCTGATGGTCGTTCCTCGCACCGTCCGGTCGACGGGGGCGCGGGGAGCGCGGGCGCTCCCACAGCACACGGATCGAGATGACGCGTTACACACACCGTCCGGCGTTGGTCGTGGGGCTCGTCGCATCGGGGGGCCTCCACGCCGCCGTGCTGGTGTTCGGGGCCATCGACGTCCCGACGCAACCGGCCGCGGACATCCGGCTCGTACGGCCCGCCATTCCCCTTGCGGCCCGGCTCGACCCCGAGGAGCGCGCGCACGTGGTCGTCATCCGTCCTCCCGGCATGATGCCTTCCGGCGGGTCGGCGGGGCATCGCGGCGGCACCGGCCACAGGGCCGGGGCCGCGTCCCGTAGCGGGCCGATGACGGCCAGCGCGCCGGCACCCTCCCCGCGCCGCGCCCCGATCGTGCGTGCCGAGCTCGCCTTCGCCGCCCCCGTGCCCGAGGCGCGCGGCCTTCCGATCCCGCCGCTCGCCACCGACAGCGCGTCGTCCACCCCTACGACCCGACCCGGCCGGGGCGTCGTCCTGAGGACGGGCCCGCCCGCCACGAGCGGTGGAGGCGGCGCACCCTCGGGACGCGGAGGGTCCGGCGGCTCGGGCGGGCTCGGAGCCGGTGGAGGCGTGACGGCGGCCGGGCCGGGCGGCGATTGCATCACGCCCGGAATCGCCACCCCGGCCATCCCGTCCCAGGGCTCTCCCGCCCTGCCTCGGCGCGCACCCGGTCGATCGGGGTCCCGCGCCCCGCGGCCCGGAGGCCCACCCCCGCGAAGCTCCGGATAGGCCCTGGCCCCGGCCCGGGGGGGCACGTCCGCCCTTATCTGGACAACGATTGGACACACACCCCACCAAAGGGTCCCCCTCCCCGGATCTCCTCCCCCGGCATCGTTTCTGCCCCGGCCTCCGCGCGCGACGGCGAGGGGTCACAGCCGAATCACGACAGGGGAGCGCTGCATGGCGAGATCGCGGGGACGGGCCGGATTCACGCTCATCGAGGTCCTCACGCTCATCGAGGTCCTGACGGTGCTCGCCATCATCGGGATCCTGGCGGCCATGGCAGTGGTTCGCACGGGGACCGCCCGGAGCCGCGCCTTCCGCTCGGCGATGCAGCAGGACCTGCGGACGATCACCATCGCCCAGGAGAACTACTTCGCCGAGAACAATACCTACGCTAGCGACCTGTCGCTCCTCCCGGTCGACCTCAGCCGGGGCGTGCCGGCGACCCTCGATGCCTCAGCCGTCGGGTGGACCGCGCAGACGACTCACCCGCTGGCGGAGGGGCGCAAGTGCGCCCTGTACGTCGGTGACATCACGCCGCTCGATCCCGCCACCGACCCCGGCGTCCTGGCCTGCGCGGGGACGTTCACGTCTCCCGGCTGGGGCGGACCCTGACGCCGCGGTCCACACGAGGCCCTCGTCGGTCGCGACCGCCCGGCGGGAGGAGCGCACCGCACTGGCCCCGCACGTCCCGACGATGGTACATTGGACATTGATTGGACACGATGCCGGTGCGGCTTTTCCTCGATGCGAGACTCCTTTCCTACATGGATTCGACACAGCGGCAGCGCGAGCCCCGGCATCCGATGGGTGTCGTCACGCAGCGGACGGGGCTGTCGGGCGACGCGATCCGTGCTTGGGAGCGCCGCTACGGCGCGGTCACGCCGAGGCGCTCGCCGGCCGGTCACCGGCTGTACTCGGATGAGGACGTCGAGCGCCTGCGCCTCCTGCACAGGCTGACGCTCGGGGGGCGCCAGATCGGACGGATCGCGAACCGTCCCGATCACGAGCTGCTCGAGCTCCTGCGCGAAGACGAAGCCGACGGCGCGACGGCGCCGCGGGCGCCGGCGCACGACACCCTAGCTACCCGGCTTCTCGACGACGCGATCGCGCGCATCGAGGCGCTCGACGCGGAGGGGCTGGATCGCGTGCTGCGGCGAGCCGCGCTGTCGCTCAGCGCGCCCGCGTTCCTCGACTCTCTGCTCGCCCCGCTCATGGTCCGGATCGGCGATCAGTGGGCGGCCGGGGCGATCACGCCGGCACACGAACACCTGGCGTCCGCCGTGTCCACGCGTCTGGCCGGCTGGCTGATGGAGGGACTCCACGCGCCCGAGGACGCTCCGACGATCCTCGTCTCGACGCCCATCGGGCATGAGCACGAGTTGGGCGCCCTCGCGGCGGCGGTGGCCGCCGCGGCCGAGGGGTGGCGGGTGCGATACCTCGGATCGAGCCTTCCTGCCGGCGATCTCGCGCGCGCGGCGCGCGAGACGGGGGCGGCGGCCGTGGCCCTCAGTCTCGTGTATCCGTTGGCCGATTCCGGCACGGCGGCCGAGATCGAGACCCTGGCCGCGGGGCTCCCGGGAACCGTCCCGCTCATCGTGGGCGGTCGCGCGGCCTCGTCGTACGGCGAGACGCTCGACCGGGCCGGAGCGATACGGCTCGAGTCGTTCGACGACCTCGTGGTCTACCTGAGGCGGCTGGCCGAGGCGTGAGCGAAGGACGCGTCCCGGAGGTTCGGATTCGGGCCGGCCACACACCCGTCCGGTCCGATGGACGCCACGTGCTGTACTGGATGATCGCGACGCGACGCGCCCGGTGGAACTACGGGCTCCAGCGAGCCGTGGAGCATGCCCGCGAGCTCGGCCGTCCGCTGCTGGTCCTCGAGGGCCTGTCGTGTGACTACCGGTGGGCCAGCGATCGCCTGCACGCCTTCATCCTCCAGGGAATGCGGGACAACGGGGCGGCGTTCGCCGGGTCGCCCGTGAGCTACCGTGCCTACGTCGAGCCGCACCCCGGTGCGGGATCGGGGCTGGTCGACCGCCTGGCGGCCGACGCGTGCGTGGTGGTGACCGACGATTTCCCCTGCTTCTCGCTGACCCGGCTCGTCGACCGCGTCGAGGGTCGCCTCCACACGCGGCTGGAGCGCGTGGACTCGAACGGCCTGTTTCCGATGCGGGCGACGGACCGCGTGTTCGCGCGGGCACAGGACTTCCGCCGTGCCCTGCAGCAGTCGCTCCCCGCGCACCTCGAGGAGCCGCCCGTCGAAGACCCCCTGGCGAGGGCCGGGCTGCCCCGCGCCCCCGAGCTGGACGACGACGTGCTGGAGCGCTGGCCCCACCTGTACGACACGGAGGGCCTGGCGACCGTCGACCTCTCCGCGCTGCCCATCGATCACGGTGTGGAGCCCGTCGAGCTCGAGGGCGGAGCGCGGGCCGGCTCCGAGCGGGCGCGCGCGTTCGTCGAGGAGGAGCTCGACCGATACGGAGACGATCGCAACCACCCCGACGAGGATGCGGGGAGCCGGCTCTCCCCGTACCTCCACTTCGGACACGTGTCGGCGCACGCGGTATTCTGCCGGATCGCCCGGCGCGAGGGATGGAGCGCCGATGCCACCGGAACGCCGCGGGGGAAGCGTGAGGGCTGGTGGGGGATGTCGCCCTCGGCCGAGCAGTTCCTCGACGAGCTCGTCACCTGGCGCGAGCTCGGGTTCAACCGCTGCGCCCTGACGGACGACTACGACCGGTACGAGTCGCTGCCCGGTTGGGCCCGGGACACGCTGGCGGAGCATGGCGCCGACGAGCGGCCGTACGTCTACCCGCTCGAGACGCTCGAGCGAGCGGCCACGCACGACGAGCTGTGGAACGCGGCCCAGCGCCAGCTCCTGCGCGAGGGACGCATCCACAACTACCTGAGGATGCTGTGGGGGAAGAAGATCCTCCATTGGACCGCCACGCCCCGCGCGGCGCTCGACGCGATGATCGAGCTGAACGACCGGTACGGCGTGGACGGCCGGGACCCCAACTCCTATTCCGGCATCTTCTGGGTGCTGGGCCGCTACGACCGCGCCTGGGGGCCCGAACGGCCGATCTTCGGCAAGGTCCGCTACATGTCTTCGGCCAGCACGGGGCGGAAGCTCCGGGTGAGAGAGTACGTGGAGCGCTACGCCCGCTGATCGCGGGCTCGTCTGGCAGCCGACGGCCGCACCGGCCGGGGCGCGGACTCACGGGCCTCCTCCTCCGCCGCCCGGCGGATCCGTCGCAGCATGCCCCGGAACACCAGGGCATGGATCGGCCACAGCCCGTACCAGTAGGCACGGCCGGCGAGCCCCTTGGGATCGAAGATCGCGGTCTGCCGGATGCGGCTTCCTCCGTCCCGCGGGGTGACCTCGAACTGTAGCCACGCCCGACCCGGGAGCCTCATCTCCGCACGCAGGCGCAGCAGCCGGTCCGCCTCGTACCGCTCCACCCGCCAGAAATCCAACGTGTCGCCCACGGCGGGGTGCTCGGGGTGGCGCCGTCCGCGCCTGGTCCCGACGCCGCCGGCCAGGAGGTCGAGGAAGCCCCGGACACGCCACAGCGTGTCCGCGTAGTACCAGCCGGTTCGGCCCCCGATCCTGCGAATGGGCGCAAACGCGTCCTCGACCGGAACCGCGACGTCGGTCGAGCGGGTGTCCACGATCCTGGGGCCCGTGCCGTCGAGCGGCTCGGGACGCGGGCCGGAGGAGGAGAGCGCGTCCGACCAGCGCGTGGCGGCGAAGCGTCGGTCCTCGTGCTCGAGCGCGCGGGAGATCGCCGCCCGGATCCCGCGCGGCCGGACGGCGAAGCGCTCGAGCGCCCTGTCGTCGTCCACCACGGTGGGATTCCGGACGCCGTCGAGCAGCTGCCGACCGATGCGTGCGTACACGGGGGTCACGAGTCCCAGCCACAGGCTCGACAGCCTCGGGGTGAGCATGGGGACGGGGATCATCCAGCGCCGCAACCTCCGCTGACGCGCGTACTCGCGCATGAGCGCGCCGTAGGACACCCGATCCGGACCCCCTATCTCGTAGACGGCGCTCCCCCCCGCGTCGTGGTCGAGCGCCTCGACGAGGTAGTCGACCAGATCCTCTATGGCCAGCGGCTGTGCGGTCTGCTCCACCCAGCGCGGGGTGATCATTACCGGCAGCCTCTCGACGAGCGCCCGGATCATCTCGAACGAGAGGCTGCCCGAGCCGATCACGATGGAGGCCCTGAACTCGAGGGTCGGCACACCCGAGTCGCGCAGGATGCGTCCGACCTCCTGACGGCTCCGGAGGTGCGGCGAGAGCGCCTCGCCCGACCCCAGCCCGCCGACGTAGATGATGCGGCGAACGCCGGCCACGCGGGCCGCTTGCGCGAAGTTCGCCGCCGCGCGCCGGTCGAGCTCCTCGAACTCGTCGCCGGCCCCCATCAGGTGGACGAGGTAGTAGGCCGTGTGCACGTCGCGCAGCGGTTCGGCGAGCGAGTCGGCCTCCAGGAGATCGCCGCGCGCGAGCTCGGTCGTAGGAGCCACGCGCCCCTCGAGACGCTCGGGGTCGCGGGCGAGACAGCGGACCGGTCGCGCGCCCGCCTCGAGTTCGGGGAGGAGGCGGCCGCCCACGTACCCGGTCGCGCCAGTCACGAGGACGCGTCCGTCGTTCATGGGGCCTCGTCGGGTTGACGGGCACGGGACGCGCGCGGACTCCAGCCGCACGCGCCCCACGTCCGATCCGATGTCACCGTCTCAGCTCGCCTCGGGCAAGATCACCCGATCGATCACATGGATGATCCCGTTCGACGCCTCGATGTCGCCCGTCACGACGGTGGCGTCGTCCACCTTGACGACGCCGTCGTCGACGGAGATGCGGACCATGCCGCCCTGGACGGTCGTGGCCCTGTCCAGCTTCACCACGTCGGCCGCTGCGACGCGCCCCGGCACCACGTGGTAGGTCAGGATCGCGATCAAACGATCCCGGTTCTCCGGCTCGAGCAGCGAGGCCACCGTGCCCTCCGGCAGCTTCGCGAACGCCTCGTCCGTGGGCGCGAACACGGTGAACGGCCCGTCGCCCTTCAGAACGTCGACCAGCCCGGCGGCCTGGACGGCCGCGACGAGCGTCTCGAACTGTCCGGCCTTGACCGCCGTGTCGACGATGTCGTCCGTCGCCTGACCCGACAGGGTGCCGGTGCCGGCGAGCGCCGTGACGGCCACCGCGGTGGCCAGTGAGCTCTTGCGCATTATGGTGCTTCCTTTCTCGTGTGGTCCGGGGGTGGCCCCGGGTGGATCCATCCGCGACGCGCTCGCCTCGATGGGTGGCCCGGCGCTCCGGATCCGATTTGTTCCAGCGTTGTCCAATAGGATACATGGACGGTTGCCGAATGTCAAGTATTTGTCCCTCGAAATATATGGACAGATATTGGACAACATGGATCACCCATCGTTGAAGGTCACGCTTCGGTGCACGCGTACGGCCGCGGATCGTTCGCCGGCGCCGTGCACGAGCGACTCCCGCACGTCACGGTCGAGGAGGAGCGGCGCCTCCGGAACTACCGGATCCGCGAGCACTTCCTCACCCGGGTGTTCGCGTCGGCACGGCTCCGGTCGGTCGGGACAGGGGGGACGATGCGTGCGCTTGTCGAGTTGCACACGTACAAGCTCGTCCTGATGGCCTACCACCAGACGGCGATGCGGGAGCTGGGCCGAATCGTGGCGAACCCGGGAAGCGATCCGTTTCCCGTCGTCCTGGCGGCCTATCGGAACGCGCTCCCGCGGGCCCTCGCGCGGGCGCCGCGATACACATCCATGATCAACGTGATCGAGCACGCGTGGGGGTACGTATCCGACGAAGTCGGCGCCTCCGAGACGCGCTTCTACCGTGCCCAGCTGGAGCGCTATCGCGCGGGCCGCGTCCCCCTGAGCGCGGTCACCGCGCTCCTTTGGTCATGGGCGCTCGGCTTCGAGCGCCCCCATCTCCTCGGACAGGCGTTCTTCCTCCCCTACCCCGAGGCGCTCATGAGCGGCTCCGACTCCGGGAAGGGACGCCGGCGCAGGTAGGCCGGCTCCCGCGGGTCTCCGGTCCCCCTGACCCGAGGGCCGGGGCGCACACATTTCTTCTTGACATCAGAATTAAATGGTGGCAACTTCCTCCGACCCGCGAGGGATGAGGGCCGAACAACCACTGGGAGGAACGGCATGGACGACGCCGTCAACGACGTCGAGTACCTCGTGCTGCTCGCGGTCGCGCGGCTCGACGACGATGCATACGGCGTCACCATCCGGGAGGAGATCGAGCGCCACGCGGCGCGCTCGGTGTCGGTGGCGGCGGTGTACGCGGCGCTCGCGCGGCTCGAGGAGCGGCGGCTCCTGGCGCACCACCTGAGCTCGCCCACGCCCGAGCGCGGAGGACGTCGGAAGAAGGTGTTCCGTCTGACGGGTGCCGGCGCCGATGCGGCCCGCTCCACGCGGGATGGGCTCGAGTGCATGTGGGACGGCGTCGAGCTTCCCGACGCGAGGCGATCGGCGTGAGACCGCCTCTCGAACGGTGGGTCACGCGATGCATCGCCCCCGCGGATCGCGAGTACATCGCCGGCGACCTGCGGGAGGAGTACGCCGTCCGCCGGCGCTCCGACGGTCGGGCGGCGGCGGGGCGCTGGTACCTGGCGGAGATCGCCGCGGCCCTCCGCCATCGGGTCGGCGCCGCGCTCGCGGGCTCCGGCGGTGGGCGCGTGGGGCTCGGCCCCCGCGGCGCCCGGGGAGCCTCGACCCTCGGTCAGGACGTGCGGTTCGCCGCGCGTGGTCTCCAGCGCAGCCCCGGGCATGCCGCGCTGGTGGTCGGCACCCTCGCCGTCGGGATCGGCGCGGCGACGGCGGTGTTCACGGTGGTGGATCGCGTCCTGCTGCGCCTGCCGCCCTTCCCCCGCGCGGAACAGCTCGTCGCCGTATGGAACACCTACCCCGACTGGCGTGGCCACGAGGTGCTGGACCCGTACTGGGACAGGATTCCGTTCTCCTATCCGGAGTACTTGGACTGGCGCGAGGGTCAGAAGTCCTTCGAGTCCGTGGCCATCTACGGGTGGCGGCAGATGACGGTGTCCGGCTCCGGGACCCCGGTCCGTCTGGACGTGGGGCTCGCCTCGGCGACGCTCTTCCCATTGCTCGGCATGGAGCCCGCCCTCGGCCGCACGTTCGCGTCGAACGAGGAGGGTGTGGGCGCGCCCCGCGTCGCGATCCTCGGGCATTCGGTGTGGCGCGACCGCTTCGGCGCCCGGAACGACGTGCTGGGCTCCACGATCCGACTGGACGGGACGGCGTTCACGATCATCGGGGTCCTGCCGCCGCGCTTCCGATTCCGCTGGATCGGGGCCGGAAACGATGGGTACGACGTGTGGATCCCGGTCGGGAGCGACGGCGACTCGCTCGATCGTGGCTCGCACGGCTACGAGGGCATCGCGCGCTTCGCCGGCGGTGCGATCCCGCCGGCCGTGGCGGAGGAGACGGGGCGTCTGCTCGGCGGTGAGGGGTACCCGGGGCGACGAGGTGCCCGCGTCGTCCCGCGCCACGACGAGGAGGTGCGCGACACGCGGGGGCCGTTGCTCCTCGTGTTCGCGGCCGCCGGGCTCCTCATGACCCTCGCCTGTGTGAACGTCGCGGCCCTGTTCCTCGGGCGGATCCTGGCCCGGCGCGGCGAGCTCGCCACGAGGACGGCTCTCGGAGCCGGGAAATGGCGCATCCTTCGCCAGCTCGCGGTCGAGGCCCTGGTCCTCGGCGGGCTGGGCGTCCTCGGCGGGCTCGCGCTGGCGCGGATCGGAGTCGGCCTCCTAATCGCGTCGGCGCCGGCCGATCTCCATCTCCCGGCCGGAGTCGGTCTCGACCCGCGCGTGCTGGGGTTCTCCATGGCCCTCGGCATCCTCACCAGTCTCGTGTTCGGGCTCGCGCCGGGAGCGCTCCTGCGAAAGGGAGACCTGGACGGCCAGCTGCGACGCGCCTCCGGACGTCTCCTCTCGGGGGGACGCAGGTTCCAGCGGACGCTGGTGGGCGCGCAATTCGCGCTCTCGCTCATGCTCCTCGTCGGGGCCGGGCTCCTCGGGCGCAGCCTTGCGGCGGAGCTCGACATCGACCCGGGGTTCGACGCGGGAACGCTCCTCTCCTTCGACGTCGCGCTGCCGCCCGATGCCTATGCTTCGAACCCCGCGCGCTCCGCGTTCTTCGCGTCCCTCGTCGAACGCCTGGAGGCGATTCCAGGCGTGGAGACCGTGAGCGGCGCGTCGGCGCTCCCGTTCTCCGGGCAGGGCGGGAGCTCGAGCTTCCAGATCGTGGGGCGCGAGGTACCCGAGTCGCAGAAGAAGCCGGAAGCGCTGCGCCGCACCGTGCTGCCCGGCTTCTTCGAGACGCTGGGCATCCCGCTCCTCCGGGGTCGGACCTTCGTCGAGTCCGACCGGGATGGGGTCGCCGAAGCGGTCGTGATCAGCCGCACGATGGAACGACGCTTCTGGCCCGATGGCGACGCCCTCGGGGCCAGGATCGAGCGCGATCGCCGGACCTGGGAGATCGTCGGGGTCGTCGACGACGTGCTCGTCGAGGACCTCGTCGGCGAGCCGAAGCCCACGTTCTACACCCCCTTCCACCAGGCCGAGAGGCGGGAGCGGCTCACCCTGATCGTGCGCACCGACGTGCGGCCGGCGAGGCTGGCTCCGCAGATCCGGGAGACCGTATGGGACATCGACGGCTCGCTTCCCGTCGAGAACCTCCGGGAGGTACAGGCGCTGCTCGACGAGGCGACGGCGCCGCAGCGCTATCGCGCCATGCTGCTCGCCCTGTTCGCCGTGCTCGCCACGACGCTCGCAGCGGTGGGGACGTTCGGCGTCACCTCGCGGACGCTGGTCCACCGGACCCGCGAGATGGGAATCCGGGTGGCCCTCGGTGCGGCGCCCGGACGGCTGATCGGTCAGGTCGTGCGAGGAGAGGCCCCGGCGCTGTTCGCCGGCGTGGCCGGCGGGCTCGGGGTGGCCCTCGTGATGAGCCGCGCGCTCGATCCCTTCCTGTACGATGTCCCACACCTCGACCCCTTCACCTACGGCGTGGCCATCACGCTTCTCGGGGCGACGGGGCTGAGCGCGGCGCTGCTCGCGGCCCGGCGCGTCGCGCGTCTGGACCCCGCCCGCGTGCTACGCGCGGACTGAGGACCGACCCCCGGCGAACGAGCTCGACGAACGGGGTCGGCCGGGGCCGCGCGGGGGGCGGCCGCCCGCCACGCCGGCCCGGGTCGCGCCCTCCCTCGGTCAGCCCCCCGAGTCCCCTGCGGGCCACACGACGCCCTGGTCCCGCTCCGTCACCGTCCCCATCCCCCGGTACACGAACTTCTGGACGCGCTTCCCCTCGTAGGTCTCGGTCGTGTAGATGTTGCCCTCGGAGTCGGTGGCGATCGAGTGCACGGCGAAGAACTGGCCGGGCTGGCGGCCGCCGTCGCCGAAGCTCGTGAGGATCTGGAGCCGGCGCCGATCCATCACGTACACCTTCATGTTCTTGCCGTCGGCCACGAACATGAAGCGCTGCTCCGGATCGCGCGAGAAGGCGATGTCCCACGTCGAGCCGTCGCCCAGGGTGCGCGGCGCGATCCGCACCTCGTCCACGAACGTCCCGTCCATCCGGAACAGCTGGATGCGGTCGTTCACCCGGTCGCACACGTACACGAGACCGTCGTTCGACGGCTCCGCGCAATGCACCGGGTTCCGGAACTGCTGCGCGAGCGGGGCGTCGGGATCGTAGGGCCCCAGATCCGTGTCGTCGGGCTCCTTCCCGTACGCGCCCCAGTAGCGCTTGAACTCTCCGGTGGCGGCGTCGAGCACGGCGACGCGCTTGTTGCCGTACCCGTCGGCGACGTACGCCTCCTCGCCGGACGGGTCGAAGGAGATCTTGGCCACGCGGCCGAAGTGTTCGGTCGAACGTGAGTCGGGGTCCATCCCCGCCTCGCCGACCTGGAGCAGGAAGCGCCCGTCGTGCGTGAACTCGAGGATGTGCGAGTCGCCCCGGCCGTTCCCCCCGATCCACACGTTGTCCATCGGGTCGATCGTGATCCCGTGGTTCGAGGACGGCCAGTCGTAGCCCTCGCCGGGGCCGCCCCAGGCGTTCACCAGGTTCCCGTCGGGATCGAACTCGAGGATCGGCGGGGCCGGAAGACAGCACTCGCCGGTAGGGGGATCGGAGGCCGCCCCGGCCTCGGTGCGCTCGTCGAGGGTGGACAGACCGCGGTGGATGATGAACACGTGGTCGTGCGAGTCGACGCCCACGCCGATCGTCGAGCCCAGGATCCAGTGGTTGGGGAGGGGCTTCGGCCACAGCGGGTCGACCTCGAACAGCGGCACCTCCACCGACGCGCTCTCGGCCGCCAGACGGCCGAGCCGAGCCTGTCCCCAGGCGAGGCCGGCGATGAGGAGGAGGAAGGTGCCGCCCGCGATCCAGTGGCGCATGCGCTTCATGTGTCTCTCCGGGGCCGGTCGCGAGCCCTCGACCGCTGGCCCCTGGGGCCGGGGGCGGGCTCGCCCTGCTTGTCAGGGACGCTCGACGACCTCAGGCTACACGGGTGAACCGGGCCCGTCCAGCGGCGGGGCCGACAGCCACCGGAGAGAGCGTCGGGTACATGAGCCACGGGTCCCTGCGGGTGACCGCGGCCGCCACGCTGGTCGCGGCGGCCAGTGCCGGCTTCGCGGGCGCCGTGACCGCGACGGCCGGGGTCGAGCCGCCCGTCCTCGCGGCGCCGGGTGCCCGGGGCCCCGGGAGCGTCCGCGCGGGCGCGAGCGCGCCGGTCGTGCACGAGATCCCCGCCGATGTCACGGTCCTGGCGTTCGTGCGGCCGCGCGGGCACCGCCTCGAGTTCCTCGTCCGCGTCCCGCTCGTGGCGATGAGGGACTTCGATTTCCCGCTCCGCGGCGCCGGGTACCTCGACATCCCGGGCGCCCGTCCGCTGCTCCGGGCGGCCGCGACCACGTGGATCGCCGACTACGTGCGCTTCTACGAAGGTCGCGAGCCCCTCGACGCCCCCTCGATATCCGCGATCCGGCTGTCGCTCCCCTCGGACCGGTCGTTCACTTCCTGGGAGACGGCCCGCGCCCACGTGACCGGCCCCCCGCTCGCCGACGACACCGGGATCGTGTGGGAGCAGGTGATGCTCGACGTGGAGTTCGAGTATCGGATCGCCTCCGACTCGGCCCGCTTCTCCATCGATCCCGCGCTCGCGCACCTCGGACTCCGCACGGTGACGGTGCTCCGCTTCCGTCCGCCGGGCGGCGCGGAGCGCGCGTTCCAGTACACCGGCGATCCGGGGCTCGTGCGGCTGGATCCGCGCTGGCACCAGGCCGCACTCCGCTTCGTCGAGCTCGGCTTCCGCCACATCCTCGACGGGCTCGATCACCTGCTCTTCCTCCTGTGCCTCGTGATCCCCGTCAGACGGCTGCGGGACCTCCTGCCGGTGATCACCTCGTTCACCGTGGCGCACTCGATCACGCTGATCGCCTCCGCGTCCGGGCTCGCGCCGGGCGCCCTGTGGTTCCCGCCGCTCATCGAGACGCTGATCGCGCTGTCGATCGTGTACATGGCGATCGAGAACATCGTCGGCGCCCGGCGGGAGCGACGCTGGATGCTGGCGTTCGGATTCGGGCTGGTGCACGGGTTCGGATTCTCGTTCGCGCTGCGCGACACCCTCCAGTTCGCCGGCTCGCACCTCCTCGCATCGCTGCTCTCGTTCAACCTCGGGGTCGAGCTGGGTCAGGTGGTCGTGGTGGCGATGATGATCCCGCTGCTCGAGCTCCTGTTCCGGCGTGTGGTCGCGGAGCGCATGGGGACCATCATCCTGTCCGCCTTCGTGGCCCACACGGCATGGCACTGGATGACCGCACGGGGCTCCACCCTGCTGCGATACGAATTCCGGTGGCCCGCCTGGGACCTCGCCCTGCTGGCGGCGGCCATGCGGGGCCTCCTCCTCGTGCTCGTCATCGGCGGGGCCGGCTGGCTGCTCCGCGGGTGGGTGCGACGGCTGGCCGCCGGATCCGACCGCGCCACGGGGCGGGCCACGGCGCGCTCCGCATCTTCCTCGCCCGACCCGGTGCCCGTCGCGACGGCCGGCGAGCCGGCCGAGGCGTTACGTTGAACCGCACCCCTTCAGACCAGAGGAGCGCTCGCATGCACGACACAGACAACCCTGCCCCCGATGGTCGTCCCCGCGTTTTCCCGCTGGCCGCCCGACTCTGCCTCGCCGGGGGTCTCGCCCTCGGGGCGGCGACGCCGACGTGGGCGCAGTCCGACGACATGACGTTCTTCGTCACCAGCGCGGGGCCGGGAAACGGCGCGAACCTGGGGGGCCTGGACGGCGCCGACGCCCACTGCCAGTTCCTCGCCGAGCAGGCGGGGATAACCGACCTCACGTGGCACGCGTACCTGAGCACCGTGCCGGCGGACGGAGAGCCGGGGGTCGACGCGCGCGACCGCGTCGGCGACGGCCCGTGGCACAACTACGCCGGCGAGCTGATCGCCACCGACGTCGAAGCGCTGCACGGCGAGGACGCCAACCTGACCAAGGAGTCGATCCTCACCGAGAAGGGCGATGTCGTGAACGGGCGTGGCGACGACCCGAACATGCACGACATGCTGACCGGCTCGACGCTCGACGGTCGGGCGTTCCCCCCGGGAGACGACACCACGTGCGACAACTGGACCTCGAACGCGTCCGATGGGAGCGCCCGTCTCGGGCACCACGACCGCCAGGGCGGCGGCGAGCGCCCCACGTCGTGGAACTCGGCGCACGGCTCCCGCGGCTGCGGTCAGGAGGACCTCCGAGCGACGGGCGGGAACGGACTGTTCTACTGCTTCGCGATCGACGCCTCGGGCGACGGCGCGGGCGGCGGCGCGGCGGAGCCGCGATGACCTCCTGCCGCCGTCTCCGGACCGCGCTCCTGGCCGTCGTCCCGCTGGCCGCGACGGCGGCCGGCGCGGAGGGGCAGATGACCGCCCCGAACCCCTACCGGGCGATCGAGGGGTGGGCCGAGCTTCCGGACGGCCGGACATGGGGGGCCACCAGCGCCATCTACCCGGCCTCGGACGGGGAGCACATCTGGGTGGCCGAGCGCTGCGGCGCGAACCTGTGCGTGGACAGCGATGTGGATCCGGTCCTCCTGTTGGACCGGGACGGGAACGTGGTGCGCAGCTTCGGCGCGGGGCTCATCGCGTGGCCGCACGGGATGTTCGTGGACGACGAGGGGAACGTGTGGGTGGCGGATGCGGTGGGGTACGCGCCCGTTCCGGAAGGCTGGGGCCACGTGGTCTACAAGTTCAGCCCGGAGGGGGAGCTCCTCATGACCCTGGGCCGCAAGGGCGTGGCCGGTGCCGGACTCGACACGTTCACGAAGCCCTCCGACGTCCTCGTGGCGCCCGACGGCGACATCTTCGTGGCCGATGGGCACGATGCCGGGGGCAACAACCGGATCGTCAAGTTCGACGCGGACGGCCGCTACCTGATGGAGTGGGGCTCCACCGGGTCGGAGGCCGGCGAGTTCCGCGACCCGCACGCCCTCGCCATGGACTCGCAGGGACGCCTGTTCGTGGGTGACCGGGGCAACAGCCGCATCCAGATCTTCGACCAGGACGGGAACCACCTCGCCACCTGGACACAATTCGGGCGCCCGAGTGGGCTGTACATCGACGACGAAGACACCCTGTACGCGGCGGATTCGGAGTCCAACAGCGAGCGGAACCCCGGCTGGCGCCGCGGCATCTACATCGGAAGCGCCCGGGACGGGTGGGTGACGGCGTTCATTCCCGACCCCGAGCCCGACCCCGACCACACGTCGACGAGCGCCGCCGAGGGTGTCGCAGTCGACCGCTTCGGCAACATCTACGGCGCCGAGGTCGGCCCGCAGCGGCTGATGCGGTACGTGAGACGCTGACGGCTCTGGACTTTTTCGCAGCGCGGCGACACGCTCAGGTGAGCGTGCGCCGCCAGGCGCGCGTCCTGCCGTCCGGGCTCGCGCGGCGGAGGGGCGAGAGGGGGCGTCCGGACACGTAGGCGGAAGGAGGCCCCATGCAGTCCACGCAGCAGTCGGGAGTCGTGAACGGCGTCGTCGGGGGGCTCCTCGCGGGGGCGGTCGTGGCCGGGTGGTTCCTGGCCGCGGACATCCTCGCCGGGACCCCGCTGCACACGCCCGCGGAGCTGGGCGCGACGCTGTTCGATCGCGCCTACGCGGGAAGCGCCGCGAACGTCACCCTGTACACGCTCCTGCACTTCGGCGTATTCGCCATCGTGGGCGGCGTGACGGGCTGGCTGCTGGCCGCCACCGGGACCACCCCCGGGATCCTGCTCGGTCTGTTCTTCGGCGTCTGCGTGCTGAACGGGATCCACTACGTCGGCCTCCTGATCACCAACCGCGAGCTTCTCACGGTGCTCCCGTGGCCGCACGTGGTGGGCGCGAACCTGCTCGCCGGGGCGCTCTTCATGTCGTTCTTCCACCGGGCCCAGGGGGAGGAGCGGCCGCTCGGTCTGGCCGTGCTGCGACATCACCCCCTCATCGCCGAAGGCCTCAAGGTCGGGCTGATCGGCGCGATCGCGGTAGCCGTGTGGTTCTTCCTCATCGACATCGTGCTCGGATCGCCGTTCCGGACCCCGGCGGCGCTCGGCTCCGTGGTGTTCCTCGGCGCGGCGGCCCCGGAGCAGGTGTCCACCGCTCCGGTCGTGGTGGCCGCCTATACGGTCCTGCACCTGGTGGCCTTCGCCGCCTTCGGGATCCTGTTCGCGGGCATCGCCCGCGGGATCGAGCGCCTTCCGTCGTTCGCGTACATGGCGCTGCTCGGCGCGATCGTCCTCGAAGCGATCAGCTTCGGGACCCTGGTCGTATTCGGGCAGTGGGTCCTCGGGTCCGTCTCCCTATGGGAGATCGGTCTCGCCAACCTCCTCGCCGTGGCCGCCATGGGGTGGAGGATCTGGCACACCCACCCGATCCTGCGGCAGCAGCTGAAGGCCGAAGGGCTGGCGTCCGCGCCCTGAAGCATTTCGTGCGCGCCGGTAGACGGGGCGCGGCGGCGCTCGCCGCCGTCCTCCTGTTCGCCGCCTGCGGGGGCGAGCCCGCCGCCCCCCGGGGTTCGTTCGATCCCCTGATGGAGCCGCCGTCGGGCCGCTTCGTCCACGTGTCCT
The DNA here is from genome assembly GCA_964499635.1 of uncultured Gemmatimonadota bacterium. Taxonomy (GTDB): domain Bacteria; phylum Gemmatimonadota; class Gemmatimonadetes; order Palauibacterales; family Palauibacteraceae; genus Palauibacter. The sequence goes on along the minus strand of CAZCLY010000008.1, from coordinate 50,489 downwards.
CCTACGACACGACGGGCGGCAATCGCGACCGCCTCGAGATCCCGACCGGTGACAGCGCCGTGCTCCTCGATCGCGACGGGCCCGGCGTGATCCGCCGCCTGTGGCTCACGGTGGCGAGCCGCGATCCGCACTACCTGCGCCGCATCGCCCTCGAGATGTACTGGGACGGCGAGGCCGCCCCTTCCGTCCTCGTCCCGCTGGGCGACTTCTTCGGGAACGGCTTCGACCGGCGTCACTACACCGCCCTCCCGATGGGCGTGTCGAGCGGCGGCTTCTACTCCTACCTGCCCATGCCCTTCTCGACCCACGCGCGCATCGTCGTCCGGAACGGAACCGGCCGTCCGATCGACGCCTTCTACTACAACATCGACCTGGTCGAGCCGGACCGGCTCCCTCGCCCGCTCGCGACCTTCCACGCCTGGTGGCACCGGGACCCTCGCACCTCGAGCCCGCTCCCGCACACCGTGCTCGATGCCGTCGGGAGCGGCCACTTCGTCGGGCTGTCGCTCAACGCCGAGTCACCGGACGAGGGGCTGTCCTATCTCGAGGGGGACGAGATGTTCACCGTGGACGGCGAGTTCCGGGGCCAGGGGACGGGGACGGAGGACTACTTCAACGGGGGCTGGTACTTCGACCAGGGCGCCTTCGCCGCCGCCACGCACGGCGTGGTCGTGAAGGACGACGCGCGCGCTCGGATCGCCGCCTACCGCTGGCACATCTTCGACCCCATCCCATTCCACGACTCGATCCGCATCGAGCTCGAGCACGGCCACGCGAACGAGGTCGTGGCCGACTACGCCACCGTCGCCTACTGGTATCAGACCGAGCCGCACGCGCCGCTCGCTGCGCTCCCGCCCGCGGATGCACGGCGCGTCCAGGAGGTCCCGCTCCCGAGAGCCGCGATTCCGGCCGAGTCCCTCGCCGTGACGGTCGATCCCTCCGCTCCGGGGCGATTCTCCGTCACCGTCGACCCGCCACGGCCCGACCGCTACGCCGTGCGGGTGTACCCGCGCGGCGGACCCGGCGGCGCGAGCGCCACGTTCCGGGTCGCGGGCCGCCCGGCCCGCACGGTGTCCCTCGAGGCGGAGGAGCGTGGCACCCGGCTGCCGGCCGTCACGCTGGACACGATCGCCGCGACCGGACCCGTGCGAATCGAGGTCGAGGGCTCCGGGCGGACCGTCGACGCCGCGCTGCTCGAGCCCGTCCCGCGGTGGGCCCGCGACTGGATGGTGGTGGGCCCCTTCCCCAACCCGCGCATCCTGGGGACCGAGGCGAGCCCGGCGGTCGACAGCGTCTACGGACCCGAGACGGACCCATCGCCCGGCGCGACCTACCCCGGGCGTGACGGGACGACGCTCCGCTGGCGCACCGCGCGCGCCGGCGCCGATGGCCGGGTCCACCTGAATCCCCTGTTCACGCCGAACGACGCGGTGGCGGCGTATGCCCGGGCGTTTCTGTACTCGCCCGACGGGCGCGAGGCGACGCTCCTCCTCGGGGCCGACGACGCGCACGTCCTATGGGTGAACGGCGAGCGCGTGTCGGAACGCCAGGGCCGGCACGTCTCGGTGGCGGATGAGATCGCCGTACCGGTCCGTCTCGAGGCGGGGTGGAACCGGATCCTGCTCGAGGTCGCCGATCTCGACGGCGGGTGGGCGTTCCTGCTCCGGGCGGCCGATCCCGGCGGCGATCTGCGCTGGGCCTCCGCCCCCGGAGGCTGAGGCGTGGACGTCCTCGCGTCGGGGACCCTCGAGCCCGCTGGATCGGTATCAGCCGGATGCCGGACCGACACGAACGCGGTATCGACAGGAGCGAGGTGAGACGATGAGCGGCCAGGATCCCCGGTTCCCGGTTCCCATCGGCGGGACCGCGGTCGGTGATCTCCTGTATCCCGAGCCGGCCGAGCGTCGGCCGGGCGCGATCGTCCGCTGGTGGGAGCGTCGCCGGCTGCCGTTCAACCTGATCGTGGGCGGCTCGGGGCTCCTCACGCTCGGTGCGGCCACCATCTTCTCCGTCCTCCCCCCACAACCGCCGGGCATCCGCGTCTTCCCGTGGGTAGGCGTCCTCATCTACGGACTGCTCGCCAACGTGTGCTACTCGCTTGGACCGGCGACGGAGATCGCGCTCGACCGCCTGTGGGGACGCCGCGTGCTCCCCGCCGGACCCACGCTGTTCAGGAACGGCCTCGTGTTCTCGGTCGGTCTGACGCTCGTCCTCCCGATGATCCTGTTCACCATCGGGTGGATCATCCGCATCATCGGCGTGGCGTTCTAGCCGGTCGAGCAAGCCGGGGGAGACTCCCCGTGAGCGCGGTCCGCATTCGGAACGATCCCCTAGCCCCCGCGGGACTTCCCGTGCGGGCGATAGACGACGACGTGCGCCTTTTCCATGGTCACCAGCCCGCCCTCGATCATCTCGTCGAGCTCCGGCAGCACTTCGCGGATCCTCTCCTCGCTGTCGACCACCTCCACGATGATCGGCAGGTCCATCGACAGCCGGAGGATCTTGGCCGTGTGGACGACCGCGGTCGCGCCGAATCCCGCGATCCCGCGCACCACGGTGGCGCCTGCGAACCCGCGCCTGCGGAACAGCTCCACCAGCCGCTCGTACAGGGGCCGCCCTTCGTAGTGATCCGACTCGCCGATGAATATGCGCATCAGCGTGCGCTCGCCCTCGAACTGCCGCTCTCCGGTCATCTCAGCACCTCCAGCGCCATCTGGGCGATCACGAGTCCGAGCGCCATGAACAGGAGTCCGGCCCCGACACTCCCGCCGACGTAGAGGGCCGCCGGCCCCCACTCCCCGTCGCGGAGCAGGGCGACCGCCTCGAAGGAGAACGTGCTGAACGTGGTGAACGCGCCCAGGAAGCCGATCGTCAGGAAGGCCCGGGCTTCGACGGAGGCCGGTACGTCGCGCAGCAGCCCGAGCGCGAAACCGAGCGCCGCGGACCCGATCACGTTGACGGCGAGCGTGCCCCATGGAAACTGCGTCCCGAACGCGGAGTGGACCCACCCCGCGAGGGCGTATCGCCCGACGGCGCCGAGCGCGCCGCCGAGCGCGATATACAGATAGAGGAGAACCATGCGCCGCACCTTCCACCGAAGGGTCCGCGAGTCTCTCGACGGCGAACTCCATCGCCCGGCGGCCGGCGGACCGCCCCGACAGGCGCACACGATAGGCCCGGTCCTCCGCGGCGACAATCGGGCGGCGCCGCGGACACCGGACGGAACGACGGGGGTGGGGACCGGTAGTATGGATCCCCGCGGACGCGCCCGCCGGCACGGGGCGCGCACCGTCCGCCGGTTGGTCCCGCTCGCTGGCGCGGGGGGCGCAGCGGCCACAGGGTACAGGCTCCGCGGTCGATCCGGCCGCCACCGCGAGCATCGATTCGGAGGCTTCTTGGAACGTCCCGGCACTCTCGGCGCCCTCAAGGCGAGCGGTTACCGCTCGAGGTCGGTCAAGGACGAGCTTCGCGACGCGCTGATCCGGCGGCTGCGGGCGGGCGAGGAGCTCTTTCCGGGGATCATCGGCTATGAGGACACAGTGGTCCCGCAGATCGTGAACGCCGTCCTGTCGCGGCACCACTTCATCCTCCTCGGCCTCCGCGGACAGGCCAAGAGCCGCATCCTGCGGGGCCTCACGAGCCTCCTCGACGAGCACCTCCCCATCCTCGCCGGCTCGGAGGTGAACGACGATCCGCTGCGGCCGATCAGCCGCCAGGGGCGACAGCTCGTGGAGGAGCACGGGGACGACGCACCCATCGACTGGGTGGACCGCGACAGGCGCTACGTGGAGAAGCTCGCCACCCCCGACGTGACGATCGCCGACATCATCGGGGACCTCGACCCGATCCGAGCGGCCCGCGGGGGCCATCTTCTGTCCGACGAGCTCACGATCCACTTCGGCCTGCTGCCGCGCGCGAACCGGGGGATCTTCGCGATCAACGAGCTCCCGGACCTGTCGGGCAAGATCCAGGTGGCGCTGTTCAACGTGATGCAGGAGGGCGACGTCCAGATCAAGGGCTTTCCGGTGCGACTGCCACTCGACGTGCTGCTCGTGTTCTCGGCCAACCCGGAGGACTACACGGCGCGCGGGAAGATCATCACGCCGCTCAAGGACCGGATCGGTTCCGAGGTCATGACGCACTACCCGCGGCAGGTGGACGCGGGCGTGTCGATCACCGAGCAGGAGGCATGGCTCGACCGCGGGCTCGCGGTCCGGCGCCCGCTGTTCGTGTCGGAGCTCATCGAACGGGTCGCGTTCGCGGCCCGCGAGGACAAGCGCGTCGATCAGCGTTCCGGCGTGAGCCAGCGCATGCCGATCACGGTGCTCGAGAACGCGATCTCGAACGCCGAGCGCCGCTCGCTCAGCTCCGACAACGGAGCCGCTACCGTGCGCCTGTCCGACATCTACGCGGCTCTGCCGTCGATCACGGGCAAGATCGAGCTCGAGTACGAGGGGGAGCTCCAGGGCGCCGATCAGGTAGCGCGCGACCTGATCGCGCGTGCGTGCGCCGAGACGTTCGACGAGTACTTCGAGGAGGAGGATGCCGAGCCCGTCATCCGCTACTTCGACGAGGGGGGCGCCCTCAAGGTGTCCGAGACCGCCCAGGACGACTTGCTCCTCCAGGGGTTCTCACGGGTGACCGGCCTGCTGGAAATCGTCGCGGCCTCGCCGCTGGTGGATGACACTTCGACCGACGCGGAGCGCGTCGCCGCCTGCGAGCTGGTGCTTGAGGGGCTCCATGCGAAGCGTCGCATCAGCCGCACCGAGGGCGGCGGGTACGTCCGGCGCCGGTCACGGCGTCGCCCGGGGCACGGGTCGATGGGGCCCGGATTCGATGGACCGAGCTTCGACGAGCCTCTGGTCTGAGCGGACGGCGGACGACCATGCGCTACGTCACGTACGAGCAGTTCAAGGGGAGCCTGCTCGACGCGCTCAACCTGCAGGATCTGCTCGACAGCCTGTCGGACTTTCTGCTCCAGAGCGGCTTCGCGGGGGGCCACGGCTGGAACCCGTGGGACGAGTTCGGCGACGAGCGCGACACGATGGATGCGCTCCGGGACGCCATCCTCAAGGAGCTGTTCGAGAGCGGCAAGCTCACCCCCGAGATGATCGAGGCCCTCCGCGCCGGCGAGGATGCCGACCCCGAGGTGCTCGCCGAGATCTCCGACCTCCTCGACGACATCGTCCAGGCGCTGATCGATCAGGGATTCCTGCGCGCCGAAAGCGGGTCGGGGACCGCCGACGACCTCCACCAGCCGGTGTCGGGCCCCGGGAGCGTGGGTCAGGCCGCGGCGCGCTCGGTCAAGTTCGAGCTCACCGAGAAGGGGCTCGACTTCCTGAGCTATCGGGCGCTGCGCGATCTGCTCGGGCCGCGCGGCGCCGGTGTCGCGGGAGCGCACGAGACGGCGGCGCTCGCCACCGGAGTCGAGGCGGAGGCCGAGTCCCGGCCGTACCGCTTCGGTGATACCCTCAACCTCGACGCGCCGGCCACGCTGCTCAACGCGATCGCGCGCTCCGGGCTCGAGTTCCCGCTCGACCTCAGACATTCCGACCTCATGGTGCACCAATCCCCGCACCGCTCGACGTGCGCCACGGTGCTCATGCTGGACTGCAGCCACTCGATGATCCTGTACGGCGAGGACCGCTTCACGCCGGCCAAGAAGGTCGCGCTGGCGCTCGCGCACCTGCTGCGGGTGCAGTTCCCCGGGGACAGCCTGCGCTGCGTGCTGTTCCACGACTCGGCCGAGGAGATCCCGCTCGCCGAGCTCGCGAAGGCCCAGGTCGGTCCGTACCACACGAACACGGCCGCGGGGCTCCGGCTCGCGCGCCGGCTGCTCCGGGGTGAGCGCAAGGACATGCAGCAGGTCATCATGATCACCGATGGCAAGCCGAGCGCCATGACGCTCCCCGACGGGCGCATCTACACGAACTCGATGGGGCTCGACCGGCAGGTGCTCGCCGACGCGTTCAGGGAGGTGGCCGCCTGCCGCCGGGAGGGGATCGCGATCAACACGTTCATGCTGGCGCGCGACCCGCTCCTCGTCGGCTTCGTCCGCAAGGTGACCGAGATCTGCCGCGGGAAGGCCTATTTCACGACCCCGATGACGCTGGGCCAGTACCTGCTGCTCGACTACATGCGCAACAAGAGCGGACGGGTGCGATAGCGGCGCGCGCGGGATCGGGCGCGTCGGGCCCGCGCCTCGATCCTCAGGTCGGTCTTCGGGCCTCCCGGCGACGGGGATTCCTTGCGACGAGAATGGACGTCGCGCACCATGCCGGGGCCGTGTGCGTCGTCGCGTGCAGCAGGGTGCCTCGGCGTCAGCACGAGATCGAGTGGGTCCGAGGCGAGCGACGAGGCCGACCCGAATGAGCGCGATCGATTCCCTCCTGGAGAACAACGCCCGGTACGCCGAACGTTTCTCGAACGGCGACCTGCCCGTTGCCCCGGCGCGCAGGGTCGCGATCGTGGCGTGCATGGACGCGCGCATCGACGCGGCGGCGCTGCTCGGGCTCCAAGCGGGGGATGCGCACGTGATCAGGAACGCGGGCGGAGTGGTGACCGACGATGTGATCCGGTCGCTCACCATCTCCCAGCGCCTCCTCGGCACCCGCGAGATCATGCTTGTCCACCATACGGACTGCGGCATGCTCAAGTTCACCGATACGGAGCTGAAGGACGAGATCCACGAGGACGCGGGCGTGAGGCCGGCGTTCGCCATGGGCTCCTTCGAGGACCTCGAAGAGAGCCTTCGAGCCTCGATCGCCCGGATCGAAGCGAGCCCCTTCCTCCCGCACGCGGACGCCGTGCGCGGCTTCGTGTACGACGTCGCGTCGGGACGTCTGCGCGAGGTGACGTAGCCGGTCCGACCCCCTCCGGCGATGACGCGCGCGAGACCCCTCCAGGCCGCCCTCGGCCTCCGGCATGATTCCGCTTGACGCATCGTCCCTTCGCGACGCGCCCCGCCGGCTCGTGTGGGCCGCGTGGCGCGGCCGGGCGTCACCCCCGCACTCTCGCGTTCCCCGGTTCGGGCAGGAGCCCGCGCGGGCGGAGCCAACCAAGGTCCACCGCGTGGCAGGCGAGCAGACCCGCGGCGTACGCCAGCAGGTCGTAGGGATCGAACGCGCCGCGCGTGATCGCCAGGGGTGTGCTCGACAGATCGTAGCGCTGCAGCCACTCCCACAGGAAGCAGCCGCCGAGGACGATCGCGAGAGCCGTCCGTGGGCCGAGTCGAAGGCGGCCGCTGCGCAGCATCAGGTAGAGGTACGGCGGGGCGAGCAGGTCCGCGCCGTAGCTCGTCCACCACCCCGCGTCGACGCGGTACATCTGGAGGCCTCCGATGCCGACGAACACGACGAGCATGTAGGCGTTCAGGAAGAGACGGAGACGCCTCGACGCCGACCCGGGCCCCGGCTGCGGGGTGGCCTCAACCGGGACGTGCCGGAGGCTCCGCCTCATCCATCCCTCCGGCGATCAGGGTCGTCGCCCGGCTCGCGATGTGCTCCATCTGCCGCTCGCGTTCCGCCGCCCAGCGCGGGAGCCCGATCCAGTTGGTGGCCAGAGCGCCGACGCCGAGCCACCCGATCACCAGCGGCGCGACGAAGCTCTCCGCCAGCCGCCCCGAGGTCGCCAGCGACGCGAGCCCGATCAGGCTGACCAGGATCCCGGTGATCCCCAGGATGTTCAGGGTGCCCGCGTTCCCCTTGAGCGTCCCCAGCCGCAGGCGGTATCCGCCCTGGGTGGGCTCCACGCACGCGTGGAGGTTCCCGTTCGACCACTCCCGAAGCTCGCCGTGCGAGGCGACCTTCCCGCGGGCCCCGAACGTCTGACGAAGCTCCCCCACCAGCGTCTCCCACTCCCGCTCGGTGGGCGCTCGCGGAAGCTCGACCACGCGGCCCACGGATACCGGCATCCCCCAGAAGGTGCGGCGAAGGACGTCGCCCCGATGCCCATCGAGGGCCGCGGCCGCCTCGGCCACCCGTGACGGCTCCAGCCCGACTTCGCGTCCGATCTCCTGTAGCTCCGCCAGGCTCAGGCCGCGCTCCCGGGTGAGGGCCGCTGGGGCGACCTCGCCGCGTTGCGCCGCGGCCTCGAAGATCTCCTTGACCTCCTCCTCGCCGTATCTCCGTTCCCCGGTCATCGCTACCAGCCGGCGGAGACGCTTCCCCCGCCCGACCGCTGCCTGACGCCCGTCAGCGCCCCCTCGATCAGGTTGTACGCGGCCCGAAGCGACACGCCGGTCGGGTCCCTCTCGTTCGCGGGGGTGGAGGCGATTCCGAGGGCGGCCACCTTCGGGTGCCTGAACATCTCGGTCAGGGCAGCGGCCAGATCCGCGCTCGTCGGGCCGCCCGGCACCGTGAGCGGATGGCCGGGAACCTCGCGCCGATCGAGCACGTCCATATCGACGTGCACGTAGATCGCGTCGGTGATGGTGGCGAGCCGCTCGATCTGCGCGCGCACTCGGTCGGGGTGGTTGGCCAGGTCATCGACCGTCAGGTGCTGGACGTCGGATGCGTCGACGAGCTCCCGTTCCAGCGGGTCGAGGTCGCGTACCGCGCCCATGACGATGTGGTCCGTGGGGATGCCGGGGTCGAGCCCGGATTCCCGCCTCAGGTTGTGGAGCGCCATGCCGGCCGATACCGCGACCGGCATCCCGCCGAGCATCCCGGACAACGTCGTCTCTGGCACGTTGAAATCGCCGTGCGCATCGATGAACACGAGCCCGATCTCGCGTGGCTCCCCGTCCACGCCCGAGTGCTGGAGACCCCCGAGCACCCCGATCACCGACGTGCAGTTCCCGAGCAGGCCGACGGTGAGCGTCCCCGAGCGCCAGTTCCCGGCCACCATGTCCGCCAGGTGACCGTTGGCGAGCCCCATGCGGTGCCATTCGCCGTACTCGCCGTCCTCCGTCGCGGTGAGGCCCACGGTCCGATCGGGCGTCACCTCGAACCCCATCGCGCGGATCGTGTCCGTGATCCCGTTGCGGTACAGGTACTCGGGGTTGTCGGAGATCTCGGGAACGTTGCGGGCCCCGGTGAACGGCATCTGGATGACCGAGACGCGCATCGGGGAGCGCGCGTCGTCCTGGCCGGCGGCGTCGAGCGGTATCGTGGTCACGAAGGCCGCCGCGAAGAACGCCCGCCACGCTCGCGTCGATTGCATCGCTCCCTCCGGTTCAGCGGTCGGCGCTTCGCTTGGAAGCCACCCATTCGAGCAGGATCAGACACGGGACAATGTACGGGAAGATGCCGTACAGCGTGTCGCTCACCGAGTGCGAGCGCGCGTCCACCGCCATGAACACCTGCAGACAGAAGGCGGCGGCGATCGCGACCACCACGAAGCCGGGGGCGCTCACCGGCCGGTGGATCCAGCCCCAGGGCACGAACCATTCTCTCTTCATGGAAGGCGTCTCCGACATGGTTGCCAGCGGCCGACCGTCCCTCATGGAGGATGGTCCCCCGGCTCGATGGCGTCCACGTGTTCCCTGAACTCGGATCGCCCTCGTGACGGGGAGGAGGATGCCGCCGGCGATCACGGTGCCGACCGCCCGCGGCGCCGGCAAGACCGGACTACTCGGGGGGCCAGATTCCCAGCAGACGGCGGACCGCGATGAGCTGGCCCACGTGATACGCGTTGTGGTCGGCGAGCAGGATCAGCTCGCGCAGGTAGGTCTGTCCGGTTCCCTGCGGGACCCCGGCGAACAGATCGATCCCGGGGTCCATCGCGAGCTCCTGCATCGCCGTTCGATCAGCGCGGAACGTGGACACGCTGTCCTCCCAGGCACGCTCCGTGGGGGGCGCCACATCGGGCGGCCAGTACGCCTCCATGCTGGCGGGCTCCTCGTAGGTCGGGTCGCGGCAGAAGTCGAGGATGTCCCGCTGGGCGAGCCGGAGATGTTCCACCAGCTCCCATGGCGAGTACGGCAGTCCCGGCGGACGGCGGCCGCGCAGATCGGGGGGGATGCCGGTCACGGCGATCTCGAAGCTCCCGTGCGCATCCTCCCATGCGAGCGATCGACCGAGTTGCGTTCGTAGCGCATCGTTGGCCATTGGCGGCGCTCGTCACCTCGGGGCGACACGGGGGTGGATGGCACCGGCCGAACCGGATCGTGGAGCGACGTTCGAACGGTCGAGGACGCCATCCGCTCCTGGGCCCGCTCCTGGTGTCACGGCGTCGCCTGGGTCATCCCGTTCCACGGGTTGCCAGCTACGCCGCGTATCCGAGCACCGCCACGAAATGGCAGGCCGAGCCGGCCAGGACGAAGAGGTGCCACACCAGGTGACGATAGGGGAGGCGGTCGCGGTGATAGAACGGGACGCCGGCGGAGTAGGCAAGGCCGCCAGCCGCGAGCCACAGCAGCCCGGGGAGTGGCACGGCGAGGACCAAGGGGCGGATCGCGATCAGGATCATCCAGCCCATGAGCAGGTACGCGGCGGTGGAGATTCGGGAATAGCGAGCACCGACGCGCAGCTTGTAGACGACCCCGGCCGCGGCGATGGCCCACACGACGCCAAACAGGGTCCACCCCCACGCTCCGCGCAGGACGCCGAGCGTGAACGGCGTATAGGTACCCGCGATGAGCAGGTAGATGGCGGCGTGGTCCAGCCTCCGGAGGCGCTCCCCGATCCGGCTCGCGGGCACCATGTGATACGTGGTGGAGGCCAGATAGAGCAGCACCAGGGTCGTGCCGAACACGCTGCTGCCCACGATGGCGGCGGCGCTCCCCTGCCGTACCGCGTCGACGACGAGGACCGGCACGGCCGCCAGTGCGCACAGGAATCCGACCCCGTGACTCAGGCTGTTCGCGAGCTCCTCTCGAGGTCTCGCGACGGTGCTCATCATACGTACTCCCCGGGCAACCCTGCGGACGGCGGCCTCACGCGAGGTCCACGTTCCCCCCAAGATAGCGCCCACGCGCGCCTCGCGCGCAGCGACCGTGTCGGGGAGACCCGGATCCCTACAGGAGATCCTCCATCCCGGCCACCCGCAGCAGACGCGCGTATCGGGGATCGGCGGCCAGCACGCGACGGTCGAACGGGAGGTCGGTGAGCATGCGGCGGAGTCGCCCGGGCCGCTCCTCGTATGCACGCTCCACCCAGTCCATCGCCTCCTGCCAGGCTCCGAGATCGGCATGACCGAGGACGATGCGATCGGCCAGGGTGCGGCTGGTGGCGTGTTGCGCGAAGGGATCCTCTCCGCCGGCCTGCTCGAGGAGACCATCCAGCTCGCGACGAACGTCCCGACGCAACGCCTCGGCGACGCCTCGACTCCCGGCGTCGGCGACGAGCTCGGCCGCTCGATCGCGCTGGCCGGCGAGGCGTATTCGCGAGGCACGGATCTCCAGGGCCTCGTCGAGCTCGCCGAGACGCCTGCGCGCGAGCTCCAGGCGCTCCAGGGCCGGTCCGTAGCCCGGTTGCAGCGCGATGGCGTGCTTGAGGGCCTCGACCGCCTCGGCGTTTCGGCCGGCCGCGAGCAGCGCATCCCCGAGTGCGTTCCACAGCGACGGAACATCGGGGCTGACGGCCGTGGCCTCGCGGGCCGACGCAACGGCCTCCTCGCTGCGGCCGAGGATCTTCAGGACGATGCTCTGGAACCGAAGGACCTCGGGGTTTTCGGGTTCGAGCGCCACGGCGCGTTGCATGTGACGCGCGGCGGCGTGGTAGTCATCGTCATAGTAGAGGGCCAGCTTGCCCATCGAGCAGTGCACATCGGCGAACCGGTCGTCGGCGGCGAGGGCCGCGAGGAGCAGCTCTCGACCCCGGGCGAAGGCCTCCTCGCGTGGGATCACCGCGGTGTTCCCCATCAGGAAGTGCCAATTGCCCAGACCGCACAGGGCGCGAGCGTGGTGCGGATCGATGGCCAGCGCCCGATTGAAGTACACGCCCGCCTGATCGAGGTGCGAGCGAGCCGACGGGCCTCCGCTGGCCCCGAAGGCGTAGGCCTTGAGCCCCTCTGAAGTCAGACGATCGGGCTCGGTCGGTGCCTCGCGGGACTGCCGGCCGGGGGTGGGCTTCTTCGCGCCGCGCAGCGCGCGCGCGACCTCGCCGGCGTTCTCGGGGCGCAGTCCGGGCTCCTTGGCCAGGAGCTGCATGAGGATGTCATCGACCTCCGGGGGCACACCGGCGTGCTGCTCACGGACGGAACGCGGCGATTCGGAAATGTGCCCGGCCACCACCGCCAACGGGCTCGCGCCCGTGAACGGGGGCGCCCCGGTGAGCAGCTCGTACAGCACGCAGCCGAGGCTGTACAGATCAGAACGACCGTCGACCTCGGCTGCTCCGGTGGCCTGTTCGGGGCTCATGTATGCCACCGTCCCCAGGACCATCCCGGCTGTCGTCAGCTCCGCCCCCCGCGTGGTTTCCGGACCCACGATCCTCGCGATCCCGAAATCGGCCAGCAGGGCACGACCACCGACCGTGAAGATGTTCTCGGGCTTCACGTCGCGGTGCACGATTCCGTAGCCGTGTGCGTAGGCGAGCGCTTCCGCGACATCCGCGCCGAAGCTGAGTGCCGCTTCGACCGTCAGGCGTCGCTCGCGAACGAGCCGTGGTCGCAGGGTCTCGCCGGCGACGAACGGCATGACATAGTAGAGCCGCCCGGCGACTTCCCCCGCGTCGAACAGGGCCACGATGCCGGGGTGCACGAGCTTCGCCATGAAGGCGATCTCGCGCTGGAAGCGCTCGACGCCCACCGCGTGCGACAGATCCGCCGAAAGGACCTTGATGGCGACCGGGCGATCCAGATGCATATCGTGGGCACGATACACCACCGCCATCCCCCCGCGCCCGATCTCCCGTTCCATCTGGAATCGCTCGGGCAGCTCGAGCTGCTCCGGGGGTTTCATCCCGATCGAATGGTCCATGCGAGGAATGTCCGACACGTCTCCGAAGGTGAGACGCACCCCGGCCGAGAACGTCGGCGCGCGGGCTCGGAATCGCGGGCCGGACCCGGACAGCCCTCAGCCAAGGGTCGCCGTCTCGAACAGCTGGAGCATCTCCGACTCGGGCGGAGGCCGCAAGATATCCATGCTCTCCAGACCCGGGTACCCGGTGCGACCCAGTCGCTCGGCCGCCGCCGCCAGGTCGTAGGCGGTCCGACGCAGCTCGACGCCCGGTCCCAGCAGGGCCCAGCAGGCAGCCGGATCGCCGAACGGCGTGCCGACGCTTCCCGGGTTTACCACGCGCGTGCGGCCGATGGTCCGATCGAACTGCATGTGGGTGTGCCCGCAGATCACGAGCGCCGCATCGATCGCGTCGAAGATCGGCCGCAGCCGTTCCTCCGGCGTGAGACGGGTGAAGATCTCGTTGTCGTCCCGCGGTGTCGCGTGGCAGAACAGGACCGGGCCCAGGCCGGGAATCTCGAGCTCGAGCGTCGGAGGCCAGCTGGCGAGCTCCGCCAGCTGCTCGGGGGATAGTTCGTTCGCGACCCAACGCATGACGTCATGGAACGCCGCCGGAACCCGAGCCGGCATCTCGCCGCCAGCGAGAGCGAGGATATCGCGCTCCCCGTTCCCGTAGACGAACCCCGGCGGAGTCGGGAGATCCAGCAGCGCGGAGATCGATTCGCGCGGCATCGGACCGGGGACCACGTCCCCCCCGACCACGATCCGATCGACGCCTTCGCTTCGAACATCATCGAGAACGGCCTCGAGGGCGGGGAGATTCCCGTGGATGTCGTAGATGGCCGCCACCCGCATCACGCGACCCCCCGCCTCGACCGGGGGCGCACGGCGGACGAGGCCCACTTCGAGCCGGACACCTCAGATCGTGAGCGTGAACCCGCCATCGGGCGTCAGCGTGGTGCCCGTGATGTAGCTGGCCTCGTCGGAGCATAGGAAGAGAATCGTCCGGGCGATCTCTTCGGGCCGACCCGCGCGTCTCGCGTGGACTCGTTGCTCGAGGACCGTGTCGTACAGCTCGTCGCCGATCACCCCTCGAAGGCGGCGATGCATCGGCGTATCGATGATCCCGGGGCAAACGAGGTTGACCCTGATTCCCTGCGGTGCGAGCTCGGCCGACGCGCTCGTGGTGAGTCCGATCTGGCCGTGCTTCGAGGCGACGTAGGCGGCCCCGTATGCGAATCCGAGAAAGGAATTGACGGAGCCGACATTGACGATGGCCCCGCCGTGCCCGCCCTCGAGCATCGCGCGAGCCTCGAACTGCGTGCACAGGAAGGTACCCTTCAGGTTGATGTCGAGAACGCGGTCCCACTCCTCCTCGGGGAGGTCCGTGATGCTCGAGGGCCTTCCCTCGATGCCGGCGGCATTCACGGCGAAATCGAGGCGTCCAAAGGTCTCGATCGTGTGGGCCACCATCCGTTCGACGTCCTTCGCGACGGAGACATCCGTCCTGATGAAGGTCGCCGTCCCTCCCCGAGCCTCGATCTCGCCGGCGAGCGTGGCCAGCTCGGCTTCGCGCCGCGCGGCGAGGGCGACCCTCGAGCCCCCGTCCGCGAACGCCTCGGCCGTCGCCCGACCGATCCCGCTGCTGGCGCCGGTAATCAGGGCGACCTCGTCAGTCATCGTCGAATCCTCGGGCTGCAGGCGTTTCCGGCTGACGGGAGTGCGCTCCGCGGCGCGGAGATTCCGCTGCCCGGTCCGTCAGCCGGCCCGGGTGAGCTGCCGGGCCAGGAGTGCCATCCGGTGGCGATCCCTCACCCTGGCGCGACCGGTCGGATACAGTGCGATGACCGAGGTGTTGGTCCAGCCGACGATCCAGAGTTCCGCCACCTGACAGGATGCCGATCGCGCGCTGCGAGGTGCAAGCCGCGTGGCCGCCGCTCGGTTCGACGGGATCGGCCGGAAGCCGCGTTTGGCGGCCCGGGGTCGTCATCGTAGCTTCGATGCCCCCAATCGGAGGTCGGCAACATGAAGAGCAGGCTCGTGGTCGTGGCGATGTCCGCGGTTCTCGCCCTGGCGTGTGGCTCGCCGCCCGACGGAGGGACAGGCGGGGCCTCGACCGGGACCGGCGTGCCGTACGAGCTGATCGCGACCATCCCCGTAGGCGGCGACGGCGGCTGGGACTACCTCTCCGAGGACACGGTCACTCACCGTCTCTACGTCAGCCATGCCACCAAGGTCGTGGTCATCGACATGGAGCAGAACGCCGTCGTGGGCGAGATCGATTCGCTGCCGGGCGTGCACGGCCTCGCGGTGGCCCACGACCTGAAGCGGGGCTTCGCGACCGACGGGCGCGAGAACAAGCTGGCGATCGTCGACCTGTCGACGCTCGAGGTCCTCTCCCGTGTCGAGACGGGCGAAAACCCGGACGGCGTCCTGTACGTGCCGGACACCCGGGAGGTGTGGGCCTTCAACGGGCGCGGCCACTCGGCCACGGTGGTCGACGGCGAGACCGGTGAGGTCGTGGCCACCATCCCGCTCTCGGGGAAGCCCGAGTTCGCCGTGTACGATCCGGCCGTCAAACGCGTGTACAACAACATCGAGGACCGCAGCGAGATCGCCGTCATCGACGCCACCACGCACGAGGTGGTCGACACGTGGCCCATCGCCCCCGGCGAGGCCGCGTCCGGACTGGCCATCGACCTGGTGCACCACCGCCTGTTCGCCGTATGCGAGAACGAGCTGATGGTGATGGTGGACAGCCGGACAGGGGCCGTGGTGGGCACGGTGCCGATCGGGGGAGGCGTCGACGCGGCGCGCTTCGACCCGGCGACGCAGCTCGTGTTCAGCTCCAACGGGTCGGGCACGGTGACGATCGCCCACCTCGACTCACCCGATGAGCTCATGGTCGTCCAGACCCTCGAGACGGCGGCCTCGGCGCGGACCATGACCCTGGACCCCAGTACGCACCGAATCTATCTGTCCGCTGCGGACCGGGAGGCGGCGCCCGCGGCCACGGACTCCACCGGCCGGCCCATGCGCCCTCGCCTGATCCCCGGGACCTTCAGGGTCCTGGTGTACGGTCCGCGAGGATAGCGCCCCCATCGCACGCCGGGGCACGGAGTTGGCTCGGGTCCCGGCGTCCGGTGGTCGAGGGGGCGACCCGAGCGCGCAACGCATCGTGGCCTCCGCGGGTTGTGCTCGTGTATCGTCGGGCTGATCCGATGCATCGAGCCCCTTCGAACGGAGCGCGCGCGCTGACGACCCGATCGTGCGGCACGGGCAGGAGGGTACGAGCCAGCGGTGCGGCGTCGCTCGTGTTGCTCCTCGGGCTGGTCATCCCGGGCTGTGTCGCCTACCACCCCATGCCGATCCTCCCGGAGCAGAGCCTGGAAGATTTCGAGTCCCGGAGCCTCGTCCGTCCCGAGCTGGCCACCTTCCTGGAGGAGCACGACGAGACCGACGGGTGGCCTCCCCCGGCGTGGGGTCTGCACGAGCTGACACTGGTCGCCTTCTTCTACAGCCCCGCCCTGGACGTGGCCCGCGCCCGCTGGGGCGTGGCCCGGGGAGCGGTGGTGACCGCCGGCGGCCGGCCGAATCCCGGCGTCAGCGGGGCCATCGGCTACAACGCGACCACCGACAACGCCGAGATCACGCCCTGGATCCCGGAAGCGACGCTCGATCTGCCCGTGGAGGTGGCCGGAAAGCGCGGGATCCGGATCGCGGAGGCGCGCGAGCGGTCCGAGGCCGCCCGGCTGGGTCTGATCACCGCGGCCTGGGAGGTCCGACGCCGGGTGCGCACCGCCTACCTCGATCTCTACCTCGCGGAGCAGACCGACTCGCTGGTGAGTCGACGGCTGGAGATCCAGGAGCAGACCGCCCGCATCCTCGAGAACCGCCGGGCGGTGGGGGAGGCCTCCCCGACGGATCTCACGCGGGCACGGGTGGACCTGGCCACCACACGCGTCGCGGCCGTCGAGGCGGCCAGTCGCCTGTCGGCCGCCCGCAGCGAGCTGGCCGACGCCCTCGGGGTGCCACCCGGCGCCCTGGACGGCGCGCACTTCGCGTTCGCAGAGCTGGCGCGGGTGTCCCTGGATGTGCCGGCCCGCGAGGTGCGGCGTCGGGCCCTCGTGAACCGTTCCGACATCCTGGGGGCCCTGGCGGAATACGAGGCCAGCCAGAAGGCGCTCCAGCTCGAGGTGCGGAAGCAATACCCCGATTTCTCGCTCGGCCTCGGCTATCAGCTGGACCAGACCGACGTCAAGTGGACCCTCGGGCTGGGCCTCATCCTGCCGCTGTTCAATCGCAACAAGGGGCCGATCGCCGAGGCCGAGGCCCGACGTCGGGAGTCGGCCGCCACGTTCGTGGCCCTCCAGTCCAGGGTGCTGGGGGAGGTCGAGGGCGCGATCGTCGCCGCACGAGGGGCGCTCACCCAGGTGGAAGCCGCCGACACCCTGCTGGTGGCCTCGGACCGCCAGGAGCGCGCCTCCGAGGAAGCCTACCGGGTGGGCGAAATCTCGCGACTGGAGCTCCTGGGCCTCCAGGCCGAGACGGTCGTCAACTCGCTCGCGCGTCTCCAGGCCCTGGCCCAGGCGCAACGGGCCCTCGGCGCCCTCGAGGACGCCATGCAGGCGCCCCTGGACCTCGCCCCGTGGGTCGTGGAGACCCCCCGACGGACCTCCGCACGAGAGGAGAACAGGCGATGACGGATCGCCGACGTGTGCTGGCGCTCGTGGCGGTGGCCGCGGTGGTGGCGTTCGCGATCTGGCGCTACCTGGCGGGGCGATCCGGCGGCGAAGAGGAGCTTGCCACCGACGTGGCGGTCCACGTGGACGCGGTGACGCGGGCGACGCTCCACCGGTTCGTGGCCGCCTACGGCACCGTGGAGCCCGAGCCGGCCCTGCAGGGGCGGCGCTCGGCCGGCGCGCTCATCTCCCCCCTCACCGATGGCGTGGTGGCGAGCGTCGAGGCGGTGGAGGGCCGCCGGGTCACCACAGGCACCGTCCTCTTCCGTCTCGACAATCGCGTGGCCCGCATCGCGGTGGAGCGCGCCGAGGCTCAGGCCGACGTCGCCGAGAAGGCCTTCGAGCGCCAGGAGCAGCTCCTGGCGGCGGACGGCACGTCGCAGCGGGCCTATCTGGAAGCCCGACAGCAGCGGGACGCCGCCCGCGCCGACCTGGCGACGGCCCGGACGGAGCTCTCCTACATGGACGTCACGGCGCCGCTGGACGGTGTGGTGACCCACATCACCGCCCGACCCGGCCAGCGCGTGGACATGGGGACGGTCCTCGCGCAGGTCGTCGACCTGAAACGGCTGGTGGTGGCGGCCGGCGTGCCCGCCCGGGAGATCGAAGGCGTGGCCGTAGGGCAGCCGGTGCGCCTCGGCACGGGGGAGGACGCCCCGGAGGGCGAGGTCGTGGCCGTTGGCAAGGACGTGGATCCCACCACGGGGACCTACCGCGTTCTGGCGTCGGTGCCCGCCGATGCCGGCTTCATGCCCGGTCAATTCACCGAGATCCACATCGACGCCGAGGAGCGTGCCGACGTCCTCGTCGTACCCGAGGTCAGCGTCGTGACGCGTGGCGAGGAGGGAAGCTGGATCATGGTGGTTCGGGACGGGCAGGCCACGCGCCTGCCCGTCATGCCGGGCCTGGCGGACCAGGGGTTGGTCGAGATCTCCGGCGACGGCGTGGAGCCCGGGATGACCGTGGTCACCGTGGAAGCGTACAGCCTGCCGGAGGAGACGCGGGTGCGGGTCGTGGACCGCTGACATGCTGGGGCGCTTCGCCACCCGGAACGCGGTCTCCATCGTGTTCATCTCGGTCGCGTTGTGCCTCGCCGGCGTGTATGCCGCCCTGACGCTCTCCTCGTCGGTCTTCCCGCAGACCGACTTTCCGCGCGTGGTGATCCTGGTGGACAACGGGGTGATGCCCGGCGCGGAGATGATGGCCACCATCACGCGCCCCATCGAAGAAGCCATGAAGGACATACCGGGCGCCGTGACCGTGAAGTCGGCCACGGGACGCGGGTCCGCCGAGGTCAACGTGTTCTTCGACTGGTCCACCGACATGGTCCAGTCCGAGCTGTTCGTCCTGTCCCGCCTGTCCCAGATCAGGAGCACGCTGCCGGTCACGGCGGAGACCACGGTGTTCCGCCTCACTTTCTCGGCATTCCCCATCCTGGGGGTGAGCCTCACGAGCGACACGCGGGACATCACCGAGTTGTGGGAGGAGGCGCGCTACGACCTCAAGCTCCGCTTCCTGAGGATTCCCCGCGTGGCCCGGGTGGATCTGGTGGGTGGCAGGGCCCCCGAATACCAGGTCGTGCTGGATCCGGTGCTCCTCGAGGGCGCGCGCCTGAGTCTCGCCGATGTCACCGACGCGCTCGAGCGGAACAACCTCGTGGCGCCGGCGGGGATGCACGAGGAGAGCCACACCCTGTATCTCACCGTCGTGGACGGGCGCATCCACTCGACGCGTGATCTCGAGGATTTCGTGGTCTCGGCGCCCGACGGCCATCCCGTGCGCATCGGGGACTTCGCCCGGGTGCAGCGCGGCCCCGAGCCCGTGTTCAACGTGGTCACCGCCGACGGCCACCGGGCCGTGCTGCTCAACGTCCGCAGCCAGCCGGACGGGAGCACGCTCAAGATCGCCGCCGCGCTGCGTCAGCTCATCGATGAGCTTCGCACGGAGCTTCCGCCGGACATGAAGCTGGCCTTCTTCTACGACCAGTCGGAGATCGTGCGCGCGTCGGTTAGGAGCGTGTGGGAGGCCATCTTCTTCGGCCTGATCCTGTCTGTGCTGATCCTGTACGCCTTCCTGAAGGACTGGGGGACCACGCTGGTCGCCACCACCGTGATTCCCGTCACGGTGCTGGTCACGCTGGTGGCGATGAAGCTGACCGGCCTGACGTTCAACCTCATGACGCTCGGCGGGATTGCGGCCGCCATTGGGCTGGTCATCGACGACGCCATCGTGGTGGTGGAAGCGATCCACACCGGAGTGGTGTCGGGCCTGGGCCGGCGCCGGGCGGTGGAGGCAGGCATCTCCGAGATCTTCCACCCCCTCGTGGGATCCACGCTCACGCCGGTGGTGGTCTTCCTCCCGCTGGCGTTCCTCCAGGGGATCACCGGCGTCTTTTTCCGGGCCCTGGCACTCACCATGGTGGTGTCCCTGCTCACCTCGCTGGTGCTGGCGGTGACCCTGACCCCGTCGCTGGCAGCATGGCTGATCCGCCGCGGGAGCGCCGAAGGCGACGGAGGCGACGAGCGGGACCGACCGGTTCTCGGCCGCCTCATCGAGCTGTACGAGTCGGCGGTGCGTCCCGCCCTTCACCATCCGTGGATCACGATGGGGATCTGCGTGCTCGTGCTGCTGGTGGGCGGCGTGGTCTACCGTGGGCTGGACAGCGAGTTCCTGCCGCCCATGGACGAGGGTGGCTTCGTGATCGACTACTTCACGCCGCCGGGCACCAGCCTGGCCGAGACCGACCGCCAGCTTCTCCAGGCGGAGGAGATTCTGCGCGACATCCCGGAGGTGGAGAGCTACTCGCGTCGCACCGGCGCGCGCCTGGCGCTGGCGATCGCCGAGCCGAACACGGGGGACTTCCTGGTGAAGCTCCGTGGCGACCGGAGCCGGTCCACCGAGGAGGTGATCGGGGAGCTGCGCCGGAGATTCAACACGGAGCTGCCGGGCCTCGAATGGGAGTTCCCCGGCATCCTGGGCGATCTCATCGGCGATCTCATGTGGGCGCCGAGCCCCATCGAGGTGAAGCTCTACTCGACCGATCAGGCCTGGCTGGAGGAACGGGCGCCCACCGTGGCGGGCCAGCTGGAGTCCGTCCGGGGCGTGGTGGACGTGTTCGACGGCCTCGTCTACACGGGCCCCTCCATCAGCCTGCGCATGCGGTCGGCCGATGCGCGGCGTTTCGGGCTGACGACCGACGATGTGGCCACCGCGGCCAACACCGCCATGCTCGGCCGGACCGCGTCCATCGTCTTGGAAGGCGACCGGGTGGTGGACGTACGGGTCGAGGTGGATTCCACCCGACTGGCGACGCTCTCCCAGCTGGAGGACCTCCCCGTGCGCACCCCCGACGGCCGCCTCGTCAAGCTGTCACAGGTGGTGGACGTGGTCGAGGAGCCCGGGCAGCTCGAGATCCGGCGCGAGGATGCCCGGCAGGACGTGGCCGTGACGGCCCGTCTGGAGGGGCGCGACATGGGGAGCGCGATGGCCGAGATCCGGCGGGTGCTCGGCGCGGATCCCGACCTCCCCCCCGGCTCCGTGGAGTTCGGCGGGCTCTACCAGCAGCAGCAGGAGTCGTTCCGGAATCTCATGCTGGTGCTGTTCGTGGCCGTGACCCTGGTGTTCACGGTCCTGCTCCTCGAGTTCGGGTCCTTCTCCGAGCCCGTGGCGATCGTGTTCGGCGCCATCCTCGCGCTATTCGGTACCGTGCTCGGGCTGTGGGTCACCGGGACGTCCTTCAACGTGGTCTCGTTCCTGGGCGCCATCATCGGCATCGGCATCGTGGCGAAGAACGGCATCCTCATGCTGGACTTCGTGAAGCACCTGCGGGCGGAGGGGCTGAGCCTCGAGGAGGCCCTGGTCCGATCCGGCCGACGCCGGCTCCGACCGGTCCTCATGACGTCGCTCGCCGCGGCGCTGGGGATGCTGCCCCTGGCCTGGGGGATCGGGTCCGGGGCCGACATGCTCAGGCCCCTGGCCATCGCGGTCATCGGGGCCCTGGCGATCTCGGTGCTCCTCTCGCTGGTGGCGACGCCCACCGTCTACTTCCTGCTCCGGCGCGGCGCGGGCGCGCGGGCCCCCGGGCGGGGCGCGGTCACTTGACGCCGATCACCATGCTGTCTGGTCCCACGAGGTGCTCGACCCGGCTGTCGCGGAACCCGGCGTCCGTCATCCACGACCGGCAGTCCGCGCCGGTGAAATCGAACCCGTGCTCGGTCTCGATGAGCATGTTCAGGCTCATGAGGAGCCCGAACGCGTTCTCGCGCCGGTCATCGTCGATGACCGACTCGTACACGACGAGGGCGCCTCCCTCCGGAAGAGCGTCGTACGCCTTCCCGATGAGCAACCGTTTGTCGTCGAGACCCCAGTCGTGGAGGATGTGCCCCATCAGGAGGACGTCCGCGTTCGGGAGGCCTCCCTCGAAGAAGTCTCCTCCCTGGAAGCTCAGGCGGTCCGCCGCCGGGCTGCGCGACACGTAGTCCTCGAAGATCGGCTCGACCACGGGGAGGTCGAAGCCGATCCCGGTGAGGTGCTCGTTGGCCTCGGCGATCTGGACCGCGAGGTCGCCCTGGGCCGTACCGATGTCCGCGAACGTCGAGCAGTCGCTCCACGGGAAGGCCCGGGCGATCGCCATGTTCGCGCCTCGACTCACCCCGCTCATGGCGGCGAGGAACTCCTTGAGCCTCGCCGGATCGGCGTACAGGGTCTCGAACAGCGGCTCCTGACCGTGCCGGGTCTCGTTCTGGGGATTGCCCGTGCGCAACGCGTCGGTCAGCCCGCCCCAGAACGGATACAGGCGGTGGTTGGCCATCTCGAGGATGCCGCCGATGTAGGAGGGCTTGGCCTTGTCGAGGAAGAGCTCCGTGGCCGCCGTGTTCCGGTAGACGCCGTCCTCGCGCTCGAGCATGCCCAGCGCCACCAGCGCATCGAGGAAGTCCCGGGCGCCACGCTCGTGAAGCCCGAGACGGTGCTTCAGCGCGTCGAGTCCCTCGGCGTGTTTCGCGAGCTCGGTGAACAGCTCGAGCTCGATCGCGCTCAGCAGGGTCTTCGAAGCCCAGAAGCCCATGCCGAGCTGCAGGATCCCGTCGGGACCGGGGTGGTCGGACACTGGCACGCTCGCTTCGGAGGGGGAGGAGCGACCGGACGCTCCGCGATTCCGCCGCACATGCTAGGCGTGGGATGCGGGGCGCGCGAGAGCCCTCCGGCGTGTGGCCGTGCGACAGCCGTGAACGGCAAGGCGCCTGCGCCGCCCATCACCCGGCCTTCGGCTCCGACGCGGGCGGCATCGACGGGGGAGGGCTTCCGCGGAACGCCATCCGAAGCCCCCGCGTCAGCACCACCGGCGGCGCGGACGTGTGCCCCTCGTCATCGAACACCTGTGTCGACACCCGGAGCGACGGATAGCCACGGGCCTCCAGCCGCGACGCCATCTCGC
The DNA here is from genome assembly GCA_964499635.1 of uncultured Gemmatimonadota bacterium. Classification (GTDB taxonomy): domain Bacteria; phylum Gemmatimonadota; class Gemmatimonadetes; order Palauibacterales; family Palauibacteraceae; genus Palauibacter. The sequence goes on along the minus strand of CAZCLY010000008.1, from coordinate 27,472 downwards.
GCACGTTGGTGATGAACTTGAACGGATCCTGGCTCGGGATGCCGGCGCCCTCCTCGAGCGCGCCCACGCCGAGGAACACGCTCGCCTCTACATCGTTCGTGCCGGCCGCCATGCGCTCCTCGAGATCGAACAGCACCGCGTCGTCCCACCAGATGGCCGGGCTCCCCGCGATGTAGTGGTCGAAGCTGCCGGGCCGCGCGAGCAGCGCGTACAGGGTGAAGAGACCGCCCAGCGAGCAGCCGAAGAGCGCGCCCCGCCCCTCCACCGGATAGCGCTCCGCAATGAAGGGCTTCACTTCGTCCTCGATGAACGCCAGGAACTCCGGCGCGCGACCGACGCGCTTCCCCTCCGGGAGGAGCGGTTTCCAGTCCGGGTCGAACTGCTTCCCCATCGCCTCGAACTCGGGCGAGGCCGTCGGCGTGAGGTCCCGGTTGCGGATCTCGCCCTGCACCATCGGGTCCTCGACCCCGTACGCGATGCCCACCACGAGAATCGGCGGCAGGAGGCCGTAGAGGACGTGCATGAGGCGCGTCATCTCCGCCGCGGTGCAGAACCAGATGTCCGCGTCCGTCACGTACAGCACGGGGAAGGTCTCCCTGGGAGGCATCCGCGGGTTCTGCGTCGGCACGGCCACCCAGAGCTGGTAGTCGGCCTCGGCGTGCCGCGACGTGAGCGCGTGCACCTCGGAACGTGTCAGCGTGACGGGCGTCGACATGCGAAGTCTCCTGTCCTGGTCGGGGTGCGACGGGACAACTTCGTACCTCACGCCACGTGAGGTTCAAGGGGCTCCACCTCGGTCCGCCTCAGGCGGTTCTCCACCTCGGGGACGGCCGCGAGCGGAGCCGAGGCACCGGACATCCACCATGTAGCACACCATCAGCCCCGTTGCGCCACGACCGCCGTGATCAGCGGCGGGCATCCCTCGGCGTGTCGATCCACTCGCCGACCAGCGTCCCTACGCTCGCCAGGGCCCCGTTCCGAGCGCCGAGCGTCGCGTCCGTCTCCGTGAGATAGGCCGCGATCAACACGGGCGCCCGCCCATCGGGCCACGCGATCGCCACGTCGTTCGTCGCCCCGTGCTCGCCCATGCCCGTCTTGTCCCCCACCCGCCAACCGGCGGGGAGGCCGGCTCTGAGCTTCCCGTCGCCCGTCGTGTTGCCTGCGAGCCAGCCGAGCAACCGATCCCGCGAATCCGCGGCGAGCCGACCCTCGACGAGCAGGGACCGCAGGTCGCCCAACATGGCCGCGGGGGTCGTCGTGTCGCGCGGGTCACCCGGGACGGCGCCGTTCAGCGCCGGCTCGACACGGTCCAGCCGGGTCACGGAATCCCCGATCGTGCGCAGATAGGAGGTCAGCCCGGACGGCCCGCCCACGGTTCCGAGCAGCAGATTCGCGGCCGTGTTGTCGCTGCGCTCGATGGCGGCGGCGCACAGGGCTGCCAGGCTCATCCCGCCTTCGCCCACGTGCGCCCGCGTGACGGGCGCGTACTCCAGCAGATCGTCCGGTCCGTAGGGGAGGATGCGCGACAGCTTCTCCTCCGAGGCGTCGACCCGCGACAGGACGCGCGCGACGAGCACCCACTTGAACGTGCTGCACATCGGAAACCGTTCGTCCGCCCGGTACCCCAGCCGGCGCCCCGTGCCCACGTCGAGCGCCGCCACACCGAGCCGGCCGCCGACACGTCGCTCGATCGCGGCCAGCTCCTCCTCCTGCGGGGTTCTCTCCGTCGCCGCGCTGATCCGGGGCCGCCGCTTCACCGCCAGGATCGCGAGCGCGCCAGCTCCGGCGATCACCAGGTCACGCCGCTTCATCGAGTACAGGCGCCCGGTCGTCGGCCACGCGACCCCCTTCCCCTACATGCCCGACGCACCGGCCTCGTCCATCCAGTCGACAATCGCGTTCGCCACCGCGCCATGCCCGACCCGACTCAGATGGATGTCGTACGAACGGAACGGCGCGGTCTCATGTGCCACGTCGCTGATCGGCGCGTACAGATCGAGCACCGGCATGCCGAGCTCTTCCAGCCGCTGCCGAACCTCCCTCACCGTTCGCTGTGTGCCGACGTTCCCCGCGGCATGGAAGATCTCCTCCTTGCTCGGTATCAGCGCGACCACGAACTTCGCACCGGCGGACTCCACGGTGGCGCGAAGCTCCACCAGCGGCCCGAAGAAGATCTCGTCGATCGATGGATAGTCATCGCCGATCCCCATCTCGAGCCGATCCTGGAACCGCTCGAACAGAAAGACCCTGCTGCCGTCGGGGAACTTCACATCGTGCAGCAGCCCATTCCTCCACGGGTCGAGCAGATAGAGCAGCTCCGAGCCGACCGCCGTCGCGTAAACGGCTCTCCGGACCCGCGCCTTCCAACCGGGCCGGGCGGCATCGTGGGTGACATGCTCGTCGCCGGATGCCCCGCCGCTGTCCGCACCGGCGATCTGCCCGCGCACCCGCCAGTAGTGGTCGACGCGGAACTCCTGGTAGCTCCATTGCTTGCCGACCCGCTCCCAGGCATCGAAGTGCTTGGCGTTGTCGACATCGCTGGCGATATACAGGCACGCGATGACGACCTTCGGCTGTAGCTGTGCCGCGAAGCGTCGGTATATTCGTAGCTGATGCGCCGGGCTCGCGCCGGACAGGCCGAGGTTGATCACCGAGCGGCCCGGCAGTCGTTTCGAAACCAGTGTGCTGAACTGCCATTCGTTGCCGACACCGGCGCCTTTGAGCAGCGAATCACCCAGGAAGACGATGTCCACCCTCTCGGGCCACGGTTCCACGTTGGCGAAACCGTAGCGATCGTTTTGGAGGGAAGCGCCGTCGATCGTGTCGGTTCGGAACGGTCTGCCGAGAAACCCCAACTCGTCGTCCTCGACGTACCAGGGGCGATCGCTCTCCGCGCCCCTGTAGACGGCGTCGATTCGCTGTTGGGCGTAACTCGGCCGAATCCCGGGAAACGCCCGCAGGCACAGCTCGATCACGACGAGCGCGGCTACGAGGGTCGATCCCGCCACGACGACGAACCTGAACAGCCGGCGTCTCATTGTTGGCTCCCATGCGCGGTCGTCACCCCGGCCAGGATCGTCGAGGCGGATCCGAAGTCCGCGGAGGTCATGACCCGCCGACGTCGCGTGCGAGCTGACGATTGTACTCGGCCTCATCGAAGTGGCCCTTCGATGCGGCGATCAGACCGTCGTCCCCCAGGGTCCATTCCTCGTAGCCGCTGAATTCGACGGCCTTTCCGGTACCTCCAGGTCCCGTGTTCGTCCCCGTGAACGTCCAGTGGTACTCGACGCTCTCCGGCCCGATAAGGAGCGAGTCCATCTCGACGACCATGTCGGGGAACGCCGTCATGAACTCCTGTGCGGCGGCGGCGATTGCCTGGCGCCCCACGGAGGCCTCGCCCTCGTTGATCTCGAGCGAGCCGTCCGCCGCGTAGAAGGAGGCGACCCGTGCGGCGTCCCGGCTCGACCACGCCGCCGTGTATCCGGCGGCGAGTTCATGGAGGCTCCCGGCATCCATCTCGGCGCTCCCTGTCGTGCACGCGGCGAGCATCACCAACGGGAGGGCTGCCACCCGTGCGCGGGGTCGGACGGGTCGTGAAGAGCCGCAACTTCTCATTCTCACTCGCCTCATGGCCACCTCACGGCGAATCTGGGTTCGTGGGACTGCCGTTCGAGATGTTCACCTGCAGCTGCCAGTCGCCGGCCCGTCGCCGCCACACCCCCACGAACTTCCCCACCTGCACCTCCTCGGCGCCGAGCGTGTCCGGGGTAAAGCGATAGGTGCCCTGCACGACGGCCAGCTCCCCGGACTCGGCCACCGTGATCTCCTCCGGCGTGAACTCGTGCGCGAACCGCGGGAAGCGGTCGATCAGGCGCCGATAGAAGGCCCGAATCGCATCGCGTCCCGTGAGCGGGTGCATATCGGGCAGGAGCTCCCGGGCGTCCTCGGCGTAGATCGACATCATGGCGTCCAGGTCGCGGCGTGCTGCGGCCGCCATCCAGGCTTCATCGAGGGCGCGGATCCGCTCCGCGTGCTCATCCGGTGTCGTGGCTGTCATGGCTTCGTGGCTCGGGGCGAACGCTGGTATGCCTCGCACCCCTCGAACTGTGTCCCGATGCGCACTCTCGCGGCTCGTCTCCCATGTCGAGGATGGAACCGGGTCGTCCGCGCCACGTCAACCTCGCGGAGGGCGGCGCAACCCGACCTCCCGCGACTCTCCCCCCGGATCCCGAAGCGCGGCGTCGATCCGACGATCCTTGAATGCTGCCACCGCACCTCAGTGGCTGTTCACCCGCTCGATCTCGGCGAGTACGTCGTCCGGGAAGCCGACCTTGCGGAGGATGGCCACGAGATAGTCCGTCTTCGCTTCGATGTAGGCATCGATGTCGCGAGGGAAACGGCGCGCCAGACGCGCCTTCAACTTGCCATATTCGATCGCGGCCGAGGCGTCCGCCCTCAGGTAGTCCCGGATCGCGATATGGTTCGCGAGCGCGGGGCTCCCGGACGGACACAGGTACAGGTGGTGCCTCGGCGTCCCGGGCGGGCGACGAAAAGCCTCCCGACTCGGGATCCCCAGGTCGCCGCGATGCTCGTACCCGAGGTCCGAAATCCGCTTGATGCCGGTCGGCACATCCCCTTCCGGGACCACTACGTCGATGTCGATCACGGGCTTCGCGGCCAGGCCCGGAACCGCCGTGCTGCCGACGTGCTCGATCGAAATCGCGATATCGGACACCGCGGGCCAGAGGATCGATCGCAGCTCCTCGAACACACGCGGCCAGCCGGGGTCGTAGTCCAGCACAACCACTTCGTTCATGTAGCGGCCGTCGCTCCTCGGTCGATTGCGCTCGTGGACCAGGCACGGGCTCGTCTTTGCCGATGGACCGAGTCCGGGGCCATCCTGGCCACGCCGATCCATCCGGTATGAACGGGCCCGGCCGGGCTCGCTGGTGCACATGGCCATCAAGCAGCCGGCCCGGATCGCTCGAACGAAGAACAGACGGTTCACCCGCCCAGGCGCCGTGTCTTCCTGTCGCCCGGGCCCACAGCGGCCGCGTCGGCGCCGGCCCCGGGGAGCTCTCGATCGTCGGCGTGCCGCGCGAGTGCGAGCGAGCCGGCCGCGGAGCTCGCGCCGAGCAGAGTGGCTACGCCGGTGACCGCCATTCCGAGCGCCGGGATCCCGCTCGCCCCCCAGAAGCCCGCGGTGACCGTCAACCCTCCGAGCAGCAGGCCCCCCACCGCGCCCCAGGCGGCAAATCTCGGCAGCGTGAGCTCGTCGAACCTCCTCCTCCCCTCCGCCAGCCGCAAGAAGGTGGAGAAGATCGTGCCGCCCACGAACCCGAGGATCCCGAGGGTGGTGGCGTTCACTGCCAGGATCGTCACGAGCGCGACCGGCGGGGCCTCGATGACCCAGATGACGGAGCCGAGCACGGCTCCGATCGGTGCCCAGCCGAGGGCCCACGTGAGGCCCATTCCGAGCGCGCCCCGGACGCGCCGCCACAAGTCCTTCATCCGCGTCTCCTCGTACCGCCGCCCGCCTTCGAATCGTCGAGGGCTCTCCGACGTCCTACGGTTGGTCTCGTTTCGAGTTCCGACGAAGCCCGGAGAGCTCGACGGCAGGGCGTAGACTCGAACCGTCTCGGTGCCGTCTTCGCCACGATGGATCGAGAGAAGCCGATCGTCCGCGACGGCGAGGAAACTGACGCCCCGAGGCGTGGCTCCAGATTGGCGCGCACTCGCGGGCTACAGACCCCGGCAGTCAGGCCGGGATTCCCGCGAAGGTCCGTACCGCGCCCGTGGCGTCGAAGCCCGCCCGGGTCGGCAGCAGGTCGTCGACCCCCACCGCGTCGGCACACCGCCCGCTAGCTGCAGCTCCATTCCCGAGAACGGTCCAGCGGTCGTCCGTCTCGCGTCGGCGGCAGCGTGCGGCGACGGTGCGCTGCATACCGTTGCCAGCGATCGGATCGCGAACCGAATCCGCGATCCGTGACCCGGAATCAGACGGGGCTGGCGGGATGCTCGCCCACGAACTCGGCCAGCTTCACGCCGTGGTCGGCGGCGACCATCTCGGCCGTCTTTTCGCCGATCATGATCGATGCCGCGTTCGTGTTGCCGCTCACCACGTCGGGCATGACGCTCGCGTCCGCCACCCGCAGCCGGTCCACGCCGCCGACCCGGAGTCGCGGATCGACGACGCCGCCGATCCGGCACGTGCACGTCAGATGGTACACCGTGAGCGAGAAATGCAGCGCCAGATCCTCCAGGAGGGCGTCGCTCGGATGCGCACCCTCCACATGCCCGTGCTTCTCGGCGAGGGGCGGCGGGACCATCAGAGGACCGATCCGAGCGGACGGCCAGTGCGCGACGATCTCCAGGGCACGGCGCAGCACCGCCACCATCACCCTCAGATCGTGGGGGTCGGCGAAGTGGTTCATGCGGATGGTCGGGTGAACGGCGGGATCGGCACTCGCGAGGACGATCTCGCCTTCGCTGTGCGGCAGCACTGGGTTCGCGAGCACGATGATCCCCTCCGCGTCGGGCGCCAGACGCCCGTCCGCGTCGTCGAAATACTGGTCCGTGTCCACGTTCAGGCAGGCCTGCCACAGCGGGCAGAGGTCCAGCGCACCGACACCCCCAAGGGACCGTCGCTGTTGTGCGCCGGGGCGTCGATCACGATCTCATCGCAGGGTGCGAGCCCCTCGCTCTTTCGGAAACAGGGCAGCACATCCGCGTAGCTCCAGCCGTTCGCGCCTCCCTCCGCCCAGGCGTCGAAGTCTCCCGGGTGGCCTCGCACATAGGCCATGTAGTTGAGTCCCGAGGACCCCCGAGCATCTTGCCCCGCGGCACCGGGACCCGTCGTCCCCTGAGGCCGAGGCCGGCCTTGCCCGGATCCGCCGTGTACATCCAGTCGGTGTCGGGGTCGAGTTGCATGGCCGCGCACAGCACGGGTATCGACTCGACGTGCGGCGGTCGTTCGCCCGCTTCGAGGAGCGCCACACGGCAGTCCGGATCCTCGGAGAGACGGGCCGCGATGACCGCCCCGGCGGATCCGCCCCCCACCACGACGAAGTCGAAGGTTCCCGACATGTCCGCTCCCTCGCATCAGCGCGTTGGCCGTGCTGGTACAGCTGCGCGATTCCCCGGCCTCGCCCGGCCGACGTCGTGCGTGATCCTCGTACGGCGCACGGTGCCGAGCGAACCGCGCGCCGGCAAGGCTCGGGGCCCCCGGGCCAGGGCAGGCTGCTTACACCGACAACCGGGGCTCGCCGGCCGGGTAGGCGTGGCGGCTATTCCTGCCCGATCACCTGGAGAAGCAGCGGGGCGTGGTGATGCCCCGTGTGCCGGGCGAACAGAGTTCCCCGCAACGTCACCGTGGTCCCGAGCCGAGGGCGGAGGCGCGCGTATGTGGTCGAGTCGAGTACAAGTTGGATCGTGTCGGTGGCCGGGACCGGGTATGCGTCGGGAGACAGAGTATCCCCGACCGTACAGACTGGCTCGGCAAGGTGGAGGTAGAAACCTTCCTCCGGCACATCGCCCTCGGCAACGCTGCGAAACGCGGGGGGCCCGGGGAAGACATGCCTCCCAAGCGTACCCGCGACCTGTACGGTATCCGGCTCGTAGCCGAGGCACGACGTCGATTCCTCGGGAGGAGTACACGCAACGGTCGCCAGGAGCGTTCCGAGCGCGCCGAGCTCGATCAGCCTCCTCAATAGGGCGAGGTGCGTCAAAAACCCGTCGATCTCCTCGACACCCGTTCCCGAAGGGTCCCGCACGCCGGCGACCACCTCCACCCGCTCACCTGACTCGATTCGCTCTACCAGCAGGGCTCGCTCCGCCGGCGTCAGCCTCGCATTCTTGTGCACGTTCACCGGAGCCCGCGTGTGAGTCCTGAAGGGTCAGACACCTCCAGCTTCCTTGTGAAATCCGGTGAAGCAACCATCCTGCAACTTGGAACCGGCCGGCGATGTTCGGCCAGCAACAGGGCCGCGCCGAGAGTCGCTGTCGCTCCTCGGGCCCCTGGTTGCGGCCGCATTCGTGAGCACGATTTGACGAGCGGGACGGGATGAACCATCGAATCGGCCTCGGCCGACCCCTCGCCGTGGTTTGCGGGCTCACCCTCCTTTCCATCCAGGCGGGTTGTCACCGATCCGTCCCCGACGACCCCGCGGACGCCTGGCAGCTGGGGCCGTTCACCCGGTACCAAGGGAATCCCATCATCGGGCCGCGCGGCGAGACATGGGAGGCCAAGGACGTCTTCAACCCCGCCGCCTGGACCGACGGCGAGTCCGTGTGGATGCTGTACCGTGCCGAAGACACCACCGGCGCCGGACGCTGGAACGGCACATCGCGCATCGGTCTCGCCCGGAGCCGCGACGGCTTGCGGTTCGAGCGCGAGCCGGAGCCGATCCTCGTGCCTACCGAGGACTGGGAGCTTCCCGGCGGCTGCGAGGATCCGCGCCTCGTGAAGGTCGGTGCGACGTTCTACCTCACGTACACCGCGTACGACGGCGAAACGGCGCGTATGGCGCTGGCCTCGTCGAGCGACCTGCGCTCGTGGACCAGGCACGGGCTCGTGTTTCCCGATCGCGGATGGACCAAGTCCGGGGCCATCCTGGCCACGCCGATCCGTGGTACCTACTGGATGTACTTCGGGGATACCGACATCCGGGCCGCGCACTCGACCGACCTGCTGCACTGGACCGTGGTCGAGGAGCCCGTGCTGAGTCCCCGGCCCGGGCACTTCGATGCCCGACTCGTCGAGCCCGGCCCGCCGCCGCTCCTGACCGACCGCGGCATCCTGCTGCTCTACAACGCCGCCGACAGCGCCCTCGTATACCGCGCCGGCCAGGCTCTGTTCGATCCCGTCGACCCCACCCGCCTGGTCGCCCGGTCGGAGACACCCTTCCTGACGCCGACCACGATGCTCGAGCAGACCGGTCAGGTGCCCAACGTGGTGTTCGTCCAGGGCCTCGTCGGTTTCCGGGATCGTTGGTTTCTGTACTTCGGCATGGGGGATTCCGGGATCGGCGTGGCCACGCTCGCGCGCGGGCGTGAACAGCCCAGATGACTCTGACAACAATCCGCTCGACCCCCAGGCGGCCCTCTTCTAGCGGATCACATCCTCGAACGACCTTGCGCACTCGCGCAGCACTTCGATGCGCTCGTACATGAGGATTCCTTCGTGGTCAACGCACACCAGGGGTGCCTCGCCATCCTTCGACCGACGACGCATGTCGAAGCACACCGGATCGTACGCTCCCGTATCCGGTCTGCCGACCTGGATGAGACCGTGCTGCCGAGTGACCGATAGCAGAACCGGGTCGCTCAGTGACGCGATGGCGAGATCATCGCGATGGTCGCCGCCACGGTTCCCGAAGATCTCGATCCCGGACACGCGAAACGGAGCGAACCGATACCGTCGGAACAGCGATCGGAACGAGGGCGGCAGTCGAGACGGCAGCGTTGCCTCGAAGCGCGCGATCCACGGCGCATCCGAGATCGGAGTGAACTCGAGGCCCACCGCCATCTGGCGGCGAACGAAGGCATCGACATCGGCATCGATCGTCTTCCTTGCCGCGTCGCTCACGGACGCCCCAATCGATGTCGCCCGGCTTCCGGGCGGTTCCGACCCGTGGCCCGACCTCCGGCTACGGGTCCTGCGACGGCCCCAGACGGATCGCGGGGATCGAGTCCACAAACCGGGGGGGTGAGCTGCGACCGAATCAGAGCTGTCTCGAGCGCAGGAGACGCTCTGCCAGATCGGTGATCACCCATTCTTCCGCGATCATGCCGTCGCGGAATCGGCTCGTGACCATGTCACGCCACACGACCCGACGACCGGAGGCCGGGAAGCCCATGAAATCGCGCTCGTGGGTGCCCTGCACGGTTCGTTGCCAGGCGATGCGGTCCTCGCCCTCCACGAGCACCTCGACCTCGATCTGGAGATCCGGGAACGCACGGCGCACCATCTCGACGAATCCTCGGATCGCATCGAGACCATCTCGCGCATCACGGTCCGTCAGGTGGACGACGTAGTCCGGCGCGAAGAAGTCGCCGATCGCATCCAGGTTTCCATCGACGAGGATCGCCGAGTTCGCTGCCTGGATCCTCGAAGCGGGTGACCGGTCCATTCGACGACTCCGGCTTGAGGAGGATGGCACGACGCCACCCGACAGCGTTCCGGCGCTCGTGCGATTCCGAAGCGGACATGGTAGGGGGGGCGCAAGGAGCACGCGAGATCCTCCGAGTGGTGGTCCACGGCAACACGGCTCAGCCTCCCGCCTTCAGGACCAGTTCGCCGTCGCGGAACTGGACAACGACCCCCAGCAGATCTGGTAGAAGCCCGTCCACAGCGGGCAAATCGCGCGCGTCATGCGTCGTCGTGAGGGCGACGACCCTCATCCCGGCAGCCGTCGCGGCACGCACGCCGGGCGGAGTATCCTCGATCACCACGCACTCGGCGGGCTGAATCCGTAGCTGCTCCGCGGCGCGCAGGTACCCCTCGGGAGATGGCTTGCCCTCGGTCACCCGCTCCGCCGAGATCAGACACGACGGGATCGGCAGACCCGCCCAGTCGAGCCGCCTGCTGGCGAGTTCGTGCCCCGCGGACGTGACGACCGCCCATCGACCGTCCGGCAGCTGGCCGACCAGCTCCACCGCTCCCGGGATGGGGTGGATGCCATCGCGGTCGGCGAGCTCCGCCTCCTCGAGCCATCTGGCTTCGGCCTCGACATCGAGGTCCGGGGCGAGGGCCCGAAGCGTGTCTATCGTGCGGCGCCCCTGGGCGACGCCGAGAACGGCGATCGGGTCGAAGCCCCGCAGCGCCGACCACCGACGCCAGGTTCGCCGCACCACCACCCCGGAGTCGACCAGGACCCCGTCCATGTCGAACAGGATCGCGGCGCAGGAGAGCTCTATCCGGTGCCATCCCGTGCGCACGTCGTTTGCACCCTCGCGTCGGGGTGGGTGCGGTACAGCCCTCACGAGTCCGCATCGCCCCCGAACACGAGGATGTAGCCGTTCGGATCGCGGACTTCGAACTCCCAGTCCCCGTACCGCTGCTTCTGCAGGCGCGTGCGGACGAACTCCTTGCCCTCGCATTGCGCGAAGAACGCATGCACCCCGTCCATGCGGATGTATGCGTCCCAGAGCCCGGCCGGGCGACGCGCCGACAGGTCCGGTTTCTGGTAGTCTTCCAGTCGCAGGAGCATGATCTCGGCACCACCCCGGACCAGGCTGCCGTACACGTAGGGCTCGGTCGTCGGAACATGGCCTGCCAGGGTGAACCCGAGGTTCGCCACGTACCACCGTGCGGTCTCCCCCACATCCGCGACGAGGAAGGTGGGGACGGCCGAGCGGGTGATGATCTCCGCAGGGGTGTCGATCGTGTTCGAAGTCGTCATTGGGGCCTCCAGGGGGGTTTGGTGCTCAAACGCCGAATTGCCTCAGATGGTGATCGAAGTGTCGATAGCAAAAGACTCCCCACTGTCGGCGGGTCAGGCGACCCCAATTCGGGTGGAGAGCCCACTGTCGATCCGGGCTCGCGTTCACGAATCGATCGACCAGCTCCCTGAGCGTCTCGAGGTCATCCGACCAGGTTCCGGGCTCGGTCACGAACGCCTCGGGCGGCCCTTGAACCCTACCCCTCGGCCACGGCAAGCAGTAGAGAAACGCCTCACGCAAGAGCGGGATGCGCGGGGGACCGGGGAGGGGACCACTCGGGTTGTCGTTGAACGGCATGCGCATTTGATCGCACAGGTGGACCACCATCAGCGGCGCGCTCAGGCGCCCCCACAGGGGAGGACCCGTCGGATCGAGCCGACCCAGGCGATCGAACAGGTTCCGGCGATCCTCGGGGTCGTCGATCGTGCGCAGCAGAAACGACATGTGTTCCTCGTAGCATGGAGCCGACCGGCTACCCTCGCACCAGAATCTCCCGGACGGGTTCGCGACCGGCAAACCAGCCCGCCAATCGGAACCCCGAACCGAAGGGCCGGTCACACCTGCAGGCCGTCCCATGACCAACGAGGGATGATCAAGTCGTCCGGCACATCATCCGCATCCTCGTGGTAGGCCGACATCGTGGTGGTCGTCGCCCACGCGAAATACTCGTGGAGGACGCGCCGGAGCGGTGAATCGGTGATCCCGATGTCGTCCATCGCCCGATCGAAGCATTCGATCGCGCGGCGGTCCATCTCGTCGTGAGGTCCGTTACCGCTGTGGATGCGGACCACGGATGACTCGCTGCCGCACCGATCGCTGTACGTCGGCGGTCCGCCCCATGCCTCGCCCCAGTAGGCAGCGAGCCGCTGCGTATGCTGCGGGTGGAAGCCGTGGCTGAACGCATGAGCGACGACGTCGTCCGCCATCACGCGCTCATGCCACGCCCCGGCGAGGCGAAGGACGCCTTCCGTACCCCCGACGGCCTCGAAGACCGTAGTTGCCGGTGGAGCCCCTCCTCGAGGCGGCGGTGTCATCGAATCTCCCCATTCGCGAGGCCGCCGAACCCGACGGATGCCTCACGCCCTGCGCGTCCGCTCGGGAAGGCGTGCCGAAGCCGGCGCGGCCAGCACCGCCAAACATACCTCGCCGCCTGCCGCGACGCCCACGCCAGGGCGGCGGCACGCGCCTGTCGGGCGGGATTTGGACCACCGACCGATTCGGTCCCCGGGATCGATCGGAGTCGGCGATTCGTACCAGATCTCGACTTCGTAGCCGTCCGGATCCTCGAAGAACACGTACGGCTCTTCCGGGACGCAGGGTGGAGCCTTCCCGCGACGGGTCGTCCAATCTCACCCATCGCGGGTGCCGTGAAGGGAGCGAGCTACCCGGAGGAGCACCTCGGCCTCGAGCTCACTGCTGGCCAGGAGATAGAATCGCGCCCCGTCGGCCCAAGCCACGACGGCGGGAGCACGCCCGTCGACCTCGTCGGGCTCCGGCAGGGGGCCGAGTGCGTAGGATTGCCCCTCGCGTCCGGCTACGGTCACGGATGCCGAGCTGCGACCGTAGCGCGTCTCCAGCGCGAGCCTTCTGGCCTCGTCCCGACCGGGCCTCGATTGGGCGAGCATGAAGCCGCCGTAGTGCGCCTCGAGCGAGCGTTCGGCCTGGCTGACTTCGTGCAGCTCGTGGTCCCTGACGAACACGGCCAGAGAGGAGAGCTCGTAGCCGGCCGTGTATGCGGGCACCCGGGGCTCGAAATCGACCAGGGCCGCGGCTTCCCGCCAGGAGCCGATCGCGACGAAGTGAGGATTGGAAGCCACCGTTGCCTGTCCGTCGGCGCCGCTGCATGCCGTCCAACGGGTACGCGATGCTGCTGCTGATCACGGTGCCGCGGGGTCGACCCACCGGCAAGCCCGCCGTCGCGAGCCGCGAGCCGATCGAGGTCGGCGCGACGGTAGAGCCGGCCGTCCGCGATGACCGCCCGAGCGGCGGGATCGGACGGAGGATCTCCTGGAAATCCCGGAACCCCTCGGAGTCGACGGCGGATTCCCACTCCGCGCGCATCCCGGCGGGGACGAACCGCATGCTCGCCGTGTCCGCGAGGATCTGCTCGGCGTGCACGACGTGGGGGTACGCCAGAGGGTCCACGGCGACCGCAGTCCTGGTTCGCGGGAAGGTCGTCGGGTCGGTCGCCCTCGACCTCTTCCACCGAGTGAACGTGCATGTCCCACAAACCGGGGATGAGATAGCGGCCTCGACCGTCCGCGATCCGTGCGCCGTCCGGCACGGCGACATCGTTCACCGGTCCGACGGCCGCGATGCGGCTGCCGGCTACGAGCACGGTCTGCTCGGGATGGAGCGAGCCATCCCGAACATCGACGACCGTGACGCCCGTGACGGCGACGGTGGAAAGCTGCGTGCGCGCGCAGGCACAAAGAAGCAGGCAGAGGATGCCGGCGAGGTTCTTCGTGCTCTGACCGATCGAGTCGCCGGGTCGAAAAAGGCGCGACGACCGGAACACCGACGGAAGCACGGCCGCTTCGGGTGCGGTGTACGGCCATTCCTCGTCAAATGGCGGCGCCACCAGCTTCATCGCGGACGGCCCACGCATGGCAGGCGTGGTACCAGGAATCATCTGCCGCCGCCGGGTCCACCCAAAGCACCTCCCCCTCCGGCTCTCCCAGCTGATCACCGAGCACGGCTGCGTAGAACACGGCCTTCATGCGGTAGGAGGAGATCCCATCGGCGGTGAAGTGCTGGATGGCTGTCGAACGGTAGGCGCACTCCACGAGCTCACGACCAGTCTCTTCACGGAGCTCGCGCGCCAGAGCCTGCTCGGGAGACTCGTCGCCCTCACAGCCCCCTCCCGGGAGGAAGAGGCCCCGCCGGCCCCGCACCGCGAGGAAGCGGCCCCGTTCGTCCCGGACGAGGGCATACGCGGCGTGGCGCGGAACAGCCCCGTCGGTCGCTACCCCGAACTCAGGCAGACCCGTCACTACGTCGCCCCCTCCCCGCTACGGTACCGATCTCCCGTCGCCCGACCCGGACGCCCCCATTCGCCTCGCCCGGCCTCCGCCGATTCCCCCGGGGGTGGTCCGTGCCGCGGCGACGCCCGGCCTCATCGCTTCACGGCGATGGACTGGACTTCGAACCTCGCCCCGTACAGAACGTTCGCCACCCCCAAGAACGCGCGCGCCGGATACTCCTTGCTGAAGTAGGTGCGGTAGACGCGATTGAAGTCGGCATACATCGACAGGTCGGAGCAGAACACCTGGACCGAAACGAGATCATCCATGGTCATGCCTGCTCCCTCCAGGATCCCCTTCACATTCTCCATGACGAGCCGCGCTTCCTCGGTCGCCGAATCTGGCACCCTGTTGCCCGGCAGCAGTCCGATCGTGCCGCTGAGGTACAGCGTGTTGCCGATCAACACGCCCTCGCTGTACGGAAACGTCGTCGTGTCGCTCGCCATCGTCGGGTCCACGTACTGTCGGCCCTGGGCGAGCCCCGCATGAGGGGTGAGGCCGAGAACGGCCACTGCCGTGAGTAGTGTGGTGCGACCGCGCTGGTGCATTGGTACCTCCGGATGGAAGGGGGCGCCGAGGTCAGTGCAGACCTCCCTGCTGTGGACGGTTCGCCAATCTCCGGCGCCGACTCAGACTCCCTCGTTCTTGTCGTCTCAGGCCTTCGGCTCCCAGAGCTCGATCTTGTTTTCATCCGGGTCCATGATCCACGCGAACTCGCCGTTCTCGTGCGATTCGGGCCCCTGGATGACTTCCACGCCCCCCGCACGGAGCTGCTCCAGCAATTCGGCGAGGTTGTCGACGCGGTAGTTGATCATGAAGGGAGATTCGCTCGGGCTGAACCACTGGCTGTCCTTTCCCGCAACGTGCCATACGGTAAGGCCCCGATCCTCCGCCTTGTCGTCCGGCCATCTGAAAATGGCGCCGCCAAACTCCGCCAGCGTCATGCCCAGGTGCTTCTGGTACCACGCCGCCAGTGCGGCGCTGTCGCCCTTGCTCTTGAAAAAGACGCCGCCGACTCCGGTAATCTTCGCCATCGCCGCCCCTGCCTGTCCAGATGCCTGAAGGTGTTTCCGGTTCAACTGCCGACATGGTATCCGCGGCGCCCGCGGAGCGCGAGATCCGAGCGGTTTTTCAGAAGCCAGATACTCCTCCACCATCGCAATCGTCGACACGACATCGTCACGAAACCCGATGAGGAGGTCTCGGTACCACGTGTTCCAGCCCACGTGCACGAACGCCAGGGACGACGCGAGGTGCTCGAGGCCCGCTTCGTCACGCGACAGGGGAGACGCCTGCGTGGGGCCACGGCCGCCCGCTCGACTGACTATCCCTGGAAGGCTGCAGGTGCCTATCCTACCTTATCGTACAGACGAAACGCCCAGGATACCTGGTGAAGCACGTTGGCGGCGCCGAACGCCCCATGAAATGATTCATTCCTCGTTTTCATCGCAACGACGCAAAGAGAGATCTTGACGACCCTGACGATGATGTATTCGGGTCCGAGGCCGGCGAAGTATTCTCCGCCCTTGAGAAGCGTGTCGCATACGTCGATCAACTGAAAGCCGATGAACACTCCGAAGAACCAGGCCCGCCGCGAATAGAAGTAGCCCTTGAACCCGTCGTAAGGCTCGAGCGTCCGCGGGAAAAGCATGGCACAAAGAAAATAAAGACCGACCGCAAACGAGATGACGAAAGCGTAGACCTGAAAGGTCCATATGTCGATGAGTGCCAAGCGGAATTCCCACCACCACCAAAAGACGGCCGTGAGAAACATATGGAAGACCCACGTGAGGTGGACCCAGTAGGGTCGGCCTTCATCGGGGTTCTGAATAGGCGCGCCGTTCCCTGAAGGAGGTGTGTGACGCCGAGACCCACGATGATGGATGTGAGAACAGCGACATACTCGAACATTTCCATCCCTGCCCGCCGCGTTGAAGCCGATGTCGGACCGCGCTACGACCGCTCGCCGCCAAGCCGACGCTCGATCAGGTTCAGAACCCTGACCGCCTCGTCCACCTGTTCCTCGTAGAAGACCTCGAGGTCCTCCCACTGGAGGATCATCAGCTCCGTCGACCTGAGAAGCGCCGAATCGTCGCGGATCCTCTCGGCCAGAGCCCTCTCGTCGACATGCACGCCCTCGACCGCCTCGTGGCCGAGGGTCGTGTGCAGGTAGGCGATCGCCGCCTCGAGAGGGATCAACCCCGCGCTCAGCTTCCGGTATTCCTGGAATTCGCCGTACTCCGGGCCCTGCACGCGGGGCCGCCACTCGGAGACGAGCGCGCGATAGGAGTGGAGCGCCTCCTTGATGTCCCTGTCCCGAATGAGCCGGATGGTGCCCGCGCTGTAGAGCTCCTCCATCGTGCCGGAAGACCAGTCGGGGTAGTTGACCCAGCTGGCGTAGTAGAGCGACTGAGAGAGAGGTCGTGAGGCGGGAACGGGATCGCCCAGGATCACGGATCGCACATACTTCGCGGTCTCGAGCGAGCGGCCGGTCATGCGGAGCGCGAACGCGTACTCGGTGGTGTCGGCCTGGAGGTCGCGCACGAGCGCGGAGTAGTACCCCTCTTCCTGCCGCCGCTCCGTCCGTACATCCCAGGCCGCGTCGGCGGCGAGCGCCACGAGAACGCCGGCGACGATCACGACGAATTCAGCGACAAGTCGCATAGCGAGCGACGCGCTTTTCCCGGCGGGAAGCCGTTTCATGGTCTCAGTTTCCCAGGCGTGGCGGGCAGTGCCTACCGACCAGGATGCGCCTCAAACCACGCCATTGTCGCGGAGGCGATCCCCTCGTGGGCACCGTCGAAGATGGTGACCCGCGCCCTGCCCGCATATCGACGAAGGAAGATCTCCCGTCCGAAGGACTCATCCACTACGTGATCGGACGCCCGAGGGCTCTCGAGGTGGGGGTCATGCCGACTCAGCTCGGTGATCTCCTGGGCGGTGATCGTCGCCTCGCCGGCGGTCCGAGCGATCTGGTTGAAGGCCTCCAGGCTGTGCCACACCGGGATCGGAGCCCCGTCGTGACCGTCGAATCGTCCAGCGGAGACGTCCAGGGACACGTCGCGAGCCTCGCCCATCTGATGAAGGGGTGATCGACGCCTCAGCTCCGCTTTCGCAGAGGCGTCGACGCTCGGATCCCCGCCGACACACTGACGTGTCATCTCGCCGTAGTCATCCCCCGCGTGAAAATCGTACCAGGCCTCCATGTCGGAAAGCGGCACCCACGCGCTCGCCGCCGTCCACCTGTCCGGGTAGGCAACGACCACAGCCAGGGTCATGAATCCACCGCCCGAGGTACCAGTCAGATAGACCCGGTCCCGATCCACCGCGTAGTGGCCTGCAACCCAGTCCAGGGCATCGATCACGTCCCTCTTGGCCAGATCCGATCCACACGCCTCGGGATGGTCGTTCCGGCCACGGAAGTCAGGGAACAGATACACCCAACCCTTGTCCTGGACGGCCTGCTCCAGGGTCTCGTTCCTCTGCTCGACGTCGTAGCTCCAGGTATGCAACGACACGACGATCGGAATCGGATCGCCACCTGGCCGGTAGTTGGGAGGAAGGATGAGGTACGACGACTGGACAGTGCCGTCGGCAGAGCTTGGTACGTGGATGCGATGACGGCCCGGAGTCGTCGGGACCTGCGCCGACACAGGGTGGTGGAGAGCCGCGCTCATCCCCAGGGCAACCAGGACCCGGCGAGCCACGCGCAATCGTTCGGTCATAAGCGCCCTCAAGTCCCTTGCACGGTCTGACCACCTCGGAATCAGTGCGTCCTCGTCCACGAAGGAAGCCGCGCGGAGCGGAGCGTGGGTTGGGGACCGAGGTCAATCATGCACCCCCCCGGGTACTTCCGGAGCCATCTAATGGACTCGGCATCCCGCCGGCGGCTCTGAGTGCTTGCGGTTCGACTGCGGACACCAGCCGAGCCTCCACCCGAGGACCCGATCCCTCAGCGTCGCGGAATCGTCGCGATGACCATCGTGCTGCCATCCGGCGTGATCTTCCTGATGCGCGGTACCATCTCGGGACGGCTGTCCGATGCCGCGCCGAGGAATTCCAGCACATACACATCGCTTCCGTACAGAGCGACTCCCGTCGGCGACCTCGGCTTGGAACAGGACGGACACACGGCCGTCGGGTGTGACCCGGAGAACGCTGCCACATCCTGTGGCTGCGACGTACACGTTGCCGACGGCGTCAACCGTCAGGCCGCGAAGCAACGGGCGATCGGCCACACGCATGCCGGGAACCGAGCCGCAGGTGGCGGGCGAGACGTCCTGTGCAACGGTCGATACGCGCCCCTCCCCGGTCACGTGCGGATCGCGTTGAACTCCGTGTAATACAACGAGCCATCGGGAGCGGCCGCCAGATCGTTGAGATCGCGGATCGGCGCGCCCTCGGTGGTCGGGGGAAGGCTGGCCACGACCGACGTCTCTCCGGAAGGCAGCATCTTCAGCAGCTGAACGGGAGCGCCGGCGTCGTGGGACGGGAAATACAGGTTCCCATCGTCGCCCATCGCGACGGGATAGCTACTGGCGAGAATCAGCGTGGGGTCCGCGCCGAGGCGCACCACCTCGCCGCCGGGGCCCGAGGGTAGACGCGTCGCGCTGAATCGGCCTCCTTCGTCGAGCGTCATCCAGTGGAATCCCGGCCCGGGAACGTGCGCCAGCGCGCCCCGTGTGTTCACCTTCCAAATGCCGGAGACCATGTCCACGAAATAGATCTGGCCCAGGCGGTCGATGACGATTCCGGTTCCTGGATGCGTCATGAGGGCCGCGGGGAGCGAGACGATCGCAGCCACCGCGCATGCCAGTCGTTGACGCCTTCGGTCAACGGGTTGCATATCGGGTCTTCTCCTCATGGGTGAGGAATCGGCCTTTCGGATGGGGTGGCCTTCTGGTGGACGCCAATCGTCCCGACGAGCCGGTCATCGTCGCGACGCACGATCGCATCGATCCGCATCCGGCGAACCCGGCACGCTCCAGCCCCTCTCGCCCGGTCTCACCCCGCTGAATCATGCGCCGAGGAAGCCCCCTCGCGCCTTGCATTCGAATACGATCCCCATCCTCCGTGTGAACCACCTCGGGGTCAAGAGCGAATCGCGTCCATGGACCCTCCTCTGGTGGCCACAAGCAAGGGGGCGCCGCCAGCGCTCACGGAACGAAACCTGCTTGACGACAGCTTGACTCTCAGCACATATTACCACATGGTTCTGGAACCGCGGAGTTATCGATGACGCCGTCCGAACGCCTCGATGCAACGTTCGCCGCCCTGGCCCATCCCGCCCGCCGCGCGATCCTCGCCCGGCTGGCGACGGGGGAGGCTTCCGTGAACGAACTCGCCGAGCCGTTCGACATGAGCCAGCCCGCCATCTCCAAGCATCTCAAGGTGCTTGGGCGCGCTGGTCTCATTTCGACGGACATCGATGGGCAGCGGCGGCCGCGGCGGCTGGAACCGAAGCGATTGGAGGAAGCCGTGGATTGGATCGAACGCCACCGGGAGATCTGGGAGCAGAACTACCAGCGCCTCGACGCGTTGCTCGAGGAACTCAAAGGCAAGCCCGCAAAATCGGAGCGGACAAAATAGTCCGCGCTTGTCGTCCCGCGGTGCGCTCGTCCGCCCTCTGAGCGAGCGCCCGCATCACCGAACCCAAGGAGAAGAACGATGCCAAAGCCAGCAGAAGTTACATTGCCAAGTGATCGCGAAGTTCGCGTCACGCGTACGTTCAATGCGTCCCGCCAAATGGTGTGGGATGCTCATACACAGCCCGAACTCGTGCCGAAGTGGCAGGGCTACGGTGGCTGGGACATGCCGGTGTGCGACATGGACATCCGCGTCGGCGGAAAATACCGCTGGCAGTGGAAGAGCCGCGAAGACGGCAAGCAGTTCGGCTTCTTCGGCACGTTCACCGAGGTCAATGCGCCGTCGAAGATCACGCACGAACAATACTACGATCCGGGCGATCTCGACTTCGCCATGCCCGTCGGCGATCCCTGCATCGTGTCGCTCGAGCTCGGCGAGCACAACGGTGTCACGACGCTGGTTTGCAACATGGCGTTCGCGTCGAAGGAAGCGCGCGACGCCGCCGTCGCCACCGGCATGACCGACGGCATGGAGTACAGCTATACCCGCCTCGACGACCTGTTCGCCAGGAAGGCCGCGTGAGGCGGATCGTTCATGTCAGAGGTCACAACTCACCCCTGGTACTCTGAGAAAGGGCGGTGCGGCGGCGAGGTTCTGTGCGTCGATGTGGCCGGACTCGCGCATCGATACGCTGACGACCATTACCTGTCACGACCCGTGCGTAGGCACGGGTCGTGACAGGTTGGATCGGCAGGTTCATGCGATTCCTAGACGACAGCGGTCTCACTCCTCGTCTTGCCGGGCCAGCTGCTTCTGCATGCCGAGCATATCTGGAAAGACCCACTGCTCCACGATCTTGCCGTCGGTCAGCTTGTAGATGCAGACTTCGGAAACCTCTACGCGGTTGTTGGTCGGCGGTTGCCCAAGGAACTGGCCCGAGTTGGTGCCGCGTGATGTAAATCGCGTCACGACCCGATCGCCCTCGGCAATCGCGTCCTCAACCTCCTCCGTCCAGTCTGGGAATGCAAGACGATGGGCCGTCACGCGAGCCAGCACTCCTGCATGGCCGGTCACGGTTCCCCCAGGAAAGTGGCCAATGAAATCTCGTGCATAGACTTCGTCGATCAAGTCGAGGTTGCCCTTGCTCCAAATCTCGGAATGTTGCAAGCGGACAACGTCGATGTTTCTAGCTTCTACGGAGTCGCGAGGACCGGCGCAGCCTATCGGCGTCATGGCCGCGACCAACAGCACGAAAAGAGTGCGCCTGTTCATCCGCCATGCCTCTGTTCGTCTAGCGGTTACGCGATTCTGCTGCGGATCACGGTGCCGAGCGGCCCGCTCGCCTGCAAGCCCGGGAGGCGACTCGGCCGAGATGAGGTGGTCCCGCCGGCAGCAATCGCTGGTGAGGCGGTCGTAGCCATGCCAGGTTACATGTCACCATCGGACAGGAGGTGGACGTGTCGGACGAGAAGCGGCGGAAGACGATCCGAGACAAGGTAAGGCGGTACCGGAGCCGGTTGCGGGAGCAAGGACTCCGACCGATACAGATCTGGGTGCCAGACGTTCGAGCGCCGTCGTTTCGAGCCGAGGCACACCGGCAGTCGCTGGCCGTGGCCGAGAGCCCGCACGAAGCGGACGATCAGACCTTCATCGAGTCGATCTCGGATCTGGACGATGCATGAAACGCGGCGAGATCTGGACCATCGCAGGGGGCGGAGACTACACCGGTAAGCCGAGACCCGCCGTGATCCGTACAGGACGATAGCTTCGACGCCACCGCCTCGATCACCATCTGCGCTTTTACGACCGATCCCACCGAGGCCCCCCCGTTCCGGGTACGGATCGAGCCAAGCCAGACGAACGGCCTCGACGCTTCCAGCGCCCTGATGGTGGACAAGATCACTACGGTCCGGAAGGGGCGCGTGGGGGACTACGTCGGTCGCCTCGACGACGAGGACATCGTGCGGCTCAATCGCGCCATCCTGGTCTTCCTGGGACTCGCGGGTCCAAGCCGCTCGTGACGACCGCTCCGCCGTTCTTCCCCTAGCCCGGCACCAGAGCCAAGCAGACCCCGACGGGGTCGCGGACCACTGCATAGGTATGGTCGCCCGCACTTCCCGTTCTCGCGACCACGACCTCACCTCCCTCTTCGCGAACGCGATAAAGGCTCTCGTCGAGATGTCCGACGGGTAGGCAGATCAACCACACCGGTGGAAGCTCCTCGTTCACGCCACGCGCGTGGCAGACGCCGGCAACTGCCGTTCCGTCTGGCGTGCAGAGGGCGTAATCGGCGTACGGCCCCGACGCGTCCTTCATATCCACATCCTCAGCGGACCAACCCACAACGTCTTGGTAGAAGTCGCGAGTCTCGCTCGCGTCGGCAACTGTCAGGTCCAGCCACGCTATGCGGCCGCCCCCTTTAGGCGGGATCGCCTCAGGGACAACGACGGGAATCATCCCGAAAGCGGCTCCGTTGGGGTCGGCGACGACAGCCCACTGACTCTGTCCGAGATCGTCTTTGTTGTGCATGAGTTCGCGGCCGCCACGTCCTAAGGCCCGCTCCACGCTAGCAGCAACATCCGCCACCTGAATGTGCGGCATCCACTGAAGCGGGAGGTCCGCGTCCGCGGGGGCCCGCTCACCAAGCCCGATGATGGGAATCCCCTCGCTGTTCATCAGGTCTTCACGCCAGAGCGGACGGTCTCCTGTCGTCAGGACGCGTGAGTAGAACCGCAACTCTCGCTCGTGCTCCGGCACTGCGATGTCGGCGCTCATCACGCCCCCAACTCCTGAGGCTTGCGGACAGCCCACGGCGTCACCCCCTTGGCTGAACAGGATGGCACGCCACTCCAGGGAGGCGGCCTAACGACTTTGGGTTTCTGCTGCGCGACATGATGTGGACCCGGAGCCGTGAGCTGCAAGACGAACGGGTCCGGCGCCCGATGCCTGCCGCGACAGCCAAAAAAGCCCCTGTTAGACAGCGCCGGCCTACGAACCATCCACACGGAGAAGGAGACGGTATACCGAGTCCGACCTCTCGATCCAGAGGGAGTCACCTCGCACCTCAAATCGGCGAGGCTGCTCGGTGTCAATATAGCTGAGGATCGTGCCTCCTTCAGGAAGGTGCATCACCGTCGAGTCGTTCACGATGCGGTAGGATCCGAAGTAGCCGACGTAGCACTCCGGGGCCACAAGGAACACCACGCCTCCCGTCGCCTCTGCGGGAGCCGGGGCGCACTCCTCGACCCCCGCTCCGTCCTCGTGCATGAGCTGGATGGAGAGGAAGCCACTTCTTCCGTACACGAAGTATCCGCGCGGCTCGGAGCCGAACTCTTCCTGCCACACTCCCAGGCTGTCCTTGGCACGCCACTCCACGAGTTTCCAGGTGCCGACGAGCGGGTTGGGAGGCTCCTCTTCCGCCGTTCGTGGCAAGGTACACGCGGCCACTGACAAGGAGGCGAGGACAAGCAGAAGAGGACGCATTTCTTCGAGTCATTGGAGGAAGAAGACCATGAGCCCTGAGGCACTGCCTAACGTGTTTGCGGCTCAACTGCAGACATCGTAGCTCGGGCGCCCGCAGGGCGCGAGATCCACGCGAGATCCAAGCGGGGTTCCCGCGGTTGCAACCGCTTGTTAGGAAGCCCGCCGTGTAGTAGCATGAATGTGCTATCATTCGAGGTGCGCTCATGGTTCGACACGTCCGCTTGAGACGGATGGGGGGGTCGGTCGGTGCGACCCTGCCTAAGGATTTGGCCGACCGCTTCCACCTTGAAGCGGGCGACGAAGTCATGGCCGTGGAGACCGCGCAGGGCATCCTGCTCACGCCCTACGACGCGGACGTCGACGAAGCTCTGTCGGTCGCGGCGGAAGCGCAGAAGCGATTTCAGGGAGCGCTCCGTGAGCTAGCCAAGTGAGCGCGAGGGAGCCCCGTTGGGTTCCACGGATCGTCGTCGAGGCGGCGCACACAGATCAGATCCGGGAGCACGGCGGCCTCATCGGCTTGCGGGACGAGAACGCGCTCGAGACTGCGCTGGCCCGGCCCCGGCAGCGCTGGCACTACGAGCCCGGGACCGATATCGCCGACCTCGCTGCCGCCTACATGTTCGGCTTGAGCTCCAGTCACCCGTTTCGAGATGGAAACAAGCGGATCAGCTTCCTCGTGGCCGCGATCTTCCTGGAACTCAACGGACGGAGGTTCGAAGCGACCGACGACGAGGTCGTTGAGACTGCTATCCGTTTGCCCTCCGGAGCGCTCAAGGAATCCGATTGGGCGGATTGGATCCGGGGCCATTCGAGGTCCGCTGAATAGGCGGAGCGGGCTTCCTAACGTCCTAGCGATCAGCGGCGCGGCCAAGCCGCGTCCGCTGCATCGCCTTGTTGGGCGGCACCCCGCGGCTCATCGGTCCGTCAACGACATCAACCGATCGGTCGGATGTTCTGATTCAGGCGGAATAGATTGTCTGGGTCGTACTTCTGTTTGATCGCCAGCAGCCGGGCATAGTTGTCCTCGTACGCGGCCAGAACACGCTGCTGTCCTTCGTCTTCGAGCAGGTTCACGTAGACGCCGTGGGTGTGCGGAGCCACGGTGCTCCAGGCCCGCTTCACCCATTCGACGCTCGTCTGATCCTCAGCCGGGTCTTGCCACAAGGCGGTGGCCAGGAATGAGAGCCCCGGCTCCCGGTGCGGAAACGCCGTGGCTTCGACCGGCATCCGGCAGGCGGCACCGTGCCAGTGCAACATTCCAATCTGCCAGATCGTGGGCCCGTTGGTGGTGAGCGCTGGCAGCGCCTCGATCAGCGCATCGTCGAAATCCCGGATGAATCCGGCCCGGATCGAGTTCGACCACCCCACGGGCGGCACAGGATTCTCGGCCTGGAAGGCAAGGTAGGTCTTGGGCGTGATGGTGTCGGCCACCGGCTTTCCGAGCGCGCGCAGGGATCGAATCCATGACTCTGCTGATTCCGGAGATCCGGCGTAGCAGACTCGGATCCCCATCGCCGCCCCGCCGGGCAACTTGGGCTGGCTAAAGAACAGGGCACAAGTTTGAAGCTCGTCGGGTGCGGACGAGAGGCTTTCTCTCCAGGCCTTGAGGACCTCGGGCGCTTGTCCAATGTCAAACACCAGCATGCCCCCTACGACCTGAGGCAATCGGTGCGCGCGGATCGTGAAATCCGTCACGATGCCGAAGTTGCCACCGCCCCCACGCAGCGCCCAGAACAGATCCGGGTTCTCCTGCGCACTCGCTGTCACGATGCGTCCGTCGGCCAGCACCACTCGGGCTGAAACCAGGTTGTCGGACGCCGTCCCCAGCGAGCTGTTGATCCAGCAAAGGCCTCCCCCCAGGATCAAACCGCTGATTCCTACGGAAGGAGTCTCAGCAAGCGCTACCACCAGGCCCGCCTCATCAGCGGCCCGATCGAGTTCCGCCGCGACGAAGCCGGACTGGGTCCGCACGACGGCACCCTCAGGATCAATCTGCAGCCCTTTCATCTGCGACAGGTCGATCACCAGGCCGCCGTCGCAGGTTGAGTGGCCCGCGTAGCTGTGTCCCCCACCCCGAACGGCAGTCAAGAGATCCTCGGAACCGGCGAACTGGATCGCTGCCGCGACGTCGTTTGCGTCGACGGGGCGGACGATGAGGCCGGGGTGTCGATTGAACCGAGCATTGAAGATCTGACGCGCCTGTTCGTAGGCAGCTTCTTGGGGGCGAATGACAGTACCGCGAAACGCAGCCCGGAAGCCGCGAAGGGAGATCGCAGATACGTCGTCCAACCTCCCCAGCGCGCCGCCACGATGGTCGATGTCGCGACACCCGACAAGGTGGCCAATCGAGATCGCAGCACCGGCAACGGCGGCGTCCCGAATCAACTGTCTGCGAGTAATGCTCCTCGTCATCTCTCGCCTCCTCTCATTCGCCGACAACCGCTCGGGATCCCCGTCCGCCTAACGCTCAGCATCAGCGGCCGCGCGATGCGCCGTCCGCCGCATGCGCTTGTTAGGCGGCCCGTCTGAAATCTGCACTTGCAAGTGCTGCCTACTCATGGCTCGAGGCGATCTCGGCAGCAAACGCTTCGCGGTCTACCAGGACGCCACCCCGGATGACCGCTACGATATCTCGGGTCGCGAGGATGTCCGTCGTGGGATCGCCGCGCACCAGCAGCACGTCTGCCCGCAGTCCCGGACCGATGCGGCCTCGATCGTCGAGGCCGAACCAATCCGCCGGCCCCGACGTCGCGGCAACGAGCGCCTCGATCGGCGTGAGCCCCGCCCTCACGAGCAGCTCCAGCTCACGGTGGATGCTCGCGCCGTGCGCAGTTCCCGCGTTGGTCACGTCGGTCCCGGCGAGCACGGTGACCCCGGCCTCATGGAAGAGACGTACGGTCTCGAGGGCGATCTCGAAGGAGCCGTGAACTTGCCCAGCCAGTTTGGAGACCCGCTGGAGGTTCTCGATCGCGGGAGGGGGAAGATACGGCGTGAAGCGCTCGTCCGTGGCAAGCTCCGCGCCGCTTGGACCTTCGAACTCACCCTGCCAGACCGTCAACGTGGGGATGAGAAACGTCCCGCGCTTCGCCGCATCGCCCAACAGGGCTTCGTCAGGGAGCTCGTCGACGAACACGTGTGCGAGACCGTCGACGGCAGCCTCCACGGCGGCGCGCGCCTCGCGCCGAGACGAGATGTGAACCAAGGCCAGCTTGCCGCGGGCATGAGCCGCTTCCACGGACGCCACGAGCATCTCGTCGGTGAGGTTAGGAAGATCTCCACCGAAGACGTGGCCGTCGTCATACATGATCTTGATGTAGTCGGCACCCTCCGCGATACGCGCGTCGACGAAGGCCTGCGCACCGGCCGCGTCGTCAAGTGTCGGGATCTCGGGATTGAAGAGGAGGCCGAATCCGCCGGGGCAGGTGACCGGAGTCGTAGCCATGCGGAAGTCCGCGAGGTCGGTGCGCCGACCAGCCTTCAGGTCGTCCCTGAGCTTCGTCCGCACCTCGGGGGGCAGGGACGTGAAGAGATCCAGTTCGGTCGTGACGCCGAAGACCAGCGCCTGACGAAGCTCTCGCTCGAAATGCAGATGGGTATGAGCATCGATGAGCCCGGGAAGCAGCGTGCAGTCTTCGCAGTGAATGGTCTCGACCTCGTCGGTCGGCGGCGGCCCATCCTGAATGGCAAGGATCCGATCGTTCCCGAGAAGCACCGTCGACACACCTAGGAGCCTCTCGCCGTCGAAGATGCGTGCGCCCCGGATTGCGAGGGTTGGCCTCTCACCGTCGAGGGAAGGCGTGGGATGTTCCGAAGCACATCCCAGCAGAACGATAGCAAGCAACGGAGCAGTCCATCTCATGATGGCTTCTCCATCCGATTAGGAGATCTGCGTCGGTTCCCGACATCAACGGCCCGAGAGTTCATCTGTCCGCCTAACG
>CAZCLY010000007.1:0-271144 GCA_964499635.1 uncultured Gemmatimonadota bacterium | reverse complement strand
CGAGAGGCCCCCTCCGGAAGGCCTCGCCCGCTGACGACGCGAACGGGCGGCCGAGATGAGGGGTGACACGGGCTGGCGACGCCACGCCCGCATTGTGCCGAGAGGGGAGAGGCCGCTCGGCACCTCGGAAGGACAGACTGAGAGAGAGAATGGCGCAGAGGATTCGGATTCGACTGAAGGCGTTCGACCCCGCGGTCATCGACCAGACGGCGGCGGACATCGTGCGCACGGCTCAGAAGACCGGGGCATCGGTGAGCGGACCCATTCCGCTGCCGACCAGACGTCAGCTGTTCACGGTGCTGCGCAGCCCCCACGTCGACAAGAAGTCGCGCGAGCAGTTCGAGCTCAAGACGCACAAGCGCCTGATCGACATCCACGACTCGCGCCCACAGACGATCGATGCCCTCACCAAGCTCGACCTCGCCGCCGGGGTGGACGTCGAGATCAAGGTCGAGTAGGGCGGCGGAGACACAAGAGGCGGAACGAACGATGCCGGGTCTGATTGGCCGAAAAATCGGCATGACGCAGATCTTCGATAAGGACGGGGTCGCCGTGGGCGTGACCGTCCTCGAGGTGGGGCCGTGTCCCGTCGTGCAGGTCAAGACGACCGCCAGCGATGGCTACGATGCGATCCAGCTCGGGTTCGGTCGCAAGAAGGACCGGGCGGTCCGGAAGCCCGGGGCGGGACACGCGGCGCGCGCAGGGCTCGATTACGTACCCGAGGTGTTGGCCGAGTTCGACCCGGAAGACCAGGAGTTCGAGCCGGGCCAGGAGCTGACGGTCGAGATGTTCGAGGTCGGGGGGCGCGTCAAGGTCACGGGCGCCACCAAGGGCCGCGGATTCCAGGGTGTCGTCAAGCGGCACGGGTTCGGTGGCGGGCGCGGCTCGCACGGCGGGAGCTCGATCCTGCGCGCCCCGGGCTCCATCGGCGCGGGAACGGACCCGTCCCGCGTGATCAAGGGAATGCGCATGGGCGGGCAGATGGGCGGGAAGACTCGGACGGCCATGAACCGCAAGATCGTCAGGATCGACGCCGAGAAGAACCTGTTGATGATCCGCGGCTCGGTCCCCGGGGCGCGGCACAACATCGTGCTGGTGAGGTCGGTCTGATGGAAGCCATGACGTACGACGCCGCGGGGCAGGCCGGGGGATCGATGTCCCTGCCCGACGACCTGTTCGACGGGACGGTCAACGAGGCCGCGCTTCACCAGGTGGTGACCGCCGTCCTCGCGCGCGGCCGCCAGGGGACGGCGTCGACCAAGAACCGAGCGGCCGTCCGGGGCGGATCGCGCAAGCCGTGGAGACAGAAGGGCACCGGCCGGGCGCGTCAGGGGACCATCCGCGCCGCGCAGTGGCGCGGCGGCGGGCGGGTGTTCGGACCGTCGCCCCGGAGCTACGACGTGAAGGTCTCGAAGAGTCTCAGGCGTCTGGCGATCCGCTCGGCCCTCAACGCCCGCG
Source organism: uncultured Gemmatimonadota bacterium (assembly GCA_964499635.1). Classification (GTDB taxonomy): domain Bacteria; phylum Gemmatimonadota; class Gemmatimonadetes; order Palauibacterales; family Palauibacteraceae; genus Palauibacter. Next base: position 269,686 of record CAZCLY010000007.1, on the reverse strand, counting down.
CCCTCGATGGCGACCTGGCGCTCGTGGCGCCGCTCGACATCGAGGCTCCCCGGACGCGCACGATCTCCGAGCTGCTCCAGGGCATCGGGAGCGACGGCGGCAACGTCCTGCTGCTCACCGACGGGCACAAGCCGAACGTATACCTGTCGGCGCGCAACATCCCCCACGTGCTCGTTCGGACATGGGGAGAGGCATCCGCCTACGACGTGTTGTGGTCCGACCTCGTGCTGATCGAGTCGACCGCGCTGCAGGAGAAAGGGGCGGAGGAATGAGCCGCCCGCCCCGCGAGGTGATCCTCAGGCCTCTGTTCACCGAGAAGAGCTCGACCCGCCTGCAGTACGAGGGCACGGACGCCGGCGGGCATCGGCTCGCGACGCTGCGCGATCGGGGAGTCGAGGCGCGTCCCAAGTACACCTTCGAGGTGGCGCCGGATGCGACGAAGATCGAGATCCGGAAGGCGTTCGAGGCCATGTTCGAGGGACGCCGCGTCACGTCCGTTCGCACGATGAACGTGCGCGGCAAGATGCGGCGCATGGGACGCACGACGGGACGCCGCCCGCACTGGAAGAAGGCCATCGTCGAGGTTGCCGATGGCGTAGTCGATCCGCTCGAGGGAGCCTGATCAGATGCCGATCCGAAAGTTCAAGCCGATCACGGCCGCCTCCCGCTTTCGAAGCGTGTCGGCGTTCGACGAGGTCACGCGCGCGGAGCCGGAGAAGTCGCTGACGGAAGGGCTCACGAAGAAATCCGGCCGCAACCACCACGGCCACGTCACGAGCCGGCGTCGGGGTGGCGGACACAAGCGCCGCTACCGGCGGATCGACTTCAAGCGCGAGAAGGACGGGGTCCCGGGCAAGGTGACGGCGATCGAGTACGACCCGAATCGCTCGGCCCGGATCGCGCTCATCCAGTACGCGGATGGCGAGAAGCGCTACATCCTCCACCCGCGCGGGCTGGGGGTGGGGGATACGATCGTGTCCGGCAGCGGCATCGAGCCCGGCATCGGGAACGCGCTGCCCCTCATTGAGGTCCCGCTCGGCACGACGGTGCACGCGGTCGAGCTCGTGCCCGGCAAGGGCGCCCAGATGGCGCGCTCCGCCGGTGCGGCGGTGCAAGTGGTGGCGAAGGAGAACCGCATGGTGACCCTGCGCCTTCCAAGCACCGAGATGCGGATGGTGCCGGGCGACTGCCGCGCGACCGTCGGCCAGGTCGGCAACGTGGATCACGAGCTCATTCGCTCCGGGAAGGCGGGACGCAGCCGGTGGAAGGGACGCCGTCCCAGGGTGCGCGGCGTCGCGATGAACCCGATCGACCACCCGCTGGGCGGCGGCGAGGGCCGCAGCTCCGGCGGTCGGCCTCCCGTCTCGCCCTGGGGCAAGGCGGAGGGGCGCAAGACACGCAAGCGCCGGAAGCAGAGCAACAGGCTCATCGTCCGGGGTCGTCGGCGCGGCAAGAGCACGAAGTAGGAGACGAGGATGCCGAGGAGCGTCAAGAAGGGCCCGTTCATCGACGAGAAGCTCGACCGCAAGGTGCAGCGGATGAACGAGTCCTCGCAGAAGCGGGTGATCAAAACGTGGGCCCGGGCCTCCACGATCAGCCCCGACTTCGTGGGGCACACGATCGCGGTGCACAACGGGAACAAGTTCATCCCGGTGTACATCACCGAGAACATGGTCGGCCACAAGCTCGGCGAGTTCGCCCCCACGCGTCTGTTCCGCGGGCACACGGGTGCGGCGAAGGATCGCCGGGGAGTGCTCTGAGCCATGCGAGCGTCGGCTACCGCCAGAGGCGTCCCGATGTCCGCGCGCAAGATGCGCCTGGTCATCGATCAGATCCGGGGCAGGGGAGTGAACGAGGCGTACGCGATCCTGCAGTTCTCGAGGAAAGCGGCGTCGGAGCCGATCGACAAGGTCCTGCGCTCGGCGGTCGCGAACGCCACCTACAGGGCGGACGAGACCGGCGACACGCTGGACGTGGACGAGCTCGTCGTGACCGAGGCGTACGTGGACGAGGGCCGCACGCTGCGTCGCTGGCGCGCCCGCGCGTACGGCCGGGCGACCCCGCGTCTCAAGCGCAGCAGCCACGTCACGGTCGTCGTGGACACGCTGGGATAGCGCGCTCGATGCCAACGCTCACCAACGACACGAGGCACTAGACGTGGGTCAGAAGACACACCCGTACGGGTTCCGTCTCGGGACGGTCAAGCCGTGGAAGTCGCGCTGGTTCGCGCAGGGCAGGGACTTCCAGAAGCTCCTCGCCGAGGACGAGAAGCTGCGCAAGTACCTCAAGGCCCGACTCGGACACGCGGCCATCTCGCGCGTCGAGATCGATCGCAAGCCCACGAAGATCGTGGTCACCATCCACACCGGGCGTCCGGGGGTGGTGATCGGCAAGCGCGGCTCGGAGGTCGACAAGCTGCGCGACGAGCTCGCGCTCCTCACCGACAGCGAGGTGTCGGTGAACGTCGAGGAGATCAAGCGACCCGAGACCGATGCGCAGCTCGTGTCGGACAACGTGGCGCATCAGCTGACGCAGCGGATCAGCTTCCGGCGGGCGATGAAGCGCGCCGTGCAGGCCGCCATGCGGGCCGGTGCCGGCGGGATCCGCATCCAGTGCGGCGGGCGGCTCGGAGGGGCGGAGATCGCCCGCACCGAGGGCTACAACGAGGGCCGCGTGCCGCTCCATACGCTGCGCGCGGACATCGACTACGCGGAGACGCAGGCGCGGACGACGTTCGGGACCATCGGGGTGAAGGTGTGGATCTTCCATGGCGAGGTCGTGGAGGACCGGCGCGGACAGACGTACACGGCCGGCGGGCGACGCTAGCCGCGAGCGAGGATTAGGGGATGCTTCAGCCGAAGCGGGTGAAATACCGGAAGCAGCAGAAGGGCCGGCTCAGGGGCAAGGCGACCCGGGGCAACAAGGTCTCCTTCGGAGACTACGCGCTCCAGGCGATCGAGCCCGGGTGGATCTCGAACCGGCAGATCGAGGCCGCCCGGGTCGCGATGACCCGCCACATCAAGCGGGGCGGCAAGGTCTGGATCCGCATCTTCCCGGACAAGCCGCTCACGCAGAAGCCGGCGGAGACGCGCATGGGGAAGGGGAAGGGGAACCCGGAGTACTGGGTGGCTCCCGTGCGTCCGGGCCGCGTGATGTTCGAGATCGAAGGCGTCACCGAGGAGCTGGCCCGGCGGGCCATGCAGCTCGCATCGGCCAAGCTGCCGGTGAAGACGCGTTTCTTGGGCCGGGAGGACTGAGTTGGCCGAAATGGACGCCGCCGAGATCCGGCAGCTGACGGATGACGAGATCGCCGAGGAGGTCGAGCGGACGCGCGACGAGCTCGCGCGGCTTCGATACCGCAGGTCGTACGAGGACCTCGACAACCCGGTGCTGCTCCGCATCCTGCGACGACGCGTCGCCCGGCTGAGGACCATACAACGCGAGCGTGCGTCGGAGGAGCGGACCGATGAGTGAGCGAAGCGGATCGACGGGCGGGCGGAAGGTCCGCCAGGGCACCGTCGTGAGCGATCGAATGGAGAGGACCGTGGTGGTCTCGGTCGAGCGGCTGCTGGCCCACCCCCTGTACGGAAAGCAGGTCAGCCGCCGGAAGAAGTACCATGCCCATGACGAAAACGGCGAGTACCGGGTGGGCGACGTGGTGAGGATCGAGGAGACCCGCCCGTTGTCGAAACGGAAGCGCTGGCGCGTGCTCGAGCTGATCGAGCGCCCGGAGTAGCGGAGAGCACGAGACATGATCCAGCAGGAGTCGATGGTCCGGATCGCGGACAACTCCGGGGCGCGTCGCGCGCTCTGCATCCGCGTGTTGGGTGGATCCCGACGCCGGTACGCCGGGCTGGGCGACGTCATCGTGGTCACCGTCAAGGACGCGATCCCGGGCGGCGCGGTGAAGAAGGGCGAGGTCGCACGGGCCGTCGTCGTGCGAACGGCCAAGGAGAGCCGGCGGGCGGACGGGAGCTACATCCGGTTCGACGAGAACGCGGCCGTCCTCATCAACGATGCCGGGGAGCCTCGCGCCACGCGTATCTTCGGACCGGTCGCGCGCGAGCTGCGCGACAAGCGGTTCATGAAGATCGTGTCGCTGGCCCCGGAAGTGATCTAGGCGGCGAGCGGACCGGATCCGAGCGAAGAGACGATGACGCAATCGAAGCTGAATGTCAGGACGGGCGACACCGTGATGGTGATCGCCGGGAACTACCGTGGCGTGACGGGGCACGTGCTGCGCACGATTCCGTCCAAGCGCCTGGTGGTCGTCGAGGACGTCAACATGCGGAAGCACCACCGGCGTCCGAGCGCGACGCCGCACGGCGAAGTCGTGGAGGGGGGGATCTTCACGTACGAGGCGCCGATCTCTGCGTCCAACGTGATGCTGGTCTGCCCGCACTGCGACGAGCCGACGAGGGTCAGCCGGCGTCACGACGCGGATGGGACGATCGAGCGCATCTGCAAGCGGTGCGACAACCCGATCCCGACGGCCGGTTGACGGGACGGCGGAGAGCGACGAACGAAACGATGGACAAGCCCAGACTTCGAAAGCACTACGACGAGACGGTGCGCCCTCGGCTCGCCGAGGTGTTCGGGTTCGACAACCCGAACGAGATCCCCCGCATCGACAAGATCGTGCTCAACGCGGGCCTCGGGGAAGGGAAGGACAACCCCAAGCTGATCGAATCGGCGGTCAACGAACTGGCGCGCATCTCGGGTCAGCGCCCCGTCGTGACCCGCGCGCGGAAGTCGATCTCGAACTTCGGCCTCCGGCAGGGAATGCCGATCGGCGCCATGGTCACGTTGCGCGATGCGCGCATGTACGAGTTCCTCGATCGGTTCATCAGCGCCGCGGTGCCCCGGATCCGCGACTTTCGCGGGTTCTCGAGCCGCGCGTTCGACGGGAGGGGCAACTACACGGTCGGCATCAAGGAGCAGATGGTGTTCCCGGAGGTCGACTACGACGAGATCGTCAAGATCCACGGCTTCAACATCACGATCGTGACGAGCACCGAGCGCGATGACGAGGCCCTCGTGCTGCTGCGCGAGATGGGCATGCCGTTTCGGGGCGAGACCCCGGTCGTGGTCTGAGCGGAGAAGAGAATGGCGAAGAAGTCGTTGGTGGAGAAGGCCAATCGGAAGCCGAAGTTCAGCAGCCGGAAGATCCGACGCTGCAACCGGTGCGGCCGGGTGCGCGCGTACATGCGCAAGTTCGGGCTGTGCCGGATCTGTTTTCGCCAGCAGGCGCTGAGGGGCGAGATCCCCGGCGTGCGGAAGGCGAGCTGGTGATGAGACACCGCGTGAGGAAGCGACCCGAGACGATGAACGCGCGACGCGAGCCGAACTCATGAGCATGACCGATCCGATCGCCGACATGCTGACACGGATCCGGAACGCCGGGACCGCGGGTCATCGTCGGGTCGACATCCCGCTCTCGAAGATCAAGATCGAGATCGCCCGCATCCTGGCCGAGAACCACTTCGTGCACGGCTACAAGGTGCTCGACGACGGGGCGCACGGCCGCCTGCGCGTCTATCTGAAGTACACGGCCGACGACCGGCCGGTGATCCGGGCGCTCGAGCGCGTGTCGTCTCCCGGGTTGCGCCAGTACGTCGATTCGAGCTCGGTCCCGAAGGTGATGGCCGGGATGGGAATCGCGATCCTCTCCACCTCCCGCGGCGTGATGACGGACCGCGAAGCGCGGCAGAAGCGCGTGGGTGGCGAGCTGATCGCCAGGGTCTACTAGAGTCGGTCTGGGGGACACGTGTCGAGAATCGGTAGGCTGCCGATCCCCGTGCCCGAGGGCGTCGAGGTACGGGTCGACGGATCGAGCGTGACGGTGAGGGGCCCCAGGGGGGAGCTGTCGCGCTCGTTCGATCCGGCCATGACGCTGGCGCTCGAGGACGGCGAGGTCAGGGTGGCGCGGGCGACCGACGCGCCCCGGCACCGCGCGCTGCACGGGCTGACCCGCTCGCTGATCGCCAACATGGTGATCGGAGTCTCGAGAGGATACGAGCGCGTGCTCGAGATCCACGGCGTGGGGTACCGCGCGGAGCAACGGGGCATAAACCTCGTCCTCAACGTGGGATTCAGCCACCCGGTCGAGATCAAGGCGCCGGAGGGGGTCGAGCTCCACGCGGAGTCGAACACCGTGGTTCGCGTGAAGGGGATCGACAAGGAGAAGGTGGGCCAGATCGCGGCCGAGATCCGCAAGGTCCGGCCCCCGGAGCCTTACAAGGGCAAGGGGATCCGGTACCAGGGCGAGTACGTGCGTCGCAAGGCCGGCAAGGCCACGGCGGGCGCGTGACCGACTTCGGCGCGGCGCGTTTGGAGCCGAGGGTGTGCACATGAAGAGCAGAGCGAAGAGTCGACAGACCTACCGCGCGCGACGCCGCGCGCGGATCGGCAGAAAGATCCGTGGGACCGCGGACCGACCGCGTCTGGTCGTGTTCCGGAGCCTGCGGCACATCGAGGGGCAGATCGTCGACGACGATCGCGGCGTGACGCTCCTCGGCGTCTCGTCGAGGGCGGGTGTCGAGGGCGAGCCCGAGGAGGACCTCGACGGCAAGCGTGCCGACTCCTATCTGGTCGGCAAGGCGCTGGCGGAGCGGGCGATCGAGCGCGGGTTCGAGACGGTCGTGTTCGACCGTGGCGGGTATCCGTACCACGGTCGGGTGAAGGCGTTCGCGGAGGGGGCCCGGGCGGGCGGCCTCCGCTTCTGAAAGGGACGACATGGCCAGAGGCAAGCGACGCGACGAAGGCGACAACTTCAAGGAAAACGTCATCTTCATCAATCGCGTCTCCAAGGTGGTGAAGGGCGGACGGCGGTTCTCGTTCACCGCGCTGGTGGCGGTCGGGGACGGCCAGGGGCGCGTGGGCACGGCGCTCGGGAAGGCGAACGAGGTCGCGGAGGCGATCCGCAAGGGCTTCGAGCAGGCCCGGCGCCACATGGTGGATGTGCCCGTCGTCAACGGGACGATCCCGCACGAGATCCTCGGCGAGCACGGGGCGGGCCGGGTGCTGCTCAAGCCGGCCGGTCCGGGAACCGGCGTCATCGCCGGAGGTCCGGTGCGCGCCGTCCTGGAGTGCGTCGGCGTGCAGGACATCCTGACCAAGAGCCTCGGGTCCAACAACCCGATCAACATGGTGCGCGCCACCATGGATGGGCTCCTCGCTCTCGTGACGCCCGAGCAGGTCGCGGTCGAGCGTGGCGTCGACGTGGAGACGATCCGGGAGGCGATGCGTGGGTAGGCAGATCAGGATCCGCCAGGTGAAGAGCGGGGTGGGGGCGCAGCGGCGGCAGCGTGAAACGCTGCGCGCCCTCGGTCTCCGCCACCATCAGGATCACGTCGTCCAGCCGGACAACGCAGCGATCCGGGGCATGGTGCGCGCCGTGAGCCACCTCGTCGAGGTAGAGGAAGTGAGCGATGGCTGAGCGCGAACGAATCGGTCTGGACAACCTGTCGCCGGCCGACGGGTCCCGCTCCGCGTCCAAGCGCGTGGGGCGCGGCCACGGGTCGGGGCTCGGAAAGACATCGGGCCGCGGCCACAAGGGCCAGAAGGCTCGCAGCGGAGCTTCGATCCCGGCGTGGTTCGAGGGCGGGCAGATGCCCCTGTACCGGCGAACGCCGAAGCGCGGCTTCCACCCCCGGAACCGGCGGGAGTGGAGCATCGTGAACCTGGGCGACCTCGAGCGCGTCGCCGGTGACGAGATCGACCCGCAGGTGCTCCGCGAGCACGGCCTCATTGGATCGCTCAAGCACCCGGTGAAGATCCTCGCCCGAGGCGAGCCGCCCAGGGCGCTGACCGTCCGCGCGCACGCCTTCAGCGCGGCGGCGCGCGAGAAGATCGAGGCCGCGGGCGGGTCCGCGCAGGTCATCGAGTAGCTGGAATGGCGAACGGTCAACCGAGCGCGGCGGCGGCTGCGGCGAACATCTTCAAGGTCCCGGAGCTCAAGGAGAAGGTCCTCTTCACCTTGCTCTGTCTGGCCATCTACCGCCTCGGCTCCCACATCACGACACCCGGGGTGGATGTGGTGGCCCTTCAGCAGCTCGCGGGCCAGTTCCAGGGCACCCTGTTCGGGATCTACGACCTGTTCGTCGGGGGCGGGCTCCAGCGAGCCACCGTGTTCGCGCTCGGGATCATGCCCTACATCTCCGCCAGCATCCTCTTCCAGCTCCTCGCGGCCGTCTTCCCGACGGTCGAGAAGCTCCAGAAGGAGGGCGAGGAGGGCCGCCGCAAGCTGACGCAGTGGACGCGCTACACGACCGTCGCGCTGTGCATCGGACAGGCGTACACCTACGCGCTGTTCCTCGAGTCGCAGGCGGGCGCGGTGTTGAACCCGGGCTGGGGTTTCCGGCTCCTGACCGTGCTCATGCTGACCGCCGGCGGCGTATTCGTGATGTGGCTGGGCGAGCAGATCACGGAGCGCGGGGTCGGGAACGGCATGTCGCTGCTGATCTTCTTCTCGATCCTGCAGCGCTTTCCGGGCGCGGCGATCAATACGATCGAGCTCTTCCGGGCCGGCGGCATCACGCTCTTCCGGCTCATCGCGCTGTGCGTGACGCTGATCCTCGTGATGGCGGCCGTCGTGGCGCTCACGATGGCAGCGCGACGCATCCCCGTCCAGATCCCCCGCAAGGTGGTCGGCCGCGGTCGCATCCGCGAAGGGCAGCGCTCGTTCATCCCGCTGCGCGTGAACTCCGCGGGGGTGATGCCGATCATCTTCGCGCAGTCGATCATCATCATTCCCGGGACCCTGGCCGCGTTCATGGGCAACCCCGGCCCCGGGAGCGCGGGAGTGAGCGGCTTCCTGTACGACCTCAGCCAGTGGTTCCAGGTCGGGACGCCGGCATACTACATCTCCTACGTGGTGCTGATCGTCTACTTCACCTACTTCTACACGTCGATCATCTTCAACCCGGCGGACCTGGCGGAGAACCTCAAGCGGCAGGGCGGGTTCATCCCCGGGGTCAAGCCGGGTCGGAAGACCGAGGAGTACATCGACTACGTCCTCACGCGGATCACACTCCCCGGCGCGGTGTATCTGGCCGCGATCGCGGTCCTGCCGTTCGGGCTGTTCGCGCTCTTCGATCTCCAGACCTTCTTCTTCGGGGGCACGTCGCTCCTCATCGTGGTCGGCGTGGCGCTCGACACGGTCCAGCAGATGCAGCAGCATCTGCTGCTCAGACAGTACGAAGGGTTCATGAAGAAGGGACGCGTCAAGCACCGCGGCCGGCAACGGTACATGTGATGGGTCGGACGAGACGCCGGCCGTGCGCCTGATCCTCATGGGCCCCCCCGGCGCCGGGAAGGGCACGCAGGGTGAGCTGATCGCCGAGCGCTTCGGCATCCCTCGGCTGTCCACGGGTGACATGTTGCGCGAGGCGCGCAAGGGCGGCACGCACTTGGGTCGCGAGGCCCGGAGGTACATGGACGCCGGCGAGCTGGTGCCCGACGACGTGATCCTCGGGATCGTGGACGAAGCGCTCGGCGCGCCGCAGGCCGGGCGCGGGTTCCTGTTCGACGGCTTTCCGCGTACGATCGCCCAGGCGGATGGGCTGGCGGCGCTGCTCGGAGAGCGCGACGAGGGGCTGGACGCCGTGCTGGCGCTCGAGGTGCCCGATGACGAGCTCATCGCCCGCCTCTCCGGGCGCCGCGTGTGCGAGCGCTGCGGGCACGTGACGCACACGAGGGTGGTCGGCGAGGCCGCGGAATGCCCGGTGTGCGGCGGCCAGTTGAGCCAGCGGAGCGACGATCGGGAGGAAACCGTGCGCCGGCGGCTGGGCGTGTACCGGGAGCAGACGGCGCCGCTGCTCGAATACTACGCCGAGGGCGAGACGGGGCTGACGGCCGTGGACGGAACCGGGGACATCGAGCTCATCACCGGGCGGCTGTTTCGGGCGCTCGATGAAGTCGGAACGGGGACGAGCGCGTGATCCAGCTCAAATCCGAGGCCGAGATCGAGGGCATCGCCCGAGCCGGGGCGATCGTGGCCGACGTGCTCGAGATGACGGCCGAGATCGTGGAGCCGGGGCTGACGACCGGCGACCTGGACGAGCGCGCCGAGGCGCTGATCCGCTCGCACGCGGGCGCGACGCCCGCGTTCAAGGGGCTGTACGGGTTTCCGGCCACACTGTGCACGAGCATCAACGCCGAGGTGGTACACGGCATCCCGTCGCACCGCCGGGTGCTCGCCGAGGGCGACATCATATCGGTCGATGTGGGGGTGCGGCTGGATGGCCTGTTCGCGGACGCGGCCATGACCTTTGCGGTCGGTGAGATCTCGGAGGAGGCCGAGCGCCTGCTCGAGGTCACGCGGACCGCCCTCGACGTGGGAGTCGGGAACGCGCGCGAGGGGCGCCGGCTGGGCGACCTCGGCGCCGCCATCCAGGCATGTGTCGAGAAGGCGGGGTACAGCGTGATCCGCGAGCTGGTCGGCCACGGCGTGGGCGACGCCCCGCACGAGGAGCCCCAGGTGCCCAATTACGGGATCGCAGGGCGCGGGCCCCGGATGCAGCGGGGGCTGGTGATCGCGATCGAGCCCATGGTGAACGAGGGCGGACGAACGATTCGGACTCTCGAGGACGAGTGGACCGTGGTCACGGCGGACGGATCGCTGTCGGCCCATTTCGAGCACACGGTGGCGGTCACGGCCGGGGGTCCGCGGGTCCTCACGGCCGTGCCGAGTCGGACCCCGGCGGGAGAAGGCTGAGTTTTGGCGAAGGAAGAGCCGATCCAGATGACGGGGGAGGTCGCCGAGGCCCTCCCCAACGCGATGTTCCGAGTACGGCTCGAGAACGGGCACGAGATCGTGTGCCACGTCTCCGGGAAGATCCGGATGAACTACATCCGCATCCTCCCCGGCGACAAGGTAGCGGTCGAGATGTCGCCGTACGATCTGACGAAGGGGCGCATCACGTACCGCTACAAGTGACGCGACGGGGCCAGGATCGCGTTGATCGGCGGGGCCCCGGATGATACTTTAAAAGGCTCGTGTCGAGACGGGCGCGCGGCGTTTCCGGGGCCCGGATCGGGTCCGGAGGGGGCTCCGGGCGGCGACGGTGAATCGGGGGACACATGAAGGTTCGTTCGAGCGTCAAGCGGATGTGCGAGCACTGCAAGATCATCCGGCGGCGAGGCGTCGTGCGCGTGATCTGCAGCCGCGATCCGAAGCACAAGCAAAAACAGGGCTAGCCGGAATGGCACGCATCGCCGGAATCGATCTGCCGCGGGACAAGCGCATTGAGGTGGGGCTGACCTACATCTACGGGATCGGTCATTCCACCGCGCGCGCGATCCTGTCGGAGACCGGGGTGAACCCCGACACGAGGGTGCACGCGCTCTCCGACGAGGACGTCAACAAGCTGCGGCGAGTGATCGAGAACCACTACAAGGTCGAAGGCGCCCTGCGCACCGAGACCTCCATGAACATCAAGCGGCTGATGGACATCGGCTGCTATCGCGGCCTGCGGCACCGACGGGGGCTGCCGGTCCGCGGACAGCGGACGCACACCAACGCCCGGACCCGCAAGGGGCCGCGGCGTACGGTGGCGGGCAAGAAGCAGGCGCCACGCAAGTAGCGGAAGCAGCGCGAACGCGGGTCAAAACGAGAGGTTTCGAGACTGCATGGCTAAACCGGTTCGAAAGAAGAAGCGCCAGGTCGACGCCGAGGGCGTGGCCCACATCAAGGCGACCTTCAACAACACGATCATCACGATCAGCACGATCAGCGGGGACACCGTGGCCTGGGCCAGCGCCGGCAAGGCGGGGTTCAAGGGCTCCAAGAAGTCCACCCCGTTCGCGGCGACGATCGCGGCGGAAGCCGCCGGCCGGGAGGCGGTCGGTATGGGCATGCGCCGCGTGCACGTCGAAGTGCAGGGCCCCGGATCGGGTCGCGAATCGGCCATCCAGGCGCTCCAGGCGGCCGGTCTGACCATCCGCTCGATCAAGGACGTGACCCCGATTCCGCACAACGGGTGTCGCCCGCCCAAGAAGCGGAGAGTCTGATGGCCCGCTACACGGGACCGGTGTGCCGGCTGTGCCGCCGTGAGGGCGAGAAGCTGTTCCTCAAGGGGAAACGCTGCTTCACGGAGAAGTGCGCCATCGAGCGCCGCTCGTACCCGCCCGGCCAGCACGGGGGCGGACGCCGGCGCCGCCGGCAGTCCGAGTACGCGGTCCAGCTGCGCGAGAAGCAGAAGGTGAAGCGGATCTACGGACTCGGCGAGAAGCAGTTCCGGACGCTCTTCCGCAAGGCCGCGCGCGTCCCGGGCGTGACCGGCGAGAACCTGCTCGTCGCGCTCGAGACCCGACTCGACAACCTGGTCTACCGGCTCGGCTTCGCGCCCTCCCGGAAGGCCTCGCGCCAGCTCATCCGGCACCGTCACGTCCGGGTGGACGGACGGACGGTGGACGTTCCGAGCTTCCAGGTGTCTCCCGGGCAGGAGATCGCGATCGCGCCCCATTCCCGGGACCTCCCGGTCGTCCGGGAAGCGATCGAGGACAAGAAGACACGCGACCAGCTCTCGTGGCTGGGCGCCGATTTCGACAACGGCACCGGTCGAATGCTCGAGCGGCCCTCGCGCGCGGACATCCCGCTCGCGGTCGAGGAGCAGCTCATCGTGGAGCTCTACAGCAAGTAATCCCGGCAGCGGGCCGACGCGCGACGGCGGCTCCGGCTCGGGTTTCCAGACAAGACGAGGCAATGAACATGATCATGTCGGTGGATCTTGCCGGCCTGGTGCTTCCGGAGGCGATGGAGGAGACGACCCGTTCGGACGACGGCCGGCGGGCTTCGTTCCTGCTCCAGCCCCTGGAGCGGGGGTTCGGCCATACGATCGGGAACTCGATTCGCAGGATCCTCCTGTCGTCGCTGCCGGGGGCGGCCGTATGGGCCTTCCGGGCGGATGGCGTGCAGCACGAGCATCAGACGATGGATGGAGTGGCGGAGGACGTCCATCAGGTGATCCAGAACCTGAAGGGCCTGGTGCTCGTGATGGATCCCGATGTGCATGAGGCCAAGCTCGAGCTGGCGGCCGCGAAGGCGGGCCCGGTCACGGCCGAGGCCATCGGCGGGCACTCCGCGATCAGGGTCGTGAACCCCGAGCAGGTGCTGTTCACGCTCCAGGAGGACCTGCCGGACAACCGACCGCTGACGATGGACCTGTGGGTGGATCGCGGGCGCGGGTTCGTGATGGCCGAGCAGCACGCGGATCCCGATGATGACGAGCAGCGCGGCGAGTTCCCGGTCGGCATGATCCGCATCGACTCCGTGTACAACCCCGTGCGACGTGCCAACTTCTCGGTGCACGAGACGCGCGTGGGACAGCGGACCGACTTCGACCGGCTCCAGGTCGATGTGGAGACGAACGGTGCGCTCGATCCCGCCGAGGCGGTGGGGCAGGCCGCCGAGATCGCGCGACTGCACCTGTCCTACTTCAGCCAGCTCGGCATCGTCCCCTCGCTTCCGGACTCGGCGGACGGGGGAGAGGTCGAGGACGCCGGCCAGCAGCCCCTCGAGGAGAGCTTCGTGGCGCTGCTCGAGCAGTCCCTCGACGAGTTCGAGCAGATCTCGGCCCGCTCGCGGAACACGCTCGAGCGCCAGAACATCAGCACCCTTGGGGACATCGTCACGCATTCGCGCGACGAGATCCTCAACCTCGAGAACTTCGGCGAAAAGTCGCTCGAGGAGGTCGCCGAGGTGCTGGCGCTCCACGGGCTGCGGTTCGGGATGTCCTTCGAGCGCGACCTCGAGGGGAACGTGTACCTGGTCGAGGATGCGGCGGAGAACGGGGCCGGAGCGAACGATGAGGCATAGGAACAAGGGGCGCGAGCTCTCCCGCACCCGCACACACCGGCGCGCGATGCTGCGCAACATGGCGACGAGCCTCATCCTCCATGAGCGCATCCGGACCACCGAGGCCAAGGCGAAGGAGCTGCGTCCGTTCGCCGAGCGACTGATCACGCTCGCCAGGAAGGGCGACCTGCACAGCCGGCGCGTGGCGGGCCGCCAGATTGCGGACCGGGACGCGCTGAAGAAGCTTTTCGACCAGATCGGGCCGCGCTTCGAGGGACGTCCGGGGGGCTACACCCGCATCCTGAAGCTGGGCGCGAGGAAGGGGGATGGCGCGGAGCTGGCCCTGATCGAGCTGACCGAGAAGGAAGCGTAGATCGCACGTTCGGTCGCCGCGAGACGGAGAGGAACGCATGTCGAACAGAGGTGAAGGCGGACTCGGTGCCATTCTGAGCGTCGTCGCGCTGGTCGCGATCGGAGCGTTCATGTTCTGGCTCAACCAGCAGTCCAATCAGGTCGACGCCGAGAGGGCGGCCCAGGCGGCGGCCGGGGTCGAAGCGGAGCGCGACCTGAGCGCCGGAGACATCCTGGCCGATCCGACGGCCGTCATCGGTCGCCACGCGGTGATCGACTCGATCCGGGTGGCCGCCGGCCTGGGTCAGGCCGTGTTCTCGCTCGCGCTCACCGACTCGGTGTCGTTTCCGGTGTTGATGGCCAGCGACGCGATCCAGCGGCTCCGCATGGCCAACATCACCCTGTACGGGGGCGACGTGGTGTACGTGGCGGGACGGATCTATCCGCTGAACGACTCCATCCGGGGCGAATGGGTGAGACAGGGGGCGGTGAACCAGGGCATGGGGGGCAGCATCCCCGCCACGCCGAGCTTTCTCCTCGCCGACTCGGTCGTCGTGCATTGAGACGCTTTTCGAAGGAAGACTCCAGATGTCCCAGTTCTGTCACGTATGCGGCAAAGGCCCCGCCACCGGAAACCGCGTCAGCAACGCGAACAACCGGCGCAAGCGGCGCTTCATGCCCAACCTCCAGCGCGTTCGCATCATGGAGGGAGGGGTTCGTCGGCGCGTGCGGGTGTGCACGCGGTGCCTGAAGGCGGGGAAGGTCCTCAAGGCCCCCTGACCTACGTCGCCGCCTCTCCTGTCCCCGACCGGCCCCGCGCGACCCGCGGTGCCGGTCGCGTCGCATCTGCGTTCCGGCTCGCCCGAGCCGGGCGGTGGGACCGCCCGGTCCCGCGTCGGCGGGCGGGCGAGGCCTTCCTCCGGGCGCTGCACGGTGCGGACCGGTCTGGCGAGGTGTCCGCGCGGACGCGCCGACAGTCGCCTTCCGGAAGGTCTCGCCCGCTGTGACGCGGGCGGACGCGCGGCCGGCAGGACGGATGGAGGGATGAGCGACTCGACCCCGCTGGCGGGCCAGCGCGTGCTGGTCACCCGAGCGGCGCACCAGGCCGATGACCTCGGCGAGGCCCTCGAGGCCCTGGGCGCCGAGGTGACGAGCATCCCGACCATCCGGATCGACGACCCTCCCGACCCACGGGCCCTCGAACGCGGCGCGGCGGACCTCGAATCGTACGACTGGGTCGTGCTCACGAGCGCGAACGGCGTCGACCGGCTGGCGGCCGCGGTGGAGCGCGTGCGGGGGTCGCTGGACGCGCTCCGGCGCGCGCGCATCGCCGTGATCGGGCCGGCCACGGGGGATGCGGTCCGCGCCATCGGGGGCTCGGTGGCGGTGATGCCCGACTCCTTCCGCGGGGAGGACCTGGCCGAGGCCCTGGTCTCGGGCGTGCCGGGAGGGATCTCCGGCGCGCGGATCCTGATCGCCCGGGCGCGGGAGGCGCGCGATGTACTCCCCACGCGGCTGCGGGCCGAGGGTGCGATCGTCGACCTCGTGCCGGCCTACGTGACGCGCGTAGCCCGCGATAACGCCCCGCGTCTGCGGCGCCTGCTCGATGTCGACGAACTCGACTGGATCACCTTTACGGCCTCGTCGACGGTGCGCGCCTACGTGGACCTGGTCGGCCCGCGCACCGGCTCCTCGCGGGTCGCGGCCATCGGACCCATCACGGCGGGGACCGCCCGGGAGGAGGGGCTGCGCGTGGACGCCGTGGCGGCGGAATACACGACCGGTGGACTCGTGGACGTCCTTGTCCGGGAGTCGCGGCTCCCGGGCGCCGCAGGAGGCGCGGAGCGATGAGCCACCGCGACGACGCGAGGCGCTCGCTGTCGGTACGGCCGCGCCGTCTGCGACGCAGCGCCGCGATCCGCGAGCTGGTCCGCGAGACGCGCATCGAGCCCTCCGACCTCATCTACCCGCTGTTCATCGATGACCGTCCCGCGGCGCGTGTCCCCGTGCCGTCGATGCCGGGGGTGGACCGCCTCGGGATCGAGACCGCCGCCGAGGAGGCAGCCGCGGCGTGGGAGGACGGGATCCGGGCCGTGCTCCTGTTCGGGATTCCCGCCTCGAAGGATACGGTCGGCTCGGGGGCCGATCGGCCCGACGGCGTGATCCAGCGCGCCCTCGGGGTGCTGCGCGCGGCCGCGCCCGACATGGTTCTCATCACCGATGTGTGCCTGTGCGAGTACACGGACCACGGGCACTGCGGGATCGTCCGGGATGGAGATGTCGACAACGATGCCACCCTCGATCGTCTGGCCTCCCAGGCGCTCAGCCACGCCCACGCCGGCGCCGACCTGGTGGCGCCCTCGGACATGATGGATGGCCGGGTAGCGGCCATCCGCGAGGCGCTCGACGCGGCCCGACTCGAGGGTGTGGGGATCCTCTCGTACGCGGCCAAGTACGCGAGCACATTCTACGGGCCGTTTCGCGATGCCGCCGACTCTGCCCCGCAGTTCGGGGATCGGCGTTCGTACCAGATGGACCCGCGCAACTCCGACGAGGCCCTGCGCGAGGTGGCGCTCGACGTGGCGGAAGGGGCCGATGTGGTCATGGTGAAGCCCGCGCTCGCGTGTCTCGACATCGTGAGACGGGTGAAGGAGCGCTTCGCTCTCCCGACCGCCGCGTACATGGTGAGCGGCGAATACGCGATGATCGAGGCCGCCGGTGAACGGGGCTGGCTGGACGCGCCGGGGGCGCACAGGGAGGCCGTGATCTCGATCCGACGCGCAGGCGCGGATCTCGTGGTCACGTACGCGGCTCGCCGGCTGGCGCGGGACATGAGGGCCGGGTGAGATCGCTGGTCACCGGGGGTGACGGCTTCGTCGGCCGTCACGTCATCGCTCGCCTGGTGGAGGCAGGGGACGTCGTGCACGCCACCACCCTGCGCGAGGTGGTGCACGGGAGACCCGTCGTTTCGGGGCCGCCGGAGGATGCCGGGCACCGGCTCGAGTCCGCCGCCTGGCACCGGACGGACGTGCTCGACCCGGGCTCGCTCGGCCCCGTCATCGAGAGGGCCCGCCCCGACCGGGTGTTCCACCTGGCGGGCTTCTCGTCGGGCGCGCTCGCCGGGCGGCGGGCCGCGGAGGCCCTGGCGGTCAACGCGCTGGGGACGCTCCACCTCCTCGAAGCCGTGCGCGATGCGGGGCAACGGGCGACGCGTATCCTCGTCGCCGGGTCGGGCGACGTGTACGACACCGGAATCGATCGGCCGCTCGACGAGGATACGCGCCTCGCCCCGTCCGGCCCCTACGGGGCGTCCAAGGCCGCGCAGGAGCTCGTAGCGCTCGCGGCGGGCCGCTCGGACGGACTCGACGTGCGGGTGGCGCGCCTGTTCCCGCTCGTGGGGCCCGGACAGGCCGACCCGTTCGTGGTCCCGAGCTTCTGCCGACAGGCCGCGCGCATCGCCGCTGGCGACGCGAACCCCGTGGTGCGGGTCGGCAATCTGGACGTGGAACGCGATTTCACCGACGTTCGGGACGGGGCCGAGGCCCTCTTCCGCATCGCGGAGCTGGAGGCGCCCCGGCACCGGACGTACAACGTGTGCTCGGGGTGCGGCATACGGGTCGGGACGCTCCTCGAGTGGATCCTCGCCGAGGCCGGGATCGGTGCGGCCGTGACGGTGGAGGTGGACCCCGAGCGCGTCCGTCCGGGCGAGCCCGCGCGGGTGGTCGGGTCGCCGGCGCGTCTGATGGCGGAGACGGGGTGGCGACTGGAACGGGACGTGCGACGGGCCGTGGCGGAGACGTATCGTCGGGTGGCGAGCCGGGCAAGCCTGTCGGCGCGTTCCTGAACGGTCGCTGGCGGAAGGGGAAACGGAGGCGGCGATGGAAGTGACCGTGATCGGCACCGGCTACGTCGGCCTGGTGGTTGGATCCTGCCTCGCGGAGGCGGGAAACCAGGTGACGTGCGCGGACATCGACGAGGAGAAGATCGCCCGGCTCAACTCGGGCGAGGTCCCGATCTACGAGCCGGGCCTCGATCGCCTCATCTCGCACAACCTGGCCGAAGGGCGGTTGCGCTTTACGACGGATTCGGCCGAGGGGATCCGCACGGCCGACGCGATCTTCGTCGCCGTGGGGACCCCGCCCGGACACGACGGGGCCGCCAACCTCGACTACGTCCGCGACGCGGCCCGCACGATCGGCGACAACCTGAGGCCCGAGGCCGTCGTGATCATGAAGAGCACGGTGCCGGTGGGGACCAGCGAGGTCGTCCGCGCCGAGATCCGGAGCCGCACGCAGGCACCGTTCTACGTGTGCTCGAATCCGGAGTTCCTCAAGGAGGGAGACGCCGTCGGGGACTTCATGTATCCCGACCGCGTCGTGTGCGGCGTGGACGCCGAGCCCGCGCGTGAGCGCATGGAGGAGCTTTACGAGCCCTTCATCCGATCCGGCAACCCGCTCATCTTCATGGACATCCCCTCCGCGGAGATGACGAAGTACGCCGCCAACGCGATGCTGGCGACTCGGATCAGCTTCATGAACCAGGTCGCCGAGCTGTGCGAGCACACGGGAGCCGACATCGAGCTCGTGCGGAAGGGGATCGGATCGGACAAGCGGATCGGACCCTCGTTCCTGTACGCCGGCACGGGATACGGGGGGAGCTGCTTTCCGAAGGACGTCCAGGCGCTCATCCAGACCGGAGACGAGCACGGCGTCGATCTCACGGTCCTCAAGGCGGTGAACGGCGCCAACGACTACCAGAAGGGCATCCTGGCGCGGAAGATCGTGGCGCGCTTCGGGGCGGACCTCGCGGGCAGGCGGTTCGCGGTGTGGGGTCTCGCGTTCAAGCCGGAGACCGACGACATGCGGGCCGCCCCCTCGCTCGCGGTGATCGCCGCGCTGCTCGAAGCCGGGGCGGCGGTGGCGGCGCACGACCCGGTCGCGATCCCGACGGCGCGCGAGCACTACCTCGGGGAGACCATCGAATACGCCGCCGACGAGTACTCCGCGTGCGACGACGCCGACGCGCTGGTCCTCGTCACGGAGTGGCTCCAGTACCGCCGCCCGGACTGGGGATCGGTGAAGGAACGGCTCCGTCGCCCCGTGGTGTTCGACGGACGGAACATCTTCGAGCCCGAGCGCATGCGCGGGCTCGGGTTCGAGTACCACTCGATCGGGCGCGGGCAGGTGGCGTGAGGATCCTCGTCACGGGGGCGGCCGGGTTCCTCGGCTCCCATCTGACCGATCGCCTGCTCGCCGAGGGGCACGCCGTGCTCGGGATGGACAACCTGATCACGGGCTCGCTCGACAACATCGCGCACCTCGAGCGCGAGCCGCGCTTCGAGTTCGTGGACCAGGATGTGAGCGAATACCTCGATGTTCCGGGGGAGATCGACGGTGTATTCCACTTCGCGTCGCCGGCCAGCCCCGTCGATTACCTGGAGCTTCCCATCCAGACGCTCAAGGTCGGGGCGCTCGGGACGCACAAGGTGCTCGGGGTGGCGAAGGCGAAGAACGCGCGTCTCCTCCTGGCGTCGACATCCGAGGTGTACGGCGACCCGCACGTGCACCCCCAGCCCGAGTCCTACTGGGGCAACGTGAACCCCATCGGCCCCCGCGGCGTGTACGACGAGGCCAAGCGCTTCGCCGAGGCGATGACGATGGCGTACCACCGCTATCACGGGCTCGATACGCGGATCATGCGCATCTTCAACACCTATGGGCCCCGGATGCGGCCCAACGACGGCAGGGTCGTGTCGAACTTCATCGTCCAGGCCCTGCTCGGCTCGCCGCTCACCGTGTACGGCGACGGCTCGCAGTCCCGGAGCTTCTGCTTCGTCTCAGACCTCATCGAGGGCGCGTGGCGTCTGTTCCGATCGGGCGAGCACGATCCCGTGAACGTGGGGAACCCCGCCGAGTTCACCATCCGGGAGCTGGCGGACATCGTCCTCGAGGTCACGGGCTCGACCTCGGAGATCCGTCACGTCCCGCTCCCCACCGACGACCCCAAGGTCCGTCAGCCCGACATCACGCGTGCACGAGCCCTCCTGGGCTGGGAGCCATCCATCGAGCTCGAGGAGGGTCTGCGGGCGACGGTGGCGTACTTCCGCACGCTCCAGGAGGACGGCCGGCTCGCCGTCCCACCCGTGCTGACCGAAGCCGCGGACGAGGAGGACTGAATGTCCGACACGTCGGGGGCGGTCCGGGTTTCGGTCGTGATGCCGATCTACAACGAGGAGGAGACGCTCGAGGCCATCGTGCGTCGCGTCAAGCGCGTCGCGCCGGACGTGGAGCTGGTGGCCGTGGATGACGGCTCCCGGGACGGCTCGCGCGACATCCTCCTCCGCCTCGAGGCCGAAGGACTGGTCGACCGGGTCCTTCTCCACGAGCACAACCGCGGCAAGGGAGCGGCCCTGTCGACCGGGTTCCGGGCCGCCGGGGGCGACATCGTCATCGTCCAGGACGCGGACCTCGAGTACGATCCGGCGGAGTACCCGTGGCTGCTGGAGCCGATCCTGGAGGACAAGGCCGACGTCGTGTACGGGTCGCGATTCATGGGGGGGCGGCCGCACCGCGTCCTGTACTACTGGCACTCGGTGGGGAACAAACTCCTCACGCTCATGTCGAACATGGTGACGAACCTGAACCTGACCGACATGGAGACGTGCTACAAGTGCTTCCGAAGGGAGGTGCTCGAGCGTCTAACGGTCGAGGAGCGAGCCTTCGGAGTCGAGCCCGAGCTCACCGCCAAGATCGCGCTGGGCGGGTGGCGCGTGTACGAAGTGGGGATCTCCTACGCCGGCCGGACGTATGCGGAGGGCAAGAAGATCACCTGGAGGGATGGCCTGTCGGCGCTGCGATGCATCATACGGTACGGATTGATACGCCGGTGGACCGGCAAG
This sequence comes from uncultured Gemmatimonadota bacterium, assembly GCA_964499635.1. Lineage (GTDB taxonomy): Bacteria > Gemmatimonadota > Gemmatimonadetes > Palauibacterales > Palauibacteraceae > Palauibacter. The sequence continues at coordinate 248,639 of CAZCLY010000007.1, read as the reverse complement.
GGAATCCCGTACGCCCCCGGGGTGCGGATCGCCGGTCCGCGGTCGCCGGGCGCGCGGTCGGTCGCGCGCCCGGCGCCCCCCGGGCCCGGCACGGGGAGCGGCTCGGACGCCTCGCTCGCGGACCGCGCCTCGCCGGAGGCGCCGTGAGCGGGGACACGCCGCCGACATCGAGGGGCCCGGCGGCACGGCGAGGTCCGCACCCGACGCGCGCGCTGCTCGCGCTGCTCGCGTGCCTCGGCGCGACGGCCTGTCAGAACGCCGCCGAGCGCTCGATGCGCCTCGGCGACCGACTCATGGCCGTCGGGGAGACGGACCGCGCGATCGCGGAGTACAAGCTCGCCGAACGCCTGCGAGGCCCGGACACGCGCATCCGTCTGCGCATCGGTCACGCGTACGCGACGCGCGGCGACGTGGACGAGGCGCTCGAGTACTACCGTCCCCTATCGGAGGAGAAGCCGGAACTCCGGCACCAGATCGCCGCCGACCTGATCGCCCTCTCCATCGAGGCGCGCGAGCGCGGAGCGGCCGAGAACATGGCGCGCTCGCTCCAGCCCCTGCTCGACTGGGGGCTCGGCTACGTGCCCGCCGATCTCCTTCTGTCGCTGGCCCGGCACTACGGCCGTGATGGCGACTACACCCGCTCGCTGGGGCTGTACCTCGCCGTGCTGGCCGACGAGCAGGCACCGGAGCCGGGAGTCCTGTACGAGGTGGGGCGCGCCTACGAGGAGCTGGGCGGGTGCGAGCGGGCGCTGCCGTACTTCGAGCGCTACGTGGAGCAGGCGCGCCGCGGAGACGCGGAGCGGGATGCGGCTCGCTGGCACTACGGGAACTGCCTGTTCGTGTCGGCGGACGAGGAGCGGGCGGCGGGACGCCCGTCGGCCGCCCTCGCGAAGCTGGACGACATGGTGTCGCTGGGGGTGCCGCGGACGCTGATCGATGACGCTCACTTCCTGCGCGGCGAGATGCTGCTGTCGCTCGGGAACACCGAATCGGCGCTCGGGGCCTACCAGCGCGTGCTGGATCTCAACCCTTCGCGCACGGGGGCGATGGTCCGACGGGCCGAGGAACGGATCCGACAGATCCGGTTCGGCTTCGAGGATGACTGACGCCCGCGCCCGCATGCGGTCCCCGGCGGGCTCCGGCGGCCGCGCGCGCGGCCGCCGGTGGCCGGCCGCGGCGCTGCTCGTGCTGGCCGCCTGCGGCGGCAACGCGCCCCCCGGAGGGCTGGAGCCTCCCGACCTGTTCGCGTGGGCGCAGACCCGCTTCGATGACGGCGACTACGGCTCGTCGGCGACGGGGTTCCAGGCGTTCCTGCTGCGCGATCCCCTGAGCGCGCTGTCGGACAGCGCGCACTACATGCTGGCCGAGTCGCGGCTCCGGGGCGGGAAGGAGCTCGACGCGGCGGACGAGTTCCGGCGGCTGGCGACGGGGCGTCCCAACAGCCCGTGGGCGGACGACGCCCAGTACGGCGTGTGTCGCGCCTACTATGCCGCGTCGCCCAAGGTGTCGTTGTCACAGGAGTTCACGCGACGGGCAGTCGAGGAGTGCCAGCGGCTGCTGCAGTTCTTCCCCGGCAGCGAGCTGCGGGAAGAGGCGGAGCGCGAGCTCGCGCTGTCGCAGGCGAAGCTCGCCGAGAAGAGCTTCACGGTGGGCGAGTACTACTTCAAGCGCAGATTCTACGAGTCGGCGAGAGTCTACTACGAGAAGGCCCTCTCGGAGCAGCCCGCCCCGGAGCTCATGCCCGAGCTCCTCGAACAGCTGTACGAGAGCTATTCGAACATGGGGTTCGACAACGAGGCCCGCACGGTGCGGGACCGCCTGCTCAACGAGTATCCCGACAGCGAGGAGGCGCGACAGCTGCGGGAAGATGGCGACGGCTGAGTCCGTCCCCGCCTCCACGGAGGACGGCACGGAGCGCCTCGGGGTGCTGGGCGGGACGTTCGACCCGCCACACGTCGGACACGCGATCGTCGCGCAGGACGTGGTGGAAGGTCTGGCCCTCGATCGGCTGCTCGTGATTCCGGCTCCCCACCCGCCGCACCGCTCGGCGACGCTCCCGTCCACGGTCCGTCTCGAGCTCGTGCGCCGGATGTTCGAGGGGGTGCCGCGCATCGAGGTCAGCGATCTGGAGCATGGTCGCGAGGGGCCGTCCTATACCGTGCGGACGCTGGAGGCCCTGGGGGCGCGGCACCCGGCGGCCAGGCTGTTCCTCGTGATCGGCGCCGACCAGTTCGCGGTGCTCGACACGTGGCACGAGTGGACGCGGCTCCCCGGGCTGGCCGAGATCGCGGTCCTGCGCCGGGAGGGGGAGACCCCGCGGCCTCCCGACGGGATGGACCCGATCGACTATATTTCGGTACACGTTACACGAATCGACCTGTCCGCGAGTCGAATCCGGGAGCGCCTGCGCGCCGGGAAGTCCATCCGCTTCCTCGTTCCGGAGCCGATTCGCCCAGACATAGAGCGCGCCTGGCGCAGCCGGGCGGCGGCAGAACCAGCGAGCAGGGGATGCTGAAGAACCTCGCCACCACCGTGTTCGGCACGCGCTTCCAGCGCGAGATGAAGCGCCTTAGTCCGATCATCGACGACATCAAGGCGCACGAAGAGCGCCTCGCGGAGTTCTCCGCGGAAGAGCTGAAGGCCCAGACCGGGCGCTTCAGGGAGACGATCCGCGAGCGTACGGCGGAGCTCAAGGGGCAGGTGGAGGGCCTCCGAGAGGAGCGCCGGCACACCGAGGAGCCCGCGAAACGGGCGGACCTCACCCAGCAGATCTCCGACGCCGAGGAGACCCTGCTCGAGGACCTCCAGACCGTGCTCGACGAGCTCCTCCCGGAGGCGTATGCCACCGTCCGAGAGGCGTGCCGCCGCCTCATGGGGACGCCGATCACGGTCACCGGGAACGAGATGACCTGGAACATGATCCCCTACGATGTGCAGCTCATCGGGGGGATCGTGCTCCACCAGGGCAAGATCGCCGAGATGGCGACGGGGGAAGGGAAGACCCTCGTGGCCACGATGCCCCTGTACCTGAACGCGCTCACCGGTCGCGGGGCCCACCTGGTCACGGTCAACGACTACCTCGCGCGCCGCGACTCGCAGTGGATGGGGACCGTGTTCGAGTACCTCGGTCTGACCGTCGGCTGCATCGACGATACGCAGCCCGGCACCGAGGAGCGTCGCGCCGCCTACCACGCCGACATCACCTACGGCACCAACAACGAGTTCGGGTTCGACTACCTGCGCGACAACATGGTGATCGACCTGTCGCAGCGGGTGCAGCCCGGTCACTCGTACGCGATCATCGACGAGGTCGACTCCGTCCTCATCGACGAGGCGCGCACGCCTCTGATCATCAGCGGACCGGCCGGTCGGGACGAGCGCGACGTGTACAAGAAGCACAACGCGCAGGTCGCGGCCATGGTCCGCAAGCAGTCGCAGATCGTCAACGGCCTCATCGCGGACGCCGGCAAGCTCCTCGAGCGGCTCGAGGAGGAGGACGACGCCGATGCCCGCTTCGACGCGGGACTGGCGCTGCTCGCCGCGCAGCGGGGCGCGCCCAAGAACAAGCGCCTCCTCAAGCTCCTCACGCAGACGGGCGCGAAGCAGCTCGTGCAGCGGACCGAGGCGGACATGATGCGCGACAAGCGCATGCCCGAGGTCGACGAGATGCTCCTCTACTCGATGGACGAGAAGGGGCACACGATCCAGATCTCCGACCGGGGGCTGGACGTCCTGTCCCCCAACGATCCGGAGGCCTTCGTCGTTCCCGACATCTCCGAAGAGGTGAAGCACGTCGAGGACGCCGAGAATCTCGGGCCGGACGAGAAGCGCGACAGGATCGAGGCGCTCGAGCGCGAGTACGCGGAGAAATCCGAGAAGATCCACGTCATCCACCAGCTCGTGAAGGCCCATTCGCTGTACGAGAAGGACGTCGAGTACGTGGTGGAGGACGGCGAGGTCATCATCGTCGACGAGTTCACCGGCCGCAAGATGCACGGCCGCCGCTGGAGCGACGGTCTGCACCAGGCGGTGGAGGCGAAGGAGGGGGTGAGCGTGCGGGGCGAGACGCAGACGCTCGCCACGATCACGATCCAGAACTACTTCCGGATGTACGACAAGCTCGCCGGGATGACCGGGACCGCCGAGACCGAGGAGGGCGAGTTCCACGAGATCTACGGCCTCGACGTCGTCGTGATCCCCACCAACCGGCCGGTGCGCCGCATCGACCAGGACGACGTCATCTTCCAGACGAAGCGCGAGAAGTACGCGGCGCTCATCGACGAGATCGAGCGGCTGCACGAGCGCGGGCTCCCCATCCTCGTGGGGACGACCAGCGTCGACGTGTCGGAAGTCATCAGCCGCATGCTCAAGCGGCGCGGCATGGGCCACGAGGTGCTGAACGCGAAGCAGCACGAGCGGGAGGCCCAGATCGTCCAGAACGCCGGTCAACCGGGGGCGATCACGATCGCGACGAACATGGCCGGCCGCGGAACCGACATCAAGCTCGCCGACCCGTGCGTCAAGTGCGGCGTGTGCGGCATCCTGTCGAGCCAGCCCGCGTTCGGGCAGGTGGACGAGGAGCCCGATCTCACCCAGGCCGAGCTCAAGGAGCTGGGGTGCTACGAGGACCCGCCCTGCGGGCTCCAGATCCTCGGCACCGAGCGACACGAATCGCGGCGCATCGACCGGCAGCTCCGCGGCCGCTCGGGGCGTCAGGGGGATCCCGGCGCGAGCCTCTTCTTCCTGTCGCTCGAAGACGACCTCATGCGGCTGTTCATGCCGGAGCGGGTCGCCAAGATCATGGATCGGCTGGGCGTGGAGGAAGGCGAGGTCATCGCCCACCCGTGGATCACCAAGTCCATCGAGCGGGCCCAGAAGCGCGTCGAGCTGCAGAACTTCGAGGCCCGCAAGCGGCTGCTCGAATACGACGACGTGATGAACCAGCAGCGGGAGGTGATCTACGACCTCCGGCTGTACGCCCTCGAGGGCGGCGAGGACCTCAAGGGCGAGACGTGGGAGATGATCGCCGAGGCCCTGAGGGTCGAGATGGAGGAGTGCGTCGCCTCGGGGAGCCACCAGGAGAACTGGGATCTGCCCGGTCTCCGGGATCGGCTGCTGATCGAGTACCTCCTGCACAACGAGTTCCTGCCTCGCGACCACGACGGGGCGAGCGCGGACGAGTGGGCCGACGCCGACGCGGTGCACGAGGCCGTGCTGGAGAGCGCCCACAAGCAGTACCACGCGAAGCTCGACAGCTTCGGCGACCTTTGGGAGCAGGCGCTCCGCTTCATCGTCCTCTCGGTGCTCGACGAGAAGTGGAAGGACCACCTGTACGACCTCGACCACCTGCGGTCCTCGATCCACTACCGCTCGTGGGGCCAGCGCGACCCGCTGATCGAGTACAAGAAGGAAGCCTACGAGCTGTTCGTGCACCTCATCACGGACATCCGGCAGAGCGTGGCCAACCGGTTCTACCGTGCCCAGATCGAGGTGCGCCGACCGGTCCGCCCTCGCGCGCCGCGCATCTCTGCCCTGTCGGGGCCGCGCGAGGACGAGGGGCTCGGGAGCGTACGGGGAGGCCCGCGCGAGATGGCGCCCGAGGAAGACCGCGAACCGGCGTTCAGTGCCGCGGGCGTCGCCTCGTCGGCCCGGGTCGACGAGCTCCAGCCGGACGACTCGGGTGCCCGAGCGGCGCTCGCGACCGGGACGGTGCGCGCGCCCTCGCAGCCGATCTCGGTCGACAAGGAGCCGGGGCGGAACGACCCGTGTCCGTGCGGGAGCGGCAAGAAGTACAAGAAGTGCCACGGGCGGGTGGGCTGATCGATCGCTGACGGGTCGGCGGCGGGGGGGGGGGGGGCTCGCCCGGCTGCGGCGTCAGCAGGCCGGTCCACGCCGAGCCCCCGCGGGCCGGGCGTCCGGCTGCTGCCGATTCCTCGCCCGGGCGAGCCCCCGCCCGCCCCTTCCGAGTCGCCCGGCCGACTCCGCGATCGTCACACCCGGTCGGGGCGATACGGCTTCCACGTCGGCCACCCGCGGCGGACGGCCTCGCAGTACGCCCGGTATTCGTCACCGAACATGCGGCGCAGGGTCGGTTCCTCGTACAGGACCACGAGCAGGTGGATGACCAGGAAGAACCCGCCCGTGACCACGGCCAGCCCCCGACTCCGGTAGAACAGCGCGGCTCCGGCGAGGGCGGAGCTGACACCGATGGCCATCGGGTTCCGGACGAAGCTGATAGGGACCGCGCAGCACCAGGCGTCGCGGCGGGTCGAAGGGGAGGGGGGTGCCGCGGCCCACGACGGCGAACACGAGCACGCACCCCAGGGCCAGACCGGCGCCGAGGATCATCGTGATGACGCCCAGCACCGGCGTCGGGCCGCTCCCGCCGACTCCGCCGAGGCCGGCCCACTCGAGCGTCCGTGCCGGGAGGAGCGACAGCAGGAGCGCCACGAACAACGCGGCGTAGGTGAGTCAGGCCGGCTCCCCCATGACATCCTGGAGGTTCGCCGTGTCGACGTACTGCTGGAACCGGGTGAGCTTTCCGTCCTTCAGGGTCCAGACGTGGCAGAACTGTGCGTCGAGAGGCTTCCCCGTGCCCTTGTACGTGCCCGAGTAACGTCCTTCCACGGCGACGACCTCGCCGGCATCGTGGAACGACCTCGGATGCACCGCGAACCCATCCCAGTCCTCGCCCAGCTTCACGAACAGGTTCTCCACCACGGCATCGGGACCGACCCAGGCCTCGCCCGTCGGCATGTACGGATTGCCCTCCGCCTCGTGCCACCGGATCCCCGGATCCATCGCCTCCAGGACCGTCGGAACGTCACCGCGTGCGAACGCGTCGTACACATCGGCCAGGAACTCCGAGCCACTCATCGCCACCTCCTTTGGTTTCTGGTCTTGGCATCGGTCGTCGGCATTCCACCGCACCCGGCGGAACGCGCGCGTGTCGGTCGGGCCTTCGGCGGGAAGGTCAGGCCGTGCCCCGGCGAACGCGTCGCCTAGCCGGGACCGTCGCCCGCCTCCGGCCAGGACAGGGTACGTGCGGGACGGGACGCGCGCGAGATGAGCGGCCGCTGACGCCGCAGCGGACCGGGCACCGGTAGCTCGAGCAGGGCGGACGGGGGCTCGTCCAGGCGAGGAATCGGCAGCGGCCGGACGCCGGGCGGACCGGGCGCGACGTTGAACGGCCGCTGACGCCGCAGCGGACGAGCCCCCGTCCGTCCCTCCGCCCCGACGCCCACCCGGCAGCTTCAGTCCTCGAGCTCGATCGTGTCGACGATCAAGCTCACGACGTCCTCGGACCGTGGCCCCCCTCGAATCGCGACGCTCCTGGCTTCGTCTCCCACCAGCGCCGCCGGCAGGTCGCACGCACCCACGTAGCTCCCCCTCACTCGATAGCACCCGCCCGCCGCGATGCCGGTGACCCCGTGCAGTCGGCCCCGGCGATAGGGCGACCCGGAGGTCTCGGCCCCCCAGCGTCCGAGGATCACCCAACCCCGTCCGCGAGGCTCGAAGCCGGCGTCCTCCGCGGCGACTTCGGGCGGCTGCGGGATCACCTGGACGAAAACCGTATGCACGTCGACGCTGTCGTTGGCGAGCAACAGGCTATCGTACGCGAGAGGTCGGACGAGGTACGTGCACGCCTCGGCTGCCGGGCTCGAATCCGTTTCCACGGCCCAGTCGTCCGGATACTCGAACGAAACGTGGCAGACGGAGTCCCTGAACGTCCGGTTGGACGGTGACGTCGCCGCGGGGACCGGCAGCGCCAGGGCCAGACACACGGTGAGGACGCGCGACACCTCGGTCCGTGTGGCATCGGGACGCACGATCGAGTGATCGAACAGACGGGCGAAACGAGCCCCTCCCGGGCGAGCGCTCATGACGCGTCCCTCCGGGGCTCCGCGACGTCGGAGGAGTAGAGATCGGTCGACAGGTACTTGAGGCCGGAGTCGCACAGAAGGGTGACCACGGTGCCGTCGGGGCCCAGCCGCTCGGCCACGCGAAGCGCGGCCAGGACGTTCGCCCCCGTGGAGGTGCCGCCGAACAGCGCCTCCTGTCTCGCCAGCCGCCGCGCCATCGCCTTCGCGTCGCCGGTGGAGACCGTCATGATCTCATCAACGAGATCCGGCTCCCAGCGCGGGGGGACGAATCCCGGACCGATGCCCTCGATGTCATGCGGCCCGGGCGCGGCGCCCGAGAGCACCGCGGACTCGGACGGCTCGACCGCCACGACCCGGATCGCGGGACTCCGCGCGCGAAGGGCGTTCCCGACCCCCGTAATGCACTGTGCCGTCCCGACGGACTGTACGAGCGCGTCCACCCGGCCGCCCGCCTGCTCCCAGATCTCTTCGGCCAGGGGGGCATAGCCCGCCGCTGCATCCGGGTTGTTGAACTGATCGGCGAAGAACGCACCGGGGGCCTCGCCGAGCTCGGCGGCCGTGGCGATCATGCGCTCGATGAGCTCCTTCGTGGTCCGGCCCCCGTCGCTCCGGAGCTCGATGACGTCGGCTCCCAGCGCTCGCATGTGGTCGCGCTTCTCGCGGCTGAACGCGTCCGACGTAACGACGGTGATGGGGATCCCGCGTGCCGCGCACACGAAGGCCAGCGACGTCCCGGTGCTTCCCCCCGTGTACTCGACAACCATCCCCCCTGCCGGCAGGCGCCCGGACTCCACGGCTCGATCGATGACGGACAGAGCCATCCGGTCCTTCATGCTGCCGGTCGGGTTGTAGCTCTCGAGCTTCACGAGCAGGCGGGCGGATCCGGCGGGGATGACGTGTTTCAGCGGTACGAGGGGCGTTCGACCCACCGATCCGATGACATCGTCACCATTCGCGGGGCTCGGGGTCATCGTCCCGGGGCTCTCAAGTCGTATCGCATGAGTGGGCGCGCTGGCGCGAGGCGGGCGACGGTCTCGAACCCGGTGCGCTCGAACGTCGACACCACCCCGGTCGACGTCGCGCTCGAGCTCAGGTTCCGGTCGAGCGGATAGGCCTCGAGCGCGGGGGCTCCCGCACGCCTCGCCATCTCCGGGGCTTCGGCGATCAGCACCGTGCGGATGCCCTGTCTGCGATATGCCTTCCGCACGTAGAAGCTGTCCGCGAACAGATCCTCGAGGGCCGGCCGCAGGTCTGGGGCGAGCGGGCGCACGTCAAGCCGCCGCCGCTCGACCGACGCACTCGATCCACCTGTCTCGAGGTCCGCATTCCAAGCAATCCGGAAGAGCAGTGCAACGGTCGCGCGATTCGAGGATCAGGGTGCCGGACGGGTGCGGCGCCGGCAAGGGCCCCGTACGAAGGAGCGCATGCTCAGCGATGGGCGACGAACACGTATTCCCGGCTGTCATCGGTGAACGGCTCGCCGGCGAAGCCCCCGTACAGCGCCTCGACCTCGAGACCGGCCACGTCGATGAGCCCGAGCCACTCGTTCTTCGTGGCCCACCAGGCCGAGCTCGTGCCGCCGTCGTCGAGCACGATGTCGACCCGGTTGTCACCCACCGAGTAGCGGATCGTGTGCGGCACCGGCTCGTCATGGTGCTTCCCGTCGAGGCGCGCCGCGATCCCGTGGTCGAAGGCGAAGGCGTTCCACGCGAACCGGCCCCCCGGCTGGAGCGAAGCGGCGACGCGCTCGAACGTGCGACGGCGGTCGGCCCACGTCGGCAGGTGGAGAAGCGCGCGGAAGGGGCAGTAGATGAGCGCCGCCGGCTCCTCGAGCTCGAGGTCGCGCATGTCCCCCTCGCGCAGGTCGAGCTCGACGCCCGCCTTCGCGGCGTTCGAGCGGGCCTGCTCGAGCATCGCCGGCGAGGAGTCGATGCCGATGACCCGCCGACCCGTCGCTCGCGCGACCGGGATCGCGACGCGACCATTTCCGACCGCGAGCTCGACCAGGGGGCCGTCCGCCTCGACCGCTAGCCCGGTATAGAAGGGGACGTCGGCCGTCATCGAGGCCGACCATGCCTCGTACCGGTGCGAGAACGCCTCGTCCCAGCTCATCGACCGACTCCGGGCGCGTGGATCGTCCGGACCGACCCCTGGAGTCACGTCGTCAGGCGGTCGGCGGCACGAACTGCCTCGCGAGCGCGAGGCTGTTCATGTCGCACGAGCCGAGACGGATCTTCCGGACGGGGTCGTAGGCGGGATCATCGTACCAGCCGAGCGCGGCCTCTTCCGACTCGAACCGGAGCACGACGTAGACGCTCCGCTTGTCGCCCTCGAGCGCCCGGGCGTCGTAGTCCGCGACGAGGATCTCGGCCCCGTGCTTCTCGAGCAGCGGCACCACCCCCGGTACGTAGCTGCGTATCCCTCCGGATCGACGATGTCGTACGTCGCGATGATGTAGGCGGCCACCCGCGTTTCCGTCTTCGAGGGTTGTTCGTCGAGCTGGCCGGAAGTGGCCGACCCGGTTGCGCGATTCCCTGTCGACCAGGGTGTCGATCACTCCGCGTGCCGGCAAGCGGAGGCGTGGGACCCCGGCGTGACATGGGGCGCGGGTGTGCGCGCCCGTCCTGGCCGTCCCGGGGTCGATCACCGGGATCGCGCCGGTGCCGGTTGCCGGCGCGCACCGAATGACACCTCGCCGCGCCGACCGGGCCGCCCACGGCCGAGGAGGGGCGGGCGGGGGCTCGTCCAGGCGAGGAATCGGCAGCGGCCGGACGCCCCTGCAGATCGGACGCGACGCGAACCGGCCGCTGACGCCGCAGCGGACGAGCCCCCGCCCGCCCCGCCGATCTCGACACCGACCCGGCCGGGTCCCGAGCGTGCCGACGCTCAGACCGCCGTCGCGTCCTCCCACAGCCCGGTGGACAGGTAGCGCTCCCCCGTGTCCGGGAGCACCGTGGCGATACCGTGCGCGCGGCCCGAGCGCGCCAGCTCGAGCGCCGCGTGCACGTTGGCCCCGGAGGACGGCCCCACGAACAGTCCCAGCCGTGCCAGCTCGTGGCAGCGCCACGCCGCCTGCTCGCTGGTCACCGGGATGCGCTCGTCGATCAGGGTCTCGTCGAGGATCTCGGGGACGTGGTCCCCCGGAGCCCCGAGCGGCTTGAGTCCCTCGATCCCGGGGAAACGCTCGGGAGTCACCGCCACCACCCGGGCGTCCCCCCGCTGGATCTTGAGCCGCCGTCCCACACCCGTGAGCGTCCCTCCGGTGCCGATCCCCGACACGAACGCATCGGGTAGCGGGGAGGCCCCGCCGCCGTCACCGATCGCCCACTGCGTCAGGAGCTCGGCCGCGGTGCCGTGATAGTGGGCGAGCCAGTTGTCCTCGTTGGCGTACTGGTTCGCGTACCAGTAGCGGTCGGGGTGTCGGTCGGCGAGCTCGCGGGCGTGAGTGATGGCCGCGTCGTAGCCGTCCAGCGGGTCGGTGAGCACGAGCTCCGCTCCGTGCGCCCGGATGCGGTCCAGCCGCTCTCGGCTGGCGTTCGCCGGCACCACGAGCGTGACCGGGACGCCGAGCGCCGCGCCCGCCTGCGCGTATGCGATCCCGGCGTTCCCGGAGCTCGAGTCGAGCAGGCGGCGACCGCGGAGCGCGCCCCGGGCCAGCACGCCTCGCACCATGCGCGACACCGGGCGGTCCTTGACCGAGCCGCCCGGGTGGACCGACTCGAGCTTGGCGCGCAGCACGACGCCCGGCGGGAGCTCCGGGTGGCGGATGTCCACCAGCGGAGTGGGCCCGCTCGTCATCTCCCTCCCGACGCCACCCCGGTGCGGGCTACCGTCGGCCGGATCTGTGAGGCCGACCCCGCTGGGTCCCGGCCGGACGCCCGCCGCGGCCGATCCCTTCACGCGGCCCCCACCGCGCAGAACGCCTCGTAGTCGATGAGCGCCGGAGGCGACTCGACGTGGTCCCCGCACCAGTCGCAGGCCGGATCGCGCTCGACCCGGAAGGTGCGGAACTCCGTGGCGAGCGCGTCGTAGTGGAGCAGCTTCCCGACCAGCGGCTCGCCCACCCCGAGCAGAAGCTTCACGGTCTCGACGGCCTCGAGCATCCCCATGACGCCGGGCAGCACGCCGAGCACGCCGGCCTCGGCGCACGACGGCGCCAGCTCCGGCGGAGGCGGCTCCGGATACAGACACCGGTAACACGGACCGGGGGCCTCGGGGCGGCCCGGCCAGAACACCGACACCTGCCCCTCGAACCGGTAGATGCTGCCGTGCACGTTGGGGATGCCGAACCGCGTGGTCACGTCGCTCACCAGGTAACGGGTGGCGAAGTTGTCGCTCCCGTCGACGACCACGTCGTAGCCGGCCAGCAGCCTCTCGGCGTTGTCGCTCGCGAGCCGCTCGGGGAAGGTGCGCACCTCGATGTCGGGGTTGAGGGCGAGCAGCCGCTCCCGGGCGGAGTCGACCTTGGGCGTCCCCACCCCCGCGTCGGTGTGGAGGATCTGGCGCTGGAGGTTGCTCCGGTCGACCACGTCGTCGTCGACGATCCCCAGGGTGCCGACGCCCGCTGCGGCCAGATAGAGCGCGGCGGGCGAGCCCAGCCCGCCGGCCCCGATGAGGAGCACGCGAGCCTTGCGGAGCGCGAGCTGCCCCGCCTCGCCGACCTCCGGGATGAGGAGGTGCCGGGCGTAGCGCTCGCGCTCGCTCGGGCTCAGCCTCTCGGGGACCTCCACCGGGAGCCCCTCGCCCTTCCAGCGGTCGAATCCGCCGGCCATCGATCGGACATCGGAGAAGCCCAGGCGACGCAGATCGTCGGCCGCGAGGAGGGATCGCACGCCACCGGCGCACATGAGGACGAGCGGCGTGTGGGTCGAGTCCACGTGCTCCTCGATGCGCAGCTCGAGGAACCCCCGCACGATGCGTCGGGCCCCGACGGGCGTCCCTGCCGCGACCTCGTCGGGCTCCCGCACGTCGATGATCAGGGCACCCTCCCGCTGGAGCTCGCGCGCCTCGGCAGGCGTCACCTCCGGGATCTCCGACCTGAGCTCCGCGAGCCGCCGCTCCTTCGCTCCCGCCCCCCCGGCCACGGCGGGGAGGATGGCGATCACGTCCCCCTCCGACACGGTCGTGTCGAGGTCCTGCGCGGACCTCAGGCTCCGGTCCCCGAGGAAGATGTTGACGAAGCGCCGCCGCTCCCCCTCCGGGGTGAGGATCGACGCCCCGATGCCCTCGTGCGCGCCGGCCAGATCGGCCAGCGCCTCCCGGACCGTGGAGCCCACGGCCTCCACCTCCGCCGCGCCTCCCGTGTATGCCCTGAGCGGCGTCGGGATCCGCACCCGGACGCGTGCCCCCCGCCCGGCGACGGAGGCGCTACCGCCCGTCTCGATGTCGGTCGTCATGCGATCACCATGCCTTCCTGGAAGGATTCGTTCTCGAGCGTCCACGCGCGGATCTCCCCCGCGCGACCGGAGCGGACCGACACGATCACGTACACGTAGCCGGGCCACGCCCTGGCCCGATCCGTCTCGGACGGGACGGCGGGTGAATCGGGGTGCGAGTGCCAGAAGCCCACGATGTCGAGCCCGTCCTCCCGGGCTTCCCGGTCCGCCGCCAGAAACGCCTCGGGGTCGAGCACGTAGAAATCGGTGCTCCTCCGGGGCTCCAGATTCCGCGCCCGGCGGACCTCCGCGACCGTCCGCTCCGCCGCGTCCCCCGTGCCGATGAGGACCCCGCAGGCCTCGTTGGGATATCCGGCGCCCGCCCAGCGGCGCAGTACCGAGCGCTGTCCCTCGCCCAGCCGGAGACGCATCCGCCCCGCGGCCGTATCCGTGCTCGTCATGTCGTCTCCTGTTCTCGGGTCCCCGCGCCCCGCAACGGTCCGCCTTCCGGCGTCGGATGGGGATGAAAAAAAGCCGCCGGGTGGCTGCCCGGCGGCTCTGATCGCTCGTCCTCCCCCTCGCGGGGGCCACGCGCACGCTAAGCCGATGCGCGCCGATACGCCGGGCGGCGGTCGATCCTGCGACACATACAGCGGCCCATCCCGACGTATCGTCTCATGTCGCTCCGTCTTCATCCGCCCCGTCGCCCCATGCGACGGGTGTCATGGTCCACGTCCTCAAAACCCCCGTGCCCGCCCGAGAGTTCCCCCGCGGGGACGCACCCTGCGGACCGCTGGCCGGGTCAGCCGTCCAGACGCACGAGCTCGACGCGGCGGTTGTTCTGGCGTCCCTCGGGCGTGTCGTTGCTGTCCACGGGGCGGGACTCGCCGAAGCCCTGGGCCTCGAGACGGGACGCGTCGAGGCCGTACTCGTCGATCAGGAACTGCCGGACCGAGGCGGCCCGCTCCTCCGAGAGCGTCTGGTTGTGCTGGTCGTCCCCGGTGGAATCGGTATGGCCCTCGATGCGGATCCGCAGGTCGGCGTGCTCCTGGAGCATCGTCCCGATCTCTTTCAGCGTCGGCGTCGACTCCGGGCGAATCCGGGACGAGTCGATGTCGAACAGGATCCCCTGCGTGGCGACATGGCCGTCCTCGGCGAGCCGATCGTAGAGATCACGCCCGCCCTCGGCGATGCGGATCGGCCCCAGATAGAGCGGATTCTCCGGGGTCCCGGAGTAGATGTTCTCGACGTAGAGGTCCGAGGAGCGCGGGAACTCGGCGTTCGGGACGTTCGCCACCCGGCGCTCTCCCGCGTACACCTTGGCGTAGCTCCCGTCCACCATGATCCGGATCGCGACGAGGCCCTCACCGACTTCCTTCGTGGCGCTCACCGACTCGACGCCGGCTCCCTCTCGCGTCGTCACGCCGGTGCCCTGGGTGACGCCGATCTGGAAGAAGTTGCCCTTCAAGGTCTCCCAGTGCCGCCCCGGCGCGGGTGGGGTGGTGGCGATGACCATCCGGTAGTTCCCATGCGCGAAGTACGCCTCGGTCTCGATAGTGAACCGCTCGGGGAGCTCCCGGGGCAGGGCGATCTTGAGGCTCGCGTTCCTCGGGCCCGTGTTCCGGAGCAGCTTCCGTCCCTGCCATTCGACGACCTCCCAGTTGCCCCGCATGAACTCCATGCGTCGCGGGAAATCGCCGACCTGGTCCGTCTCGTAGTCCTCGTAGTAGATGACCGTCTCGCCGGGGACGAAGTCGTAGTTCGCCCACACCCCCTCTCCCGGCCGGGCCGACTCCTGGTCGCCGGCCTCCTGGCGGGCGCCGCTCGCCGACTCGCGGGAGAGGTCGACGCCGGCGCGGTCGGCGGCCTGTTCGCGATCCGTGATCGGCACGCCATCGTCGTCGACGATGACCTCGCCGTTCGCGTCCGTGTAGATGACGTCCTTGTCATGCCGCCGCGCCTCCTGCGGGCAGGAGGGATCGTCGATCGCGCAGCGGATCGCCTCGCGAAGGAGCCGGTCCATCTGTCTCGCCGTCTCGCCCTCGACCGTCCGCTTCAGGCGGTCGAGCTGGGCCTCGGCAGAGGCTGGAGGGAGACACAGGAAAGTCGTCAGGGCGAGCACGATCGCGTGCCGTCGCGTGCGCATCGGGGGTCTCCTTTGCTCGTCGCATCCATGGGATCCCGCAGCGCGGGCATCTCCTCGCTCCGACGAGCGCAGGATGGCCCCGAGACCCGCCACCCTCGGAGGCCGTAGAACAGGGCGGTTCGGGGAACGGAGGGGGCGGACGTCGCGGCGGAGAGGCCGCGACGCCTCGCCGGCCGGTCACGAATCGATGAGCTGCATGTGCATCGTCTGGTTCATGGTCATGTTCATGCCCTGCATGGCCATGTTGAACTCCATCTGGGTGTCCGTGCCGGCCAGCCGCCCGCGATCCGCGTCGAACACCATGCTGCCCGACATGGATCCTGTTCCGTCCATGGACATGCCGTTGGCGCTTCCCGTCAGGGTGAGCGGACCCTCGAACTCGATCGTGGCCATGCCGGCCGAGAGGCTCATGAGCGTGTAGGTGATGTCCATCGTCATGTTCATCTCGCCCCCGGGGGTGCTCGGCCCGCCGGTCTCTATGTGGGCGGTCCAGGTGTCTCCGGGCGACACCTCGTTCTCGGGCAGCTCGAGGCCGACCCCGTTCATCCGTTTCATCATCTGCTGCGTCTCGGCCGGGAGGGTGTCCTCGCCCGGCATCTCGATGACCCGGCCCCGCTTGTCCAGCTTCATCATCTGGACCGTGCCGGTCAGGTCCGGCATGCTCTGCTCCATCATCGGCATGGCCGGCGAGTGGAAGTCCGCCGAGTCGGTGACCATCCGGTACTCGACGGTGTCGCCCCTCACCGCGACGACGGTCTGTGTCGTGTACATCTGCCCCACCATCATCGGCTGGTCCGAGCTCATCATCGGGGCGTTCATGTACGTCTCCATCTCGAGCGCGTAGCGCGAGACGAGTCCCTCATCGGGCGCGAGCCGCAAGAGCACGGACTGGCCCCGTACCGGCAGGCCGGCGGCCAGGAGAACGGTCGCGAGCGCTGCGCTGCGGATCGTACGGGCTGTCATGTCACCTCCACGGGGATGCGGTTCCGACCACACGAAGCCCCAACGCAACGTCTTGGGTCGGGGAAAGTCAAGCGGTCGAAACCCCGCGAGGCCGGCGTCGTTCCCGCGGGTGGCTGGAAATCGTTTCCCAGCTTGACCCGAAGTTGATGCGAGCGCCCATCTGGCGGCATGATGCTCAAGATCCTCGAGCTCCCGGCGAGCGAGCGACCACGGGAGCGACTCCTGAGGCTGAGACCGGACGCCCTGTCCTCGGTCGAGCTGCTCGGCGTGATCCTCGGGTCGGGCTCTCCGGGGCGGCCGGCGGTGCACGTGGCCGCCGAGCTGCTCGCGGCGCACGGCGGGTCCCTGCGTGCCCTGGCCGGCGCCGAGCCGCGCGCCCTCGAGCGCACCCCCGGCATCGGTCCCGCACGCGCGGCCGCGGTGAGCGCCGCCCTCGCGCTCGGCCGCCGGCTGGCGGCGGAGCCGGCGCGCGAGGTGCGCCGCATCCGCGGCCCGCGCGATGTGTTCGGCCGGTTGGGGCCGCTGCTGCGCGACCGGAAGCAGGAGGAGTTCTGGGTCCTGTACCTCGACACGCAGAACCGGATGTTGATCGAGCGCTGCCTCACGATCGGGCTCCTCAACTCCTCGCTCGTGCACCCCCGGGAGGTGTTCGCGCCGGCGATCGCGGGCGGCGCCGCGAGTCTCATCCTCGCCCACAACCACCCGAGCGGCGACCCGGAGCCCTCGCCGGAGGACATCGCGGTCACCTGCCAGCTCGTCGAGAGCGGGCGTCTGCTCGGCATCCCGGTGCGCGACCACGTGGTGCTGGGCGACCGCGGCTACGTGAGCCTCAAGGAGCGCGGCCTGTGCGCGTGAGCCCCATCAGGGACGCCAGGCGTACCCCAGCTTGATGAACAGAGCCCGGTCGGTCTGGGTGAGCGGGATCACGTCGCCGTCCACCGGGTCCTCGGCCCGTCGCTCGTCGGAGTATCCGACGAACAGCACGGTCAGCGGGTTGACCTTGTACGAGAACAGGAGCTGTGTGGAGAGTCCCCGGTCCTCCAGCGTGGCAAGCCCCGGATTCGTGGCGGAGTTCCGGTCCGTGTCGCGGTACTGGAGGACGGCCCGCACGAATGTCCGCGGATCCAGGTTGTAGACGGCCCGGAGCTGCGACACGAGTGCGGTGAAGATCCGCGCGCCGTCGAACGTCATGCGCTGGAACGAGCCGCTCGCCCGCAGGTCGAGGTGCCGTCCGACGCGGAGTCCCAGCGACGGCCGGAGGGCGAGCTGTCGTCCTCGACGGGAATTCCGGAAGTCGATCCCATCGCCCACGACCCCGTCGATCGCCAGGCTGAAGTTGCCGGTGGGCTGGAGGGAGGCCCCGCCCCAGAGCTCGAACAGGCCGTACGTCCGTCCGTCGTAGTAGCTTCTGAGCCACGTCGGACTGGTCCACACGTTGGACTGCCATGGGCCGTCGAACGAGGTCGAGAACCATGCGCCGTCCTCGGTCAGCCGGCCTTCCCAGTTCTCGTAGTGCCACCCGCCCGCGGAAGCGCCGACCCGCGTGAAGAACCCGTCGTTATCCGGGAACACGCTCCGCCCCCCCCACGCCTCGATCCCCCGGTTGTCCACCTGCGGGATGAAGCCGGCGTCGGCCCTGAACCCCGGCGACAACGCGCTCGCGTTGACGTGCAGACTCCACTCCCGGTTCGCGAGCGTGGCGCTCAATCTGGCGGCGTCTCCGGCGAACCGCCCGCCCGGCTGCTGGTGCTCGGCGGCGATCCCGGCGGGGTATCGTGTCGCGGAGTGCAGATACTGGGTCCGGAGGCTGAGCGCGGGCAGCGGTCGAAAGAAGGCATCCGCCCCGACGACGTGGTTCGAGTACTCGTCGGACAGACGTCCGGTGTACAGGGCGCCCACGGCGCCGGAAGCGCCGACATCCCGCCGGAACCGGACCACCGTCGCCGCCACCTCGTCCTCCAGGGAAGCGGGGCTGGATCCCTGGTTGCCCGGAAAGAGCAGGTTATTCAACCGGTCGAGGGTGAACATCGCGCCCCACGCGTTCCCTCCGATCTTCCCCGTCGCTTTGGTGCCCCCGACGGGATCGGCGACGGTGCGCGTGAACACGGCCCGCAGCGGCGTGGAGAAGAAGTCGGCGCCTTCCAGGAAGAACGGCCGTTTCTCCGCGAACAGGAGGGCGAACCTGTTGTTGGCGTCGAGCTGCGGGGCGTCGGCCTCGACCTGCGAGAAATCGGGGTTCGCGGTGAGGTTGAGCGCGACGCCGCTCGTCGGGTTCCAGCGCAGATCGAGCCCGGGCTCGGGATCGAACGAGCCGTTCTGGAACTCGCCGTCGGGGGAGGGGCGCACGTCGGCGCGGCGCGCGGTCAGCGTCGGAGTGACCTCGAGGTTCAGCCCCGGCGAGACCTGGCGGATTCCGGTGAGCACGTTGGCCTGACAGAGCTGGCAGGCGTTCCCGCGATCCCAGCGCATCGATCGGAGCTCGACGAGATTCGAGCGCGGCCACCGTCGTCTGGCGTGGAATCCCCATCTCTGCAGGTCGTCGTTGTCCGGGAACCGGAGCGAACGGAACGGAATCGCGAGCTCGACCACATACCCGTCGTCGTCGATGCGGCCCGCCGACTCCCAGATCGCGTCCCACGAGTCGTCGGCCACCCCGGTCTGCTCGTCGTACACGGCGTCGGCCTGCACACCCAGCGCGGTGACCGTGAACTCGAACGCGCGGCGGGCATCGTCGAACGGGTCCAGCGAGAGGACGACGCGGTCGTGTCCGGTGACATCGTCGCGATCCGTGATGAAAGCGCGGATCGCTCCGGGGTCCGGGTCGAAGGCGCGGCACGCGAAGTACAGCCGCCGCGGATCGAACAGGACGTAGCATGCCGTTTCCACCGGCGCGGGTCGATTGTCGCCGGGCGACGTCTCCCACGGAAGCGGGACGGAATCGGCGGTTGCCCATGCCGGCTCGTCGAGGCGCCCATCCACGCGAATGTCGCCGGTCGCCAGGCGAGCTTCGAACTCGGTCCGGGCGCCGACCCGCTCGACGGCGTCCGACACGGCGGCCGCGGCCCCGAGATGACCGTCGACTTCCTGCGCCACGGCGGATCGGACCGTCGGGAACGAACCGATCGCCGCGAGCGAGAGGAGGATCGCCGATCGCTCTCCGCAGATACGGGGCCCCATGTGAAACAATCGTTTCATTTTCAGAGCGATGCACGGATGAGCCACGGGGAGACCCCTCAGGTTGTCGTCAGGTCTTGGCGTGCCGCGCCGCCGCGGGGGAGGCGGGCCCGGAACTCGACGGGCAGACCCAGCCGGGGGACGCGACGGCGACGGGGGCCGCCAGAAGCGCGATCACCGCTCCCGTGAGAAGGAGTCGGGCCAGGGTGGCGGGTCGTCGATCCGTGCCGGGCTCCATCACCGACGCGATCCGCTCGCGGAAGGAGCTCGTGCGGACCATCGGGAGCGCGGCGATGGGCGAGCCAGGTGTCTCGAGCACCTGACGGCCGATGACCACCAGGTGTCTGGCATATTCCGCCGGTGGGATCCCCGCCCGCACGGCGGCATCGTCACACGCACGCTCCTGTTCGTGCCGGCCGGTACGGTGCAGGAGCCACGCGAAGGGATTGGGCCAGTAAAGGGCCCGGACCAACTCGAGCCACAGGAGACCCGCGTAATCTCCCCGCGCCACGTGTGCGAGCTCGTGGTGGAGGACGGCCCGCTGGAGATCGGGCTCCCATTCGGCCGCCGCGGCCGGCAGGAGCACAACCGGCCGCCGCACGCCCCACGTGCAGGGCACGTGCACGGCGTTCGACAGGATGACCCGCACGTCCCGAGAGAGGCCTATCTCGCGCTCGACGGTCCGCGCCAGGTTCGCGAGCGGTCCCCCCACATCATCACCGCGATCCGTGACCGCGATGATCCGGGTGACGTCGAGCACGAGCCGACCCAGCAGGACCACGACACCGGCTCCCCAGACCGCGAGGAGCACCGCGCCCACAGTGGCGGGGTCCGTACCCCCGCCCCCTGCAAGCGCGCCGCCGACCACGTCGAAGGGGTATACGAGGGACCCGATCCGCCACCCCGGCAGCACGCTCGTCAGGACGGGGAGCGACAGGACGGCGAGCGCTCCCGTGGTGTACCAGGCGGCCCGGACCGCCGAGGAGGTGCGCTTCAGGAGGCGTGCGATCAGAAGCAGGAGGACCGTGAAGAGACCCGTCTTGACCAGGGCCGAGATGAGGAAGTCGACGGCCGCTTCGTCGGCCGGAATTCTGAATAGCTCCACGGTGCCCTCCGGGGCCTCCGGCTGGGAGGCCTAACGCTCGGGGTCCTGGCCCGCCTGCTCCTCGATCCACGCGCCGATCTCGTCCAGGTCCTGGCTGGAGAGCTCGTTGCGCGACATGTCGAGGAACGCCAGCACGGCCCGCGAGGTCGATCCGGCGAAGAAGGTGCGAAGCAGGTGGCTCATGGCGGGCTTGCGGGCCGCCTCCCGAGACACGGCTGGAGCGTACACGTAGCTCCGTCCATCGCGCGTTCGAGACAACGTCCCCTTCCGCGCCAGCTTGCCGAGGATGATCCGGATGGAGTCGTATCCCTCGGGGTCGCGAAGATGGTCCACGACCTCGTTCGCGGTCGCCGAGCCGAGTGCGTACACGGCATCCACGATCTCGCGCTCCCGTCCGCCCAGCTTGTATCTCTCTCCGGTCATTCGCGCCCCCCGTGGGCCGCTCCCGGGGTACCGGGGTCGATCCACGCTCCCTTCTCGCCTTGCCACAGGCCGAGCAACTGAAATTATCATTTCAAATGATGGCGCACCCCGTCGTCCGCGTCAACCCGGCCGGAATGTGGTCACTCGCATCCCGGGGTCCGAGGTCCGATCTTGTGTGCCTCCCTGCGACGCGCGAGGTGCGAACCTTGCACCCCCGCGGGCGTACCAGCAGGGACACGCGGCACGGCGGAGCGACCGACATGGCGACGAGGACGGCGACGGACGAGGCACGCACGGGCCACGGGCCGCGCTCGCTCCTGCCCGAGGACTTCGTCCGCGCCATCTCGGGCCACGAAGATCGCCTCGACCTCGACCTCCTCGCCCTCGCGTTCCAGTACAGCCTCGAGAAGCACGAAGGGCAGAAGCGAGCCTCGGGCGAGGAGTACATCACCCATTGCGTCGAGGTCGCGAAGATCCTGAGCGAGATCCACCTCGACACGGTGAGCATCGCCGCCTCGCTCCTGCACGACGTCGTGGAGGACACCGGGACTTCGGTCGAGGAGATCGGACGCGAGTTCGGCCAGGAGATCGCCACCATCGTCGATGGGCTGACGAAGATATCGCGCTTCGAGTTCGGCTCGATGGCGGAGCGTCAGGTCGAGACGTACCGCAAGCTGCTCCTCTCGATGGCCCGGGACGCCCGCGTCATCCTCGTGAAGCTCGCCGACCGCCTCCACAACATGCGGACGCTCGAGCACATGCCGCGCGCCAAGCGCGAGCGGATCGCGCTCGAGACGCGCGAGATCTACGCGCCGCTCGCGCACCGGCTGGGGGTGGCGCGGGTGAAATGGGAGCTCGAGGACCTCGCGTTCAAGCACCTCGAGCCCGAGGCGTACCGGAAACTGGTGAAGAAGATCCAGCAGACGCGCAAGGAGCGGGAAGGGCTCATCCGACAGCTCGAGGAGCCCGTCACCGCCGAGCTGGAGGCGGCCGGCATCCGGTGCGCGGTGAGGGGCCGGCCCAAGCACCTGTGGTCGATCTACGGCAAGATGCTCAAGCGCGACAAGCCGTTCGAGGAGATCTACGACATCCTCGCCGTGCGGATCGTGGTCGACAGCGTGCGCGACTGCTATCACGCGCTCGGCGTGGTGCACAACAAGTGGACGCCGCTCACCGAGCGCTTCCACGACTTCATCGCGACCCCGAAGTCGAACATGTACCGCAGCCTCCACACGACGATCTTCGGACCGGGCGGACGGCTGTACGAGATCCAGATCCGCACGCAAGACATGCACCGTACGGCGGAGTACGGGATCGCGGCCCACTGGCGCTACAAGGAGGGGGTGCGCGAGGGGGACGAGGACGAGGTCGACGACAAGCTGTCGTGGTTCCGGCAGGTGCTCGAGTGGCAGCACGAGACGCGGGAGCCCGAGGAGTTCATGGAATTCCTCAAGATCGACCTGTTCCAGGACGAGATCTTCGTGTTCACGCCGGCCGGCGACGTGAAGCAGCTTCCCAAGGGGGCCACCCCGATCGACTTCGCGTTCGCGGTGCACACCGAGATCGGCATGCGCTGCTCGGGCGCCAAGGTGAACGGCCGCATCGCGCCGCTCAGCCGGCCGCTCCGCAACGGCGTCACGGTCGAGATCCTCACGTCCGACTCGCAGACGCCGAGCCGCGACTGGCTCGGCTTCGTCCAGACCTCCAAGGCGCGCCACAAGATCCGGCAGTGGATCCGGCAGGAGGAGCACGAGTCGGCGGTCAGGCTGGGCCGCGACATCCTGGCGCGCGAGTGGCGCAAGCACCGGCGCGGAAAGCTGGACGAGGAGGCCCTCGAGGAAGCCGCCGACCGGCTGGGTTACGACCGCGTCGAGGGTCTGTTCGCGGGCACGGCGCGAGGCGACGTGAGCCTCACCCGGATCATGCACGCGGTGTTCCCCGAGGCGCAGCCGGACGAGCCGGAACGCACCCCGAGCCCTCTCCACAAGCTGGTGGACAAGGTATGGCCGGGGAGCGGGAAGGGCATCCGGATCCAGGGGCTCGACAATCTCATGATCCGCTATTCCCAATGCTGCCAACCAGTTCCGGGCGATGATGTGATCGGCTACATCACCCGCGGACGCGGCATCTCGATCCACCGACAGGACTGTCCGAACGTCCTCCACTTGTCCGACGATCCCGAGCGCCGGGTGGACATCGAATGGGACGACGACGGGGCGCGCCGCTTCCTGGTCCGCATCGTGATGGAGGGAAGCGATCGTCACGGGCTGTTCGCCGACATCGCTCGCGCGGTGAGCGACACCGGCACCAACATCCAATCCGCCGACATCAAGGCGGTCGAGGGGGGGATGCGGGGTCAGTTCGTGGTCGAGGTGGAGAACCTCAGCCACCTGAAGAAGGTCATGCGGCAGGTGCAGCGGGTGAAGGGCGTGCTGTCGGTGGAGCGCAAGGAGTCGTTCGGCGAGAGCGAGCTCACGCTGGAGTAGGCCGCCGGAGGACGCATCGGATGCCGTCCGCGGGCCGCCCGACGAGCGCGCCCGCCGCGGCGCGCATCGGAGATCCCGTCAGGGGGCGGGACGCGCACCGAACACTTCCCGAAACTTCGGGTCCCCCCTACTGTATCAACGCGCTCGGCTCGACATGGACCTGCGCGACTCGTGGGGACCGGTGCGATGGGGATCGCTCGCCGGAGGCCACCCCGCGCGCCGCTATCGCGCGATCGACGAGGCTCGCTCTTGGCTCACACGCTACCGCTCCGTCCGGGGGTCTTCGACCTCACGCTCCCGTTCGAGCCTACCGGGGACCAGCCGGAGGCCATCCGGCAGCTCGCCGAGGGGGTGGCACGGGGGGACCCGTGGCAGACCCTGCTCGGGGTGACCGGCAGCGGCAAGACGGTCACCATGGCCGCGCTGATCGCCCAGGTCGGGCGCCCGACGCTCGTGATGAGCCACAACAAGACCCTCGCCGCCCAGCTGTACGGGGAGCTGCGTCAGTTCTTCCCGCGCAACGCGGTCGAGTACTTCATCTCCTACTACGACTACTACCAGCCCGAGGCGTACGTCCCGTCCACCGACACCTACATCGAGAAGGATGCCTCGATCAACGAAGACATCGATCGCCTCCGGCTGCGCACCACCTCCTCGCTCATGGAGCGCGAGGACGTCGTGGTGGTGGCGTCGGTGTCGGCGATCTACGGGCTCGGGGACCCGGCGGGATACCGGGCGCTGATGCTGACCCTCGAGGAGGGCCAGGAGATCACGCGCCGCGACATCCTCCACGGGCTGGTCAAGATCCAGTATGCGCGCAACGACCTCGATTTCACGCGCGGCACCTTCCGCGTGCGCGGGGATGTGATCGAGGTCATGCCGGCGTACGAGGAGCAGGGCGTCCGCATCGAGATGTGGGGCGATACGGTCGAGCGCATCTCGAAGATCGATCCGATGACCGGCGCGACGATCACGCGGCTCCCGCAGACGGCGATCTTCCCGGCCACCCACTACGCCACGCTCGGCCACCGGCTGGAGGCGGCGCGCGAGGCGATCTACGTCGAGCTCGAGGAGCGGCTGCTGGAGCTGCGCGAGGACGGAAAGCTGCTGGAGGCGCAGCGGCTCGAGCAGCGCACCCGCTTCGACCTCGAAATGCTCACCGAGATGGGCTTCTGCCCGGGGATCGAGAACTACAGCCGCCACCTCGACGGTCGTCGGCCGGGCGAGCGCCCCTACTGCCTCCTCGACTACTTCCCCGACGAGTACCTCGTGATCGTGGACGAATCGCACGTCACCGTCCCCCAGATCGGCGGTATGTACGAGGGCGACCAGAGCCGCAAGCGTACGCTGGTCGAGTTCGGGTTCCGCCTCCCGTCGGCACTCGACAACCGGCCGCTGTCGTTCGGGGAGTGGGAGGAGGTCGTGCCGCGTGCCATCTACGTGTCGGCCACTCCGGCCGACTACGAGCTCGCGCGGAGCGGCGGCGTGGTGGTCGAGCAGCTCATCCGCCCCACCGGTCTGCTCGACCCCGAGGTCGAGGTGCGACCGGTGCGCGGCCAGGTCGACGACCTCCTGGACGAGATCCGGACGCGGACGGGGCGCGGAGAACGCGTGCTGGTCACGACCCTCACCAAGCGCATGGCCGAGGACCTGTCCGAGTTCCTCGCGCTCCGCGGCGTGAAGGTCCGCTACCTGCACTCCGACATCGCGACGATCGACCGCGTGAAGATCCTGCGCGACCTCAGGCTCGGCGTGTTCGACGTGCTGGTGGGGATCAACCTGCTGCGCGAGGGGCTCGACCTGCCCGAGGTGTCGCTCGTCGCGATCCTCGACGCCGACAAGGAGGGCTTCCTGCGCTCCGACCGCTCGCTGATCCAGACGATCGGCCGCGCGGCCCGCAACGTCGAGGGGAAGGCGATCCTGTACGCCGATCGGGTGACCGACTCGATGCGCCGCGCGATCGACGAGACCTCCCGGCGGCGCGAGGTGCAGGCCGCCCACAACCTGGCGCACGGCATCGAGCCGCGCTCGATCATCAAGTCGGTCGACGAGATCCGCTTCTCGACCGCCGTCGCCGATGCGAAGGACCGGCAGCCGTCCGTGTACGAGCGCGTGGGCGGGTACGGGGACATGACGCCGGAAGAGCTCGTGGAGCGCCTGGAGAAGGAGATGCGCCAGGCCGCGGCGGACCTCGACTTCGAGAACGCCGCTCGGCTGCGGGACGAGCTGTTCGACATCAAGGCGAAGCTCGATTCCGGGAGCGCCCGTCGCGCGCCGCGCTCGCGGGTCTCGGCGCTGCGCCCGGCCGAGCGCAGCCGCTCGTGATCGCCACCCTCGACGAACGCGCGCTGCGGGGCTGGGGGCGCGCGCTGGGGGTCGCGGCGGCCCGCACGCGGGCGTTCGTGGCGCTGGACGGTCCGCTGGGGGCCGGCAAGACGACGCTCGTCCAGGCGGCCTGCGCGGGGCTCGGCGTGTCCGAGCCCGTCACGAGCCCCACTTTCACGCTGGTCAACCGATATCGCGCGCCGGGCGGCCTCGTGTATCACGTCGACCTGTACCGCCTCGAGCGTCCCGAAGAGCTGGTCGAGCTGGGGTGGGACGACCTCGTGCGGGGCGCGGCGCCGGTGTTCGTGGAGTGGGCGGAGCGGGCGGCCGGGGCGCTTCCCCCGGATCGATGGGAGGTGGAGCTGTCGATCGCCGACGGCGGCCGGGCCCGGGTCCTCGAGGCCCGTTCCGCGGGCTCCGCGCCGCCCATCCCGGCCATCGAGGCGCGGCGGGAGACCGCCGGGGCCCCAGGGGTGCTCGGGGAGCGCGGCGTATGCTGACCCTGGCCCTCGAGACCAGCACGCGGCTGGGCTCGATCGCGCTCGGGGAGGGCCCCCGGCTCCTCGCCGAGTCGGCCCTCTCGGTGCGCGCGACGCACTCCGAGACCGTGCTCGAGGAGGTGGACCGCCTGCTCTCGCGAGCCGGCGCGGGCGCGTCCGACCTCGAGGCCGTGGTGGTCGGCTCCGGACCGGGCTCGTTCACGGGCGTGCGGATCGCGGCCGCCCTCGCCAAGGGGCTGTGCTACGCGCGCGATCTCCCCCTGTATGCCTTCTCGAGTCTGCGGGCGTTGGCGGCATCGGTCGGCCGGGCGCCCGTGTGCGCGCTGTTCGACGCCCGGCGCGACGAGGTGTATGCGGCCGCGTATCGCCACTCCCCACTCGGCGAAGCCGACCCGGATCCGTCGGTGCTGCCGCTGGGGCGCTTGCTCGACGCGCTCGCGCCGGTCGAGGGCTGGGCGTTCGTCGGTGAGGGTGCGTTGAGACACGCCGACATGATCGAAGCCCGGGGTGGGGAGGTGCTGCCCGCCCACCTCGGGGTGCCGCGCGCGGCGGCGCTCCTGTGGCTGGCGAGCGAGCTCCCGGACGGCAGGGTCGGGGACCGCATGAGCTGGGAGCCGGACTACGTGCGCGCGTCGGGCGCCGAGCGCGGGGTCGGCCGCGGTGGCTGAGCCCAACGTGCCCAGGCGCCGGGCCGCGGAGGACCCGGGACCAGGACGGCCTCGACGCGGCCGCTTCGGGGCGGTCCGGATCCGCGACATGCGGACGTCGGATCTCCCACAGGTGCTGGACATCGAGGCCGCGTCGTTCGCCACCCCGTGGACGTCGCGCACCTTCCTCAACCTGCTTCGGAAGCCGAACGCGGCGTTGCTGGTGGCCGAGGACGGGGCACGTCGGGTCCTCGGTTACGCCGTCGTGTGGTTCGCCGGACCCGAGGGAGAGTTGGGCGACGTGGCCGTGCGCGACGATCACCGGCGCACGGGAATCGGCACGGCGCTCGTCGAAGCGGTGCTCGCCGAGGCGGGTCGGCGCGGCGCCACGGACATCTATCTGGAGGTTCGGGAGGGCAACGAAGCGGCGAGAGAGCTCTACGGACGGTTGGGCTTCGAGGTGGTCGGACGACGCCCATCCTACTACGCCGAGCCGGTGGAAGATGCGCTTCTCATGAGACATCCGGTGGCTCGTTGACCGTCTCCGAGCCCCCGTCTATGTTCGGATGCCCACGTGGGGGTCGCGCCTTCTCGAGCGGCTTCCGACGCCCGCGAACACCGGCGTGCCCCCGGTCGTCCCGGAGCGCCCGCCGCACCGGAGGGAACAATGTCACGTAGCCTGAACAAGGCCATCATCATCGGAAATCTGGGCGCGGACCCGGAGATCCGCTCAACGAATACCGGCACGAGGGTCGCCACCCTGTCGGTGGCCACAAGCCGTCGCTGGACGAGCCGCTCGGGTGAGCAGCAGGAGAAGACGGAGTGGCACCGGGTGGTGTGCTGGGACAAGATGGCGGAGATCTGCGAGCGCTATCTGCACAAGGGCGATCGCGTCTACATCGAGGGTCGGATCGAGTACAGGCAGTGGGAGGGGCAGGACGGGCAGACCCGATACACGACCGAGATCCGGGCGATGGAGATGATCATGCTGGGCGGCAGCGGGGGGCGGGACACCTACACGCAGGGCGCGCCGGCCGGCAGCGGATCCGACTTCTCGGATTTCTCGAACGACGCGCTGGCCGGCGAGGACGATCTGCCCTTCTAGGGACTCCCCGGGCGCCGGCGGGCCGCCTGCGGGGATGTCTCGCGGTTTGCGGGAGGAGGGAGGACAGCATGTCGCCTCCCGGCCGTGCGATACTTTTTTCATGGTCGTCCCACATTTGTGTGTCTCCGGGAAGACGTGTACAATCTCGTGGGGTGGTGGATGCGGTCCGATGCCGTGACCGGTCGCGCTTTTCACCAGGCCGGCACGGCGTGCCGCCGGAGCGCGGATGTTGCAGCGTCGACGGCGAGCGCGGGCGGGGACGACCCGTTGCCCGTGCACGTTCGGACCGGCTTCGGGAGGAGGAGCGATGGGCGGGTGGTTGATGCAGACGCGGACGCGTGCGAGCGCGCACCGGAATCGGATCGGGACCCCGGGGCTGCTGGCAGGCGTCCTTTCGTTGGTGGTCGCGCCCGTGGCGCTCGCGGCCCAGCAGGGCGGCGGGCAGGCGGCCGTTCCGCAGGACACCGAGCTCGAGACGCGCCGGGGCGTGCACGAGGTGCGGCGCGGAGACACCTTGTGGGACCTCGCGGGTACCTACCTCGCGAATCCGTTCCTGTGGCCGCGCATCTTCGAGATCAACACCCACGTCATCGAGGACCCGCATTGGATCTACCCGGGCGAAATCCTCACGCTTCCCGATGCGGTGAGCGTCGCGAGGGTGCCGTCGGGGCAGGGCCAGGAGACGGATGCCGAACGGGCGCCGGCTCGTCCGCAGCCGCTAGACGCGAGCGGGCGGACCGGGGTGAGCGGGTTCGGCGGTCGGAGCGTGTTCGACGAATCACCGGACTACGGCAGCCGCCTGGGCGATCTCGACATCGAGACCTACGGCGCGCCGGCGCTGGTCTCCGAGAGCGATTTCCTCCGGGCACCCGTCCTGGTCGACAGGATGGCGATCCCCTACACGGGACGCACCGCGCGGAAGATCGAGAGCAATCTGCTCGATCTGCGGATGACCCCCAGGATCCGGCTGCACGACCGCGTGGTGATCGCGCTCGACGCGCTGGAAGTGCTCCCGGGCGACGAGCTCCGGGCCTTTCGGTGGGACCAGCAGGTCGACGGCAAGCGTGTGGCCCTGTCGATGGCCCTGCTGGAGGTGACCGAGGCCACGGCGGACTCGGCGCGGGCCCGCGTCACGCGGCTGTTCGGCGACTACGAAGTCGGGGATCCCGTGACGCTGGCCGAGCCCTTCGAGGTGCCGGCCACCCTGTCCCAGGCCCTCGACGACGACGGCATCACGGCGAACCTCGTGGCGTTCGAGGTGAAGCAGCCGGTTCTGGGCGAGGGCGACATGGTGTTCCTCGATGTCGGCCTCGAGGCCGGAGTGAGCATCGGCGATGAGTTCGCCCTCTTCGAGCTCGGAGAGATGGCGGCTACGGCGCGCTGGGAGGATCGTCTCGCCACGGTTCGGATCGTCCGCGTGCGCGACGAGACGGCCACGGGACGCGTCATCGACCTGCGCGACACGTCTCCGCGTCCGGGCAGCCCCGCCCGTCGGGTGCGCCGGGCGGTCGGAGGCTGATCACGGCGGGCCGTGCCCCGTACGGCCCGTTTCACGCGTACCGCGAGCGCGGAGGGCGCCAGGCGAGCGTGCGGTGGGCAGATGTTGATTCGCCTCCTCCTCACGATGGCGTTCGTCTGCTTCGCCGCCGCCTGGCTCCTCCAGCTCCGCGGGTTCCGTGGGCGCGGGACCGCGCCCCGGGCCCCTTGGCTCGCGCTCGCCGTCGTCGGGGCGGTGCTCCACGTGGCGGGTCTCGCCACGGTCTGGATCCAGAATCGCACCCCCCCGCTGGTCGGATTCGGGCCCGCGAGCGCCACCCTGGCACTCGCCATCGCCGTCGGGTTCCTGCTCGTCGGTCGGGTCTCGGAGCGCTGGGCAGCCGGGTTGCTGGCGCTCCCGCCCGTCATGATCCTCCTCCTGGCCGCCGTGTGGACCGGCGTGTCGCCGACCCGTCCGGAGGCCGGGTTCAGGGGGGGCTGGTCGATCCTCCACGTCGTGTCCGTGCTGTCCGGATACGCCAGCCTTCTGTTGGGGTCGGTCGCGGCCGCCATGTACCTGCTCCAGTTCCGGGCGCTCAAGCGAAAGGAGTTCGGCAACGTGTTCCGCTCCTTTCCCTCGCTCGACAGCCTCGACCGCCTGGGCGGGCTCGGCGTGGCGATCGGGATGGGCGCGTTGACCGTCGGGCTGATCACGGGGTGGAGCTTCACGCTCACGTTCGGCCGCGGCCTCGCCCTCGAGGACCCCGACGTGGTGGTGGGGGTGATCTCGTGGGTCGCGTACGGGATCGCGCTGGTGGTGCGGGCGTCTCCGGCGGGCAGGGGTCATAGGGCGGCCGTGTTCACCGTCCTCGCGTTCCTCGCGAGCACCGCCGCCTACATGTCGCTCAAGGCGCGCGATCCATCCAGCGAGTTCTTCCTGTGAGCCCGTCCGACAGCGGGAGCGCTGCCTCGGGCTCGCACGAGGAGCTCGTCGTCGTGGGGCTCAGCCACCGGACCGCGCCCATCGAGGTGCGGGAGCGGTTCGCGCTCGCCGGCGCGCGGCTGGAGGCGTGGATCGAGCGGCTGCTGAGCGAGCCCGGCGTCTCCCAGTGCGTGGTGCTCTCCACCTGCAACCGCACCGAGTGCTACGTGGTCGGGGATGCCCGGGCGATCGAGGATCGCGTGGCCCGCGCCCTGATCGAGGAGGCCGGGGTGGCGAAGGGTCGTGCGTACCTGTCCTCCCACGTCGGCCTGGCGGCCGTCCAGCACCTGTTCCGCGTCACCTCGGGTCTGGATTCACTCGTCATCGGAGAGCCCCAGATCCAGGGACAGGTGAGCGAGGCGTACCACGGGGCGGAGGGGGCGACGCTGGGGTCCTCGCTCCACCGGCTGTTCCAGTCGGCGCTCGCAGCCGGGGGGCGTGTCCGCTCGTCCACGGCGATCTCGCGCGGCTCCGTGTCGATCCCGGCCGCCGCGGTCGGTCTCGCCCGCAAGGTGTTCGGGTCGCTCGAGGGACGATCGGTGCTCGTGATCGGCACGGGGGAGATGGGACGTCTGACGGTTCGCTGCCTGCGGTCCGAGGGCGTCGAGCGCGTGTTCGTGGCCAGCCGGACGCTGGCCAGGGCCGAGCGGATGGGGCGCCAGGTCGACGGGATCCCGATGACCCGCGAGGCGTTCCCGGCGCGGCTCGCCGAGGTCGACCTCGTCGTCACGGCCACCGACGCCGACGCCGCGTTCGTCACCCCCGCGCTGCTCGAGGGCTGGCACGACGAGGCGCGCCAGACTGTGATCCTCGACATCGCGCTGCCGCGCAACGTGCATCCCTCCACCGCCGGCGTGCCCGGCATCTTCCTGTACAACATCGACGATCTCCAGCGCGTGATCGACCAGGCCCGCCGGGCGAGGGAGGTGGAGTTCGAGGGTGCCGAGCGCATCGTCGATCACCATGCCCGGAGGTTCTGGGCGTGGTACCGGGTCCGCCAGGCGACACCGGCCATCCGGGCCCTGCGGGGGAACGCGCAGCGCTGCGTGGAGACGGCGCTCGCCCGCGCGAAGGCCGCGGGGCCGCGCGATGCGGATCGGGAGCGCGAGCAGCGCTTGGCAATCAGGGCGACTCTCAACAAGATACTGCACGGACCCACACGGGCCATTCGCCGTCTGGCGGAGGACGCGGAGACGGCGGACGCGCTCGAGGAGCTGGCGAGCGCGCTGCGCCCCACGGCCCCCGGGTGGGTGCGCGGCCGGACCGCCGACCGGGGGATGGGGTAGCAGGCGTCTCGACCGGTCGGCGCGAACTGTGGCTCAAGGGACAGGGTGGCGCGGAATGAGGAGGAGCGAATGAGCCCGGGAAGGGTGCTGGTCACCGGCGGCGCCGGCTTCATCGGGTCGCACGTCTGCGAAGCCTATCTGTCCGAGGGCTGGAACGTCACGGCCCTCGATGACCTTTCCACCGGCCGGCGGAGCAACGTGCCCGAGGGGGTCGAGCTCGTCGAGCTCGACGTGCGCGCCCCCGAGGTCACCGATCTGTTCCGGACCCGGCGTTTCGACGTCGTGAACCACCACGCGGCGCAGATCGATGTCCGTACCTCGGTCGCCCGTCCCCGCTACGACGCCTCGATCAACATCGACGGGGTGCTCAACCTGCTCGAGGCCGCGGTCGACATCGGCGTGCGACGCTTCGTGTTCATCTCCTCGGGCGGGGTGGTATACGGGGAGCCCGACGAGCTTCCCGTCCCACGCGGCGCCCCCAAATACCCCCTGTCGCCGTACGGCGTGAGCAAGCTCGCCGCGGAGTACTACCTGAGCGCGTTCCGGAAACTGCACGAGCTCGAGTACGTCGCGCTCCGGTACTCCAACGTGTACGGCCCGCGTCAGGATCCGCACGGGGAGGCGGGCGTGGTCGCGATCTTCTCGCAACGCATCCGGGACGGGAGGCCGCTCACGGTGTTCGGGACCGGGGAGCAGACCCGCGACTACGTGTTCGTCAGGGACGTGGCGGCCGCCAACGTGCTGGTGACCGGCGCGGAGCTCCCGACGCCCGGGGCGCTCGACGACGTGGCGTTCAACGTGGGCACGGGGAGCGAGACCAGCGTCAACGAGCTCGCCAGCACGCTCATCCGGATCTCGGGCCGGGACGTGCCGATCGAGTACGCCGCCGCGCGTCCGGGCGAGCTCGAGCGCAACTCGCTCGAGTGCGCCGAGACCCGCGCCCTGGGGTGGGCGCCGCGGCATGCCCTCGAGGACGGCCTGCGCGCCACGTTCGAGTCGATCGCCGGGGTGGTGGCGTGAGCTTGGGGTGGTGGGCTCCGGGCGCCATCGCGACGCTCCAGGCCGGGCCGATGGACTCCCCGCTGGACATGGTGTGGGCCGCCACGCCCGCCACCAAGATCATCCTGCTCGTGCTGGCCGCGTTCTCGCTCGTGTCGTGGATCCTCATCTTCTGGAAGTGGCGCGAGTTCCGCGAGTTGAACGCCATGGCCGACCGTTTCGTGTACGCGATGGAGGGGGCGCGGGGTCTCAGGGATCTGCATGTGGCCCTCACCCGGCTCGAGGAGTCGCCGTTCACGCGCGTGTTCCGCGAGGGCGTCACCTTCTTCACCGAGCTCCGCCCCGGCGCCCTCGACGAACCGGCCGTCCGCGACGCCGGGCTGTCGTCCACCCAGCTCGACACCCTGTGGCTGGTGCTCGAGAAGAACCTCTCGCAGGAGCGGGACCAGCTGGTGCACGGGCTCCAGTGGCTGGCGATCATCGGATCCGTGAGCCCACTCCTGGGTCTGTTGGGTACGGTCGTGGGGGTGATGAACTCGTTCATCGGGATCACGGCGCAGGGCTCCGCGAACATCGCGGCCGTGGCGCCGGGGATCGCCGAGGCGCTCACCACCACCGTTGCGGGGCTGTTCGTGGCCATCCCGGCCGTGATCGCCTACAACCACTACGCGGCACGTCTGCGTCTGTTCACGGGCGAGCTGGAGGGGTTCGCGAGCGAGTTCGTGGGCACCCTGGCGCGCGAGGGACGCGTGTGAGGCGGGCGGCGGGCGGACGGCCGGTGGAAGGGAGGACCCGGTGAGGCGTCGTTTCGCGGAATCGGACTCCGACGAGTTCGGGGTCCGGGCGGAGATCAACGTCACCAGCCTGGTGGACGTGGCGTTCACGCTCCTCATCATCTTCATGATCACCGCCCCGATCCTCCAGGGCGGGATCGAGATCGAGGTGCCCGAGGCGGCCTCCGGGCCCCTTAGCACCTCGGAGGCGCTCGTCGTGTCGATCGACGCGCAGGGCCAGATCTACCTCGACGACGCGGCGGTCACGTTCGACGAGTTCGACGCCACGATCGAGCAGCTCCTCGCGCGCCAGGACGAGCCAGCCGTGTTCGTGAAGGCCGACCGCTCGATCCGCTTCGAAGTCGTCGCCCGGGTGATGGGGCGGCTACAGGGGGCCGGCGCCAACCCGGTCAACCTGGTCACCAATCCCGACACGCGTCGCCGGCCGTAGCCCGCGAGACCGAAGATGCCATGCCTCCGTCCACCGGGTCGATCATGAACGTGTCGCGCCGCGAGACCGCGCACGGCGGCCCGCCGCGCCGGGCCGTGATCGGCTCCCTGTCGCTGCACGGCGGGCTCATCGTGCTCGGGCTGTTCGCCGCCCGCGCGCCCCGCATCCCGCAGATGCCGCAGACCGTCCGGGTGCGGATGGTGGCGGCGGCGCCGGAGGACGCGCCCATCCGCGTGGATCCGGCCCCGCCCGAAGTGGCCGAGGAGGAGCACCGCCCGCCGCCGCCCGAGCCGACGCCCGAGAAGCGACCCGAGACGGAGACCCCCAAGGTGGTGGCCGAGACGCCGCCGCCGGTCGAGCCGGAGCCGGAGCCGGCGCGCACCGACGAGGTCGGCGACGAGCCCGTCAACGTGCAGCTGGACGGGGCGAACTTCGCCTTCCCGGCCTACCTGTCGAACATCATCCGGCAGATCCAGCGCTACTGGCGCCCGCCGGCCGGCGCGCGCGCGCTGCGGGCCGAGGTGTCGTTCGTCATCCACCGCGACGGGCAGGTCACCGACGTCGAGTGGATCCGGCGCTCCGGGAGCCCGGCGTTCGATCTCGTGGCCCGCGGGGCGGTCGAGGCCGCCGGACGGGATCGGGCGTTCGGTCCGCTCCCGGACGGCTATCCGCGGGACGCGCTGCGGGTGTCCTTCTACTTCGATCCTTCCGGCCGGTGACGGGTACGAGCACCCCGGAACGCCACGCGCACGACCGCGGATCCGCTCGGGACTCCCGCGGACGAAGGGAGTCTTGAACGATGGAGCTTCGCCGTCTACGAAGGCCTCCGGGCGGGGCCACGCGGATCGAATGGGCCGTCCTCATGGCGACGCTGTGCGCGGGATGGACCGGCGCCGCGAGCGCCCAGGAGCCTGCCCCGGGCAGCGTGCGCCTCGGGCTCGAGTACAAGCCGGGCTACGTGCCGGGGCTCGTGGTCACGCCCGTCAAGGCATCCCCGGGGCTCGACGCCATCGCGTCGATGGCCACGGACATCCTGCGCCGCGACCTCGACTACTCCGACCGCTTCGACATCATCGCCGTCCCGGACACACTGCAGAGCGGGGGGACGCCCAACTACGCGTTGTGGAACGAGCTCGGCGCCGTGTGGCTCGTGACGGCCGACGTCAGCGGCTCCACGGCCGCTCCCATCCTGCGCGTGGGGCTCCACGACGTCGTGTACGGCAACCTCAAGAACGTCCAGGCGTTCACCCTCCCGGGGGGCGAGGACGCCGGGGTCCGCATGGCCGTGCACCGGGCGTCGGACGCGGTCGTGTCGTGGGCCACCGACGGCGAGCCGGGGGTCGCCGCCACGCGGATCGCCTTTCGCCGCAAGACCAGCGAAGGCTCCGAGCTGTGGATCGTCGACAGCGACGGGGAGAACCCGCGCCGCGTCGAGACGGGCGCGTACAACGTGTTCTCGCCCGCCTTCTCGCCCGACGGGAGTCGGGTGGCCTACCAGGTCCAGGACCAAGGGGGGGCGTACGCGATCGCCGAGACCAACCTGGTCACCGGGCGCCGACGGACCGTGTCCACCACGCGCGACCTCATCCAGACCCCGACCTACGCACCCGACGGGCGTCTCGCGTGGGCCGAGACCGGGAGCGCGCGCGTGCAGGTCATGCTGGAGGGGACCGGGCGCATCACCAACGTGCGCGGCGACGCGCTCAACCCGACCTTCTCGCCGGACGGCCGCTGGTTCGCGTTCGAGAGCGACGTGACCAACGAGCCGCAGGTGTACGTGCAGCAGGTGTCGGGCGGCTCGCCCCGTCGCATCAGCATCTACACGCCGAACGAGCGCACCAACGCCGTGGCCCCGGACTGGTCGCCGCGGGGCGACCGGATCGCGTACGCGGCGTTCAACGGCGGCGTGTTCCAGATCTTCACCGTCAACCCGGACGGGACCGATCGGCGCATGCTGACGTCCCGGGGCGAAAGCCAGGTGCCGAGCTGGGGGCCGGACGGCCGCCACATCGTGTTCGAATCCCGCGACTCGCAGGGATACGCCCTGTGGATCATCGACACGGTCACCGGTCGCTCGCGGACGCTGACGGCCGGCCACGTCGATATGCTCCCCGACTGGTCCCCAACACTGGCCGCGGGCGCCAGGGCCCCGTGACGACTCGCTTGCGAACGGACCGGGTGGACGTAGCTTGTCCCAGGGTGGTGTGGCCGGGAGGGGGCGGTGCCCTATCCCTGCGCGAACGCTGGACTTCCTCGCTCGTTGGTCAGAATGCCCAACAAGGAGACACCGATGCGGCGACTTCATGCCTTCGCTGCGCTGTTGCTCATCCCCATGCTCGCGCTGGGATGCAGCGGGAATCCGGAACCGGAGATGATGGACACCGAGCCGGAGATGGCCCCGCCGCCGCCGCCGCCGCCCGACAACTCGGCGGCCGAGCGCGAAGCGGTGGCGTCGCGGCTGTGCGACCGCGCGGCGGCCGCCATGGAGTCCGGGGACTACCGGACGGCCCGCGAGCTCCTCGAGCAGGTGGTGCGGGACTATCCCGGCACCCAGTGCGCGCGTACGGCCCCGGAGCAGATCGCGCGGGCCGGGACGCTCGAGGCGCTGACCGCGCGCATCCACTTCGAGTTCAACCGCGCCCAGATCACCGATGAGTCGGCGGCCATCCTGCAGCGCAAGGCAGAGGCCCTCCGGGCGCACCCCGACGTCACGATGACCATCGAGGGGCACTGCGACGAGCGCGGGTCGCTCGAGTACAACCAGGCCCTCGGGTTGCGGCGCGCGCAGGCCGCCGCGGAGTACCTGGAGACCCTGGGGATCAGCCGCTCGCGCTTCCGCCTCGTGTCGTTCGGCGAGGAGCGGCCGCTCCAGATGGGGTCGAACGAGGCGGCCTGGGCGCAGAACCGCCGCGACGAGTTCGTGATGACGGCGGGAGACATCTGATGCGGGTGCCGGCGCTCGTCGTGTCGTTGGCGTTGGCGGGCGCCGGCTGCGCGACGAAGGCCGATGTGCAGACCCTCGAGTCCTCCATGACGGAGGACCTCGGGCAGATCCGGGACGACCAGCGCGTGCTTCTCCGGCAGCTCCAGGAGGCGGTGGACAGCCTCGACGCGGCCAACAGCCGCCGTGCGTCGATGGAGCAGGGGGAGCTCGGGCGGCGGGTCACGCGGCTCGAGGACGCGCTCGCCGAGGTGCTCGAGGTCGTCACGCAGAACAACCAGCTCCTGAACGACCTGTACGGGGCCGCCTCCTCCGCCGCGCCCATGGCGGGGCAGGGGGCCACCCCCATGCGTCCGTCCACCGAGCCGGCGTTCACGCCGCCGAGCGGGAGCGGGGGAGCGGATGCGGCGTCGCAGTTCTACAGCCTCGCCCTCGACCAGTACCAGTCGGGCAATCTCGAGACGGCCCGGGCGGGGTTCCAGGACTTCCTCGACCAGTATCCGAAGCACCAGCTCGCGCCGGATGCGCAGTACTACATCGCCCGCACCTGGGAGGAGGCGGGCGATGCGGCGCGCGCGCTGACCGAGTACCAGCGGGTGACCGAGCTGTACCCGGACTCGAACCGGGCCCCGGCCGCGCTGCTCGCGCGCGGGAAGATCCAGGCCGCGCGCGGCGACATCGCAGTCGCCCGCCGCCTGTTCACCCAGATCCAGACGGGCTATCCCAACAGCCCGGAAGCATCGTTGGCGGGTCAGGAGCTCAGGCGCCTTCCCCGCTGAGGGAGCCGTTGGTCCATGCGGTGTCCCAGCTGTGATCACGCGGAGGACCGGGTCGTCGACTCCCGCACCAGTCGGGGCGGCCGGGCCACGCGCCGCCGCCGCGAGTGTCTGGCCTGTGGACACCGGTTCACCACCTACGAGCACATCGAGGAGGAGCCGCTCCTCGTCCTGAAGCGCGCCGGTGGCACGGAGACGTACGACCGTGCCAAGCTCACCTCCAGCATCCGCGTCGCCTGCGCCAAGCGCCCCGTCTCGAACAGCGACATCGAGGCGTTGGTGGATGGGGTGGAGGAGGCGCTGGAGGCCGCCGACACGCGCGAGGTGGAGAGCTACGCGCTCGGCGAGCTGGTGATGGAGCGGCTTCGCAACCTGGACCAGGTCGCCTACGTCCGCTTCGCCAGCGTGTACCGGAACTTCCAGGACACGACGGAATTCATGGAAGAGGTGCGAGAGCTGGTTCGACGCGCCGGCTACAACGCCGCGGGGCAGGTCGACCTGTTCGCTTCGGGAGGGGAATAGGACGTGACGCGCGGCCCGGCCGAGATGCCGTTCCTGGACCACCTCGAGGAGCTGCGCTGGCGGCTCATCTGGAGCCTCGCGGCGCTCATCGTGGCCTGCATCCTGGGGCTCGTGGCGGTCACCCAGCTCAACGTGCTCGGGGTCGTGGAACGGCCGATCCGTGACCTGCTCCCCACGCAGCGGCTCCTGTTCACGAGCCCCACGACGCCGTTCTTCATCACCCTAAAGCTGGGCTTCATCGTGGGCCTGCTGCTGGCCTTCCCGTTCATCGCCTACCAGCTGTGGGCGTTCCTGTCGCCGGCCCTCCACGAGCACGAGCGGAAGTTCGCCGTGCCGGCCATCACGTTCGGGACGGTGCTGTTCCTCGGCGGCGTGGCGCTCGCCTATTTCTGGGTGCTCCCGTTCGGCCTCCGGATCCTGCTGAGCTTCTATTCGGAGGCGCTCGACCCGTTCATCACGATCGACGAGTACCTCAAGTTCGCCACCGGGCTGATCCTCGCCTTCGGCCTCATCTTCGAGATGCCCGTCATCCTGGTGTTCCTGTCGATGGTGGGGATCGTGACCCCCGAGTGGCTGGCCAAGTACCGCCGCCACGCGATCGTCATCATGTCGATTCTGTCCGCGGTCCTCACGCCCCAGGACCCCTATACGATGCTCGCCATGATGTTCCCTCTGATGATGCTGTACGAGCTGTCGATCGTGTCGGCGAGGCTCGTGCGGCGGCGACGGCAGGAGCGGCTCGCCCGGGAGGCGGAAGGGAGCGCCGCCTGACCTCTGGCAGACTGCTCCTGTTGTGGTGCGCGGCGGTGGGGATCGGTGTGGTCGGACGGGTGGAGACGGCCCGCGCGGACCCCGCGCACGCGCCGGTGCTCCAGGCGGCGGCCGACACGGACTCGGTGACCGCTCCCCGCGACACGCTCCGGGTCGACTCGCTCCGGGCCGCGGCCGACACGGACTCGGTGGCGGTGGGTCGCGACACGCTCCCCGCCGGGGCCGCCGCGGGGGACACCACGGAGCGCCGTACCGATTTCCCCGACCGGGACGACATCTACGAGAGCCTGAGCGGTCAGAGCGGCTTCCGGATCGTCGAGTACCGGGGACGGGATGTGGAGCTCGACGTCGACGACGAGGCCGTTCGGCTCGGCGGCGAGGCCCAGGCCCGCTACTCGAACTCCGTGCTCGACGCCGACACGATCGCCTACTGGGCCGGCCTCCGCTTCATCAGCGCGCGCCGCAACATCCGGCTCGAGGGCGAAGGCCGGAACGTCACCAGCGACTCGATCATCAACTACGACGTGTCGCGCACGACCGGCACGATCATGGATGCGCGCACCTCGTTCGCCGAGCAGGGGGCGGAGTGGTACGTACGCGGGGACGCCACGCCCCGCGGGGCGGGCACCGTGTTCGTGGAGGCCGGCTCGTTCACCTCCTGCGAGCTCGACGAGCCGCACTACTACTTCCGGGCGGGGCAGATCAAGGTGGTGAGCGAGAACGTGCTCGTCGCGTGGCCGATCACGCTCTACATCCAGCACGTCCCCGTCGCCTGGCTGCCGTTCTTCGCGCAGGACATCCGCCAGGGGAGGCGGAGCGGGCTCCTGCCCCCCCGCTTCGGCGTGAACGACATCGTGTCCACGTCGAACAACGTGGGTCGCAGCGTCAACGATTTCGGGTACTACTTGGCCATCAACCCCTTCATGGACGCCCAGGCGACGATCGACTGGTTCAGCGGGCGCTTCACGCGGTTGAACGGGGCGTTCCGATACAAGTCGCTCAAGAAGTTCTTCCAGGGCAACATGCTGGCGAGCTACAGCTTCGGGAACGAGCGCACGATCCAGATCCAGGCGAACCACCAGCACCAGATCACCCCGGTGACCAGCCTCAGGTTGAACGCGAACTACATTTCGAACACGCGCGTGTTCGAGCAGCAGAGCCTCGATCCCCGGCAGCAGACGCAGCGGATCGCCTCCGATCTCGGCCTCCAGCACCGCTTCCCGTTCGCGTCTGTCAACCTGAGCGCCAGCCGCCGCCAGGACCTCGGGACGCTGCGCGGCAGCACGGAGCTCACGCTTCCCAACATCCAGATGACGTTCACCCCGGTCACCCTGTTCCGCGCCCCCCGCAACCGCGCCGGTCTGTTCAACAACATCGTCGTGAGCGGCGGGACGTCGTTCTCGCGTCTCGAGCAGAACCGCGAGGAGAGCAACGACCTCCAGACGACACGGGCCTCGGCGAACACCGGCGTGCGGATCGGGGCGTTCGGGTTGAGCGGGAACTCGAGCTACGACCGGCAGGTGACCACCCCGTTCGTCGACTCGCTGGCGGCCCCCGGAGAGCCGACCAGCCGCACGCGGGTCGACTACGGCGGGACGGCCGACTACCAGGTCGACCTCGTGGGGAGCACGACGCTCCGGCCGACGGTGAGCATCAGCGCCAGCACCTTCCGCTCGGACGACACCGAGGGACGCTTCCTGAACGCCCCCGCCCGCCTTCGCGTCGGGGCGACCCTGTCGACCGACGTGTACGGCTTCTTCCCGGGCTTCGGTCCCTTCGCCCGCATCAGGCACAAGGTGTCGCCCCGGTTCAGCTACTCGTACTCGCCGCCCGTCGAGGCCTCCGATTCGCTCCTCTCGATTCCGGGCTTCCCCGTGTCCAACTCGGCCCAGGAGAACCGGCTGAGCATCACGCTCAACCAGACGTTCGAGGCCAAGGTGCGAGACGACGTGGAGCTCACCGAGTCGGACCGCGCCCTGCTCGAGGGGAGGAGCCCCGAGGCGGATTCGCTGGCGGCGGACTCGGTCGCCCTCGCCGCCGGACAGCCGGAGACGGGCCGAGGGGTCGAAATCCGGGGACCCGCCGCCCCCTCCGACTCGCTTCGGCTCCCGTCCGATTCGCTGCGGCTGGCGGGCGACTCGACCGCGGCGGCCGCCGACACGTCGCTGGCCGCGCGCACGCGGGCGGACTCCACGGGTGCCACGCGCCGGACGACGCCGCCGCGGCAGCCGCGCAACATCGTCCTGCTCGGCATCAACTCGAGCCAGCTCGAGTTCGACTTCGCGCGCAAGAACGAACCGAAGCTCACCACGGATCGCTGGAGCCACCGGATCAACTCCGACCTCCTGCGCGGCCTGTCGGTGAACCTGTCGCTCGACCTGTTCGACGGCACCGGGGAGGATCGCCACTTCGCCCCCATCCTCTCAGACCTCACGGGGAGCTTCACCTTCAGCTCGGCGCGCGGCCTGGGGGGCCTGTTCGGCATCGGCGGAGGCGGCCAGCAGACCCAGGCCGACCAGCGGTTTCGGACCGGTGTCGATTCACGCTATCGGCTCCAGTCCTTCGATGAGAACCCCGATCCGCGCGACCCCGGGCTGCGGGGCGGGGGCCCGTGGAACCTGTCGATCACCTACTCGCTGCAACGGGCCCGGGAGAGCGAGAACCGGGACGCCCGCCAGTCGCTGTCCGCCATCCTGTCCCTCAGTCCCACCCCCAACTGGCGTCTCAACTGGCGCACGACCTACAACCTCACCGACGGGGAGTTCGGCGAGCACCTCGTGACGCTGGACCGCGACCTGCACCGCTGGGTCGCGAGCTTCACCTTCGCGCGCGCCCCGAACGGGAACTTCGTGTTCCAGATGAGCGTGAACCTCAGGGACGCCCCCGACCTCAAGTTCGACTACGACCAGCAAAGCTTGGACAGGTAAGGAGTTCACGGCGATTTGGCCGACTCCTTGCGCTTACACGGCGTCGCCGAGACACGATCTGCGGGTCCTGGCGGTACCGGGAAAAGGGGCTCATGGCCAACATTCGCAAGTGGATGGCGGACGCCAGACGCCTGGAGCAGAAGGGCGATCTCCAGGGGGCGATCGCCACCTACCGTAAAGCCCTTGTCGCGCAAGAGGAAACGTCGGGTTTCGCCGACCTCGGCCTCATCAACGGCCTCGGCGACCTGTACCGGCGCGCCGGTCTGCATCAGGACGCCCTCGAGGCGTACGAACGCGCCGCCGCACAGTGCGAGGACCAGCAGCTGTACGCGAACGGAATTGCACTCTGCAAGAAGATTTTGCGCAACGCGCCCGGCGCCACGGCGGTGTATCGCCGTGTGGGTCGATTGTACGCCCTGTCGGGGTTGATGACCGATGCGCGGGCCAGCTACGAGGCCTACATGGAGCGCCTCGCCGAGGAGGGGCGCGAGCCGGAGGTGCGCGAGGCGCAGGAGGAGCTCATCGCGCTCACGGGCGGCGAGGACGTCGCCCTCGACCTGGCCGACGCGCTGGTGGAGGATGGGCGGGATGAAGAGGCGCTGTCGATGCTCCGCTCGGTGCGGGACCGACGGGAGCGGGACGGGCGCGGGGTCGTAGGGCTCATCCGCCGGATCCAGGAGCTCGCCGGGTTCGCCCGATACGTCACGCGCGACCCCGAGCCTCGAAAGGCCGACTCCGGGCCCGGTGTCCTGGGGTCGGATGGCACCGACCACGAGGGATTCGACGAGCACGACGTGTCCGATATCGACCCCGAGTCCCTCACTCGCGAGCTGAAGGAGGTCCTGTCGCGCGTCGAGGGAGAGGAACGCTTCCGCCGCGCGCTGCCGATCATCGACCACCTGCTCGAGATCGAGCCGGGACGCTTTGATCTCCTGCACCGCAAGCTCGGATACGCGTTCGAGGCGGCCGATGAGGAGGCCATCGTGTCGGCGTACCTCGCCCTGGGAGAGTGGCTGAACGCAAACCTGGAGGGGTTCAAGCTGCGTTCGCTGTCGACGTCCACCGAATCGGGATCCGTGACGGCGGCGATCAAGGTCGAGCGCCTGGCGGACCTCGTGCCGGGCTCGTAAGGACCTCCCGGGGACGGCGACATGGCCAACGTCAACCAGCTCAAGAACCAGGCGCGACGCGAGGAGCAGCGCGAGAACTGGTCGCGCGCCATCGAGCTGTACACGCAGGCCCTGGACGCCAGCCGCAAGGAGTCGCAGGGCTTCGTCGACCTCAGCCTGTACAACCGCATCGGCGACATCTACCTGCGGATCGGCCAGAAGAACACCGCGGTCCGTTACTACGAGCAGGCGATCGAGCTGTACGCCGAGCAGGACCTCCACACGAGCGCCATCGCCCTGTGCAACAAGGTGCTCCGCATCCTCCCCGATCGCTCGACCGTGTTCCTGCAGCTCGGGCGGCTCAACCTGGCCACCAGCCTCGTCGCCGAGGGTCGCGAGCACTATCACCGCTACGCCACTGCCATGCGGAAGCGGGGCAGCGAGGAGGCCGCGCT
The DNA here is from genome assembly GCA_964499635.1 of uncultured Gemmatimonadota bacterium. Taxonomy (GTDB): domain Bacteria; phylum Gemmatimonadota; class Gemmatimonadetes; order Palauibacterales; family Palauibacteraceae; genus Palauibacter. Next base: position 205,039 of record CAZCLY010000007.1, on the reverse strand, counting down.
CGAGGGGCTCGAGGAGCTGATCGTCGCGACGGGTGACAGTGGCACGCTGACGCTGTGGGCCGGCTGGCTGGCCGAGGCATCGGACGCCGAGGCGTCGGTGGCCCGCATCGAGGCGCTGCGCGAAGCCCTCGAGCGACACGGGATCGACCCCGAGGAAGTCGCGGCGCAGGTACGGAGCAAGACCGTCGTCGGATTCGAAGACAGGGCGGGCGATGCGAAGACTGCCGATCCGCTTGCGGGGGCCTTCCTCACGCTGGGTGACGAGCCGCCACCCAAGCGCGCCAGGGAGCCTGCCCCTGCGTCCGCAGCCGAGGAGCCCTCGATCGATCCGGACGAGCTCGAGCCCGAGCGGATCCGCCCCGCGGCCTCGCACGAGTCGGCCGACGACCTCGAGGCGGAGTCCCCGTCGTACGACGAGTCGGACGACGAGGGCGGGGCGCGGGAGCCCGTGCAGCCGGGCTCGATCCCCTGGGAGCAGGAGGCCGAGGAGATCATCGCGGAGTTCGACCTTCCCGATGACGATTTGTGGAGCGAGGACCCGACCGTCGAGGAGCCCGACGTCACGCTGGAGCCGGGCCGAGAGCCCCGGCGCGGCCACGACCTCGAGGCGCTCGAGATCGGCGCCGGCTCGAGGCACACCGACCCGCACCGCTCGCCCGGAGAGTCGGCGGAATGGGACGAGCTCGAGTACGCCGCCGCCGACGTGCGCGTCCATGCCCTCGAGGTCGAGGTGCAGGAGGGTCTCGATGCCGATGCGCCGGAGTCCGCGCCCGAAGGCCCCGAGTCCGCCGATCTCGAGCCGGAAGAGGCGCTGGAGCCCGTCGTCGGGGACGGACCCGTCGTCGGTGAGGCCTTCGAACCGGTGGTCGAGGAAGCGGCCGAGTCGGCCGGTGGCGGGGTCGCGGCCCCGACCGCCCCCGATCGCCCGGAGACCGCCAGCGGCGTCTCCGCGGAGGCCGGGACGGACCGCGAGGATCCCGGGGAGGCGCCCGAGCGCGCGTTCGGCCCGCGGACCGAGGCGACCGAGCCGGTGTTCTCGATCGACACGGACGAGCTCGAGTCGATCGTGCGCGCCGCCGCCGATCTCGGCGAGTCCGGCGGCTTCGAAGTGGAGCCGGCGTTGGAGGACGAGCTGCCGGACCCCGATGCCGAGGAGCCCAGCGAGCAGGCGATCGATCCGGCCGCGGTTCTCGCGACGGGTCCGGCGGCGACGGTTCCGCAGGAGCCGCCGGATGTCGAGGTCGCCGGACGCGTAGAGGCGGAGGTCTCCACTGGCCGCGCCGAGCGGGAGGAGTCGTTCGAGGCCCCCGGTGCGGGGCCCCCCCGTGAGCGCGAGTCGATCGGCATGGAGCGTGACGAGGAAGGCCCCTCGATCGACGAGTCCGCGTGGCTGGACGATGCGCGCCACGCGCTCGACCGGCACGCGCGCGCCGACGCCGAGGCGGCCGCGAGCCGGAACGAGTCGGCGATCGAAGAGCCCGACGCGCCGACGGGCGAGGTCGGGCCCGAGGCCGACGAGTCGGGTCTCGAGGCCGAGACGATCGCCATCGAGTGGGCCGACGACGCCAGGGAGGAGCCGCGACGCCCGGGAGGCGGGCAGCCGACGCCGGACTCCGAGCCCGTTGCCGGTACTGTGCCCCCGGCTCGACCCGAGCCCGAGCCGGTCGCCGGGGCCGAGCCCGCGCCGGTCGCCGAGGCCGAGCCCGAGCCGGTGGCGGAGCTCGAGCCCCCGGCTCCCCGGCCGGCCGCCCCGCGAGGACGGGTCGCGAACGGCCGGCGGGCGGGTGGCGCGGGCTCCGGCCGGGACTCGCTCGATGGCGAGCCCGTGCCGCCTCTCGCCGAGCCGCGGCTTCAGGTCGAGGAAGATCCGGAGGACGCCTTCCGCGACTGGGTCGAGTCGGCGAGCATGGGCATCCTCAAGCGGGCGCTCCAGGAGCTCGAGCATCGCCAGGAGCACGAGCGGGCCCTGGTGGTCATCGCGCGGCTCACGCGGCTCGAGGAGACGGCCGTGGAGTTCAAGATCCGTCAGGTGGAGTACCTCAGCGCGCTGGGCCGCACCGAGGAGGCGCTCGAGGCGTGTGTCGCGCTCGGCGCGAGGCTCGAGGCCTGGGATCGTCCGGTTGAGGCGCGGGACGCGTATCGACGCGCCGAGACGTTGGCTCCAGGCGACGAGCAGGTGATCGAAGCGCTGCAGCGGTTGGAGGGCGTGGAGGAAGACTCGATGGAGGAGGCGGTCGTAGGCCCTGGACCGAAGAGGCCGTATATGCCGGATCATGTGAACGGGGCGGACCGAGGATCCGTCATCGACCGCCCGATACCGACGATATCCGTCACGGTCGAGGATCGGGGGATGGGTCCGCGCCCCTACTCCGGGGTGGCCGGGGGATCGGAGGCCGGCACGGACTTCGAGCAGCTCCTGTCGGAGTTCCGCGCCGAGCTGCACGAGAAGCCGGCGCACAACGACTCCTCCTCCCGTACGGAGCTGGGGGCCCGTCTGAAGGAGATGGGCCGACTGGACGACGCGATCCGGGAGCTCCAGGGGGCGGTTCGCGAGCCTTCCGCTCCGCCGCTCGCGTTCGAGCTGCTCGGCGAGGCGTTCCTCGAGAAGGGACAGCCCCGGATCGCGGTGCGTTTCCTCGAGAAGGCGCTCGGCAGCCTTTCGCAGGGCGACCGGGACATTCTCGGGGTCCTGTACCAGCTAGGGATCGCGTACGAGGCCCTGAACGACCTCGCGAAGGCGCTCATCTGCTACGAGCGCATCTTCAGTGTCGACATCGACTACCGCGACATCCAGGAGCGCATTCTGAGCTGCTCGGTGTGAGGCGGGAACCGGCCCGTGGGAGGGCGCGCGGTCTTTGACAATCCCGTGCGCCGGGCCGAGATTCCCCTCCCATCCGGAGTCCACCGCCCGGGAGAACCGTGCTTCCTACCGCCCACGTGCAGCTCGACGAGATCAAGGCGCCCGTCCGGGATCGCCTGGCGCTGGTCGAGCGGAGCCTCCTGGGGCTGGTGCCGTCGGGGTTCGAGTCCCTTGACGAGGTGGGCGAGTACCTGTTCTCCCGAAGCGGCAAGCTGTTCCGCCCGACGCTCCTCCTGCTGTCGAGCGGAGTGGGGGGGAGGTCCGACGACTCGGCGATCCGCTTGGCGGCCATCGTGGAGCTCCTGCACGTGGCCACGCTGGTCCACGACGATGCCGTCGACCACTCCGTGCGCCGGCGGGGAATGCCGACCGTGAACGATCGCTGGACCCACCAGGTCGCGATCATCGCGGGGGACTATCTGTACTCGCGCGCCGTGATCGAGATCACCGACCTCGGCCGTCTGGAGCCAATCGCGATCCTCGCGCGCACGGCGAACCAGATGACCGTAGGCGAGATGCGGCAGCTCGTGCTCCACGACCGGCTGGACTTCACGCGTGCCGATTACGATCGTCTGTGCGAGTGCAAGACGGCGTCGCTGTTTCGCGCCGCCTGCGAGCTGGGAGCGATGGCGGGGGTCGAGAGCTATCGGCCGGCGCTCGGGGGGTACGGCTACCACCTGGGCATGGCGTTCCAGATCATCGACGACCTGTTGGATTACACCGCGACCGCCGAGGTTACCGGGAAGCCGAGCGGACAGGATCTTCAGGAGCACAAGGTCACGCTCCCGCTGATCGCGGCCCTCCCGGCCCTGAGCGCCGCCGAACGGCGCCGGGTGGAGGCGCTGTTCGAGGACGCCCGGCCGGACGGAGAGGCTGTGGCGGACGTGATCGAGATGGTCGACCGCCACGGCGGGCTCGAGGCGGCGGCTCGAGAGGCCCGCTCGCGGGCCGATCGGGCGCGGGAGTGCCTGGCGGGGCTGGTGGAAGACGACTGTCTTGCCGCGTTGCATGCAGCCGTGGACTACGTAGTCGAGAGGGTGCGCTAGGTGGCGGAACTCGGACGCAGGCCCGAAAGGTCCCCTAGGAGGACCCTGCTGGTGATCGCCGGCGGGTTCATCCTCGGCGCGCTTCTCACCGAGCTCATGGCGGTCACGCTGCCCCCCTCTGCCGCGCGGCAGTTCTTCATCACCACCGTGGCGGCCTCGCTCGGGCCGCTATCGATCGACCTGAACGTCATCGCGCTCACGATCGGGCCGCTCATCCTGCGCGCGAACTTTCTAAGCATCGTCGGGATATTACTGGTGGCCTGGTTCGCTCGATCCCTGCTGTAGCGTGATCCGGGGCGCGACGGACCCAGGCGAGACCAAACAGAGGAGCCACCGATGTTCGGTTTGAGCCCGTGGGAACTCCTGATCGTGTTCCTCGCGATTCTTCTGCTGTTCGGGGCCAAGCGGTTGCCCGAGATCGGAAGCTCGCTCGGCAAGGGCATCCGGGAGTTCAAGGAGTCCATCAAGGACGTCGAGGGAGACGTTCGGCGGGAGATCACCGGGCCCGGCGAGCAGCCGGGCTCCACGGTCTCGCAGGAGTCCAAGGAGCCGGTGGAGCGTCGCGGCGACGCCTGAAAGCGCGCCGGGAGGCCGCCGCCTCCCGGGAACATCACGCGGTCGAGCGCTCGCCGGCCGGCCGGCCGGCTCAGGTCGCGTTCTGGCTGCTCAGGCGGTCGCGGTGGTCCACGATGGTGGCCTGCTCGCGTAGCGCAGCGAGCCAGTTCTGCACGTATTCCTGCGTCCGCTCGAAGGCGAGCTGGCGGAGAAGCGCCTCCTTGACCTCTTCGAAGCCCTCCTCCGTCGCCTCCTGGCGGTCGACCACCTCGAGGACGGCGACCGCATCACCTGCGTCGACCACCCCGCTGGTGCTGCCCACCGGAACCCCGAACGCCTCCCCGATCGCCTCGGTGCCCTGACCGAGCCCGGGAACGAAGTCTCCCCGCCGGAAGGCCTCGGTCTCGTCGACCGTCCACCCGAACCGGGCCGCTGCCTCGTCGAGCGAGGCCCCACCGTCGAGCGCCTCCACGAGCCCAGCGGCGACCTCGCGCGCCCGCTCCTTCTTCTTCCGGGCCACGAGGATCTGACGGATCGCCCCGGTCACGTCCGAGAGCGGCGCGATGCCCGCCTCCTGGCGGCCGAGGAGCTCGAACACGTGGAACCCGGTCGCGTTCTCGAAGAACGGTGACAGGTCGCCGATCTGGGTGTCCGGGTCGAGCGCCCAGTCTGGCGCCACGCCGAGGGCCCCGGCGCCGGGGATGAAGTCCACGCCGTCGGTGAGGGTCACGTCGGTGCGGACCGGGACGCCCAGAGAGTCGGCCGCGGTGGGCAGGTTCGAGCGGAGCCCGATGCCCTCGAGGTCGTCCATGACCCCGAACACGGAGTCTTCGGTGGCGGCCGAAACCTCGACCGGGACGAGGATCTGCCGCATGGAAATCGAATCGCGCGAGCGGGAATCGACCCGCAGGATGTGGAACCCGAACGACGTCGGGACGACGTCCGACACGCGCCCGATCGGCAGGTCGAACGCGATCTCGGCGAGCGTCGGGTCGATGCTCGAGCGCGCGCGGCGGCCCATGTCGCCGCCCCTGGACGCCGTGTTGGGGTCTCCGGACTCGGCGCGCGCCACCTCGGCGAAGTCCTCGCCGCCCGCCACCCGCTCACGCAGCCCTTCGGCGCGCGCACGCGCCGCAGCGGTGTCGGCCGCCGCGGGCCGCAACGCGAGGCTCACCATGTTGGCCCGCGCCGACGCGGGCCGCGTGAAGTCGTCCCGGTGTGCGTTGTAGTAGGTCCTGAGCTCGGTGTCGGTCACCGTGACCGCCGAGTCGGGGACGGCGGTGGCCGGATCCACCCGCACGAAGCGCACTCGCGCGCGCTCGTTCGTGTCCTTGTAGAACTGCCAGGCGTCGGCGTCGGACACGTACGTCGCGCTCTCCACGAGCGCCTCCAGCTTCCGCCGGGGCAGGATCGACCGATAATAGGACTCGATCTGGAGCAGGGTGTTCTCGTCGGTGGCGGGATCCGTGAAGAAGCGCCGGTACTTCTCGATGTCGAACTGGCCGTCGGTCTGGAACGCCGGGTGATTGAGGAGCTCGGCGGGCGGCTGGTTGAGGAAGGCCTGACGGATCTCGCTGTCGGTGACCTCGACCCTGAGGCGCTCCAATTCGGCCTGGAGCAGTGTCGTGTTGATCAGCGACTCCCACGCCTGATCCGTCACCACGCGCACGTCCTCCTCGTTCAGGCTGCGGTCGCCCTGACGCGCGAGCGTGAGCTGGTTCTGGAGGTACGCGTTCCACTCGCTGTAGTGGATCTCGCGACCCGCGACATCCGCGACCACCGGATTGAGGCCGCTGGTCCCCCGGATGTCGGTCACACGCGAGAACACCAGCCACCCCACGAAGGCGATCGACAGGATGAGCATCACGTACTTCGCGCTGCCGCGCATCTTCCGCATGAACATGGGACGTTCGAACCACTCCCGGTACGGGTTCCCGATATGCAAAACGGCCGGTGCCCGGCCGCCAGAAGGTCCTTTCGCGAAGGATTGGGAACCTACTGGCGGTCGCGCCGCCGAGCAACGCGCCGGGGCGCCGCGTGCCGCGCCCGACCATCGCGCGGGCCGGCGCGCCGCGGCCGGCGATGTCGCGTTGACAGTAAAAAATTGCCGCCCGTATGTTCCCCCATGCTCCGACCCACCGCGCACCCCCAGAGGGTCGGGGGGCGCACCTGATGCCTCCCGACGACTTCTCGGAGGAGATCGACCGCCTGGAAGAGCGCGCCGCGCGCGACCCGCGCACGCACACCTTCGCCCGGCTCGCGGACCTGTACCGGAAGGCCGGGGAGCTCGATCGCGCGCTCCAGGTGATCGAATCCGGCCTGCGGCAGCACCCGCACTACCTGAATGCGCGGATCGTCCACGCCCGACTACTCCGCGAGCTCGGCCGCCGGGGCGAGGCCGTGGTGGCGTTCGAGCGCGTGCTGCAGATCGACTCCGAGAACCTCGTCGCGCGCACGGCCCTCACCGAGATGCGGGAGGGAGAGCGGCCGGGCCCTGCGGCGATGCCGGAGGCCCCGGCGGGGGCCGTCTCGAGCGGGTGGCTGGCCCGGCTCGAGGCCGACTGGCATTCGGGGCGCGACGAGCCGCCCGGAACGCCGGGGCCGCCCTCCGCGGAGGTCCCGGAGGCCACCGTGGAAGAGCCGGGCAGCGAGGGGGCGACCGACGAAGCGGACGCCCCCGAGCCGGAGCCGGTCGCGGAATCGGACGTCGCGGCCGGTCCGGAGCCTGCCCCTTCGACCGAGCCGGAGCCTGCCCCTTCGACCGAACCGGAACCTGCGCCTGCAGTCGAATCGGAGCCTGCCGCTGCGGCCGAACCGGAGCCCGAGCCCACGGCCGCCGCCTGGGCGTCGCCGGGTCGCGAGAACGCGCGGGACCTGGAGACCGCGACCCTGGCGGAGCTGTACGCCAGACAGGGGCTGCTCGACGAGGCGATCGGGATCTTCGAGCGGCTGCTGGCGAGAGATCCCTACAACGCCCGGCTCGCGACCTCGCTCGAGGAGGCCCGCACGAGGGCGCGGAGCGGGTCCGGCTCGCGGCCGGACGCGCGGCCCGCCGCCCCGCCGCTCGAGGTCGAGCGTTCGGGGCGGGATGCGGGGTCGCACGCCCATCCGGAGCCCGGCGTCCGGGAGGCCGCCCGGGGGACGGGACCCCGCGAGCCGCGGGCGCACGGCGCGAGCGGGCCGGAGTCGAGTGGCGGATCGGCCGGTCGCGAGGCGGTCGGAGGTCGCGTTGGGCCCGAGCGCCGCGAGCGCCCGGGAGACGTGCGAGTGCCCGGCACCCGTACGCCGCCTTCGCCCGAGCCCGCCTCGGCGCCGGCCGGGCGGACGGGATCCGGCACCGAGACGATCCGGGAGTTCCTCGGGCGGTTGCTCGAGGGGCGCTTCGAGCTTCCGGAGGGCGCGACGGACGGGGCGGCGGTCGACGCGGAGCCGGAGCTCGGCGTCGACGAGTGGCTCCGCCGGCGGGGGATCTGAGCCGATGAGGATCGGAGTGCTGCACGGCCCGAACCTCAACCTGCTGGGCGCGAGGGAGCCGGCCCACTACGGCCACCGCACGCTGCCCGACATCGAGCGCATGCTCCGCGAACGGGCCATGAAGCGCTCGATCGAGCTCGAGTTCTTCCAGTCCAACGACGAGGGCGCGCTGGTGGACTGGGTCCAGAGCGCGACGGCCCGCGTGGACGGGTGGATCGTGAACGCCGCCGGCCTCACGCATTCGAGCGTGCCGTTGCGCGACGCGCTGGCGGGCTCCGCCAAGCCGTTCGTCGAGGTGCATCTGTCGAACGTGTACGCGCGCGAGCCGTTTCGGCACCGCTCGATGCTCTCCGACCTGGCGATCGGCGTGATCGCCGGCTTCCGGGGATCGAGCTACCTGTTCGGTCTGGAAGGGCTGGCCGAAAGGCTGGAGTCGGACGCCGATTGAGCGCCCTCCCACTGGATCGCGCCGAGCGCCGCCACCGGTTCGAGCGGGAGCTGACGCGGGCGTCGGTGGACGCCGCGATCGTCACCCACCGGCCCGATGTGCGCTACCTGTCCGGATTCTCCGGCTCCTCCGGGTTCCTGTTCTATCCGCTGGCCGATCCCCCCGTGCTCATCACGGACTTCCGTTACGAGGAGCAGGCCGGCGACGAGATCGACTCCCCGCTCCGCGTCCACGTCACGCGCGAGGGGTGGGTGGCCGCCATGGCCGAGCTGACGGGCGGCGCGGGCGTGTCGCGCATCGGTTTCGACCCGGCGCACCTCAGCGTGGCGGAGCACCGCCGGCTCAGGGACGCGCTCCCCGACGCGACGTGGGTGGAGACGCCGGACGTGGTGGCGACGCTCCGGTCGGTGAAGTCGGAGGACGAGGTCGCCCGCATCGAGCGCGCCATCCGGGTGGCCGAGACGGCGCTCGAGCGGCTGCTCGAGACGTTCGATTGGCACGCCGGACACACGGAGCTCGAGATCACGGCTCGGCTGGAGCTCGAGCTGCGCCGCGCCGGGTCCGAGGGGCTGCCGTTCGAGGTGATCGTGGCGTCGGGGCCGCGCACGTCGCTCCCGCACGCCGGACCCGGCGCGCGGGCGCCCCGCGAGGGCGACCTGCTGCTGGTCGATTTCGGGGCGACCGTCGAGGGGTACTGCAGCGACCTGACCCGCACGTTCGTGATCGGGGAGGCGTCCGAGTGGCAGCGGGAGCTCCACGGGCGGGTCCTCGAGGCGCAGGAGTCGGCCCTGTCGGCCATCTCGGATGGCGCCGCGGCGCGCGACGTCGACGCGGCCACGCGCGCCCGCCTCGCCGAGCACGATCTGGACCGCTACTTCGGCCACAGCACCGGGCACGGCATCGGCCTCGAAGTGCACGAAGAGCCACGCCTCTCCTCGCGCTCCGACGACGTGCTGGGAGCCGGAAACGTGGTGACGGTCGAACCCGGCGTGTATGTTCCCGGCCGGGGCGGCGTCCGCGTGGAGGACGACGTTCTCGTCACCGACGGCGGCGCGCGCAGGCTGAGTGCGTTTCGCCGTGATCTCGTCGAGTTGTAGCCGGTCCCTCCGGGGCGCGACCCCGACGCGCGGGAGCGGCTCGATCGTCGTACCCGCGAGTGAAGAAACGGAACGCATGGCGGATACATCGGATTTTCGAAACGGGATGGTCATCGAGCTGGATGACACCCTGTATCAGATCGTCTACTTCCAGCACGTGAAGCCGGGCAAGGGCGGCGCGTTCGTGCGCACCAAGCTCAGGGACATCATGGGCGAGCGCGTGCTCGACCGGACCTTCCGGGCGGGCGAGAAGGTCAACGAGGTGCGGCTCGAGCGCCGACCCATCCAGTACAGCTATACCGACGGCCAGCTGTACTATTTCATGAATATGGAGACGTTCGAGCTCATCCCGCTCGGCGCGGACGCGATCGGGGCGGACCAGCTCCGCTACCTGAGCGAGAACATGGAGTGCGAGGCACTCCAGCGGGACGGGAAGGTCCTGTCGGTGGAGCTGCCGCAGTTCGTCGAGCTCGAGATCGTCGAGACCGATCCGGGAGTGCGCGGAGACACGGCGCAGGGCGGCACCAAGCCGGCCACGCTGTCGACCGGCGCCGTCGTCCAGGTCCCGCTGTTCCTCGAGATGGGGGACGTGGTCCGGGTGGATCGGACGCAAGACAAGTACATCACGCGGGTGACGTCATGATGGACATCGACTGGCTGAAGCGCCTCATCCGCCTCGTGGAGGAGTCCGACATCGACTCCCTCGAGGTGGAGCGCCTGACCACGCGGGTCCGCATCCGGAAGTCGCCCGCCGTCGGCGCCGCTCCCCCCGCCGTCGCGCCGCTGTCCGCGCCACCCGCGACTCCCGCCCAGTCGGCCGCCGAACCGGGGCTCGCGGGGGGAGCCCCGCCGGCCGCCGCAGTCGCCCCGGCCGCGAATCTGCACGAGGTCAACTCCCCCATGGTCGGGACGTTCTATCGCTCCCCGTCGCCCGACGCGGCGCCCTTCGTCTCGGTCGGGGACCGGATCGAGCAGGGGCAGACGCTGTGCATCCTCGAGGCCATGAAGCTCATGAACGAGCTCGAGTCGGAGGTGTCCGGCGTGGTGCGCGAGATCTCGGCGGAGAACGGCGATCCCGTGGAGTTCGGCCAGCTCCTGTTCCGGATCGAGGCGGATTGACCCGGTGGGGACGGCCGCCCGCACGGCCGCCTGAGCGGTGTTCCGCAAGATCCTGATCGCCAACCGCGGCGAGATCGCGCTGCGGATCATCCGGGCGTGCCGCGCCCTGGACATCCGCACGGTGGCGGTCTACTCGCAGGCGGACCGCGACTCGCTCCACATCCGCTTCTCGGACGAGGAGATCTGCATCGGTCCGCCGCCTAGCCGCGAGAGCTACCTGAATATCCCGCGCATCCTGGCGGCGGCCGAGATCACCGGCGCCGACGCGATCCACCCCGGGTACGGATTCCTGGCCGAGAACCCGGAGTTCGCCGAGATCTGCGAGCGCAGCGGGCTCGTGTTCATCGGGCCGACCGCCGAGCAGATCCGTCGCATGGGGGACAAGGCGGAGGCGCGGAGCACGATGGTGGAGGCGGGCGTGCCCGTCGTGCCGGGCTCCGAGGACGTCATCGACGACGAGCGGGACGCGCTCGCCGAGGCGCGCCGGATCGGCTTCCCGGTGATGATCAAGGCGGCCGCCGGCGGGGGCGGGAAGGGGATGCGGGCGGCGTTCGACGAGGCCGGCTTCCGGAAGGCGTTCCCGGTGGCGCGGAACGAGGCCGAGGCCAACTTCGCCAACCCGGCCGTATACCTCGAGAAGCTCATCGAGCGCCCGCGGCACGTCGAGATCCAGATCCTCGGCGACCGGCATGGAAACCTCGTGCACCTCGGGGAGCGCGACTGCTCGATCCAGAGACGGCACCAGAAGCTCATCGAGGAGGCCCCGAGCCCGGCGGTCACCCCCGAGCTGCGGGCGCGCATGGGGGAGGCGGCCATCCGCGGGGCGCGGGCCATCGCGTACCAGGGCGCGGGCACCGTCGAGTTCCTCCTCGGGGCGGGCGGCGAGTTCTACTTCATGGAGATGAACACCCGCATCCAGGTGGAGCACCCGGTAACCGAGATGGTCACCTCCATCGACCTCATCCGCGAGCAGATCCGCGTCGCGGCGGGGGAGAAGCTCGAGTGGAGCGAGCCGCCGCCGATGACCGGCCACGCGATCGAGTGCCGGGTGAACGCCGAGGATCCGGAGCACGGGTTCCGTCCCTCGCCCGGCGTGATCACGACCTTCCACGCGCCGGGCGGCCCGGGCGTGCGCGTGGACACGCACATCTACGATGGCTACGCCGTGCCGCCGTACTACGATTCGCTGCTCGCCAAGCTGATCGTGCACGGGAAGACGCGCGATGAGGCCCGCATGGGCGCATACCACGCCCTGGAGGAGTTCATCCTCGAGGGCGTGCACACCACGATCCCGTTTCTGCGCAAGATCCTCCAGACCCCGGACTTCGAGTCCGGCGACATCGACACGGGGTTCGTCGAGAGGTTCCTGCGACCGGGGTGACTCCCGTGCTCGACGTCGCGTGGCTGCCCGCGGAGCTTCCGGGCTCGCCCGTGGCCGGCGGCCCGGCGGTGGTGATCGATGTGCTGCGGGCCACGACCAGCGTGACCACGGCCCTGGCGGCCGGGGCGGCCGGCGTGATTCCCGCCGCCTCGGTGTCCGAGGCCCGCGAGGTGGCCGCCGCGCTCGACGGCGCCCTCCTGTGCGGAGAGCGTCGCGGTCTGCCGCCCGAGGGGTTCGACATCGGGAACTCGCCGGGCTCGTACACGCCCGCGCGCGTGTCCGGGCGGACGCTCGTGTTCTCGACCACCAACGGCACGCGCGCCATGCGCTCCGCGTCCGCGTCGAGCCCGCTCCGCCTGGCCTGCTTCCGGAACGCCGGGGCGGTCGCGCGCCGGCTGGCGGACGACTTCGAAGGGGGGGCGGCGGGCCCGGGGGCGGTCATCGTGTGCGCCGGCCGCGCGGGGCGCGTGAGCATGGACGACGCGTGGTGCGCTGGCCATCTTGTGGGTCGGGTGACCCGGGTCCTGCCGGGGCTTTGGCTGACCGACGGGGCGCGCGCGGCCCGCGAGCTGGCGGCATCGCTGGGCGCGCCCAGCGCCGCGGGGCTCGCCGACACGGCGGCCGGTCGGGCGCTGGTCGCGCTGGGGCTGGGGCGCGATGTGGAGGCGTGCGCGCGGCTCGATGACGTGGAGATCGTTCCGATGTGGCGCGGCAGTGCGTTCGTGGTGGGCGGGGAGGAGGAGAGCTGATGATGGGTGAACGACAGCGCCGCGAGGCCCTGGGGATCGGTCTGATCGTCCTGGGACTCCTGGTCGGCCTCGCGCTCCTGTCTCCGACGCTGAGCGGCGGGGAGGGGAACTGGATCGGCCCTGCGGGTCGCCTGCTCGATCGGGGCCTGTCGTTCGTGTTGGGTCCCCTGTCGCCGCTTCTCGCCCTCCCGGCGCTCATCTGGGGGGTGCACCTGCTCGGCGTGGGCGAGCCCGGCTCGACGTGGCGCTGGTCGATGCTCCCCGTGGGGCTCCTCCTCGTCCTCCCCACCCTGATGTGGCTGACCGTGCCCGCCGAGGGGGCGACCGTGGCCGGCGTGGGCTGGCTGGGCGCTTCGCTCGGCGGGGTGCTGTTCGCCGGGTTCGGCGCCGTGGGGGCGCTCCTGATCGCGCTCGCCCTGCTCGTTCTCACCCTCGTCCTCACCCTCGGCTGGTCGCTGGCGCAGATCGTGGTGGGCGGGGGGCGGATCGCCCGTCAGGGTCTGACGGCCGGGGCGGGGGGCGCGCGCACGCTCGGACGGGCGCTGGTCGATCTGTACCGGACGGACGACGTGCCGCCGCCCGACACGACCCCGTGGGAGGTGGTGGCCGCCGTGGAGAACCCCCCGCCTGCGGAGGAGGAGACGCCGGCACCGGCGGCGCGGGGCCGCAAGAATGGGCGCCGGACGCCCGAGGAGCCCACGCTCGCCGAGCACGGCGACCTCGATCAGACCGAGCTTCCCGGGATCGAGCTGCTCGACGAGCCGGCCGGGAGCGGCGCGGGTCTGGGGCGACGCGATCTCGAGCGCCTGGGGGGGATCCTGATCGACAAGCTGGCCACCTTCCGGATCGACGGGGAGATCGGCGGGTGGACCACCGGACCGGTGGTGACGCAGTTCGAGGTGGTCCCGGCGCCGGGGGTGAAGGTCGGGCAGATCTCCGCACGCGCCGATGATCTGGCGCTCGCCCTCAAGGCCCCGTGCGTGCGCATCGTGGCCCCCATCCCCGGCAAGGGGGCGGTGGGGGTCGAGGTGCCCAATCCGCGCGCCGAGATCGTGCGGCTGCGCGAGGTCCTCGAGGCGCCCGCCTACCGGAGCGCCCGGGCCGCGCTGCCGCTCGCGCTCGGCCGCGACCTGGCCGGCGATCCGTACTGGGCGGACCTCGTGCGCATGCCGCACCTGCTGATCGCGGGACAGACGGGGTCCGGGAAGTCGGTGTGCATGAACACCATCATCACGAGTCTGGTGTACCGGTACACACCGCGTCAGCTACGACTCCTGATGGTGGATCCGAAGATGGTGGAGCTCTCGGTGTACGCGGACCTGCCGCACCTGCGGCACCCCGTGATCACCGACAACGACGAGGCCGCCTCGGTACTCAAGTGGGGCGTGTTCGAGATGAAGCGCCGCTTCGGGCTCCTGTCGGCCAACGGGTGCCGCAACCTGGGCGAGTTCAATGCCCGCCTGGCCCGCGGCCGCGAGGTCGCGCTGCCCGATCGCGGGCCGGGAGACGAGCCCCGTCCGTACGAGGATGGACCGCTGCCGTTCGTCGTGCTGCTCATCGATGAGCTCGCCGACCTCATGATGACCGTGCAGTCGGAGGTGGAGACGCCGCTCGCCATGCTGGCGCAGAAGGCGCGCGCGGTGGGCATCCACCTCGTGATCGCCACGCAGCGTCCGTCGGTGAACGTCCTCACTGGGCTCATCAAGGCGAACATCCCGAGCCGCATCGCGTTCCGGGTGGCGTCCAAGATCGACAGCCGCACGATCCTCGACCAGAACGGGGCCGACGCCCTGCTCGGCAACGGCGACATGCTGTTCCTGCCGCCCGGCGAGTCGGACCCGGTGCGCATCCAGGGGGCGTTCATCTCCTCCGTCGAGACCGAGCGAATCCTCGACTGGTACCGGGCCCAGGCGGCGGCGCGCGCCGCCGAGGCGAGCGGGGGGGGCGCAGAGGAAGAGGACATCCTCGACGTGGTGCGGGAGCTGGAGGAGGAAGCGGCGCGCGTGGACGTGGCCGGCGAGGTGCTCGAGGACCGCGACGAGCTCTTCCGGCAGGCGGCCGAGATCGTGATCACGAACGACGCCGGCTCGACCAGCCTGCTCCAGCGGCGGCTCAAGATCGGCTACGGGCGCGCGGCCCGGATCATCGACCAGCTCCACCACGCCGGCGTCGTGGGGCCGGCGGACGGGTCGAGGCCCCGCGACGTCCTCGTGTCGCTCACCGATCTGGACGATGTGCTCGATGGAGGGTGAGCCGCTGCGCCGGACGCCCGGCGGCCGTCGCGCGCGCCTCCGGCGCCGCGCGTCGCCCCGGGCGCCGGGCCCGGGGGGGGCGCTCGCGCTCGCGGCGGCGCTCCTCGCGCTCGGGGGTGTGGGGGCGTGCGGCGGGGACGACGCGGACCCGCGCGCCGAGGCGCGCGAGACGCTCGAGCGGCAGTTCGGACGCCGGGACGAGGCCGCCGCGCCGGGCGACTCCACGGCGTCCGCGACCGCGGCGGCCCCCGACACGGCGGCGGGCGGCGCGCTGGCGACCCCCGGCGAGACCGCCCCCGCCGGGTCGGTCCGCGACACGGGCATCGCAGGCCGCCGGCCCGAGCCCACCACCGGAGCGGGCGCCGCCCCGCCCGCGACGACCCCGGCGGACACCGCCACCTCCGCCCCCCCGACCCCGACCCCGGCGGAGCAGGATGCCGGCCCGGGCGTCGATCCCGGGCGCTGGCTGGCGATGGCCGACGAGGCGTACCGGGGCCTCCCGTCGCTCGAGGCCCGCTTCGAGCAGCGGGTCGAAGTGCCGCTCCTCGACCGGACGAGCACCGGCGTGGGGATCTGGTACCAGCGCGGGCGCGACTTCTTCCGCATGGACTTCACCGATCCGCCCGACGACGTGTTCGTGGCCGACGGGACGTATCTGTGGCTGTACCAGCCCTCCCAGCAGCCCGGCCAGGTCATCAAGGCCGTGCTCGCGGCGGGCGCCGGCCAGTCCGGAACGGCCGATCTCCTGGGTCGCATCCTGTCCGAGGCCCGCACCGAGTACGACGCGGTGTACGAAGGCACCGAGACGGTGTCCGGCGTCGAGACGCACGTGATCGCGCTCACCCCACGCGGCCCGTCGGACTACCGGCTGGTGCGCGTGTGGATCGCGACGAGCGACCGCCTCGTGCGACGCTTCATGATCCAGCAGGAGAACGAGATGATCCGCACGGTCACGCTGTCGCGGCTCCGGCCGGGCGTGACGCTCGCGGACTCGCTGTTCCGCTTCGACGTGCCCCCGGGGGTCGATGTCTTCGAGCCCTGAGCGCACCCGTCTCGGTCTCGTGAGCCTCGGGTGCGACAAGAACACGGTCGACTCGGAGCGCATGCTGGCGGCGCTGGTGGGGCAGGGCGCCGAGCGGGTGGCCGATCTGGCCGAGGCCGAGGTCATCCTCGTCAACACGTGCGGGTTCATCGACGCCGCCAAGGAGGAGTCGATCGAGACGCTGCTCGAGGCCGGCCGACTCAAGCGCGAGGGGCGCTGCCGCTCGGTGGTGGCCGTCGGGTGCATGGTGGAGCGCTACCGCGACGAGCTCGCGCCCGCCCTCCCCGAGGTCGATCTGCTGCTCGGGCTGCGCGACCTCGACCGGCTGGTCCCCGAGCTCGTGGCGCGCGGGCTCCTCCCGGCCGGATCGGTCGAGGGGGCGCACCCGGGCGAGCGCCTCCCGCTCGGGTCGCGGCACGTGAGCTACCTCAAGGTGAGCGAGGGCTGCGACCACGGGTGCGCGTTCTGCGCGATCCCGCTGTGGCGCGGCCGGCACCGCTCGTTCGAGCTCGACCGACTGGTGGCCGAGACACGGCGTCTGGAGGCCCAGGGGGCCGTCGAGGTGAACCTCGTGGCCCAGGATCTGGCCCACTACGGGCGCGACCTGCGCGACGGGACCGACATCGCGAGGCTCGTGGAGGCGCTCCTCGCCGGGACCGGAGTGCCGTGGCTCCGCCTCCTGTACATCTACTCGGCCGGGCTGCGCGCGCCCCTGGTCGAGCTGATGGCCACCGAGCCCCGGCTCCTCCCCTACATCGACATGCCGATCCAGCACGCTTCCGACCCGGTGCTGGCCCGCATGCGCCGGCCCGAACGCCGCGAGACGCTGACCGAGAAGATCGCCTGGCTGAGGGCGTCGATCGACGACCTCACGCTGCGCACGACCGTCCTCGTCGGGTTCCCGGGCGAGACCGAGTCGGATTTCCGCGAGCTGCTCGAGTTCCTCGAGGAGGCGCGCATCGACCGGCTCGGGGCGTTCGCGTTCAGCCCGCAGGAGGGGACGCGGGCCGCCTCGATGGAGGGGGACTTCGTGCCCGAGGACGTGGCGCGGGCGCGGCTCGAGGAGGTGCTCGAGGTGCAGCGGGCCGTGAGCCGCGAGCGGCTGGAGGGGACGGTCGGCGAGCGGCGGAGCGCCATCGTGGACCGCGCCGCGCCGCCCGACGAGCCGGTGGTGGAGGAGGTCGGGGTGGAGGTGACCGCGGCCCGCGACGCGGGCGCGACCGTGTATCTCGGGCGCATCGCGGCCCAGGCGGACGACGTGGACGGGCTCACGGTCCTCGT
This sequence comes from uncultured Gemmatimonadota bacterium, assembly GCA_964499635.1. GTDB lineage: Bacteria > Gemmatimonadota > Gemmatimonadetes > Palauibacterales > Palauibacteraceae > Palauibacter. The sequence goes on along the minus strand of CAZCLY010000007.1, from coordinate 187,735 downwards.
CGGGCCGCCGGACCTGTCGCCCGGGACGCTCGTCGAGGCCACCATCGAGCGCGCCACCGACTTCGATCTCGCCGCCCGCGTGGAGCGCGTCACCCGGCGGGGTCCGCGGATGGGTGGTTCGCCGGCCGCCGCGGCGAGCGCGGCCCGGAAGCGCCCTGCAGGGGACGCGGCGCGCGGGCTTCCCATCCTCCCGCTCGGGCTCGAGACGGCGTGGGGGAAGTGAGCGCGTGACGTCGGGCGCGGGTCACGACCTGCTCGCGCGGGCCCGAGCCGTGATGCCCGGCGGGGTGAGCTCGCCGGTCAGGGCGTTCGGGTCCGTGAAGCTCGACCCCCTGTTCGCCGTCCGGGGCGAGGGCGCCCGCCTCTACGACGAGGAGGGGCGCGCGTATCTCGACTACGTCCTGTCGTGGGGGCCCCTCATCCTGGGACACGCGCACCCGGCCGTCGTCGAGGCGGTGGAGCGGGCGGCGCGTGACGGCACCAGCTACGGGCTGTCGACCCGTCGCGAGGTCGAGCTGGCCGAGCGCGTGGTGGCCTGGTTCCCGGGGATCGACATGCTCCGCTTCGCGAACAGCGGCACCGAGGCGACCATGTCGGCCATCCGGCTGGCGCGCGCCGCCACCGGGCGCGACCTGATCGTGAAGTTCGACGGCTGCTACCACGGGCACGCGGACGCCTTTCTGGTCGCGGCCGGCTCGGGCGTGGCCACGCTCGGGCTCCCCGACTCGCCCGGCGTCCCGGCCGACGTGACGGCGCACACGGTCTCGCTGCCGTACAACGACCTCGAGGCGGTGGACGCCGCCTTCGCGCGGCACGCCGACCGTGTCGCGGCGCTCATCGTGGAGCCCGTGGTGGGGAACGCGGGCCTCATCCTGCCTCTGGAGGGCTTCCTCGAGGGGCTGCGCGAGCGCTGCTCGCGCGCCGGGGCGCTGCTCATCTTCGACGAGGTGATGACCGGGTTCCGCGTGTCGCGCGGCGGTGCCCAGGAGCGCTGGGGCGTGACGCCGGATCTCACGACGCTCGGCAAGGTGCTGGGCGGCGGGCTCCCGGTGGCGGCGTACGGCGGCCCGCGCGACCTGATGGAGCGCATGGCCCCCGCCGGCCCCGTGTACCAGGCCGGCACGCTGTCGGGGAACCCGCTCGGGATGGCGGCCGGCCTCGCCCAGCTCGTCGAGCTCGAGCGCACCGACCCGTTCGAGGCGCTCGAGCGCCGCACGGCGCGTCTCGTCCGGGGGATCCTCGACGCCGGGGCCGCGCGCGGCGTCCCCATGACGGGCGCCTCGGTGGGCTCGATGTGGGGCGTGTACCTGACGGCGGGGCCGGTCACGAGCTTCGCGGACGCGAGGGCGTCGGACGTGGATCTGTTCCGCCGCTACTACGCCGCCTGTCTGGAGCGCGGAGTGCTGTTCGCCCCCTCCCCGTTCGAGGCCGGGTTCCTGTCCACGGCGCACACCGAGGACGACCTGGCGGCCACGGTCGCGATCGTGGGCGCGGCGCTCGACGAGGCGCTCGAGGCGGGAGGTGCGGGGCCGGGGGCCTCCGCGTGACGGGGACGGCCGCCGGCGGACGGCTCGCGACCTGGCGGGATCGGATCGTCCCCGACGCGGCGGCCGGGGCGCTCGCGTCGGGGATCCTGCTCGCCGTGGCCCACCCCCCGTTCCACCTCCTCGCGCCCTCCTTCGTCGCCCTCGTCCCGTTCATCGTGTGGCACGAGCGGCTCCCCGACGGCGAGGAGGGGGGGCGCCAGGCGCGCATCGGCGGTTTCTTTCTCGGCCTCGTGTACTACACGCTCGTGTTCTACTGGTTGTTCGTGGCGCTCGTGTTCTACACGTGGATGGCGCTGCTCGCCTTTCTCGCCCCCATCCTCATCCTGTCGATGTTCCTCGCCTGGGCCTCGGGCGCCGTGCACGCCGTCCGGCGCCGTGCGCGCTGGCCCGCGTGGCTCGCCTTCCCGGTGCTGTGGACGGCGAACGAGTGGCTGCGCGGCAACCTGCCGCAGGTGGGCTTCCCGTGGATGAACCTGGGCGACACGCTCACCGCCTTCCCGCGCCTCCTCGGGGCGGCGGACCTCGTCGGGTCGCGCGGGCTGTCGTTCTGGCTCGTGCTCGTGAACGCGCTGCTGGCGGTGCTGTGGATGGGGATCCGCGGCCGCCGGACGGGTGGCGAGCCGGGCGGGACCGGGGCGCACGCCGGTGGATCGCTCCGCACGGTCGTCGCGCGCGGACCCGGGTCGCCGGCGCGCGTGGCGGTCGGCCTCGCGCTCGCGCTCGCCCTCCCGATCGGCTATTCGCTCGTGCGCTGGAACGGGATCGAGATGCGGCTGGCGGCCACCGTCGGCGTGGTGCAGCCGAACATCCCCGAGCACCTCAAGATCGGCGACCGGCAGGCGGCCTCGGACAGCGCGATCCGCGCCACCACGACGCTGGTCCGGGGGTGGAGCGCCCCGGAGCGCGAGCGCCTCGACCTCGTCCTCCTCCCGGAGACCGTGATCCAGGCGTGGATCGAGCCGATCCCGTCGCTCGGCCACGGCGGGGCCCCGGCGTACGACCGCTGGGCGAGCTCGCTGGCGGACGGGCTCGACGCCGCGGTCCTGTGGGGCGCGATCGGCTCGCACGACCTCGGGGGCGGGGAGTTCGACTACTACAACTCGGCGTTCCTCACCCGCCCCCGGGCGGGCCGCGCGGGGCGCTACGACAAGCGCTTCCTGGTCCCGATCGTCGAGCGCGTCCCGTTCTTTCCCCCGGAGTGGTTCTCGGCGATCCCGTTCTTCGGCGGATTCGGTGTCGGGGCGTGGGGGACGCCGTTCCGCGTGCCGACGGCACGCGGCGAGGCGTCCTTCGGTGTCCTCATCTGCTACGAGTCGATCTTCTCGCCCCTGGCGCGGCATTATCGCCGCGCGGGGGCCGACTTCCTCGTCAACATCACCAACGACTCGTGGTTCGGGCGCGACACGTGGTGGAGCCGCTCGAGCGCGCTGTGGCAGCACCCCGCGCACCTCGTGATGCGGGCGATCGAGACGCGCATGGGCGTCGCCCGCGCGGCCAACACGGGGATCTCGGAGATCGTCGATCCGCTGGGGCGGGTGACGCACGCCACGCCGCTGTTCGAGCCCGCCTCGTTCGTGGCGGACGTGCTGACGACCGACGACCGGACCGTGTACGTTCGGTTCGGGGACACGGTGGGGTGGGGGAGCGCGCTCGCCGCGATCGTGGGCCTGGCGGGCGCCATCCTGTCCGCGCGACGATCGAAGGAGGGGGCCCCGGCGTGAGGGTCAGCTACACGCGCGACTACTACGTGCCGCTGCCGGCGGGACACGCGTTCCCGATGGGCAAGTTCCCGGCGCTGCACCGCATCCTGACCGACGAGGGCCGCCTGGGCCCGTCCGAGGTCGTCGAGCCCGGCGAGGCCTCGTGGGACGAGCTGGCGCTCGTCCATACGGGTGACTACCTGCGGCGGCTCGAGAGCGGGACGCTGGAGCGCTCCGAGCTGCGGCGGCTGGGCCTGCCGTGGTCGCCGGCCCTCGTCCGCCGCTCGCGGCTCGCGGTGCGCGGCACCCTGAACGCCGCCTGGATGGCGCTCGAGGACGGCGTGGCCGCCAACCTCGCCGGCGGGACGCACCACGCGTTCCCCGACCACGGCGAGGGGTTCTGCGTCCTGAACGACGTGGGGGTGGCGGTGCGCGTGCTGCGCCGGGCAGGCTGGATCCGGCGCGCGCTGGTCATCGACCTCGACGTCCACCAGGGGAACGGGACGGCCGCCGTGTTCGCCGACGACCCCGACACGTTCACCTTCTCGATGCACGGCGCGCGCAACTACCCGTTCCGCAAGGTACCCTCCGACCTCGACGTGGCGCTCCCGGACCGCACCGGCGACGCCGACTACCTGGCCGCGCTGCGCCGACACCTGCCGGCCGTCCTCGACGGGGCCCGTCCCGACCTCGTGTTCTATCTGGGGGGTGTCGACGTGCTGGCCGGGGATCGTTTCGGCCGCCTGGCGCTCACCCGGGCGGGGCTCGAGACGCGCGACCGCCTGGTGGTCGACACCGTGCGGGGACGGGGGCTCCCGCTCACCCTCCTCCTGTCCGGTGGCTACGCGGCCACCGACGAGGAGACCGCGGATCTGCACGCCTCGGCGCACCGGGCGGCGCTCGCCTGATGCCCTCGGTGCTCGAACGGCCGGTCGCCGGGACGCAGGCGGATCGAGACACCGCCTACCTGGCCTCGGTCACGGTGTCGATCGGGAGCCTCCAGCCGGAGGCCGTGCTCGCCTCGCCCCCCTCCGGCGCGCGGGGCTTCTGGCAGAGCGGCCCCCGCTGGATCGCGCACGCCGGGTCGGTGACCGAGCTCCACACGCGCGATCGCCCGCCGCCGGGCGGGGACGGGGCGCCGGACCCGTTCGAGTGGATCCTCGGGGAGGCCCGCCGCGCATACGAGAGGCCGTGGATCTTCGATCTGGACGGGGAGCCCACGCGTCCCCGCTTCCACGGCGGGTTCGCGTTCGACGCCGCGAGCCCGGCCGGCGGGCTCGACGAGGCGGACTTCTGGGATCCGTTCCCGGTGGCCCGCTTCACGCTGCCCGCCTTCGAGGTCGAGGCGGGCCGAGAGGGGGCCCGGCTGACCCTCACGCGGCGCTTCGACGCCTCGACGCCCCGGGACCGCGCGATCGACGAGCTCCGGCGGCGGGCCGATCGGTCGCGCACCGCGCTCCAGGCGCTCGAGCGGGCCGGCGCCACGCCGGGACCGGTGCCGGCCGCCACGGCGCTCGAGGAGTCGGTGGGGAGCGAAGCGTGGCGGCGGGGGATCGAGCGCATCCTCGAGGAGATCGGGCGCGGGGGCGTGCGCAAGGTCGTGCTCGCGCGGCCGCTCGACGTGACGCTCGCCGAGGTGCCCGACTCGGGCGGCGTGCTGGCCTCGCTGCGCGCCTCGAACCCGCTCGCGCACACGTATCTCGTCCAGTTCACCCGCGACCGCTTCTTCCTCGGGGCCGCCCCGGAGCTCATCGGCGCGCTGCGCGGGCGGCGCTTCCGCACCATGGCGGTGGCCGGGTCCACCCCGCGGGGGGCCGATCCCGAGTCGGACGAGTGGCTCGGGCGTCAGCTCCTCAGCAGCCGCAAGAACCGGTTCGAGCACGAGATCGTGGTGGAGGACATCGTCGAGCGGCTGGCGCGGGCCGGGACGAGCGTCGGGACGGTCGAGGAGCCCGAGCTCCTCCGTCTGCCCCGCATCCAGCACCTGAAGACGCGGCTCGAGGCCACCGTCCCGGACGGGACGCACGTGCTCGATCTGGTGCGTGTGCTCCACCCGACCGCCGCCGTGTGCGGCTACCCGCGCGAGACGGCGCGTCGCATCCTGGCCGACGAGGAGGCCGTGTCGCGCGGCTGGTACGCGGGGCCGGTGGGGTGGTTCGACGAGCACGGTGCGGGCGAGTTCGCGCCGGCGCTGCGCTCTGCCGTCGGTCGCGGGCCGCTCCTGCGGCTGTACGCGGGGGCCGGGATCGTCGAGGGATCGCGGCCGCGCGCCGAGTGGGACGAGACGCGGGTCAAGCTCCAGACCATGCTCCAGGCGCTCGGGGTGGCGCGCGTGCCGTGACGGCCCCCAACCGCGGCACCCTGTGGGCCAGGGCGCTGGCCGACGAGCTCGCCCGACACGGGCTCAGGCACGTGTCGGTGGGCTCGGGGTCGCGCTCCGCGCCGCTCGTCGAGGCGTTCACGCGCGACGAGCGCTTCGCCGTCCACCCCCACGTGGACGAGCGCTCGGCGGGCTTCTTCGCGCTCGGGATCGGCCTGGCCACCGGAACGCCCGCGGCGGTGGTCACCACCTCGGGGACCGCGGCGGCCAACCTGTTCCCGGCGGTCATCGAGGCGAGCCACGGCGATGTTCCGCTCCTCCTCCTCACCGCCGACCGTCCGGCGCGGCTGCGGGGGCTCGACGCCAACCAGACGATCGAGCAGGCGGGGATGTACGGCGGAGCCCCGCGCGTGGCCCTCGACCTCCCCGTCCCCAGCGGCCGGCCGGAGGATCTGCGGCTGTTGCGCATCGCCTGCGCGCGCGCGTGGGCCGCGGCGCTGACCCCGCCGGCCGGCCCCGCGCACCTCAACCTGCAATTCGAGAAGCCGCTCGAGCCCACCCCGGTGCCGGGCGACGTGGCGGAGGACGTCGGGAGCCGCCCCGGCCTCGGCGGTGCGCGCGAGGACGGGCGTCCGTACACCGCCGTGTGGTTTCCCGACGAGGTCGCCGCGGCGGCGGTGGCGGCGCTCGCCGGCCGCCTGACGGCCACCGCCCGCCCCGTGGTCGTGTGCGGACCGGCCGTCGACCCGGCGCTCGGGCCGGCCGCGCTCGGGCTGGCGCGCGCGCTCGGCGCGCCGCTCCTCGCCGACCCGCTCTCCGGCGCCCGCTTCGCGGAGGGCGCGGTGGGGACGGCCGTATCGTGGGCCGACGCGGTGCTGGCGCGCCCAGCGGCGCGAGACGTGCTTGCCGCCGATGTCGTCGTGCGGCTCGGCGCGGCCCCCACCTCCGCGGCCGTGAACGCCTACCTCGCCGGGCTGGAGGGAGTGCCGCAGGTGGTCGTCGATCGCGGGCGGCGCTGGAAGGACCACGCGGGGCTCGCCTCCGAGTACGTCGAGGCATCCCCGACCCGTTGGGCCGCGGCCGTGTCCGCCCGCATCGAGGCGCCCGTCGCGGACCCGGCGTGGCGCGCCTCGTGGGCCGAGCTCGAGGGCGCGGCGGGGGCCGCGCTCCGGCCGTTCGTCGAGGAACGGTGGTTCGAGGGCTCGGTCGCCGCGGCCGTGGCGGGCTCGCTCGCCGCCGGACAGACGTTCTTCGTCGGGAACTCGATGCCGATCCGCGACGTGGATGCGTTCGCCGCCGCGCGCGATGTGCCGCTCCGCGCGCTCGGGTTCCGCGGCGCGAGCGGGATCGACGGCAACGTGAGCGGGGCGCTGGGCGCCGCGACGGCGCGTCCGGGGCCGGCCGCCGCGATCGTCGGCGACCTGACGCTCCTGCACGACGCGGGCGCCCTGCTCGCCGCGCGGCCCGAGGAGGCCCGCCTGACGCTGGTCGTGATCCAGAACGGCGGGGGGGGCATCTTCCACATGCTCCCCATCCGGGACTACGATCCGCCGTTCACGCGGCACATCGTGATGCCGCAGCCCGTCGAGCTGGCGGCGGTTGCCCGCGCGGCTCGAATCCCGCACCGTCTCAGCGCGACGCTCGCGGAGCTGCGGGCCGCGCTGGCCGCCGACGGGGACGCTCCGGGCGTACGGATGCTCGAGGTCCCCGTCGACCGCCACCAGAACTGGGACGTGCGCCGCGCCGCCCTCGAGGCGGCCGCGCAGGCGGTGACCGACCGTCTGTGAGGCGTGGTGCCCGGATCCGCATCCAGCGACGACTCTTTTCCGGAAAAGACCTGGAGCCCGAGCATGACCGACCCTGAACGCCCGGCGACGGAGGACGTCGCCTGGACGTCCGTCACGGACTACGAGGACATCACCTACCACAAGGCGGACGGCATCGCCCGCATCGCCATCGATCGACCCGAGGTGCGGAACGCGTTCCGGCCCGAGACGCTGTTCGAGCTGTACGAAGCGTTCTCGGACGCGCGCGAGGACGACGAGATCGGCGTCGTCCTGCTGACCGGCAACGGGCCCGCCGAGGATGGGAAGTGGGCCTTCTGCTCGGGCGGCGACCAGCGCGTGCGCGGCGAGGCCGGCTATGTCGGGAAGGACGGGGTGGCACGGCTCAACGTGCTCGAGCTGCAGCGGCTCATCCGTTCGATGCCGAAGCCGGTGATCGCGCTGGTGGCGGGGTACGCGATCGGCGGCGGCCACGTGCTGCACGTGGTGTGCGACCTGACGATCGCGGCCGACAACGCGGTGTTCGGCCAGACGGGCCCCAGGGTGGGGAGCTTCGACGGCGGGTTCGGGTCCTCATACCTGGCGCGCATCGTGGGTCAGAAGAAGGCGCGCGAGATCTGGTACCTGTGCCGCCAGTACGGGGCCGAGGAGGCCGAGCGCATGGGGCTCGTCAACAAGGTCGTGCCGCTCGAGCGGCTGGAGGCCGAGGGGGTGGACTGGGCGCGCGAGATCCTGGCCAAGAGCCCCCTCGCGATCCGCTGCATAAAGGCGGCCATGAACGCCGACTGCGACGGCCAGGCCGGGCTCCAGGAGCTGGCCGGGCACGCCACCATGCTGTTCTACATGACCGAGGAGGGGCAGGAGGGACGGAACGCGTTCCTCGAGAAGCGGCCCCCGGACTTCCGGAAGTACCCGTGGCGACCCTGACGGGCGGCCGGGCCCCCTGAGCGCCCGCGCCTGGATCGCCGGCGCCCGGGTCCGCACCCTGCCGGCCGCGGTGGCCCCCGTGCTCATGGGCGGCGGGCTGGCCCGCGCGGAGGGCCTGTTCGCCGGGTGGCCGTTCCTCGCGGCCCTGGCGGGCGCGCTCCTCATCCAGATCGGGACCAATTACGCGAACGACTACTCCGACTTCGTGCGCGGGGCCGACACGCACGAGCGGCTGGGGGCGCCCCGGGTGACGCAGACGGGGCTCCTGTCACCCGGCGCCGTCAGGGCCGGGGCGGCGGCCGCGTTCGGGCTCGCGCTCCTCGTCGGCGTGTACCTGGTGGGTCGCGGCGGGTGGCCGATCGTGTGGATCGGGCTCGCCTCGCTGGCCGCCGCGGTGTGCTACACGGGGGGGCCGTGGCCGCTCGGGTACCACGGCCTCGGCGACCTGTCGGTGCTCGTGTTCTTCGGACCGGTCGCCGTGGTCGGCACGGTGTACGTGCAGACGCTCGCCTGGTCGGCCGGCGCGCTCCTCGCCGGGATCGGGGTGGGGAGCGCGATCACCGCCATCCTGGTGGTGAACAACCTGCGCGACCGGACGACCGACGCGGCGGCCGGCAAGCGGACCCTGGCGGTCGTGCTCGGCGAGCGCGGCTCGCAGCTCGAGTACACGGCGCTGTGGGTCGTTGCGTTCGCCGTCGTCGCGCTCGGGGTGTGGCGCGCGGGGTGGCCCGCCGCGACGCTCCTCGCCCTCCTCGCGGCCGCGCCGGCCCTCGGGCCGCTCCGCACCGTGTGGTCGTACGCGGACCCGCGCGCGCTCAACCCGGCGCTCCCGGCCACCGCGCGGGCGGCGGGGCTGTACGGGCTCCTGTTCGCGCTCGGGTGCGTATGGGGGGCGCCGGGGTGAGCCGCGGCGCGACGTGGCCCGGCGGCCCCGACGCGAGCCGCGGCCCCGCCCGACGCGGCGCTCCGTCGCCGTGACCTCCGGGCTCGCCTGGCGAGGCGGCCCGGACGCGGTGGCGCTCGAGCACGCCGGAGGCCGCCTGCCCGTGTCGCGGGTCGAGCGCGAGGCCGACGCCCTCGCCGCGCGTCTGGCGGCCGCGTGCCCCGGCGCGGACCCCCCGTGCGTCGTCCACCGCTTCGGGCTCCTCCCCGCCGCGGTGATCGCCCTCCATGCCGTGGCGCGCGCGGGTGGGCGTGTGGCGCTCGCCCACCCGGCGTGGGACGACGACCAGCTCGCCACGTTCCTCGGTGCCGTCGACCCCGACCTGTGGGTCGCGCCGCGCGGCGCCGAGCCCCCCGGTCCCGGGTGGGCGGCGGTCCCCGACCCGGCGTCCGGCACCGGCTCGGAGGCGTCCGCCGACCCGGCGTCGCCGGCCGGGATCGACGTGTACGTCCGCGCCCGCGCGGAAGCCTCGACGTCCCACGGGCCCTCCGGCCCGACCGGCGGTCGTCTCGAGCCGCCCCCGGGAACCGACGTCCTCCTGTCCACCTCGGGGACGGGAGGCGCCCCGCGCGTGGTGTGCCACTCGTGGGGCACGCTCGCCACCGGCGCGGTGGCCGCGGCGCGTCGCAACCGCTTCGGCCCCGGAGACGCGTGGCTGGCGAGCCTCGCGTGGGCGCACGTGGGAGGGCTGGCGGTCGCGGTGCGCGCGGCCGTGGGCGGGGGCCGCGTCGTCATCGGGCCGGAGCGCTTCGAGCCGGCCGGCGTGGCGGAGGCGATCGAGCGCTTCGGGGTCACGCACGCTTCGCTCGTGCCGGCCATGCTGCACGCGCTCCTCGAGCGCGGGGTGCCCGCGCCCGCTTCGCTCCGCTGCGTGTTGTTGGGCGGGGCGGCAACGCCGCCGGAGCTCGCGCGCCGCGCCCTGGCGGCAGGGTGGCCGGTCGCCCTCACGTACGGCCTCACCGAGATGGGCTCGCAGGTGGCCACCGGAGAGCCGGGCACGACGCCCGGCGTGGCGGGCGTCGTCGGGCCCCCGCTGGACGGCGTCGAGCTGTCGATCGGGGCCGCGGGGGAGATCGAGGTGGGCGGCCCGGCCCGCATGCTGGGCTACGCGGGCGAGCCGCTCGCCCCCGGGAAGCGGGTGGCGACCGGCGATGTGGGGGAGATCGACGACGCCGGCCGGCTGTGCGTGACGGGACGCCGCGCCGACCGCATCGTGAGCGGCGGGACGAACGTGAACCCGCAGGAGGTCGAGGCGGTCCTCGTCGCGCACCCCGCGGTGCGGGAGGCGTGCGTGGTGGGCACGCCGGACGACGTGTGGGGCGAGATCGTGACCGCGGTGATCGTCCCGACGCTCCACGAGCCCGAAGGCCTGAGGGAGTGGGCCGCCGAGCGCCTCACGGGGGCCCGCCGTCCCCGCCGCTGGGTGATGGTCGAGGCGCTCCCGCGCACGGCGACCGGGAAGGTGGACCGGGCCCGCGTCCGCGCCCGGGCCGCGGGGGACGACGGGGAGTAGGGAAGCGGCCCCTGCCCGGGCCGCAGGGACGACGGCGGGGAGCAGGGACACGGTTCGATCGCGGCGTGCCGCGGAAAGGGGGGGCATGCCCGCACTCGGCTGTCTCCGGGACGAGTTCCGGCTGGAGCCGGACGTCCACTTCCTCAACTGCGCCTACCTGGGGCCGATCAGCCGCCGCGTCGAGGAGGCCGGGATCCGGGGCCTGAGGAGAAAGCGCTCCCCGACCGACTTCCCGTCGAGCGCGTTCTACGACGACTGCCAGCGCCTGCGGGAGCGCTTCGCGGCCCTCGTGGGCGGCGCGCCCGCGCGCGTCGCCATCCTCCCCTCCGTCTCCTACGGGATCGCCACCGCGGCCCGCAACCTGCCCCTCGGGCGGGGCCGCAACGTGGTCGCGCTGGGCGAGCAGTTCCCGAGCAACGTGTACGTGTGGCGCCGGCTGGCTGCGGAGCAGCGGGCCGAGGTGCGCGTCGTCGGGCGTCCCGGTCCGCCGCCGTGCGGGGCCGCGTGGAGCGCGCGCATCCTCGAGGCGATCGACGCCGACACGGCCGTCGTCACGATGGCGCCGACGCACTGGACGGACGGCACGCGCTTCGACCTCGCCGCGATCGAGGCGCGGGCGCGCGAGGTGGGCGCGGCGTTCGTCCTCGACGGGTCGCAGTCGGTGGGGGCCGTCCCGCTCGACATCGCGGAGCTCCGGCCCGACGCGCTCGTGTGCGCCGGCTACAAGTGGCTGCTGGGGCCGTACGGGATGACGCTCGCCCACTACGGCGAGCGCCTCGACGGCGGCGTCCCGCTCGAGGAGACGTGGATCGCGCGCGAGGGCTCCGAGGACTTCCGCGGTCTCGTCCTGTACGAGGACCGCTACCAGACGGGGGCGGTGCGCTACGACGTGGGCGAGCGGGCCGACTTCATCGAGGTCCCGATGATGATCGCGGCGCTCGAGCAGCTCCTCGAGTGGAGGCCGGAGCGCATTCGGGACTACTGCGCCTCGCTCCTCGAGGGGCTGGCCGCCGAGGCCCGGGCGCGCGGCTGGCCGGTCGAGGACGACGCGTGGCGCGGGGGGAACATCCTCGGGATCGGCCTCCCGCCGGAGCTCGACCCGGCGGACCTCCAGGGCCGGCTCGAGCGCGCCCGCGTGTACGCGTCGCTACGCGGCAGCTCGCTCCGCGTATCGCCCAACGTGTACAACGACGCGGCCGACATCGAGGCGCTCGCGCGGGTGTTGCTCGAGGGCTGAGGGGCGCCCGGTGGACGCTGCGCCCCCCCTCGGCCGAGCAGATCGAGCGGGGCGCCGCCCCAGCCCTCAGCCGAGCAGGTCGAGCGGCCCGCCGCTGACGGTCGTCTCCACCCGGCGGACCATCACGACGCGCCCCGTCTCGCGGCGCACGTTGAAGCCGAGCAGGTGCAGGATGCCGATCACCGCCCGGTTCGTGGCCCACGGAGCGAGGATGACCGCGTCCTCGCGGTCGGGGTGCGGCAGGACGCCCGGGATCCAGGTCGCCCGGTCCGCGAGCCCGTGGCTCCGGAGCCAGCGCGAGATCCCGAGCCACACGGGCCGCACGCGGCGCACGATGAAGAACCCGTCGTCCCCCTGCTTCTGGTACAGGGGCATGAAGATGAGGCCCGATTCCGGCGCCAGCACCGGCCCGGCGACATCGTGGCCGAGCCGCTGTCCCCGGTGGATGCGCTGGAAGTTCCGGAATCCCGGCTCCATCGCGAACTCGTCCGCCGGCGCGATCGCGTGCCGGTAGCGCACGTCGACCACGCGCGGCAGACCGACCGCGGCGCGCGCCAGGAGCCGCCGCTGCCCGGAGAGGTCCGGCACGTCGTCGGGGTCGAGGATGCCGAGCGCCGAGAGGAGGATCCACACGGCCGCCTCGTGGGCGACGACCGAGGCGGGGCTGCGGTGCGAGCCGCCCTCGACGCCGATCCCGCGCCACCCAAGCCGGTCGAAGTACTGGAGCATCGCCCCGTCGATCTGCTCCTCGAGCCCGAGGACGACGGGGATGGGGAGATCGAGCGCCAGGGCCCGGTTCTGGAGCGTGTCGCCGAGCGTCGAGAACGGCGCCGACTCCGAGGACGTGGTGTGCAGGTCGAGCACGTACACCGGACCGCGCGCCTCGCGCACGAAATCGCGGATCGAGCCCAGCAGGGCGCGCTGCTCGCCCAGCTCGGCGCTGCCAACCATGGGCATGGCCGCCCCGTCACCGGAGCGCAGCGAGGCGAGGATGGCCGCCACGCGGGCCTTCTGCCACACCCGGTTGAGGTCCTCGTCGATGAAGCGGTCGTCCCGCGCGAGCGCCTCGAGGTTCCCCGACAGCCCCACCAGATCGCCCGCGAAGCGCGGCCGGTCCGCCGCCAGCCGCTCGAACACCCGCCGCAGGGCCTCCACCCCCGAGGGCTCGTTTCCGTGCAGCGCGGCCACGCACATCAGCATGGGTCCAGCGGCGTCCCCGTGGTGCGAGCCGACGAGCCGCCCGCCGGTGGCGCGCGCCCCGGATGCCGCGGGCTCCTGGGGTCCGGAGGGAGGTGTCATGCGGACAGACGCTCGGTGTGGGCCGCGAACACGAAGTCGCTCTCGGTGAGCCCGTCGATCTTGTGCGTCCAGATCCTGACGCGGGCCTTGCCCCACGCGAGGTACAGGTCGGGGTGGTGATTCTGCTCCTCCGCCAGCTCGCCCACCCGGTCGACGAACTCGAGCGCCCGGCGGAAGTCGGGGAAGCTGTACTCCTTCTCGAGGTGGTGCCCGTCGATCACCCGCCAGCCCGAGTCGAGCTCCCGAGCGAGGCGCTCGAGCTCCTCGCCCTCGAGCGGCGGGACGCCGCCCCGGCACGGCACGCACTGCATTCCAGCGAGTCTGTCCGACATCGATTCCTCCGAGCGTCGAAGATCCGAATCCCCGCAAGCTCAGAGTCGGGGCCGGGCCGCGCAAACCCGCGCCGCCCCCCGCGGCTCGATCCTCAGCCGGGTCGCCGCTCCTGCTTCGCGTCCACCGGGTCGGGGGCGGGCTCCGAGGCCGTCACCGCCTGGTCGCGGCCCTCCCGCTTGGCCGTGTACAGCGCCATGTCGGCCTCCCGCATCACCGCCTTGACGTCGGTGCCGTCGGCCGGGTACACCGCCACCCCCGCCGACACGGTGAGCTCGATGTCGGTCCCGTCGTCGGAGATCAGCCGCAGCCCCTGGATCGTGCGGCGCAGCCGCCCGGTCACCTCGATGGCCCGGTCGCGGTCCGACGACACGAGCAGGGCCGCGAACTCGTCCCCCCCCAGCCGCGCGAGGACGTCGGTCTCGCGCAGCGTGATCTTCATCACGTCGGCCAGCGCCTGGAGCGCGCGGTCGCCCGACAGGTGGCCGTGCCGGTCGTTGATGTTCTTCAGGTGATCGCAGTCGAGGAACAGGAGCGCCAGCGACTCGCCGTAGCGGCGCGCGCGGTGCAGGTGCTCCTCGAGCTTCTCGACGAAGTAGCGCCGGTTGTGCAGGCCGGTGAGCGGGTCGGTCACGGCCAGCCGCCGCATCTCGTCGTTGAGCTGCGCGGCCCGGATGACCACCGCCGCCTGTTGCGCGACGACCGTCAGCGGCCGCACGTGGTCCTCGCTGTACGCGTTCGGGGTGGGCGTCTCGGCGTTCAGCACGCCGATCACCCGGCCGTCCACCTTGAGCGGCAGGGCGATCTCGCTCTGCGCGCCGCGCACGCCCTCGATGTAGTCCTCGAGCTCGGAGACGTTCCTGGCCAGCTGGACCTCGCCCGTCTCCGCGCAGCGGCCGGTCACGCCCAGCCCGAGCGGGATGCGGAGGAGCCCCACGCCCTCGGAATAGCCGCGGCTGGCGCGCACGATCAGCGAGCGGTTCGCCTCGTCGAGCAGCAGCACCGCCACGTGCCCCTCGGGCACCAGCTCCTCGGTCACGCTGAGGATCGCCGTCAGCGTCGTGTCGAGGTCGTCCTGGCCGCTGGCGAGCTGGCTGATGCGGTACAGCGCGTTGAGCTGGTCGATGCGCTGCTGGAGGCGCTCGCGCGAGCGGGACGCCATGATCGCGAGGGCGGCCTGCGAGCCGAGAACCGTGAGGAGCTTCTCGTGCGTCTCGCTGAACGCGTCGAGCCGCTCGGACTCGACGTTGATCACCCCCGCCACCTGGTTCGCCACCAGCAGCGGCACGGCCATGTTCGAGCGCGCCTCGCGCAGGCCCTGCACGTAGCGCCGGTCCTTCGACACGTCGTTGACGCGGAGCGCCTGGCGGTTCTCCGCCGCCCACCCGGAGATCCCGCGGCCGCGCGGGAGCTGGATGCCGAGCACGTCCTGCTGACGGTCGTGGTATCCGAGCACCTGCCGCACGCGCAGCCGGCCCGTCTCCTGGTCGTACAGCATGAGCGCGCAGTGGTCGAACCCGACCAGCTCCTTGGCCTGCCGGAGGACGATCGAGATCAGGTCGTCCAGATCGTCGGACAGGCCGATCCGGCACGTGGAGTTGTACAGCTCGGTCAGGGTCTCGTTCATGTCCCACCGGTGAGGGAGGTTCGGTTCCGCGGACTGGCTGCTCCGACGTTCAAGCCCCGCGCCAGCCTCGACACCCGCCGGACGAGGCCGCCGCCGCTCTGGGCGGGGGTCGATTCGTTACAGGCGCCCGGATGGCCGCCCCGGGGGCGGGAGCTCGAACGCCGGTGCGCCGGAATGGACAACTCGCTGTCAGCCCGTCGTTTACGCTATGCAGAGCTTCGACCTGGAGGTGGGAGAGGCCGAGCGGAGGGTGCGGCGGGAGGACCCGGCGGAGCGCTCCGCGGGCGGTGGGAGGGGCCGCGCGGGAGGCCGCGCGGGGGTTGGCGATGTGCCACGTCGGGGGCGTTTCGCGGCCCCCGCGGGGTCCGATCCCCGCACAGGAGCGGGAGGCCCGGCCCGAAGGGCCTCCGGTCGGAGGCGCGCGCCTACGGGGCGGTGCGGAGCGCCGACCGGATCGCGCCGTAGTCCGGCTCCACGTCCGCGTCGTCGGTCACCCACGCCAGGTGGACGATGCCGTCGGAGCCGATCACGAACGCGGCCCGCTTGGCCACCTCCCGGAGCCCGAAGAAGTCCTCGTACAGCACCCCGTACGCCCGCGACGCGTCGCGGTTGAAGTCGGACAGGAGCGGGAATGGGAGCTTCTCGTCGCGCCGGAAGCGGTCGGTGACGAACGGGCTGTCGACCGAGATCCCGAACACGCGCGCCTCGAGCTCCTCGTACGCGGCCCACGCGTCCCGGATCGCGCACAGCTCACGCGTGCACACCGAGCTGTAGGCGAGCGGGAAGAACAGGAGGACGACCTTCTCGTGTCCGATGTGCACGCCGAGGTCGACGAGCTCGCCCGGTCGGGCCGGGAGCGGGAACGCGGGGGCGCGGTCACCTTCTCGGACGGGCAGGGGAGCCTCCTCGTGCGTGCCGGTCGTCGCGTCGCGGTCGCCCCGCGGGGGGGGCGTCCGGACCCTCAGCGGCCCGGCGGGTGCGGCGGGAGCGTCGCCGTCCGCCCCGCGTTCTGCCGCTCGAGCCAGCGCCGCAGGGGCTCGAAGTACGCCGCCATCGCCTCCCCGTCCAGCGGGCGGCCGGTGGCTTCCTCGAGCACCTCCTCCCACGGGCGGGTGGCGCCCGCCGCCATCACGCCGCGCAGCAGCTCGCCGATCTCGGGGTGGCCGAAGTAGTCGGTGTCGTGAGGATCCTCTCCCAGGAGCTCGGTCGCGATGCGCGCGTGGAGCTGGAACAAGATCGCGTGCGCCACCGCGTAGTCGTAGTACTCGGCCGGATCGTTCGTGATGTGGGTCTTGCTGGCCGCGTCCGCGTGGCGCTCGTCGCGCGGGCCGGGCGGCACGATCCCCTGGTAGGCCCGCACGAGCTCCCACCAGCGCCGGTTGAGGCTCGCCTCGTCGAGGCCGCCGCCGTACAGCTCGCTCTCGTATCCGGTCATCACCCCGGCCGACCACGGGACGAACACGACGAAGCGCAGCGCCTCGCGCAGGAGCTGCGCCGGGACGTCGTCGGGGGACGCGTCGCCCTCCAGGAGCCCGCGGCCGCGCAGGAAGCGCTCCTGGGTGGCGGCGAGCCCCATCAGGCTCCCGATCGCCTCGTGGAACGCGCGGTTCGCGCCGCCGCGCAGCGGCACGGGCACCTCGTCGCGCCCGTAGGCCAGGTAGTAGTAGATGTGCCCCAGCTCGTGGTGCGTCGTCTCGTACCAGCGCGCGGTCGGCTCGACGCTCATCAGCGCGCGCACGTCGCGCGCGAGATCGATGTGCCACGCCGAGGCGTGGTCGTTCTTGCGGTACGGCGCGTCCGGCGGCAGCGGGTAGAGCGAGGAGCGGTGCCGGAACGAGGCCGGGAGGGGCTCGAACCCGAGGCTCGTGTAGAAGCGCTCCGCCTCGTCAACGATCCACGCCGGGTCGCGGCCGGCGAGCGCGGAGTCGAGCCCCGTGCCGGGTGCGGCGGCGAGCGCGCTCCAATCCTGCCCCCAGCGGTCCGGGAGCCAGTGGGCCGGGAGCTCCCGGGGGACGTCGGCGCCGTAGCGGGCGGCGAGCGTGTAGCGGGCCCAGGTGTGGAGCTCACGGTACACGGGCCATACGTCCTCGAGGAGCGACGCGGCCAGGTCGCGCACGCCGGCCCTGTCGAGCCCGTACCCGGACGCCTTGTAGGCGAAGTAGTCCTCGTACCCCAGCGCCCGCACCGAGCCGTCGCGGAGGCCGGCGAGCGGCAGGAGTCCCGGCCGGAGCGCCGCCCCCACCTCCTTGGACGCCTCCCACGCCTCGCGCCGCAGGTCGAGGTCGGTCGAGGTCCTCAGGATGCGGTCGAGGTCCGCCGTCGACACGCGCCGGCCGCGGAGCCGGTAGTCGAACCCGAACAGCGTCTCGAGCTGCGAGGTTTCGAGCCGCGCGCGACGCTCGAGCAGCGGGCCGGCGGCGGCCGGCGCGTCGGCCGCGGCGCGCAGCATCGCCTCGAGCTCTCGCCGCTCGACGGCGGTGGGCGCGTCCCCGGCGAGGAACCCGCGGATCCGCGCCACGTTCTCCCCGCTCCCGGCGAACGCGGCCAGCGCGAGCCGGGCGCGGATCGCCGCGGAGGCGCGCGTCGTGTCGCCCGGGACGATGCGCGTGTTGAGCGCCCACTCGGCCTCGGAGGCGACCCGGCGGAGCTCGCGGTAGCGCCTGGAATACGTGTCGAGAAAGCCCGCCAGGTCGCCGGGCGCGCCGGCGTCGCGCGGGACGACGTCCCGGCAGGCGAGCGGCGCCAGGGCCACCCACAGCAGGAGAAGCGCGCGCCGCGGCGGCTCAGAAGGCGCCGCCACCTCCGCCTCCGAACCCGCCGCCCGAGAACCCGCCGCCCCCGCCGCCGCCGAAGCTCGAGCCGCCGGAGCTCCTCGGGGCCGACTGCATGACGGTCTGCGTGCGGGACGACATGTGGCTCAGGTCCGACACCAGCACGCCCGTGTTGAACCCGCGGAGGTTGGAGCCCACGTACCAGCTCGGCGGCTCGCGGTACATGTCGGCGAACGCCGCGGCCCACTGGCTCTCGACCCCGAGCGCCATGGCGAACGGGAGGAACTTCTCGAACATCTCGGGGCCGGTGATCATGCGCTTGAAGCGATCCGACTCCACCCGCTCGAGGAACTCCTCGAACCCCTTCACCTGGCGCAGCACGTCGACCCCGTGCCGCGAGCGGGCCGGCATGACCACGCCGAAGCCGATGACCACCAGCGCGCTCGCCACCCCCGCGATCACCACCGCCACCGGGGCGAGGTGGAAGAACCGCCCCACGGTGAGCCCGAGGACGATCAGGAACACGCCGATCGCGATGCCCACGCCGACGTACATGCCCGCCACCTTGTCGGGCCGGCGGTCGTAGATCTGGTGCGTCACGAGCGTGTCCATGAGACCCGACTTCAGATCCGGCAAGTCCTTGTAGAACTTGTTCTTGAGATCGGACAGCTCGACCGTTTCCCGGCCGCCGAACACGGCCCTCAGGAGCGCGAGCTCGTGCGGCTGGAGCCCGGCCCACTCCGAGCTCGGCCGCACCCGGTGGAAGGCGTAGTCCTTGTCGCTCATGAGCCCGAACAGCTTGGAGTGCTCGATCTCCTCGATCTTCACGTACCCGCGCACGGCCAGGTCGACGAGCGTTGCCGTGATGTCGCGCATGTCGGGCGAGTTGTCGACGATCACCCCGACCTCGGCCGGCGTGAGCGAGCCGGGTGGCTCGTAGCGCGGCTCGATCGAGCCCATCTGCGGGTCCCTGCCGCGCTCCCTCCAGCGCCGGTACATGAGGAAGAAGGCGAGGAAGGGGAGGAAGAGGATCCAGTTCGCGGCGAGCAGCGCCCCGGCCTTGTCGACCGCCGTAGGCCGCTCCACCACCCCGGTGTCCCACGCCACGCCGACCGTGAGCCCCTCGCGGAACCCGAGCGGGCGCGTGGTGGCCGCGGCGACGCGCGGGCCGTCGATCGTCACCTCGGCGTCCTGCGCCGCCGATCCATAGGCGCCGGTGAACGCGTGCGCCCGGATCCCGGTCACCTCGACCGGCAGCCGGATGGTGGCCGAGGCCTCGTCGATGGGGACGGGCCATTCGGTCCCGGTGACGTTCCAGTACAGCTCGTCGTAGGCGGTCTCGATCCCGTCGCGCCCCTCGTCGGCCTCGAAGAAGCGCAGTCCGTTGTGGACGCGGTAGCGGAGGAGGACGGTCTTCGTCGCGTCCACCGCCCCGGGGACCCAGATCTTGACCTTTACGTAGTCGCCGTCGCGGCTGCGCTCGTAGCGCAGCTCGTTCCCCGCCTCGTCGGTGACCGCCTCGACGTCGAGCCCGAGCCGGTAGCGGAACCCGGCCGGCGTGCGGTACTCGACCGGGATGGTGCGGAAGATCCCGTTGTACTCGCCGTCGAAGCGGGGCCTGAGCGTCTCGGTGACGACGATCTCGCCGCTCTTGAACACCTCGACGTCGGCGTGGAAGCTCGCCAGCCGCCACGAGCGCTCCTGCGGGAGAGGGGCCGCGGCCGCCGGCCCCGGGAGCGCGCCGGCCGGCGGGCGAGCGCCCGTCGGGACGGGCCCCGCGGCGCGCAGCGGACCCGCGGCCGCCGCCGCGGCGAGGAGCATCGTGACGGCGGCGCGGGCCGGGGCCGGGCGCGAGGCCCGGACCGGGGAGTGGCGCGAGACGCGGCCCCCCGGACGGGTGTGTCGGAGGAGGTTACTGGAAGCTGACCGCAGGCGCATCGCGCTGTCCCTCGTCCTCCAGCGAGAAGAACTCGCGGCGCGTGAAGTGGAACGCGCCGGCGAGCAGGCTGTTCGGGAAGACCTCGATCTTCGTGTTGTAGTCGCGCACCACGGCGTTGTAGTAGCGGCGAGCGTTCTGGACCGCGTTCTCGATCTCGTTGAGCGTCCCCTGGAGCTGCGTGAAGCTCTCCACGGCGCGAAGCTGGGGATAGGCCTCCGAGAGGGCGAACAGCGACCGGAGCGTACCGGTGAGCTGGTTCTCGGCCTCGGCCCGATCGGCCGGCCCCTGCGCGCTCATGGCCCGGTTGCGCGCCTCGATCACCGCCTCGAGCGTGTCACGCTCGTGGCTCGCGTATCCCTTCACCGTCTCGACGAGGTTGGGGATGAGGTCCCAACGGCGCTTGAGCTGGACATCGATGTCGGCCCACGCCCCATCCACCCGGACGCGGAGCCTGACGAGCGAGTTGTACATGCCCACCAGCGCGACCGCGATGACGATCAGCACGATCCATATCCACATGGCGCTCTCCGTCCTCCACGTGTGCGAAGTCGGACGCACGCGGCGCCCGGCCGCGAGATGCAACGCAATACCGTCCATCGGGACGGCCGCTGTCAACCTCTACCCCCGCGCCGCACGCCTATTCGGATCCCGACCGCCGTGCTAGCATGGGAGCATGGCCGACCGACCCCCGCGGGAAGACCGCACCGATGCGGAGCGCGGCCCCGACGGCGACGCGCGCCCCGACGCCGAGGAGCAGCCCGACGCCGGGGAGCACGACGCCGCGGATGGCGACGGCGGGCTCGACGACTGGATGCCGCGCGTGTACGAGGAGCTGCGGCAGATCGCGCACCGGCACCTGAGGCGCGAGACGCCCGGGCACACGCTCAACACCACCGGCCTCGTGCACGAGTCGTACATGAGGCTCGCGGGCTCGGGCGACCTGGAGTGGGAGAGCCGCGCGCACTTCTTCGCCATCGCGTCGCGCGCCATGCGCCACATCCTGGTCGACTACGCGCGCCGACGCTCGGCCGACAAGCGGGGCGGGGACCGCGTGCGCGTCACCCTGGGCGACGCGATGGCCTCGAGCGGCGACGGCACCGAGGACCTGATCGAGCTCGACGACGCCCTCGAGTCGCTGGGCGAGCTGGACGAGCGGCTGGTGCACGTCGTGGAGTGCCGCTTCTTCGGCGGGATGAGCGTGCCCGAGACGGCCGAGGCGCTCGACGTGTCGGCCCGCACCGTGGAGCGCGACTGGATGCGGGCCAAGGCCTACCTGTCGAGGGCGCTCCGACCCGAGTGAGCGCCGCGCGCCATGCGCACGACGGTGTCGAACTCGTCGGGGTCGACCGGCATCACCGACAGCCGCACGCCGCGCTTCAGGAGCTTCATGCCGGCCAGCGCGGGCTCCTCCTTCATGGCGTCGCGCGTCACCGGGCGCTCGAACGTCTCCACGTGCTCGAGGTCCACGCACCACCAGCGCGGGTCGTCGCGCCCGGCGGCCGCGTCGTAGTAGTGGCTCGCGGGGTCGAACTGCGTCTCGTCCGGGTGCGCCTCGCCCGCCACGCGCGCCAGGCCGACCACGCCCATCGGTTTCGCGTTGGAGTGGTACACGAGCACGGGATCGCCCGGCCGCATGCGGTCGCGCATGAAGTTGCGGGCCTGGTAGTTGCGCACCCCGTCCCACGGTGTCGAGCCGTCGCGCTCCAGGTCCTCGATCGAGTACGTGCCGGGCTCGGTCTTGACGAGCCAGTGTCCGCGCGCGGCCATCCGGTCCCTCCTCGGCGTCATCCGTCCGGTGAGCGGGTCGTCGGGCTCCCACGTTAACCCCCTCGCGGACGCTCCGCCGCCCCGGTAGCGTGCGCCACCGGGGCGTCCGACAGGAACCACACAGGAGGACCGAGGTGAGCATCCCGCTGTACCAGCTCGACGCGTTCGCCGCTGAGCTCTTCCGCGGCAACCCGGCCGCCGTGTGCCCGCTCGAGGAGTGGCTGGACGACGACACGCTGCACGCGATCGCCGCGGAGAACAACCTGTCGGAGACCGCGTTCTTCGTTCCCGAGGACGGCGGCTACCGGCTGAGGTGGTTCACCCCGAGCCTCGAGGTGGACCTGTGCGGGCACGCCACCCTCGCCTCGGCGTGGGTGATCCTCCACTGCCTGAAGTCGGCCGAATCTAGCGTGCGCTTCCTGACACGGAGCGGGCCGCTGGTCGTGACCCGGGAGGGGGACGAGCGGCTGGTGATGGACTTCCCGTCCCGCCCCCCCGTGGCCAAGGAGGCCCCCCGCGCGCTCATCGAGGGGCTGGGGGCCGAGCCGGACGACGTGCGGGCCTCGGGGCGCGACTACCTGGTCGTGTTCGCCGAGGAAGACGACGTGCGCAAGCTGAAGCCCGATTTCGGGCGCCTGCGCACCCTCGATCGACTGGGGGTGATCGTCACCGCGCCCGGCAACGGGTGCGACTTCGTGTCGCGCTTCTTCGCCCCCAGCGTGGGCGTCCCCGAGGATCCCGTGACCGGCTCCGCGCATTGCACGCTCGCCCCCTACTGGGCCGAGCGGCTGGGGGTGGGTGGGGCGTGGATGGAGGCGCGACAGCTGTCGGCGCGCGGCGGCCGGCTCGAGTGCCGGGTGCGCGGCGACCGGGTGGACATCGGGGGCCGCGTCGTCCTCTACCTGGAGGGCGCCATCCATCTGTCGTGACGTCTCGCGCGGTCCGCGCGTCTACCGGATGAACAGTTGGCCGGGCCGCCAGGGGTGCCCGGCGCGACCGGAGATCGTGGAGACGAGCGATGCGCAAGCCAAACATCGACAGGTATGCGTCCGCGCTGGCGGTCGCGTGGACCGCCGGCGCCGTTCTCGCCCCCGCGGCGTGGGGTCAGACACGGCACGGCGGACATGTGCACGGGGATATCGAGCGACAGGAAGAGCGGGTGCGGATCGGGCCGCCGCGCTGGGAGTTGGGCGGCGGGCTGGCGGTGGCCGTCCCGCAGGGCGAGTTCGGCGACTACGTGGACCAGGGCTTCGGCCTGGGTCTGCACGCCGTGTACGGGCTCGATCCGTCCAACGTCGTCGGACTGAGGCTCGAGGGCGGGTTCGTCAACTACGGGAACGAGCGCTTCACGGTGCCGCTCCTGCCCACTACCGGCCGCATCCTGGTCGATGTCCGCACGCACAACAACATCGCCATGTTCGGCATCGGGCCGCAGCTCCAGCTGCCCTCGGGCCCCATCCGCCCCTACGTGAACGGGTTCGTGGGGGTGGGCTACTTCTTCACCGAGTCCTCCGTGGGCGGGACCGCCAACTGGGACTATAGCGGGTTCGCGAGCACGCTCAACTACGACGACACGCGCTTCGCGTATGGCGGGGGCGGGGGTGTCGGCGTGAGGCTCGGGAACGGGTTCCGGCCCATCTACCTGAACTTCGACGCCCAGTACCGCCGGCACGGACAGACCGAGTACCTGCGCGAGGGGAGCATCGTCGACGACGGGTACGGGGGAACGGTCATCTATCCCCTCCTTTCCGACGCGGACTTCCTCCTCATCCAGGTCGGCATTTCCGTCGGACTATAGACCGACGCGGGGATGCCGCGCCCCGGGGCCCTCCTCGCGGCGCGGACTCCCCGGCTCGACCACTTTCTCTATCACGGCCCGCCCGGGGTCCCGCTGACGCCTCTTTGACGCTATATCTATATATGGGTGGCCGGACCGTCTCGGGATGGACCCGGTCCCCGGCTCCAATCGGGGAGGGTATGCTCGCCGGTTGGAGGGGCAAAGGAGCCGTCCAGTCATGAGTCGCAGGTGCCGTGAATGCGGATTCGAGGCGGGGCGCGGGTGGCGGTCGTGCCCCCACTGCGGGGCGCGCGATCCGCGAGTCGAAGCCTTCCTGCACTCGCTGTTCGCGTACGTCGTGCTGGCGGGTCTGGCGGCCATCCTCGTGTGGATGGTGCTGAGCCTCTGAGCGGAGGGATGGCGATCCGCCCACCGTCCGGTTCGTTTCGAGCCCTTCGGGGCTGAGGATCGAGGACCGATGACTTGCGCGTTTCGGGATTGATCGTCGAGCAGGAGAGGGGGATCGAGAACCTCACGCTGGTCCCCGCCGGCACGCCGTCCCCCAGCCCATCGGAGTTCCTCTCGAGCCCGCTCATGGACGACCTCATCCAGCGGGCGCGCGAGATGTACGACGCGGTGATCTTCGACTCGCCACCCGTGCTCGCGTTCACCGACGCCACGTGCTGGCCGGCCACGACCGCACCGCGCGTCCCCCGGCGACCGGGGGCGGGGGCGGGGACCCGTGGCTCGAGTCGCTGTGGACGGGCGAGGACGGGCGGGACGCGTGACCCCGCGCGACCCGCCCGCGGGTCCGCGCGTCTAGCGCACCACCCCCGCCCACCTCCCCGGATCCACCGGATAGCCGGGGAACACCTCCTCCAGCCCCTCCGCGCCCAAGTGCGCGGTCGCCACCTCGGCGAACACGTCCCGGAAGTCGGTGGTGATCGCCAGGTCCCGCCCCTCGTAACGCTGCTCGGGCTCGAGCCCCGGCCAGCGGCCCAGCACCGTGCCGCCGTTGGCGGCCCCTCCCAGCACCAGCATGCAGTTCCCGTGGCCGTGGTCCGTCCCCCCGGACCCGTTCTCGGCCACCGTCCTCCCGAACTCGGACATCGACACCACCAGCACGTCCTCCATGCGGTCGCCGAGGTCCTCGTAGAACGCGCGTAGCCCGCGGCCGAGCTCGGTCAGGCGGTTCGCGAGCTGCCCGGCGGCGGCGCCGCCCTGCGCGACGTGCGTGTCCCAGCCGCCGAGATCGGCGAACGCGACCTCGACGCCCGCCTCGGCCTTGATGAGCTGCGCGATCTGGCGCAGCGAGCGCCCGAACGGGGTGCCGGGGTACTCGACCCCGGCGCGCGGGGCGTACTGGACCGGATCGACGCGCCGGATGAGCTCGATGGCCTCGATCGAGGCCTCGGCGGCGTCGGTCAGCACGTCGCTCCCGCCCGTCCGGTACAGCCGGTCGAAGGCCCCCTCGAGGGCCGGCTGGTCGCCGCCCGCCACCCCGAAGCGCTCGAGGTCGGGGATGGCGACCGTGTCGTACGGGCCGCGCAGCGCGCGCGGCAGCTCGGCCGACAGCGCGACGCCCCTGAGGGGAGACGGGCCCGGCTCCCGGGGCGCCGTGGCCATGTCGGTTGGGCCGGCCGCGGGGTCGGGGTGGCCGGCGGCGAGCGCCGTCTGGCCCACGGCGTGATCGGTGGCGTGCGCGGCTCCGCCGGCCAGCGTGCGTGCGTCCGCTGCCCCGCCGGCGTGGCCCGGGGCGGCCGCGTCGGCCCCGCACGAGCAGACGGCCGGGTCGGTCTCGGCCAGCAGGCGGTTGAGCCACCCGTCCCTGGTGGTCTTCACCCCGGGTGTCGCGGTCTCCATGAAGTCCTGCGCGTCGAAGTGCGAGCGCGTCGGGTGCGGCGAGCCGCATGCGTGGACGATCGCCATCTCCCGCCGTCCCCACAGGTCGTACAGGGGCGACAGGGAGGGGTGGAGCCCGAAGAACCCGTCGAGGTCGAGGGCGGTCCCGTCGGCCCCGCGCGCGGGGGCCGGCACGGCGATCGAGCGCCGCCCGTCGTAGTAGGCGCGCTCGCCGAACGGGACGACCATCGACAGGCCGTCCACCGCGCCGCGCTGGAACACGAACACGATCGTCTTCCGGCGCCCCGCCGTGCCGCCCTGGAGCGCGGCCGCCCGGGCCAGGAACCCCGGCGGGATGCCGAGCGCCAGCAGGGCCACCGCGCCACTCTTGAGGAACACGCGCCGGTCGATGCCGGGCTCCCGCGAGCGCGCCGCCGCTCTCCTCGCCATCCTGTTCATCCTCGCCTCCCTCTCTCCCGCACCTAGCGCGCCTGGAAGTCGGGCGCCGCGAGCGCCAGACCCAGCGCCAGCGCCGTCCGCTCGCGGGCCCCGAGCTCCGGCTTCGCTGCCAGCTCGCCCGCGATCGTCGCCTCGAGCGCCTCGGGGTCCACGCCCGGCAGCACCCAGCCGCTCACCGCCGCCGCCAGCGCCTCGTCGGTCCGGGCCGCGCGCACCGGCGCGGGCACCGCGTCGGGCGCCACCCGCAGGCCGCGGATCTCCCCGTTCGCGAGCGCGAGCGCGAAGTTCACCCGCTGCAGCAGGGCCCCGCTCGAGCCCCACGCCTCCGCCTCGTCCGGGTAGCCCGTCGGGGGCTGCGACATGTAGGGGAGCTCGCCCATGTCCCTCAGCGTCTCGAACCAGTCGCGCGCCGGCCCGACGCGCGCGCCGGTCGTCCTCGCCGCGCTCGCGAGGAGCTCGAAGGGCGTCTTGAGCTTGGCCCCGTACAGCGACGGGTCGTAGAAGTACTCCGATGTGAACAGCGCCCGGGTCACGGCCCGGAGGTCGCCATCGGTGTCGAGGAAGGTCCGCGCGAGCTCGTCGACGAGGGCCTCGGGCGGATCGTCCGACACGAACGCGACCGCGAGCTGCGTGGCCACGTGCCGCGCGGTCGACGGGTGGCGCGCCAGGAGCGACAGCACCTCGCGCCCCTCGTCCATTCCGGCCGGGCCCTTGCGCCCCGCGATCGGGACACCGAGCACCGTCTTGTCGGTGGGGTCGTGCCACGCGGGCCGGAACGCGAACGCGCCCGCGTCGTCATCGCCGGCCGCGGCTCCGCGCATGACGTCACCGGGGGCCCTGCGCCGGAGGGCGCCGCCGGAAGCGCGCCCCGCCCCGCCGGCGAGCGCGGGGCGCCGGGGCAGGGTGGCGCTCCAGCCGGTGAACACGCGCGCCACCTCGATCACGTCCTCCTGCGTGTAGCCGCCATCGACCCCCAGCGTGTGGAGCTCGAGCAGCTCGCGCGCGTAGTTCTCGTTGATCCCCCGTTGACGCGCGCTCCCATCCTGGAGCGCCGTCTCGACGCGGTCGATCTGCGCGTCGCGCAACCCGCGCCGCTCGAGCGCGCGGCGCCGGAGCGCGGGTGGCAGCGACCGGAAGCGCTCGGCCCGCGGGTCGCGGGTGCGGAGCGAGTCGGGGGCCACGTTCTGCTGGTTGTCGAGATAGAACAGCATCGCCGGGTGGCCGGCGGTCGCGACCAGCATGTCCTCGAAGCGGCCGAACACGTACGGCCGGATGGCCTCGCGCTCGTAGTCGGCCACCAGCCAGCGGTCGGCGCCCTTGGCCCAGAACACGTTGAAGTGGTTGAGCCAGAAGTCGGTCATCACCTCTTCGAGCTGGCGCTCGGAGAACACGGCGCGCTCGAGCTTCGCGCCCACGAGGTCGAACAGCATGCGGCCGGGCGGCAACGCGGCCGCGTCGCGGTGCAGCGCGCGGAGCGCGTCCGGCGTGGCCGGGAGCGAGTCCGGGGGCCCGCTCGCGGCGCCCGGGGCGTCGCCCGCCGCGTCGCGGTTCCGTAGACGCGCGAGCGCCTGAGACGGCGGATAGCGCTCGTACAGCGCCGTCGCGTCGAGCGCCGCGGCGGGGTACACGGCCAGTCGCGTCTCGAGCGCGGTGTCGTCGAGCCGCTCGGGGTGGAGCTGCTCCTCGAGCCACGCCCCGGGACCCATGCCGAGTGCCCGCTCGAGGTCCGCGGGCCGCACGCCGTACGTGGCACGGGACAGCAGATGCCGGACGGCGGCCGTGTCGTCCGGGATGGTGCCGCGCGTCGGTGCGGGCGCGACGCCGTCGCCGGTGCCCGGGGACGCGTGCGTCTTGCCGCCGGCGGTGTCGTCACGGGGTGCGGCGGACGGCGCGGGGCGGGCCTGGCCCGTCAGCCCGACACCCAACACGGCCACCACCGCCACGCGGGCCGCCCGCCCCGTCCACGCGAGCTCGCTCCACCCGGGGCCCCTCGACCCTCGCGTCGCGCTCGCTCGTGCCATGTCCGCCTCCCGTCCGTGTGCCGCTGGGGCCGTGCCCCGGCTCTGCAGGGGAGACGCCGCGGGACGCGGGGGCGTTAATCGGGGAGGCGAGTCAGCCGCCGGGCACCAGGCGGTACACGGTGCCGCCGGCGTTCATCACGTACAGCTCGCCGGCCGCGTCGACCCCGAACGAGGTCACCGAGCCGAGCGCGCCCACGCTCCACTCCTCGGGCTCGACGGCCTGCCCGCCCGACAGCCGGAAGCTCCGCAGGAAGCCCGAGCAGTAGTCGGAGTAGAAGTAGTGCCCGGCGATCTCCGGGATGGCGCTCCCGCGGTACACGGCCCCGCCGGTGATCGAGCAGCCGTCGGCGTGCGTGTACTCGGCCACCGGCGGCTCGGTGCCGGACGCGTCGCAGCCCTGGGCGACGTAGCAGCGCGTCCCCTCGAGCCGGTTCCAGCCGTAGTTGACGCCCGCCTCGTCGATCGCGACGGCGTTCACCTCCTCGCGCTCCGCCTGCCCGACATCGGCCACGTACAGCGTCCCACCCGCCACGTCGAACCACGAGCGCCACGGGTTCCGGAGCCCGATGGCCCACAGCTCGGAGCGGGCGGCCGCGATCCCCACGTACGGGTTGTCGGGCGGGATGGCGTACGGGTCGCCGCCGTCCACGTCGAGCCTGAGGATCGCGCCGAGCAGATCGGTCGGGTCCTGGCCGGTCGACATGGGGTCGCCGGCCCCGCCGCCATCCCCCGTGAACACGTACAGCATGCCGTCCGGTCCGAAGGCGAGCTGGCCCCCGTTGTGGTTGGCGAACGGCTGCGGGATGCCGAGGATGCGCTTCGCGGACGCGGGGTCCGCCACGTCGGGGTCGGCCGACACCGTGTAGCGCTCGACCACGGTGTCGCCGCCCGGGTCGGTATAGTCCACGTAGAACCGCCCGTTCGACGCGTACCCGGGGTGGAAGGCGAGCCCCAGGAGCCCGCGCTCGCCCCCGCTCGAGATGCGCCCGGAGAGGTCGAGGAACGGGGTCGCGCCGAGCGCGCCGTCCGCCCCCAGGATGCGGATCCGGCCGGTCTGCTCGACGATGAACCGCCGCGCGTCGCCGGCCGGGGCGGTCAGGTAGAGCGGGCGATCGAGGCCGTCGGCCACCACCTCGGTGGCGAGCGAGCCGCTGGCGGGCGGAGGAGGCGGAGGAGGCGGCGCGGTCGACGACGAGCACGCCGCGACGCCGAGGGCCGCGAGCAGGGGCCCGAGGGCTGCCAGGCGACCGGGGCCCGGCGTCGCCGGGTGGCTCGCGCGTCCCGCGGGGCGGGGCCGGATGCGCAAACGGGCCGATCCCCCGGAGAGATCGACCCGTTTCGCGGCGGAGCGTCTCATGCGCGATGAGACCCGGCCGCTCAGCCTTCGTTCCGGTACGCCTTCATCAGCACATCGGCGACTTCCGGACGCGTGAACTCGACCGGCGGCCGCTCGCCCCGCGACAGCATCTCGCGGACCTTCGTGCCCGACAGGAAGATGCGCTGCTCGGGCGTCGAGGGGGAGGTCTTGGACGACGCCATCTGACCGGTGAGCGTGCACCAGAAGGAGTGCTCGAACTTGAGCGGCTCGATCCCGAGCAGGCCGCGGTCGACGGTGTCGAAGATCTCCTGCGCGTCGTAGGTCCCGTAGTAGTCGCCCACGCCGGCGTGATCGCGCCCCACGATGAAGTGCGTGCACCCGTAGTTGCGGCGCATGATGGCGTGGTGGATGGCCTCGCGCGGGCCGGCGTAGCGCATGGCGGCCGGCAGCACGCTCAGCAGCACGCGGTCCTTCGGGTAGTACAGGTCGAGGATCGTCCGGTAGCACTCCATCCGGATGTCGGCCGGGATGTCGTCCGACTTCGTCTCGCCCACCAGCGGGTGGACGAGGAGCCCGTCCACGATCTCGAGCGCGCACTTCTGCAGGTACTCGTGCGCCCGGTGGATGGGGTTCCGGGTCTGGAAGGCGACCACGGTGCGCCACCCGAGCTCATCGAACCGGCGCCGCGTGTCGGCCGGTGTGAGGTTCTCGGCCGGGAAGCCGGTGATGTCGGTCCCGTGCACGTAGCGCACGGGGCCCGCCACGTAGCGCGGGCCCATCGCGTGGACCGCGGCCACGCCGGGGTGCGCGACGTCCTCGGTGCCGTACACCGAGCGGGTCTCGCGGGCCAGGTCGCGCTCGTACACGTCGGTCACGTCGACGAACGCCGCCACCTCGCCGTCGGGCGCCACCAGCGCCACGCGGTCGCCGGGGGCGATCGACCCGGCCTCGGTCTCGCCGGCCGGGAGCACCACCGGCACCGACCACGGGAGCCCGTCGGTGAGCGCCATGTCCTCGAGCACCGACTCGTACGTCGCCCGGTCCATGAAGCCGTCGAGCGGGGAGAGCGCGCCCACGGCCAGCAGGTACAGGTCGCTCAGGATGCGCTCGTTGATCCGGATCGCGGGGAGCGAGTCGGCCTCCGCGAGGAGCGCCTCGCGCTCCGCGTCGCCCGCCACCCGGTCCACGAGGATCCCCCCGTACGGGGCGATCGGACCGCCCGCCTCGTGGGCGCTCGTCCGCGTCTCCGGGCGCTCGGCGTCCCGGGTGGTCACCGTCGTCGTCATCCTCTTCCCCCGTCCGTCGATCTATCGATTCGAGACCGCGCGCAGGCGGGGCTCGCTCGAGATGTACCCGTGCTCGCGAAGGTAGGCGACCACCTGCTCGGCGCAGGCGGCCACGTCGTACACGTTCGTCTCCACCACCAGCTCGGCCGCTTCGGGCGCCTCGTAGGGGGCGTCGATCCCGGTGAAGTTGGGGATCTGGCCGGAGCGCGCCTTCTTGTACAGCCCCTTGGGATCCCGCGCCTCGCACACCTCCACGGGGCACGACACGTGGATCTCCACGAAGTCCGTGGGTCGCGACACGATGTCGCGGATGCGGTCCCGGTCCTCGCGGTACGGGGAGATGAAGGCGGTCAGGACGAGGCTGCCGGCCTCGGCGAACAGCTTGGCGACCTCGCCGATGCGGCGGATGTTCTCGGTGCGGTCCTCGGGCGAGAAGCCGAGATCGCCGTTCAGGCCGTGTCGGATGTTGTCGCCATCGAGCACGAAGGAGAAGTAGCCCTCCTTGAACAGGCGCTTCTCGACCTCGATGGCGAGCGTGCTCTTGCCACTCGCCGACAGCCCCGTGAACCACAGGACGGCCCCCCGGTGGCCCCGGCGCTCCTCGCGCTCCTCGCGGGACACGTGCGTCGCGTGCCAGGTGACGTTGGAGGAGCGGCGTCTCACCGGGCCCGCGTCCGGTCGCTTGTCGTCAGTCAAATCACTGCCTCGCTGTTGTCGTCGTCGTTCCGGATCTCGTGGCGCGCCCGCCGCCGGACTACCCGTCCGCCCCGTCGGAAGGCTCGCGCCCGTCGCTCGGTCCGGCGTCGGCTCCGGGCCTCATATCGCGCACGATGGGCCGCGCGTAGCGCCATACGGCGTCGGTCGCGGCGAACATGCCCTCGGGCTGAGCCGGGTCGACCTTGCCGTAGCGCAACGGCTCGCCCGCGCAGTCCGTCACGGTGCCCCCCGCCCCGCGCAGCACGGCCTCGGGCGCACACGTGTCCCATTCCTTGAGAAACGGCACCGGGTGTACGTAGAGGTCCGCCAGACCCTGCGCGACCAGAGCACATTTAATGCCAACCGAGCCCGAGATCACCTCCTCCACGTCGCCCAGCTCCTCGACCAGTCGCGTGAGGCGGGCGTCGGGGTGCGAGCGCGAGCGCACGAAGCGGATCGGACGACGCTGCTCGCTCCCGCCGGAGAGCCCCAGCCGCCGCGTCTCGGCGCCGTGTGGCGTCCCCGCGACAACCCAGGCGCCGCCCGCGCCCAGACCGGCGAACAGGCGGTCGACGGCGGGCTGATACACGGCCCCGAGCACCGCGCGGCCGTTCTCGGCGAGCCCCACCATGACGCTGAACTCGCCGTTCTCGGCGATGAACTCCTTGGTGCCGTCGAGGGGGTCGACCACCCACAGCCGCCCGAGCCCGCGGTGGCCCTCGGGGGGTCGGGACTCTTCGCTCAGCACGGGGTCGTCGGGGCGGCGGCGCCCGAGGACGGCGAGGATCTCCGCGTTCGAGGCGTGATCGGCCGCGGTCACGGGGTCATCGTCCCCCTTGTCCCGGATGTCGAGCTCGCCTCCGTAGTGTCGACACGCCGCGATCCCCCCGGCCCACGCGGCCCGCGCGGCGATCGCCAGGTCCTCGAGGAGCTCGGGGGTGGGGGAGGGAGCCGGCGAGGCCTTTCGCACGGCCCGCTCGAGCGCCGCGACGCGGCCGTCGAGGTCGATCGGCGGCCGCCCGGACATGGCGGACTCGGGCCGCGTGGTCTCGGGACAGGAAGGCACGGGCGCTCCGGATCGTCGATCGGGTCGGCTCGCGCGCGGGCCCGCTGGCCCGGCGCCGGACGGGGCCGTTTCACAGCAAGGAACGTGCGCAAGTGCCCATCCCGCGTACGCTTGCCGCCGGCACGAGCGGGGGGCAGATTCGTGGGGCCACAAGGAGAGGCGGCGTCCACGAGGCGATGACATTGGGTGTCGCAGGACGGCCCTTGACGATGGGACATTCGAGGTTGGCTCGCGATCTCCCCACGCGTCGCGAGCGCCGAGGTCTTTCGACCTCCATCCGCCGGCCCTCCCGGGCGGACATTCCACCGATCGACCCCCCGAGGCGGCCGATCGTCGATCGCATAGATGTGTGGACACCGCGCTCCTTCGGGAGGCGGCACGTTTCCTTACAGGGCAGGGCGTTATGAAACACAGACTTGGTTTGTGGACCACGGTGTTCCTCCTGCTGGGCGCCGCAGGGCTGTCGGCCCAGCAGCGCACGATACGCGGGACGGTAACGGACGACGTCACCGGAGGCCCGGTGACCTTCCCACAGGTCTCCATCATGGGGACCCAGATCGGGACGATCGGGGACGAGAACGGCAACTACGTCCTCCAGGGAGTGCCGAGCGGCGACGTCACGCTCGTCGTCACGCGCATCGGGTACCGGTCGCAGGAGGTGCAGGTCGCGGCCGGCGCCACGAGCGCAAACGTGAACCTGACGGTCGACTACCTCCAGGTGGAGGAGCTGGTCGTCACGGGCCGCGCCACCCAAGTGGCGCGCATCAACCTCCCGAACTCGGTCGAGTCGGTGTCCGGCTCGGAGCTCGAGGAGGTGCCCCAGGAGACGCTCGACAAGGCGCTCCAGGGTCGCGTCACCGGCGCGGTGATCGCCTCGAACTCCGGCGCCCCGGGCGGCGGGATCCAGCTCAACCTGCGCGGCTCCTCGTCGGTGAACGCGGCGGCCGAGCCGTTGTACGTGATCGACGGGGTCATCGTCTCCAACGTCGGGATCCCGTCCAACCAGAACGAGATCACCGACGCGGCCGGCGGATCGAACCCGTCGCTCGACCAGGACGTGGTGCAGAACCGCATCTCGGACATCAACCCGGATGACATCGAGTCGATCGAGATCCTCAAGGGGGCCTCGGCGGCGGCGATCTACGGCTCGAAGGCTTCGAACGGGGTCGTCATCATCCAGACGAAGCGCGGTCAGGCGGGGCGCACGCAGGCCCGGCTCGGCTTCTCGGGCGGCTTCTACTCGCTCTCCAACACGCTCGGCTCGCGCGTGTTCGACACGATGGACGAAGCCGTGTCCACCTTCGGGCCCGAGGCCGCGAACTACTTCCAGCCGGGCGTCGTGTACGACAACGAGAAGCAGCTCGCCGGCCGCAAGGACTTCTCGTTCAACCTGAACGGCAGCGTGTCGGGCGGCTCGGACGACCTGTCCTTCTTCGGCTCCGGGCAGTGGCGGAACGAAGAGGGGATCATCGCGAACACCGGGTTCGACCGGCAGTCGGCGCGGGTGAACATCGCGACCGACATCGGCAGTCGCGCGCACGTCAACATCAACACCAACGTCCTGCGCACGGACGCCAACCGCGGGATCACCAACAACGGCAACAACAGCATCAGCTACTACATGGTGCTCCCCGGGACGCCCAACTTCATCGACCTGACCGCCGACGCGGACGGGCTCTTCCCGCCCAACGCCTTCGCGCTCAGTGGCTCGAACCCGCTCCAGACCGCCGCCCTCGTCACCAACGACGAGGAGGTGTGGCGGTTGATCGGGTCGGCCAACATCGATGTGGACGTGTACCAGAACGACAAGCACCGGTTCTCCCTCCTGTCCAACGTGGGGGCCGACTTCTTCAACCAGAACAACCGCATCTTCTCGCCGCCGGAGGCCTACTTCGAGCCGGTGGACGGCTTCCTGGGCACGGTGTCCCAGTCGAACAGCGACAACCTCAACTTCAACGTCGGGGTGAACGGGGTGTGGGAGTGGAGCGCGACCAGCGACCTGACGGCCACCACCTCGGTGGGCGTCGAGTACGAGAAGCGCGACACCAACATCGACCGCACCGTGGGCCGGGACCTCACCGGCGGCAAGGACAAGACCGACGCCGCGGTGGTGACCCAGATCGTCGAGAACGCGTCGCAGGTCGAGGACTTCGGCTTCTACGGGCAGGAAGAGGTGCTGACCCTCGACGACCGTCTGCTGCTGGTCGGCGCGGTGCGCTTCGACCAGTCGAGCGCCAACGGCGATCCGACCAAGCTGTTCATCTATCCCAAGGCCGCCATCTCCTACCGCATCCCGAGCGAGGGCCTGTTCGACGAGATCAAGGTCCGCGGGGCGGTGGGACAGACGGGGAACCAGCCGCTGTGCGATCCCCGTGAGGGCTGCCAGAAGTTCACCAGCCTGAGGCTCGACAACAACATCGAGGGGATCCCGGGCTTCGTGCTCGAGGGCTCGGTGGGATCGGACGTGCTCGAGCCCGAGCGCATGACCGAGTTCGAGGCCGGGGTGGACCTCACGGGGCTCGATGGACGGGCCACGCTCGAGCTGACCGGCTTCGTGCAGCACATCTCGAACCTCATCCTCGAGCGCACCACTGCGCCGTCGACGGGATTCGGCGATCAGTTCATCAACGGCGGCTCGCTCCGCAAGTGGGGGATCGAGACGGCGCTCGGGATCACCCCGGTCCGCACGGGGGACCTCACCTGGGTGTCGCGCACGAGCTTCTTCTTCAACAAGAGCAAGGTGACGCAGCTCGACGTGCCGTCCTTCGAGGCGGACGCGGGCTTCGGGCTCATCCTCGGCGGGTTCTTCATCGAGGAGAACGAGTCGCTCACCCAGATCGTGGGCGTGGAGTCGGCCTGCACCGGGACGGGCGACGACCCGGCGCTCGACTGCACGTCGGAGCCGGGGCTGGCGAAGCTCGGCGACACGGAGCCGGACTTCACGATGACGTTCTCGAACGAGCTCCGCTTCAAGAACCTGTCGCTGTTCGGGCTGCTCGAATGGCGGAAGGGGCAGGACGTCATCAACCTGACCCAGCTGCTGTACGACTTCTCCGCCAACACGGCCGACTACACCGCGCCCGGAGGCGGCGGCGACCGGCTGGCCGTGTTCGGGGCGAGCGCCAGGCCGTGGACGCAGTCGGGCTCGTTCCTCAAGGCGCGCGAGATCTCGCTCACCTACGACGTGCCCGGCTCGGTGGCGCGCTCGCTGTTCGGCGGGATGTTCGACACGATCCGCATCCGCGCCAGCGCCCGGAATCTGTTCACGATCACTCCGTACGACGGGCTGGACCCCGAGGTCTCGAACTTCGGCAACCAGCAGGTCGGACGGAGCATCGACGTGGCGCCGTTCCCACCCAGCCGGAGCTTCTGGCTCGGCATCGATGTGAGCCTGTAAGCCATGACGCGCCGACACGAACCACATTCCGGGATGAGAACGATGAGCATATACGAGAAGACACGACGCGCGCTGGTCGCGCTCGCCACGGCGGGTCTGGTGGTGGGCGCCGGTGCGTGCGACACGCTGAGCTCGCCGAACGAGAACTTCGGCGATCTCAACGATCTGGTGAACAACCCGACGCCCGGTGGCGTCAACTCGGCGATCCAGGGTCTGATGGTGGGTCTGCGCGGCGTCGACGCGCAGGATCCGAGCGACATCGTCGGCAACCTCGGGCTCCTGGGCCGCGAGACCTACAACCTCGACGTGAACGATCCGCGCTTCGAGTCGGAGATGCTCGGTGGTGACCTGAACGCCGCCTCGGCGGCGTTCGGCGGCAACCACTGGGCCGGGCCGTACGCCGACATCCGGCTGGGCGACATCGCGCTCAACGCCCTCGATCAGCTCGACCCGGGCCTGTACCCGGACGCGGACAAGGAATGGGCGCGCGGGTTCATCAACACGATGAACGCGCTCGACTTCCTCACCGTGGTCGAGACCCGCGATCAGAACTGCGGGTGTCCGATCGAGGTGCCGGAGAACGCCGACAACCCGTCTCCCGCCGTCGGTCGCGACCAGGTGTACCAGCACATCATCCAGCTCCTGGACGAGGGGTACGCCCACCTTGGGAACGCGAGCGGGGGGCCGCCCTTCCGTCTCACGAGCGGCTTCGCCGGGTTCGACGACGCGACGAGCTTCCGGACCTTCAACCGGGCCATCCGCGCCCGGGTGGCCGTGTACCTGAGCGACTGGAGCGGCGCGCTACAGGCCCTCGGGCAGTCGTTCGTCGACACGAACGCGAGCCTCGACCTGGGCGTGTATCACGTGTTCACGACCATCGCGGGGGACATCACGAACGGTCTGTTCGAGAGCGGGTCGAGCCCCAACCTGCGGGCGCACCCGTCGTTCGGGATGGACGTCGAGATGCAGGCCGACGGCACGACGCCCGACGACCGCTTCGTGCGCAAGACGCGGCCGATCGACAACCGGGCGTATCAGGGGCTGTGCACGGACCAGTCGGAGTTCCCGTCGTGCACGATCGGGCTGTCCGTGTATACGTCGCCGACCTCGAGGGTGCCGATCATCCGGAACGAGGAGCTCATCCTCCTCAGGGCGGAGGCGAACATCGGGCTCGGGAACCTGGCGGCGGCCCAGACCGACATCAACCTGATCCGCTCGGTGTCGGGCAAGCTGCCGGCCGTCACCCTGACGAGCCAGAGCCAGGCCCTGGACCAGCTCCTGTACGAGAAGCGCTACTCGCTGTTCTTCGAGGGCGGTCACCGCTGGATCGACATGCGGCACTACGGCAGGCTGGGCGACCTGCCCACAGACCTGCCGACGCACAGCGTGGCCACCGAGTACCCGGTGCCGATCGAGGAGACCTCCGCCGGCGGCTAGCCGACGGCCGGCATCGGGAGGACGGGAGGAAGCTGGATACGGAAAGGCCGGGGCGTTCGCCCCGGCCTTTTCGCGCGTGCGCACCCGGTCGCCCGCGATCCGGAGCCCCGCGGAGCTCCGTTCCGCGGGCCGCCGGTCAGGGCACGAGCTCGGGGCGGCGGTACTT
The DNA here is from genome assembly GCA_964499635.1 of uncultured Gemmatimonadota bacterium. GTDB lineage: Bacteria > Gemmatimonadota > Gemmatimonadetes > Palauibacterales > Palauibacteraceae > Palauibacter. The sequence goes on along the minus strand of CAZCLY010000007.1, from coordinate 150,566 downwards.
GAGGAAGAACACGCCTTCCTTGCCGCTCGACACGACGATCGTGCCGCTCTCGAAGAACGGGTAGTTGGACCACGAGCCGTCGAACACGATCGACTCGTCCCACGGAACCGTGTCGAAGTACCCCACCTCCTTCGGGTTCTCGCGGTCGGAGATGTCGAGGATACGGAGCCCGCTCACGTAGTTCGACTGGTACATCAGGTTGCCCTTGATGTACAGGTTGTGGTCGATGGTGAGCGTCTCGCCGAAGTGCTCCTTGACCATCACCGGGTCGTCGAGGTCCGACACGTCCCAGATCAGCGTGCGGGTGCCCGGCATCTGCTCCGCCTGGCCCTGCTGCACGAGCTGCTGGTTCTGGCTCTCGTCCCCCTCGTCGTCCATGAAGAAGTAGCGCTGGTCCTCGGTGAGCCACCCCTGGTGCGTGTAGCCCACGTTGGGATACTCGGCGCTCGCCAGCTTGACCGGGTTCTCCTTGTCGGTCACGTCGGCGATCGACAGCGCCGTCTCGTTCGACCCGAAGCAGATCTCGCGGCCCGCGTGCTCGGCGTCGGGGCCGTGGTAGTCGACGCACTGCGCGTCGTGCGAATAGCCCGTCTTGGCGAACCCCGTCGCGGTGTCCTGGAAGCAGCCGACGAAGGTGGGGCGCTCGGGCTCGTGGATGTCGATCATGTGGAGCCCGCCGCCGCACGTCTCGCCGCCCGAGTTGGCCCCCACGGCGTACGCGGTGCCGCTCTCCTCGTTGATGACGATGTTGTGGGCGCTGGCGATCCCGTCGTAAAGGACATCGGGCTCGAACGTCGCCGGGGCGTTGGGGACGTTCCTGAGCCGGGTGAGATCGAACACCTGCATGCCGTGCTGCCCGGCCCCGTCGGCCACGATGTAGGCGTGGTCCCTGTACACCTTGATGTCGCGCCACGCGTTCCCCTGCGAGCCGGGGGTCTTGGGCAGGTCGCCCAGATAGACCGGGCTCAGGGCGTCGGTGATGTCGATGAACGACGTCCCGTCACGCCGCCCCACGAGCGCGTACTCGCGCTTCGTCTGCGGGTCGGTCCACCCCCACACGTCGTTGGTCTCCGAGCCGCGTCCGCCCCCGATGGCGCTCACCGGCAGGAACGACTCGATCTCGACGTTGGAGCAGTCGAACTGGTCGGCCTTGCCGTCGTCGCCGCATTTCACCTCGGCGCCGGCGATGGCCTCGAGCGGCATCGGATCGGGGCCGAGGAGCTTCTGCGCGGGCGTCCAGCCGCCGCCGGAACGGGTGAGGATGACGGCGGATCCGAGCCCGAAGTCGTCCCCGAGCTGCGACACGACGGCCACGCGGCCGTCGGAGGCGATCACGCTCCCGCCGAACCCGTCACCCGGCTCCTGCTCGAGCCCGGCCAGCTTGTGCGCGTCGCCGAAGCGGTCGTTCTCGGCGTCGTAGGCCAGCCGGTACACGCGGCCGCCGCCGTCTGCGCCCGGCGCCCCCACCCATAGCTCATCGCCCATGCGCTTGAGCGTCGCCCCGAACAGACCGCCCTGCTGGCGGTCGTAGGCGGTCAGGACGAGGCTCTGGTCCCAATCGCCGGTCATCGCGTTCCGGTCGTACACGAACACGGCGCCGCGTGCCTGGTCGGCCCCGATGGCGCTCACCAGGGCGCGGCCGTCGAGCCACCCCACCGTCTGCCCGAAGGCGGTCCGGCGGTAGAGCGAATCGGGCTCGAGCAGCGCCTCCTGTATCCACTGGCCGCTCTCGTCGCGCGAGAAGATGCGCGCCGCGCCGGGCCCGTCCTGATAGTTCTGGACCGCACCGGCGATCAGCCGCCCGGCGTCGAAGTCGAGCCCCCAGCCGAAGAACTCGTTGGCCGGCGCGTCGGGACCGGGGGTGATCTTCCCGGACTCGCGCCACCCGCCTTGCCCGTCGCGCTCGAACACCCACACCGCGCCGCGGCTCTCGTTGTCGCCCAGCCCGGTGACGAACAGCTGGTCGTCGCCCAGCGCCGCGAAGCGCCCGAAGGACACGCCGAGCGGGATGTCGTCGGGGCGCAGGAGCGAGTCGAACGTCCACCCGTCCCCGTCGCGGCGGTACAGGAGGACGCCACCGTCCGACTGGCCGTCGGCGTTCACGTCGATCGCCGTGGATCCGATGAGGAGCGTCTCGCCATCGCGGATGACGAAGCGCCCGAAGTAGTCGCCGCCGCCCGCCTCGTGCCCGGCGATCGCGGGGAGGTTCAGGGTTCCGGTCTCGGCCCAGCCCCCGCCGGAGCGCTCGAACACGTGGATGGCGGCGGGCTTCGTCAGGCTCACGAGCTCGGTGATCAGGATCTCGTCGTCGTCGACGGTCGCCCAGGCGCCGAACTGCTGCCCCTGGAGGGGAACGGCGACGAGGAACACCAGCCCGAGCAACCAACGCGGTTCGCTCATGCGGCACCTCGTTCACGTTCGTGGTGTGGCGGAGACCGGGGTGCGTCGCGGACCGGACTCCGGGAGAGACGGGCCGTCACGCGCGGCCCACGTTCCTGCAACCTTGTTGGACGAGGAACGGGGTCGGAGGGTTGCAGGTGCGAGGGGGATGGCGCGCCCGAAACGGGGCCGGAGCGAGCGCCCCGGCCCCATTCCGGATCAGGCGTCGGGCGCGCTCACGGCACGAGCTCGGGGCGCCGGTACTTGAGGAAGAAGACGCCCTCCTTGATGCTCGACACGACGATCGTGCCGCTCTCGAAGAACGGGTAGTTGGACCACGAGCCGTCGAACACGACCGACTCGTCCCACGGCACCGTGTCGAAGTACCCGACTTCCTTCGGATTCTCCGGGTCGGAGATGTCGAGGATGCGGAGGCCGCTCACGTAGTTCGACTGGTACATCAGATCGCCCTTGATGTACAGGTTGTGGTCGATGGTGAGCGTGGTCCCGAAGTACTGCTTCACGAGGACCGGATCATCCAGGTCGGACACGTCCCACACGAGCGTCCGCGTGCCCGACATCGGCTTCGTGGTGCCCGTCGTGTCGCCCTCGACCGCGGCCTCGTTCTCCATCTCGTCCCCCTCGTCGTCGAGGAAGAAGTAGCGCTGGTCCTCGGTGAGCCACCCCTGATGGGTGTAGCCCACGTCCGGGTAGCTGGCGCTCGCCAGCTTGACCGGGTGCTCCTTGTCGGTCACGTCGGCGATCGAGATCGCCGTCTCGTTCGACCCGAAGCAGATCTCCCGCCCCGCGTGCTCGGTGTCGGGCCCGGCGTAGTCCACGCACTGGGCGTCGTGGGTGTATCCGGTGCGCGCCTGCCCGGTCGCGGTGTCCTGGAAGCAGCCGAGGAAGGTGGGGTGCTCGGGCTCGTGGATGTCGATCATGTGGAGCCCGCCGCCGCACGTCTCGCCACCCGAGTTGGCCCCCACGGCGTACGCGGTGCCGCTCTCCTCGTTGATGACGATGTTGTGGGCGCTGGCGATGTCGTCGTACAGGGCGTCCGGCTCGAACATCGCAGGTGGATCGCTTACATCACGCAGCCGCGTGAGGTCGAACACCTGCATGCCGTGCTGTCCGGCCCCGTCGGCCACGATGAACGCGTGGTCCCGGTACACCTTGATGTCACGCCACGCGTTGGTGATCGCCCCCGGCGTCTTGGGCAGGTTGCCCAGGTAGACGGGCGCGTTGGGGTCGGTGATGTCGATGAACGACGTGCCATCCGTGCGCCCCACGAGCGCGTACTCGCGCCCCGTCTGCGGGTCGGTCCAGCCCCACACGTCGTTGGTCTCGATCCCTCGCCCGCCGCCGATGGCGCTCACGGGCAGGAACGATTCGATCTCGATGTTCGAGCACGGGAACTGGTCGGCCTTGCCGCTGTCGCCGCAGCGCACCTCGTCCCCGGTGATCGGGTCGAGCCCCGGCTCGCCCGGGATGAACAGCTTGGACTCCTCCGTCCACTCGCCGCCGCGGTTCCGGAACACGACCGCCGAGCCGAGCCCGCCGTCGTCCCCGGGCTGCCCGATGACCGCCAGATCGCCGCTCACCGCCATGCTGTGCCCGAACCCATCCCCGGTGTCCTTGTCGCGGCCGGGCTCGATCTTCGAGGACAGGGTGAAGCCGGCGCCCGCCGGGTCCGGGCGGAAACGGTACACGGCCCCGGCGTAGTCCGCCCCGGGTGCCGAGACCCACACCTCGTCGCCCACCGTCCGGATCTGGTGCCCGAACCAGGCGCCGGTGGCGGCGGTGGCGCCGTCGGCGGCGGTCAGCGTGTCGCTGATCGCCCATTCCCCCGAGGCCCCGCGAGTGAACGCGTACGCCGCGCCGGTACCCCCGTCGCGTCCCGGGAGACCGAGCAGCGCCACCCCGTGGTACCAGCCCACGCCGAGGGCCCCGGCCCGGGGATTCCCCGGCTGGCCGGCGTCACCCGCCTGTCCGTCGGCCAGCGACAGGCGGGCTTCCTGCCGCCACCCGCCGCCGGCGTCGCGGGAGAACACGTATGCGGCGCCGCGGAGCCAGCTCGGGCCGGGCTGCTGTCCCTGTTGCGGGACCTGGACCAGCGAGCCGACGATCAGCCGCTCGCCATCGTAGGCGAGATCCCACCCGAAGAAGCGCTCGTCCGGGTTGTCGGGCCGGATGGCCGCCTGCTCGGTCCACGCCCCCGAGTCGTCGCGCTCGAACACCCACACCGTGCCGGTCTCTCCGTGCGACAGCGAGGAGGCGAAGAACAGGTCTCCGTACAGCCGCCCGAAGCGTCCGAACGAGTCGCCGTCGGCGAGCCCCCCGGGGCGGAGCATCGTGTCGAACATCCACCCGTCGCCATCTGGCCGGAAGACCCACACGCCGCCGCTCCCGTTCGCGAACGTGGTCCCGCCCGCGAGGAGCGAGCGGTCGTCCATGGCCACGACGCGGCCGAAGTAGTCGGGCCCGTCGTGCGCCGGGGCCTCGAGCGTCGCCGTCTGCTCCCACCCGGTCCCGGTCTGCCGGTATATGTGGACAGTGCTGGCCGTGTCCGGATCGACGGGCTCGCTGATGAACAGCTCCCCATCGTGGATCGCGACGTACGCTCCGTATTGCTGCGCGTGAAGCGGCGCGGCGAACAGCACCGCGGCCGCGAGCAGCGTGCGCCATCTGCTCATTCGGGCACCTCTGGCTCGGGGTTGTCGGTTGTGGCTCATGCTCTCCGGGACGGCGAACGCGGGGCGCCCGCCCCCGGTGGCATCACGCCCGCTCGTTGTACGGGGCGGGGCGTGGAAAGTTCGGCGGGCGGAAGGTGGGAACCGGCGCGGGCGCTCACCGATGTTCGAACAAGTACACGCCGCCGCCGCCGCCCCCCGTGACCAGATCCAGGTCGCCGTCTCCGTCCAGGTCTCCGAACGCCGGGGTGACGAAGGCGGGCAGCGCGTCGGCGGCCGGGAAGGGGGACTCGGCGGGCGTGAAGCCGGGCGTGTACGGCGTGCCGTCGTTCCGGTAGTAGAGGATGCCGTCCGCCTCGGTCCCCAGGACGAGGTCGAGGTCCCCGTCGCCGTCGGCATCGAGGAGGGCGGGCGCGCTGCGGCGCCCGGCGTCGATCCCCTCGTACTCGTCGCTCACGAGCTCGAAGCGGGGCTCCAGGGGCGTGCCGACGTTCTCGTAGAAGTTGAGCGCCCCGGACGATTCGCCCACGAACAGGTCGAGGTCGCCGTCGCCGTCGATGTCGGCGAGCGCCGGGGTGGCGTTGCTGCCGCGCGTGAGCTCCACGAACGCCGAGTCGACGAGCCGGAACTCGGGGTGGCTCCGGTCGCCCACGTTCTCGAGCAGCCGGAGCTCCTTGCGCCACGTGCCGAGCACGATGTCGAGGTCGCCGTCGCCGTCCAGGTCGCCGAACGCCGGCGCGTTGTGGTACGCGCCCTCCAGGGCGAGCTCGCCGGCCGCCCTCAGCTCGGGCCGCGTCGCGTCGCCCGTGTTGTCGAACCGGAACACGCGCGAGTCGGTGAGGTCGTCCGGGTCGATCTTGTTGGTGATCAGGAGATCGAGGTCGCCGTCCCCGTCCAGGTCCACCAGTACCGGGACGCTCTCGCTCCCCACGTCGAGCTGCGAGATGAAGCGCTCGGTCTCGAGCGTGAACCCGTCCGCCTCGTGGCGGAAGAAGAGCAGGTTGTCGGCCGTCGTGGTGTTCGCGTTGTACGCGCCGCCCAGCACCCCCATCAGCAGGTCGAGGTCGCCGTCGCCGTCGAAGTCGCCGAACGTGGGGGCGTTGTAGCCACTCGTCTTGATCGGGTCGTCGAGCGGGAAGGGCCGCGGCTCGGTGCGCAGGTTGGGCGCGTCGCACGAGCCGGCGTTCTCGATGAACAGGAGCCCGGGCTCGAAGAAGTCGCCCCAGAACATGTCGACGTCGCCGTCGGCGTCCACGTCGGCGAGCGCCATGGTGTTCGCCCCGTGCAGCGTGGGTGGCGCGGGCGGGGCCGCCGGAGGGATGGGGATGCCGCTCCGGTTGAAGCCGGCGCCCTGGGCGGCCGGGTCGGCGATGATCTCGATGTCCTCGAAGCGGTCCGTCACGTGCCGGAACGGCGAGGCGCTCGCCCCGATCGCGTTGGTGGCCTCGTAGCGGGTCACCGTCCCCACCAGCCGCCCGATGAACAGGTCGAGCAGCCCGTCGCAGTCGATGTCGGCCGCGTTGGGGATGTTCTGCCGGTCCGAGAAGATGGGCTCGCCGCGCGTGTCCCTCAGGGTGTCCGCGATGAGCTCGAACGAAGGGGCGCCCGCGTCCCCCGTGTTCCGGTACAGCCGCACGTAGCTGAACGGCTCCTCGGCCAGCAGGTCGCGATCGCCGTCGCCGTCCACGTCCACGAACCGGAACCACTCGCCGATCTCCAGATCGGAGAAGCGGTCGGGGCGCCACGTGTGGCGCGGACCGTCGGGGGTGTCCTCGCGCTCGAAGAACATGAGGCGGCCGGTCTGTTCCTGGACGAACAGATCGAGGTCGCCGTCGGAGTCGATGTCGGCCCACTGCGGCCGCGGGACGTTGAACCCGCCCAGGAAGGGGATCTCGTACGCGACGCCGTCGGCCCCGTACACGGGAAACGGCGCCACCTCGCGGACCCAGGCGCCATCGACGTCCGGGTCGCCGGGGGGAGGAGGAACGCTCGGCGCCGCGCCGCCGTAGCCGCAAGCGGCCGCGACGACGACGGCGCTGAACGGTAGACGGCGTCTCACCTCGGCGCGGACGCCAGACCGATGCCCGCCGCGTACGGCGGCGTGTTGATCACGTGCAGGATCTCGTGCGTCCGCCGATCGATCACCACGACCGTCCCGCCCGGCTTCTCCTGCTCGCCGCTCGCCGCGGCGCCCGAGGTGGCGTCCGACATGTCGCCGGACATGGCGCCCGCCCCGTGGCCGGAGCCGCCGTAGTCGCCCTGCTCGTTCCGGTTCGAGATGTACACGAAGCGGCCGTCGGGCGAGATGGCGCTCCCGTGCGGCTGCGCGAGGCCCTCGCCGTGGATCACGTCGGACACGGTCCAGCTCTGCGTGTCCACGACGGTCACCGTGTTGACGCCCAGGTTGCCGAACCACACCTCGCGCCCGTCGGGCGAGTAGGACGGGTGCCATGGCCTGGCTCCCACGTCCACCTGGTGGACGAGCCTCGGCGAGGACGGGTCGGAAATGTCGAACACGAGCAGCTCGGCCGAGATCTCCGCCGTCGCCACCAGCGTCTGTCCGTCCGGCGAGATGGCGTACTGGACCAGCACGTGCGGCTGATCGCCCGAGCCGGGGAGCCGGAGGAGCTCCGCCTCGCCCTCCTCGGCGTCGAGCGTCACGACCGTGTTCTCGCCCAGGCTCCCGGTGTACACCCACTCGCCGTCCGGGGTGACGGCCAGGGCGTGCGGGCGCGGGATGAACACGTCGAACTCCTCGATCTCCATCGTCTCGCGGTTGATGCGTCCGATGCGCTGCGGCGGGTTCACGGCCGCCATCGAGCGGCCCACGAACAGCCACGGGTCGGTGGGCGACAGGGCGAGGAGCCCCGGTCGCTCGAACTCCACGCTCCCCACGAGGTTGTTCTGGCGGTCGAACTTGAGGATCTGGTTGGCCGCGATGAGCGACACGTACCAGTAGGACCCGTCGGGCTCGACGACGATGTGGTGCGGCTTGGCGTTGGCCCCGTAGCCCATCGCGTCGAGGTCGACCACGTCGGCCACCTCGTTGGTCGACAGGTCGATCACCGTGACGGCGGCCGCCTCCTGGTTGGCCACGTACAGGAAGGGACCGGCGGCGGCCTCGATCCGGGCATCCGGGCCCGGTGCGGGACGGGCCGCCGGCGGCGCGCACGCGGCCACGCCGCCCGGCAGCAGACCGAGGGCGACGCCGAGAAGCAGGCTCTTCATATGTCGGGTTCTTTCGTGTGGTTTCTCAGGGGACGAGCTCGGGCTGTCTGAACCGAACCATGAACAACCCCTCGTTACCGCTCGTCACGATAATCGTTCCGCTGTCGAAGTACGGGTAGTTGCTCCACGAGCCGCCGAACCCGGCCCCGGCGGCGTACGGCACCGTGTCGAGGTAGCCCACCTCGCGCGGGTTCTCCGGATCGGCCACATCGAGGACACGGAGACCGCTCTGATAGTTGGACTGGTAGGCGTAGTGGCCCTTGATGTAGAGGTTGTGGTCGCTCGAGAACACGGTGCCGTAGTGCTCCTTGACGAGCACCGGGTCGTCGAGGTCGGAGATGTCGAAGATCATCGTCCGTACGCCGGGCATCTCGATGTCGCCGTCGCGCGCGTCGTTGAGCTCGTCGAGCTCGTCGTCGAGGTAGAAGTAGCGCTGATCCTCGGTCACCCAGCCCTGGTGCGTGTACCCCGCGGCGGGGTACTGGGCCACCGACAGGGCCACCGGGTGGTCCTTGTCGGTCACATCGGCGATCGACACCGCCGTCTCGTTCGAGCCGAAGCAGATCTCCCGGCCCCGGTAGTCGGCGTCCGGGCCCTGGTAGTCGATGCACAGCGCGTCGTGGGTGTAGCCGGTCCCGGCGCGCCCGGTCGTCGCGTCGGCGAAGCAGCCGGCGAACGTGGGCTGCTCGGGGGTCCGGATGTCGATCATGTGGAGCCCGCCGCCGCACGTCTCGCCGCCGCCGCTCGAGCCCACGCTGTAGGCGAACCCGCTCTCCTCGTTGATCACGATGTTGTGGGCCGAGGCGATCCCGTCGTACAGCGCGTCGGCGTCGAACGTGACCGGCTCGGAGCCCACGTCACGCAGCCGCGTGAGGTCGAACACCTGCATGCCGTGCCGACCGGCGCCGTCGGACACCACGAACGCGTGGTCCTTGTAGACCTTGATGTCGCGCCACGTGCTCCCGTTCGCCGTCTCGGTCATCGGCAGACGCCCCACGAAGCGCGGGTTCTGTACGTCGGTGATGTCGACGAACGACGTCTGGTCGGTCATCCCGACGAGCGCGTACTCGCGGTGTGTCTGCGGGTCGGTCCACCCCCACACGTCGTTCACCCGCACGCCGCGTCCCGCCCCCAGCGCCTGCACGGGCAGGAACGACAGGATGTCCACGTCCTCGCACTCGAACGCCGACGCCGTGCCCCCGGAGCAGTCCACCTCGCCGCCGGTCACGGCCGCGTAGTTGGCCGGCTCGCTCCACACCTCGTCCGCCTGAGCCCAGCGCGTCCCCGACCGGCGGAAGGCGTACACCGTGCCGAGCCCGTAGTCCTTGCCCCCCGCGCCCACGAGCACGACCCCGTCGGCCACCGTGAGGCTCGAGCCGAAGCGGGCGTTCCGGGTCGGGTTGTCGGGCGTGAGCATCCCCGACAGCGCCCAGCCGCCGTCCGTGCGCGCGTAGCGGAGGACGGAGCCGGACGCGTCCGCGTCCACCGACGCCCCCACCCACAGCTCGTCGCCCACCAGGGCGAGGGAGTTCCCGTACGACGTCCGCCGCCCGGCGACCACCGGCGGCAGGAACGCCGCATCCCCCGACCACTCGCCACTCTCGCCGCGCGAGAACGCGTACACGGCGCCGGCCTCGCCGATGCCCTGCGCGGACACGAACAGCGAGCTCCCGTCGCCACTCGCGAGGGCCGAGCCGAACCCGGCGCGCTCGGCGGGGCTCGCCTGGGTGAGCGGCTCGCCGCTCTGCGCCCAGCCGCCCATCGCGTCGCGCTCGAAGAACGCCACCGAGCCCGCGCCCTGGCTCCCCCCCACGCTCGCCCCCGGCGCGCCGATCGCGAGCGCCTCGCCGACCCAGGCCATCGAGGTGCCGAACCGGTCGCCCTCCTGCCCGCCGCCGGCCATGGTGGCCGTGGTCGTCGACCAGGTCCCGTCGGCGGCGCGCGTGAACATGTGCACCGTGCCGGGGCCGGCCGCGCTGCGGCGATACCGCCCCCCGCGCGAGCCGACGAACGCGGCCTCGCCATCGAAGGCCACCACCGGGCCGGTGACCGGGCTGTCGATCGGGATCCTCGCCGTCTGCCTCCACTCGCCCCCGGCCCGCTCGAACACGTACGCGGCGGCGTCGGCCACCACGAACATGCGGTCGCCGGCCACCACGAGGCCGCCGCCGAACCCGTCGCCGTTTTCGGCGTCGGAGGCCATCACGGCGCCCGTCTGGGTCCAGCCGTCGGCTCCGGCGCCGTAGATCCACACGCGCCCGGGCGACGTGGCGCCGCCCGGCTCGCCGATGAGCGCCTCGTTCCCCGACATGGCGACTCCCGAGCCGAAGCTCTGCGCGTCGAGGGAGGCGACGGTCACCAGGAGGGCCGCGATGGTCGGCACGGCGGCCTTGCATCGGTTCAGCATGGAGTTCCTCTCGCGTTCGTGATTCGTACGGGGTGTGTCAGGGGAGGCCGGCCGGCCGGTCCCGTCTGCATGCACGGCCGCACGCCGGCGACCCGCCGCCCGTGGGGCGAGGGGTGTGGAGCCGGGAGGCGCGGGGCCCCGTGCCCATCACCCGAGCGGGCCATCCAGCAGGGCCTCGATCCGTGCGGCCGGCACGGCGCCGGTGAGCCGGCCGGCTTCGGCGCCCTCGCGGAACACGATGAGCGTCGGGATGCCCCGGATGTCGAAGCGCTGCGACGTGCGTGGATTCGCGTCGGTGTCGAGCTTGGCGACCAGCAGCGAGCCGGTCCGCCGGCGCGCGAGGTCGTCGAGCACCGGCGCCATCACCTTGCAGGGGCCGCACCAGTCGGCGTAGAAGTCCACCACGACGGGTACCTCGGCGTCCGCCACGAGGCGGTCGAAGTCGTCGTCGCCGACCTTGATGGGGCGGTCGAGGAGGATCGGCCGCCCGCACTGTCCGCACTTCGGCCGATCGGCTGCCCGCGACACGTCCACGCGATTGAGCGTGAGACAAAACGGGCAGCGGACCGTGGCCCGGCGGGCGGCGGTGTCTCGAGTGGCTTCGGTCATCCGGTCTTCATCCTGAGCAGTGCCGGGGAGGAAGATAATGGCCCCACCGGCTTCCCGCGCCCCGGGCCCGACGGGTGCCCGCGTCCCGGCCCGGCCGGCTCCCCGCCCCGGCCCCGGTGAGCGGCGGACCGCTCCGGCGGGCGTACGTGCGGGCTCACGGCCCGGCCTCCCCGGGCCCGCCGCCGCGCCCGAGCGTGTCGGCCACGAACGACGCCACCCGGGTCTCCATCCACCCCGCGGGCCCCACACCGCGCGTCCGGTCGAGAAAGCCCACGTGACCGCCCCGCCCGGTGAGGACGAGTGTGAGCGCAGGGTTGGCGGCGACGCGGGCCAGCGGGAGCGAGTCGACCGGGACCAGGGGGTCGTCCGCCGCCTGGAGGAGCAGCGTCGGGACGCGCACGGAACCCACGAAGCGCGCCGCGCTCGAGCGCGCGTAGTAGTCCTCCGCATCCCGGAACCCGTGCACCGGCGCGGTCAGCCAGTCGTCGAACTCCCGCATCGAGGTGGCCGTGGCGGCGCGGGCGGGCACGATGTCCGGGAAGCGCACGGCCTTGTCGAGCGCCTTGCGACGCAGCGAGCGCAGGAAGCGCCGCGAGTACAGCCGCCCCACGCCGCGGTCGAGCGCCGCCGCGCAGGCGGCGAGGTCGTATGGGACCGACACGGCGGCCGCGCAGTCGAGGCCGGAGCGGGACCCGGTGCGTCCCAGATGGACGAGGAGCGCGTTGCCACCCAGGGAGAACCCGACCGCGGCGCGCGGCAGGCCGTGAAACCGATCGCCGATCCACGCGAGCGAGCGCGCGATGTCGTCGGTGCGGCCCGAGTGATACGACCCGGGCGTGCGGTTGGGCTCGCCGCCGCAGGACCGGAAGTTGAGCCCCACGGCGAGGATCCCGCGCCGGGCCAGGGCGGCCGATGTCGCGGTCATGTAGCCCGAGCCGGCCGAGCCCTCCAGCCCGTGCAGAAGCAGGCACGCCGAAGCGGGGGCCTCCAGCGGCCACACGTCCAGATCGAGGAAATCGCCGTCGTCGGTGTCGATGCGGACGCGTCGCTGCCGGCCTTCGAGACGGCTCCGGAGCGCCCGCGCGGCCAGGGTCTGGACATGTGGGTTCCTCGTCCCCGGGAAGGGACGGAACCGGGTGTCCTGGCTTCGATGGCTCACGACCCTCCGGGTGACTAGGTTCCGCCGCGGTCACCGGCCCGCGTCCGCGCCGGCGACCTGGCGGGACGCAACGCGTGGGACCCTCGGCGCGGGAGCCGATACTGACACAGCCGACGCTCCATCACCACGTCATCGCCGATGGTGGGCACGACCGCTGGCTGTACGTGCTGCACGGCATCTTCGGCGCCGGCCGGAACTGGGCGACGCTGGCCCGCCGGCTCGCGGGCGCGCGGCCCGACTGGGGCGTCATCCTCGTCGATCTGCGTCTGCACGGCCACTCGCAGGGCTTCGAGCCTCCCCACACGCTGGCCGCCTGTGTGCACGACCTCGGCGAGCTGGCGCGCTCCATCGATCGGCGCGCGGGCGCCGTGCTGGGGCACTCCTTCGGCGGCAAGGTGGCCCTCATGACCGCTCCGGCGCTCCACCCCGCGCAGGTGTGGGTCGTCGACTCGACACCGTCGAGGCGGACGCCCGGCGGGAGCGCGGTGCGCATGCTGGAGGCGCTCGAGCGTCTCCCGTCGCGCTTCCCGGATCGCGCCGCGTGCGTCGAAGCCCTGGAGCGCGAGGGCTTCGCCCGGCACGTCGCGCAGTGGATGGCCACGAATCTGGTGCCGGCGGACGGGGAGCTCGTGTGGCGCTTCGATCTCGGCGGGCTCGAGTCGCTGCTCGGCGACTTCTTCCGTCGGGACCTGTGGGACGTGGTCGCGAGCCCGCCGCGGGGGACGGAGATCCACCTGGTGCGGGCCACGGAGTCCGATGTGTTGAGCGACGCGGACATGGAGCGGATCCGGAGCGCCGGCGACGGCACCTTCGCCCACGAGCTCCACGGTGGACACTGGCTCCACGTCGACAACCTCGAGGGGCTCCTCGAGCTCCTCGCGCGGCGGCTGCCGGGGGCGTGAGCCGAGGCGGCCGCACGCCGGCTCCCGCCGTGGCGGCGGTGCACCGGAGCGGGCGCGGGCGGGGGTACGCACGGGTCTTGCATTCGGTCGCGTGCGGGCCGGAGCGGCCGGGTGCGGCCGCACGACCCGACGTCACGAAGGGACCTGCCGGGATCGCCGGACAAGCGAGTCTCGAACCGGAGGACGGACCGCGCGCGTGAACGACACCCTGCCGGATTCGCGTGGGGCGACGGCCCGACAGATCGTCGTCGCCGCCGTGTGGATGGGACTCGTGGTGGGGCTGATCGAGGGGATCGGCTGGATGGTGATCCAGCGCCTCGGCCGCCTGACGGGCGTGTGGACCCGGGTGCTGTGGATCGCGCCGACGTTCGATGGTCTCATGTTCCTCGGCCTCGGTCTCCTGCTCGCCGTCCTCGCGCTCGTGCTCCCGCGCCGGGGCTCGCTTCCCCTCGCGGGCTTCGCGATCGCGCTCGCCGCCACCGCGAACTTCGTCGCGCTCCTGTTCCAGGCCTATCTGCGCCCCATCGCCCTCGCCATCCTGGCCATCGGGATGGCGTCGGTCCTGTACCGATGGTTCTCGGCGCACGAGCGCGGCGCGCTCCGCCTGTTCTCGCGCACGCTGCCCGGCCTCGTGGGGGTCGCGCTCGCGATGGCGGTCGCGGTCGAGGGGACGATCGCCTGGCAGGAGCACTCGGCCGTGGCGGCGCTGCCCGCCACGCCGCCGGGCGCACCCAACGTGGTCGTCATCGTGATCGACGCGCTGCGGGCCGACCACCTGTCCGCCTACGGCTACGAGCGCCAGACGACGCCGTTCATCGACGGCCTGGCGCGCGAGGGGACGCTGTTCGAGACCGCGCGCTCCGCGGCCCCGTACACGCTCCCCTCGCACGCCTCTCTCCTGTCGGGGCTGTTCCCGTACGAGCACGGGGTCATGTGGCTCGACTTCAAGGAGTTCGGGAAACGGGACTACCCCTCCATCGCGGAGTCGATGCGGGCCCTGGGCTACAGGACCGGGGCGTTCTCCGCCAACCCCTTCTGGTTCACGCGCGAGCAGGGGTTCGGGCGCGGCTTCATCCGCTTCGAGGACTTCTACCAGACTCCGCTGGACATGGGCTTTCGCACGGTGTTCGGGAAGACGTGCGAGCGGGTGGGGGAGCTGTGGATCGGGCTCGATGACGTCCCGAGCCGCAAGCACGCGACGCTGAGCACCGACCGGGTGCTGCGCTGGGTACGCGCCGACGGAGAGCACCGCTTCTTCGCGTTCATCAACTACTTCGACGCCCACGACCCGTACCGCCCGCCCGAGCCGTGGCGCAGTCGGTTCGCCCCCGAGGGCGTGACGCCCGGCGGGGCGCTCGACTGGCGGAGGGGAAGCGTGCTCTCGAAGCTCACCCCCGCCGAGCGGGAGAGCGAGATGGAGGCGTACGACGGCGGCATCGCCTACGCCGACCACGAGATCGGACGGCTCGTCGAGGGGATCCGCCGGCTGCGCCCGGACGAGGATCTCCTGGTGGTCGTGACCTCGGATCACGGGGAGGGGTTCGCCGAGCACGGGCTGTACCTGCACGGCGAAACGCTGTACGGCGAGGAGATCGCCGTGCCGCTGATCTTCTGGTGGCCCGGGACGGTCCCGGCCGGCGCGCGGATCGCCCGTCCGGTGTCGAACGCCTCGCTGCCGGCCACCCTGCTCGAGCTCCTGGCGGGTCCGGAGGCGGCGACGTACGGAAGCCCGTCGCTGGTCCCCCTGTGGAGCGACGGCACGGCGGCCGCGACGTGGCCGTATCCGCTCTCGGAGCTCGGCCGGCGTCCCTGGGTGGACTCCGTGCTCCCCTCCAGATACGGCTACCTGCGGTCGCTGACGAGCCCGGAGTGGGAGTACATCCAGTACGAGACGCTGCCGGAGGAGCTGTTCGGCCACGAGGACATCCGGCAGCAGACGAATCGCGCCACCGACGCCGATCTCCGGGATGTGCTCGAAGGCTTCCGCGCCGATCTGGCGGCCCGTCCGCGTCCTTCGAGCCCGTGACGGATCGCCCCCCCCACGGGGCCGCCTACCAGCGCTCCCTCCAGCTGCCGGGGATGGCGGCCGGGAGTGGCCTGAGCCGCGCGGTCGCGGCGGCCACCGCGCACGAGTCGTAGGCGACGTCGACCCGTCCGGGACCCAGATCGGTGACCCCGGCACGGGTCGTGTCGAGCCCGGTCGCCACGGCGCCGCGGACGGTCACGTCCCCGGCGAGCGACAGCGAGCCCCCGACGAGGATCAGCCCGGTCCAGCCGAACCCATCGTCCAGCCGGAGATCGCCCGGGGCCAGGAGAACCCCCGCTCCCGACCGCCCCGGCCCCAGCGGACCGGCGGCCCCGACCCGGACGAACGTCGGCGAGCCCGAGGAGGGCCACGGGTCGGGCGGCACGACGGCATCCGGCACCGGGCCGCCGGCCCCGACGAGATCGGCCCAGCGGATCCCCGTGATCCGGGTCACGCCGCTCGCCGGCGACAGGGTGGCCGACGAGGGCGTCCCGCTCGCCGCGAGCCCCGGGCCGAGCGCCGGCGGAAGCCAGGAGGCCACGCCGGCGATCGGGCCTCCCCCGCACGGCCCGAGGTCGATCCCGGAGAGGATCCCGGTGGCGGAGGCGGCCCGCAGCGTGTCGGCGACCAGCAGGGCGGCGGCGGCCCGGGGAGGGTCGCCTACCCACGCCACCCGCGTCACGCCCCGGCGCGTGGTGTCACCCCGGGCCACCACCGCGCCGTCGGCGTCCACCAGGAAGAGGGCCTCGCCGGGACCCAGATCGAGCAGCCTCCGGAAGCGCACGGTGGCCACGCCGCCGCCCACCGCGATCGTGAGCGGCGAGCCCGGCGACGCGGTGGCGAGCGCCGTGGCGAGCCCGGCGTCGGCCACGTAGAAGGCCCGCGTGCCGGCGATGAACGCGCCCGAGGAGCGCACCTCGAGCCAGGAGGCGAAGAATCCGGTGGCCGTCAGGAGGCAGACGAGGGCCAGCACGAGCAGCGTGGCGGGCAGGGCGAACCCGGCGCGGCCGGCGTCCGGTCCCATCGCGTCCGGGAAGGGGGGTGTCCTTTCCATGGACCGAGCGTGGGGGCCGCCTTCAACCGAGCCTCAACCGGCGTCCTTCCGCCGCGGATCGGCGGTCTCCCGCCGGGGTAGAAGGCGTCCACCTGCGGAGATCCCGGACGCCGCGCTCGCGTCCGGCAACCGCCGACTCGAGCCCACGGGAGACCGATGAAGCTCGCCATCGCGCTGCTCGCGCTCGTGCCCGTCGCCTGCGCCACGGGCAACACGCCCTCCGCCGGCCGGCTCGATCTCCCCGTCACGGTGGAAGTCCGGAACCACAACTGGCTCGATGTCCACGCGTACGTGGTCGGCGCGGGGCAGCGCTTCTCGCTCGGGATGGTCACCAGCAACGACGAGCAGGAGTTCAAGGTGCCCGGCCTCGCCCTGAGCAGCGGCCGCGGTCTGGTGTTCATCGCGCTCCCGGTGGGCTCGCGCGTCGGGTACGTGTCCGACGAGCTCTACGTGGAGCCCGGGGACGCCGTGGTGTGGATCATCAACAACAATCTGGCACAGTCGGCGATCTCCATCCGCTGAGCCCCCGTTTCGTGGGGTCCACGCCACAACCGTAGCACCCTCCGCAGGGCCCCGCGCGGACGAACCCGGGGTCGCCCAATGACTTGCGGCTGCAGGTCCCCCTGACACGCTTCTTGCGACCTGACCCCGTGCCGGATCGGGAGGGTCCGGCCCGACGAACTCGTCGGTCGGGGGGAGAGTTTCACGTTCGAAGTCGGAAGCCGTCATATGCATATCGAGACTCATCGTTCTCTCGTTCTCCCGGGAGTCGTCGCGACCCTCGGGCTCCTGTCGTTGAGCGGCCCCGCGGCCGCCCAGGTCCCCACCTGCAGCGGCTGGATGGCCAGCTGCGCCGCCGTCGAGGTGAGCGCGGAGGGGGACCGGCTGGTGCTGTTCTCGCCCAACGCGACCGTCGCGGACACGCGGGCGGATGAGACGCCGACATGCGATGCGGCGGGCGACGAAGAGGGAGACGCGTCGTGCGCCGACGTGCCCGAGGTGCTGCCGGCGGCCGACGCCGCGGGTCCGGGGCAGGTCGGGTGTCGCCCGGGCGAGGTGTGGATGGCCCGCGCCCGCGGCATGGAGGATGGTGACACCGCCGAGGAGCACTGCGGCGCCCCGATCGGCGCCTACTTCCTCGTGGCGCTGCCCGCCGCGCTGGGAGTGCTCGGTCCGGACGGCCACGATCCGCTGATCGACACCCCTGGTCTGGGCGACCCCGCGGCCGGGCTTCCGGATCCGGGTGACGGCGGCGACTCGGGCAACGACTCCGGGTCGGGCGGCAACGGCGGAGACGCGGCCGGTGGGGGCACCGGCACCGGTGGAAGCAGCGGTGGGAACACCGGTGGAAACACCGGCGGGAACACCGGTGGGAACACGGGTGGGAACACCGGCGGGAACACGGGTGGCGACACCGGTGGGAACACGGGTGGCGACACCGGCGGGAACACGGGTGGCGACACCGGCGGCGGCGGTCCCGGCGACCTCGGTCTGCCGCCCGACACGTCGCGGCCCCCGATGTCCCAGGTGCCCGAGCCGGTCAGCACCACGCTGTTCGGGATCGGGCTGGCGGGCTACGCGAGCGCGCGGCTCAAGAAGCGGCGTGCCGATCGCCTCGCGCCGGAGGGCGACGCCGTCTGACGACGCTCACGGGATGATGCCATGGACCGGCGGGGTCACCCGCCGGTCCGTGTCTCCTCCTCCCCTTCGATCCACCGCCCCACCACCTCCCGCAGCGCCGGGAGACCGAGCGCCCCGTTCTCCAGCACCCGGTCGTGGAAGTCGGCGATCCGGAACTTCGCGCCCAGCCGCTCCTTCGCCTCCATGCGAAGCGACAGGATCTCCAGCTCGCCCAGCTTGTAGGTGAGCGCCTGCGCCGGTGAGGTGATGTAGCGGTCCACCTCGTTCTCGATGTTCGACTCCGCCAGCAGCGTATTGTCCCGCAGGAAGTCGATCGCGCGCTGCCTCGACCAGCCGAACGCGTGGATGCCGGTGTCCACGATGAGCCGGCTCGCCCGCCACGCGTCGTAGGACACGAGCCCCATCCGGTCGAGGTCCCCGGAGTAGAGCCCCATCTCGTCCGCGAGGCGCTCGGCGTACAGCGCCCAGCCCTCGACGAACGCCGTCGACCCCAAGTGCCGCCGGAACTCCGGGATCCCCTCGGCTTCCTGGGCGAGGGCGGTCTGCAGGTGGTGGCCGGGGATGCTCTCGTGGAAGGTGAGCGCCTCGGCCTGATAGCGGGGACGGGTCTCGGGACGGTACGTGTTCACGAAGTACACGCCGGGCCGCGAGCCGTCGGGGGCCGGCTGCCGGTAGTAGGCGACGATCGATTGCGGCGCCTCGTAGAGCGGGATCGGCCGGATCGAGAGCTTCGCCTTCGGGGTGCGTCCGAACCAGTTCGGCATCTCCGCCCGAGCCCGCGCGGTCGCCTCCTCGGCGGCCTGCACGATCTCGCCCGGCCAGCGGAAGTGCATGGCCGGATCCTCGCGAAGGCGCCGCTGGATGCGCGACAGATCGGACGTGCCGAGGACGCGGGACCCGAGCTCGCGGAGCTCGTCGTGCACCCGCGCCAACTCGCGCCGTCCCATGTCGTGGATCTCCTGCGGCGTCAGGTCCAACGAGGTGTAGTCGCGGATGAGCGCCCGATAGCACTCCGGACCCCCGGGCAGCGACGCCAGGCCGGGGGTCGAGTCGTCGCGGGCGGCCTGCCACAGCTCGTCGCGCAGGAAGTCGCGCAACCGCTGGTACGCGGGACGGATGCGGTCGCCCGACACCTCGCGGATGCGGGCCCGGAACTCGTGCCGGGCCTCCTCCGGCCAGTCGTCGAGCGGCGCGGCGGCGGGGGCGTACAGCGGCCACTCTTCGGGCGGGCGCTCGAGCAGCGCGTCGAGCTGGGCGATGGTGCGGTCGACCGACGCGCGGGCGGCCACCCGACCGCGCTCGAGGCCGGCGCGCAGGTTCGACACGTAGTCGTCCATGTACTCCGCCATGCCGTTCCAGCGGTGGAGCATGCGCTCCCCGTCCTCCGGCGTGTCGAGCGGCTGGGCCGACACGATGTTCAGGAACGCGATCTGGACGCCCTCGCGGTGGTCGACCACCCACTGCTCCGGCTCGCACAGCTCGCGGGCCAGCTCGGTCCCGAGCCCGTCCTCGAGCGCCAGGTACGTGAGACGGTCCGGGAGGTCGAGCGTGTCCGGGACGATGTCGGCCAGCGAATCGAGGAGCTCGGTCGTCTGCCGACGCCGTGCCTCCCGTCCGTCCGGCGAGATGTCGGTCACCCGGTCGCCGAACTCGCGCCTGCCCAGGTAGGTGGCCTCGAGCGGGTGCCACGCGAGGTAGAAGTCCCAGAACCGGCTCGCGACCCGCGCCAGCTCACCGGATGCGACGCCGTCCTCAGGCCCCGGCCCGGAGGGGCCGGAGCAGGCGGTTACGGAGAGGATTCCGAGCGCCGCGGTCCACGGCGCCCTCCGGTTGTTCACGCGAGCCTCTCGAGGTTGGTCGGTTCCCGGCGGGACTCTAGATTGCCGTCGAAGATGGGGGGAGCGCGCGAGCCGCCGCAAAGAAAACCCTGGAGGTCCTACGTGTCCGAGCCGTTCTACGTTTCCCGTTCGTCGGTCCGCAAGGTGGAGGGCGTGTGGCGCCGCGCCCATCTCGAAGCCGGCGGCGAGTTCGACATGGGGGTTCACGGGGTGGTGAAGGAGCACTATCGGCTGGAAGGCGACGACCTCCCGCTCCCGGTCGACTACCTGGTGGCCGCCGCGGGTGGCTGAATGCTCGGGACCCTGAACGGCGCGCTGGAAGTGCGTCGCATCCACCTGGAGCCCGACCAGATCAGCGCGGACCTCGAGGGCATCAACGAGATCCGGGACGGCCTTCCGATCCTCACGCGCATCGTCGTCCACTACCGGCTGCGGATCCCGGCGGGGACGCGCGACACCGTGGAGCGCGCGCTCGAGCGCCACGCGTCCAAGTGCCCCACCGCGCGCTCGCTGGCCGGCGCCGTCGAGGTCGAGTGGACCGCCGACATCGAAGAGCTCCCGGCCGCCGACGGATGACTCGCCGGCACGCGCGGGGCCGGCGACGGCCGGGCGCGGGGCTCCCGCCCCGCCGGGGCGCGCCCGCGCTCGCCCTCCTGTGCGTCGGGGCATCGGCCGCGCTGGCCTGCGGGTGCGGCGAGCCGGCCCCCGAGCTGTCCCCGGCCGAGATCGTCGCGGCCCGGACCTCCGGTCTGGCGTTCCTCCAGCGGGACCGGCTCGACGATGCGCGCGCGGAGTTCGAGCGGCTGGTCGAGGGGGCGCCCGGCGAGGCGGCCGGCTACCACGGCCTCGGCCTGGTGGCGCTCCGCTCCGGCGACCTCGATGCGGCCGACCGTTGGCTGGCGGAGGCCCGCGAGCGCAACCCGGGCGACCCGGAGATCGAGCTGGCGCTCGCGTCGCTACGCTGGGAGGCCGGGGACACGGACGCGGCGCGCGCCCTGCTCGAGGCTGCCCTGGCGGCCGATTCGACCCGCGCGCGGGTGTGGTGGATGCTGGCGTCGCTCGACGGGGACACGGGGGCGCCCGCCGTGGACCGCGTCGCCGCGCTCGAGGCGGCCGCGCGCGAGCGGCCCGGGAACCTCGCCATCCTCGTCGAGCGGGTCGCGGCCCGTCTGGAGGCGGGCGACACGCGCGGCGCGCGCTCCGATCTCGAGACGCTCCGCCAGGTGGCGCCCGACCTGCTCCCCGCCGCGCGCCAGCCGTTCGAGGCGGCGGTCGAGGACGCCCGGGCGGGCGACGCCGCCTCGGCGGCCGCGGCGTTCTCCGCCTTCCGCGAGTCGTTCGAGCTGACCCCCACCTACCAGGCCGACGTCGAGGGCCTGAGACCCCCGTCGCGCACGCTGGTCGGGATCCCGCGTCTCGAGTTCAGCTACGAGATCTCGCTGCGCGTCGAGGAGGAGGACGCCGTCCTCGAGGCGCTCGAGTTCGAGGACGCGACGTCGATCTCCGGGTTGTCCGCGCTCGCGCCGCAGCCCGCCGTCGGCCGCCCCGGCGCGCCGGCCGCGCTGGCGGTGGGCGACCTGGATGGCGACGGGGATGAGGACCTGTTCCAGGCGGCGGGCGGCCGCGCCCGGTTCCTGCGCGGCGAGCTGGGCCGCTTCGTGGACGCCTCGCCGGACGGGGGCGCCGCGGTGGACGCCCCGACGACGGCCGTGGTGGGCGATCTCGACGACGACCGCCGGCTGGACGTGTTCGTCGGGGGGGCAGCGCCGCGCGTCTTCCACCAGCGGGACGACGGGTCGTTCGAGGCGCTCGACGTAGCGCCGGCCGACCCCGAGCCGCTCGCGCGGCGCGCCGTGCTCGCCGATCTGGACCAGGATGGCGACCTCGACATCTTCGAGGCCCGCCTCGGTCCCGATCGGCTGTACCGGAACAACGGCGACCTCACCTTCGACGAGCTCGCCGAGGCCGCCGGGGTGGCCGGGCCGGCCGACGCCGACACGCGCGACGTGGCGTTCGGCGACGTCGACCACGACCTGGACCTCGATCTGCTGCTCGCGGAGGGGACGGGCGGCGTGCGGCTGCTCGTGAACGGCCGCGGCGGGCGCTTCGAGGACGTCACCGCCGCCTCGGGTCTCCCGACCGGGGACGTCGAGGTGGACGCGGTGGCGATCGGCGACCTCGACAACGACGGGCGTCTCGACGTGCTCGCGGCCGGCCCGGCCGGCGTGCGCGTGTTCCGCGGCAGGGGCGACGGGAGCTTCGAGCCCGACCCCGCCGCGTCCGCGACGCTCGACGTCGGGGGGCTCGAGGCGCGCGACCTGGAGCTCCTCGACTTCGACAACGACGGGTGGCTGGACATCGCGCTCGCGGGGACCGGCACCGGGGCGGGGCTCGGGCTGTTCCGCAACGCGCACACGGGAGCCTTCGCGTCCGGCGCCCGCTTCCTGCCCGACCTCCCGGCCACGGTGGTGTCGCTCTCGCACGCGGACTACAACGAGGACGGAGACGTGGACCTCGTGCTGCTCGACGGGGCGGGGGCGCCGCGTCTGCTCCGCAACGACGGGGGGAGCGCGAACCACTTCGTGCGTCTGTCACTCGTCGGCCTGGGGGAGGGGAGCCGCAAGAACAACCGGTTCGGGATCGGGGCCCGCATCGAGGTGCGCACGGGCGACCTGCTCCAGGTGCGGACGGTGTCGGATCCGACCACGGTGATCGGGCTCGACGGCCGCCTCAAGGCCGACGTGATCCGCGTCGAGTGGCCCAACGGCGTGTCGCAGGACCTGTACTTTCCGGGAACCGACCAGGATCTCGTCGAGCAGCAGTCGCTCAAGGGGTCGTGTCCGCTCCTGTACACGTGGGACGGCGAGCGCTACCGGTTCGTGGGCGACGTGATGTGGAAGAGCGCGCTGGGGATGCCGCTCGGCATCCTGGGAGCGAGCGGGGTGGGGCGGCACGCCCCGGCGTTCCCGTCGCAGGAGTACCGCCGGCTGCCGGCCGGGTCGCTGGTGCCCCGTGACGGCGAGCTCGTTCTTCAGATCACCGAGGAGCTGTGGGAGGCGATCTACGTGGACGAGGTCGAGCTGGTGGCGGTCGACCACCCGGACTCGATCGACGTGTTCGTGGACGAGCGCTTCGTGCCCCCCGCGCCCACCGACCTCGAGCTGTGGCGGCGGGGCGAGCGACGGTTGCCGGTGGCCGCGATCGACGCGATGGGGCGCGACCAGCTCCCCGCGCTGGCGGCCCGCGACTTCGAGTACGTGAGCGACTTCGCGCCCGGTCGCTTCCAGGGGATCGCCGAGCCGCACGAGCTCATCCTCGATCTCGGCGAGGGCGCCCGCGGGCGCCAGCCGGTGCTCTTCCTCACGGGCTGGGTGCTTCCGACCGACGCCAGCATCAACGTGGCCATGGAACAGTCGGACCGCGTCGCGCCCCGCTTCCCGGCCCTCGACGTCATCGGCCCGGACGGGCGCTGGCGGGTGGCCATCCCGGATCTCGGCATCCCGTCCGGGAAGGACAAGACGGTGGTCGCCGATCTGCGCGGCCGTTTCCCGACGGCCGACCGTCGCGTCCGCATCCGGACGAACCTGATGGTGTTCTGGGACGAGGCGTCCTACACGACCGGTCCCGCCACGCCGGGCGAGGACGAGACGCGCATCACGCGGCTCGAGCCCCGCACCGCCGAGCTCCACTACCGGGGGTTCTCGCGCGAGTACCGGCGGGGCGGGCCCGACGGGCCCCACTGGTTCGACCACGATTCGGTGAGCACGGCCCCCCGCTGGCACCCCCTGGCGGGGCGCTACACGCGCTTCGGCGACGTCACCGCTCTGCTCGAGGACGGGGACGACCGGTACGTGGTGGCCAGCGCCGGGGACGAGGTGACCGTGCGCTTCCCGGTCGATCCGCTCCCCGAGCTGCCGGCCGGATGGAGCCGCACGTGGCTGGTGTACACGGACGGGTGGGTGAAGGACGGCGACCTCAACACCGCCACCGGCGATCGCGTCGATCCGCTCCCCTTCCGCGCCCAGACGCGCTACCCGTACGGGTCCGGAGAGGGCTACCCCGACGACTCCGTCCACCGGGCGTACCTCGAACGCTACCAGACGCGCCTCATCGGTGGGGACGAGCGCTGAGGCCGGGACGCCCCCGCGGCGCGCGTCGCGGTCGGGTGGCGGCGGCGCGCGCCGTCAGGGGGCGTGGGGCTCGACGTCGGGCGGCCCGCGCTCGAGCCTGAGCCACGCGACGCCGGCGAGGATGAGCGCCCCGCCGAGGAGCTGACCGCCGCTCAAGCGCTCGTCGAGGACGATGGCCGCAAGCGCAACGGTGACAACGGGTTCCATGGTCGACAGGATCGAGGCTCGCCCCGGCCCGATCCACTGGATGCCGAGCAGGAAGAGGGTGACCGGGACCGCCGTCGACACCAGCCCGAGCGCAACGAGGAGCGCCACCGGCCGGGGAGCGAGCGGCACCCCGACCCCGGTTGTGGCGAGCGCGGCGAGCCCCAGGACCGCCGCCGCCGTCGACAGGAGGACGGCCGTGCCGCCGAGCGGGGGGACGCGGGACAGGATGGGGTGGCTGGCGAGGATGAACGCCGAGATGAGCGCCACGCCGAGCAGGACCCACGCGACCCCGACCGGGTCGACGCCGGTCAGGCCTCCTCCCAGGATGAGCGCGCAGCCCGACGTGGCGAGCGCGAGCGACAGGACGCGCGTCGCCGACAGCGGCTCGGTGCCGAGCAGGCGGGCGAGCAGGACGGTCACGGCCGGATAGGTGAAGAACACGAGCGAGGCGAGCGACGCCGGGAGGCGCTCCAGCCCGATCATGAACGCGAACGAGTTGCCGGCGTACAGGACGCCGAGCCCCACGGCGCCCGCGGCGCGGGCGCCCGGGGGGGCCGGTCGACCCGTGCCGAGCACGAACAGCCACACGAGCGCGCCTCCAATGAGGAAGCGCCACGTGAGGAGCGGGAGCACGCCCACGCCGGCCTCGAGCGCCAGCTTGGCGAGCACCGCGAGCGCGCCGTAGCCGAGCGAGGAGCCGACGATGGCGAGCGTGCCACGCGTCTCGGGCTTCATCGGGCGAATGTGACCCGGTCGCGACCGGGTCGCCATGGCCGGGGGAGGGCCGACACATGACCGAATCGGGACGAGCCGGGGAGGCGCGCGGCCGACGCGCCCGGGTGCCCACCGCCGCGCCGTGGGCCGCCACCGTCGGCTACTCGCGCGCGGTGCGTGCCGGCGACACGATCTATGTGTCCGGCACCGTGGCCGTGGGGCCGGACGGACGTGTCGGCCCGCCGGACGATGCGTACGCGCAGGCGCGGCGCTGTCTGGCGATCATCGTGGACGCGATCGAGCGGGCCGGGGGAACGGCCGCGGACGTCGTCCGCACCCGCATGTACGTCACCCGCATCGAGGACTGGGAGGCCGTGGGCCGGGCGCACGGCGAGGTGCTCGGAGTTGCGCGACCGGCCACCTCGCTCGTGCGGGTGGCCGGTCTCATCGACCCCGACGCGCGGGTCGAGATCGAGGCCGTCGCGGTCGTGGGCGCCGCGGGCTGAGCGACACGGGGCGGCCCGGCCCGGCGGACGGCACCGGTCGCCGGAGCGCTCCCGTCGGGCCTGCGGCCGCGGGTCAGCCGCCGCGCTGGAGCCGGATGCTGCCGTTGACGGTGGTCACTTCGAGCCGGGTCCCTCCGCCGCCGATCTGGCCGCGGGCGGAGCGTGGCCCCCACCTGCCGCGCACGGTGATCGGGAAGTCGGTCTCGATCGACCCGTTGACGGTCGACATCTCCACATCGGCCTGCGTCGAGCTCGGGAGGGTGAGCGTCACCGAGCCGTTCACGGTGGTGAACTCGAGGTCCCCCTCGATGCGGCCCACACGCGCCGTGATCCCGCCGTTCACGCTGGTGGCGCGCGCCGTGCCCTGCGTCTGGATGTCGATCGACCCGTTGACCGTCGTCGCGTCGACCCGCCCGCCGAGCCCGGCGATGTCGACGTCGCCGTTCACCGTGTCCGCGTCGAGATCGACGCCGTCCGGCACCTCGACCACGAAGTCGACCTGGACATCGTTGCGCTTGTTGTTCATGTGGTAGGCGTCGCCCCGCGCGCAGCGGTTGGAGCGCTCGCCGCTCGGCGTCGGGTACACGGCGCAGATGAGGACGCCCTGGTCGTCCTCGATGACCTGGATGTCCACGGTGGAGGGGTCGTCATGGCGCGCGTGCTTGCTGGCGCTCACCCGCACCTGGCCGCCGCTGGCCCGACGGGCCTCGAGGTCGCCGTTCACCCCCCGGATCGTCACCGCGTCCCCGCGGGCGACGGACCCGTTCCACGAGAAGTCCTGAGCCGCGAGACCCCCTGCGGTGGCCAGGAGGACCGCGGCCGCCAGGAGTCCCGTACGTCTCGTCATTCCGTCGATCATGCTCTCAACACTCGTTCCGGTGTGGGGTTGCCCCGCCGGGCGGGGTCGCGTACCGTCGCGGCCGCCCCGGGCCTCAGTATCCGGGCGTCCGCTCGCCCGGTCGGATCAGGTGGATGTCCCCGTCGAACGACTCGAGCTGCACCCGCGCGGAGCCGCTCCCGACCGTGAACTCCGCCACGCTGCCGAGCGTCCCGCGGAGCTCGATGGGGAAGGACGGCAGGAGCGACCCGTCCCAGGTGTACACCGACACCTGGGCGCCCGCGCCCTCGGGGATGGCGAACGTCACGTCCCCGTCGTGCGTGGCGAGCTCGTACTCGCCGCGGGGATCCACCGTCCCCTCGTACCACACGTCGCCGTCCACCGTCGACAGGACGACCTCGGAGGCGCGCGCCCCCCGCACGATGATGTCGCCGTCGATCCCCTGGACCGACAGCGGTCCGCCGACGTTCTCCAGCCGCGTGTCCCCGTCGCCGGTGTTCACCGACACGGGACCGACGACGTCGCGGATGTCGATGTCGCCGTCCACGGAATGGGCCGACACGGCGCCCGCGCCCGCCACCTCGACGTCCCCTTCGAGGGTCTCGATCGTCACGCCCCGCTCGAAGCCCCGCACACGGATGTCGCCCTCGCCCGCGTCGATCTCGATCTCGACGTCGCGCGGGACGCGGAGCGTCAGGTCCGCGTCCTCCCACCGGCGGCCGGGACGGATCCGGATCACCGAGCCGGAGCGGTAGATGTCCGCCTCGCGGGACTCCCCGTCCACCAGCAGCCGGGCTTCGCGGCCATCGGTGCCGATGACCTCGATGTCGCCTTCGCGGTTCTCGATGATCAGCCGCGTGCCCGCCGGGATGGTGAACGTGGTGTCCCCCACCGGGATGGGCGCCGTCCCCAGCAGGGCCCCGCCGGCCAGCGTGATCAGGATCGCGAGCATGACTCCCTCGGTCTATGTCGTTCGATGCGTCCCACGGGGACGATCGATCAGCTCTGTGAAAGCCGGACGGCGTTCCGCAGGAACTCCGCCTTGCGGCGCATGGTGTCGGTCACGTGCTGCCTGAGGTACGGATCGCCGGGCGCGGAGCGCAGCGCCCGACGGGCGTCCTCTATGGCCCGGTCGATGGTGGTCAGCGCGCGGCGCACGCGCTCCGCCGTCTCCGGCGGGAGCCGCGTGTCCGGATCGAACAGGGCCGCCTCGAGCTCGGAGATCGCCTGCGCGTACCGCTCGGCGCTCGTCATGGTCGAGCCGTCGGCGGCGAGCACCGCCCCCGTGGCGGGCCCCGCGGCGGCGGGCGGCGCGCCCGCGTCGCCCGACCCGTGGAACGACCACCAGGCGCCGGCGACCGACACGGACGCCAGCGTGAGCGCCGCGGCGGCGAGCTGCGGCACGGTGAGCGCGATGCGCCGGCGGAGCCCTCTCCGCCCCTCGAGCGAGATCGCCGACGCGCCCCCGGTGTCGTGGATCCGCGCCTCGATCCCCCGCCACAGGTCCTCGACCGGCACGCGCCCGGGGAGCGCGCCGGCGCGGTCCCGGACCGCGCGCAGGTCGTCCGCGGCCCGAGCGCATTCGTCGCACCCGACCACGTGGCGCTCGACCAGCTCGCTCTCCTCCGGCGTCAGCTCACCATCGATGTATTCGGACAACCTGTCCAGGAAACGGTCCGTCATGATCTCTCCGGCTCCTTGCTCCCGGTCTTCGTCAGCGTTCCAGGTGCTCGCGCAGGATCATGCGGGCGCGGTGGAGCTGGGACTTCGATGTCCCGGCGGTGATGCCCACCATCTCCGCGATCTCCCTGTGCTTGTAGCCTTCCACGTCGTGCAGCACGAACACCTCCCTCGCCCCGTCGGGCAGCTGCTCGATCGCGACGTCGAAATCCAGCCGGATCTCGGCGGCGTCCCGGCGGGCCCGTGCCCGCGACAGCGACAGCTCGCTCCCCACGAAGCGCTTGTGCTTCGCGCTCCGCGACCGCAGCCGCCCATAGATCACGTTGACCGCGAGCCGGTACAGCCACGATCCGAAGCGCGCCTCGGCCCGGAACGTGTCGAGCTTCCGCCAGGCGCGGACGAACACGTCCTGCGTGAGCTCGTCCGCGTCCTCCCCACCCGCGATCCGGCACGCGAGGGAGTACACGCGACCGACGTGCGTCCGGTACAGACGCTCGAACGCCGCCGTGTCCCCCTTCGCCGCGGCGGCGACATCCGCCGCCTCGCGGAGGAGCTCCTCGGACTGTCCGTTGCTGTCGGTCAACCGCTTCGCCGTTTGGGCCATGGTTCGGGATTGAGACGTGTGCGCGTGCCGAAAGGTTGGAGAGGGCGCCGTCACAACCTTTTCGCCGCCCGCGGGATCTCTCAACATAGGAGCGGCGGGCCTCCGACCGGGAAGCTCGCCCCACGACACCACGCGGAGGCACGCCATGCGCTCGATCAGGTTCCGCACGATGCTGGCCACCGGTCTCCGGTCGGCCTTCGTCCTCGCCGTCCTCCCGGCCGCGCTGGCGGCGCAGGGCTCCGACTGGTGCGATGCGGAGGAATACGGCGACGACGCCGCCGACCGCTTCTGCGAGGTGCGGGAATACACGCTCGACACCTCGGGCACTCTCGAGGTCGACGCGGCCCCGAACGGCGGCATCGACGTCGAGGCCTGGGATCGCGATGAGGTGCGGGTGCTCGCGAAGGTGGTGGGCCGCGCCCGGGATGGAGCCCGCGCCGAGGAGATCGTGGACGAGGTGGAGGTGAGCGCGGGGCGCAGGGTGCGGGCCACGGGTCCGCGCGTCGGACGTCACGAGGGCTGGTGGGTGAGCTACCGCGTCCAGGTCCCGGCGAACTACGACCTGCGTCTCGAGTCGACCAACGGAGGTCTGACGGTGCGCGGGGTGAGCGGCGAGCTCGATCTCGAGACCACCAACGGCGGCATCCGGCTCACCGACGTGGGCGGGGACGTGCGGGCGCACACGACGAACGGGGGCGTGCGGGTGAGCCTCGCGGGCCGGCGCTGGGACGGCCGCGGGCTCGAGGCCACCACGACCAACGGGGGTGTTGTGCTCGAGGTCCCGGACGGCTACTCGGCCCACCTCGAGACCGGCACGCGGAACGGAGGCTTCCGGGTCGACTTCCCGATCACGATCTCGGGCCGCATCCACCGCTCGATCTCGACGGACCTCGGGGACGGCGGTCCACCGATCCGGCTGCGCACCACCAACGGGGGCGTCGAGATCCGGCGCGCCGGCTGAGCCCGGAGCACGGCCGCGGGCCGTCAGAGCTCCACCGGCACGTTGGGGTGCGTGAAGTGGAGGGCCACGCGCGCTCGGACGGCGGGGTCGAGCAGCGAGCCGGCGGCCGACCGGTACACCTCCGCCTGGATCCGGTAGCGCTCGGCCACCGCGGCCACCTCCTCCGCGGTCACGCGGTGGGTCTTGAAGTCGATGACCCAGGAGGCGCGGCGCGCCTCCGGCGTGCCGTCGGACGGAACGGCGAACAGCGACACCTGGGTCGGGGCGACACCCTCGCCGGGGGGGCGCAGCAGGTCGAAAGCGCCCTGGATCCAGCCCTCCGGGGAGCGGAACAGGAAGCGCAGCTCACGGAAGTGCGGGCCCTCAACGTACCAGCGCCACTCCGGGCTGCGGACCACCGACGCGATCTCGCGCTCGAGTGCCTCGCGATACCGGGAGCCGGGCTCCAGGTCGAGCTCGAGCTCGCCCAGATCGAGGCTCGCGATCGTCTCGCCCAGCACGCGCGACAACTCCTCCTCCTCCCGGATCCGCTCCAGCACGCCGTGGATCAGCGTGCCGCGCGTCGCCGCCGGCAGCCGGTCGCCGGTGGGCCGGTCGGCGAGGAACTCCTCGAGTCCGACGACCCCGTGCTCGTAGCGCAGCGACCAGGCCTCCGGATCGCGGCGCGCGAGCATGAGCTCGGTGGCGCTCGCGAGCAGCCGCCCGGGCGGGGCGGGGACGGCCAGCGGCCGGGCGGGTGACGGCCCGCGCTCGATGCCGGGCAGCCAGTCGAGCGACACCGGAGGCGGGGCGAGGCTCGTCTGGAGCGACGACCCATGGCGCCGGATCACCATGGGCACCGGGGCGTCGGAGCGCGGCGGTGGGGAAGGGCCCGGGCCGCCGTCGAACAGGTCGAACTGCGGCTCCTCGTCGCCGAACGCGTCGATCTGGCGCCCCGTGCGCGTGACCGCGTCGTCGGCCTCGGCCCGCGCGACGCGGCGGGGCCGATCGGCGACCTCCGGCTCGCTCTCCTCGCCGGCCACCTCGTGCGCTTCGCGGGCATCCGGGAGCTCGACCCCGAGCCAGGCGGCGAAGCTGTCGCCCGGGGTGTCGAGCGGTCCGACGATGATCAACCGGTCACGGGCGCGCGTCGTGGCCACGTACAGCAGACGCGCCTCCTCCGCCCGCTCCTGCTCCACCCGCCGCGCCAGCGCCGCCTCCGCGCGTGGGCCCCGGTCCGCGCTCCGCGGGAGGAAGACCGGTCCGAGCACCGGGTCCATCCACTGCGATCCCACGAAGCGTCCCGTGGGGGCCAGGGCGGCCGTCGTGCCGACGAGGACGACGACCGGCCATTCGAGTCCCTTGGCGGCGTGGATGGTGGACAGCGTCACCACGTCGTCGCCGCGCGAGAACAACCGACCCTGCGGGATGCCGAGATCCTGCGCGCCCCAGTGGTCCCAGAGCGCCAGGAAGCGGACGAGCGTCAGGTGGCGGTACTCCTCGAGCAGGGCGAGGAAGCGCTCGATGTTGGCCAGCCTCTCCGGGGCGCCGTCGCGCAGGAGGAGGTGGAGGCGGTAGCCGGTGGCCTCGACGAGGCCGGAGAGCGCCTCGGCGTGGTCGGCCCGATCGGCGAGCGCCTGCGCCTCGGCGAGCGCGGCCAGCCCGCGCGCCAGGGCGGCCCGCTCGATGTCGTCCACATCCGCCCCCTCGGGGGCCGCGAACCACACCGACGGATCGCGCCCGACGGCCGCCAGGAAGCGCGCGGCGCGCTCGAGGAGCGGCAGCGGTCGCGGCGTCGGGCCCTCCCCGTCGAGGGCGCCTTCGTCGAGCGCCAGACGCGCCAGGACCTCGTCCCGGAGCCCCACGAACGGCGACCGGAGCCAGGCGAACGCCCGCAGGTCGTCGCGCGGGTTCTCGATCACCCGGAGCGCGGTCACCAGGTCCAGCACCTCCTGACGGTCGGCGAGACCCGAGGTGGCCGCGTTGAAGAACGGGATGCCGTACGTCCTCAGGCCGGGCTCGAGCGCGGCCAGGTCGTCGTTCCGTCTCCCGAGGACGGCGATGTCGGATGCCCGGCAGCGGCGCTGGACGCCGTCGTCGGGGTCGATCACCGTGGCGCGGTCCAGCAGCTCGTGCAGGCGCGCCGCGACCCGGCGGGCCTCCTCATCCAGCCGCTCCGCCGCGGTGGCGCGCTCGATCGCGATCCACTCGAGCCCCGCCGCCGGGCTCGCCGGTCGGGCCCCGCGGAGCGGCTGGTACTCGACCACCGACTCCGGCGCGCTGGCCGACAGGGCGCGCGCCGTCTCCGACAGCGCCGCGTCGCCCACCCGGTTCACGTACGCGACGAGGCGCGGCTCGCACCGGAAATTCCATGACAGCTCGAGCACCGACCCGCGCGCCGACAGGGTCGTGCGGGCCTCGTTCCACACCCCCACGTCGGCGCCCCGGAAGCGGTAGATAGCCTGCTTCGGGTCGCCCACGAGGACGAGCTGCGGGCAGGCGGCGGCGCCCTCCTCGTCGCCGGGGTCGTCGCCGGTGCGGTCGCGCCCGAAGCCGGCGATCGCGTGCGCGATGTCCCACTGGGCGCGGTCCGTGTCCTGGAACTCGTCGATGATCAGGAGCCGCAGTCGCCGGCGGATCTCCTCCAGCGCGGTGGCGGTCTCGGGACGCGTCAGCAGGCGGCGCGTGTCGAGGATGAGGCTGTCGAAGTCCCGCGCGTTCTCGTGCTCGAGCCACGTCAACCAGGCGCCCACGCTCGTCCTCCCGAGGCGGTACAGCGCGTCGGACAGCTCCAGCGACTGCTCGTCGCGCGCGCGCGCGCCAGGGTCATCGGCCCACTGCGAGGCGAAGCGCGCGCGGCGCGCGAGCCCTTCGAGATCGAGCTCGCGCGTGTGGCGGCGGCCCTCGACCGGGTGGCTCCATTCGTCGAACTGTCGGGCGCGCCAGCGGAGATCGCGCATCACGTCCCGGATGCGACCCACGGCGCCCGGGGACATCTTCCAGCCGCGGAGCCCGTAGCGCTTCGTGAGCTCGACGGCGCCCGGATCGCGGTCGCGGAGCGCGTCGGCCAGTACGCGTCGAACGATCTCTCCCTGCTCGACGTCGGCCTCGCGCGCGTCGAGGATCCGGAAGGTGGGGTCGATGTCGAGCCGCAGGGCGTGCTCGCGTAACAGGTCGGCCGCGAACCCGTGGATCGTCCCCACCGTGGCGCGCTCCAGCTCCCAGCGGAGCTCCGTGCCGCGCTCGGACGCCTCGATCGCCGCGCGCAGCTTGGCTTGCAGGTCGTGGGCGGCTTTCTCGGTGAACGTGACGGCCGCGATCTGGTCGAGCGTCGACGGCGAGGCGCACGGCCGGATCGCCGTCCCGTCCTCGGCGGCCCCCACGTCGAGCCCCAGGGACCAGAGGATCTTGCCCACGATCGTGGTGGTCTTGCCCGTGCCGGCCGACGCGGCGAGCAGCGTGTCCCCCGTGGACGCGATGGCCGCCACCTGCTCCCGGGTCCAGCGGAAGCTCACTCCGCGGCCTCCGCGTCCACGGCGCGCGGGATCGACAGCGGGGCCACGGCGTCGAACCTAGTGCCGCTCGACAGCCTGGCCGCCGAGCGCACCAGGTCGGGGCCCGGCTGCCAGTCGCGGATCGAGGTGGAGCCGGCCTGCACGCCCTCGAACAGCCCGCGCCGCACCCGGGCGGGGATGTCGCGCGCGATCCGGAGCGCCGGTTCGACGTCCGCCGGGCCGCGCCGCGCCCGGTCCCCCGGGTCGCGCACCGTCCGGTAGGAGCCGGACTCGGCGCGGCCGAGCCCCAGCGCCTCGACCGCCGCCATGTAGAGCGCCGCCTGGAGCGCGGCCCCGTCCTGGAAGGCGCGCGGGCTCGGCGCGGAGCTCGCGCCGCCCGACTTGTAGTCGATCACGCGGAGCCTCGGCGGGCCGGCTGCCTCGAGCCGGTCGACCCGGTCCACGCGGCCGGCGAGGAGCAGCCGGTGGGGGCGGCGGTCGAGCCCGGGCCCGGAAAGATCGACCGCGGGGTGCGCCGTGCCGCGTCCGAAGGCCAGCTCGACGCGGTGCGGGATGGCGCGCCGCGGGGCTTCGAGCTCCCAGCGGACGAAGGCCTCGAGGCGGTCCTCGAGCTCTGCGCGCGTGGCCGCCCACACGTGCGGGAGCCCGACCCAGGCGCGCTCGTCCTCCTCGTAGCGGCGGCACACGTCCTCGAAGGCGCCGGCCAGACTGCGTCGCGTCTCCTCGTCGAACTCCGCAGCCGGGCGGTCGAGCCGTTCGCGATAGAACGCCTCGAGGACGGCGTGCACGAGTGCTCCGACCGTGAGCCGGTCGGCCTCGTCCTCGGCCGTGTCGATCCGGTCGAGCCCCAGCACGCGCTGCAACAGGAAGTCGAACGGCCGGCGGGCGTACGTCTCGAGCTGCGATGCGGACCACTCGCGGCCCTCGGGAAAGCGGCGCGCGAGCAGCTCGAGCACCGCGGGATCGCGCAGCTCACCGTTCCACGGCCCCGGGCGCTCCGAGAGCGGTCGCTCGTTCCCGAACAGGGCCGCGGCCGCCTCCGAGTCCGGCGCGAGCCCGGCGCCGCCCTCGATCCGCGGGCGCGCGTGCTGCCGGGCATGCTCGTCGAGCCCGCCCGAGCGGAGCTCCTCGCCGAACGCCGACAGGGCCGCGTGCCGCACCTCGTCGGGGTAGGGCGTGGAAAACGCGTCCCGTCGGCCGCTTCGACGCACGCGCCGGAAGCGGAGCATCTCGTGCTCGAGGACATCCGCCTCCGTCACCGGCCGCTCCACTTCCCCCTCCTGCGGCGGGAGCTCGTGGCGCGTTCGCGGGAGCTCCCGGGCGCGGTCGTGATCGGGCACGAACAGCGAGGCGAGCCGGGGAACGCCGCCCGCGTCCGCCGTCCGATAGGTGATGTCCACCCGCACCGATCCCGTCGACGCGCGCCACAGCCGCCGCTCGCGCTCGAGCGTCAGGGCACGCGTCGCGAGCGGCACGCCCGCCGCCACCAGCCGCTCGCGCTCCGCGTCGGTGAACAGGCCACCCGGGATGGGCTGCGGGAACACGCCGTCGTTGGCGTGCACTACGAAGGCGTGCTCGAACGGGGTCGCTCCGGCCTCGTGCGCCTCCAGCACCTGGACGCCGCGCTGGCGGGGGCTCGAG
Source organism: uncultured Gemmatimonadota bacterium (assembly GCA_964499635.1). GTDB lineage: Bacteria > Gemmatimonadota > Gemmatimonadetes > Palauibacterales > Palauibacteraceae > Palauibacter. The sequence goes on along the minus strand of CAZCLY010000007.1, from coordinate 115,858 downwards.
ATCGCGATCTCGTTCGCCTCGAGCAGCCGCCCCAGCCTGGCGCGCCACGCGGCGGCCGTCAGCCCGCCGTCCGCCACGGCGGCGAGCGGCAGGAGATCGGACCACTCCCGCAGCAGCCCATCCACGGCGAGCACGCCGCGCTGGTCGAGCCGCACCACGTCCCACCGCTCGCCCACCGGCTCGCACACCGCCCGTTGCAGATCGAGCGGTCGGCCGCGTAGGAGCTCGCGGGTGGCCTCGATCCAGCCGGCCTCCGGGCGGTCGCCCTCGAGCGGGGCGATCGACGCATGGAAGCGCTCCAGTCGGGCCACGTCGCGCTCCAGCCTCGCGGCGGACAGGCCCGCCCGCTCGAGCACCCAGCCCCGCTCGGAGCGGGTCTCCTCCGCCAGACGCCGCAGACCCTCGGCCCACTCCGGCACCCCGCGGGGCCGGGCGCGCGAGGCGAGGACGTCGAGACCGCGCACGTCGAGGCGCACGTCGAAGTAGGGCGAGCCGACGACGGCTCGCAGCGAGGTCCACGCCCACCCGTCGGCCACCGCATCGAACAGCTGGAGAAGGGCGCGCAGCGCGGGGACCTCGTGCAGGCGGGAGCGGCGGCGCGACGTGGCGGGGACGCCGGCGCGCTCCAGCTCGTCGTGCAGCCGGCGCGTGTCCTCGCGGCCCGAGCGGGCGATGACGGCGATGCGGTGCGGCGCGACGCCGTCGAGCGCGATGCGCTCCTTCACCCGCCGGGCGACCCAGCGCGCCTCGCGGATCGCGTCGGGCGCCGGCTGCACGGCGGGCCGCGGCGGCTCGCCAGCGGCCCGCGAGCGCGGCGTGTCGGTGGCCGGGGCCAGCGCGTCCCACTCGTCGTCGGGCCCGCCGGGCACGTACGCCACCACGTCCACCGCGGACTGCTCGGCGAGGGCCTCGAACAGACCGCGGCGCCCGCGGAGCGAGGTCACGCCGAACACGTGCAGCCGGGTGGCGCCGCCCACGGCGGCCGGCAGCGCGCCGGCCCGGATGCGGTCGGCCACCAGCGCGTGGATGGAGCGCGGGTCGAACTGGCCGCGCCCGCGCACGGTCGTCGTGTAGCGCTCGTACGTGTCCAGCAGCCAGGCGTCGCGGCGCACCGTGAACTCGTCCCGTGGCAGGGTGGCGAGCGCGCGGGCCAGCTCCTCCGCTGCGACCCCCTCCGGGAGAAGCTCCGAGAAGGCCCGATCGATCATGTGGCCCCGGCCCGGGTCTGCGCCCGCCACGTCGCCGAAGCCGTGCGTCCGCGCCGCGCGCGCCGCCAGGCGTCCGATGAGCAGGCGTCCGGTCAGAGGGCCGATCGGGCGGAGGCCGATCTCGAAGCGGCGCGGGAACTCGGACAGGAACGAGAAGGGCGGAGCGAGCCAGCCCGGTAGCCCGCGTCCTCCGGCCGTCTCGAGCAACAGGTCGCGCTGCGTCCGATGCGACAGCCACAGGTGAGAAGGGAACCCCACAGGGCCGCGGGCGGCGCCGAGCTCGTCGAGGAACGCGTCCGCGCACGCTTCCCAGAGACGCGCGTTTGAGTCCGAGCGTACGAGTCTGAGGGGCATGCCGTGGGGCTGCGATCTCCGTAGATCGATCGGTCAGCGGGCGCCGGCGGCCCGGGCGCGTTCACGTGGGCGGCAAGCTAGCGCTCCGGGCCGCGCCACGCAGCGATTACCCCCCTCGTGCGCGGACGCGTGGGGGCCGCCCTCGTCGGCTGCCGTCGCGAGCCGTGGCGGCGTCGGATGCGATCGGGCCCCGCGTTGAGACGGCGTTGCGGGTTGCCGCCACGCTGGGTGCGGTCGGTCCCGACCTTGCCACTCCCACGAGGAGCCCGGGTACGGCGGGACACCGAGCGGACGCCCGAAATCTCGATATCACGGGCCGCCCGGTGGTTCGGGATCCGACCCGGACGAGAACCGTTCGTGCTCTCGTCTGGCGCAGTTTGCGACGGATGAGGCAAACCCCCGCGCGGGCGGGGCCACGTCCGCGGTCGCGGGCCGCAAGGCGAGGAGGGTCAAATGGATGGGAAGCTCATCGGGTTGATGAAGGCCACGCTCGTTCGGCGCTACGGAGAGGCCCTCTGGGAGTCGCTCCTCACCGATGCCGAGGGGGTGCCGTCGGACTCGCTGGCGTGCTGGCTGGGTCGGGACGCGGTGCCGGCGATGACGGAGAGCTACCCCAGCCTGTTCGCGCGCCATCCAGATCTGGAGGGCTTCATCCGGGGGCTCGGGGACGACCTCCCGGTCGCCGGCTCCCGGGACGAGCGCGAAGCGGCTGCGGTGGGCTTCCGGTACGCCGTCACGCCGGACGGCGCCATCCTGCTCCGCATCGAGGCCGACTGCGTGCTGTGCGCCCTGGTCCAGGGCGTGATCGCGGGCGCCGCGATCCACTACGGCGAGCGCGTCTCGATCCGGGAGCTCAAGAGCCCCAAGCGCGGGGACAACGCGTGCGTGCTGCAGATCACGCTCGGTCTGTCCGCGCCCGGCGCCGGCCAGTTCCTCGCGGTGGGGAACGCCTGACGCGGCTCCGCCGGATCAGCCCGGCGTCGGCGCGCCGTACTTCAGGTGGAGGAGGCCCGGCGCGCCGCCATCCGCGGGCAGCGTGACGACGAACAGGTCGTCGTACACCTCCTCGCCGATGTCGTCCGGCCGCGGGGCGCCGAGCGCGGCGATCACGGCCGGGATCGTGTTGCTGTGTCCGACGACCACCACGCGGGTGGCCTCGCCCTCGCGGATGCGCGCCACGAGCCCCGGGATGTCGAGCCCGTTGAGCGCCACCGGCGCCAGGCCGGTGGCCTCGGCGAGCGGCCCGGCCGTGTCACGCGTCCGCCGGAACTGCGACACGTAGATCGCCTGCGGTCGCCACGCGGACAGCGTGTGGGCCAGCGCGCGCGCCCGGGCCGCGCCCGCCTCGTCGAGCCCCGGATCCTCGCCCGGGAGCTTCTCGGCGTGGCGGACGAGCACGACCACGGTCTCCCCGGCTGGCCCCGCCGCGCGGGGCCCACCCCAGGATGCCACCCCGCACACGCCCAACAGGACCACCAGCGCACGCCAGCCACGCATTCGCACGGGACTCCTCCCGTCTCGGGTTGACCGCACTCCGGGCCGCCGCCACGATGCCGCCCGACCGTGGACGCGGAACCGGGATGCCGATGAAGATCGAATTCTGGGGCGCGGCGCGCACCGTGACCGGCTCGATGCACCTGATCGAGGCGAACGGGCGTCGCATCCTGCTCGACTGCGGAACCTATCACGGCGCGCGCAAGGAGGCGTTCGAGCGCAATCGGCGGCTCCCGTTCGACGCGACCACCATCGACGTCGTGCTGCTGTCGCACGCCCACATCGACCACAGCGGAAACCTCCCGACGCTGATCCGCTCGGGGTACCGCGGCGAGATCGTGTGCACGTCGGCCACCCGGGACCTGGCCGCGCACCTGCTGCTCGATTCCGCCCGCATCCAGGAGGGCGACGTCCGGCGCGTGAACCGCCTCCGGGAGCGGCAGGGGAAGACGCCCTTCGAGCCGCTGTACACGGAGTCCGACGTCGTCGAGACGCTCGACCGGTTCGTGACCGCCCCCTACGACCGCCCCCGCACGCTGTTCCCGGGCATCGCGACGCGGTTCATCGATGCGGGGCACATCTTGGGCTCGGCGAGCGTGGTGCTCGACGTCGAGGTGTCGGGGCGCCGCCGCCGGCTCCTGTTCAGCGGCGACATCGGGCGCCGGGGTCTGCCGATCCTGCGCGATCCCCGCACGATCGGGGACGTCGACACGGTCATCATGGAGAGCACCTACGGAGACCGGCTGCACGAGGACCCGTCGGGCGCGCGGGGGCTGCTGCTGGAGATGATCGAGCGCTGCCACGAGACGGGCGGGATGCTCCTCGTCCCGTCGTTCGCCGTGGGTCGCACACAGGAGCTGGCCTACCGGCTCGACCGGCTGTGGGAGGAGGGACGTCTGCCGCCGGTGGACGTGTACATCGACACCCCGCTCGGCGTGAGGATCACCGACGTGTACCGGCTCCACCCCGAATGCTACGACCGCGAGATGTCGCACCGCGCCGAGACCGAGGCCGACGGCGATCCGCTCGGCTTCGAGCGACTCACCTACATCGAGGACGCCGACGCGTCCCGGCGGCTGAACGACCTCGATGGCCCGGCCATCATCGTCGCGCCCTCGGGCATGTGCGAGGGCGGACGCATCCTCCATCACCTCCTGCACCACGCCGGCCGACCCGACGCCACGATCCTGTTCGTGGGCTTCCAGGCCCCCGGCACCCTGGGCCGCAGGATCCTCGACGGGACGCGGGACGTCCGCATCTTCGGCGAGCCGTTCAGGCTCGAGGCCGCGGTCCGCAGCACGGGCGCGTACAGCGCGCACGCGGATCGCGACGGGCTCCTTCGCTGGATCGGCGAGGTGCGCGAGCGGGGCTCGCTCGAGCGCACCTTCCTGGTACACGGCGAGCCGTCGGCCTCCGAGTCGCTGGCCGCCGAGCTCGAGGCGCGCGGCTTCCCGGGCGTCTCGGTCCCGGCGCGCGGGAACGTCGTCGAGCTCGACTGAGGCGGCGGGCCGCGCGGTGCCGGCCGCCGCTCAGGACGACGGGCGCTCGTTGAAGCGCGCCAGGCGCTCGGCGATCACCGAGCAGGCGTCCTCCACGTCCTGCGCGCAGTAGGGGATCGCGAGGTCGTCGGGCGACGCCAGGTCGGGGTCGTGCGCCAGCATGTGCTCCTTCGCCCACACCACGAGGTCCTTCCACATGTCGCCGATGAGGATGAGCGGTACCTGCTGCACGTGCCGCACCTGGAGGAGCTGCCAGATCATCGCCGTCTCGAGCATCGTGCCGATCCCGCCGCGCATCACGATGAAGGCGCTCGACAAGCGCACGAAGTGGTGCAGCCGGGAGAAGAACGTGCGGTGGTGGTAGATCTTCTCGACGAACGGGTTGGGCTCCTCCTCGCGCGGCAGCTCGATGGGGAGTCCGAAGGAGCGCGTCCGGTTCTCGGGATCGCCCAGCTTGGCCCCCTCGTTGGCCGCCTGCATGAGCCCGGGCCCGCCGCCGGTGACGATGTCGCACCCCATGGCCGACAGCCGCCGGGCGAGCTGGCGCACCTCGCCGTACAGGTCGTCTCCCTGCCGGATGCGGGAGGACCCGAAGATCGTGACGCGGAAGTACTTGGGCTTCGGGGCTCGGATGCGGGCCAGCTCGTTGGCGACGTTCCACAGGTCGTACAGGGCGTCCTCGACCACCTCGAACACCTCTTCCGACACGACGCCCGGCACGGGCGGCCGGTCGGTTCTCGTATCCGGTGAAATCGCCACGTCTCGTCCTTTCCGGCCAGGGCCTCCGCGCTTCGCGGGCTCAACCTACGGATCGGGCCGTTCTGTTGCTCGCGCTCGACAGCGCCGGCACGCGACTCGCAGCCCCTCGGGGCAGTGCGGCGAGGCGGGGAGCCCGTAATCCCCTCCCGGCGATGGGGTTAGGGACCGCGCGACCGGCGACGCGCCACGTTCGGGGCGCGTGTACGATCTCTGCACATGAGGCGAATTGCCGCCCGGAGCACGGCGCGCCGGCAGGTGCGCGCCTCCGGGGCGGTGAAGCTCGGGGAGCGGCGTTCACTCCGGAGCGGGAGGCGGAGCACGTGGAGGAACCCCACATCGGTCCGATCGGGATCGGCGCGGCGGACGGGGAGGGCTCGGAGCGCGGTGCGCCCTCCCGGATCGCGATCCGCACCTGGGGACTCACACACGACTTTCCCGGCGTGCGGGCGCTCGACGAGCTCGATCTCAGCGTGCCGCGTGGCTCGATCTTCGGATTCCTGGGTCGGAACGGGGCCGGCAAGACGACGACCCTGCGCGTGCTGCTCGGTCTCATCACCCCGACGGCGGGTCAGGCGCTCGTGCTGGGGCACGACCCGCGCACCGAGTCGGTCCACATCCGGCGGCGCTGCGGGGTCCTGCTCGAGCACTCCGGTCTCCTCGAACGGCTCACGGCGCTCGACAACCTGGACCTGTACGGACGGATCTTCCGGCTGCCGCGTGCCGTCCGGCAGGCCCGCAGCGAAGAGCTCCTGCGCCGCATCGGGCTGTGGGAGCGGCGTGAGGACCCCGTGCACGGCTGGAGCAGGGGCATGCGGCAGCGCCTCGCGATCGCGCGCGCGCTCATCCACCGGCCATCGCTCATCTTCCTCGACGAGCCCACCGCGGGGCTGGATCCGGTGAGCGCCCAGGACGTGCGCGAGGACCTCCTCCGGCTGGCGGCCCGCGAGCGGGTGACCGTTTTCCTCACCACGCACAACCTCGCCGAGGCCGAGCGGCTGTGCGACCGCGTGGCGGTCGTGCGTCGCGGGAGGCTCCTGTCGACCGGTGCGCCGGACGAGATCGGGGCGCGCTACACGCGCCCGCAGATCCGGGTACGGGGCGAAGGGTTCAGCGAGAACGTCCTGTCGCTCCTCGCCGAGCGTCCCGAGGTGCACGCCGTCGAGCGGGAGAACCGGGGGGCGCTCGTATCGCTCGCCGACGAGGCCCGCGTGTCGAGCCTCGTGACCTTCCTGGTCCGCATCGGCGTGGGCCTCGAGGAGGTGTCGCCGGTCGGGAGCTCGCTCGAGGACGGCGTGCTGTCGCTGTTCCGGGACGAGGATGCTCCCGTGCGGGCCGCCGGGTGAGCATGGCGCGCGACCTGTGGATCGTCCTGTGCAAGGAATGGCGCGAGCTGCGCAGCTCGGACTCGGGCTGGGTCACCCTGTCCACGCTCCTCGCCTTCCTCGCGATCGTGGGCGGCTTCGTGCCCTGGCAGCTCGGCCGGGTGTGGATCGATGGGCCGTGGGTGGCGCTCATCTGGGCCTGGATGCCGATGTTCCTCGTCACCACGGTCACCGCCGATTCGGTGGCCGGCGAGCGCGAGCGGCGCACGCTCGAGACGCTGCTCGCCACCCGTCTGTCGGACTCGGCCATCCTGTGGGGCAAGTGGCTGGCCGGTGTGACGTGGATCTGGTGCGCCATGGCCCTGTGTCTGCCGATCGGCATCCTCACGGTGAACCTCACCGTCGAAGGCGGGCCGTACCTCCCGACGCTCGGACAGGCGGCCGGCGTGCTCGCGGTCGCGTTCACGGGCGGCGGGCTGGGTGCCGCGGCGGGGGTGGTCGTGTCGATGCGGGCCGAGTCGGTCCGGCACGCGCAGCAGGTGCTGGCGATCGGGGTCCTGCTCCTCGTCCTCGTCCCGGTCGGGGTCCTGCGCCTCCTGCCGCGGCGCTGGACCCTCGGTCTGGTCGACATGCTGGCCTACGGCTCACCGGCGCGCCTGGCGTGGGGTCTGGCCGCCCTGCTGCTGCTCCTCGGGCTCCCCGTGCTCGCCGTGGCCCGGACGCGCTTCCGACGCGGCCGGATCCCGCTCAGCTGAGGTCCTCCGCGTGAACTCCTCGCCACGTGACGTCTCTTGTGACCCGCCGGGCCCGACCGGCATGTTCGATGGTGGACTCCGACCCCTCGGGCCGCCAGCGAAAGGAACACGTCATGAGCGAAGGGAAGAAGACGTTCGTGCAACGCATGCTGGGTGCGGCGATGCTGGACATCCCCACCTACGAAGAGGTGGAGCACGATCTCGACGCGACGACCCAGGCCGCGGCGGTCGTCGTCATCGTCGCCGTGTGCGCCGCGATCGGTGGGGCCAGCCATGGTGGCGGCGGCATCATCGGGCGGCCGATCGCGCAGCTCCTCGGCTGGCTGGTATGGTCCGGGGTCACCTACTTCATCGGCACGCGACTCTTCCAGGGCACGGCGACCTGGGGGGAGCTGCTGCGCACGATCGGCTTCGCGCAGTCGCCCGGCGTGCTCTTCCTGGCCGGGGTGGTCCCGTTGCTCGGTGGGCTCGTGAGCGCCGCCGCCTCGATCTGGATGCTGATCGCGGGGCTCATCGCCATCCGGCAGGCGCTTGACGTCTCGACGGGTCAGGCCCTCATCACGGCGTTCCTCGGCTGGCTTGCCGGCGTGGCGGTCGGCTTCCTGCTCGCGCTCGTGTTCGGGATTCCTGCCGCGATCTTCTCCTCCGCCATGAACTGACCCCCGGCCCGTGAGGGGGCGATCGCCCGATGGGTGCTCCGACGCCGCGTCGCCGCACCAGGAGACGGTCGCCCAGGGGGGTTGACGGCTGGGCGGGTCGGCCGCCCCGCCCGCGCGGGCCCGCTCAGCTCGCGGTCGTCTCGATCTCCAGGGGATACCCTTCTTCGATCAGCTTGGCGGCCTTCGAGGCGGACACGGGGCCCGAGAAGTAATACCCCTGCGCCTGCTGGCAGCCGAGCTTGCGCAGCTGCTGGAACTGCTCGCGGGTCTCGATCCCCTCGGCGATCACTTCGAGCTCGAGGATCCTCGACAGCTGGATGATCGTCCGCGCCACGTCCCAGTCGTTGCCGGCCCCGGCCGGTCCGCTCACGAACGAGCGGTCGATCTTGAGCGCCGAGATCGGATACCGATGCAGGTAGCTGAGTGACGAGTAGCCGGTGCCGAAGTCGTCGACCGCCACCCGCAGCCCGTGTTGCGTGAGGGCCCGCAGGATGCGCCCGGCCGCCGGGCCGTCCTTCATGAACGCGCTCTCGCTCACGTCCAGCCGCACGAGCCGGGGGTCGAGCCCCGTCGACTCGATCGTCTCGATCGTCCTCGGGACGAACGACTCGTCGAACAGCTGCGATGCGTCCACGTTGATCGCGATGTTGGGCGGGAAGCGCAGGTTGAAGCGCTCGAGCCACTCCCTCATCTGCGCGCAGGCGCGCTCCAGCACCCAGTAGCCGATCTCCGGCAGCAGGCCGGCCTCCTCCGCCACCGGCAGGAACTCCGGCGGCGGGATGAGGCCGCGTTTCGGGTGCTTCCAGCGCAGAAACGTCTCGACCCCGGTGATGCGGCCGTCGCCCAGCGACACCACGGGCTGGTACTCGAGGAACAGATCGCGCGAGTCGAACGCCGACCGGAGGTCGCCCTCCAGCTCGAGCATCGACTGCGCGAACGCCTTGGTCGCCGCGTCGAACACCTGGACCGAGATCTCTTCCCGGCGGGCCCGGCGGAGGGCGATCCCGGCGTCGCGGAGGATCTCGTCGGGGCTCTCGTACGCCGCGCGGCTCAGCGCGAGCCCGAGAGCCGGCGTGAACGACACGGTCTGGGGCCCGAGCGGGATCCCTTGCGCGAGGGTCGCGGTCATGCGCTCGGAGATCCGCAGGGCGTCGTCCAGGCTCTTCACGTCGTCGAGGAGGACGCCGAACTCGAGCTCCTCGACGTGCGCCACCGTGTCGCCGGGGCGCGTGACGTTCGCGATCCGGCGGCCGATCGTCAGGAGGAGCTCCTCCGTGGCCTCCGATCCGACCTGCTCGGACATCTCGCGCAGGCCCTCGAGCGAGACCTGGAGCACCGCGAACGCCCGATCGGGCCGGCGCGCCCGCCGCCGCATCGCCTGCTCGATCCGATCGTGGTGCAGGGCGGCGGTGGGGAGACCGGTGAGGCGGTGGTACATGAGGTCGCGCGCCGTGCGGTCGTCCCGCTCGCGCACGTCCGTGATGTCGAGCAGCGATCCCGCCATGCGCGACGCCTGACCGGACTCGCCGCGCTCGGCCACGCCCCGCACGCGGACCCAGCGATACGTGCCGTCTGCGTGCAGGACGCGGTGCTCGCTCTCGAAGCGGGGGGACTGCCAATCGAGGTGTTCGAGCAGCTCGAGCTCCACGCGATCGGCGTCGTCGGGGTGCACGCGGTCGAACCACTCGCCGGGCTGGTCGCTGAGCTCCTGGGCGCCGAACCCGAGGGCCGACTTCCAGCGCGGCGAGAAGTACATGCGCTCCTCGTCCAGATCCCAGTCCCACAGACCGGGCTCGGCGGCACGGCACAGGAGGGCGTAGCGCTTCTCGAGCTCCTCGAGCCGGTGTCGGGCGTGCTCGGCCTCCGCCGTCAAGCGTCGGACGTGCCTGGCCGCGTTCCCCACCGCCGCGTGGGCCCTCTGTCGAGACGCGATCTCGTTGAGGGCGCGCCGGACGATGTCCATCGCCTGACGGACGATGGCCGCGGGCTGCGCGTCCGCGGCGCGCGCGAACACGAGCGCGGCCACCGGGTGCCCCGCCGCGTCCACGGGAAACACATCCACCTGCTCGCAACCGAGACCCCGGAGCGCGCCGCCGAGGGGCTCCGGCAGCTCCGACACCCCTGTGGTGACCTCCGCCTCGGGACCGAACGCCGCGTCCAGCTCCTCGGGAGACGCCTCATCGACCGCCGGCTGGAGCGCGGCCGCGCCCTTCTCGTCCGCGGCCCGGAAGCCGCAGATCCGCGACCCGCGCCCGGCCTCGCGCACGACGGCGAATCCGACCGACCACGCGCCCGGGCCCACCCCCGCATCCACGGCCCGCACCAGCGCCCCGAGGAGCGGCTTGTCACCGTCCGAGCCGGTCAGCACGCGGGACACCCGTCCGAGGGCATCCGTGCCCGACAGCTCGAGCCGTCCGCCGTCGTCCCCGGTGAGGATCAGAAAGGGGCTCCGGGGTCGCCCGTCGGGCATCGCTCGGTCCTCCCCGGGCTTTGCCGAGCCGTCGATGTCCGCCCCGGTCTCGCCGGACGCGCCGTCCTCGGCCGCGCTCGGGTCGGCGGTCGCGTCGCTCCTGCCGGATTCTCGAGCCTCGCGGCTCGTCCCGACGGTCGGTCCGGGCGTGCCGGCGGAGTCCCCGTCCAGCGGAGCGCCTTCGCGGGACTCGGGGGTGCCGTCCGTGCCGCCCGGCGAGCGGCCCGACTCGGGAGTCATCGGAACCCTCCGCGAACGCCGCCTCGAGCCCGTGTGGTGTTTCGCGATCGCGTCCCGTGTTTTGCGGAAGCCATTTCCTAGAATCCTTGCCTGTCGAGCGAGGTGAAACGAACGAGACAAGTAACCATCATACCACCACTTACGAGGATCGACGGTGCCCCGTCATCGCCCGCCGTCGGCCCCGCGCAACATGGTCGCCCGCAGGAAGTTGCAACGCCGGAGCCATCGGTGGCCGGCCGGGTCTTTCCCGGGCTCCGTCGCCGGCCGACCTTCAGGCACACTCTCGACGAGGAGCCCGATCGATGACCGACATCCCCACCCTCATGCGTCCGCGTCGATGGAACGTCGTCCCGGGCGCGGCGATCCTCGCCCTCTGGGCGGGGCTGTGCAGCGCGTCGACGGCCGCGGCCCAGGGCGGACGGCTCGCGGCGCCGTCGCGCGACGGGATGGTCGTATCCAGCCAGATGCTGGCCTCGCAGGTGGGACACGACATCCTCGAGCGCGGAGGGAACGCGGTGGACGCCGCGGTCGCGACCGCGTTCGCGCTCGCCGTGACCCTTCCGTCGGCCGGCAACATCGGCGGGGGCGGGTTCATGGTGGTGCACGAGGAGGATGGCCGGGTGACCACGTTCGACTTCCGCGAGAAGGCCCCCCTGGCCGCGACGCGCGACATGTACCTCGATGCGGAGGGCCGTGTGCGCGAAAACTCGAACCACGACGGCCCGCTGGCCGTCGGGGTGCCCGGCACCGTCGCCGGTCTGTGGATGGCGCACGGGCGGCTCGGGTCGCTGCCGTGGGCCGACCTTCTCGAGCCCGCCATCCGCCTGGCGGCGGACGGTTTCCCGATGAGCTGGGACATGCAGGGCTGGATGCGCCGTCTGGCCCAGAACGGGGACGCGCTGTACGCGGCGACCCGCGAGGCGTTCCTCGAGGACGGCCGCGAGCCGTACGAGCCGGGCGCGACATGGCGGCAGCCCGACCTGGCCGAGACGCTGGGTCGCATCCAGCGCGAGGGCCGCGACGGGTTCTACCGGGGCGAGACCGCCCGTCGGCTCGCCGACTTCATGCGCGAGCACGGAGGGCTGATCACCGAGGAGGACCTGGCCCGCTACGAGGCGGTCGAGCGCGAGCCGGTGCACGGCACCTACCGCGGATACGACGTGTACGCCATGCCGCCGCCGAGCTCGGGGGGCGTGGCGCTCGTCGAGATGCTCAACATCCTCGAGGGCTACGACCTCGGCGAGCTGGGTCACAACTCGGCCGCCTACCTGCACGTGCTCACCGAGGCGATGCGACGCGCCTACGCGGACCGGGCGGAGTACCTCGGGGACCCCGACTTCAACCCCCGCATGCCGAGCGAGCGTCTGACCTCGAAGGAGCACGCCGCGAGGCTCCGCGAGAGCATCGACCTCGCGCACGCCTCGCGCAGCGACTCGATCCGCTTCAACGGCCCCTTCCTGCACGAGAGCGAGCAGACCACGCACTTCGCGGTGGTCGACGCGCGGGGGAACGCCGTGTCGGTCACCTACACGCTCGAGCAGGGCTACGGGTCGGGGATCGTGGTCCCCGGGGCGGGCTTCCTGCTCAACAACGAGATGGGGGACTTCAACGCGATCCCGGGTCGCACGGACACGCGCGGCACGATCGGGACGCCCCCCAACCTGGTGGAGCCGGAGAAGCGCATGCTGTCGAGCATGACGCCCACGATCCTGGCTCGCGACGGACGGCCGGTCCTGGTGATCGGGAGCCCCGGCGGACGGACGATCATCAACACCGTGCTCCAGGTCGTGCTCAACACGATCGACTTCGACATGATCGGCATCGACTTCGGGCGCGCGATCGAGTCGCCCCGCATCCACCACCAGTGGCTGCCGGATGTGACGACCTTCGAGGACTGGGGCTTCTCGCCGGACACCCGGCGGCTGTACGAGGCCATGGGCCACGAGGTGCGGATGGGCGGCACGCAGGGGAGCGCCATGGGCATCTACATCGACCAGGACGGGCTCGCCTGGGGCGCGGCCGACACGCGCGCCTTCGAGGGCGGGACGGCCGGCGGGCCGTAGGCGGCGAATCGGTTCCCGTCAGCCTCCGGTGGCGGGCCCGGTCCACCCGGGCCCGCGCACCACGCGGCCCGGCGTCGCGCCGGTCGGCTCGCCGTTTCGAAGGACCTGGACGCCGTTCACGAACACGTGCCGCACGCCGACGGCGAGCTGGTGGGGCTCCTCGTACGTGGCCAGGTCGGCGATCTCCGCCGGGTCGAACACCACGACGTCGGCGAACATCCCCGGCGCCACCCGCCCGCGGCCCTCGATCGACAGGTTGGCGGCCGGCAGCGAGGTGAGCTTGCGGATGGCCTCCTCGAGCGGGATCACGCCCTCGTCGCGCGCGTAGCGGCCCAGCAGGCGGGCGACGTTGCCGTACGCGCGCGGGTGCGGATTCGAGCGCGTGAACGGCTCCTCGGGGGCCAGCGACCCGGCGTCCGACCCGAAGCTCACCCACGGGAGGGCGATCTTCCGGCGCACGTTGTCCTCGGACATCATGAAATATACCGTGCCCACGCGGCTGTCGTCCCGGACCACGAGGTCCATCGCGGTCTCCTCCACCGGCGTGCCGCGCATGGCGGCCACCTCGGCGAGGGTGCGCCCGGTCAGGTACTTGAGCGAGTCCTGTCGGAACTCGACGAGCAGAACGCGATCGGGGGAGCCCGCGGCGAGCAGGAGGTTCTCCCACGCGTCGGTGGGGGTCTTCATGTCTCGCGCCACCCGCGCCCGGATGCGGGGGTCCGTCAGCCGCCGCACCATCTCGTCGTGGCCCCCCTCGTGCACCCAGGGCGGCATCGAGGCGTCCAGCCCGGTGGATCCCGCCGTATAGGTGTACATGTCGGCCGTGATCGCGAGCCCCGCGGCCCGCGCGGCCTCCACCTTCGCGATCAGGTCATCGAGCCTGTCCCAGTTGTCGCGCCCGGCCGCCTTGAGGTGGTAGATCTCGGCGCGCACGCCGGCCTCGCGCGCGATGCGGATCAACTCATCGACCGCCCCGAGGAGCCCGTTTCCCTCGCTCCGCATGTGCGAGATGTAGCCACCGCCGAACTCGCCGGCGGCCGAGGCGAGCGCGATGAGCTCGTCGGTGCCGGCGTAGAAGGCCGGGGCGTAGATGAGCGAGCTCCCGACCCCCAGCGCCCCCTCGCGCATGGCGTCGCGCACGAGGTCCTGCATGCGGCCCAGTTCCTCGGCGGTGGGCGCCCTGTCCTCGTAGCCCAGCTCGTGCACCCGCACGGTCGTGGCCCCCACGTACGACGCGACGTTGGTGGCGATGCCCCGCTCGACGAGGTCATCCAGGTACCCGCCCAGCGTGGTCCACGTGACGTCGTACTTCAGGTCGCCCTGCCGCTCGCGCATCTCCTGCGCCATGGCGGGGGTGAGCGGCCCCATCGACTCGCCCTCCCCGAACACCTCGAGCGTGACGCCCTGGCGCAGGTCGGACAGCGAGCGACCGTCGACGAGGAGGCTCTCGGTGGCCCAGGAAAGCATGTTGATGAACCCCGGGGCCACGGCCAGTCCCGTGACATCGAGCTCGACCGGGGCGGTGGCCCCGCTCAGGTCGCCGATGGCCGCCACCGTGTCGCCCGCGAGCGCCACGTCGGCGGTGCGCGGGGCGCCGCCGCTCCCGTCGTACACGGTCCCGCCCCTGAGGAGGACGTCATAGGACGGTCCCGGGGCGCAGGCCAGGGCGCCTGCCGCCACGAGGAGCGCCGCCGGGCAGGACCGCGGCCGCGCGCCGCGCCCCCCGATCCCCTCGGGTCGCCGCATCCGGTGGGCGTACGCCACGTCGAATCCTCCCGCCGTTCGTGGGTAATCGTTGCCGATCGCATCGTACGGGCGGTCTCGCCGGCGTGCCAGACGGATCGCGGGGCGGCCCGGGCCGGGACGGCGGTGATCGAATTCTGTCGCACCCGGACGCGGGCTATGTTGCGGTGCGAGCGAGCCAACGAGATGAGTCGAACCCCGGAGGAAGCGAGTCAACTATGGCGAACACGGTGAAATCACTTCGACTCGGGTCCGTCGCGGTGGCGCTGGTTCTGGTGCTCCTGGTGATCGTGATGGCGTTCGGGTTCAATCGGGTGAACCAGTACGAGGTGGCGGTGAAGCGCAATCCGGTCACCGGCTCGGTGGGGTCGCGGCCCTACCGGCAGGGGCTGTACCACTCGATCCTGCGGTCGTGGACCAACTACCCCCTGCGCGAGATCCAGTACCCGCGCGAGGGTGCCAGCGAAACGCTCACCGCGCTCACCTCCGATCAGCTCCAGATCGACGTCGATGCGGCGTTCCGGTACCGCATCGTGCCGGACAGCGTCGTGAACCTCTACCTGACGGTGGGGCCGCCGAGCGACGTGCACACGTACGTCTACAACACGTACCGGTCCGCCACCCGCGACGCGATCGCGGAGATGAGCGCGCAGGACATCCTGTCGCAGGAGCGGGCAGGCATCTCCGACCGCATCGAGCAGATCATGAGCCGGCGACTCGAGCCGCGCGGGATCGACGTGACGGACTTCTTCGTGCGCGAGGTCGTCCCCCCGGAGTCGATCCGGCAGGCGATCGAGGCCAAGCTGGCGCGCGAGCAGCAGGTACAGGCGGAGCAGTTCCAGACGCAGGTGGTGGCCGAGCAGGCGAACCAGAAGCGGGCCGAGGCGGAGGGCATCCGCGATGCCCAGGCGGTGATCTCCTCCAGCCTCGAAGGCGTCTCGGGGCAGCGCTACCTGTACTGGCGCTATCTCGAGATGCTCGGGAAGATCGGCGAGGGGCAGAACAACATGGTCATCGCCCCCACCGAGGGCGGCATCCCGCTGTTCTTCGCCCCCAACCGCTGAGCGGTCCCCGTGCGGGGGATCGTCCTCAGCCGGTGGCCTCCCGCCCGTCCAGCACGGCGTCGGCCCGTCCCCGAATCGCGATGCGCTGCGCCGCCGTGAGGAGCGGAGACTCGGCGAGCAGCGATGCCTGACGGGCGGCGCGCACGGCCAGCAGCGGCTCGTGCGCCTCGAGCGCGAAGGTGGCGGCGAGCAGGAAGGCATCCGCGGCCTCGGTGACCCGACCCGTGAGCCGGCCCGACTCGGCGGACCGGTATGCGGCGCGGCCGGCGCGACCGTATGCGCCCGCGAAGCCGTAGTAGCGGGCGGCGAGCAGGAGGGCTTCGCGCGCGGCGGCGTCGCACGGGGCTCGCCCGTCGGCGAATCGCACGAGCAGCGTGGCCGCCCTCTCCCACGAGCCATCGCGCGCCAGGAAGCCGGCGGCCCGCGCTTCGGGGGCGCGCCCCGGGTCGGTCTTCCAGGCCGCTTCCTGCACGGCCGTGGCCGGGGTCGCCCCCCACACCGGGGTCGCGGCCAGGGCGAGGACCCACGCGACCTTGAGCTTCCTCGTCGAACGTCGCATCTATATCTCCTGCCGGAACTTCGGCTATGGTCTTCGAGCTGTTTCTGGCCGCGGGCAGGGTGCCCGCAGTCGGTGGCTCGACCCTTCGTCCACCCCTCGATGCAGCATACGTCCCTCGCTTCGTGGACGTTTCGGGGGCGCTGGGGGTTGCAGCGGGCCGGCGGGCCCCGGGCGGTGGATACCGGGCGGCGGGATGCGGCCACCGGCCGGCGACGGGGCTTGCCGGGCTCTCGGGGCAACGCGTCCGCCGGTCCGGCTATCCAACCAGTGCACGACGAGTCCGGAGCGCGGCACGCGCCGTGGGGGGCGGCGACCGTGCGACATCCGCGCGAGCTCGACCTCGCGCCCGACGTGGAACACCG
This sequence comes from uncultured Gemmatimonadota bacterium, assembly GCA_964499635.1. GTDB lineage: Bacteria > Gemmatimonadota > Gemmatimonadetes > Palauibacterales > Palauibacteraceae > Palauibacter. The sequence goes on along the minus strand of CAZCLY010000007.1, from coordinate 99,307 downwards.
GAGGAGAACCATGAAGCGAGGCATGATCGGGTGCCTGGGGACCGGGGTGGCGTGGGCCCTGTTGGCGGGGGCGCCGGCGGTCCGGGCCCAGCAGGGGGGCGAGCCGATGGCCCGACCGCCCGCGGCGGCGGGCGTCTACGGGCTGCTCGCCGGAAGCGGCGCCTACCTCGGAGTCCGCATCCGGGACGTGGACGCGGAGCGCGCCGACGAGGCCGGGCTCGACTCGGAGCACGGCGTGTACGTGGACGAGGTGACCGAGGACGGTCCCGCCGCGGAGGCGGGGCTCGAGGCCGGCGACGTGTTGGTGGCGTGGAACGGGGAGCGTCTGGAGAGCGTCGCCCAGCTGCAGCGGCTCATCCGCGAGACCCCACCGGGCCGCACCGTCGAGCTGACCGTGGTGCGGGAAGGCGGACGGCGGTCCGTGTCGGTGGAGCTCGGGGATCGCGCGGACGCGGCTCGCGAGCTGCGGGTATTCACCATGCCCCGCGAGCGCGAGGCGCTGCGCGGGCGCGTGCGGGAGGACATGCGAGACCGTCTGGTGGCTCCTGCGCAGGTCCACGTGGGGATCCTGGGGGCGCGCCCGCGTCTCGGCGTGTCGATCCAGAGCCTCGGCGAGCAGCTCGCCGAGTATTTCGGGGTAGAGGATGGCGCGCTCGTCGTGTCGGTGAACGAGGACTCGCCGGCGGAGGCCGCGGGGATGCGGGCGGGTGACGTGATCATCGCGATCGACGGCGGCGACGTGGACGACCCGGGGGATGTGGGTCGGCTGCTCTACGACCGCGACGCCGGACCGGTGGAGGTCCGCGTCATGCGGGACGGCAGCGAGCGCACGCTCACGGTGGAGCTCGAGGAGCCCGTCGTCGGGGACAACGGCGGGAACGGCGTGTTCTACTTCGGCGGTGACGGCGACGGGGTGTGGCTGGACGGCGTCGGGTCCGATGCGGTGCACATCGACCCGTTCATCTTCGGGGGGCTCGACATCGGCCCGATCGAGGTCGGGGGGATGGACATCGAGATTCCGGAGATCCAGATCCCGCGCTTCGAGATGCCGTCGATCGAGATCCCCCGCATCGTGGTTCCGCGCCGCGCGGTGAGCGTCGGAGTGGTCGAGGTCTCCGCCTGAGGTCGGGCGCGGCCGGCGGCACACCCCGCCGACCGCGTCCATCCGGGTCGCCCGGCCGAGGGTCGACCGATGACTCTCCGCCGTCCGCGCGGGGGTCGGCGCACCGCGCCCGCGACGGCCTCTCGCGGCGCCCGGTGACGGAGCGGGCTCAGTCGTCGAACAGCCCGAGCTGGGGGCCGAGGCGAGGCCGCCGGAAGGCCTCCGTCGACAGCCGCCGAGGGGAGCGCTCGTAGCCGAGACGCGCGGCGGCCACGTCGAACATGGAGCGGATGTGCTCCGCGTACGCCCCCTCCCCGCGGCCGCGCACCCGGAAGCGTGCGTCGTACAGGCGCCCGCCGCGCGTATCGCGCACGCGCGCCAGCACCCGCTCGCGGCGCTCCGGGAAGTGGCGCGCGAGCCAGGCCTCGAACAGCTCCTTGACCCCGTGCGGAAGCCGGAGGAGGATCAGCCCCGCGCGTGTGGCTCCGGCAGCGGCTCCCGCCTCGAGGATGGCGGGGATCTCGTGATCCGTGAGCCCGGGGATCACCGGCGCGATGTTGATCCCGACCGGGACGCCGGCCTCCGCCAGTCGCCTGACCGCCTCGAGCCGTCTGTGCGGAGCGGCCCCGCGCGGCTCCATGACCCGCTGGAGGGCGCCATCGAGCGTCGTCACCGACACCGTCACGGCCGCGGCGCCGAATCCGGCCAGCTCGCGCAGGAGATCCAGGTCGCGGCGCACGAGGTCGCGCTTGGTCACGATCGCCACCGGGTTCCGCGCCTCGGCGAGCACCTGGAGACAGCCGCGCGTGATGCGGAGCGTGCGCTCCACCGGCTGATAGGGGTCGGTGGCCCCGCTGAGGGCGATCACCTGCGGCTCCCACCCGTCCGAGGCGAGCGCCGCGCGCAGCAGCGCGGGGGCGTCGCGCTTGACGAGGATGCGCGTCTCGTAGTCCAGGCCGGCGGAGAACCCGAGGTACTCGTGGAACTGGCGCGCGTAGCAGTACACGCACCCCACCTCGCAGCCCCGGTACGGGTTCACCGACACGTCGAACCCCACGTCGGGACTGTCGTTGTGGGACAGGATCGAGCGGCTCGAGTCCTCGAGGAACCGCGTGCGCGGCAGGGGGGTGTCGGCCGGGTCCGCCTCCGGATCGGGGATCACCTCGATGGGTCGAAACCGGTTGGGCGGGTTGTCCGGAGCTCCCCGACCGCGGATGGGAAGCGTCCTGTGCGCGTCCACGTCACCGTCCGGCGGAGATTCGGGTTTTGTTCGGTAGCTTCGAACGTGGCCCACCCGGCGCCCGCGGACAAGGGCCGCGGGCTCGTCGCGGACGCTTCGTAGCGGACCGCCTGCCGGGGACCCGACTCGTCGCGCCCCCCGATCGGTCAGAAGCTCACCCCGAGCCGGATCATGAAGGTGTCGAACGAGGAGCTCTGACCGGCCTCGGCCTCGGCCTCGGGGTTGGCGAGCCCCCCCAGCCCTGTGCCGTAGCGGATCTCCGGCCACAGGCGGAGGCCCACATGCCATTCGAGCCCGATCCCGATGTCGAGTCGGAAGCGCGCGCCGGGGAGCCCCTGATCCACGCTCGTTCGCGGGCTGGATGGGAACATCAGCACGGGCCCGGCGAGCAGGTACGGCTTGAGCACGGGGAGCGGGGCGCTGAGGCGGAGGTCGAGCGGGAACTCCACGATCTCGATGTCGGTCGGCGTGCGGTCGACCCCCGAGAAGCCGGCGTTCGGGAGACGCCGGTACACGATCGCGGGCCGCAGCGCGAAGCGCCCGAACCCGAAGTCGAGGAAGATCCCGGCGTGGAAGGCGTCCGCGTCGCCGGCGAGCCCGAACCCCTCCCCGGCCGTGAAGTCGCCGAGCGAGTCCCGGCTGTATCCGCCGAGCACCCCGATCTGCGCCGTGGCGGGCGCCGGACGCGCGCTCAGTGCCGCGATCGGGAGGAGGCACGCCGCCAGGAGCCGGAGTCGCGCTGCGCTCAGGTGGGGCATCCCGGTGTCCGTTCCTCCGCGAGCGGGTGGGTCCCGGGCGGGGCGCCCGAGCTCCGGGGACCGGTCCCACCGGTCCGCCCCGCAACATATCCGCCGGCCGGGGGCGCGAGAAAGGCGCGTCGCCATTGAGGATCTGGTCCCCCCTGCGAGCCCGGCCTATAGTGCCTCGCGACGACCGGCCACCCTGTGTCGCCCGACGATCGGAGGAACTCGATGCTCGCTGTGAATCGCGCTCGCCCACCACAATCCGGATCTCGACGGGTCGCGAGGCGGTGTGTCGGACCGCTCCCGGCGCTGTGCGCGCTGCTGGCGAGCGCCGGTCCGCTCGCCGCCCAACAGACCGCCGACCTCGTGCTGCGAAACGGGAACGTCGTCACCCTCGACGAGGCGATGCCCCGCGCCACGGCGCTCGCCGTGCGCGGCGACCGGATCGCCGGGGTGGGCGGCGAGGCTGAGATCGCCGCGTGGATCGGCGCGGGCACGCGGGTCATCGACCTGGGCGGCCGGCTCGCGATCCCCGGCTTCATCGAAGGGCACGGCCACTTCATGTCGCTGGGCGATTCGAAGCTCATCCTCGACCTGACCACCGCCGACAGGTGGCAGGACATCATCGACATGGTGGCCGACGCGGCCCGGGAGGCGGAGCCCGGCGAGTGGATCCGGGGACGCGGCTGGCACCAGGAGAAGTGGAGCGAGCCCCCGGACCCGATGGTCGAGGGGCTCCCGGTGCACGACGGGCTGAGCGCCGTGAGCCCGGACAACCCGGTCGTCCTCACGCACGCCAGCGGGCATGCCTCGTTCGTGAACGCGAAGGCCATGGAACTCGCCGGGATCACCGCCGCCACCCGTGCGCCCGACGGAGGGGAGATCGTGCACGACGCGTCCGGGGAGCCCACCGGAATGCTGCGCGAGACCGCGCAGGGGCTCGTGGGGCGGGCCGCGGCCGGGGCGGAGGCCGATCGCTCGCCGGCCGACATCGAGCACGACATGCGCGAGCGGGCCCGCCTCGCCAACCAGGAGCTGCTCGAGAACGGAATCACGAGCTTCCAGGACGCGGGCTCGAGCTTCCGGACGATCGACCTGTTCAAGCGGCTCGCCGACGAGGGCGAGCTGCCGGTGCGTCTGTACGTGATGGTCCGTCTCGGCTACGAGCAGCTCGTGGGCCACCTCGACGACTACCGCATGATCGGCTACGGCAACGACCACCTCACGGTGCGGGCGGTCAAGCAGGTCGCCGACGGGGCGCTCGGCTCGCACGGGGCGTGGCTGCTCCAGCCCTACGCCGACATGCCATCCAGCACGGGGCTCGCCACCACCCCGCCCACGGAGATCGAGCGCGTTGCGCGGCTGGCGATCGAGCACGGCTACCAGGTCAACACGCACGCGATCGGCGACCGCGCCAACCGCGAGGTGCTCGATCTGTACGAGCGCACGTTCGACAGCCACCCCGAGCTCGAGGACCTGCGCTGGCGCGTCGAGCACGCGCAGCACCTCGACCCGGCCGACATTCCGCGCTTCGCCCGGCTCGGCGTCATCGCCTCCATGCAGGCGATCCACGCGTGCTCCGACGGTCCGTGGGTGATCCTGCGGCTTGGCGAGGCACGCGCCCGTGCGGGCGCGTACGTGTGGCAGGATCTCATGCACAGCGGGGCGGTGGTCACGCAGGGGACCGACGTGCCGGTCGAGGCCGTCGATCCGATCGCCAACTTCCACTGCGCCGTCACCCGCCAGCTGAAGGACGGCTCCACGTTCTACCCGGAACAGGCTATGACGCGCGAGGAGGCGCTCCGCTCGTACACGATCGAGAACGCCTACGCGGCATTCGAGGAGGACCTCAAGGGGAGCCTCGAGGTCGGGAAGCTGGCCGATGTCACCGTCCTGTCCCGCGACATCCTCACCATCCCGGCCGACGAGATCCTCGACACGCACGTCGTGTACACGATCGTCGGCGGGAAGGTGCTGTACAGCGCGGATCGCTGAGCCGGGACGCCCGCGGGCCCGCCGCGAATGCGCGCGGAGGCCGCGGCCGGTGGGGGGTCAGCGGGGCGGTCGGGTCTCCTTCGAGCGCTGCATGTCCATGTCCATGGCCTCGTGGGTGAGGCTCTCGAGGACCCACGCGTAGTCGGCCGCGTACAGCGGATCGGCCGGGTTGGACGCCGGCCACTCCTCGAGCGGCAGGAACGCCCCCGCCACGCTCCCCATCCCCCCGTCCGGAATCGTCTCGCCCGTGGGGTTGTGGTATTCGGCCGTCACGCGGTACACGTGCGAGGGCTCGATGAGGAGCCCGAGGCCCTTGCCCCGGTACCGGAGCGGCGGGATCGCGGTCATGTGCCCCTCGTCGTCCACGTCCAGCTCGGCCTCGTACAGCACCTCGCCGGTGGTCACGTCCTCGAGCCTGAGCGCGGTCGCGTAGCGGTGCAGGTGCCCGCCGAGCCCGAGGATGAGGCCGCGCACCGCGGGGCTGGCGTCGTAGCTCTTGCGGAGCCCCCCGGGCGGAAGATCGAAGGCCTTGCTCCCGGTGGGGAACATCGTGTCGATGTGCCACGGGACGATCGTGTACAGCGGAAGGTGCTCGCTCCGCTCGTACTGGAGCACGAGCCGGATGCGCACTCCCCGGTAGGTCTCGTCCGTGGGGTTATGGAGCATGGTGAGAGCCAGGAAGCGAGCTCCCTTCCGCATCGGGATCCCGAACAGCCAGCCGGGCACCTCGACGGGCGGCGTCTCGTGGCTCGCCGCCAGCACCCGGAGCGCGATGGGCAGGAAGAGCTCGCGTCGCCCCGGATCGATCAGGTTCAGATGGTGGATCACGATCTGGGGGACGGGGTCTTCGCCCCCGTCGACGGCCTCGACGTGGAAGCCGCGGATCGTGAAGTCGAACGGGATCGTGCCTTCCTGCACCGGGAGCTGATCGAGCTCGTGGTGCGAGATCCCGGCCGGGAGGTCGATGGGGCCGAGCTGGATGGTGAGCGTCTGCTGCGCAGGGTCGTCGATGAGCTCGATCCGGTCGCTCGACGGCGGGGGGGGATCGTGGGACATGGCCGGCATCGGCCGGGCCTGGGCCGCCACGGGAGCGACTGCGGCGAGGGCCCCGACCCCGGCCACGAGGGCTCGGCGAATCGGCGAGCGGCGTCGTGGAGACCGGGGCGGGTCCTCGGGTCGTCCGCGGGTCATGCCAGCTCCTCGGTTCTCATCTCCAGGTCGACCGCACGCACCCCGCGCGTGCGCCGAGCGGACAGGGAGAATGTCGCGGGGAGGGAAGGTTGGGAAGGGTGCGTCGCACCGCGGGGTGCGGCGCACCCGGGGGTGCGCCGCCCGCAGGGGCCCCCGAGTCAGTTGCCGCGGATCCTGATCCGCACCGGAACGTCGGTCGCGCCCGCGTCGCCCAGCCCGTCCAGCTGGATCTCGAGCGCCTCCTGGATCTGCTCCTGGATCCGGGCGGCGAGCTCATCCGCGTCGAACTCGGCGGTCCCCTCGACACGCACGTTCTCGAGCTCGTCATCCAGATCGCGAAGGATGTCGCGCAGGCGCTCCAACCGATCGGCCAGCTTGCGGCGGAGGTCGCCGTTCTGGTCGGCCTGCTCGGCCTGGATGCGCTCGATACGCGAGCGCACTCGCGCCGCGCTGCGCTCGATCCGCTCCCTCTGGCGCGCTTCGACCTCGCGCTGACGGGCTTCCATGGCGCTTCGCCACTCGTGCCGCGCGGCGTCGGAGCGGCTCCGCTCGAGGTCGCGCCGGTGACGCTCGAGCTCGACTCGCGCCCGCGCCATGGCCCGCTCGCGGCTCGCGTCCAGCTCGTCGAGCGGGATCGTGACGGCGCGTCCGTGACGCTCGATGCGGATCGCGTGTCGGTGGAGACCGGCGTGGCGGCCGTGTCGGGCGCCGTGGCCCAGTCGATCCACGAGACGCGCCGCCGCGCGCTCGGGCCCGCGGTGGATGCGCTCGACCGCGCGGGCGGCGTGCCGGATCTGCTGCGCGGCCAGCCGCTGCGGGGCCCCGAGGATCCCGGGGGGATCGACGAAGGTCACGGCGCTCGCCACGAATCGCAGTGACGCGCCGCTGGCCTCGGCCGGCCCGACGAGACCGGTGGCGTGGGAGAGGGCGGCCCAGGCGAAGGTGGTGATGGCCCAGACGAGGAATGCGAGTGCCGAGTACTTGATCAGCTTCCTCAACTTCGTGACTCCCCGCGGTAGAGGTTGCGTCGACCTGGATCCCTACGAGGCCGACCCCGTACAGGTTTCGCCTTCCGTCCGATCTCCGGAGAATACGACAGCGCGACACTCCGAAAGGTTGGTCGGGGCGGCGGGGCTCCTCACGGCGGGACCGAGTCGCGCCACCTCAGGTAGACGTCGCCGCGGGCGCTCTCGATTTGCTCGATGCCGTCGACGGTCCTCAGCATGAGCTGCTCGATGTACACGCGCGCCCCGGCCTCCGGACCCTCGATATCGAGACGCAGCGAGTCGGGCGGGATCCACGGGTCGCCCTCCCCGGCGGGGAAGCGCGTGCGGCGCGCGCGGGCGAGGAGCGAGTCGAGGGGGGCTACGAGGGCGGCGTGTCCGGCCCTCCGGATCCTCAGGATGTGGCTCTCACGCCCGATGGTCACGATCACCTCGTCGCCGGCCACCGTGTGGCTCGAGTTCCGAAGGTCGACTCCCGTCAGCGCCCATTCGAACCCGCCGATGTCGCGCGCGCGCTCCGCGACCGCCGCGGCGAAGTGCTCGTATTCCGATGACCCGGCCCCGGGCTCGAGCGGCCTGACACCCAGGTGGCCCATGATGAGGCCCGCCCGCTGCGCGGCCACGTAGCGGGGCGAGGGGCCGGTTCCGTCGGCGATCGTGTCGATCGACGCGACGCCGCCGTCGAACCACGGGTCGATCGAGCCCGTGCCGTGCACGCGGATCAGGTACTCGAGCGACCCGGTGATCTCGCGCCGGTCGTCGTCCGTGGGCCGCGTGGCGGCCGCCACCGCGCGTCCATCCCGGAGCATGCCGTTGGCCGCCAGGAGCCGCTCGAGCCGCCCCGTCTGGCTGCGCCGCGAAATCGCGTACGCGGACCACGGACCGAGAAACGTCAGGAACGCGACCGCCGCCAGCGAGGTGGGGATCCACTTGATGTTTCGCGAGCGTGTGACGGCGTAGCCGATCGCGATCAGCACCAGCCACACGGCGAGCACGGTGAGCAGGTAGCGGCGCTCCGTCACCCCGTACTGCGCGATCCGCTTCCACACCGCGAGTTGGAGCATGGCCGTCGAGGGCAGGATCGCGATCCAGAAGACGCGCGCATACCGATCCATCCAGCGCGCATCGGGCCGCTCGCGCTCGGGGTGGATGAGCAGGAGCGACAGGATGCCGAGCGTGGCGAGCGCGGACACCAGGTAGCCGATCCAGCCGCTCGGCCACACGCGGGTCACGACGACGCGCACCAGGTAGGCGGTGAGGATCACCAGGTAGACGGTCACCAGCGGGAGAAGGACATACTGGGCGAACGCCCTGAGCCCCGCCGGATAGTCCGTGCGCCGGTCGAGGCCCTCGAAGTCGTCGGGGATCCCGGCGAGGAAGAACCACGGGTGACACACGAACGCGATCAGCACCCACAGCCGCATGTACGTCTCGCCCGGGACGGAGACGCCGAGGAGGTTGTCGATCCCGGCCAGGGCGACTGCCAGCCCCGCGAACAGCACCACGGCGTACACGGCGCCGAGGAGGAAGCGCAGGAAGAGCGCACGGTTGAACTGCCAGAATCCGCGGGGCTCCTCGACGCCGAGGTACGCGATCACGGCGACGGACAGGTGGAGCCCGGCGCTCAGGTGGAAGTAGCGGAGCGCCCGGACGTCGCTCGACCAGGCCGGCCAGCGCCAGAAGAACGCCGCGAGCACGGCCAATCCGAGCCCGCGTACCGCCCACGCGCGGACCGCCGACCACCCGCGGCGCTCGGCGAGCAGGGTGATCGCGATGAACAGCGGCAGCCCGAGGCTCGCCGTGGCCAGCAAGCGGACCCAGGGCTCCTCGTCCCCCCCGTCGATCCCGGCGAAGGCGGCCGCGGCGCTCACGAGCGCGGCGGCCAGCGCGAGGGGGAAGCGCCGGGCGGCGGCCCGGCCGTGGGCGATGAGGTGCTCGATGCTGGGAAGCTTCATGACTCGACCCCCCGACCGGCGGTGCGGAGCGTGCCCCGGCTCAGAGCCGGAAGCGCTGGACGAGCCGCTTCTCGGTCTCGCCCTCGATCACCGCCTCGACGAGCACGTGCTGCTCGAGTCCCGAGCCGCGGAGCTTGCGACCCAGGAGCTCGTCGACCTGGAACACGCCGGCGGAATTGCTCATCTGGATCGAGATGCGGACCGGGTGCGTCTCGCCGGGCTCGATGTGGACTGCCTCGATGGCCGCCGCCGACACGGCGTGGATGCTCGTCGAGCCGGCCGTGAACGGGATGCGCGAGCGGCCCTGGGCCATGTCGAGCGCGTCCGCCACCCGGAGCACGCCGCCCTCGACCGTCAGCGGATGCCCCCCCGAACGGTGCGAGATGATCGCGTGCTGCGTCTCCGAGCGCACGATCGTCGCCACCCCGGGCTCGTAGATCGGGGCGAGCAACTCGTCGAGCAGCGGCTGAGCGACGAACAGCGAGAAGTCCTCGTGCCCCTCGCGGTGGATCGCCATGCCCACGTCGTGGAACAGCGCGGCGAGCGCCACCACCACCTCCGCGTCCTCGGGCTCGAGCCCGTAGTCGGCCACGATGCTGGGCGTGACCCCGCCCGCGACCAGCAGCCGCAGGATGCGGAGCGCCGAATTGGCGACGATGCGCGTGTGCACGGGTCCGTGATCGGACATGTGGAGGCGATCGACGGCCGTGACGTTGGCGGCGATCCACAGGGCGTACAGCCGGTCGTCCTCGTTGACGGCCTCCACGATGCGGCCGAGACGCGGGTTGTGCCGCGTGGGGAGCGCGATCGCCACCCGGTCGGCGAAGCGCTCCTCGAGCGTGAGGCGCGACTCGGCGACGAGGGTCTCCCCGGGATCCGGGCGCTCCGGGGTCACACCCGGGCCCGGATCCGTAGGAGCCGCTCTGCCGCCTGCTCGAGCAGCTCCTCCGTCTTGCAGAAGGCGAAGCGCACCAGGTGCCGTCCGTCCGCCGGATCGCGGAAGAAGCTCGACCCCGGCACCGGGGCGACGCCGATCTCGCGCGTGAGCCATTCGGAGAACTCGTCGTCCGGCCGATCCGACAGCCCGGAGAAGTCGGCCAGGATGTAGTACGCCCCCGCCGGCTTCTCGCACCGGAAGCCCGCTTCGACGAGGACGGGGTGGAACAGGTCGCGCTTCGCCTCGTACAGCGCCCCGAGCTCCCGGTAGTAGGAGTCGGGGAGCATCTCGAGCCCCGCCGCCACGCCCTCCTGGAGCGGGGCCGCGGCGCCCACGGTGAGGAAGTCGTGCACCTTGCGGATCGCGTCGGTGACGTCCGGGTGCGCCACGATGGTCCCGATCCGCCACCCCGTGACCGCGAACGTCTTCGAGGCGCCGCTCACGGTGATCGTGCGGTCGCGCATGTCCGGCAGCGTCGCCATCGGGATGTGCTCGGCCCCCTCGTACACGATGTGCTCGTACACCTCGTCGGTGACTGCGTATGCGTCGAACTCGCGGCACAGCGCCGCGATGCCCTCCATCTCCGTGCGCGTGAGCACGCGGCCGGTGGGGTTGTTGGGGGTGTTGACGACGATCGCCCGGGTGTTCGGGGTGAACGCGGCCCCCAGGCGCTCGAGGTCGAGCGAGAAGTCCTCCGCCAGCGGCACGAACACCGGGGTGGCCGCGCACAGGACCGTGTCGGGGCCGTAGTTCTCGTAGAACGGCTCGAGGACGATCACCTCGTCGCCCGGGTCCACGATGGCCAGCAGGGCGCACACCACGGCCTCGGTGGCTCCGCAGGTGACCGTGAGCTCCGTCTCCGGGTCGACGTCGAGTCCGTACCACGCCGCGTACTTGGAGGCCAGCGCCTCCCGGTATCGCCGCGCTCCCCACGTGATCGCGTACTGGTTCACATCGTCGTAGATGGCGCGCGCCGCGCCGATCTTGAGCGTGTCCGGCGCGGGGAAGTTCGGGAACCCCTGCGACAGGTTGATGGCCTCGTGGTCGTTCGCGATCCGCGTCATGCGGCGGATGACGGACTCGGTGTAGCCGTGTGTGCGGGTCGCCGTATGCAGCTTCATGCCCGGAATCTGTCGCGCCGCTCCGGCCGCCAACAGGGCGGTGGCGCGACGGCGTGCAACCCTGGGCGGGGACCCGACGTCCAATCGGTGATGGCGGAGTCGAACGCGCGAACCGGTCGCGGGACGCGGACCGGTCGACGGCCCGGCGCGACGGGGGCGCGGACGGTCACAGGGGGGAATCCGGCGAGCACCGCAGTCACCGCTCGAGGGAGGACCCGAGAATGATACGAGAGGGAGTCAGGGACGTGAGCGCTCGAAGGGATGGGGAGGGACGCACGAGCGAGCCGCAATCCGGGCTCGGGAGCCGCGAGGAGCCCGAGGCTCCTCGCGAGGAGCTGCCCGAATGGCTGGCGAAGGAGCTGTTCCGGATCTTCGTCTGAGCTGACGCATCCGGCGGTCCCCGGAGGGTTCTCGGTCTTCGGTCGAGCGTCTTCCGCAGGGCACTTCGGGGCCGCCGACTTCCACGGGCGGGGTGGCCAGACCGACCACACGAACCGCACGACCTGGTCACTTTCGCCCGCTTCACGAGAGCCCGGAGGCTTCCTCCGGGCTCTCTTCGCTCCACCCTCCCGCCTCGAGCGCCTCCCGCACGAGCCCCTCGTCGCTGGTGAACCACGCGAACCACACCGTGTCGTCGGGGCGCAGGTCCATGCCGTCGTGCACGGGGTCGCCCCACTTGCCCCGTCTGCGGACGAGGGCGAGGACGGGCGTGCGGGGGTCGGCGAGCGCCGGCACCTCGGTGATCTTCGTGCCCGCCTCGCCCTCGAACCGCCACCCGCCGATCTCGATCCGGTCCTGGCGGAGCTCGTGGGACCAGCGCTCGAAGTCGACCCCCGACCCGAACAGGACGCGCGCCCCCGTGTCGCGCACCTGTTCGGGGCGCACGCCCGGATCGTCGCGGCTGACGCCCACCAGCCGGGGTACCTCCCGGGCGCCCTCCCGCGTGCGGGTGGCGAGCAGGAGGTTCACGCCCTCGTTCGGGGTGAGCGCGATGAACGCCCGCCGCGACTCGATGGCCGCCTGGCGGAGCGTGCGCTCGTCGCTGGCGTTGCCGTAGATCACCCGGAATCCCGCCTCCTCGGCGTGGCGCGCCTCGGCGGGGTTCGTGTCGATGAGCACGATCGGCGTGCCGGGTGGGTTGGCCTCGCCCAGTGCGCGGGCGAGCGCCCGGCCGAGCGCGTTCGCGCCCGCGATCGTGAACCCGTCGTTGGACGGCATGCTCAATCCGAGCCAGCGGGCGACAAGCCCGGCCGTCCCGCCCTGCACGACGACCGTGATCGCGATGACCAGGAATACCATGGCGCGCAGCTGGTGGCCTTCGTCGACCATCCCGCGCAGCGCGAGCTCCTCGGCGAACAGCGAGGAGATCGCGAACGCGACGATGCCGCGCGGCGCCAGCCACGCGAGGAAGGCGCGCTCGCGGCCCGTGAGCGTCGTGCGGAACGAGCACAGCGCGACGTCCAGGGGGCGGACGAGGACGATGAGGCCCGCCACGGTAGCCACCCCGCGCCACCCCAGCGCCCGGACGTCCCCCAGCGACACGGCGGCGGACAGGAGCACGAACAGGAGCCCCACGAGCAGGGTGGTGAGCTGCTCCTTGAACTCCGCCAGCTCGCGCGTCACCGAGGTCCGGACGTTGCCGACCACCAGCCCCGCGATGGCCACCGTCATGATGCCGCTCTCGGGGAGGATGGCGTTGGACGCCTGGAAGAGCGCCAGCACGGAGGCGAGCGTGAAGATGTTGTGGTAGCCGCTCGGCACGACGTCGCGCAGACGCAGGAGGCCGGCGATCGCGAGCCCGCCCGCCACCCCGATCACGAGCCCGAGCCCCAGGATGTACGGGACGCCGAGCAGACCCCGCGCCGCCCCCTGGGTGGTGTTGGCGAGGATCATCTCGAGCACCACGACGGCGAGCACGGCGCCGATGGGGTCGATGAGCACCCCCTCGGCTTCGAGGATGGTGCGCAGGTTGGGGCGCAGCCGGATGCGGCGCGTGAGCGGGTTGATCACCGTGGGGCCGGTGACCACCACCAGCGCGCCCAGCAGGAGGGCCATCTGCCAGTCCCAGGCGAGGACCGTGTGCCCCAGCAGCGTGCCTCCCAGGAAGGTGAACAGCGCGCCGATGGTGATCAGTCGACGGATCGAGACCGCGTCGCTCCTCAGCCGCGTCAGGTTGAGCTGCAGCCCCCCTTCGAACAGGATCACGGCCACCGAGAGACCCACGATGGGCTGCAGGCCCGTGCCGAGGACCTCCGGGCGGATCAGGTCCGCGACCTCGGGCCCGAGCAGGATCCCGGTCGCGAGGAGCAGGATGATGCCCGGGACGCGCAGGTGGCGTCCGATCGCCTGGGCGAGCACCCCGGCCACGAGGGCGAGGGCGAACGTGAGGGCCGGATCCTGGAGGTTCATGCCGGCAAGCTCGGCGGGGGCACGCCGCCGGACAACCCGCCCCGCCGCGGGAGCCGCGGCTTGAGGTCCGGGGGGCGGAGCGCCACGTTCAGGGCCCGCCGGCGGAAGGCCCGTCGGACCGAACCCGAATCGCCCGCATCGAGCGACCGATGAGAGAAGCCGTCCTGTCGGGCCCGTCCCTGTCGGATGGGTCGGCCACGCCAACCAGCCGCTACCGCGCCGTGCGCCGCTTCACGGAGGCGCTGTGCGAGCCGCTCGCCACCGAGGACTACGTCGTGCAGACGATGCGCGACGTGAGCCCCACCAAGTGGCACCTCGCGCACGTGACGTGGTTCTTCGAGACCTTCGTCCTGCGCGAGCACTATCCCGGCTACGCGCCGCTCGATCCGGCGTACGCCTACCTGTTCAACTCCTACTACCTGCAGGCCGGGGAGCGGCACTGCCGCGACCAGCGGGGCTACATCTCGCGCCCCACGGTGGCGGAGGTGTACCGCTACCGCGCGCACGTGGACGAGCACATGACCCGGCTGCTCGACGGCGCGTCGAGCGCCGAGGCCGAGACGCTCGCGCCGCTCGTCGAGATCGGGCTCCACCACGAGCAGCAGCACCAGGAGCTCCTGCTCACCGACATCAAGCACGTGCTGTCGGTAAACCCCCTGAGGCCCGTCTACCGGCCCGCTCGCGGCCGCGAGCCCGGCGCGGAGCCCGAACCCCCGCGCTGGGTCGGGTTCGACGAGGGGCTCCACCGCGTCGGCCACCCGGGTCTCGACACCGGCTTCTGCTACGACAACGAGACGCCGCGGCACCGGCACTTCGTGGAGGCCTTCGAGTTGGCGGACCGCCCGGCCACCAACGCCGAGTATCTGGAGTTCATGCGGGAGGGCGGGTACGAACGTGGCGAGCTGTGGCTGTCGGAGGGGTGGGCCGTGGCCCGCGAGCGGGAGTGGAGCGAGCCGTTCTACTGGGAGCGTCGCGATGGAGAGTGGCACGTGTTCACGCTGCACGGGCTCGAGCCCGTGCGTCCCGAGGAGCCGGTGTGTCACCTGAGCTACTTCGAGGCAGATGCGTTCGCGCGCTGGGCCGGGGCGCGGCTTCCCACCGAGCAGGAGTGGGAGGTGGCGGCGAAGGACCTGCCGATCGAGGGGGGGTTCGTCGAGACGGGTCGCTTCCACCCGGCGCCGGCGAGCGGAGCGGGGGGCGAGGCGGGGACCGCGACCCACGGGCCGCGGCAGATGTTCGGGGATGTGTGGGAGTGGACGCGGAGCCAGTACTCCCCGTACCCGGGCTACGCGCCTCTTCCCGGCGCGCTGGGCGAGTACAACGGCAAGTTCATGAGCAATCAGTTCGTGCTGCGCGGGGGCTCGTGCGCGACGTCCCTGACCCACATCCGGCCGACGTACCGTAACTTCTTCCCGGCCGACGCGACCTGGCAGTTCATGGGGGTGAGGCTGGCGCGGGACGCACGCTGAGCGCGCCGTCTACTCCGGGAAGGCCCACCCGCCTGAGGATCGCGGCGAAGCGGATCTCGGGCTGCCGCGTCGAGAAACCTGGGGGTGCGTGACCTCCGCATCCGGCGCCCGCGCCGTGTCACACCGAAGGTAGCTAGCGCTGCGCCTCTGATCTGCCCACGCCGGGGCCAGCGACACCCGCTCGCCCGCACACAGGGTGCCGCGGTGGGGGCCCGGGTCCGGAGGGGGGGAGGCTAGAACGCCCAGCCCACGGCGAGCGCGATCTGGTAGTAGCGGTAGTCGGCGCCCGCGGTCGAGAAGCTCTGGAGCCCCGCGCTCGAGAAGCCGGTGTGCAGCCATACGATCCTGCCGGGGCCGAACTCCCGTCCGAACGACAGCCGCGCGCGGGCGCTGCCGCTCACATCGCCGGGACCCGAGCCCACCTTCTGCATGCCCGGCGAGAGCTCGAACGACAGGTGCCAGTCGCCGAGCCGGTCGTCGCGCGACACCCGCACCTCGGTCAGGCTGTAGAACGAGGGATCGAAGTATCCCTCGTTCAGGTCCCGGTCGAACCCGAACAGCCGCGTGGCGAGCCCCAGCGTCCAACCCGATCCGAGCCTGCGCGACAGCGCCAGACCGGCGGCCCTGCGTCGGTTGGTCTCCGCGCCCGCGAACGTCGCGTCGGACAGCGTGAGCTCGCCGCGCGCGCCGGACAGCGTGCCGCGCACGCCGATCGAGCGCTCGCGGATCTCGACCCCGCTGCGCATCAGCGGGGCCGTCTCGTCGAGCGCCCGGTGCCACACCCGGGCCCACAACTGCGCCGGGAGACGCCCGGGCGTCGCGACCCTCACCCGCCACTGCGGCGCGGCACCCTCGCCGGCAAGGGTGTTGTGGGTGGCCCCCGCGCCGGTATCGACCTCCCACTCGCCCCCGATGCGGAGACGGAGCTCGGCCAGGCCGCCGTACGCCCCGCCCGACTCGCCGCTCGCCGCCACTCGGGCGTGCCGCACGTACCCGTTGGCGTGGAGCGCCACATCCCGCCCCGGCCACACCGTGTGGTCCAGCCACAGGGTGGTCATCCGGTTTCCGTCCGAATCGCTCTCGTAGACGAGCGAGGGCCCGACGCGGGGCGCCACGGAAAGACGGGCGAGGCGATATTCGCGGCGGGCCTCCGCGTCGTCGGGGGCCACCTCCACGGCACGCGACAGGACGCCGAGCGCGGCAGACGAGCGTCCCTGCCAGCGCAGCGTGCGTCCGAGTCCCGTGAGCAGCACGGGGTGGTCCGGGTGGTGCTCGAGCGCCGCCCGCCAGCGCGCTTCGGACTCCTCCAGCCGTCCCGCCCACGCCGACACGCGCGCGCGCCCGGCGAGCGCCTCGACATCGCGCGGGTCGCGCTCGAGCAGCTCGGCGTACGTCGCCTCGGCGGCCTCGAGGTCCCCCTTCCAGGCGCGCACGCGCGCCAGGCCGAGACGCGCCTCGCGGCTGTCGTCGTGCTCGCCGAGCACGGCGAGGTAGGCCGCGGCCGCGTCGTCGAGGTCGTTCCGCCACGACAGGACGCGGGCCCGGTCGAGCGCGGCTTCGACGTTGCTCGGGTCGAGGGCGAGCAGTCGGTCGAACAGCGCGAGGCTCGCATCGTAGTCCTCCGCCCACGCCCGGATGAGCGCCAGCCGGTGGAGCGCGCGCGGCATCGAGTCGGCGCGCGCGAGCTCGGCCGCGTACAGGCTCTCGGCGCGCGGGATGTCGCCCGCCACCCACGCCGAGTCGGCCGCCCGCGCCTCGGCCGCGGTCCACGTCCCGGTCGGCGTCCGCGTCGCGGCCGACGTCTGCGCAGTGGCCGCGGAGCTCGCGAGCAGCGCCGCCAGCGGGAGGAGAGTAGCCCACCCGGGGCGTCTCATCGGCCTCCCCCGTGCTCCTCGGCGATCCGGCCCCGGGTCACGGCGGGATCGAGGGTCGCGAACGCGCGCTCGAGCGCCTCGTACAGGGGACGCGTCCGGGCACGCCACGACGGTGTGTCCCACCGCTCCCACGTGAAGCGCGCCACGCCTTCCCCGCGCGCGGGCCAGGCGCGCCGCCGGCCGTCGCGCTCCACCGCCGCCACGATCCCGATGTCGGGCACCGTCACGGTGCCGAAGGCGCCGGCCGCAGCGGCGTCCGACGGCCCCGCCCGCTCGGCGCCGATCGAGGCCCGGGTGGTGCCTTCGGGCAGCTCCTGGAGCACCCGCCGCTCGCTCGGGTCGGTGAACCCGAGCAGCATCCACGGAATCCGCACCTCGATCAGCCCCCGCGTCGCATCCGTCTCCCACAGGCCGTCCGGGGCCGGGCCGCCGGGGAGCACGCCCCGGTCGTACCCGAGCGCGAGGTACTCGGTCGAGTCGCGCCCGAAGCGCGGCCGGTTGGTGATCACCCGAAGCGAGTCGAACCGCCCGTCGGCGTTGGGCCTCGATCGGAACGGCCGCTGGAAGCGCTGCTCACGCCGGGCCGCGAACGTCCGCTGCGGGACCGGCGCGGAGACCGCTCCCTGCGTGGCCCGCGCCGGCGGGACGGGCGGGGTCTCGAGGTCGTCGCGCGGGAGCGAGCCGCGCACGGGGTCGAGCCGGAATGGGCTCGACGGCCGATCGACGAGCAGCCGGGCCGACGTCGGGGTGACGTCGAGCGCGAACTCGATCCCCAGCGGAAGCGTGTCGCCGATCGCGCCGGGCCAGCGACGATCGCCGGCGTCCGGGTCCACCGTGTCGAACCCGATGCGCAGGTGGTCGGGCAGCCCCGGGCCCCCGCCGGGGCCGGCGTCGTAGAACAGCGTCAGGTACGCCTCGTCGGCCACCGCCCTGAGCGTGGAGCCGTCGGACCCCGTGTACAGCGCCGGCCGGGCGCGCCACCCGGCGGCGCGCTCCGCCGGCGTCTCCCCCGGAATGCGGCGCTCCGGCTCCATGGCGATCACCCCGTAGTGCTGCTCGGCGTCGAGCCGGTTGAGCCACAGCCGGTTGCGCTCGAGCGGGATCTCGAACTCGATCACGATCCAGTTCTTCTTGAACCACTCGTCGATCCACGCGAACAGGATGCCGCCGGCGAGGCCCGCCTCGGCGATCTCGCGCGTCAGCCGGACATCGATGTCGGCCATCGAGGCCTCCGTGTGTCCGCCGTGGTGCCAGCCCTGCGGCTGCAGGTGCGCCACGCCGATGCTGGCCGGCACGCCGTACTCGGCGACGATCACGGGCACGTCCGGGTGCCGGCGCTTGAGGTCCCGGAGGTAGCCGAAGTAGTTCGAGGCACCCCACGGCGAACGGGCCTTCGCGTACTCCGGGTCGAGGATCATGAAGTCCGGGTAGTAGGGGTACGCGTGGTACGACGCGAAGTAGCCCGCCGGGAACGCGGCAGTCGGACGCACCGCGCCGGTCTCGAGCCCCGTCGCGTCGTTGTCGTACTCGAGCGGCGCCCGCCCCACCTCCTCCCCGAGCCCCTCGCGGATCGCGACCTCCTCGTCCACCGTGGTCTCGGTCGGGTGCCGCATGGGGTCGAGCGTGGGCCAGTTGGTGTACGCGATCGGCCGCTGTGCCCGATAGGTGGACGTCTCGTACGCGATCAGCTCCTCGCACGCCCGCGCCAGCCACACCTCCATCGGCGTTCCGGCGGCGAGCGTCAGGTAGCGACCCTTCCAGCTCGAGAGCTCGGGTCGCATCGCGTTGAACTCGACCACCGAGTACGGCTCCCACTCGCGCCCGATGATGTAGGCCAGCGTCCACGGCGAGACGTCGGCGGTGTACGAGCCGGACGCGTGCCCCGGACGTGCCTCGAGATCGGCCCGCCCGTGCACGAGATCGACGACCCGTCGCATCTCGGCGAAGAATGCCCCCTCCCACTCCGGATCCTCGTAGTCGTCATCGGGGGGGAGCTCGGTCCACACGCCGTGCACCAGCCACAGCGGGTGCTCGGGGTGGGCGATGTTGTGCGCGCGGAGGGCGTCGTAGAAGACCGGCGGATGGATGGTGTAGGTCCGCACGACGTTCGCCCCCATGGCGCTCATCCCGTCGATCCAGCGCGCGTAGGTGGCGGAATCCGGGAACTGGCTCGGGTGCCGGCCCGGAAGCGCCGCGCCCAGGTTGACGCCCTTGATGTAGAAGGGGGCCCAGCCGTCGGGCGTCCGGATCTCGAATCGGTCCCCGTGTGTGCGGGCCGGGTACTCGAGCGTGTCGGGGAGGACCAGCGGCGGCCGCTCGACCACGCGGGCGGGTCGCCAGCCGGAGGCCTCGACGCGCTCGAGGAGCGAGCGGGCATCCCCGTTGGAGGGCGCCAGCGCAAGCGCGCGCCTCGCCAGCGCGGCGGCCAGACCGGGATCGGCGTCCCGCCACGCGAGCAGCCCACGGCCCACGAGGGCATCCACCGACGCCGCGTCGCGCGCCAGCACCCCGTCGAACAGGGCGCGCGCGTCTTCCCCGCGGTCCTCGCGGAGCGCGATGTATCCGAGCCCGGTGTTCGCCGCCGGATCGCTGTTCTCGCAGGCCGCGGCCCGCGAGAACAGGGTCCCGGCAGCCCCGAGCCGCCCGGCCCGGTACTCGCGCCACGCGGCATCGATGAGCCGACCCGCGACGGCACACCCCGCCGGCTCGTGTGCCGACGGCTCCTGCGCCGCGGGCGCCTGGGCGCCCGCCGGACGCGCCGGGAGCCAGGCCCCGAGCGTCAGGAGCGCCGCGCGGGCGGCCCGCGATGGCGAGGCGCGGACCGCGCTCGGCGCGCGGAGCACGACCGCCGGCGGTCGGGTGCCCACCGCTCACCCACCTGCGGCGGCCGTCAGGCTCCCGCCGCCCAGGAGCCGCTCCAGCTTCGCCAGCACGATGGGGAGCCGCAGCGGCCGGGTCAGATGATCGAGCGCGCCGGGGCGCACCCCCGGCGCCCCGAGGGCCCGGCCCGGGTGCGCGGTACACAGGATCACCCGATACTCGCCCGGCCGCGCGTCGCCCAGCTCGCGGAGGATGCGTTGGCCATCCAGCCCGGGCGCATCGACGTCGAACAGGACCACCGGTCGCCGGCCGGCCGTGTCGAGCGCGCGCAGGACCTGGAGCGCCTCCCGGCCGTCGGAGAAGCCGAGCGTCGCGTAGCCCCGGTTGACGAGCTGCGAGCGGAGCATGTCGAGCAGGGCGGGATCGGCCTCCACCACGACCACGTCGGGCACCGTCCCGGGCGCGCCCGGGGCGCCGGCAGGGGCGGGCGCCCCGGCACCGGACGGCGGCGAGCCGCGGTACTCCGGGCCCAGACCGTTGAATCCGGCCCCGGCGGTCAGGCCGATTCCCGACGCTTCGGACGTGGACCCGTTCGTGCTCGGCTGGGTGGCCTCCCCGGGTTCGCGGGCGGTCGCGCACAGGGCGATCGCGGCGTCGGCGACGCTCTTCGCGGTGCCGCGGCGCTCCCGCGACCGGAGGCCGGCGCGTCCCAGCAGCCGGGCCGCGAGCTCCGGGGCGGCCCCGCCGCGTTCGAGCACCGCGTCGGCGCCCCGCGCGTACGCGGTGAGCGTCAGCGCACGCGGGATGCGGTCGCCGACCAGGAACACCGCCTGCCGCGCCTGGTCGGGTCGGGCGCGGAGCTGTCGGAGGAGCTCCACGGGATCGCCGCCGGGCAGGTCGGCGCTCAGGATCACGGCGATCGGGTCGTGTTCGTCGACGGCTCCGCTCAGCCCCAGCACGCGGGCCCTCCACACCAGCTCGATCCCGAAACGGCCGAGCGCCCCCGCGAGCTCCTTGCGGAACCCGACATCGGTGTCGACGAGGATCACCTTGTGCGCGCGGCACGAGGCGCAAGGCTCCCCCGCGTGGGGCGTGAGCGTCGCGCGCCGCCCTTCCGGCGTCTCCGCCGCGTCGCGCGCCGCGGTCACTCGGAGTCCCCGTTCTGAGCCATCGCGCGCGTGCCCGCGTCCGCCTCGCCGGCGGCGCTCGTCGCGAGGGCGGAGGGCCCCACGGGGCGCGGGGGCCCGGGTGAGTCGGTGGCTGGATCCCCGCAGGCGTCCTCCACCGGATCCGGCGACGCTCCGACCGTCGCGCGCGGCGGGACCGCGGAGGGCTCGACGGGGGTGTGGGGGAGGCTGAACACGAACGTCGCGCCCCGGTCGGGGCTCGGCTCGACCCAGATCCGACCCCCGTGACGCTCGACGATCCGCTTGCAGATCGCGAGCCCAATCCCCGTACCCTCGTATGCCTCGCGCGTATGGAGGCGCTGGAAGATGTCGAAGATCCGGACCCGGTGCTCGGTGTCGATCCCGATGCCGTTGTCCCTCACGAAGATGTGCCACTCGCCCGGCCGCCGGCGGACTCCGACGTGGATCCCGAGGGGCTCGTCGGAGCGGAACTTGACCGCGTTGGTGAACAGGTTCTGAAACAGCTGTCCCATCTGGGTCGGGTCCGCGTCCACCACCGGGAGCGAGTCGACCGTGAACTTGCCCCCGGCCTCGTCGAGGGCGGACTCCACGTTGGAGCGAGCCCATTCGACGGCGAGGTCGAGCGGCAGCCGCTCGAATCGGCGGCCGTGGGTCTGCACGCGCGCGTAGTCGAGCAGGTCCCGGATCAGCGCCTGCATCCGCGTCACGCCCTCGACGCAGTAGCCGATGAACAGGTCGGCGTCTTCGTCCAGCCGACCCTCGTAGCGTCGCGCGAGGAGCTGCGTGTAGCCCGCGATCAGGCGGAGTGGCTCCTGGAGGTCGTGCGACGCGACGTAGGCGAACTGGCGTAGCTCCTCGTTGGAGCGGATGAGCTCCCGCGACTTGGATTCGAGCCGTTCCTCGGCGGTGCGACGGGCCGTGACGTCGCGCACGATGCCCCGGAAGCCCACGATCTCGTCCCCCTCGCCGCGCACGGGGCCCGCCGAGGCCTCGGCGTACCGGCGGCTCCCGTCGGAGCGCACGAGCTCCCAGCCGAACGAATCGACCGGCTGCCCGGTCCGATACACCTCGCTCAGCGTGTCGAACACGTCGGTGGCCTGCGCCTCGCGCGTATACGCCCGGTAGTTGAGGCCCAGCAACCGCTCGCTCGGGTACCCGAGCAGGTCGGCCAGCGAGTGGTTCCAGAACACGAAATTCCCGGCCAGATCGACCTCGAAATACCCCTCCTGGATGGTCTCGAGGATGGTGCGGTACTTGTCCTCGCTCTGGCGGGCGGCCGCCTCGGCGGAGCGCCGCACCTCGATCTCGGCGCGCAGGGCCGTGTTGCTGTGCTGGATGAGGAGCGCGGAGCGCTCGACCCTCCGATACAGCCCATACATGCTGGCCACGAGCCCGACGAAGATGAAGCCGTAGCTCAGCAGCTTGAGCACGTGCGACGCGATCGCCCACGCGTCGACCGTCGATGCGCTGAACGGCATGAACAGCCACTGGATGGCGGTCGCCACGATCAGTGAGGGCACGAGCCACACCTCGAACGGCCGCGTGCGCCAGTTTCCCTTCGCCAGGTATCCGACCGCCGCGGCCGCGAAGAACCCCCCCGGCAGGAGCTCCCAGGGACGGGCGAGCACGGCGTCGAGCCGGACCGCCTCGGGCAGGTCGACGAGGCCGAACAGCGCGATCGCCAGCACGGTGAGCGCCGACACCTCGAGGTAGATCCGGAGCTGTGACAGGTCGGAGTGATCGGACCGGTGCTCGTGGCGCCACGCGGTCCAGCTCCAGCACAGGAGGAGCGACAGGAACATCCTCGACCCGAACCAGGCCCACCCGCCCGAGGCATGGCCCGTCGGCGGCCACCCGGGCCCGCGCCCGATGACCAGGAACTGGTACGCGTCGAGCGCCGCGGTGCCGAGCATCCCGGCCCCGATGAGAAGCAGGGTGTCGTTCTTCCGCGAATAGTAACGCACGAGGGCGAGCGTGCCGACGATCAGCGCGACGATCGACGCGGCCAGCTCGAGCATCGCCGGGACGACCGGCGAGGTGCTCCAGTGGACTTCGCGCACCGCGAGGAAGGACAGCAGGAGCCCCGCCGCCAGGGCGCAGTAGGCCGCGGCCCGCGCCCCCACCCGGTCCCGGCCGACGCCGCTCGTATGTGGCCGAATGCTGGCTAGTGTGGTGTCCTGCACGGAGTTCAGCGCCTCGCGTCGCGTTTGAACGGTTCCTTCGCCGATCGGGCAAGATCCGGGCTCGATTCGCGGGGCTCGCGGTCGAGCCCGGAGGCTCTTCGTCGCCCGGCGGACGGGATCGGCGATCAGCCGGTGTCCACTCCCCCGGGTGCGGCTCGCCCGCTCCGGGCCCGCTCCCGGTCGCGAACCGTTCCACCGTACACGCAAGCCGTGTGTCGACAGGATGATGGAACACGCTACCGCATGTATCACCCGAGACTGTCAGGCGGGGGATGTGCAGGGGTCGGGCAGGGCGTGCGGGACGATCGGATCGCGTGGTGAACGCGGTCGCGGGGGAAGGTCGCGGGCCCGGGAGCGTTGCGTGGGCGGCGACCGCGCGCGGTCGCCGCGACGCTCAGCTCCGGCGCTCGATGGCGAGCAGGAAGTTCGTGAAGCCCTCGTCGTAGTCGGACAGGCCGTTCTGCCCGGTGATCTTCATACGCGCGTCGTACAGCCCCTTCATGAGCGGCGACACGAGCCGCGCGTAGGTGGCCTCGTCCGGGTGCCGGGCCTCGAACCCGACGGCGAGTTCTGGCCTCAGGTCGGTCGCCTCGAGGAGCTCGTTGTAGCGATCCGCGTTCCGCCCGGAGAGCACCCACAGCTGGCGCTCGAGCCGTTCGCAGAACGCGGACTGCTCGAGGATGGGGTCGCCCGATCCCGCCAGCGCCAGGTAGGCGATGATCTGCGCCTCCACCTCCTTGAGGTAGCCCTTGCGGTGACAGAACTCGTGCGCGATCACGTGCGGCTCGAACACCCCGACGCTGCGGAAGATGGCCACGTCGCCGGTGAGCGGATCCGCGGCGCCGAGCGCGAACGGGAACACGATCTGGGCGAGCATGAACTGTCGCACCTGGGCGCTCGTCTCGAGCCACTGCCCCGTGAGCTCGGCGAGGAACTCCGTCAGGTGCCGGTCCACCTCGGCGGCCAGCTCGCGGCGGGGGATCCGCATGGGCCGATACGAGCCGTTGAGGATGTCGACCAGCCGCTCCACGTCGGCCCGCCGACGCGCGTCCGAGGCGGCCGGCGGCCGTAGCGGATCGACGCCGAACACGCCCTCGAGGTCGATGCGCTTCGCGTCGGCCCGCACCGCCCAGTCGAGCGCCGCGCTCCCCGCGTAGATCCCGAACGCGGCGGCTTGGAGCGCGCGTCCCGCCGGGGTGGCGCCGAGCAGCACGCGGGCCGCGATCGGCGCGGTGACAAGCATGTCGGACGGTGCGATCGGGAGATAGGTGGCCAGGTTCGGGATTCGAAGTCGTTCCATCAGATGCACGCCGCGCTGGGGTCGTCCGGTCCTGCGCCTACGGTGAATACGGTGCACGGGGTGGTTTGGTTCTCTCCCCGTTGCGCGCGCTCCGGCGCCGTCACCTGGCCACCGTCCACGGACGCATCCCCCGCCGGGACGCGAACCGTTCGAGCCTGGCGACGAAGCCGCCGGCCGTTCAGGACGCCTCCCCGAACGTATCGCACCGGTCGGGGTCGCCGCCCTCGAGGCCGCGGGACAGCCAGCGCTGGCGCTCGGCCGAGGAGCCGTGCGTGAACGACTCCGGCGACACGCGCCGGCCCGCGTTGCGCTGCAGGCGGTCGTCGCCGATCGCGGCCGCGGCCGCCAGGCCCTCCTCCACGTCCCCGGGCTCGAGGATCCCCCGTGTCTGGTCGGCATGATAGGCCCACACCCCGGCGAAGCAGTCCGCCTGGAGCTCCATGCGGACCTGGAGCGCGTTCACGTCCGCCTGGCTTCGGCTGGCGGACTGGCGGCGCCGCACCCGGTCCTCGATCCCGGTGAGCTTCTGCACGTGGTGGCCCACCTCGTGTCCGATCACGTAGGCGGCCGCGAAGTCCCCCGGGCCTCCGAGGCGGGCCAGCTCGCGGAAGAAGCCGAGGTCGATGTACACCCTCTCGTCCCCGGGGCAGTAGAACGGTCCCGTGGCCGCCGTGCTGAACCCGCACGCCGACTCCACCGCGTCCTGATACAGGACCAGCGAGGGCTCGCGGTAGGTGGTGCCGGAGCGCTGGAAGAGCGCGCCCCACACGTCCTCGGTCGAGGCCAGCATGGCCGACACGAACTGCGCCGACTCGTCGTCGGCCGGCGGGGCCGGGGCCGTCCCGCCGGGTGCGCCCGCACCAGCGCCGGTCTCCTCGATGAGCGCGCCGGGGTCGCCACCGAGGAGCAGGACGATGACGAGGATGACCACGCCGCCCACGCCCCCTCCGATCTTGAGTGGCGTGCCGATGCGCGGGGTCATGCCGCGGCGGTCCTCCACGTTGGTGCTGCGACGCTCCGATCTCCACTGGACCATGGTCATCCATCTCCGCGTGCCGGGGGTCGTCCACCTCGAACCTACCACGTCCGGGGCCGTTTCGGGCGTGGCGGCGCCAGTCCCCGGTCCTTATCTCTACGGGACATCCCCGAAACCCGAGCAGGAGGATCCGATGGAGCACACCCGGCGCGACTTCCTGACCACCGGCGCCTCGGGACTCGGCGTCGCCTGGCTGGCCACGCGGATGCCCCTGTTCGAGGCGACGGCGCGTCTGGCTCACGACAGCCGCGCGAGCGGAGCGTTCACCGTCCTCACCCCCGAGGAGGCCGCGGAGCTCGAGGCGGTCGCCGAGACCATCATCCCCGCCGTCGACGACCTGCCGGGGGCGAAGGACGCCGGCGTCATCCACTTCATCGACCGCGCGTTCGAGACCTTCCAGGCCGGCGGCCTGGGCGCGGCCCGCGAGGGTCTCGCGGGGTTACAGGAGAGGGTGGAGGCGCGCTTCCCGGGAGCGGGGCCGTTCTCCCGCCTGTCCGGGCCGCGCCGCGCCGAGGTGCTGCGCGAGGTGGAGAACGGGGGCTTCTTCGGCACGATGCGTTTCCTCACCGTGGCGGGGATGTTCAGCATGCCCTCCTACGGCGGCAACGAGGGCAAGCTCGGCTGGAAGCTCCTCGGGTTCGAGGACCGCTTCGCGTGGCAGCCGCCGTTCGGCTACTACGACGCGCAGGTGAACCGTGGCTAGCCGGCGCGCGCTCGTGAAGCGGGCTCTCGGGATCCAGCGCACGGGCGCGGCTCCCCCGACGCGCTTCGCGGAGCGGCAGGAGGTCGACTTCGTGATCGTCGGCTGCGGCACCGCCGGCGGTATCCTCGCCAAGCAGCTCTCGACGCGCGGCTTCTCGGTCGTGGTGCTCGAGCAGGGACCCTACCTGCGCGCGGCCGACTTCGGCCACGACGAGCTGTCGACGTTCGTGACCGATACGCCGCTCACCGGCTCGCCGCAGGACTTCCCGCAGACCTTCCGGACGACCGAGGATGAAGAGCCCCGGCCGGGTGGCGGGTTCGCGGGCGGGGTGTTCTACGCCCGCATGGTGGGTGGCTCGAGCGCCCACTTCACGGGCAACATGTGGCGCTTCCGACCCATCGACTTCCACGAGCGGAGCTTGTTCGGCGCGGTCCCGGGCGCCAACCTGGCCGACTGGCCGGTCACCTACGAGGAGCTCGAGCCGTACTACACACAGGCGGAATGGGAGATGGGGATCTCGGGCGCGCCGGGCCCGAACGACCCGCCGCGCTCGCGCGGCTACCCGATGCCGCCCCTGCCGATCAAGTCCTCGGGCGTGCTCCTCGAGCGCGGCGCGCGCGCCGCCGGGTTCACCTCCCAGCCGGCGCCCATGGCGATCCTGTCGCGCGCCTATCGGGACCGCCCGCCCTGCCAGCACTGCGGGTTCTGTCTCGCTTTCCCGTGCGAGTACAACGCCAAGTCGTCCACGCTGGTGGCCATGGTGCCGCTCGCCGAGGCGACCGGGCGCTGCGAGATCCGCCCGCACAGCACCGTGTTCCGGGTGGAGCTCGACGACGCGGGCCGCGCGAAGCAGGTCGTCTACTACGACGCCGAAGGGGTGGAGCACGCGCAGGCGGCGAGGGCGGTCATCCTGTCGGCGAACGGGGCGGAGACGTCCCGGCTCCTCCTCATGTCGGAGTCGAGCCGTTTCCCGGACGGGCTCGCCAACTCGAGCGGCTACGTCGGCAAGCACCTCATGTTCAACGCCATCTCGGCCTGTCACGCGCTGTTCGACGAGCCGCTCAACGAGTTCAAGAGCGTCCAGGTCACCCGGATCGTGATGGATTTCTACGACTCCGACCCGGCGCGCGGATTCTACGGGGGCGGCGGGATCGACGCGCGCTGGCTCCACTTCCCGATCATGTTCGGGCTGGGAGGGCTTCCGTCCGATGCGCCATCCTGGGGGCCCGAGTACGCGCGCATGCTGTCGGAGTACTTCAACCGCACGATGGACATCAACGGGCACTGCACGTCGCTGCCGCTCGAGCGGAACAACATCACGCTCGATCCGACGGTCAAGGACAAGTGGGGGCTCCCGGCGATCCGCACAACGTATCTGGACCACCCCGACGACATGGCCATGAAGACCTTCCTCCAGGACCGCGGGATGGAGATCCTCGAGGGCGCCGGCGCGCGGCGGGCGTGGCGCGATCCCGTCGTCCCCGAGACTCTGGGGGCGCACCTGCTCGGCACCGCCCGCATGGGGAAGGACCCGGCGACCTCGGTGGTGGACGAGCACCACCGCACGCACGACGTCCCCAACCTCTTCCTGTGCGACGGGTCGAGCTTCGTGACGTCCGGGCGCGGGCAGCCGACGCTCACGATCATGGCGCTGGCCTTCCGGGCCGGGGAGCACATCGCGGGGTTCGCCGAGCGCGGCGAGATCTAGGGGATTCAGGAGGGGAGGGCGGGAGATGAAGGCTTCGACGGTGGCGCGCATCGTGGGAGCCTGTCTGGCGCTGGGGGCGATTCCGGCGGCCGGGCAGGGGGCGAAGGCGGGTCCCGAGGTGAGCAACTCGCAGGACACGGACTTCGGCGTGGGCCTGCGCGCCGTGCTCGACCTGGGCCCGCTCGACTTCGGGTTCCGCGTCATGGGGTCCTTCGACCTCTTCTTCCCGAGCGACTACGAGTTCGACCAGGGGGGCGTGACGATCATGGGTGACGCCGACTACTGGGAGGCGAACCTCGACCTCGCCTACGAGCTGGGGCTGCCGCTCATCCCGATCAAGCCGTACGTGGGCGGGGGTCTCAACATCGCCCACATCGAGGTCAAGAACACGCCCGACGACCAGACGTTCGGGCGCGACCAGACCGACAAGGGAGTCAACGTGCTCGGGGGTGTCGAGTTCGACTTCGGGGGCTTCGCGCCCTTCCTCGAGCTCCGCTACGAGATCCTCGGCGGCGAGCAGTGGGTGGTGACCGGAGGGATCCTGTTCGGCTGACGCGGGCCGGCGGCGCAACTCTCTCGACCTCCCGTACATCCAAACGAGCGGCGTGGAGCCCGGAGGTTCCGATCCGGCCCAGCGGCCCGTAGGATACGGTCGCGCGGGGGCGAGCCGCGCCGCTCGGGGTGGACGACATACGGTTCGTGAAACGGGAGGGGACATGAGGATGGGAACGCGCGTGGCAATGGCCGCCGCCGTCCTGGGCGCGCTCGGCGCCGGGACGCTCGAGGCGCAGGATGTGAAGCTCGGGGCTCAGGCGAGCCTCGCGCAGGACACGAACTTCGGGATCGGGCCGCGGGTCGAGTTCGGCCTCGGGCGGGCGATCCCCGGGCTCGGGGTGACGGGGAGCTTCGACTACTTCTTCCCGGACGATTTCCGGCTCACGACGATCGAGGGCCAGATGTTCACCGCCAGCGTCAACTACTGGGAGATCAACGCGAACCTGATCTACGGGTTCTCGATCGCCAACACGCCGGGGGTCGATCCGTACGTCGGGGCGGGGATCAACTTCTCGCACATCTCGGGCAACTTCACCGGGCCGGGCGCCGCGGGCGACAACTCCGAGACCGACGCCGGCATCAACCTGGTCGGGGGCGCGAAGTTCCCGCTCACCGGCGTGACCCCGTTCCTCGAGGCCCGGCTGGAGCTCAAGGGCAGCGACCCGCTGGGCGTCGAGGACCAGTTCGTCCTCACGGGTGGAATCCTGTTCCCCTGACGACCCGCTCGACGGAGCCGCGACGCGGGCCGGCCTCTCCTGCGGGGGAGCCGGCCCGTCGCGCATCGGGCCCCCGGGGTCGCGCCCCGCGGGATCCCCGCGTCGGCCCTCCGCGCTGCCGCCCCCCGGGATGACCTCCGGCATCGCGGTGGCCGGCGCCGTGGCCGACGCGCTCGCCCGGGGCGAGGCCGTCGTGGCCCTCGAGTCCACGGTCATCGCGCATGGGCTCCCGTACCCGCGGGGCGCGGAGGTGGCCGGTCGTCTGGAGGCCATCGTGCGCGAGGAGGGCGGCTGCCCCGCCACGATCGGGATCGTGGACGGGCAGGCGACGGTGGGGCTCGGCGAGCACGAGATCGAGCGCTTCGCGCGCGGCGACGACGTCCTGAAAGCCAGCGTCCGCGACCTGGGCCCGCTGATCGCCGCGGGACGCACGGCCGCCACGACCGTGGCCGCGACCGCCGTCCTCGCGGCGCGCGCCGGGCTCGACGTGTTTGCCACCGGCGGCATCGGCGGGGTGCACCGCGGCGGCGAGGCGTCGCTCGACATCTCGGCCGACCTCGTCACGCTCGCACGCACGCCGGTGGCCGTGGTGAGCGCCGGGGCCAAGGCGATCCTCGACCTGCCGCGCACGCTCGAGGTCCTCGAGACGCTGGGCGTGCCGCTCGTCGGGCTGAGGACCGACGAGTTCCCGGCGTTTTACACGCGCGACAGCGGGCTCGAGCTCGAGCACGCGGTGGCCGACGAGCGCGAGGCCGCCCGGGTGGTCCGGGCGCATCGGGCGCTCGGTCTGCGGACGGCGATCCTCGTGTGCAATCCCCCGCCCGAGGACCCGGCGTGGACCCCTGCGGCGGTCGCCGATCTCGTCGGGGGGGCCGAGCGCGATGCGGCCGAGGCGGGGATCCGTGGCAAGGAGCTCACGCCGTGGCTGCTCGCGCGGCTGGCGGAGCGGAGCGCCGGGCGCACGGTGGAGCGCAACGTGGCCCTCCTCGAATCGAACGTGCGCGTGGCCACGCGGCTGGCACGGGCGCTCCGCTCGGATGGTGGACCGAAGCCCACGTCGGGCGCGCCCGGGGCGATGCGCTAGAAGATGATCCCCGAGCCGAGGCTCACCGCCCAGCGGCTGGAGTCCGTGTGCTGGATCCCGCCGCCGAACCGGTAGCCGCCGCTCAGGTGGACGATCTGGGCGAGCGACCCGAGGGGCGAACCGAAGAACATCGACACGCCCGCGTTGCCGCCGTACCGCGAGTCCTGACCCGCGTACCACGCCCCCCCGTAGTCGACGAAGGCGGCGAACCCGCCGCCCACGAGGTTCAGGATGTCGTCCCACACGAACACGCGGTGCTCCAGCGTCGCCCGTACGCTGCGCGTGCCCACGAACGCGTGCGGACCCCACAGGCGGGGCAGGACCTCGAAGCCGAGGTCGAACTCGCTGCCCGGCGGCGGTCGCTCGAGGACCCCGCCGCTCACCTGGAGGAAGGTCGCCTGCCGGTCGGCCGACTGCACCGCGATCGTGCCGGTGGCCGTGACGCGGCCCGAGTCGAGCCCGGCGCTGTTCCACAGCGCGTTCGCATCGATCGAGCCCTTGAAGATGGCCGGACCCGCCCGTACGCCCGAGCCGACCAGGACGCGCCCGCCCACGCCGGTCGAGCGGTATCCGAGCCCGGCGGGCGCCAGCTTCGCGGCCAGGAACAGCCTGTCGCTCAGGTCCTGGTCCTCCTCGGTGAACCCGTTGAACCGCGTGACGCTCCGGAATCGGGCCCGCCGGTACTCGAGGAACACGCCCGCCATCCCGTACACCGTGTCGGGCACCATCCGGAACGCGCTGTCGGGGTCGAGGGCCCGGGTCTCGAGCCGGAGGAACTCCTCGCGCCGGACCTCGAGCGTGATGCCGACCCGCACGTAGCGCTCTGGCGTCGCCAGGGGCGCGTAGGTCAGGAACACACGGTTCGTCAGCGCCCGACGCCGCCATTCCGTCGTGTCCCGGACGCCGGGCGCCTGCGTGTTGTACTGGAACACGCGGCCGTAGAACGACTCGCCACCGTAGAACACGGACCAGCGGTCCGAGAACGAGCGAAACGGGGCGGCCAGCGACCAGTTGCCCGAATCGAGGTCGGAGAGCGTGGCCCACGACATGTAGGCCCCGACCCGGCTCGTGCCGAAGCGCGGGACCGAGCCGGAGAGCACGAATCCGTCGCGGTCGGCCTCGCGCACGTACCACACGCGCACCCGGTTGCCCGTGCCCGCCAGGTTGGTCTCGGTGAGCCCCACGGATCCCGTGAGCGTGCCATCGGACGCGATGCGGGCGTTGGCCCTCGGGAGCAGGCTCCACGCGTCCCGGGTCACGACGCGCGCCGCCAGCCGGCCGTCCACGACGGCCGTGTCGAGACGGACCGCGCGGAACAGCCCCAGGGCCCTCAGGTTGCGCTCGCTCTCGGCGACGAGCGCCGAGTCGAAGGGTGATCCGGGCTCGAACAGTAGCTCGCGGCGGATGACGAACGGCCGCGTGGTGGCGTGCAGCTGGTTGAACAGCGACAGGAAGGGGCTCCGCCCGGCGGCCGAGTCCGCGAACAGGTCCTGGCGCTCGATGATGATCGTGTCGATCACGGCCGCTCCCCGTCCGGTCGCGGGGGTGTCGCTCTGGGCGCGCCCGGCATGCGGCGCGAGGAGCGCGGAGGTCAGGGCCAGACCGAGCGTCCGGCTCACCCGGCCCGCGGCGGCCGGGAAGGGGCTCATCGGTTACAGGGGGCGTCGTGCCGGGCTCATGGGGCCGAAGCTACGGATGCTCACGAAGCGGGGCCAGCCGCGGCGGCGCGCAGGTCGAAAGTCTCGAGTCGGCGCACGCCCGGGTCCTCCCGGTGACGCTCGGCGAGCTCGCCGAGGGGCGTTCCGAACGCCGGGTGAACGAGCTCCGGAGCCAGCTCGGCGAGCGGGAGCGCCAGGTGCGCCCGGCGAGGGATGTCCGGATCGGGTACCACGATCCCTGCCGCCGCGTCCTCCAGCGTGAGGTCCTCGACGAGCGCGATGTCGATGTCGATCGTGCGCGGCGCGTTCGGGTCGGCGCTGCGCACCCGACCCAGCCGCGCCTCGAGCGGTCGCAGCACCTCGTGCTTCAGCCGGGCCGGGGGCAGGTCGGTCCGGATGCGGACGGCCGCGTTGAGGAACGTCGGGGTGCGGGGCGCGCCGACGGGGTCGGCCTCGTAGGCGTGCGACACGGCCTCGACGTCCAGCAGCCGCTCGAGCTCGCGGACCGCGAGCGGCAGGTGCCGACGGGGATCGACGTTCGAGCCCAACGCCAGGTACACCGCCCTGGCTCGATCAGCCGAAATCGGCCGCCGTCCTCTCGATCTCGATCCCGACCGACTCCGCGAAGCGCAGGGCCCCCGGCTTCTCGACCCGCACCTTGACCCGCTCGGCGCCGTGCTCCACGACGACGATGCGGGCGATCCCCGTGGCCAGCGCCTCGACGAGGCAGTGGGCCGAGGACTCGGCGTAGGCGATCACGTCCTTCGCAACCGTCCGGTAGTTGAGCGAGTCGCGCATGTCGTCGGTGATCCCCGCCCGCCGCGCGTCGATCCGGATGTCGAGCGAGATGACGATGTCCTGCGCGACCTCCCGCTCCCAGTCGTTCAGACCGATGATGCCGCGCACGAGCAGCTTCCGGATCAGGATCCGGTCATCGGCCGCCATGCACGCCCTCCTCGGCGGGGGAACGCATCACGATCGGCCGCCCGGTAGCAGGTGCTCGCCGCCGTCGACGAACAGCCGCTCCCCTGTCACGTAGTCGTTGTCGGCCAGGAAGACGACCGTGCGCGCCACGTGGCGCGGATCCCCCGTGCGTCGGAGCGGCACACGCTCGCCCCTGGCGCGCCACGCGTCGGAGTCCTCGTCCTCGCCGGGCGGGGGGAGGATCGGTCCGGGCACGATCGCGTTGACCCGCACATCGGGGCCCAGCTCGCGGGCGGTCGCGTTCGTGAGGTGGAGGAGGGCGGCCTTGCTGACCCCGTGGTGGACATAGCCCGACCAGGTGGTGATCCCCGCCATGTCGGCCATATTGACCACCAGCCCGGGCGCGTGCGGCTCGCCGAGGGAGCCGGGCCGCGCCGGCCCCTCGCGCATGAGACACGCGGCATGCTGCGTACACAGGAAGGGGGCCCTGAGGTTGACGGCCTGCACCGCGTCCCAGTCCTCCACGGTGATCTCCTCGAACGGGGCGCGCCGGAACGAGGCCGCGGAGTTCACCAGCACGTCCAGCCTCCCGAGCCGCTCCCGCGCCACACAGAACAGGGCCTCGATCTCCTCGGGCCGCGTGAGATCGGCCGGCAGGGCGGCCGCCTCGCGCCCGAGGGCGCGGATCCGCTCCGCGGTCTCCTCGGCCGCCTCGCGCGATCGGCCGTAATGGACGACGAGGTTCGACCCCGCGGCGGCCAGCTCGAGCGCGATGGCCCGCCCGAGACGTCTGCCGGCGCCGGTGACGAGCGCCACGGTGTCGGTGAGCTTCAAGGTCGTCGGATCCGGAGAGGGCGGGGAACGGGTCGCGGTCCGCCCGAAAGGTAGGGGCCCGGGTGTGGCCCCGGAAGGCGATCGCCGGCCGGGACTTGTGGCCCGAACTATTCATTTGTATAAGAAATGGGCTCGCCCCGTTCACCTCGCGGGTCGGGTCGCTCCGTCATCGCTCGCACGGGATCGCACCGTCGGGCAGCTTCACGACGCGGGAGGCAGCGTTGCCGAAGGGACGATTCCTGGCCGAGTTCGAGCTGTACGTGATGCTCGGCGTCGCCGGGCTCGGCGAGGGGGCGTACGGAGCCGCCATCCGGCGGGCCATCCGCGGTCGCACCGGCCGTCCGGTGTCGATCGGCGCCGTGTACGCGACCGTGTCGCGTCTGGAGGAGAAGGGCCTCCTCTCGCATGCAGTCTCCGAGCCGCGCCCCGTCCCGGGCGGGCGCGCGCGGAAGATCTACGCGCTCACCCCGGCCGGCGAGGCTGCCGTGGCCCACTCGACAAACATGATCCGCCGCATGGTGGAGGGCGTCGAGCTCGACGGGCTCGAGGCGTGGGCCCCGTGAGCGCCTCGTCCCCGGCCGGCCGCCGGGCCCGCACGCGCCCCCCCCGGCTGGCCCGCGCGCTGATCGCCCGCCTGGTGTGGTCCGAGGACCGGGCGTTCCTGCTCGCCGATCTGGACGAGGAGCTCGAGCAGATGGCCGCCGAGCGCGGTCCACGTGCGGCGCGCCGCTGGTACCGTGCGCAGACCCTGCGCTCCGTGCTTCCCCTCGCGCGACGCCGGCTGTCCGCACCCGGTCGACGGCCCCGCGCGGCGGCTCGCGACGCGGCCCCGCACCGATCGGAGGACTCGATGAGCTGGCTGCAGCGTTTCTCACAGGATGTCCGCCACGCCGCCCGCGCCGTCCGGCGCAGCCCGAGGTACGCGGCGGCCGTGATCGTCACCTTCGCGCTCGCCAGCGGAGCGAATATCGCCGTGTTCAGCGTCGTGAACAGCGTGCTCCTCCGGCCGCTCCCCTACGCGGCCCCCGACGAGCTCGTGATGGTGCACAGGGTCACCGACTACGGGATCGAGTCGGGCGTCTCGCTGCCGGACTTCCGCGACTGGCGCGCGGCGTCGACGTCGTTCGCGCGCTGGGCGGGGTACAGCGGATCGGGGCGCACGTATCTCGGGCCCGACGGAGCCGAGCGCTGGCGTGGCGTGGAGGCGACCGGAGAGCTGTTCGAGGTGCTCGGCGTCCCACCCCTCGCCGGTCGCGCACTCCAGTCCGGGTCGGACCACGTCGGCGATCCGGTCATCGTCCTCGGCCACGGGTTGTGGACCCGACGTTTCGGGGCGGACCCGGACATCGTCGGCCGCTCCATCCGGTTCGAGGACGGCACCGCCACGGTGATCGGAGTGATGCCGGCGGGCTTCTACTTCCCGACGCCGGACGAGGAATACTGGATGCCGATCGCCGAGTCGCCGTACATCGACCAGCGCGGCGCCTGGCTCCTGCAGACGATCGGTCGCCTGGCCCCCGGTGTGACCCTCGAGGCGGCGCAGACGGAGGTCGGCACGGTGGCGCGCCGGGTGGCCGAAGCGGCCGATGGAACCGCCGAGAGCCCCTGCCGTACCACGTGCACCGAGGTCTCGGTGGAGTCGCGACACGAGGCGTACGTGGGCGACACCCGTCGCCTGTTCGCCATCCTGCTCGGGGCGGTGGGGCTCGTGCTCGCCATCGCGTGCGCGAACATCGCGAACCTCGGTCTGACGCACGCCACCGGGCGGAGTCGGGAGCTGGCCGTGCGTGCGGCGCTCGGGGCCGGACGCGGGCGTCTGAGCCGCCAGCTCATCGCCGAGCACGTGCTCCTCGCGCTCGGTGGCGCCCTCGTCGGGCTCCTGCTGTCGTTCGCCGTGCTGCGCGGGCTCGTGGCGCTCGGGCCGGACGACCTGCCGCGGCTCGGGGAGGTCGGGATCGACTGGACGGCGCTCGGCTACGCCATGCTCGTCGCGCTCGTGTGCGGCGTCGTGTTCGGCGCCGTTCCGGCCCTCAGCGCCTCGCGGGCCTCGATCGGGCCGGCGCTCAAGGATGCCGACCGCGGATCGGTGGGACGCACGGGGCGTCGCACGCTCCGCCTGCTCATCACCACGCAGGTGTCGCTCGCGGTCCTCCTCGTGCTGGGGGCGGGGCTCCTCGTCCAGAGCTTCCTGCACCTCTCCGAGGTGCGCCCCGGGTTCGACACGCGGCACGTGCTCGCCGTGCACATCGATCTGCCCGAAAGCCGGTACGGGACCCCGGAGGCAACCGAGGGCTTCTACGGGTCGGCCCGCGGCCGGCTCGTCGGCCGGTCGGGGATCGAGGCGGTCGGCTTCACCACGCACCTGCCGTTCTCCGGCAGCCGCATCCAGGCGTCGTACACGACCGAGAGCGCCACCGGGGAGCGGACTCCGGGATCCGACCTGGAGCTCGAGGTCGTGGGCGAGGGGTATTTCGAGAGCGTCGGCATCCCACGGCTCGCGGGGCGCGACATCTCGCGTGAGGACGGCCCCGACGCACCGCTGGTGGCGGTCGTCAACCAGCGCTTCGCGGAGCTCCGCTGGCCCGGCCGGAACCCGATCGGACGCCGGTTCGCGCTCGACGATTCGGCCGATGCGGACACCCCGTGGCACGAGATCGTCGGGGTCGTGGGCACGACGCTCAAGCGGGGCATGGACGACGAGCCGCGTCCCGTCGCGTACTTCCCGCGTCGTCAGTTCCAGCCCACCTACGGGCTCATGTCGGGCCGCTCGGGCTACCTGACGCTCCGCACGACGGGGGCGCCGGCGCGCGTCATCTCGACGGTCCGCTCGGAGCTGGCGGCCATCGATCCGGCGCTCCCGCTGCCCCGCATCGAGACCTCCGCCGAGCTCGTGTCCCGCTCGATGGCCGAGCCGCGCTTCCGCACGATCCTCCTCGGCTCGTTCGCCGGGTTGGCCCTGCTGGTCGCGCTGCTGGGGGTGTACGGCGTGATGGCCTTCGCGGTGGCCCGCCGCACGCGCGAGATCGGGATCCGCATGGCGCTCGGGGCGAGCGCCCGGCGCATCCGGGGAGGCGTCCTGCGCTCCGGGGCGTCGCTCCTCGTGGCGGGGCTCGCGATCGGGCTGGGCGGAGGGCTGGCGGCCACCCGCCTCCTCCGCTCGATGCTGTTCGGCGTGTCGCCGTCCGATCCGGGAACGTACGCCGCGGCCGGCGCGCTGGTCGTCCTCGCGGGAGTGGCCGCCTGCTGGCTCCCGGCCCGACGCGCCAGCCGCGTCGAGCCGATCACCGCCCTCCGGGAGGAGTAGACCGGGCTCCGGCCCCCGGAGCGCCGATCCCGCCGGCGGGGCTGGCCCCGGAGCCGTCCCCCTGCTGCTTCTCGGTCACCGGGTACCGGAACGCGCGGTTCGGGTACGGAGGCGGCTGTGGAACGCCTCGCGGATCCTGCTCGATCTCGTGCAGGAGGTAGCCGATCGCCGCGTCGAGCTGCGCGTCCTCGCCCTCGAAGGTGGCGTGCGGAAGGTTGTCGACCTCGACGTCCGGGATCACGCCCACCTGCTCGACCAGCCACGCTCCCTCGGGCCCGTACACCCCCATCATGGGCGCCCGGGCCAGCCCCCCGTCCGACAGCCGGTTGACCGCGCTCAGCCAGATCTCGCCCCCCCACGTACGGGTGCCGATGAGCTCGCCGAGCCCCAGCCGCCGGAACCCCTCCGCGAACGCCTCCCCGTCGGAGGCGGTGTTCTGGTCCACCAGCACGACCATGTGGCCCCGGAAGGCGTACTGCATGTTCCAGGTGGGCCGACCCGAGCGCGATTTCCAGTACATCCAGGCCCGCCGCATGAGCTTCTCGAGGATGAAGCTGTCGATGTTGCCGCCGTTGTTGTCGCGCACGTCGATGATGAGCCCCTGGCGGTCGAACACGGGATAGAAGTCGCGGTACCAGCGGTCGACATCGCTCGACCCCATGGCCCGCAGGTGGATGTAGCCGATCTTCCCGCCGCCGGCCTCCTCGACCGCCAGCCGACGCGTGTACTCCCAGTCCTGATAGCGGAGGTCGAAGTCGTTCCCCTTCGGGACGACGATCACATCGCGCGTGGCGCCCGTGTCGGCGTCGCGGATGGCCAGACGGACCTGCTTTGCGATCTGGTTGCGGAGCAGGGCCCCGATGTGGGGCGCCTCGAGCGTGCGCACGCCGTTCACCGCTTCGATCACGTCCCCGGCCTCCACTCCGAGCGCCGGGTCGGCGAGCGGGCCGGCGTCGTCGGGGAAGTCGGGCTCCGAGCGGTAGATGTAGTCGATCAGGTCACCCCCGAGATCGGGTCGCCGGACGAGCCGCGCGCCCAGCGTGGCGACCGGCACGTCGTGCTCGTCCGAGCGGAGGTCGCCGCCGCGCACGCTCGTGTGGAGCGCCGACAGCTCGCCCACCACGCGACCGATCACGTCGGACAGCTCGTCGCGGGTCGTCACCCGGTCGACGAGCGGGAGGTACTTGTCGCGCACGCCCTCCCAGTCGACGCCGTGCATGCCGGGGTCGTAGAAGTAGTCGCGCTCCAGCCGCCAGGCGTCGATGAAGATCTGGCGCCAGTCCTCACGCACGTCGATGGGGAACGCCCAGCCCGACAGGTCGAGGCGCGTGTCGTCGAGGTCCGCTTTCGCCGCCTTCGCGTCGACGACATGGAAGGCGTCGCCCTTCCGGACCAGGAGCTTGGTTCGGTCGGCGGACAGCTCGCTCGAGCGCACGTCCTCCACCACCGTCACCGGCTCGGGATGGTCGTCGTCGATCGCGAGGCCCACGAGGTCGGTGTCGGCCCCCGGGCCCGAGCCGCGGGACTGGAAGAACAGCGCGTCCTTCGAGACCGCGAGCCCGAAGTAGTTGCCGGGCGCGACGGGGACGCGGCGGATGCGCCGCTCGATGCCGTCGAGGTCGATCTGCACGGGAGAGGCCGCGGCCTCGGCCCCCGACCCGCCGGCCGCCGGCTCGTCCCCGCCCCGCGCACCCTGCCCACCCTTCGCGTCCTCGTCCGGCGCGAGCTCGTCGTCGGGTCGGAAGGGCGAGCGCAGCCCATCGCGCAGGGCGAGCTCGTAGATCTCGATCTGGCGCTCGAAGTAGGGCTCCGGCTGGCGCGGCCCCCACGGTCCTCCGACCGAGGTGCGCAGGTTGCGGTCCGACAGGAAGTACAGGAACCCGCCCTCCGGGTGCCACGCGATCGAGAAGCTGTTTACCCGGTCGCTGGTGAGCGGCGTGGAGGCGCCCGTCCGCGTGTCGTACAGCCGGATGTGGACGAAGGTGTTCTTCGCCAGCTTGGCGTACGCGAGCCAGCGGCCATCCGGCGACCACGCGAAGTCCGCCACTCCCTCGTCGTCCTCCGACACGCGGCGCTGCTCGCCGGTCGTCGTATCGAGGATCCAGAACAGCCCATCGTTGTCGGTGTAGGCGATGCGCCGGCCGTCGGGCGAGGGGTGCCCCGCGAAGCGGAGCACCGTGCCGTCGTCGGTGAGGGCCGTCTCCTCGCCCACCCCGTCGGCGGGCAGGGTGACGAACTCGAGCTCGCCGCTCGCGTCGGACAGCCCCAGCAGCCGCTCCCCGTCCGGCATGAACACGACGTCGCGGTAGCGCACCCCGGGCCGCCGGGACGCCCGGACCAGCCGTCCGCTCCCCACGGGGGCCACGAACACGCGACCGCGCGCGGTCAGCACGACGTGCTCGCCCTCGGGGTCGATGTGCGCCGACGTCAGGTACTCGAGCGGCGCGTCCACCCAGCGCTCGCGGAGCTGATCGAAGTCCGAGGCGAGCCGGATGTCGATCCTGTGCGTCGCGTCGGTCGCGATGTCGTACAGCCACAGGTCGCCCGCCAGGTGGTAGACGATGCGCCCGGCGTCGAGCGCGGGCTGCTTGACGTCCCAGCCGGCGTGGCGCGTGTGCTGGCGGAGGTCCGAGCCGTCCTCGGCCATCGACCACAGGTTCATCGTCCCGTCCCGGTCGGACACGAAGTACACGCGGCCCTCCCACCACATGGGCGAGTGGCTCTCCCCCTCGTAGCTCCCGGTGAGCTCGACCGCCTCCCGGTCGTCGCGCGCGAAGCGCCACACGTCGCGCGCGGTCCCGCCCGTGTAGCGCCGCGTCACGTTGCCGTGGAAGGCCGGGCGGGCGAAGTAGAGCGTGGTCCCCGTGCGGTCGAAGGCTCCCTCGGTGGCGCCGAACAGCGGCAGAGGCTCCGCGGCCCCGGTCTCCGGATCGAGCGCCACCATCATCGGCTTGGGCAGCCCCGAGAGCGCCCGCGTGGTGTACACGAGCTTTCCGTCGGGCGTCCAGGTGGTCGCGATCGAGGCGTCGGCCTCGTATGTGCGCCGCACGGGCACGCCGCCCTCGAGCGGCATCGTGTACACCTCGGCCGGCCCCTCGTAGCGCGCCGTGAAGGCGAGCGTCGAGCCATCCGGCGAGATCGCCGGGTCGGTCTCCTCCTCGGCGTGTGTGGTCAGCCTGCGCGCGAGCCCGCCCGTGACTGGCACGGTCCACAGGTCGCCCTCGGCCGCGAACACGATCGTCTGGCCCGAGAGCGCGGGGTCGCGGTAGAAGCCGAGCCGGCCCGATGCGGCCTGTTGAGCCGCGAGCGGCGGTGCGGGGAGCAGGGAGAGGGCGACAGCGAGAACCGAAGTCGGTGCGGAGACGCGGGGGCGACGCATGGAAGCTCCTCCTGAGGGATCCGACGGTCGAGAATCCCGCACGCTAGAATCTCCCGAGGGTTCCGACAACGGTCCCCCGAAGCGGCGGAGCGCTACCGATGCCCGGAGTGGACGCCGTGATCTGGGTACGACACGATTCGTAGATACGACGGGAGACCGAACGTAGCACCGCATACGGGCCGAGGGAGGGTTGCGCGGCGCGCCCGCGCGGCTCTTTCTCATGCGATGCCCGAACGACCGATCGCCCCCGTCGCGGGGCCGACGACGATGCGCGCCGCGTGGTACGAGCGGACCGGGCCGGCCGCCGAGGTCCTCGAGCTCGGGGCGCTCCCGATTCCGGAGCCGGGTCCGGGCGAGGTCCGCGTCCGTATCCACGCCTCGGGCGTCAACCCGTCGGACACGAAGCGGCGCGCCGGGTGGATCGGTCTCGAGATGCGGCACCGGCGCGTGGTTCCCCACTCCGACGGCGCCGGGGTGATCGAGGCCGTGGGGAAGGGGGTCGGGACCGAGCGGATCGGAGAGCGGGTGTGGGTGTGGAACGCGCAGGGCGGCGAGCGCGCCTTCGGGACTGCGGCGGAACGGGTGACCATCCCGGCGGGGCAGGCCGTCGCACTTCCCGAGGGGGTGCCGTTCGAGACGGGCGCCGGTCTCGGGGTACCGGGTTGCACGGCGCACTACGCCGTGCTGGGCGACGGCCCGGTGGGCGACCGGACCGTCCTCGTGCACGGCGGGGCCGGCGCGGTCGGCCATCTGGCGGTCCAGCTCGCCGCGCTGGGCGGCGCACGGGTCATCGCCACCACGAGCTCGGAGGCGAAGGCCGCTGTCGCGCGCGGGGGCGGCGCCGGCACCGTCATCGACTACCGGCGGGAGGACGTGGTGGCCCGTGTGCTCGCCCTCACCGGCGCCGCGGGCGTCGATCGGATCATCGAGGTCGACCTGGCGGCGAACCTGCAGACGGACCTCGCGATCCTGCGGGAGGGCGGGACGATCGCGTCGTACTCGTCCACGTCCGACCCGACCCCGGAGCTCCCGTACTACTCGCTCGCGTTCCGCGACGCGCGCATCCACTTCGTGCAGGGCTTCCTGCTGCCGCCCGCCGCTCGGCGCGCGGCCGCCCGCGACCTGACGATGTGGCTCGCGGCCGGCCAGCTCGAGGTACGGATCGACGGGTCGTTTCCGCTCGAGCGGATCGCCGCGGCGCACGAGCGGCTCGAGTCGGGGGCCACCGTTGGAAAGGTGGTCGTGATACCATAACCGACCATCCGACAGTCGATTACGTGGTCACGACTCGTGTCAGTTCTCGCGGCGCAGGACCTCCGCCGGGTCGACGCGCGTGGCCCGCGCGGCCGGGCCGTACGTCGCGACCAGCACGACGACGAGCAGGAACAGCGCGAGCCCGCCGTACACCACCGGATCGACCGGGCTCACCCCGTACAGGAAGCCTCTGAGGATCCGGGTGAGCACGGCCGCCGCCGCCAGACCGATCGTCACCCCGACCCCGCCGAGCACGAGCCCATCGCGCGCCACCCAGCGACGCACGGACGACGCGTCGGCGCCCAGCGCCATGCGGATCCCGATCTCGCGGCGGCGGCGCGCGACCGTGTAGCTCAACACCCCGAAGATCCCGATCCCGGCGAGCAGGAGCGCGAGCCCGCTGAAGGTGGCGAGGATGCGACCCAGCGTGCGGTCGCCCCGGACCGCGTCGTCCACGTACGACCCGAGCGCCCGGACGCTGAACAGCGGGACATCGGGATCGAGCCCGGCGACCTCCGCCCGCAGCGGAGCCACGAGCTCCTCGGGGGGCACCGAGGTCGCGAGGACCACGTACATGTCCATCCCCCACTGGGTCCCGCTCTGCCGGTAGGGAATGTAGGCCTGGATGCGGGACGGTTCCTCGAGCTCGTAGTGCCGGACGTTGCGCGCCACGCCGACGATCGTGCGGTACACGGGGACCGGCTCCTCGTGCGTCCCCGTGAACTCGAACGTGACCCGCTTGCCGAGGGGGTTCTCGCCCGGCCAGAAACGCTCGGCCATCGTCTCGTCGATGATCGTCACCGGGTCGACCCCCTCGCGGTCCGCGTCCGTGAACGCCCGCCCGCGCAGGATCGGGATGCCGAGCGCCTCGAAGTAGTCGTTCGACACGACCCCGTACAGGAACGAGTCTCCGTCTCCCTCCACAGGCACCCCCTCGGGGAAGATGCGGCGCTCCCACGAGCGGTCGGAGAGGGGAAGAAGCAGGGTGAGCGCCGCCGCCCGCACGCCGGGCAGCGCGCTCGCACGCCGCTCGAGGTCGCCGAGGAATCCCCGCCACGCCTCGGCGGTGGGGTGGTCCTCGCGGCCGACCGACACGCGCCCCGTCAGCCGCCCGCCCGCCTCGAAGCCCTTGTCGACGTGCCGGAGCTCGCCGAGGCTCCGGATCATCAGGCCCGCGCCCACGAGGAGCACCATCGAGAGCGCCACCTCGGCCACCACGAGCGCGCTCCGCAGGCCACGGTCGCCACGCGTGGCGCCGCGGGCCCCCTGCTTGAGATCGGCGGTCAGATCGGTGCGCGAGGCCCGCAGGGCGGGAATGGCGCCGAACAGGAGCCCCGAGGCGAGCGCGACCCCGAACGTGAACGCGAGCACCGTTCCGTCGAGCCCGATGCGACCGCCGGCGGTCGCCGTGACCTCGGGGAGCAGGGGCGTGACGAGCCTCAGCCCGATCAGCGCGAGCAGCGCCCCCACCGCGCCGCCGGCGAGGGACAGCAGGAGGCTCTCGAGCAGCAGCCCGCGCACGACGGTCCCCCGGCCGGCGCCGAGCGCGGTGCGCACGGCGACCTCCTGTCTCCGGTCCTCCCCGCGCGCCAG
Organism: uncultured Gemmatimonadota bacterium; assembly: GCA_964499635.1. Classification (GTDB taxonomy): domain Bacteria; phylum Gemmatimonadota; class Gemmatimonadetes; order Palauibacterales; family Palauibacteraceae; genus Palauibacter. The sequence continues at coordinate 56,068 of CAZCLY010000007.1, read as the reverse complement.
CGTGAGGTTGGCCACGTTCGCGGTCGCGATCAGGAGGACGAACAGGACGGCCCCGAACAGGATCCACAGTGACGGGCCCAGGTCGCCCACCACGTACTCGCGTAGCGACCGGATCTCCGGCGTGGCCATCTCGAGGCCTTCCTCGGCCGTCACGGAGGCCGAGATGCGGGTCAGGTCCTCGAGCGCGGCGTCCGGCGACGTCCCGCTCGCCAGCCGCGCGAACACCCGGGTGCCGAACGAGCTCTCGCGGTCGTCGAACGGCAGGTCCGGGATCGAGCCCATCGGCACGTAGCCGTCGACGCCGGGGCTCGGGAACGAGAACCCGGGCGGCGCGACGCCGATGATCGTGTGCGGGCGGTCGTCGAGGACGATCGTCTGTCCGATCACGCGGCGGTCGGCGGCGAAGTGCGTGGACCAGAAGTCGTGCCCGAGGACGATGACCGGCGGGGCGCCCGGCTCGGTCTCGGCCGGATCGAACAGCCTCCCCAGAAACGCCGTCGTGCCCAGCGTGCCCCACAGGTCTCCGATCACGGCGCCCAGCGACACGACCTCGGCGGGACCGTCCCCCGTGAGCGTCATGCCCCAGTCGGCGCCGGCGGCCACCCGATCGAACGCCTCGCTGCGCGCCCAGTCCCGGTAGTTCGGGATCGAGGTCGAGATGTAGAATCCCTGCCTCGACACGACGTCGAGGGTGACCAGCCGGTCGCTCGCGCCGTAGGGAAGGGGCTCGAGCAGCGTGCCGCGGAGCACCGTGAAGATCGTGGTGAGCCCTCCCATGGCGAGCGCGATGGTGACGAGCGCCACGGCGGCGAACCCCGGACGGCGGACGAGCGAGCGGGCGGCGATGCGGACGTCCTGCAGGAGATCGAGCACGGGACCTTCCGGGCGAGGGACGCGACACGTGAACCCTGGACGCCCGTAGGACGCGTAGTGTGGGCCGTCGGGTTGGAATCCCGCGATCCGGCCTTCGAGGCGGGGCCGGACGACCGGGCGCTTGGGGCGCCGGGCCGGGTGGCGATATGTTGTCGCGCCGTGGTGGGGACGGGTGAGGGCGTCGAGACGGGAATCCGGAGGGAGTGGATCCATGTCGTCCGATCGCAACGCTCGCGAAGAGCCGGAGACCGGCGGTTCCGGTCGGTTCATCGTTCCGCCGACGGGGGCGCACGCGCCCCCCGACGACCTCGTGACGGATCGACTGCGCGGGGTGTTCCGCCGGCTCATTCGCCCGCAGCTCGAGCCGAACCCGCGCGAGCCCCGGCGCCACATCCGCGGTCCGGGCCCCGTGCACCGGATCGTCGTGCTCGCGGCCGCGGCCTTCGGTCTGGCGAGCGGCGGCTGCGGCGGGGGCGACGCGGGCCGAGGCGAGTTCGCCTCGGCAGCGGTCGAGGTCGGCGACCCGCCCCCCACGCGGACCGACGACGTCGTCGACGACCTGCACGGCGCGGAGATCGCCGATCCGTATCGCTGGCTCGAGGACCAGCAGGCGCCCGAGACGCGCGAGTGGATCGACACCCAGAACGCGTACACGGACGCGATCTTCGCCCAGCTTCCGGGCCGCGAGCGGCTCACCGACCTCGTGACGCGGCTCCTCAAGATCGACACCCAGAGCACCCCCACCGAGCGGGGCGGGCGGTACTTCTTCACCCGGCGCGGGGCGAACGACGACCTCGGCGTCCTCTACTACCGGGAGGACTACACCGGCGAGGACCAGGTGCTCATCGATCCTCAGGGGATGAGCCCGGACCACACGACCAGCGTCGGGTACGAGGACATCTCGGACGACGGGACGCTGGTCGCCTACTGGGTGCGCGAGGGCGGCATGGACGAGACGTCGATCCGCATCCGGAACGTCGATGCGGGCGAGGACCTCGAGGAAGTCCTCCCGACCGCGCGCTACGGCTCGGTGGAGCTCGCGCCGGACGCCAGCGGGCTGTTCTACGTCAAGTTCGGCTCGCAGGAGCCCCGCATCTACCACCACCGCATGGGGACGGACCCCGCCGAGGACATCGAGATCTTCGGCGAGGGCTACACGCGGACCGACATCCCGAGGGGGGACCTGTCCCCCGATGGCTCGCGCATGCTGGTCACCGTGAGCCGGGGCTCGTCCGGACCGACAGAGCTCTACCTGCTCGACATCGGAGAGGACGGGAAGCCGAGCGGCGACCCGGTCGAGGTGATCGCGGACGGGAGCTCGCGCACGTTCGGCGGGTTCGCGGGCGACCGGCTGCTGCTGACGACCGATCTCGACGCGCCCAACGGCCGCGTCGTGGCGGCCGATCTCGATGATCCGTCCGTCGAGCACTGGACGGAGATCGTCCCCGAGCGGCCGGATCGGGTCATCCAGGGCGCCAACGCGATCGGGGGCCAGTACTTCGTGTCGGTGCTCGAGGACGTGCAGCCGAGGGTGATCCAGTTCGCCCCCGACGGGCACCGGGTCCAGCAGCTCGAGTTCGAGACGATCGGCTCGACCTCGCTCCCGCGGGGCGAGTGGGACAAGTCGGAGGCCTTCGTGTCGTTCACCTCGTTCACCGTCCCGACCACCAGCTACCGGCTGGATGTCGATACCGGAAAGACCGAGCTGTGGTTCAGGACCGAGATCCCCATCGACACGCAGGACATGGAGGTCGGACAGGTTCGATATCCGTCCCGGGACGGGACCGAGATCCCGATGTTCGTCGTCCACCGGAGGGGGATCGAGCTCGACGGCAGCCACCCGACGTACCTGACCGGCTACGGAGGGTTCGACATCTCGCTCACGCCGAGCTTCTCGGCCACGGCGGCGGCCTGGGTGAGCCTCGGCGGCGTGTACGCCGTGGCGAACCTCCGCGGCGGAGGCGAGTTCGGCGAGTCGTGGCACGAGGCCGGGATGCTCGACAACAAGCAGAACGTGTTCGACGACTTCATCGCGGCGGCCGAGTACCTCATCGATCAGGGCTACACCAGCCCCGAGCACCTGGCGATCGCCGGCGGCTCGAACGGCGGCCTCCTCGTGGGGGCCGCGATGACGCAGCGTCCCGACCTGTTCGGCGCCGTCGTGTGCAGCTATCCGCTGCTCGACATGCTGCGCTACGACAAGTTCCTCGTGGCGCGCTTCTGGGTCCCCGAGTACGGCTCCGCGGACGACGCCGAGCAGTTCGAGTACCTGCGCGAGTACTCCCCGTATCAGAACGTCGAGGCGGGGACGGAGTACCCCGCCACGCTGTTCATCACCGGCGATGGGGACACGCGCGTGGATCCGCTCCACGGCCGCAAGATGGCGGCGCGGGTCCAGGCCGCGCAGGCGGGCGACGAGCCGATCCTCCTGCGGTACCACACCAAGGCCGGCCACTCCGGGGGCCAGCCCGTCTCGGAGCGGATCGGGGAGATGGTGGACACGATGAGCTTCCTCCTCTGGCAGGTGGGCGGCGGGTGACCGCGGACCCGGCACAGCGGCGGCGCGAATCCGCCGCGGCGTGATGGCGCGCGTCCGCACGGAGTCGCTCAGGAAGGTGTTCGTGGTGCCCCCTCCCCGGGCGCGACGCGGTCCTCGCGGCGGCCCCGCGCCCGCCCCCTCCAGACCCGCGAGCCCCACGGCGGCCTCGCCACAGCCCCCGGGTGCCGTGGCGACCGCTCCGCCCGCGGAGGGCCCGGCCGGCGCCCGCCCGACCGCGGCCCCGGAGCCGGACGCGGAGGAGCCCGAGCCCGCGCGCCGCCGCCGTCGCGCGCGGGCGCGCGAGGCGACCCGGGTGGTGGCGCTCGACGGCGTGTCGCTGGACGTTCCGTCGGGCGAGATCTTCGGGCTCCTCGGACCCAACGGGGCCGGCAAGACGACCATGGTCGGGATCCTCACCACGCGCGTGCGTCCCACCGAGGGCCGCGCGTGGATCGGCGAGGACGACGTGTGGCGCGACCCGGTACGCGTGAAGCGCCACATCGGCGTCGTGCCACAGCGTCCGAACCTCGACTTCCAGCTCACCGCGCGGGAGATCCTCCTGTTCCACGGGGCCTACTTCGGGATGTCGGGGAAGGACCGCGCGCGGCGCGCCGATGAGCTGCTCGAGCGCTTCCAGCTCACCGGGCGAGGGGGCGACCTGGTGACCGGGTACTCCGGCGGGATGCAGCAGCGGCTGTCGCTGGCGCGCGCCATCATGCACGAGCCCGAGGTGCTGTTCCTCGACGAGCCGAGCGCAGGGCTCGATCCGCAGACCCGGCTCCTCCTGTGGGAGATCGTCCGGGAGTACAACGCCGCCGCGCGCACCGTGATCCTCACCACGCACTACATGGACGAGGCCGACACGCTGTGCGACCGGATCGCGATCATCGACCACGGCCGCGTGATCCAGCAGGGAACGCCCGGGCCCTCAAGGCCACCATCCCCGGCGGCTACCTCCTCCAGCTCCGCTTCGACGGGGATCCGTCCGGGCTGTCGGCGGTGCTCTCGGCGCTCGCCGGCGTGAGCGAGCTCCGCCTCGACCGCGACGGCGGCGAGGTCCGCGTGTCGCTGTACGCCGACCGCGGCGGGTCGCTGATCGCCGATGTGGCCCGCGTGGCGGCCGGCTCGTCGCTGTCGCTCACCGACGTCCACCTCTCCGAGCCCAGCCTCGAGACCCTCTTCCTGCACCACACCGGCCGCAGCCTGCGCGAGTGAACGCGCGCACCTTCCTCGCGCTCCTGTCGCGCGACGCCCACGTGGCACGACGGAACCTGTTCGTGCTTCTCGTCCAGAACCTCGTCCAGCCGATGATGTTCGTGTTCATCTTCGGCCGGGTCATGGTCGAGTCCGGCTTCCTGCCCGTCGACTACCAGGCGCTACTGCTCCCGGGCATCGTCGCGGTGAGCATGGTGATCTCGGGCGTCCAGGCCGTGGCGCTCCCGCTCATCACAGACTTCCAGTACACGAAGGAGATCGAGGACCGCCTGCTGGCCCCCATCCGGATCGAGTGGGTGGCGATCGAGAAGGTGGTGGCCGGGATGGCGCAGGCCCTCGTGGCGGGGCTCGTGGTGATCCCCCTCGCGTGGCTGCTCATGGGATCGGGCGTGGACGCGACGGCGGGCGGCTGGGCCACGTTCGGGGTGCTCGCCCTGCTCGTGGCCGGCTTCGCCGCGGCGGGCGGCATGCTCCTCGGGTGCTCGGGCGACCAGCGGCAGATCGGGCTCATGTTCACCATCATCGTCGCACCGCTGATGTTCTTCGGGTGCGTGTACTACCCGTGGAGCGCGCTCGAACCGTTCCCGATCCTCCAGCACGTGGTGCTCGTGAACCCGCTCGTGTACGCCAGCGAGGGCTTCCGCGCGGCGCTCGTGCCGCGCGTCCCGCACCTGTCGCTCACGGCCGTCGTGGTCGTCCTCCTGGTCGCCGATGTCGGGCTCGCGTGGCTCGGCCTGCGCAGGTTCCGCTCGAGGGCGATCGGCTGATCGGCTCGGCTCGAACGCCGGGCGCGGCTCCGCGGCCGCCGTCCCCCCTCACCGAACGCCTCCGATCCCGTACGGCGGCCGGTCGGGGTCCAGCAGGCAGCTCAGTCGCCGCCGCCCCGTTGCGCGCTGGGCGGCAGCATGCCGTTCAGGCGCATGTAGTTGGCCACCTGGCCGTAGTGGTCCGCGAGGTCCTCGATGTAGATGAACATGGCGAGGGCCCGCGTGGCGTCCATGAAGCCCAGCGACACCTCTTCCCCGAGCTGCGAGTCGTCGGTGTTCTGGAGGGCCCCGTCACAGAAGTCGAAGGACGCTTCGAGGGTCTCGACCAGCGCCTCCTTCGGCTCGGTGCCGTCACGCTCGGGTAGCTCGGGGGCTTCCATGCCGCCGATCCCGGCGCAGATGCCGTAGTTGGCCTCCGCCAGGTGCGCCCAGATCTTTCCGAACGACATCTGGGCCTCGGTCGGCTTGTACGACAGCATGTCGGCGGGAACCTGGTCGGCCGCGGCGGTGAGGAATCCCCCGAAGCGGGATCCCATCATGCGGGCGGCTTCGGTGACCGGGTTGGCGGATGCGGTGGCGGGCTGCTGGGCGGTCAGCACGCCGGGGATCAGCAGGGTGGCGAGGATGAAGAGACGAATGTGCCTCATGGGGAGTCTCCGGTCGCGGGTGGGCAGGGCGAACCGCCGATGATCCTGGCGCGTCGGTGCGCCGTTGGCAACGCCGCGCCCCGAGCGGTGCGTGGCGATCAAGGTGAGGGCGAAGGGAGTGCTGCTGGGCGTGGCCCCGGGTCCCCCCGCCGCGGCGGCGCGGCCGCCTACGCCTCGAGCAGCCGGGTCGCGTTCCCGCCCAGGATGGCCGCCTCGTCGGCGGCCGGAAGGCCGAGCGACCGGATCGAAGCCAGCATCCGCTCGAGGCTCCCGATCATGTGCGGGTAATCGCTGCCGGCGAGGATGTGGTCGGCGCCCGCGAACCCGATCGCCAGCCGCAGACACGCCGGGTCGAAGTTCACCGTGTCGTAGTAGAACTCCTTCAGGATGTCGCTCGGCGGGCGCGAGATGTGCTCGCGGCAGGATCGGAACGCCTCGTACCCGCGGTCGAAGCGCTCGGCCAGGTAGGGGACCGCGCCGCCGAGGTGCCCGAGGACCCAGCGGATGTCCGGGTAGCGCTCGGGGACGCCGGCGAACACGAGATGGGCGGCAGCCAGCGTCGTGTCCATCAGGAACCCGACGAGCGGCATGAGCATGTAGCTCTCCATCGCCTCCACCCCGAGGGGATACGTGGGGTGGATGCAGAGCACGGCTCCGTGCCGGTTCGCGGTCTCGTACAACGGCTCGAACCGGGGGTCGGCGAGCGCCACGCCGTTGGCGTTCGAGAACAGCATGACGCCCGGGAAGCCGAGCCCGGTCAGGCAACGCTCGAGCTCATCCACCGCAGCCTCGGGGTAGTGGAGCGGCAGGTGTCCGAGCGTCAGGTATCGGCCCTCGCCGCGCTCCACGGCCGCCGCCAGCCCGTCGTTGACGATGCGGGCGAGCTCCGCGCCGCGCTCCGGCGACTCGATGAGCGTGCCCGGAGCGGTGAGCGTGATCACCTGACGGTCCACCCCGGCGGCGTCGAGATCCGCGGCCCGGCGGTCGAGGTCCCGGTGCCCCGGCACGAGGACGTTGTAGTCGCCCGGCGAGTGGAGCACCGGGTTCCCGTGCGCATCCTCGGTGATGCGGAACTCGCTCGGGCCGTCACGCAGGGCCGCGACGTACTCCGGCGGGAAATAGTGGTCGTGGAAGTCGATGATCATTCGGTCGAGCCTCGGGCGCGGGTTCGGGTGCGGGCGGACACGATGAGATACACGGGCGCTCCGATGAGCACGAGCCCCAGCCCGATGGCGCTGTCCCGGGGCTCCGCGCGAAGCTGGTTGGCCACGATGGCGAACGCACAGGCGGCGAACAGGAGCGCGACCCACGGATGCGCCCAGCGCATGCGGGGGGCGTCGCGGGCCGCGCGCCTCAGCCGGAGCAGCCCCAGCGCCATGAGCCCGAAGAAGATCCACTCCGTGTACACGACGCGTGTGAACAGGACGCGGTAGGACTCGGTCCACACGAGGGCCGAGGCCCACACGGCCTGGAGGGCGATCGCCCGGTGCGGCGTGCGGCGCCGCGGGTGGACCGCCGCGACCCAGCGGAACAGGAGGCCGTCGCGGGCCATCGCGTGGTACACGCGCGGACCGGCGAGCACGATCCCCGCCAGCCCGCCGAAGGTCGAGAACGCCACGAGCCCCGACATCACCGCGCCGCCGCCGCTCCCGAGCACCGCGTTCGCCGCGTCGGCCGCGATCCGCTCGGACGAGATGACCGTGTGCAGGGGGAGGATCCGGAAGTACACGTAGTTGAGCGCCAGATAGGCGGCCGTGACGACCGCCACCCCGAGCAGGAGCGAGCGCGGGATGGTGCGCCCGGGATCCACCGTCTCCTCGGCCGAGTAGGTCACCATGTGCCAGCCCCCGAACGCGAACAGCCCGGCGACCAGGGCGAGGAGGAAATCGCTCGCCGTGCCGCCCCCGGTCCCCATGCCGGCCGCCGCGGCGGAGCGGGCCGCGTCGAGGGCCTCCCCCGGAGCGCCACCCGCCGGGCCCGCCGCCGGGGCGAGCGCCAGCCCCACGAATACGATCACGACGACCGCCGCCACCTTGACGGCCGTGAACGCGGTCTGGAGCGCGCTCCCCTGCCGGACCCCGAGGTAGTTCACCACCGACAGCGACACGATGGCCCCCACGGCCACGAGCCGGGTTCCGGTGTCGCCGAGCGGCACGAACCACCCCAGGTAGCGGGCGAACACGACCGCGATCGCCGCCAGGATCCCGGAGTGCATGGTCCAGAACATGGCCCACCCCCACAGGAACCCGAGCAGCGGAGACCACGCGTCGCGCAGAAAGGCGTACACGCCCCCGCTCTCGGGTCGGAGGACGGTGAGCTCCGCCGTCACGACGCAGCCGAAGAAGGTGAGGATCCCGGCCACCAGCCACACGAGGAGCGCGCCCTCGAGCGACGGCACGCGACCCGTGACCTCGGAGGGCTGGACGAAGATCGAGGCCCCGATGATCGTCCCCACCACCAGCGCGGTGGCCTGAGGCAGCCGGATGGCCCTGGCCAGGCCGGGGCCGCGCGGTGCCCGGCTCGGAGGCTGTCTCGTCATGTGGTATCCCGGGCTCTCGGTGGGGCCGGCGGTCGGTCGCGCACACCATACGCCCACGCTTGAGCCTCCGGAACCGGGCGCCTACTGTCAGGCGCATGCGAAGCCTGCCGCGCCCGACCCTCCCCGCGCTGGTCCTCGCCGGTGTCGCCGGCTCCATGGTGCTCGTGGCCGGCTGCGGCCCGCGTGACGCCGGCGAGGCGGCGACCGATGCGGCCGCCCCGTCCGCGGCCGCGGACTCCGGCGCCCGTCGACCGGCGCGTGACGCGGCCCCGTCCGTCGATTCGGGCACGGGGGCGGGAGACGCGCTCGCGATCATCGACGCGCACCTCCACACCCGGTTCAGCGGCCAGCCCTATCCGCTGAGCGGCATCCCCGACACGCGTGAGGAGCTCCTGCGCGAGATGCGCGAGGCGGGGGTGGTGGGCGGCGTGTCCCACACCGACTCCGCGGGTCTCGGCTGGTGGCCGGATCTGGCCGCCGAGGGGATCATCCACTGCCGCGGCGTGGGAACGACCGTGGACGCGGCGGCGATCGAGGAGGCGCTCGCCTCGGGCCGCTACCGGTGCATCAAGATCTACCTGGGGTACGTGCCCCGGTATCCCACCGACCCCGCGTACGAGCCCGTGTACCGGCTCGCCGCGCGCTTCGGGGTCCCGGTCGTGTTCCACACGGGCGACACGAGCACCGCGGACGCGCTGGTCAAGTACGCCCACCCGCTCGACATCGACGAGGTGGCCGTCCGCCACCGCGACGTCACGTTCGTGATCGCGCACGCCGGGAACCCGTGGTTCGAGTCGGCGGCCGAGGTGACCTACAAGAACCCGAACGTGGCGCTGGAGGCGTCCGCCATCCTGGCCGGTGATCTGGACTCGCTCGATCCGGAGGTGGTGGAGACGCTCATGGTGGAGCCGCTCCATCGGCTGTTCCTGTACGTCGAGGATCCGTCCAGGATCCTGTTCGGGTCGGATTGGCCCGTGACCGACATCCCGTCCTACGTGGCGGCCTATCGACGCGCGATCCCGCGCGAGCACTGGCAGGCGGTGTTCCACGACAACGCGGTGCGCGTGTTCGGCCTCTCCGACCCCTGAGCGGGCGCGAACCGTCGGCGCCCCCTCCTATGTTGATCGCATGACCGCATCGCTGTTCGTCTCGCCACGCGCCGGAGCGCGTCTCGACGTGGCGCGCCGCTGGCTCGAGGCCAGAGGGACCATCGAGGAGGCGCTCGTCCTCGGCCACACGCTCGCGGGGCCCCACGAGCTCTTGCTCGCCGGCGCCGCCGCGCGTGGCGCGTCGTTGGGCTGGCGACGCACGACCCTCCCGCTGCTCGCCCGGGAGCTGGCCGCGTCCCGGCTCGCCGGGCGCGGTCTGGCCCCGGGCGGCGCCGGCACGCGCGACGCGATCGTGGCCCGGGCGACCGTCCGTCTCGGCTCCGCGGCGCTGGGACGGTTCGCGCCGGTGTCCGACACGCCGGGCTTCGTGCGCGCCCTGGGAGGCACGCTCGAGGAGCTCCGGATGGCGGGCCTCGACGCGGCGCGGCTGGCCGTGTACGACCCCGAGTTGGCGAGCATCCTGACGGCCGTCGAGGACGAGTGGGAAGCCGCCGGGCTGGCCGACGGGGCGCTGGTGTTCGAGACGGCGACCGAAGCCGTCGCCGACCCCGGCGTGCACCACCTGTGGCTCGACCTGCCGCTTCTCGTTCTGGACCTCCAGGTGCGGCACGTCCGCGAGGCGGAGCTGCTCGCCGTGCTCGTGGCCCGCGCCCCGGAATCCCGCTTCACCGTGCCGGCCGGGGATGCGCGCACGCTCGCGCTCCTGGGTCGGCGGGGGATCCGCCCGCCGGCGGACGCCGGGCCGCTCGCGCCCGAGGATGCATCGGTGCCGCTCGCGCCCGATGACGCGTCCGTGTCGCCCGCCTCCCCCGACGCCGCACACCCCGGCAGCGCGCTGGCGCGGCTCCAGGATCGTCTGTTCAGCGGACCGGGAGAACCCGCCGACGCGACCGGGGAGGACACCACTCTCACGATCTTCTCGGCGCCCGGCGAGAGCCGCGAATGCGTCGAGATCGCGCGTCGCCTCACCGAGCTCGCGGCGCGCGGCACGCCGTTCGACCGTTGCGCCATCCTCCTGCGTCAGCCGGCCGACTACCGACCGCACCTGGAGGAAGCGCTGGGGCGCGCCGGGATCCCCGCCTGCTTCGCGCGCGGCGTGCGGCGGCCGGACCCTGCGGGGCGGGCGTTCGTCGCCCTCCTGCGTTGCCGGGCGGAGGACTACTCGGCCCGTCGGTTCGCGGAGTACCTGTCCATCGGCCAGGTGCCCGGTCCGGCCGACGAGGGAGGGCCGCCGCCCGCGGCCGAAGAGGAGGCGCGCTGGGTGGCTCCGGAAGAGTGGGCCGCCGCCGACCCCGAGGCGCCGGCGCCGGCCGTGGAGGCCGAGGCCGCCGTGGACGAGGTCCGCGTCCCGCGCCGCTGGGAGCGGCTCCTGGTGGAAGCCGCGGTGGTGGGCGGTCTCGAGCGCTGGGAGCGGCGGCTCGCCGGGCTGGCAGCCGAGCTCGAGCTCCAGCTCGACGGGCTCGCCATCGAGGACGCCGATGCGCCCCGCGGCCGGGCCCTGCGCCGTGATCTCGACGACCTCGCGCACCTGTCGGACTACGCGCTCCCGCTCCTGCAGGATCTCGCGCGGCTCCCGGAGGGCGCCCCATGGGGCGAGTGGCTCGAACGGCTGGGCGCCCTCGCCTCGCGCGCCCTCGCCCGGCCGGATCGGGTGGTGGCCCTGCTCGAGGGGCTCGCGCCCATGAAGCCGATCGGCCCCGTGACGCTTGCCGAGGTGCTCCGCGTCCTGGCTCCGCGGCTCGTCGAGGTCACCGAGCCCCCGGCCTCGACGCGCTTCGGGCGCGTGTTCGTGGGCGCGGTGGACGAGGCCCGCGGGCTCGCGTTCGAGGTCGTGTTCGTCCCCGGCTTGGCCGAGCGCGTGTTCCCGCCCAAGATCGCCGAGGATCCCATCCTGCTCGATGCCGTGCGCGAATGCCTCAACCAGGATGCGCCGGGATCCGGGGAGGGCCATGCCTCCGCCCTGGCCACCAACGAGAGCCGTGTGACCGACGAGCGCCTCGCGCTCCGGCTGGCGGTCGGAGCGGCGCGTGGGCGCATCGTCCTCTCCTACCCGCGCATCGAGACGGTCAAGGCGCGTCCCCGCGTGCCGTCCTTCTACGCGCTGGAGGCCGTGCGCGCCGCCGAGGGGACCCTGCCGCCGTTCGAGGAGCTGGGGAAGCGGGCGGAGAGGGTGTCGGACGCCCGCATCGGGTGGCCCGCGCCACGTGATGCGGCCCGCGCGATCGACCAGGCCGAGTACGACCTCGCCGTGCTCGACGACCTCGGCCTCAGGGGAGAGGGGGCGGTGCGCGCCGCGGGGCACCTGCTGCACGGCAACCCGCACCTGGCGAGGGCCCTGCGCTTCCGTGCCTACCGGTGGGCCGTCCCGAAGTGGACCGGCGCGGACGGGCTCGTGAGCCCCTCCGAGCGCGCGCGGGCCGCGCTGGCGGCGCACGCCCCCGACGAGCGGCCGTTCTCCGCCACGGCGCTCCAGCACTTCGCGGCCTGTCCGTACCGCTTCTTCCTGTACGCGATCCACCGCCTCGAGCCCCGCCGCGAGCCGGTGGGGATCGAGGAGCTCGACCCGCTCGAGCGCGGCTCGCTGGTCCACCGGGTCCAGTTCGAGCTCCTCACGAGGCTCCAGAAGGAGGATGGGCCCGACACGCCGCGGCTCCCCGTGCGTCCCGCCACCCTCGAGGCGGCGCTCGACGCGCTCGACGAGGTGCTCGACCGCGTGGCCGCCGCGTTCGCCGATCGGCTCGTGCCCGCCATCGAGCGCGTGTGGGTCGATGGGATCGAGGCGATCCGCCAGGACCTGCGCGAGTGGCTCCACCGGGAGAGCCTGTCGGAAAGCCCGTTCGAGCCGTGGCGCTTCGAGCTCTCCTTCGGGCTGCCGCGCGACCCGAACCGCGACGAGCGCTCGGTCCCGGAGCCCGTCGAGCTCGGGAACGGGCTCCGCCTGCGCGGCGCGATCGACCTCGTGGAGCGCACACCGCGCGGCGTCCTCCGGGTGACCGACCACAAGACGGGCCGCGCCCGCGCGAAGCGGGACGCGGTGGTGCAGGGGGGCGAGCTCCTGCAGCCCGTGCTGTACGGGCTCGCCGCCCGGCGGCTGTTCCCGGACCACCGCATCGAATCGGGTCGCCTGTACTACTGCACGTCGGACGGGGGCTTCACGACGCACGAGGTGCCGCTCGACGGGGCGGCCGAGCAGGCGGCCGCCACGCTGGGCCGCACCGTGGAGTGGGCGTTCGAGGAAGGGCTCCTCCCCGCGGCGCCGCGCCCGGATGCGTGCCGCTGGTGCGACTACCTGTCGGTGTGCGGCCCCGACGAGGAGCGCCGCACGCGCCGCAAGCCGACGATCGAGCCGCTCGAGCGTCTGCGCGGGCTGCCATGAGGGCCGAGGCGGGACCCCCGCGGGTGCCGGCGGACGCGACGCTCCCCGACCGGATCCCGGGCGACGCCACGCTCCCCGACCGGGCGGCGCGCGAGGCGATCCGCGTGGAGCTCGACGAGACCCTGTTCGTCGAGGCGGCGGCCGGTACGGGCAAGACGACGGCGCTCGTCGGCCGCATCGTCGAAGTGCTGCGCCGCGGCGAGGGCACGCTCGAGGATCTCGTCGCCGTGACGTTCACCGAGAAAGCCGCGGGCGAGATGAAGCTCCGGCTGAGGGCGGAGATCGAGACGGCGCGGGCGGCACCGGACGCGAGCGCGAGCGAGCGCGCGAATCTCGAGCTGGCGCTCGAGCAGCTCGAACTGGCCCACATCGGCACCATCCACGGGTTCTGCGCCGACCTGTTGCGCGAGCGTCCGATCGAGGCGGGCGTGGACCCCGCCTTCCAGGTGGCGGCCGAGGACGAGGCGGCCCGGCTGCTCGACGCCGCGTTCGACGACTGGTTCGAGGCGGTCCTCGCCGACCCGCCGCCGGGGGTGCGGCGCGCGCTCCGGCGTGGATACGCCCGAAACAGCGGGGGGCCCAGGGGCGCGCTGCGCGCCGCCGCGGGGCGTCTCGTCGAGCACCGGGACTTCGACGCCGCGTGGACGCGGCCGGAGTACGATCGCGAGGCCGCCCTCGACGCGGCCGTCGACCGGCTGCGCGGGCTGGCGGAGCTGGCGCGCGTCGCCCTCAAGCCGAACGACTATCTGGCCCGCCACTTCGAGATCCTCGCCCGCCGGGTGCGCGAGCTCGACCTGCACGAGGAGGTGCACGGGCGCGACTACGACGGGCTCGAGGCCCGTCTGGCGCGCATCGTCCGCTCACGCTACACGCGCTGGACGTGGCGCGGGTTCGACGACGAGTGGTACGCCGAGGGCATGAGGAAGACCGACGTGCTCGCCCGGCGCGACGCGGTCCGGGCGGAGCTCGAGGAGATCCTCGGCACCGCGGGTGCCGATGTGGCCGCCCTGCTGCGCGACGAGCTCCGTCCGGTCATCGCGGCCTACGAGGAGCTCAAGCGCCGCGAGGGCCGACTCGACTTCGTCGACCTCCTCCTCCGCACCCGCGACCTGCTGGTCTCGAACGACGACATCCGGACGCACTACCAGCATCGCTTCACGCGCTTCTTCGTGGACGAGTTCCAGGACACCGATCCGTTGCAGGCCGAGATCCTGCTCCTCCTGAGCGCCGACGATCCTGCCCAGACCGAGTTCGAACGCGTGCGCCCCGTGGCCGGGAAGCTCTTTCTGGTAGGCGACCCCAAGCAGTCCATCTACCGGTTCCGCCGCGCCGACGTGATGCTGTACGAGCACACCAAGCGCCGGCTCGAGGCCGCCGGGGCCCGGGTGCTGCGGCTCACGACGAGCTTCCGCGGCCAGCCCCGCATCCAGGCGGCCGTGAACGGGGCGTTCGGGTCCCGCATGACGGGAAGCGAGGACGGCAGCCAGGCGGACTACGTGCCGCTCTCCCCCTACCGGCCCGACCGAGAGGGCCAGCCAGCCGTCGTGGCCCTCCCCGTCCCCCGTCCGTACGGCCGCTATGGGACCGTGTACAAGAACGCGGTCGAGGCCTCGCTCCCCGACGCTGTGGGCGCGTTCGTCGACTGGCTCGTCAACGAGTCGGGCTGGACGGTCACCGAGCGCGAGCGCCCCCGGGAGCGGGTCGGCGTGGAGCCGCGTCACGTGTGTCTCCTGTTCCGCCGCTTCCAGAGCTGGGGCGGCGACGCGACCCGCCCCTATGTCCGCGAGCTCGAGGCGCGCGAGATCCCGCACGTGCTGGTGGGAGGACGCTCGTACTACGACCGCGAGGAGGTGCTCGCCGTCCGCAACGCGCTCACCGCGATCGAGTGGCCGGACGACACCCTGTCCGTGTACGGCGCGCTGCGCGGCCCGCTGTTCTCGCTCGGGGACGGGCCGTTGCTCGCCTACACGCGCGACGTCGGACCCCTCCACCCGCTGCGCCCGTTCGGCGACCGGGGTGCCCTCGGCGGCGGGACGGACGCCGGGCTCGCCCAGGCGACCGCGGCCGCCCTGGAGGCCATGCGCGCGGCCGAGGTGCCACCCGAGCTGCGCGCCATCTCGGAGGCGCTCGCCATCCTCGGGCGGCTGCACCGGCTCCGGAACCGCCGTCCCATCCCCGACACGATCCTCCGGCTCCTGGGCGCCGTGCGCGCCCACGCCGGGATCGCGATCTGGCCGACGGGCGAGCAGGCGCTCGCGAACGTGCTCAGGCTCGTCGACCGCGGCCGCGCGTTCGAGCGCCACGGCTCGCCGTCGTTCCGGGCCTTTCTCGACCGCCTCGAGGACGAGGCCGAGCGCGGCCAGGCGGAAGAGGCGCCGATCGTCGAGGAGGGCACCGAGGGCGTCCGCATGATGACCGTCCACAAGGCCAAGGGGCTCGAGTTCCCGGTCGTGATCCTCGCCGACATGACGTGCGACGCGACCTTCGATACCCCGTCTCGTCACGTCGATCCGCGGCGCGGCCTGTGGGCCGAGGCACTGTGCGGTGCGGCTCCGCTCGACCTCCTCGAGCACCTCGACGTCGAGCGCCGGCGCGAAACGGCCGAGTCGGATCGCATCGCGTACGTCGCGGCGACCCGCGCCCGCGATCTCCTCGTCGTCCCCGCGCTCGGCGATGGACGCGATGGCGAGGGAGGGCCGCCGGACGAGGAGGACGAATGGTGGCTCGATGCGCTGACGCCCGCGGTCTATCCGGTGGACGAGGAGCGGCGCGACCCCGCCGATGCCTCGCGGCTCGGGTGCCCGCCGTTCGCGCGCGAGTCGGTGCTCGAGCGTCTCGACCGGGACGGCCAGCCGCGCCCGACCCCGGCGCGATCCGTGGCCCCCGGCGTGCACGTGTCCGCCTCCGGGACCGAGATCGTGTGGTGGGATCCCGCGGCGCTCGAGCTCGATCGCGATGCGCCCACCGGCGAGCGACAGAAGCGGCTGCTCGAGGTGGACGAGGAGGTCCAGCCCACCTTCTCCGTGGAGGAGGGGATCGCCGCCTACGAGGCGTGGCGCGCCCAGCGCGTCGAACGGCTCGAGACCGGGTCGGAGCCCTCCCGCCGGGTGGTGACCGTGAAGCACCGCGCCGCCGAGGATGCTGGGGCCCACATCCCTCGCGAGCCCTCGCTCCGCCCGGTGGAGTGGGTCGAGGTGCCGCGTCCGGACGGCGAGACGCGGCCCGGGGGAGACCGGTTCGGAGCGCTGGTCCATGCCGCGCTGGCCATCGTCCCGTTCACCGCCGTCGAGGGGAGCGAGGGCCCGGACGGCGTAGAGGTGATCGCCCGCGCCCGCACGGCCGTCACGGCCTACTCCCGCGCCCTCGGAGCGACCCCCGCGGAGGTCGATTCCGCCACGACGCTCGTCGCCCGCGCGCTGTCCCACCCGCTCGTGGCCCGGGCGGCCTCGGCGGCCGAGGTGGCCGGCGCCTCCGAGCATCACGCGGTCCGCCGCGAAGTCCCCGTCTTCATGCTGGAGCCCGACGGCACGCTGGTGGAGGGGGTGGCCGATCTCAGCTTCCGGGAAACCGGCACGGGCGCCCCGCGCTGGATCGTGGTCGACTACAAGACCGACCGCTCGATCGAGCGCTCGCGCCTCGCGTACGAGGCGCAGGTGGCGCGCTACGCCGCGGCGATCGAGGCCGCGACAGGCGTGCCGGCATACGGAGTGGTGCTGGCGCTCTGACGCGTGGTGCCGGCGCCCCGCTGGGTGGTGCTGGCGCCCGATGGGTGGTGCTGGCAACCCGTGCGTGACGCCGGCGCCCTGACACCGTCCGCGCGGTTCGCACGTGGCGCATCCAGATCTCGCGCCGATCCGCTCTCGCCCGTCCCCGGGAACCCCGCGGGCCGGATTTCCGAGCACGCTCCGCGAACCGTACCCGGCCCGGAGCCCGCTCCCGGCCGGACCCACGGCAGAGCTGTCGCCCACCGGTCCCCCGACATCCGCCGCGCGGGGGGATCGCGATGACGTGCACCTCGCAAGTTTGCGATTCGTAAGGTCCGGATCGGGAGGAGGAGGCCCGCAGCGCTCGCCTGATCGCCGGCCGTCTGCAATCACGTATTCCATTGAGACACAATGAGATGACTCTCCATTTATGCAGTGATTTCGACACCATCGTGCATTCCTGGCCCCGCCGCCCCGAGGTGTACGAATCGCAACGTCGCGACAGGGGAGTGAGGCGGGACCTGCCCTGAACGGCCCGCCGGGCTCGGCGGCCCCCGTCGCGCGGCCGCGCTCGCGGGAGCGTAGCTTGGAGCGTCCGCGCGAATGGAGGAGTCGTGTCCCAAGCGAAGACGCGGTTCGGGATCAAGCGCCGCTACATCTGGGCGTCGATCGTAGCTGGAATCGCGGCTCTCGCGACCCTCGCCCTGGTCGTCACCGAGTTGCGCGCTCCGAAGCGGATTCCCGTGGAACAGCGGATCCTCGAGGCGGAGCGAGACGCCCTGGTGGGGTACATTTCGGCGGTGGACTCGGCGCCCGTGGCCCCGGCCCCGAGAGTGGACTCGGCCCCGGCGGTGGACTCGACATCCCGGGCGCTCGACTCGAAGTCCCCGGACCGTGCGGTTCCAGCGACCGGTTCGGCCTCCACCCGCGTCCTCCCGTTCGCCGACATCCTGGTGACCATCCGGGGCCCGATCATCACCGAGCTGATCGACGCGACGCTTCCCATCGAGCGCGAGATCGGGGGGCGCTTCCTGATTCGTGTCGACAGCGCCAGGGTCACGCTTCGTCCGGGGCTGGCGCTCGTCGAGATGTCCGGGCGCGCCCGGCTGTTGGCCAGCCAGGACGTGTTCGCCGACATCTGGCTCATGGGGTCGCTCGAGCTGGGGAGCGCGCTCGATGAAGGGTCGCTCGCCGCCGACATCTCCATCCTCGGAGTGCAGACCCGGGATGTGGGGCTCGGACCGCTGTCGCCGCCGGCCGAGGGGCTCGTGGACGAGCTGGCCAGACTCCGTCTGAGCGAACTCGACCGCGTCCTCGGCGAGATCCCGATCCCGGTGCGGCTTGACGAATTCGTCGAGCTGCCCCGGGTCGAAGAGCAAGAGGTGACGATTCCGGCCGCGCGGCTCGCCATTGGCTTCCGGCTCGACGCCGTCCGCGTCCTGGAGCAGGGGATCTTCGTATCCGTCGGCATCGACCGCCACCCCGGCCCGGGCCCGGCCACACCCGATGCGGCGGCGCCGGTCGCTCCCGTCGTGAAGGACGCGCCGTGAGCGCCCCGGGACGGGACACGGGCCGGGTCCTGCTCCTCGCAGTGGCCCTCGTGGCGGTGGCGGCGCTCGTCGACTGCACGACGTCGGACCGCCCGGGTCCGCTCGGCGACGACGATCTCGCCCGACTCCGGGCCGAGGTCGACTCGCTGCGCGAGCGATTCGAGGCGCGCGTGGCCGGTGATCCGCTGGTGACGCACCTGTCGGCCGCCGAGGGCGACATCCTGGTGGGGCTCCGCATCCCCTTCGTGCAGGACATCGCGAGCTGGGCGGCCCGCAGCTACCTGGACGACGTGGAGCTCCACCTCGCGCCGGACGTCACCGTGTACGAGGGCGACGATGTCAGGGTGAAGATCGGTCCGATCTCGGTCCACGCCGGCGAGTGGCGCGTCGAGGTGACCATCAACTCGGTGCGGGCACGGCTGCGGGCGGACTCGATCCGTCTGGCGGTCACCGACACGAGCAGCCTGTCGGCCGTGGTCGTGGTGGGCGTGTCGGAGGCCACCGGCGATGCCAGCATCCGCTTCACGTGGGACGCCTCCACCGTGGCCAGCATCGTGTGCCGCGACTTCCAGGTCGACCAGACGTTCGGGGGCGTCGTCGAGCCGTTCACCTATCGCGTGTCCGGACAGTACGAGTTCGAAGCCACCTCGGCCGGGATCCGCCTGCTCCCCAGCTTCGAGCGCCCCCGCCTCCGCGTGAGCCCGATCCCGACCCCGGAGTCGTGGGCCCGCGCGAGAGGCTTTCTCGACGAGCAGAACAACATCTTCCGCTGCGGGCTCGCGCTCAAGCCCGATGACATGGTGCAGAAGCTGGACCGCCTGCTGAGGAAGGGGTTCGAGTTCCAGCTCCCGGAGGTCCTGTTCCAGTCCGTGGGCCTGCCGGCCCGGATCGAGGATCGCGTGGATCTGGGATCGCGGGTCGTCGAGATCCGGAACGCCCCCGTGTGGCTTCGGATGACGCCCGAAGCCATCTGGTACGGCTCCGATCTGGATGTGGACGCGACCTCGCGACCGGATCGTCCGGCGTCGACCGCCGAGGGGTCCGGGAACCCCTGATCCGCCGCCGCCGCCGGGGGCTCCGGCCCCGCCGATCCCCGATCCCGACCCCCCCACGGCGTCCCGATGGGGCCGGAGGGTGCGGCCCCGGAGAGTCGGATCGCCCCGTAGGGCGTGCAGAAACGGCATCCGGCGCCCGGATCGCGAAATCCCGGATGTTAGATTCGGGCGACTGATGTCATCTATATTTGTGAGGGACTGACGGGGCGCGGAGAACGAACTCCTGGAGACACCGTTCGGCTGCACCCGACGACAAGCGCGACAGGACGGTCGCGGTTCGGTGATCGCCTTCACGGCACTTCTACATCACCAGTCGCTGACCGACTCCACAGGCTGCGCACCGCCTGAGCTCCGTCGGCCCTCACCCTCCTGGTGCGACGCCTGCCGCGCGTCGTGCATCGACCTCGTCCCCGGCGGCGCGTCACGTCGTGCATCCATTCTCGCTTCCAGCGCATCCATGAGGTGGTCGACGAGCCCCACGGGGTCCGAACGAGTCGACCCGCCACCGGCCGCCACGGCCCCCACGAGTTGACCGGCCGCCGGCCACCCGCTATCCTGTCGGAAGCAATAGTCACACTGTAGTTATTGTCCGAGCCATCCACGGAGAGACGATTCGATGTCCCTTCACGTGGGCGAATTCGAGCAGCTCATCCTGTTCGCGCTCCTGCGGTTGCGGGACGACGCGTACGGCGTCACGGTCCGCCGGGAGATCGAGGCGCGCACCGGCCGCGATGTCTCGCAGGGCGCGGTGTACACGGCGCTCAATCGGCTGGAGGAACGCGGCTTCGTGTCGTCGCGCACGGCGGACGCCACCCCCGAGCGGGGCGGTCGGCGCCGCAAGTACTACGCGCTCGAGCCCCTGGGGGCGCGGGCGCTCCACCGGGCCTACACGGAGGTCCAGGTGATGGCGAGCGGGGTCGTGCCCCGGCTCGCCGAGCTCGCGGAGAGCGCATGAGCCGCTTCGCGCCGGGGACCTCTCGTATGGCCCGCGCCCTGTTCACGGTGCTCGTGCGCGGCGCCGACGCAGAGTTCGTCCTCGGGGACCTCGAGGAGGAGGCGGCCGTCCGTGTGCGCGCCGGCGAGCCGGTGCGTGACGTGCGCCGCTGGTACGTCGGACAGCTCGTCCGATCCGCCCCGCCGCTGTGGGGCGAGGCCGTTCACCACCGCCGCTCCGATCCCGCGCGCGACGCCCGGGCCGGACGCGGGAACCGGGGGTCATCGATGGAGGCTCACACCGAATCGCGCACCGCATCCCCCTCACGCACGACGCCCGCCTCGCGCTGGAAGGGCTGGGCCCGCACCTGGGGGTGCGCCGCGTCGGACGCGGTCCGCACCCTGGGCCGCTCGCCCGCCCGCGCCGTGGCGGTCATCGCGATCATGGCCCTCGGGGTGGGCGCCAACGCGACCATGTTCGGGGCGCTCGACCGCCTCTTCCTCCGGCCCCCCGCGCAGGTCCGGTCGCCGGATCGCATGAAACGGATCTTCGTCCACCTGCGCCGTCAGAGCTCGGGCGAGATGGGGACCCAGAGCACCCACACCTACCCGGACTTCGCCGACTGGCGCCAGCTCGATGTGTTCGCCGGCACGGCCGCGTACTCGAGCCGGCAGCTCACCATCGGCAGCGGCTCCGGGGCCGAGCGCCTCCCCGTCACGCTCGCCACGGCGAGCTTGTTCCCGACCCTGGGCGTGCGGCCCGCGCTGGGACGCTTCTTCGGGCCCGATGACGACACGTTCGGCGCCGAGCCCGTTGCCGTGCTCGGCTACTCGTACTGGCAGCGCCACTTCGGCGGCGAGCCCGAGGTGGTCGGCCGGGTCCTGGAGGTCGGGGACCTGTCCTACACGGTGATCGGGGTGGCGCCGCCGGCGTTCACGGGGGTCGACCTCGACCGGGTGGACGTGTGGCTCCCGCTGCACCGTGCCGCGGTGGTGGAGGAGGGCGGGACCGAGTGGCAGGACAGCCGGGGCTGGTACTGGGTCGACGTCGTCGCGCGGCTCGCGCCGGGCGTGACGCCGGAGGCGGCCGGGGCGGCCGCCACCCGGGTGCACCGGAACGGCCGGGCCGACAACCCGAACTACGACCCGCAGGCCACCGTCGAGATGGCCTCGCTCAACCTGGCGCGCACCGGCGAGGCGAGCCGCGAGGCGCGGGTGGTGCCGTGGCTGATGGGCGTGGCGCTCATGGTGCTCCTGCTCACGTGCGCCAACGTGGCGAACCTGCTCCTCGCGCGGGCCATGCGGCGGCGGCGCGAGACGGCCGTCCGGCGGGCGCTCGGCGCCAGCCGCGCGCGCGTCATCCTGACCGGCGTGATCGAAGCGGTGCTGCTGTCGCTCGCCGGGGGCGCGGCCGCCGTGGCGGTGGCGCTGTGGGGGGGCGACCTGTTCCAGGCGATCCTGCTCGGAGGCGCCGAATGGGAGCGCGGGGTGGACACGCTCCGCGTCATCGGGTTCAGCGCCGGTCTCGCCGTCCTCGCGGGCGTGTTCGCCGGGCTCGTCCCCGCCTTGCGCGCCAGCCGCCAGGACACCGCCGGCGCGCTCAAGGGATCCGGGCGGGGCACCACCCGCGGGCGCTCCCGTCTGCGCTCGGGTCTCCTCGTCATCCAGGCCGCGATCTCCGTGGTGCTGCTCATCGGGACGGGTCTGTTCGTCCTCAGCCTCAGGGCCGCGCGCGGCGTGGACCTCGGGTTCGATCCCGACGGCGTCCTCATCGTCCGGCTGCAGCCGGAGGGGGGCTACCCGGGCGGCGAGGCGATGACCGTCCTGTACCGCGAGGGCCGACGGGCGCTCGAGGGTCTCCCGGGGATCGAGTCGACCGCCATCACCACCACCGTGCCGTTCCGGAACGCGCGCGGGATCGGGGACGACCTGCGCGTGCCCGGTCTCGACAGCCTCCCCCGGACCGCGGCGGGGGGCGCCTACATCCACGCCGTCACGGGCGACTACTTCGAGACGCTGGGGCTCGACATCCTGCGCGGCCGGGGGATCACCGAGTCCGACGACGCCGAGTCGGCGCCGCGCGTCGCGGTGGTCAACGAGACGATGGCGCGGCTCGTATGGCCCGATGGGGATGCGCTCGGGGGCTGCCTCATCCTGGCCGACGCCCCGTGCGCGACGGTGGTGGGGATCGCCGAGGACAGCCACCGCTTCGAGCTCGAGGAGACCGAGAGCATGGCGTACTACGTGCCGCTCGCGCACGCGCCCTACCCGTGGCCGCCGAGCGGGCTCATGGTGCGCGGCCCATCGCCGCGCACGCTGACGGCTCCCGTGCAGCGGCGCTTGAACGAGGCGCTCTCCGGGGTGCGCCTCGTGGGCACCGAGCCATTCCGAAACAGCATCGACCCCTCGTACGGCTCGTGGCGGCTCGGGGCCACGCTGTTCATGGCCTTCGGTCTGCTCGCCCTCCTCGTCGCCTCGATGGGTCTGTACAGCATGCTCGCCTTCGAGGTGGCCGAGCGGCGCCCCGAGATGGGCGTGCGCTCCGCGCTCGGCGCGACCCGCGGGCGCCTGGTGCGGCTGGTGCTGAGCGATGGACTCCGCCTGGCCGGGCTGGGGGTCGTGCTCGGCATCGGCGTGGGTCTGTGGGCCGCCGCTCGTGCCCGCGACCTCCTGTTCGGCGTGTCGCCCCACGATCCACGCGTGCTGGCTGTCGTGGCGGCCGCCATGCTCCTCGTGTCGGTCGCCGCCAGCGGGGTCCCCGCGTGGCGTGCCGCCCGCGTGGATCCGAACGAGACCCTGCGGGCGGAGTAGGCGGCCGTCGTGTACTCCGGCCCGCTCCCCGACCCGCCGCGCCTGTCGCGGTGGCTGTTCGCGCGTCTCGTCCGCCGCCCTGAGGCGGAGTATGTGCTCGGCGACCTGGAAGAGGAGTTCCGGGCGCGACACGCCGCCGGCGAGCCGCCCGTGACGCTGCGGCGCTGGTACCGCCACCAGCTGCTGCGCTCGCTCGGTCCGCTGTGGTCGGCGCCCGCCTCGCCCCGGCCGCCGGCGGTGTCCCGGAGCCAATTGGCCGCTCCCTCGTCCCGGGCGTCCACCCATCGGAGTCAACGCATGCTGTCGTCCCTGTGGCACGACGTGCGCTACACGCTGCGCTCCTTCCTCCGCCAGCCGGGGATCGCGCTCACGGCCCTCGCGACCCTGGCGCTCGGGATCGGCGCAAACACCGCCGTCTTCTCGGTCGTCAACGGGGTGCTCCTCCGGCCGCTCCCGTACCCGGACCCCGGCGAGCTGGTGACCGTATCGACCCTCGACACGCGGACCGGGGATACCGATACGGTTTCGGGGCTCAACTTCCTCGACTGGTCGGCGCGCAACGACGTGCTGGATGGCATCTACGCGTGGGGCGGGAGCACCAACACGCTGACCGACGGGGACCGCCGCGAGCAGATCGAGATCGGTGTCGTGACGCCCGAGTTCCTCGATGTGCTCGGCGTGACACCGCGGCTCGGCCGCGGGTTCGCGGCCGACGAGGTCGGGCCGGGGCGCCCGCGCGTCGCCCTCCTGTCCGACCGGTTCTGGCGCCGCCGATACGGCGGTGACCCAGAGGTACCGGGCCGCACGCTGTCGCTCGACGGGGAGTCGTACGAGATCATCGGGGTGACCCCGCCCGGCTTCCAGATGCCCCTGAACGGCGGGGTGGAGGAGCTGTGGATCACGTCGTCCCGCGACTTCGCGGCCGAGCCCCGGGACGCGGTGTACCTGAGCCTCGTGGGCCGGCTCGCGGACGGCGTCCCCCTCGATCGCGCCCGGCAGGCGATGGACGCGGTGCACGCCGGGATCCGGGCCGAGGATCCCGTCCACAGCGTGAACACGGGGGTGGCGCTCACGCCGCTCAAGTCCGAGCTCGTGGCGGACGTCCGCTGGGCGCTCGCCATCCTCCTCGGCGCCGTCGGGTTTCTGCTCCTCCTGGCGTGCGCCAACGTGGCGAACCTGTTCCTTGCGCGGGCCGCCGGCCGCGGCACCGAGTTCGGCGTCCGCACCGCCCTCGGAGCCGGCAGCGGGCGGCTGACCCGCCAGCTCCTCACCGAGAGCGCCGTGGTGGCGGCGGCGGCAGGTGCGCTGGGGATCCTCGCCGCGCTTGCCGGGGTCCGTCTGCTCACCGGGCTCGCGCCCGACGACCTGCCGCGCATCCGGGAGGTGTCGGTGGACGGCACGGTGCTCGGCTTCAGCCTGCTGGCCACGGCGCTCACGGGCCTCCTGTTCGGCGCCGTGCCCGCCCTGTGGGCCACGCGACGGGACCCCATGCGGCTGCTCCGCGGCGCGGGGCGCGGACAGGTCGGGGATGGGGGACTGCGCCGCATCCGCGAGCTGATCGTGATCGCCGAGATCGCGGCGGCCGCCGTGCTGGTGGTCGGGGCCGGCCTCCTGGCGCGGAGCTTCGCCGCCATGCTGGCCGTGGATCCGGGATTCGACGCCTCGCACGTGGTGACCGCCGAGGTGCTGGTGCCGCGGGATCGATACCCGGACGCCGAGCGCCGGGCCGTCTTCTTCCAAGGCCTGATGCGCCGGCTCGAGGCCGTCCCCGGCGTGGAAGCGGTGGGCGGGGTGTGGAACGCCCCCATGGGCGACGCCGTCGCGAACACCACGCTCACCGTCGAGGGCCGCCCCCGTGCGGCGCCCGGCGACGAGATCCTCGGCGAGTTCCGGCTCGCCACCGGCGGCTACTTCGACGCCCTCCGCATCCCCGTCCTGAGCGGACGCGTGTTCGACGAGACCGACACCCGGGAGACGACGCCGAAGGTGGTGATCAGCCGACTCCTCGCCGAGCAGCTGTGGCCGGGAGAGAGCCCGGTCGGGCGCCGCTTCGGGATCGACATCCTCGAGAGTGACGACGGCACTCCCGTGTGGTACGAGGTGATCGGCGTCGTCGGAGACACGCGGCTCAACGGGCTCGACGATCCGGAGCGCCCGCTCCTGTACATCGCGTACTCGCAGCGCCCCCAGAACTGGATCACGGTGACCGCCCGCACTCGCGCGCCGGCGGCCTCCTCCGCCCCGCTCGTGCGGGACGCCATCCTGGACTTCGAGCCCCTGGTGCCCGATCCGGCTCTCGGCACCATGGAGGGGCGGGTGGGCCACACCCTCGCGGCGCGCCGCTTCTACCTCAGCCTGCTCGTCGCGTTCGCGGTGGTCGCGATCGCGCTCGCCTCGGTGGGCATCTACGGTGTCCTCGCCTACGCCGTGAGTCGTCGCACCAACGAGATCGGAGTGCGCGTCGCGTTCGGAGCCAGCCGCGGGCAGATCCTGCGGCAGGTCGTGCTCGAGGGCATGCGGGTCGCCGCCCTCGGGATCGCGCTCGGACTCCTGGGGGCGTGGGCGCTCAGCCGGACCCTCGCGAGCCTCGTGTACGGCATCTCGCTCACCGACCCGGTGACCTACGGGCTCGTGGTCGCCTTCCTCGGTGGCGTGGCCCTCCTCGCCTGCGTGATCCCGGCCCGCCGGGCCGCGACCGTGGACCCGATCGAGGCGCTGCGGTACGAATAGCTCCCCCCGGGGCCCCCGTCTCCCCGGGTCGCTGCGGACGACTTGGGGAGCGGCCCTCCGATCCCTAGAATGTCCGTTCGAGCGAACCAGCCTTTCTCCCGGAAGACGGGCCATGAGCGTGATGCGGGACCGGACCGGCGTCCCCCGCGGCCACGAGGTCGTCCAGTGGATGCGGCGAAAATGCGTCGAGTGCGGAACTGCGTTCGAGCTTCCGTTCCGCGCTATCGATCGTCGACGGGCCGCCCGGCCTCGCCGCGGCCGGCCCCCGGTCCAGCGCTACGACATCCACGCCCGCCGCTGCTGGTACTGCCGGCGCGGCTACGAAGCCCCGGGAGCCACCCCTCACGTGCGCGACACCCAGCGCTCGGCGCTGTATCGCTGGGAGTACGGGCTGCGACACGACTGGAGCGGGAGCGGCGTGCAGCGGGCCCTCCGCGAGCGGCTCGCCGAGGACGTGTGCGTCGCATTCGCCGAGGAGGTGTGGGCGTTCCTGTACCCGCGCGACCGGTACGGGCCGCCCGAAGTGACCGTGACCGCACGCCGCCGGGTCGAGTCGGGCGCCGATACGGAAGAGATCCACCTCGCCCCGCGCATGGCCAACCGGCTCATCCTGCTGCACGAGATCGGTCACTCCTACCTGGGCCGCGTGCTCCCCAACGGCTCACACGCGGCCCACGGAGCCGAGTTCGCCGCCCTGTACCTGCACCTCCTGGGCGAGTTCCTCGGAGTGGATGACAGCTCCGGCCGTGAGCGCGGGCAGCGGCAGCGGCCCTCGGTGCGGTTCGTCGAGCCCCACGATCTGGCCCGCGTCCTGGCGTCCGGTCAGAGACGGGACGGGCAGCGCCGGCGCCGACGGATGCGGTTTCGACAGCTGGAGCTCGCGCTGGCCGGCTGAGGCCGCGACCGCGATCCCGCGTCCCGCCCAGGGACCCGAACGTCCCGCCGGTAAACCGATCCCGCCGGCAAATCGATCCCGCCGGCAAATCGATCCTCACCGCCCGATCGGGAACCGATACCCCCGTCCCGCTCCGTATCGCGACCTTTCGAATCGCAAACTCCCCGTCGAGGATTCGACCGCGCCTCCCGCCCCGCCGCGGGACCGACCTTATCGCAGAAAAGCTGTAGATGGGACGTGGTGATTCCCCCGGTGGCGCGATCGGTTCACCCCGGGCCGTCGATCCGGGGTTGGCGTGTGCGAATCGAAAGGTTGCAAGACGGAGCCGGGAGGAGCCCCCCGCGTCTACCCGTATCGGGGTGGGTCCGGGTGGCGCGTTGAGGCTCCGATGAGGGGCAGAGGCTGATGAGGCAGATGCCGACACGAGGGGGTTGGATGGGAGATCGTACGCGGCTGGAATACTCGCTGCTCGCGCTGCTCGCGAGGGCGCCACGGACGGGGAGCGGTCTGTGCCGGCGCCTCGCGGAGCTTCCGCTCGGGGGGCGTGGCACGAGCTCGGGAGCCGTGTATCCCGCCCTGAAACGGCTCGAAGCGGCGGGTCTCGTCGAGACGAGCGCCAAGCCACGTCGGGCGGACATCGCCTGGTACCGGTACGGCGACCGATACGGAAGCGCATGGTACATGGATCGGAGACCGATCCATGTCGGGCGCTACCGGCTCTACCACCTGACGCGGCAGGGGTGGCTCGTGGTCCGGGGGTGGGCCCTCGAGGCCATCGCGAGAAGGGACATGCTGGCGTGTCCGGAGACGCTCCTCCTCAAGTTCATGGTGCTCGCGACGGTCGACCGCGTGCCGGTCCTGCGCGAGCCGGCCGACGCGAGCCAGCCGGCCTCGTTCCTGTCGGAGTACGCCCGTGTCGCGGAAGGGATCGGGGTCGATCTGCGCGCCCGGACGCGAGACCGCCCGTGGCGCTTCCGGATCGGATCGCGGGACCCGACCGGCAGGGGTCCCCCCGCGTACGAGGAACGACTCGCGGCGGAGCTCCTGGCGCGGCTGTTCGAGACGCGATCGGCGTGGGCCCGCCGGGCGGCGCGCGGCTTCGCTCGCGCGTCGCCGCCGGGTCGGTCGACCCTCGACCTCGACGGGTGATCGGGGTGGCCATGGTGCCGTGGCTCGTTCGGCGTTGAAGGGCGGGGGCGGCGACGGGGCGATGCGGGCCGGCGCACCCGACCACGCTCAGTTGCCGTTCGTCACCCAGCTCTGCGCGAGCATGCCCGTCCACAGCGCCTCCGGGAAGCGGAGTCTCTCATCCATTGCCCGTCGATGTATCGGTCACTATACTTTGTTCATCGATGTATCGCGCGGGGACGGGGCGTCTCCGCGGACTTCGCGCCCCGGGAGTCGCGAGCCCGGTGACTGCAGCTGGAGGGGGTCGCCATGCCCGGCAGCGATCTGTACACCGGGACGCTCGACCTGCTCGTGCTCAAGGCGCTCAGCTGGGGGCCGATGCACGGCTACGCGATCAACAAGTGGATCGGCGAGCGGACGAACGAGGTGGTGAACGTCACCGAGGGGTCGCTGTACCCCGCGCTCCACCGCATGCAGAAGCGGGGGCTGCTCGACGCCGAGTGGGGCATCACCGAGCAGAACCGCGAGGCCAGGTACTACTCGCTGACCCCCGAGGGGCGCGAGCACCTGCGCACGGAGGCCACCCGCTACACGGAGCACGCGAACGCGGTGGCGGCCGTGCTGGCCCTCAAGCGGGCATGAGCCGCCCCGATCGCGGGCCACGGCGGCCGCCCGGGGTGCGGCGCCTCCTCCGGATCTTCATCGGGCGGGAGGGAACCGCGGGCGAGGTCGATCGCGAGCTCGAGGCGCACCTGCGTCTGAAAGAGGACGAGCTGATCGGCACCGGCATGGAGCCGACGGAGGCCGCCCGGGAGGCTCGTCGCGCGTTCGGAGACCGCGTGGCGATCGCCACCGAGTGCACCGACGTGCGCCATGCCGACGTCTCCTCCCGCCAGCGGACGGAATGGTGGCAGGGGCTCGGCCAGGACGTGAGGGTCTCGCTCCGCGGGTTGCGGCACTCGCCGGGCTTCACGACGGTCGCGGTGCTCACGCTCGCGCTCGGCGTGGGGGCCAACGTGGCCATGTTCAGTGCGATCGACGCGATCATCGGGCGCGCGCTCCCGTACGGCGATCCGGATGGGCTCGTGGCGCCCACCCTCCAGGAGAACGTGTCGGTCTCCAAGCAGCGTCTCGAGGCGATCCGGCCCCGCATGCGGAGCCTCGACGGGCTGGCCGCGTACAGTCGCTGGGGCGTGACGCTCACCGGCGAGGGCCAGGCGGCCCAGCTCGAGGGGGCGGTGGTGACGGCCGACATGTTCCGCGTCCTCGGCGTGTCCGCCGCCCTCGGCCGCACGTTCGTCGCGGGCGAGGACCGTCCCGGGCGGAGTGACGTCGTGATCCTCGGCCATGGCCTGTGGACGCAGCGCTTCGCGGGGGACTCGGCGATCGTGGGGCGGAGCATCGAGCTGAACGGCCGTCCGACGACCGTCGTCGGCGTGATGCCGCCGGGGTTCGCGTTCCCCACCGCCGGCGCGAGGATCTGGATGCCGACCCCCATCGCCGCCGATTCGACCGACGACTACGTAGCGGGCTACCTTCTCATGGTGGGCCGGCTCCCCGACGGGGTGACGCGCGACGCGGCGCTCGACGACCTGAAGCGCGCCATCCGCGAGCTCGGCGGGGAGGGGGTGGCCGGGTTCGAGCCGGGCGACGACACGAAGGCCTCCATGCCGCCGCTGCGGGACGTGCTCGTCGGGAGCGTCGGCCGCGCGCTCCTCCTCCTGCTCGGCGCGGTCGCGTTCGTCCTCCTCATCGCCTGCGTCAACGTGGCCAACCTCCTCATCGCGCGCGGGAACGCGCACGCCCGCGAGTTCGCGATCCGGGCCGCGCTGGGGGCGGGTCGAGGGCGGCTCGTGCGGCAGCTCGTCACCGAGAGCCTCCTCCTCGCCGTGGCCGGCGGCCTCGTCGGCCTCCTCATCGCGCGCGCCCTCGTCGGCCTGTTCGCGACCAGCATCCCCACGAACTCCCCCGGGCTCCCCACGCTCGCCATCGACGGGCGCGTGCTCCTGTTCGCGCTCGGCCTCTCGATCCTGGTGGGGCTCGTGTTCGGCGTGGTGCCCGCGCTCCGCGTGTCCGGCGATCCGGGCGATGTCCTGCGGGAGGGGAGCCGGGGAGGGACGGGCGGGGCGAAGCGCCAGCGGCTGATGCGCGGGCTCGTCGTGGCCGAGGTGGCGCTCGCGCTCGTGCTGGCGGTCGGCGCGGGGCTCATGCTGCAGAGCTTCTGGCGGCTGCGGAACGAGTCGCCCGGGTTTCGAACCGATGGCATCCTGTCGCTCTCGGTGGCGGCGAGCGAGGCCCGTTACGACACGCCGGAGCGCCAGGCGGCGCTGTTCGGCTCGCTGTTCGATCGCCTGCGCGCGATCCCCGGGGTGCTGGACGTGGGCGCGATCCACCTCCTGCCACTCGGCAGCGGAAACTGGAACCCCTCGCTCGTGATCGAGGGACGTCCACTCGCGGACGACGCGCCGCCACGCGAGGTCGACTGGCGGCTCGCGACCCCGGGCTATTTCTCGACCGTCGGCGTACCGCTCCTCGGCGGGCGGCTGTTCGACGGCCGCGACGCCCTCGGCACGCCGACCGTCGCGCTCGTCAATCGCGCTCTGGCCGACAGCTACTTCCCGGGCGAGGACCCGATCGGGGAGCGCGTGCGCACCTTCTTCGAAGGCCGCGACAACCCCGCCACGATCATCGGCGTCGTGGGGAACACGAAAGACCAGACGCTCGCCGGGGACCCGCGCCCCCAGATATACCGCCCGTTCGCGCAGCGCCCCCTGAGCTGGATGTCGATCCTGCTCCGCACCCGGGGCGATCCGATGGCCGTGGCCGGAGCCGTGCGGGCCGCGGTCGGAGAGCTGGACCCCGACATCCCCGTCGCCGAGCTCCGCCCGATGTCGGACGTGGTGGCCGAGTCGATCGCCGAGCCACGTCTCCTGTTCTGGCTGCTCGGCATGTTCGGCGTGCTCGCCATCGCGCTCGGCGTGATCGGGATCTACGGCGTGATGTCGTACGTCGTGTCACGCCGCATGCCGGAGATCGGGGTACGGCTCGCGCTCGGCGCCCGCCCCGGCGACGTGCGCCGCCTGGTGCTCGGCGAGGCGATGCGGATGACGGGGCTCGGTCTCGCGCTCGGCGCCCTGGGGGCGGAGGCGCTCACCACGCTCCTCGACAGCCAGCTGTACGAGGTGGGGGCGCGGGATCCGCTCAGCCTGGCCGGCGCGGCCGCGCTTCTCGCCGCGGTCGCGCTCGCGGCCGCCTGGATTCCGGCCGCGCGGGCGGCGCGCGCCGAGCCCACCCGATCCCTCCGCACCGCGTAGATCTTCGCCGCGCGGCCCCTCGCACGGCGGATCCGGCCGCCCGCGACGCGTCCGGCGGTTGACAGCCTGCGACCCCGCGTCCGACGTTCCGGCGTCGGCGCGAGGGTGCACGCGGTCGAATCGGCCGCGTCGCGGGGCCCGTGCAGGGGTGGCGCGTCGAGCGGTTCGCGTGCTCACCACAGCCGTCCGGGGGCTCCATTGCGTCTTCGCCGACCGACCTTCCACGTCCCATCGTCGCTGCTCGCCCTCGTGCTCCTCCCGCTCGCCGCGTGCGACTCCGGGCCCCGGACGGTGGTGGATGACGCCGCCCTGGCGGACGTCGGGCAGGGCGACAACTGGCTCGCCTACGGCCGCACGTTCGACGAGCGGCGCTTCAGCCCGCTCGACCAGGTCACCGCCGACAACGTGGCGGACCTCGGCGTGGCCTGGTTCCGCGAGCTCCCCACCGACCGCTCGCTGCTGGGGACGCCGCTCGTCGTGGACGGCGTGATGTACTTCGAGGGGAGCTACAACGTGCTGCGCGCCGTGGACGCGACGAGCGGCGAGCTCCTGTGGGAGTACGACCCGCGGGTCATCGAGCACGCCGGCGACCGCCTGCGCGTCATGTGGGACACGAGCCGCGGGATCGCCTTCTACGAGGGGAAGGTGTACGTGGCCACCGAGGACGGGCGCCTGATCGCGGTCGACGCGGCCAGCGGCCGCGAGCTGTGGAGCACGATGACCGTGGATCCAAGCCTCCCGTTCTTCATCACCGGTGCCCCGAAGGCGTTTCGCGGGCTGGTGGTGATCGGCAACGGCGGCACCGAGATGGGCCCCATCCGCGGCTACCTCGACGCGTACGACGCCGACACGGGCGAGCGCGTGTGGCGCTGGCACACCGTGCCCGGGAATCCGGCGGACGGGTTCGAGAACGACGCCATGGCGATGGCCGCGGAGACATGGACCGGCGAGTGGTGGAAGTTCGGCGGCGGCGGGACGGTGTGGAACGGGATCACCTACGACCCCGACTTCGACCAGGTGATCTTCGGCACCGGGAACGGCGCTCCCTGGAACCAGCGCATCCGGAGCCCCGGGGGCGGCGACAACCTGTTCCTGTGCTCGGTGGTGGCCCTCGACGCGACCACCGGAGAGTACCGCTGGCACTACCAGACCACGCCGGGAGAGTCGTGGGACTACAACTCCAACATGGACATCGTCCTGGCCGACCTCGAGATCGACGGGCGCGAGGTCAAGGCGGCGCTCCACGCGCCCAAGAACGGCTTCTTCTACGTCATCGACCGCTCCGACGGCACGCTCATCTCCGCCGAGCCGTTCACGGACATCACGTGGGCCACCCACGTCGACATGGAGACGGGGCGGCCCGTCGAGGCCCCGTTCGCTCGCTACCCGGACAGCGTGACCGCCGTCGTCCCGGGGGCGATCGGGGCGCACTCGTGGCACGCGATGTCGTTCAACCCGACGACGGGTCTCGTCTACATCCCGGTGATCGATGCCCCCGGCGCGTACGGCGAGACCACGATCGATGTCGAGAACTGGGAGGCCCCCGACTGGAGCTTCGACACCGGCACGGACCCCCTGGTCACCGACGTCCCGCCCGACGCCGGGACCGGCGTGCTCAGAGCGTGGGACCCCGTGGCACAACGGGCCGCATGGGAGGCGCCCACGCCGGGAATCTGGAGCGCCGGCACGCTCACGACGGCCGGGAACCTCGTGTTCCAGGGCCAGGGCGATGGGTTCCTCGTCGCGCACCGAGCGGACACGGGCGAGGAGGCGTGGCGCGCGAACCTCGGGCTCGGGATCTCGGCGCCCCCCATCACGTACGCCGTGGACGGCCGCCAGTACGTGGCGCTCCTCGTCGGGTGGGGCGGCGCCGGCGCCGGGTTCATGGGCTCGCTCGCCGCGCAGCACGGCTGGGCCTACAAGGCGCAGCCGCGCCGGCTGGTGGCGTTCGCGCTCGACGGGGACGTGGAGCTTCCGGCCTCGCCGCCGCCCGTCATCCCGCAGCCGCTCGTCGATTCGAGCTTCGTTCCCGATGCGGCGCGCGCCGAGCGGGGAGGCGTCACCTACGCCCACCAGTGTCTCATGTGCCACGGCGCGGGGGCGGTCTCGGGCGGCAAGGCGCCCGATCTGCGGGCCTCTCGGCTCGTGCTCGACCCGGCGGCCTACATGGACGTCGTCCTCGGCGGCGGCCGGCTGACGAACGGGATGCCCGTGTTCCCGAACCTGACCGAGCTCCAGGCGGAGGACATCCGGCACTACGTGCGCAGCCAGGCCGCGCTCGCGCTCCCGAAGGAGTGATCCGACCGCCCCCCGTGCTGGCCGCGTCGGCTCGTCATGGTCATCTTTCCGGCCATGAATCCCGCCCGTTTCCCCCCCATACGCGACGCACCGGATGCGGCGATGCGCGACGCGAGCTCCGCGATGCGTGACGCGGGGCCCCCTCGATGAGCGAGCGGGCCGCGCCGACCCGTCTGACGGAGGCGCTGGAGGGCCGGTATCGGCTGGAGCGGGAGCTGGGGGAGGGGGGGATGGCGACCGTGTACCTGGCGGAGGACATCAGACATGCCCGCCAGGTGGCGATCAAGGTGCTGAAGCCGGAGCTGGCGGCGTCGGTGGGGGCCGACCGCTTCCTGCGCGAGATCCGCACCACGGCGAACCTCCGGCATCCGAACATCGTGCCGCTGTACGACTCGGGGGAGGCGGGCGGGTTCCTGTACTACGTGATGCCCTACGTGGAGGGGGAGTCGCTCAGAGATCGCTTGAGGCGCGAGACGCAACTGCCGGTGGAGGAGGCACTTAGACTTACGCGGGAAGTGGCGGAGGCGCTGGGCTCCGCGCACGCGCGGGGAGTGGTGCACCGGGACATCAAGCCGGGCAACGTGATGCTGGAGGCGGGTCACGCGGTGGTGACGGACTTCGGGATCGCGAGCGCGGTGTCGGTGGCGGGGGGCGCGCGACTGACGCAGACGGGGATGATGGTGGGGACGCCGGCGTACATGAGCCCGGAGCAGGGGATGGGACAGGGAGAGGCGGACGCGCGGTCGGATCTGTACAGCCTCGCTTGCGTGCTGTACGAGATGCTGGCCGGGACGCCGCCGTTCACGGGCCCGACGGCGGCGGTGGTGATCGCGCGTCACACGCTGGACGCGCCGCCGCCGCTGTCGACGGCGCGGCCGGGTCTGGCGGGCCACATCGCGGCGGCGGTGGAGCGTGCGCTGTCGAAGACGCCGGCCGACCGGTTCGAGACCGCGGAGCGCTGGATCGAGGCCCTCACCTCCGCCCCGGCCGATGGGGGCACGTCCGGCGGGGCGCGCCACACGGCCGGGGCGGCTGCCGGGACCCACGACCTCGCGCTCTCCGTCCTCCGCTTCCAGGCCCCGGAGGACCCCGCCATGCGCGCCCTCGCGGAGGGTCTCGCCGAGGACATCACGGCCGGGCTGACGCTGTTCCCGCACCTCGTCCTCGTCCCCGCCACGACTCGGGTGGCGGACACCGACATGCGGCTCGTCGCCGAGCGGCTCGGCGTGCGCTACGTGCTCCGCGGGCAGCTCCGCCGCTCCGGCGATGCGGTGCGTCTGTCGGTCCAGGTGGTCGACGCGCTGCGCGGGCAGCACATCTGGTCGGAGCGCCACGACCGCGACCTGTCGACGGGCGGCGCGTTCGAGATCCAGGACGACCTCGTCGAGCGCGTGGTGGCCACCGTGGCGGACGGCTTCGGGGCCCTCGGGCGCGCCATGTGCGCCACGCTCGAGGGGAAGGACGAGGACCGCTTCACCGCCGCGGAGTGGGTGCTGCGCCACTACGACTATCTGCAGCGCATCACCCCGGACGAGCACGCCCGCTTCCGCGACAGCCTCGAGCGGGCCGTCGAGCGCGAGCCCCGCCGCTCGGAGATCCAGGCCTGCCTGTCGATCGTCTACCTGCATGAAGAGGGGTTCGGGTTCAACAAGCGTCCCGGGGCGCTGGACCGGGCGCTGACCGCCGCGCGGCGCGCCGTCGACCTCGACCGCACCAGCCAGCTCGGCTACCAGATGCTCGCCCAGTCGCACTTCTTCCGACGCGACCAGGGGGCGTTCCGGCTGGCGGCGGAGCGCGCCATGGCGCTCAATCCGCGCGACAGCAACACGCTCGCCATCCTCGGCCTGCAGCTCGTCCACATCGGCGACTACGAGCGTGGCGCGGACATCTGCCGGCGGGCGATGGCCATCAACCCCCACCACGCCGGCTGGTACCACTTCGGCCCGCTGTGGGAGCACTTCCACGGCGGCGAGTACGAGAAGGCGCTCGCCCGGGCGAACCAGGTCAACATGCCCGGGCAGTTCTGGCAGCCGCTCGCCATCGCCGCATGCAACGCGCACCTGGGGCGCCAGCGCCAGGCGGAGGCGGCGATCCGCGACCTGCTGGCGATCGACCCGGACTTCGGCCGTCACGCGCGCCGGAACATCGAGAGCTGGCACTACGCGAGCGGTCTGCTCGAGCCGCTCATCGAGGGGCTCGTGAAGGCAGGTCTCGACATCCCGGAGGAGGGCGCCGGGCGCCCCGCCGACGAGCGGCACACGGCCGGGCCTCCGGCCGGGCCCCCGGCCGAGGCCGTGGCCATCGCGGTCCTCCCGTTCGCCGACATGAGCCCCGGCCGGAATCAGGAGTACTTCTGCGAGGGCATGGCCGAGGAGATCATGAACGCCCTCGTCCAGGTCGGCGGGATCCGGGTCGCGTCGCGGCACTCGGCGTTCCGCGCCCGCTCCGAGGACCGCGACCTGAGGTCGATCGGCCGGCTCCTGTCGGTGAATCAGGTGCTCGAGGGCAGCGTGCGGGCGGCGGGCGGGCGCCTGCGCGTGACGGCGCAGCTCATCGACGTGCACGAGGATCGCCAGCTGTGGTCGGAGCGCTTCGACCGGCAGGCGGAGGACGTGTTCGCCGTCCAGGACGAGATCGCGGCCGGCGTGGTGGAGGCCGTGCGCACGCACCTCGTCGACGAGGGCGTCGAGATCGGGCCGCGGGACGTGGCCGCCGTCCGCCCGCGCGCCCCCATCGCCGATCTGGAGGCGTACCACCACTACCTCCAGGGCCGCTTCTTCCGGTACACCAAGCTCGACCTCAAGGCCTCGGCGAAGGCGTACCAGGCCGCGCTCGCGCGCGAGCCCTCCTACGGTCTGGCCCACCTGGGGCTCGCGGAGGCGTTCGCGGTCGCGCACGCCTACGGGTTCGAGCCGCCTGCCGCGACGTACGGGCCGGCCGAGCGCGAGTTGGCCGCGGCGCGCGACAGCCTCGGCGAGACCGCCGAGGGCCTCGCCATCGCGGGCTGGCTCGCCTGGATCCACGACTGGGATACGGACGCGGCGGCTTCGCTGCTCGAGCGGGCGATCGAGCGCGACCCGCACTCGGTGGTCGCGCACGCCTGGCGGGCGTGCCTGCTCGCGACCCGGGGCGATGCGGCCGCCCTCGATCCCGGGCTCGAGGCCCTCGAGAGGCTCGATTCGGTGTCGCCCTACGGCCTCGCGATGACGGCGGCCGCCTACCTGCTCGCGGGGCGCGTCGAGGAGTCCCTCGAACGGGGCCGGGCCGCGATCGATGCGGAGCCCGGATCCCTGCTCGCGCACTGGGTCTACGGGTCGGCACAGGGGGCCGCCGGACAGGTCGAGGCGGCGGCCGAGACGATGGGACGCGCCGTGGCCCTCTCCTCGCGCGGGTCGTACTACCTCGGCATGTATGCCTGGGCGCAGGCCGCCGCCGGTCGCGACGCGGAGGCGCGCGACACGCTCCGGGAGCTCGTGGAGCGGGCGGAGCGCGAGTACGTGCCTCCGATCATGATCGCGTGGGGGTTCGGCGAGCTCGGCGACCGGGAGTGGACCCGCGTATGGCTCGAGCAGGCGTTCGAGGAGCGGACGCCGATCCTGTCGTGGGGGCGCTTCCCGGTCTTCCGCGGGCTGTACGGCGAGCCCGAGATGGCCGACCTGCTCCGACACCTGCGCGGCACCGCGGCCGCGGCCGATCCGTCGCCGACCGCAGGGCCGGTGGCCGCCGAGTCGCCGTCCGGAGAGTCGCCGTCTGCCGAATCACCGTCTGCCGAGTCGCCGTCTGCCGAACCGCCGACCACGGGCGCCGATGTCCGCCGACCCTCCGGCACGCCGCGCTCGCTCGCAGTGCTCCCGCTGGCCAACCTGTCCGGCGATCCCGGGCAGGAGTTCTTCGTGGCCGGCATGCACGAGGCGATCCTCACCGAGCTCGCCCGGATCGGCGCTCTCACGGTCATCTCGCGCACCTCCGTGCTGCGCTTCAAGGACACCGAGGAGCCCCTCCCCGACGTAGCCCGCCAGCTCGGGGTGGAGACGGTGATCGAGGGCTCGGTGCTGCGCGCCGGCGACCGGGTGCGGATCGCGCTCCAGCTCATCCAGGCCTCGCCCGAGAAGCACCTGTGGGCCGAGAGCTACGAGCGAGACCTGACCGACGTGCTCGCCCTGCACGCCGAGGTGGCGCGCGCGGTGGCCGGGGCGGTCTCGGCCCGGCTCACGCCGGACGAGGAGGAGAAGCTCGCCCAGGCCGCCGCCGTGGATCCCGAGGTGTACGACCTCTACCTGCGCGGCAGCTACCTCAACCAGTGGGTCACGGAAGAAGCCCGCCGGGCGGTCGAGTACCTCGAGCGGGTCGTCGAGCGGGCGCCCGACTTCGCCCCGGCGCACGCGGGTCTGGCCCGGCGCTACACGTGGCTGTCGAGCCTGGGCGTCGAGCCCGGCATCGGCGTTCTCGCCAGGGCGGCCGCCGCCGCGGAGCGCGCGCACGAGCTCGATCCCGACTCGGGGGAGGCGCTCGCCATGGTGGGCTACATCCAGTTCGTGAAGGACTGGGACGCGGAGGGCGCCCGCCGCAAGCTGGCCCGGGCCATGGAGCTCGAGCCGGGGAACGTCAACATCCTCCTCGACGCCGCCTTCCACCTCGCCATTCTCGGGGAGTGGGAGGGGGCGGATCGCATCCTCGTGCGGGCGCTCGAGCTCGATCCGTTCAACGCGCAGGCGGCGTTCACGCGGGGGTGGGCCCGGATGATGGCCCGACGCTACGAGGAGGCGATCCAGATCCTCGAGGCCGCCTACGAGCTCCACCCGACGTTGGCCTATATCCCGCAGTGGACGGCGTTCTGCTACGCGAAGCTCGGGCAGGCGGACCGCGGGCTCGAATGGGCCCGCGTGGCGGATCGGTGCGACCCCGATTCCGTCATCCTCGACTTCCTCGCCGTGCTCGGTCAGGTGTACGCAATGGCCGGCGAAGAGGGCGAGGCCCGTCGCATCCAGGCCCGGGTCGAGTCGCTGGCCGCGGGGGAGGGGGGCGCCTGGTTTCGCTGGACCATCCCGCTTGCGCTCGGCGAGCTGGACACGGCGTACGAGGGCCTCGTGCAGGCGTTCGAGGAGCGCAACCCGTTCCTCGTGCTGCTCCCCGTGCACCCGATCTTCGACCCCGCGCGCGCCGAGCCGCGCATGGCGAAGCTGATCCAGGACATGAACCTGATCCCGGGGCTGGTGCTTCCGGCGGCACGGGAGTCGGCGGACGAGGAGAGCGCCGCGCCGCCGGGTGCGGCGTCGGAGACGCCGGCGTGAGACTCTAGTCGGACCGGGGGGCCTCGCGTTGGGAACCGAGCCCGCCCTGCGACCCCGAGCCCAGCGCGGCCCGGATCCAGCCCGCGAGGACCAGAAGCCCCGCGACCCCACCCGCCGCGAGACAGGCCCACGTCCACACCGCAGGAGCGGAGAAACGCGTGCGCCACAGGAGACCCAGCCCCGCGGCCGTCCCCAGGACGTACCCGGCGCGCTCGACCGCGGGCAGCGGCGGATGGGCCGTCAGCGCGGAGCCCCCCACCGGTGCGAACAGTATCCCCTTCAGACGATCGTAGTCCCAGCACAGGAGGAAAAGCCCCGCGAGCAACATGAGCCCGGTCACCACCGGGGTGCCGCGGAAGCCGATCGACACGGTGACCACGAACACGTTGACGATGATGGGGAAGAACACGACCGCGCCCAGCGTCGAGGTGGCCGGGATGAGGAGGAGGATCCCCGCCACCAACTGCCCGGCGCCGAGGAAGTTCCAGTAGAAACCGGTTCGGTACATGGCTTCGAAGTACGCGCCGACGGGGGTGTCGATCCCGAGCAGGGTGAAGCGGTGCCCGAGGAGCTTCACCATCCCCGTGGGGATGAACGCGAGTGCGAGCAGGATGCGCGACACGATCGCCAGGCGGCGGAGCGCCGGATTGCGGCGGGCGCGCGCGTGCAGCCGGTCGAGGGCATCTCCCATGTCCGTCTCCATGTCCACGCCCGGGATTCCGACGCGCGGGTGAAGGCCGACGGCACCACCTGGTTCGGCCCCCTCTCGCAACTTTGCGATTCGCAACCTGGGGCCGGCCCGGGAACCGGTCGAGGGCATCCCGCCAATCAATGCGCACGCGCCAGATCCATTCGGTCAACAAGGGACATGGCGCGAAGATGAGGATCGGTTGATGCGCGGGACGGGTGGGACCGCGGAGTGTGCGATTCGCGAGGTTGCGATACGGGCCCTAGCGGACTCTCGATCGCCTCGGGCAGGACGAATCGCGCGCAAGCCGAAACGCCGCCCAGGCCGGCGCACCAGTCCGCGACGCGAGAGCGGGCGGACGGAGCTCCTCGGTGGACCCGGCGACGACACTTGTGCCGCTTCGACAGTCTCCGGAGCTTGAGGTCATGATCGGCCAGACGATCTCGCACTACCGCATCATCGAGGAGCTCGGGGGCGGCGGGATGGGCGTCGTGTACCGGGCCGAGGACACGCGTCTCGGCCGCAGCGTGGCGCTCAAGTTCCTCCCCCCGGAGCTCAGCCGCGACCCCGAGGCGCGCGAGCGCTTCAAGCTCGAGGCCCGGGCCGCGTCGGCGCTCGATCACGCCAACATCTGCGTCATCCACGACATCGACGAGACGCCCGACGGCCAGCTGTTCATCGCCATGGCGTGGTACGAGGGGGGCACGCTGAAGGAGCGGCTGGCGGACGGGCCCCTCGACATCGGCGAGGCGGTGGACATCGCCCGCCAGGTGGCGGCGGGGCTCGAGCGCGCGCACGAAAGCGGGATCGTCCACCGCGACATCAAGCCCGCCAACCTCATGATCACCCGCCACGGCGAGGTGCGGATCCTCGACTTCGGGATCGCGAAGCTGGCCGGCGAGGTCGGGCTCACGCGGACGGGATCGACGCTGGGCACCCTGTCGTACATGGCGCCCGAGCAGGTGGAGGGGAAGGACATCGGCCCCGCCGCCGACCTGTGGTCGCTCGGGGTCGTGCTGTACGAGATGCTCACCGGGACGCCGCCGTTCCAGGGTGCGGACCAGCGTCAGATCGTGTCGGCGATCCTGGCGCGCGATCCCGTCCCCCCCACGGTCGTCCGACCCGAGGTGCCGCCGCCCCTCGAGGCGCTCGTCCTCGATCTCGTAACCCGGGACCCGGCTCGCCGGCCGCGATCGGCCGCGGACGTCCGCCGCCGGCTGGCCGCCCTGGCTCCCGGGATCGGCGCGCCGTCGACGCCGCTCCTCCGACGACCCGCCGTGTGGGTGGCCGCCGCGGTCGCGGTGCTGCTCATCGCCGCCGCGGTCGTCCTCCCGGCCTGGAACCGGGCGCGCACGGATACGGCGCGCGACAGCCTCGCGCGTGCCGGGACGCTGGCGAAGGAGGGTCGCTATACGGAGGCCTATGCGCTCGCCGAGCGGGCCGCGTCGGTCCTCGGAGAGGGAGACTCGACCCTCGCGGCGTTGTGGCCCGAGATCTCCGAGGAGCTGAGCGTCCGGACCGAGCCGCCCGGGGCCGACGTCCATCTCCTCGCGTTCACGGACGGCGACGTTCCGGCGCGTGAGCTCGGCACGACGCCGATCGAGGACGTCCGTCTGGCGAGGGACGACTACCTGCTCACCATCGAGCTCGAGGGGTACGCGCCCATCGAGCGGCTCGTCTCGACCGGGCTCATCCGTGAGGAGTCGGCCGCCTTCGGCCGCCCGTACGATCTCGTCGTGCAGGAGCATCTGTTCCCGGCGGATTCGGCCCCCGCCGGCATGGTGTGGGTCCCCGGCGGGACGTACGCGCTGGTGAGCGCGGACGCGCCGGCCGGGGCGTCCGCGGACCTGGATGGGTTCTTCATCGAC
This sequence comes from uncultured Gemmatimonadota bacterium, assembly GCA_964499635.1. Taxonomy (GTDB): domain Bacteria; phylum Gemmatimonadota; class Gemmatimonadetes; order Palauibacterales; family Palauibacteraceae; genus Palauibacter. The sequence goes on along the minus strand of CAZCLY010000007.1, from coordinate 14,738 downwards.
CGCTTCGAGGTCACCAACGCCGATTACCTGGAGTTCGTGCGCGCCGGCGGGTACGCGGAGCCCGCGTACTGGACGGTCCCGTTCCGGCAGGAGGATGAGGCGCCGCTCTCCCGTGAGGCCGCGCTCGCGCGGCTGATCGACCGCACGCGCCTCCCCGGCCCGCGCAGCTGGACCGGCCAGCGCTACCCGGAGGGTGCGGATCGGCGCCCGGTCAGCGATGTGAGCTGGTACGAGGCCGCGGCCTACTGCGCGTTCCGGGGCGGCTCGCTTCCTACCCTGTTCGAGTGGGAGAAGGCGGCCCGCGAGGGCCGCTACACCCACGTGGAGGGCTTCGTCGCCCCGTGGGGTCTCGTCCCGCCGGGACAGTCGACCGAGCGTCGCGCCAACTTCGGGGGCACCGGCACCGTGGAGGTGGACGCGCACCCGTTCGGCCAGAGCCCGTTCGGCGCCTACGCCATGGCGGGGAACGTGCGCGAGTGGACGGCGAACGAGGCCGAGGAAGGTCGCATCGCGATGGGCGGCTCGTGGCGCGACCCGTCGTACGTGTTCTCCTCCATCGCCACGCCTTCTCCCATGAGCTCCTCGCCCGCGCTCGGGTTCCGGTGCGTGCGGCACGAGGACGGGGCCGAGCGACAGGGCGGTGCGCCGATCCGGCTCGCGCGGCGCTCGCCCTCCTACCACCCGGTGGACCGGCAGACCTTCCGCACGTTCCTCGACTTCTACCGGTACGATGCGATCGCGCCGGAGCCCGAGATCATCGACCGCGTCGAGACCGAGGACTGGGAGCGGGTCAAGGTGAGCTTCGCGGGCCTCGACGGGGACCGGATCCTCGCCTACCTGTACCTCCCACGGTCCGCGACGCCGCCGTACCAGACGATCGCGTACGTGCCCGCCTTCCACGCGTTCTTCGGCGACCCCATCTACGAGCAGCTCGAGTGGTTCCTGGCTCCCATCATCCGCTCCGGCCGCGCCGCGTTCACCGTGGTGATGGATGGGATGGTCGAGCGGCCCTGGCCCCCCGGCCAGACCCCGCCCGCGCCGCCTACGGTGGGGTTCCGCGATCTGATGGTCCGGCACGCGACCGAGCTCCGTCTCGGGCTCGACTACCTCGAGACGCGAGACGACATCGACATGGACCGGCTCGCGTACGTGGGGCTGAGCTGGGGGGCCGGGTCGCGCGCCCTGCTCGCGGCCGTCGACGACCGGTTCGACGCGGTGATCTTCGCGGGGGGGGGAATCGACGAGCGCCTGCAGCCGGTGCTCCCCGAGGCGTTCCAGGTGAACTTCCTGCCCTACATCGACGTCCCGAAGCTGATGCTCAACGGGCGGCAGGACGAAGAGCATCCGTGGCTCACGCGCGCCCTCCCGTTCTGGGAGCTCCTGTCGGAGCCCAAGGAGCTCGTGCTGGTGGAGAACGAGGGCCATGCGGTGTCCGTGGAGACCCGCGTGCCGGCGATCAACGGGTTCCTGGACCGGGTGTTCGGCCCGGTCCGGTAGTTGCCGGGGTGCTACGGCGGCGGCGGGAACCCCAGCCGCTCCACCACCGCCCGGAAGCGCGGCTCGCCGTACAGAGCCTCCCATTCGGGCATGTGGTACGGCATGAACGAGATCCGCGCCCGATCCATGCGCTCGACGGCCTCGAGGGCGCGCTCGCGCTCGCCGAGCGTCACGTAGATGAGGCCGGGCTCGCTCCAGGTCGACTCGCCGCGCGCGATGCGCGTCTCCACCTCGCGCGCCAGGGCGAGCGCCTCGTCCCGCCGGCCGAGGACGGCGAGCAGGTAGCCGCGGTAGTAGGGGAGACGCTCCCCGTACATCTCCTCGTAGCGGTCGAACGCGGCCAGCGCATCGTCGGCGCGCCCCTGGTGTGCGTACACGGTCGACAGGAGCCAGTAGGCCTCGGAGTAGGTGGGATCGATCTCGAGGGCCCGCAGCCCCTCGGCGACCGACCCGTCGTAGTCGCCCGCGCCGAACCTCCACCAGCCGAGGTCGTTCCGCATCAGCGGCGAGCGGGGATCGATGCGGGTGGCGCGCTCGATGATCGGGATCGCCTCCTCGTGCCGCCCCAGATTGGCCAGCATCCACGCGTAGTCCTGGAGCGCGTAGGCGCTCGGGTTGCGGGCCGCGGCCTCGCGGAAGTCGCGCTCGGCGGCGGGGAAGTCGCGCCGCAGGTGGTACTCGACGCTCGCCCGCGCGTGATAGCTCTCGGTGGCCTCCGGATCGAGCCGCACCGCATCCGCCGCCGCGCGCTCGCCCGCGTCCCCGATCTCCTCCGCCGAGATCCAGTCGTACTCGAACGCCGTCGCGTAGCCCACCGCGAGCGCCGCGTGCGCCGGGGCGAACGTCGGGTCGCGCGCGATCGCGTCCTCGAACAGCGGCACCGAGCGCCGGAAGTCCTCGGGGGTGATGCGGTACAGGCGATCCAGGCCGAGCACGTAGGCCCGGTACGCCGCCGGGTCGATGCGGGGCGCCGACTCGAGCCGCAGCTCCTCGGCGGGCGACAGCGCCACGTCGATCTCCTCGGCGATCGCCCGGGCCACCGTCCCCTGCAGGGCGAGGAGGTCCTCCACCTCGTCGTCGTACTCGTCGGCCCACACGTGCCGGTCCGACTCCCCGTCGATGAGCTGCGCCGTGATCCGGATCCGCTCGCGATCGCGCGCCACCGATCCCTCCACCAGCCAGCGCGTGCCGAGCTGTCTGGCGACGTCCGGCAGCGGGAGATCGGTGTCCGCGTAGGCGTGCGTGGAGGTGCGCGACGTCACCCGCAGCGCGCCGATCTTCTGGAGCGCCGTGATGAGCGCCTCCTGCATGCCGGCCGCGAACCACTCCTGGTCCGCGCCGGAGGAGAAGTCCTGGAAGGGGAGGACGGCGATCGAGCCCTCGTCCGCGCCGCTCGAGGCGACGCCCGAGCCGCCCAGCCACCAGCCGGTCGCGAGCGACAGCGCCACGAGCGCGAGGACGGCGATGACCGTGCGGGCCGTGAGCCACGGGACCTCGCCGCCGGCACCCGACGGTGGACCGACCCGAGCGGACGGGATGCCGCCGGGCTCGACGTCCGGACCCTGGCCCTCGCGACCCGATTCGGGCGTCTCGTCGCCCACGTCCCGCTCGCGCTCGAGCCCCGTCGGCGTGAGCCTGAACGCCCACGCGAGGATCACCGCGATCGGCAGCCCGAGGCCCGCGAGGATGACGAGGACGCGGAACACCCACTCCGGCGCCCCGAGCCCCGGCAGGATCACCTCGCCCACCTGGAGCACGGCGTAGGCGCCCGCCAGATACACGATCGCCGTGCGGACGGTCTTCCGCCGCTTGAGCTCCTGGAGGAGGCCGGATCGGCCGGGGTCCGGTGCGTTCAGGGCTGTCTCGTGTGTGCGGGATTCGGAGGCGCGCCGAACGGTGGCGCCGTGGGAAAGGTAGCACCGCGACGCGGGGGCGGAAGGTGGCACCGGGGCGCCGGGTCTTTCCATTCCGGAACTTCCGGTCGATCGTGGGGGGCCGGGATTCCGTCTCCTGCCCCCTCGCCTGGAGGTGCCTCGTGTCCCCCAAGACCCTGTTCACGCTGGCCGGCGCGTTCGTCGTGGTGTGGGCCATCCTCGGGATGATGGACGTCCGCAGCCAGTCGTACAGCGGCTATTCGAGCGACTTCGACAACAACGTGACGCAGGTCGAGGCCGGCAGTCCGGCCGAGATGGCGGGCATGCAGGTGGGCGACCGGGTGCGGGTCGTGAACGGGGTCGCGGTCGAGGACTCGCGGGGGATGTCGGTCATGCCACGTGCGCGCATCGGCGAGATGCGGACGATCAGCGTGGACCGGGGCGGAGAGAGGTCCGACCTGAGCCTGACCTACGCCGCGCAGCCGTCCTCCCAGACCATCGGCAACTACCTGTTCATCCTGGTCGGGCTCGCCTTCGTCGCCATGGGGCTGTGGGCCTTCTTCACGGCTCCGGGGCGCCCCACGAAGCTGCTCGCCGAGTCGGGCGTGTTCTTCGGCATCGCGCTCACCGGCGGTCCCTATCTGGGGGCGTCGCTGCTGGCCAACCTCGTGGGAGCGATCGTCTTCTTCTCGATCGCCATGGCGTTCGCCACGCTGCTCCACTTCATGCTGGTGTTCCCCGACAGGCCAGAGCCGAACAAGCGGTGGGTGTATGGTCCGGCCGTGTTCATGGGACTCGTCATCCTCGGGCTGACCCTGTTTCAGCCCGACGCGACGAGCGGTCTGAACCGGATCGTGCAGCTCCTGTTCGCGGTGTGGATCTTCGGCTACCTGGGGCTCGCGCTGTTCCACATGGTGCGCACGTGGGCCCGCTCCTCGGTCGAGGAGCGGAGCAGGCACGGCCTCACGCTCCTCCTCGTGGGCACCGGGCTGGGGCTGGGCCTGCTGCTGCTGAGCGCCTTCTTCGGGATCCTGTTCCCGAGGGTGACGATCCCCGGGAACCAGTGGATCGGGCTGAGCCTCGTGCTCGTCCCCATCGCTTGCGCGCTGGCGGCCGTCAGGAGCGGGCGGGCCGCGGGCGGGGTCGCCTCCGGTGAGGCGGCGGCGACATGACGCGGTCGTATGGGGCCGGGCGTCGGGCCCGCGTCCTCGCCCTGGGGGTGGTCGCGGGCGCGATCGGCCTCGCCGGCTGCTCCGGATCCGCCGATGACGTCGCGACGGGCGGACGCCCCGGCGACGCGGCCGCGACGGGGGCGGACGACCAGACCGACGGCCAGCTGCCGGTCGCCGAGGCCGGCCAGCCGGCGGAGCGCTCGCCGCAGGGCGCGGAGGTGTTCGGAACCGTGTGCGCCAGGTGCCACGCGGGGGCGGGGACGTCGCGCGCGCCCGGGTACACGTCGTTGTCGTCCATGTCGCCCAGGGCCATCTACGACGCGCTCGATCGGGGCCGCATGCAGGTGCACGGGGATGCGCTCGAGGACGCGCAGAAGCGGGCGGTCGCGCAGTGGCTCACCGGGCGTGAGGTGGCCGCCACGCCGATCCCGCGAAGCGCCTATTGCCGGGCCTCGCCGCCCCTCCCCGGCGACGCGCCGATCCGCTGGTCCGGCTGGGGAGGGGACGCGACCGGCACCGGGTTCAGGAGCGCCGAGCAGGCGGGTCTGACGCCCGACGACATCCGGCGTCTCGAGCTCAGGTGGGCGTTCGGCTTCCCCGACGGTACGGTGTCCCGCTCCACGCCGGCCGTGGTGGGGAACCACGTCCTCGTGGGCGGCCAGTTCGGCGAGCTGTTCTCGCTCGATCTCGAGACCGGCTGCCTCCACTGGCTGGTGGAGACCGACGCCGCCATCCGGGGCGCGGTCGTGATCGGCGAGGGCCCCGGAGAGGGTCCCAGCGCCTTCGTGGTCGACTTCCGGAGCAACGCATACGCGTTCGACGTCGCCACCGGGGACCTCCAGTGGAGGACCGGCCGCGTCGGTGCCCAACAGGACGCGAGCGTCACGGGATCGCCCGCCTATCACGACGGCCGCCTGTACGTGCCCATCTCCTCCATGGAGGTCGTGAACGCCGGCGATCCGGCCCACCCGTGCTGCACCTCCTCCGGGGAGGTGGTGGCCCTCGACGCGCGTGATGGGACCGAGGTGTGGCGGCACCGCGTGATCGAGGAGCCGGCCCGCGAGGTCGGCCGCACCGAGGCGGGGACGCCGATCCTCGCCCCGTCGGGGGCCCCCGTGTGGTCGAGCCCCACCGTCGACGCCGCCCGCGGGCTGCTGTACATCGGGACGGGCGAGAACTACACGCGCCCCGCCTCCGCCACGAGCGATGCCGTCCAGGCCCTCCGACTCGAGACCGGCGAGGTCGCGTGGTCCTTCCAGGCCACCGAGGGCGACGCGTACAACCTGGCCTGCGTGGCCCCGTCGAACCGCCAGAACTGTCCGTCGCCGCTCGGCCCCGACCTCGACTTCGGGATGGCCCCCATCCTGGCGGCCGCGCCCGACGGCCGCCCGGTGCTCCTCGCGGGCCAGAAGGCGGGCATCGTGTGGGCGCTCGACCCCGACGCCGACGGCGAGGTCGTGTGGGCCACGCGGGTCGGGAAGGGAAGCGCGCTGGGCGGGATCCACTGGGGCATGGCCGTCGACGGGCGGCGCGTGTACGCGGCCAACTCCGACACGCCGTTCGGCATGCTGGGGATCGAGCCCGACCACCCCGCCGCGCCCGGCCTGTTCGCGCTCGAGCTCGGCGGCGGGGAGATCGTGTGGCGCGCGCCGGACGACCCGGCCGCGTGCGAAGGCCGACAGGGGTGCGTGCCCGGCCGCTCCGCCGCACCCACCGCCATCCCGGGCGCCGTGTTCTCGGGCGGGCTCGACGGGCACCTGCGCGCCTACGCGACCGGGGATGGGGCGCTTCTGTGGGACTACGACACGGCGCGCGCGTTCGACACGGTGAACGGCGTGCCGGCCCGGGGCGGGGCGATCGACGGGCCGGGACCGGTGGTCGCCGCCGGGTTCGTGCTCGTCGACTCCGGCTACGGGCTGTTCAACCAGATGCCCGGAAACGTTCTGCTCGCGTTCGCCCCCGGGGGCCGCTGAGGTCGGGCGGGTCGTCACTCGTTCGGGCCCATCCGGCGCACGGCCAGCCCGAGCGGAGTCCCTCGCCGGTCCCGGTCGGCTCCTCGAGGTCGTCCTCGCCGGTCTCGGTCAGCTCTTCGAGGTCGTCTTCGCGTAGAAGCCCGACCACATGCGCTCGCTCTTGCGGGCCCCGCAATGCGGGCACTTCGGCTTCGACTTGTGCGACTCGTGTCGAGAGATCGTCTCGGAGACGGTGAACAGCTTCTCGCACTCCTTGCAGCGGTACTCGTACATGGCCATGTGACACCTGCGGCTCGGGGTCCGGTCGTCGATCGGCGATCGGGGTGTGTAACGGGTCACGGGCCGTGCGGGCACCCGCGACCGACTCCTGGATTCGCGGCGCAACATCGGACCGCGCCGCCACTTCCAGAGTAAGGGGAGCGGGCGGCCGGCGCGAGGTGCCCGTCCGCGTCGGGGTTCGGAGCCCCTCCGTGGCTCCGGGCGTGCCGCTCGCCCGCCGCCGCCGAACCGGGCGTGCCGCTTGCCCGCCGCCGCCGCGCCGGGCGAGCTTGAGCCGGGTCGGAGAGCTCTCCCGTCACGCCTTCCGGGGCGCGGAATGCCGTCGATCGGACAGGACCTGAGGGACCGGAAGATCATCCAGTGGGCCGTCGCCTATCTGGCCGGGGCGTGGCTCGTCCTCCAGGTCCTCGACGTGCTGGCCGAGGTGTGGTCGCTCTCGGTCCCCCTCCAGCGCGGCATTCAGGTGTTCCTCGCCGTCGGTCTCCTCGTGACGCTCGTCCTCGCCTGGTACCACGGCGAGCAGGGCCGGCAGCGGGCGAGCGGCCCCGAGCTCCTCATCATCGCGGCACTCCTCGCCATCGCGGCGGTGCTCACCGGGGTGCTGGGTGGGCGAGGGGGCGCCACGCTGGTGGCGTCCGGTGCGGGCTCGAGCGGCGCGGACGGCGCCGGAACCCTCCCCGGCGCACAATACGCGTCCGGCGCCCCCGCGGCCCCCGGATCCGCGACCGCGGGCGGGCCCGGGGCGCGGCTGGCACGCGGCGACGCCGGCCTCCCCTCGATCGCCGTCCTCCCGTTCGCGGATCTCAGCCCGGGCGGCGACCAGGGGTACTTCGCCGACGGGATCGCCGAGGAGATCCTGAACGCGCTCGCCCAGCTCCCCGGTCTCAACGTGACGGGCCGCACATCGTCGTTCTCCCTCCGGGGCGAGGCCGTCGACATCCCGACGATCGGCGCGCGGCTCGGGGTGAAGAGCGTGCTCGAGGGCAGCCTGCGGATGGACGGGGACCGGGTGCGGATCACGGTGCAGCTCATCTCGGTGGTGGACGGATTCCACCTGTGGAGCGAGGAGTACGACCGCGCGCTCGAGAGCGTGTTCGAGATCCAGGAGGACATCGCACGCGAGATCGTGGGCGCGCTCGAGGTCGAGCTCGGCGGCCGGCCGGTCGAACGGGCGTGGGCCGCGAGGACGAGCCCCGAGGCCTACGAAGCCTATCTCAGGGGCCGGCAGGCGTTCCACGCGCTGAGCGCCGCCGGCTGGCGCCGCGCGCTCGAGGAGTACGGGCGCGCCGCCGCCCTCGACTCCAGCTTCGCGCCCGCGCGCTCCGGGCTGGCCGCCACCCGGTTCGCCATGGGGTACTTCGGGCTGCGGCCGATGGAGGAGATGGTCCCCCTCGCGCGGCGCGACGCCGCGCACGCGCTCGAGCTCGATGACAGCCTCGCCGAGCCGCACGCCGTCCGGGCGTACATCGCCCTGTACTACGACCGGGACTGGGCGACCACCGAGAGCGAGGTGCGGCGAGCCCTCGACCTCAACCCGAGCGACGCCCCGGCCCGGCACGCCTACGCCGATCTCCTGACGGTGCTCGGCGATCCGGAGGCGGGCCTCCGTCAGGTCGAGCTCGGCCGGGAGGCCGATCCGCTGTCGATCCTCGCCAGCGGCCCCGCCGTCGCGCACCTCGCGTTCGTGGGGCGATACGAGGAGCTGATCGACCAGGTCGGGACGCTACGCGAGCTCTTCCCCCAGCGCCCCGAGCTGGCGCAGGGGTTCCTCGCCTTGGCCTACTGGCACTTGGGCCGCTTCGACGAAGCGCTGGATGAGTACCGGAAAGCCTGGGCCTCCGACCCGGCGTTGGCGACGGCCGCGGAGGAAGCCCTCGCGGCGGGTGGCCCGCGCGCCGCCATGAGGGCCTGGGCCGACTACATGGCCGCACGCGACGGCCCGGGGCAGAGACGCGCCTTCGACATCGCGCGGCGCTACGCGATGGCGGGAGCGACCGACGAGGCGTTCCGGTGGCTGGACCGCGCCTACGACGAGGGCACGCCGTCGCTGCTCCACGTGATCTTCCACCCGGACTTCGAGCTCCTGCGGGACGACCCGCGGTTCCGAGCGTTTCTGGACCGGCTGGGGATCCCGCACCCGGCGGGGTGACGCCGATCGACGCGCGCTCCGCGGGCCTGTGAGCCCGTGAGCCGACCTCCGGCCCCGGCTCTCCGGCGCGCGGGTCGCGATCGGGCGCCGCGGGCGTCTCACATGTCCTGGTGCGGCCAGCCCTCCGGCAGCCGGCCGTACACCGCTCGATATGCCGCCACAGTGGCCGGAAGGGGCTGCTCGCGGGCCTTGCGCACCGCTTCCTCGTGGGCGCGGTCGAGCGAGGCGGCGAACTCCCGCAGCGATCGCTCGCGCGTCCGCGCGTCGGGGTCGTCGTCCGCCGCGTCGCCCCGCCGGTCGCCGGTCCCGCCGGCCGGGGGGTCGGCCGTCCCGCCGGTCGGGTCGTGGGTCGTCCCGCCGGTCGGGTCGTGGGTCGTCCCGCTGGCCGGGGGGTCGTCACTCCCGCTGGCCGGGTCCTCGCCCGCGAGCGCGACGTCGGGCCGCGACGGGTCGCCGAGCTTCAGGAGCTGAATGCGGGGGAAGGCGTAGATCCAGTCGCAGCCGGCCTCCTTCAGCCCCTCGAAGATCCACCGGTACACGGCCGCCGGGCCGTCGACCCCGCACGTGCCCATGTAGAAGTCGACGTAGTCGAACCCGGGGTCGTCGGGGTAGCGGATCTCCATGCGGTCGGCGAGGAAGTCGCCGGTGCCGCGGAAGGAGCCGAGGTGATACACCCGCCCCTCCGCGTCTACGACGTCGTGGTTATCGGAAAAGATGTCCCACAGACAGCAGCCGAGGAGCTCGAGCGAAGCGTGATCGGACGGATCCGCCCCGGTCGCGAGCGCCGCGCGCACCTCGTCCGGAAGCTCGGCGATCGGCGGCAGAAAGCGATCGAGGAAGGCTTCGCACTCGGCTGCGGAACGGGCGGGTCGTTCGGACATGCGCCTACCGTCGTCGCTCGGCTGCAGCGGGCCAGATCTCCCGCGGAAGTCCCGTCAACAACCACGCAAGGACGGGGCCGCCGCAGGGTGTGACGCAACGCGGGCCGGGATCGTCTGATCTTCAGAAGGGCTATCATGGGGAGGCGGCGTCAACTTCGGCGGGCTCGTCGCGTTGGATGGGATGGTACCCCTAGGATGGGATGTGGCCGGGGGCTTCGGACGGGGGACGGGATACGATCATCGCCAGTCGGAGGACGAGGATGACCGGCAGGATTCGAACACAGATCGGTTCGGCGCTGGCGATCGCGCTGTGCGCGTCGTTCGCCGTGTCCGGCTCCGCCCGCGCGCAGCTCCAGGGCGACGGGTTCCTGTTCAAGCGTCCGAGCGTGACGCTCGGGGTGCGGTTCGGATACGCCCTGCCGCGCGCCGGGAGCGAGGTGTTCGACCTGACGCGCGAGCAGCTCACCGTCGACAAGAGCGACTTCAACGCGCTGTCGTTCGGGGGCGAAGCGGCCGTACGGGTCACCGAGCGCTTCGACATCGCGCTCGATGCCGGGTTCGAGAAGAGCGACACCCGGTCCGAGTTCCGCGAGTACGTGGACCAGAACGACCTCCCCATCGAGCAGTCCACCACGTTCACGCGCGTCCCCATCACCCTGGGCGCGAAGGCCTATCTCCTCGACCGCGGGCGCCGCATCAGCCGCTTCGCGTGGATCCCGCGGAAGGTCTCGCCGTACGTGGGCGGCGGGGGCGGGCTCGTGACGTACAAGTTCGAGCAGGCGGGCGACTTCGTGGACTTCGACACGCTCGAGATCTTCTCGGACCGCTTCAGCTCCTCGGGCACGTCCCCCTTGGCCTACCTGGCCGCCGGGGTCGACGTGTCGATCGGCCCGCGGTGGCTCGTGACGACCGAAGGGCGGTACAATTGGGCGAGCGCCGGGATGGACCGCGACTTCGTCGGCTTCGACAACATCGACCTGTCGGGCCTCCGGGCGCAGGTCGGCGTGTCGATACGGTTCTGATGGGTTTTCCACATGGCTTCGACGGCCGGAAGGATGAGGGAACGATGACACGACGCGAGAGCGCGCGAGCCGCGATACCCGTGTCCGGTGAGCGGACACCCCGGGACGGTGCGCGGACGGCGACATCACTCGGCGGGCGCGCGGGCATCGCGATCGGAACGGGCCTCGGGCTCGTCGTGCTGGCGGCCGCGCTGGCACCCGCCGCCGCGCACGGCCAGGCGACCGACGGCCGCTGGGTCGCGTGGACCGGATGCTGGCGTCCGGCGGCCGAAACGGCGGTGGCGACGCTCCCGGTCGCGGACCGGTCGGCGGCCGACGCCGACGCGGCCGCGAGCACGGGTGCGCTCGTGTGCTTCCGGCCCGTCGAGGGCGACGTGGGGTTGGAGAAGGTGACCCTGGAGGACGGCGCGATCGTGTCTCAGGAGACGCTCCGGGCGGACGGCAGGCGGCGCGACACGAGCGCCGAGGAGTGCTCGGGGTGGGAGAGCGCCGAGTTCGCGGCCCAGCCCGGGCGGGTGTTCGTGACCTCCGAGCAAGAGTGCGAGGGCGGCATGACGCGCGCCACGAGCGGGATCGTGTCGTTCGTGTCGAGCAGCGGGTGGGTCGACGTCCAGGTGGTGACGGCCGGCGGGCAGAGCGGCACGTGGGTCACCCGCTACGAGCTCGCGACCCCGTCCGACGCGGAGGCCGCCGGGTTCGGTGACCTCGTGGTGCCGCGCGACATGGCCGTCCGGGCCGCGCGCGTGGCCGCCTCGGCGGTCCCGACCGTCGATGACGTCATCGAGGCGTCCGCGGCGGTCGACCCCGAGGCCGTCCAGGCCTGGCTCGTCGAGCGCGACGCCGGGCTCGACCTCGACGCCGACGCGCTCGCCCGCATGGCGGACGCCGGGGTGCCCGAGGACGTGATCGACATGACGATCGCGGTCACCTATCCCGAGCGGTTCGCCGTCGACCGCGAGCCCGAGCGCTACGGTCGCGACTACGCCGGGTACGGCAACGGGTACGGCCGTCCGTGGGGCTTCTACAACCCCTACTACGGCTCGATCTTCTACTCGCCGTTCGGCTTCTACGGCCCGTTCGGCTATTCGTCGGGGTACGGGTACGGCTACCCGTACGGCTACGGTGGCTACGGGTACGGCGGTTACTACGGGTACGGCGGCTACTACGGCGGCATCCGCGTCGTCCCGATCCAGGGGAACGGCGACAGCGGGGGCCGCGTGATCTCCGGACAGGGATACCGTCGGATTTCCGGCGGGACGTCCGGCGGCCGCACGGCGGTCCCGAGGAGCGGGGCGGTGCGATCCGGGCAGTCCGGGTCGGGCCGTTCGGCGGTGCCGCGGCGTCCGCCATCGTCCGGTGGCGGCTCCGTGTCGGGGTCTTCGGGCTCCACCAGCTCCAGCGGCCGCACCGCCAAGAAGCGGAGCGGGGGCGGAGGGAGCTGACCGCGACCGACGGGAGCTCACCGGGGCCGACCGTCGACCCCACGAACACACCGAGCCCGATCGAATCGAACAGGCCCGCTCCGGCGGGCCTGTTCGTTTCCACCCGCTCCACCCGCCGGAGGCCGGGCCGCCCCGGAGCCCGACCCTGGTCGGTCGACCTTGGTCGGTCGACCGTGGGCCCCGACGACCGCACGTGTCCTCCCGGGCCCGTATCGCGACCTTGCGATTCGAAAACATCGGTCCCCCCGTTCGGCCGCGCCCCACGGGGGAGGTGGGTTCGATCCGAGGTTACGATTCGCAAGCTTGCGACAGGCGCCCGCCAAGATGCCATTCGCGGGCTGGCGATGGCGGGTGCGCGAGACGAGAACCGGAGGGGTCGCCGGCGACGACCGGCGAGGTCGACACCGGCAGGGCGGGGACGAGTCCGCGGGTCGAGGTGCACACGGAGTGACGCGCGCCCGGGACGCGGAGGGTGCGGCGCGGCCGGCCCGCAACGTCTGATCGTCAGGTCCGTGTCGGCCGCGGCGGCGCCGTCGCGCCGGGTCGTCCGCTACGAACTGGGACCCGGCGCGGAGATCTCCGTCGGCTCGAAGGTCTCGACCACCTCCTCGAGCGTCGTCCGCATGCTGTCGAAGCCGGTCATCCAGCCCAGCGTGAAGCGGAGCTGGAGGTCCCGGTGCTCGAGCACGATCGTGCGGACCCGCACCGGTACGCTCGCGGTCGTCGTGTAGCCCCGGCGGAGCGGCTGCTCCACCCGGAGCTCGTACGTGACCGAGAATCCGGGGGTGACGCCGACGACGAGCTCCGCGTGCTCCTCCACGACGTCCGGCAGTCGGAGGATGCCCCCTCCCACGGCGCGGGCCTCCTCGAAGCTCCACCTGCCGCCGGGCGCCGCGTCGAGCACGAGCGAGGCGCCGAACGGCCCGTGGAGCTCGAGCAGCCGCTCCGAGCCCGTCGTGTCCACCCCCAGCGGGCTTCGGTCGGAGAGCACCTGGAACGCGCCGGAGCCGTCATCCGACGAACCCCCCTCCCGCCAGCCCGCCGGCACGTCGAGCGCGAACCCGAGGGCCGGGAAGGCGATCCGGCGTCGGTCGCGGCCTCCCTCGACGGCCTCGCGTTCCCGCTCCTCCCGCCAGCTCCGGACCTGCGCGGCGACGCGTTCCGGATCGGGCACCCGCTGGAAGGTGTACAGCCGGCGCCGCTGCCGCGTCCCGCTCCCCGGGGCGCGCCCGTTGAACGCCACGTCGCCCGTGCCGGCACCCATCCGGTGGACGTGGACGAAGGCCACCTTCTCGGGCCCGAGCGACCACAGGACCTTCCCCTTCGGCCCGAGCACCGAGAGCAGCCGGCGGTCCGTCACCGCGTAGGCCGTGCGCTGCCAGCGCGAGTTCTCGTACAGGAGGTTCGCGATGTAGAGGAACGGCATGGCCGCGACGACGAGCACCGGGACGAGCAGATCCCGGTTGCCCGACAAGCCGGCGAGCAACGAGCCGATGTCCGCCGAATCGACCCCCAGGCGGGGCAGCCAGGCGCGGAGCGAGAAGTAGCCCACAGCTGCCACGATCCCGAGGCCCACGATCGTCGTGGCGATCTTCCGAACGAGGAGTTGGCCGGCGACGGGCTTGCCGGACCAGGACACCCGCTCTCCCGGCTCGAGCACCGGCTCCAGCTCGCGCAGCGCCTCCGTCCGTCTCATTCGATCGCCCATGGCCGTGGGCCGCGTGGCCGGAACGGACGTTCCCGCCCGTGGGCCCGTGATCCTCGGGAGACAAGCGCGATCCGCGACGAAAGCCCGCCTCCCGGGGGGGCAGCCGAAGCAGCTCGTGCCGGCCGACGGTGCTCGTGCCGGCCGACGGTGCTCGTGCCGGCCGACGAAGGTCACGCCATGGCCGGTCACCGGGCTCAGTCGGTCCCGAACACCTCCGTGAGGTCGATCTCGCCGACGGTCTCCTCGCCGCGACGGAGCGGGAGGCGGTCCGCGAACCGCTCGTGGCGCGGAGATGCGTCGAACCGCCACACATCGATCGCCTCCGCCTCGGGGTCCACGATCCAGTACTCCCGCACCCCCTGCCGCTCGTACAGCCGGAGCTTGATGCCGCGGTCGCGGCGGGAGGTGGTGGGGGAGAGGATCTCGACGACCAGGTCCGGTGCGCCCCTGAGGCCCTCGGGCGCCAGCACGCCCCGCCGCTCGTTCGAGACGAACACCAGATCCGGCTGCACGCCCTCGCCCGTGGCGGGGAACTCGACGCCGAGCGGGGCGAACCACAGCTGACCGTGGCCCGGGTCCATGAGGAGATCGGCCAGGAGCCGGTACAGGCGTCCGGCGATCGTCTGGTGGCGACGCGAGGGTGCGGGCGTCACGTACAGCTCCCCCTCGATCGCCTCGTAGCGATTGCCGTCGTCCGGGAGCTGCTGGACGTCCTGCCAGGTGATCTGCGGGAGCGCCATG
>CAZCLY010000006.1:253585-279381 GCA_964499635.1 uncultured Gemmatimonadota bacterium | reverse complement strand
GGGGTCGCCACTTCTTCGAAGCGGGCGACCGGATTCGAACCGGCGACCTCAACCTTGGCAAGGTTGCGCTCTACCAACTGAGCTACGCCCGCACACCCCCCATGGTAACCACCTCGCACGAGGTTGGGGAGGGCAAAAAAGGAGCCGGCCACAGGGGCTCGACTCCACGCCCGATTCTACCCGCCAGGGTCCGGCCGGTCAACGTGGACCCGGCGCGAGGGAAGCCGCAAACGGTCGAATTGGCTAGATTGGAGGCCCGGTGTTTGCGGGACGTGACGGGGGCGGCTGGCCGCGACCGGCATCGGAGGCGGCGTTCGAACCGGGGGGCTCCAGGTGAGGATCTCGCATCGGCACCGCTTCATCTACTTCTCCATCCCGAAGACCGGCTCCGAGAGCGTCCGTGCGTTGCTCGATCCGTATTCCGACGTGGCGGGCGTTCCGTTGTGGGAGACGGATGCGGACCACCCGTACTACACGCACATGCGCCCCGTCGAGGTGCGCCGGATGTTCGAACGACGGGGTCGCGATTTCGACGCCTACTTCAAGTTCGCCACGATCCGGAACCCGTGGACGCGGCTCCTGTCGTTGTACCGCATGGCGCATGGCGGTCGAAACCGTCGCCTACCGCTCGCGATCCGTGACCTGCTCTGGCTGCACCCCAGTCCGCGTGCCTTCCGTCGCTGGCTGGGGAGGACGCACCCGGACGGGCCCGGGGGAGGCGGGCCGCCCGACCAGCGCTGGCTTCGCTACGGCACGTACAGCCTGCCCGCCTTCGTCTGCGACGAGGACGGAGAGGAGCTCGTGGATCGCGTGCTGCCGCTCGAGCGGATCGACGACCTGCTCCCCCCACTGCTGGCGGAGATCGGGATCGAAGGGGGGGATCGCCTCCGGGTTCCGAAACGGAACGTGGCACGCCGCCCGCCGTCGACGTCGACGAGGCGGTACTACGATACCCGCACCACGGAGCTGGTCAGAGCACGGTACCAGCACTCGATCCGACGCTTCGGGTACGAGCCACCCCGATGATCCCCGGGGCATGGAGGCGCCCCCGGACCTCTCCGCGAGCCTTCAGTTGCGCCAGGGCAGGAGCATCTTTCCGAGTACTTCGGTGTTGTCCTGCAGGAACTCCTTGAACGTCTTCTCGGTGTTGGCGCGCGTCGAGATATAGCAGGCCTCGCAGGTGTTCTGCTTCGTGAAGTGCTCGAGCATGTCCTCCTGCTTGTCGAAGTAGGCCATCACCATCGCGCACGGCGTGAGGCGACCGTCCGGGTTGATGACCAGGAAGCGCCGGCCCGCCTGGCAGCCCCCGATCCCACCCTCGGTCAGGAAGCGGTGGAACTTCCACAGCACCCGGGGCGAGGTGTACACGGGGTAGCCCCGGTTGCGGAGGTCGATGACCTCCTCGATCGACTCGGCCAGCCCCTCGAGCCCGTCGCCCTCCACGAGGCCGCTCCGGTCCTGGACCCGCAGGTGGGTATAAACCGAGAAGTTGATCGGCACGCCCCACTCCTTCGCCACCCGCACCATGTCGCCGAGGTCCTTGTAGTTCCAGGCGGTGATGCAGACGTTGAGCAGGGCGTCGTCCTTCTCGCTGCGCGAAGCGATCTCGGGGATCACCTTGCTCATGCGGTCGAACAGCCCCGGGATGCGGCGGAACTCGTCGTGCCGCTCGTCGGGGAAGTCGAGCGAGGTGGAGAGCTGGTGCATGCCGCTCTGCTTGAGCTTGAAAAAGCGCTCGGGCGTCAGGTTGGACGAGTTCGTCACCACGATCATCCAGGGCAGGCCGCCCTCGTGGGTCATCGCGTCGACGATCTCGTACACGTCACCGCGCGCCAGCGGCTCGCCACCCGAGGCGTGCGACACGACCGGCCGCAGCTCCTCGCAGATCGCGGCGTACTCCTCGGCCCCCAGCCGCTCCTCCTTGATCGGCCCGCCCCAATTGCAGTGCCAGCAGTTCGCCGTGCACGAGTGCGTGATCTCGAACGAGACCGACAGCGGCTTGTTCTGGAGCTTGTTCCGGATGCCGCGCGCAAGCATCCGCGCGGCCATCGGCCCGGAAATGTTCGGCATCCCCACTCCCCATCGTATCGAACCGCCCGCGGCTGAAGGGCCGTCGAGCGGTGTCGGTTCGGTTCGGCTGATCCCGGCCTGCCACGAGAGGCTCGTCCCGCGAGCCCTCGATCGACCAGCCCGGCTTCCTCAGCGGGCGCGCCACGCCCTCCACTTCCGCCACGCGAGCGGCGCGGCCTTCACGCCGTACAGGCCGAAGATCACGGCGACGCTGGCGATGAGCACCCAGTTCGGGATCGGGATGGTCGCGCCCAGAAGCGCGTAAAGGTAATAGCGGGGAAAACGCGCGACCAGCAATGCGGTCACGTACTTCCACATCGGGTAGCCGACCGAGAAGCTCAGGAACTTGAACGGGAAGAACGGGATGGGCGTGAACCCCGTCACGATCAGGGTCCAGAACGGCCACCGGTTGAAGTAGCCGATCGCCTTCCGGTAGAACGCCCTGTCCTTGTAGCTCGCGATGCTCTGGTGGTTGAGCACGGGGACGAACACGACGTGGTCGAGGATCCCGGCCACGAACGTCCCGGCGGTGGCCCACGTCGCCGTCAGCCACAGGTTCCCCACCTTTCCGAAGTAGATGAGGACGGGCTCGTGCGGGAACAGGGAGATGGCCGTGTTGGCCGGGATCGAATAGAACGCGAGATACAGGTAGCTGTCGGACTTGAAGTCCTGGAGAAGGAGGATCGAGGTCACGACCCCGATCACGACCATCAACGCCCCGCAGATCCACACGGCCGGACCCAGCCGCGTGACCGGCGGCCCGTCCGGAAACTCGAGGGGTTGCGAGGGACGATGCCCCATGCGCGGCTCCGCTGTAGCTTGTGGCGCTGTCCGGACGCCTCCGGGTTCGCGCGCCCAAGGTACGGGAAGCGCGTGGCGTTCGCCCTACGTGCCTTCGGAGAGCCCGGATTCGTGGACCGGCCCGAGTCGCGAGCGGGAGGAGGGTGAGATCGGAGACAAGCGGATGGACTGCCCGGAGTGCGGGGAGCCGGTGGGGCTGACGGACCAGACGTGTCAGAAGTGCGGGCACCCCCTGTCCTTCGCCCCGGGCGAGAAGGGGACGCATTGCGCGGTGTGCGACGCGGAGATCGGGGCGTACACGGAGACCTGCCCCCACTGCGGGGAGACCGGATACCCCGCGCTTCGGCCCCGTCGCGGGCGGAAGTGGCAGGGCTCCAGGCCGGAGGGCCTCCCCAGGCAGTGACCCCGGACGGGGCGGCGCCGGACCCGGGGTCGCTCGAGCGCCTCACGGTCGTCCTCAGCGAGCCGCGGGACCTGGTGAACATCGCGCTCGCGATCCGGGCCATGAAGAACATGGGGACGTCGCGGCTGAGGCTCGTCCGGCCGGCCGAGTTCGATGCGTGGCGCATCCTGGGGATCGCGCACGACACCGAGGACATCGTCCACGCGGTCGAGGTGCACGACGATCTGTCGGCGGCGCTCGCCGGCGCGAGCTACGTGCTCGGGGCGACGGCCCGGCGGCGCGCGACGCGTCAGGACTGGTGGAACCCCGCGGAGGCGGCCCGCGAGCTGATCGCGCGCGGCGCACCGGTGGCGCTCCTGTTCGGGCGCGAGGACCGGGGGCTGTCCAACGACGAGCTGGACCTGTGCGACGGGCTCGTCCACATCCCCACCGATCCCGAACACCGATCGCTCAACCTCGCCCACGCCGTGCTCATCATCCTGTGGGAGTGGCGCAAGGCGTGGCTGGCTCGCGAGGGGGTCCCGCCCCCCGACCTCGCACACAAGCGGCACAAGCGCGCGCCACCGGCGACGCACGAGGAGCTCGAGGAGTTCTTCTCGATCTGGGAGGCCGCCATGCAGGAGGTCGGCTTCTTCCGCCATGTCGACCCGGTGCCGAAGATGAGGAGCTTCCGGTCGCTGTTTCAGCGCGCGGATCTGGACCGTCGCGAGCTGGGACTGATGCGGGCCGCGGCGTACGAGGTCCTGCACCACGCGCGGCGGGCGACGAAGCGGGCGCTCGAACGGGCGCAGGCGGAGACGGAGGAGCCCGGGAGCTGAGCCGGACCCGGAGCCGAGCCGATGCCGTCGGGCATCGCCGGTAGACGCGGGCGCGGCCCCGAGCCGAGTGCACTGCCCCATGGGGCGGTCCGGCCCACCGCGCGGGAGTCCGGCCGACACCGCGTGGGGCTCCGCCGGCCGCGGCGCCGGGCGACGGTGACCGGCACGGGCGAGGTTGGTGGGAGATCGTTTGGGAAGGCTGTAGGCGCGCGGCGGATGCGCCACGCGACCGGCCCCGGCACGGAGGCACCGCATGATCCCCGCTCCCACCAGCCCGTCGCCCGGCAACACCCCCGCGCTCCCGTCCGCGGCGCGCTGGATGCGTCCGCTCCCGGTCCTCCTCGGTCTCTCCCTGGCCGCCATCCCGCGTGTCGCGGCGGGACCGACCCGAGTCGGCCCACGCGCCGCCGGTGCCCGCGATACGCTGAGCCTGGAAGTCCTCGAGGGCCTGTCCGTGGTCTCCGAGGTCGCGATCTCCCCCGACGGGACCCGGATCCTCTACCGTCTGCTCGAGCCGGTGCCGGACGGGGTCGGGTGGCGTGGGTCCGTGTGGGAGCTCCCGGCGGAGGGCGGCACCCCGCGGAAGCGCTTCGACGACGCGGGTGCCACACGGTTCACGCCGGACGGACGGACCGTGTCGTTCCTGCGCCGGGACGGAACGGGGGCGCAGCTCTGGGTGGCCCCGGCCGGGGGCGGCTCGGCACGGCAGCTCACCACCCACCCGGGAGGCGTGCTCGACTACGCCTGGTCGCCGGACGGCCGGACGCTCGCGTTCATCGGACCGGCGGGCGGCGATGACGGGTCCGGCTCGCCGCAGATCTTCCTCCAGGGGATCGACGACGACGCCTCCCGACGCCTCACCCGCGTCGAGGGGGACGTGCACGTGGCGTTCTTCGGGGGCGGCTCGGCGCTGTCCTGGGCCCCCGACGGAGCCCGGATCGCGTTCGCCGTCCAGCGAGGACGGAGCTTCGAGGACGTGTACGGGGCCGACCTGTACGTAACCGACGTGTCGGGGGGACCGGCGCGGGTCCTGGTTCGCCGTCCCGGCATGGACATCCTGCCGCGCTTCTCGCCCGATGGCACCCATGTGGCGTTCGTCACCTCGTTCGGGGCGGTGGACCGCCTGGTCCCGCACGGCCTGTCCGTGGCGGACGTGGCCACGGGCCGCGTGGACGACGTGGGTCGCTCGATCGACGCGGCGTTCCTCGATGCGCCGGCCGACCCGCTGTGGAGCGCCGATGGCACGCGGCTCTTCTTCGAGCGGGCGATCGGCCCCGCGGTCGAGCTGGCCTCCCTGACTGTCACCGACGGCGCGCTCCTGCGACTGACCCATCTGGAGGGCGTGGCGGCCGGGTTCTCCTTTTCCGCCGATGGACGCCGCGTCGCCTTCTTGGCCAGCACGCCCGAGCATCCGTTCGAGCTGTTCGTGTCGCCGGTGGAGGATCCGGCCCCCGTGCGGCTCACCCACACCAATCCCCGCCTCGACGCCATCGACCTGCCGCCCATACGGCGGGTCGGGTGGAGGAACGCCGAGGGGGGTGCGCTCGAGGGCCTGTTGATCGGGCGCGGCGGCCCACGCGTGCCGGTGGTCGTGTGGATGCACGGCGGGCCCGAGGGCCACGCCGTGTCGGGGTTCGACCCGACGCTCCCCTTTCCGGGCGTCGCGTTCGACCCCTTTCCGCTCCGCGTGCTGGCGGCGCGCGGGTACGTCGTGTTCGCGCCGAACTTCCGCGGGAGCGCCGGCTACGGCTTCGAGCACCGGCGGGCGGCGCCCCCGGCTCCGGCGGCGCGGGCCACCGAGGATGTCCTCGCGGGGCTCGCCATGCTCGCCGACTCGGGGTGGATCGACCCGGACCGGGCGGCCATCGTCGGGTGGGCGTCGGGGGCGTTCAAGGCGGCGAACGCGCTCACGCGCACGGACCGCTTCCGGGCCGCCGTCCTCGGGGCCGGCCAGACGGACCTGTTCGCCGCCTTCGGCGAGGGCGATGCGGTCGTTCAGTGGCGGAGCCAGTACGGCGGCTCACCGTGGGAGGTCCCCGAACGCTACGAGTCCGAGTCACCGCTCCTCGCCTCCGGCCGCATCACGACCCCCACGCTACTGCTACACGGCGAGGACGACACCCTCGTCCCCGTCGCGCAGACGCATCAGCTCCACACGTTCCTGCGGCTGCGCGGCATCCCGACCGACTTCGTCCTCGTGTCGAACGAGGGGCACGGGATCATCCACCCCGGGCGCCGCTCCACGGTCGCGCGGCGGATGTTCGCGTGGCTCGACCGCTGGATGGGGGATGGGGGCGGGGAGGGCTGAGCCGTGTGGATTCAGCGCATGCGGTGGTATCGGCCGTCGAAGAACACCGCCCACGTCTCCCCGTCGTCACGCGAGATCTCCCACAGCTGCCGGACGTCCCGCTCGCCCACGGGGGCCCACGTGATCCGGTTCTGGACCGGAGACCCATCCCGGCCGATGCGCACGCCTTCGAGCACCATGGCGGTGTCACGCCACCCGCCCTCGAGGGTGAACAGCTGGTTCGCGGTGTCGACCCAGGTCTGGTGCCAGACGCCGCGGCGCGCGTCGTACGTGGAGAAGCTGCGCCCGGCATACCCCTCGGGCGTCGAGTACTCCTCGGCCACGACGCACCCGTCGAGGATCGAGCGGATGTGGTTCGTGCCGGCGGGGGTGCCGTTCGCCTGCGCCACGCTCCAGTCGCCGATCCAGAAGTCGAAGCGGTGATGCTCCTCCGAGGCGCACGGAGGCTCCTGGTGCGTGCGAGCGGACGCGGTCCGGACGCCGGTCCGGGACGCCGGCGCCCGGTCATATCCCCACGCGACTCCCGAGGTGATGCAGACGGCGATCGCGAGGAGGAATATGCGACCCGGCAACCCGGTCGTCACCCCGCGTGCCTGGTCCGGCACGCCCGGCCCCCGGGCGCCCGTTCGATCCCTCGATCCCGGCGGCTCGCACCCGCCCGCTCGTTCGTTCACGTCGACGCTCCCTGGTTCCGGTTCGACCCGCGGCCCCCGGACACGGGACGGAGGACGGCGGACCGGGGAAACACGCAGCCCGTCGCCCGGAGCCGGGGAGCGCGGATGGGACCGCTGTGCGGCGAAACGGGGAGGTCAGCGGCGCTCCCCCGGCAGGGACACGCGCACGCGCGTCCCCTCGCCGGGGCTGGATCGGACCTCGAACGCCGCTTCGGACCCGTACAGCTGCTCCAGACGCGCGCGGGTGTTGCGCAACCCGACTCCCGACCCGTCCATGGCGCGCACGGGGTCGAAGCCGCACCCGTTGTCGGACACCTCGAACACGAGACGGCCGTCGGATCGCGCACCGCGCACGCGCACGAGTCCCGTCCCCCGCTCCAGCGCCAGCCCATGACGGATCGCGTTCTCCACCAGGGGCTGGAGGAGGAGCGTCGGCACCCGCTCGTCGAGGATGTCGGGATCGATGTCGCGCTCCACCTTCAGGCGGTCCCCGAAACGCGAGTGCTGGATGCGCAGATACCCATCCAGCAGACGCAGCTCCTCCTCAAGCGGCACCTCCTGCTCGTCCGCCATCTCGAGCGACCGCCGCAGGAGCGTGCCGAGGGCGGCGAGCGTCTCGATGGCCAGATCCCGGTCGCCCTCGCGCACCAGGCCCGCGACGGTGTGGAGCGAGTTGAACAGGAAGTGCGGGTGCATCTGGGCGCTCAGGTTCTCGAACCGGGCCCGGGCGAGCTGCGTCGATAGGCGTTCGCTCTCGAGCGAGCGCCGGTGGTAGGCGGCATACAGCCGCACGACCCAGATGGCCGTCAGGAGGAGCCCGTACACGAGGAGCGCGCTCGGGAGCTTCACCACGAAGCGGTCGGAATAGATGCGCGCGAAGCGCTCGACGCCGAGCGGCGAGCCGCCCTCGGAGAACTTGGCGAGGAACACCATGAGGACGTTCTGTGCGGCGAACCAGGCGAGCGCCAGCCCTGCGTGGAGCGGAACCGCCCACGCCCGTGTCCCCGCCCTTCCGAACCCGAGGCGCCGATCCACGGCGAGGATGACGGGGAAGAAGGCGGCCCACGACGCCCACTCGACGAACTCGCCGAGGAACACGCGAGGGAACTCGGCCGGGAAGCCCTGCGATCGCCAGTTCACGTACAGCTGCGTGGCCGAGATCAGGGCGAGCGCCGCCGTCAGGAGGAGCGCGGCGGTCCAGCGCCCCGCCGGTCGTGCCAGCCACCGGCTCATGGCATCCCGCCGGGGGTCCGGCATCGGATCATGTTCGGAGAGCGGGTTCATGTGCGGCCCGGCTGAGGTGGCGGCTCCGAGTGCCCGGACCCGGGACGGGACGGGGCCGGCACCCCGTCCCGCCGTCCGCGCGCGCCGCCGTTCAACGCACGGACAGGTCGCCCTGCGTGATCGGCATGGTCGGGCCGGGCGTGGCGTCGTCGCAGAACTGCTGCGGTCCGTCCGGATTCGACACGTACAGACCGAGGCTGCTCACCTCGTCGGGCGGATCGCCGGGTCCGGAGCCGTTGTCCACCACCTCGATCGCGACCCCGGTGATGTCGAACTCCTCGAAGAAGTTCCGGCGGTCGATCGTGCCTCCGATGAAGGCTCGGTTTCCGGACTTCGTGACGCAAGTCACCTTGCCGTGCGCCACGAGCTGCGCGGGCCCGACGACGAGCTGGTACTGTCCGCTCACCGACCCGTCGGCGTGGGCGATGGCGGAGAGGGTGAACCGGCGGAGCGCCTTCGTCTGCGAGGGGTCGAGGTCGATGTGCCCGCTCCCCGTGACGACTGCCGTGTTGCCTCCACCCGCGGAGAACGCGGCGGTGGGGCCGACGCCGGCCACGCGATCGGCTCCCGGCGAATCCTGACAGCCGACGAGGGCGACGGCCCCCGCCAGCACGCACGTTCGTACGATGTCGTTCATGCTCTTCCCTCCCGTGAGGGCCTTGAGGAGGACACCCCGCGGCCCGGGCGCGGTGACCCGGATCGGCGGCACGACAGCGGCCGCCGAGACGTTTCCGGGGCGAACGCGGACGAAGGTGGGGAGCGACGGCCCCGGTCGAACCGGCCGCCGGACGAGACGGAGCCACGAGACGCGATCGGAGGGCCCGCGCGACGACGCGGAGCCGCGATCGCCGACGCAGGAGCGAGACCGACGTGAACGAAGCCGCCGGGCCCGAGCCCATCCGCACGCTGATCGTCGACGACGAGCGGCAGGCCCGACGTATCCTGAGAGGCCTGCTCGAGGCGGATCCCGACATCGAGGTGGTGGGCGAAGCGTGGGGCGCGGATACGCCGGGCGTGATCCTCGAGACCGCGCCGGATCTCGTGCTGCTCGACGTCCACATGCCGCGTCTGGACG
The DNA here is from genome assembly GCA_964499635.1 of uncultured Gemmatimonadota bacterium. Taxonomy (GTDB): domain Bacteria; phylum Gemmatimonadota; class Gemmatimonadetes; order Palauibacterales; family Palauibacteraceae; genus Palauibacter. Next base: position 269,948 of record CAZCLY010000006.1, on the reverse strand, counting down.
GGTTCGATGTGCTGGCCGCCCTGCCACCCGACCGTGTGCCGCTCGTCGTGTTCGTGACCGCGTACGACGAGCACGCCGTCCGTGCCTTCGAGGTCCGGGCGATCGACTACGTGCTCAAGCCGTTCACCGACGCCCGTCTCGCGGAGGCGCTGACGCGCGCCAAGCAGGCGTTACGGGCCGATGACCTGGTGCGCTTCCGGGCCGAGGTCCAGAGGCTGCTCCGGGCCCGCGCCGGCGACGAGGGCGGGGCGAACGAGCGCCGCCCGGGAGCGGGCGACGACGACGATCGGCTGGTGTTCCAGGACGGAAGCCGTACCTACTTCCTCGATCGCGATGAGGTCGACTGGATCGAGGCGGTGGGCTCGTACGTTCGCGTCCACGCGGGCGACGTGTCGCGTCTGGTGCGCGGGACGCTCGCCGCGCTGGAGGACGAGCTCGGAGAGGCCGGCTTCTTCCGCATCCACCGCTCGGCGCTCGTGAACCTGCGCAAGGTGAGCGAGCTGCGGCACCACTCGCATGGGGATTATCTGGTCGTGCTCGTGGACGGGACCCGGCTCAAGCTGAGCCGGACGAGGAGGGCCGCGTTCGAGGCGAGCGCCGGCCTCACGCTGTGACGACGGCCGATCCCGCCTCCGGGTCAGATACGCTTGCGCAGCTTCTGGACCAGCTCGGCGTTCGACTCGGTCTGTCGCATCAGACCGAGGACCTCGTTCATCGCCTCGACGGGCGGGTAGGAGCTCAGCTCACGGCGCATGGCCTGTGACACCGCCAGGGTGTCCGAATCGAGCAGGAGCTCCTCGCGACGCGTCGCGCTGGCGTTCAGGTCGATCGCCGGGAATATCCTGCGGTCGGCGAGGTCGCGGCTCAGGACGAGCTCGCTGTTTCCCGTGCCCTTGAACTCCTCGAAGATCACCTGGTCCATGCGCGAGCCGGTGTCGACCAGCGCGGTCGCGATGATCGTGAGCGAGCCACCCCCCATGGACGGGTCGACGTTGCGCGCGCTGCCGAAGAAGCGCTTGGGCTTCTCCATCGCGGTCGCGTCGATCCCGCCCGTCAGCGTGCGCCCGCTCCCCTCCTCGGTGGTGTTGTAGGCCCTCGCCAGCCGGGTGATCGAGTCGAGGATGAGGACCACGTCCTGGCCCATCTCGACGGCCCTCCGCGCGCGCTCGAGCGTGATCTCCGCGATCTGAACGTGGCGCTCGGCCGGAAAGTCGAAGCTCGACGCGATGACCTCCCCGAACCCCGTCGCCTCCATCTCGGTGACCTCCTCGGGACGCTCGTCCACGAGCAGGATGAAGATCTTGAACTCCGGGTGGTTGGTGACGATGCCCTCCGCGATCGCCTGGAGGACCATGGTCTTCCCGGCCTTCGAGGGCGCCACGATGAGGGCCCTCTGCCCCGTGCCGAGGGGACAGATGAGGTCGATGATGCGATTGGTGTAATCGGGCTCGCCGCGCCGCGTGAGACCGCACTCGAGCGTCAGCCGGCGGTCCGGGTGCTGCGCGCTCAGGCGGCTGAACTTGGGCCGCTCGGAGAGCATCTCCGGCGGAGCGCCGTTCACGGTGTGCAGGTGCCGGAGCGGCGGGCTCTTCCCCGGGCGCGGGGGATTGCCGGCCTGGCCGCAGATCTCGTCGCCCGTCCTCAGATCGAACTTCTGGACGATCTTGGGGCTCACGTAGATGTCGTCGTCGCTCGGCGTGTACCCGGCATGCTTGCGGCGCACGAATCCGGCGCCGTTCCCCAGCCGCTCGAGGACGCCGAGGTAGGTGTCCATCGGCTGGTCGGGGTCGGGCGTCATGCGGGCGTCGTCGTTGCCACCCCCTCCTCCACCGCCGCTCCGCTGGCGTCGCGACTTGCCCTTGCGGCGCCGCTGACGACCGGAGCCTCCCTTGCCCTTCCCGGACGACGCCTTTCCGGAGCCCCCCTGCCGGCCGGACCCCGGATTGCGGCTCCCGCCCCGCCCCCGGCTCGGTCCGGAGCGGCGGGAGCGTTGTCCATGACCGGGCCCGTCCGACCCGTGTTGTTCGTCGTTCTCCACGTCGTCTTCTCTCTCGAGTGCCGATGGCCGCCCGCCGGCCGTCGATGTCCCGTGCGAACCGCGGGCTCTCCCTGGAAAACCCGTCTGGGATCTCCGGATCGGGACGCCTCGCCGCGGGGAAACACGGTCGCGCTCGAAGGGGCTCGCGCTGGGTCCACCGAGGCGGAGCCTGCGGAGGCGAGAGCCCGAGCGGCAGACGCTGCCGCGAGGCGATAGAAGTATGGGGCGGCATGGCGATCCGCGCCAGCGATGTGTGTCGATCGGCGCGAGTCCGTATATTTTCGCACTAGTCTCGAGAGCGGGGCGCCAGGGGATCACCGCCGGGCGCGCCGCCTTCGGTGCTGGAATTCCCGAACGCGGAGCGAAGCTGACTCATGAAGCGAATCCTATCTACCGGTCTCGCCGCGGCCTTCTCGCTCGCGCTCGTCGCGTGCGGAGGTGGCGAGGCGGGCTCGAACGACACGGCGGCCGGCAAGGCCCCCGCCCCGGCTCCCGCACCGGCCGCCGCGCCGGCGGGCGGCGGGATGATGTCCACCCCGGCCTGGATGACCGTGGATGAAGCGGCCCGGACGGTCACGCTCGACATCGTGGCCGGTCAGACCGACGCCAACAACCACTGGAACTTCAACGGGCACACGATGGGCGATGCCACGATCGTGGTTCCGGCGGGCTACACGGTCACCATCAACCTCTCGAACCAGGATCCGGCCAACTTCCACAGCGCCGCGATCATGGCCGCGCAGGCTTCCTTCCCGGCGATGTTCGACAACCCGACGCCGGCGTTCGCGGGCGCGATGACGCCGGACGCGACCTCGATGACCGACGCCACGGGACCGGGCGAGTCCGACTCGATCACCTTCACGGCGGGCACCGCGGGCGACTATGCCCTCGTGTGCCTCATCCCGGCGCACGCCACCACGGGGATGTGGATGGGCTTCGAGGTGTCGTCGTCCGGCGAATCGGGCGTCCGCATGTAGGTAGCTGAACGGATCGGGCTCGCGGACCGCCCGCGAGCGCGGGCCTCGCGAGTGAAGGGGGAGCGGGTCGAACGGCCTGCTCCCCCGTCTTTTTCGCCACCGGACCCGGCGCTCGGTCGGGCGCGAAGTCTGGCAGAGGCGTGGCCTCAGGGGCCCGCCGCGTCCACTACGAGGACGGCCGAGCCGTCGATCTCGTCGGCCGCCAGACGCTCGAGCGCCACATCGGCCTCTTCGAGCGGAAAGGTGGTCACCCGGGGGCGGATGGGGATTCGGGCCGCCTCCTCGAGAAGGGCCTCCCCATCCCGGCGGGTGTTCGCCTCGACGCTCGAGAGCGACTTCTCGTGGAACAGGTGCTTCTCGTAGTCCAGCGACGGGATGGGGCTCATGTGGATGCCTGCGAGCGTCACCGTTCCCCCCTTCCCGACCGCCTCGAGCGCCGGCGGCACCACCTCGCCCGCCGGCGCGAACACGATCGCCGAATCGACCGGCTGCGGCGGGGCATCGTAGCTTCCCCCGACCCATATCGCCCCCATCCGCCGTGCCAGCTCCCGGTGGCCGGCCCCGCGCGTGCAGACAACCACATCGTGCCCGCGGTGCCGGGCCAGCTGCAACACGACGTGCGCGGACGAGCCGAAGCCGAACAGGGCCAGCGAGCCACCCTCCGGTACGTGCGCCCGCTCGAGCGCCCGATAGCCGATGATCCCTGCGCACAGGAGGGGCGCCGCCTCCTCGTCCGCGAAGCCGTCGGGGATGGGGTAAGCGAACGCCTCCCGGACGACGGCGAGCTCGGCGTAGCCGCCGTTCTCGTGATAACCGGTGTACCGGGAGCGGGGGCACAGGTTCTCGCTCCCCCGCCGGCAGAAGACGCACGTCCCGCACGTGGAGCCGAGCCAGGCGATCCCCACCCGCTCGCCCCGGGCGAACCGCGATGTGTCGGGGCCCACCCGATCGACGATCCCGACGATCTGGTGCCCGGGGACGATCGGGTGTGGCGAGACCGGCGGGAGATCTCCCTCCGCCACGTGGAGATCCGTCCGGCACACCCCGCACACCCGTACCCTCACCAGGATCTCGCCCGGGGCGGGCTCGGGGTCGGGGAGGTCCACCATGCGCAGGGGGTGCCCCTCCAGCGGGCCGGGGGTGTCTACGATCCAGGCGCGCAACGCGCCCTCCTCCGCGCGAGTCGTTGGACGAAGCTCGATCTCGCGCGCAAGATACGGTGCATGGCTCTCATGCGAAGCGCGCTCCTGTGGGCGTCGACCAACCCGCGGCTCGCCTCCACCCTGCCGCGCCGTCGGTTCGTCCGGCGCGCGGTGCGGCGCTTCATGCCCGGCGAGACCCGCGAGGATGCGCTCCGCGAGGCGGCGAGGCTGGCAACCCGGGGCGTGCCGGCCATCCTCACCATGCTGGGAGAGAACGTCACCACCGCGCGGGAGACCCGGGAGGTGGTGGACGAATACGGGCGCGTGCTCGCCGAGGCGACGGAACGCGGGCTGGACGCGGAGATCTCGGTCAAGCCCACGCACCTGGGTCTCGATCTCGACCCGGGGCTCGCGGCCCGCAACGTCGCGGAGCTCGCCCGCGCGGCGCGCGGGCGGGGGACGGTGTGGATCGACATGGAAGGCTCCGCGTACACGGACGCCACCCTCGACCTGTACCGCGACCTGAAGCCGGAGCACGACAACCTCGGTGTGTGCCTCCAGTCCTACCTGCGGCGCACGGAGGCCGATCTGGAGTCGCTCCTCCCGCTCGCCCCGCGCATCCGGCTCGTGAAGGGCGCCTATGCGGAGCCGCCCGATCTCGCGTACCCGTCGAAGGGCGACGTGGATGCGCGTTATCGCGCGCTCGGGCGCCGTCTCCTCGGGCACCTCGACGACGGCGGCGACGGGTTCGTCGGCTTCGGAACCCACGATGCCGCCCTCATCGGACCGCTGGCTCGCGACGCTCGGTCCCGCGCACGGACGGCGGAGCGCTTCGAGATCGAGATGCTGTACGGGATCGGGCTCCGCGCGCAGGACGCGCTCGTCGCGGAAGGGGTGCCCCTCCGCGTGCTGATCAGCTACGGGGCGGCGTGGTTCCCGTGGTACATGCGGAGACTGGCGGAGCGCCCCGCCAACGTGTGGTTCGTCGTGCGGAGCTTCCTCCGATGACCGGGCCGGCGGATCGGACCCGTCGGCTGCCGATCAGCGGGGGCCGCTCCGCGGGACGTCAGTCGCGCTCGTCCCGCACGATGAAGGTGACCTTGCAGGTGAGCCGGAACCTCTTGATGGCGCCGGCTTCGACTTCGGCCTGCATACCCTCCACCCACAGGTGCTTGATGTTCTGGACGGTCTCGGAAGCCTCCTTGACCGCCTTGCGCGCCGCGTCCTCCCAACCCGTCTCCGACTCGGCGAGGATCTCGATGACTTTCGCGACCGCCATGGGTCTCTCCTGGGTTGCAGATGAAGATGAGCAGGCGCCGTCCGCTCGGGCCCGGCGCTCGATGTCCGATCGATTCACTCAACCTAGGGGTCGACGACCCTCGCGAAAACGCATCCCCCGTTTCGCGGTGACCCGCGTCGCGCGCCGGCGGCTACGGTGAGCGGCCCGGTGTTCGCCCCGGGCCTGCTGGAGGGCCGGGTAGCGCTGGTCACGGGAGGCGGCAGCGGGATCGGGTACGGAATCGCCAGTCGGCTGGCGTCGCTCGGCGCGTCGGTGGCCGTGTTCAGCCGCACCGCGGAGCGGGTGGGGGCGGCAGCGGAGCGACTGGGGCGCGAGCATGGCGGGCGGGCGCTGGCGGTCACCGGTGACGTCCGCGATCCGGAGGCCGTGCGCGGGGCAGTGTCGCGGGTGCACGAGGAGCTCGGCGGGCTCGACATCCTGGTGAACAACGCGGCCGGAAACTTCTACGCGCCGAGCGCCGAGCTGTCACCGAACGGGTGGCGCGCGGTGGTGGAGATCGACCTGTTCGGCACCTTCCACGCCTGCCAGGCCGCCTTCCCGCTGCTGGCCGCCCAGGGCTACGGGCGCATCGTGTCGATCTCGATGACGCTCCACTACCGGGGCTGGCCGCTCATGGCGCACGCGACGGCGGCCAAGGCCGGCGTCGACGCCCTCACCCGGACGCTGGCGCTCGAATGGGCGCGCCACGGGATCCTCGTGAACGCCGTGGCCCCCGGCCCCGTTCCGACCGAGGGCGTGCGTGAGGCGTTCCGACTCCCGGCCGAAGGGGCGGCCGACGTGTTCGGCGAGCGTGGCGTGGCCGGCTTCGCGGAGCGCTGGATCCCCGCCGGACGGCTGGGGACGCCGGACGACATCGCGAACGCGGTCGCCTTCCTCGTGTCCCCGGCGGGCGACTGGATCACGGGCGCCATCCTCGTCGTGGACGGGGGCGAGTCGCTCGCCAGCCCGCGCACCCTACCCGGACCGGACCCCCGGCCGCGCGAGGTGGGCTGAGGCCGAGCGGGGGCCGGGCTCCCCTCCGGCGCGGGGCGTCAGTCTGGCCGGGGGGTGTCCGTCGACGCGGCCGCGGCCACCAGACGACCGCCATCGAGGGACAGCGTGGCGTGGAAGCGGTCGCCCGGACGCGCCGCCCCCTCGACATCGACGCGGAGGTAGTCTCCGGTCAGACCCCGGCCGGGCGCGCCCTCGTCGGGGCCGCGCTCGACCACGATGTCGGCGCGGCACCCGACCCGGCTGCGCCCGTGCCGCCGTCCCTTGTCGAGCCCGATGTCGCGCAACTCCCGCGAGCGGGCGGCCGCTACATCGCCGGGCACGCGGTCGGGGAGTAGCGCGGCGGGCGTCCCCTCGCGAACGGAGTACGGGAACACGTGCAGGTAAGTATAGGGGAGCTCCTCGATCAGCGAGCGGGTGTCGGCGAACTCGCGCGCTCCCTCCCCCGGGAACCCAACGATCACATCGGCCCCCAGACCCAGCGGCGCCACGCGCGCCGCGATCTGGTGCACCCGCCGCGCGTACGCCTCCCGCGTGTGCCACCGGCGCATGAGCGCCAGGATGCGATTGGAGCCGCTCTGGAGGGGCACATGCAGGTGGGTCGCGAGCTGTCCGTGCGACGTCTCGAGCACATCGATCAGCGGATCATCGATCTCGGTGGCCTCGATCGAGCTCAGCCGGACGCGGGCCGGCACCGCGTCGAGCAGCCGGGCGCACAACCGGCCCAGCGACTCGGGAGGTTGCAGATCGCGGCCGTAGTGGCCGATGTGGATCCCGGTGAGGACCAGCTCCGGGTGATGTTGCGACAGCGCCCGGGCCTCTGCGAGGATGTCGGCCGGCGGGCGCGAGATCGACGCGCCGCGTGCCAGCCGGGTGGCGCAGAACGAGCACTTCCGATCGCAACCGTCCTGGATCTTGAGCCACGCCCGCGTGCCGCGCGCGCTGCCGCGAAGCGGACCGTCACCCGCGCCCGGGAGCGCCGGAATCACGCCGAGCGCCGCCAGCTCGGCGGCGACGCGCTCGGCATCCTGGCCGGGGACCACGCCGTCCACCCCCGCCATCCCGCGGTACTCGTCCTCGCGCAGCGCGGTGGAACAGCCGGCCACCACGATGGGTAGCCCCGGACGCTCCCGCCGAAGCCGACGCACCAGATGCCGCGCGTTGGCATCCGCCTGGTTGGTCACCGTGCACGTGTTGACCACGACGGCGTCGGCCTCGCCGGGGTCCGACACCGCGCGCGCGCCGCGGGCCTCCAGCGCCTGCCGCATGCGCTCCGTGTCGTATTGGTTGGCCTTGCACCCGAAGGTGTACAGCCACACGCGGGGGTTGTCTTCGAAAGGCACGTTCACGCGTTTTGCAGTTGACGGAAGGTTGCTGGACTCCGTCTACATGTAACATATCTTTGTGCGAGCCCACGACCCCAGGGTCCCGGGCCGCGCAAGCTATCGGAGGAGAGGACGATATGCTCGTCAGGATGCGAACGCTGCTGCTGCCCCTCGCCCTCGGCGTCATCGCGCCGATCGTGGGCGCGTGCGGCTCGGACACGCCCTCGGGACCGGTGTTCCAGAATCCGGCCACCGTCAGGGTGCAGAACGAGCTCATGGGTCCCGTGCTCTTCTTCCGTGCGCGTCCGTGTGGAACGACCGACTGGGGTCTGGACCTCCTGCCGTCGGATCCGATCGCGGGCAAGATCCAGCCGAACGAGTCGAAGGACATCACGGTGGAAGCCGGCTGCTACGACATGCAGGCGCAGTCGTTGCCGACCCCGAACCCGAGCCCCGAGCTGGTGACGACCGAGATCTTCGACGCCCAGGTGACGGCCATACAACCGTATGTGTGGATCCTGCACGCGGAGCCGGACAACCCCGCATAGCCGGGCGTCCCTCGCCACGCGGGCCTCGGGCGGCGGCGCCGGATGATCCGGCGCGGCCGCCCGTTCGTTCTCCCATGACCGCCACGAGCGCGGGCGGTCGAGACCTGTATCGGGTCCGTCCCGGACCGTATCGCGTGCACCGTGTGGATCCCGTTGTCGACCCGGGGGCACCGGTTCTCCTCCGCCTTCCTCCACCGACCGGCGCCCGGCACCCGCGCATCGTTGACCCGCCGCGGGGCCGCGGGCACATTCAACGGGCGGCCGGAGCTCTCCAGCCGCCAGTGTTCAGCCCGTCGTTCCGCCGGCTGATTCTACCTCGCACGATGAACGCAGACCAACCGCATTGGAGGTAGCGCGATGAACGAGCAACTCGTCCAGGTGGCCCGGGCTCTCGGTGCCGATGGCAGGGGGATCCTGGCCGCGGATGAGAGCACCGGGACGATGACCAAGCGTCTGGCCGGCATCGACGTCGAGTCCACCGAGACGAACCGCCGGGACTACCGCGAGATGCTGTTCCGCACCACCGATGCCCTGCGGGACCACATCTCCGGCGTGATCCTGTACGACGAGACCATCCGGCAGTCGGCGGCGGACGGGACGCCGCTCGTCCAGATGATCACCGATGCCGGCACGATCCCGGGGATCAAGATCGACAGGGGCGCCAAGCCCCTCGCCGGGGCGCCCGGCGAGAAGGTCACCGAGGGGCTGGACGGGCTGCGCGAGCGGCTCGCCGAGTACTACGAGCTCGGGGCGCGGTTCACCAAGTGGCGTGCGGTGATCGACATCGGCCGCGGCGGTGACCGCTCGATCCCGAGCGCGTATTGCATCCGCGCCAACGCCCACGCCCTCGCCCGCATGGCCGCCCTCAGCCAGGAGCAGAACCTGGTCCCGATCGTGGAGCCCGAGGTCCTGATGGATGGGGATCACGACATCGATCGCTGCTTCGAGGCCACCGAGTGGACCCTCAAGCAGGTGTACATGGCGCTGTACGATCAGCGCGTGTGGCTCGAGGGGTCGGTGCTCAAGCCCAACATGGTGCTGTCGGGCAAGGGGTGCCCCGTTCAGGCCGCTGTCGACGAGGTGGCGGAAAAGACGGTGCGGTGCCTGAGGAGGGGGGTGCCGGCCGCCGTTCCGAGCATCGTGTTCCTGTCGGGCGGCCAGTCGGACGTGGAGGCCACCGCGCACCTGAACGCGATGAACGCGGGCTACGATCTGCCCTGGAATCTGAGCTTCAGCTACGGGCGAGCCCTGCAGGCGGCGCCGCTGGCGGCCTGGGCCGGCAAGTCGGACAACGTCGCCTCCGCCCAGGCCGCGTTCCGCCACCGGGCCCGCATGAACGGGCTGGCCACGCGGGGCGATTGGTCCATGGACCTCGAGCAGGAAGCCGCCTGACGCTCGCCGGCGGGTCGGGGCCGGGCCGCTCGGGTCCGACCCCGGATGGCCCACGCGGGATCAGCCGCCGGGCCGCGGCGCCTCGAAGGTCCAACGGTTCCGTCCGAAGTCGCCCGTCCCGCGCACCGCTCCGTCCGATTGCAGGATGTCCACCCCGTAGATGCCCCACGGTGCCACGAGGAGATACCGGGTGCCCTCGAGGTGGTGGAGCTTCATGTGCTCGACGACCAGCCCGACACTCCACTCCGCGAACGGCGCCGGCGTCGAGATCCAATTCTCCTGCGGCCCCAGCACGAGCGTCCCGGTGGCGTCGTCGTCCCCGAACGTGCCGTGATACTCGCGCGGGCCCCCGGTCACGATCGGAGCCGTCTCGGGCGCGCCGCTCTCGCCCCGCCGGTAGGCTTCCATGAGCCACATCGCGCTCGGGTGGATGTCGGACGGCCACGTGATGTTCGTCATGATCCCGATGGCTTCGTGCTGGTCGGGGTAGATGGCGAGCGTGGTGCGCGCACCCCCCATCGACCCTGAGTGGTGGATCACCCGCCGGCCGTACGGGTCCTCACCGATCCGCCAGGCGATCCCCACCCCGGTGTCCTCTCCAGTGGATGTCGCCTGCGAGGTCCACATCTCGTCGACGACCTCGGGCGCCAGGAAGCCGCTCATGTACCCGTCCGCCAGCCGGACGAGGTCGGAGGGCGTCGACACGAGCCCGCCGCCTGGCCACTTGTAGCTCGGATCCTCGGGACGGGCGATCGGGACGGGCTCGGTCCCCTCCCGATCGTACAGCGTGGACATGTCCTCGTCCGGCGACTCGCGCAGGTCGGGCCCCGACGATTCCATTCCGAGCGGCCCGAACACCTCGTCGTCCAGGACCTCGAGGAACGGGGACCCGGCAGCTCCCTCGATCGCCGCCCCGAGGAGCGTGAACCCGTGCGTGGAATACACGTACTCCTCGCCCGGGAGGGCGGCGCGCGGGCTGTCCCGGAACACGTCGAGCGCCTCCGTCACGCTTTCGTAGTGATGGCCCTGGTCGAGGCGATCGGCGTCCTGGTAGTGCGCCAGGCCGGACAGGTGACCGGCGAGCTGCCGCGCCGTGATGCGCGGTTCGGCGGGCCAGCTCGGTACGTATCGGGTGACCGGGGCATCGAGGTCGATGCGTCCTTCGTCCACCAGACGGCCGAGTGCCGTCGCGGTGAGGATCTTGGACGTGGAGGCGCACCGGTAGCGCGTCTCGGTGGTGGCCGGTGTCCGCCGCTCCGCATCCGCGTACCCGAAGGCACGCGCGTAGACGATGTCCCCGTCCCGCAGGATGGCGATCGACAGGCTCGGCAGGCGACCGGCCTCGAGGAGCTCCCTGGCGAGTCGGTCGACGCGCTCGGATGGGGGCCGGCCGGGGCGCGCCGCGGGGGCCGCATCGACGTACGACGTGACGGCCGGGCCGACGAGCGCGGCGATCGTGAGCGGCGTCAGCGTGGCGGCGAGTCTCCGGAGCCCGGCCGTCTCCGTGCGGACCGACGTCATCTGAACCCCCTTCGCTGGGTTGCGCGACCGCGGTGATACGAGCTGCTTCGTCGATGGGGGGACCGGCCACAAGGTTGTAACGGGTGATTCGATGCGCTGGCTGGGAGCGGCCCGTCGCGTGCGAGCGCCCGGGATCCGTCAGGCGTGACCCCACACGGCGCGCAGGGCGCGGTCGAAGCGCCGCCGGAGCTCGGGATCGGCGCCGGCGCTGCCGTGCTCCACCCGGCGCTCCCCGGCGACGAGCACGGCCGCGATGTCCGCGCTCGTGCCGCCGATGAGCCACGCATCGAGCGCGGTCTCGGGATCGTGCCCGGCGAACACGGGAGCGTCGCCGTCGAGCACAACCAGGTCGGCCATCCGACCCGGAGCCAGACGCCCCACGGGCTCCGCGAGGGCCCGCGCGCCCCCTCCCGCCAGTCGGTTCCACAGCGTCGCCCCGAGCCCGTCCGGACCGGCCAGCCGCCCCCGCAGCCGATCGCGCAGACGCTGGCCGTATTCGAGCATGCGGAGCTCCCCGATCGCGGAGATCCGGACATCGGCGTCCGAGCCCACGGCGATCCCGCCCGCCTCGCGCACGTGCTCGCGTGCCGCGAACACGCCGTCTCCGAGGTAGGCCTCGGTCAGGGGGCACAGCACCACGGTGGCCCCGGCGGCGCGCACGAGGCGACGCTCCTCCGGCGTGGCGTGCGTCGCGTGGATCAGGCTCCAGCGCGGTCCGAGGTCCACGGCGCCGCCGAGGCGCTCGATCGGCGAGCGGCCGAAGCGCTCGCGGCATTCGTCCACCTCCGCCATCTGCTCGGAGACGTGGATGTGGAGTGGCGCCTCGGCCCCGAGCAGCCGGTCGGCGGCATCGACCAGCCGCGGAAGGTCCTCGACCGGTACGGCGCGCAGCGAGTGCGGCGCGAGCCCGCCGATCCGGTGCCCGAGCCCGGACAGCGTCTCGAGGAAGTCCTCCACCGAGGCATGCGCGAAACGGCGCTGCTCCGGCCGGGCCGGCGCGCCGTCCAGCCCCGACGTGCGGTAGTACACGGGGAGGAGCGTGATCGGGAGACCGGCATCGGCCGCCGCCCGGCACACGGCGTCGCTCATCTCCGGTCCGCGAGACCCGTCGCGCCGGTGGTGGAGATAGTGGAACTCCGCCACCCGCGTGAACCCGGCCGCCAGCATCTCCGCGTACGCATGGCGGGCGATCGCGTACACCCCCTCCGGATCGAGCGCGTTCGCGAGCCGGTACATGGCCTCGCGCCACGACCAGAAGGAGTCCTCGCCCCGCACTCCCTCGCCCCGTCCCGTGAGCGCCCGCTGGAAGACGTGCGAGTGCGCGTTCGGCATCCCCGGGAGCGCGACGAAGCCGTCGTACGGCGGTCCGCCGGGCCCGATCGCCTCGATGACCCCCTCGGGGCCGATGCGGAGCGTCCGATCCCGCTCGATGCCCTCCGGTCCCAGGATGCCTCGAAAGGTCAGCTGTGAGCTCATTGCACCTCCCGCGCGTGGCAAGCCGAACGACTTGAGGCTCGGACGTCGGCGCGATCTCCGAAAGCCCCGCGCCTCCGCACGCGGCGTTGGGGCCCGGTCGCCGGGCGGACCCCAGCGACCGACCTCGGCGGCCACGGCGGGGATCCTGCCGCCCCCGTGCGCGTATCAGGCCGCGGGAGTGTACCACCGCCATGACGACCCGTAGGTTGTCGGCTCGCCGACTCTCGGCCGACCCGCTGGTTCCACCCCTCGACAGGAGATGGAGAAGTGCATACTCGCGCGTCCCTGTGGACGACCGTCGCCCTGTGCGCCGCCGTGGCGCCCGCGACCGCCGCCGCCCAGACCTTCGCCGGGGTGACGCCTCCGCGTCCCGAGATCGCCGCCCGGATCGCGTTCGGGGCGTCCGCACTCGTCGCGGGCGACCTCGTGTTCGTCGGCCGGCCCGGCGAGTCGGCGTTGTTCCCGATGCCCGGCTCCGAGCCGGGCTCGGTACACGTGTTCCGGCGCGAGGGCGATGCGTGGACGCAGATCGCCCGCGTAGGGACCGACGACGTGGACGTCGGAGACGGCTTCGGTCAGTCGCTGGCCGTCGACGGCGACCTACTGGTCGTCGGCGCCCCCAGCGAGGACGAAGGCAGGGGGGCCGTGTACGTGTTCCGGCGCCAGGGCGACGCGTGGGCGCAGGTGGAGCGGTTCCAGCCCGACGCCCTCGCGGCGGGGAACGGATTCGGAACGGCGGTGGCGGCGGCGAACGGCGAGATCGTTGCGGGAGCGCCCGGGCGAGCCTCGGTGTTCGCGTTCCGCGGAGGCATCGGGGCGCGATCGACCGCGGAGGTCCGGCCCGAGGCCGCCGCGGCCGAAAGCCGCTTCGGCGCCGCGCTCGGACTCGACGGCACGCTTCTCCTCGTGGGCGCGCCCGGCCCCTTCGACCTGGCGCTCGTGGAGGGCGAGCCGCGGTTCGGCCAGGGCGCCGCATACGTCTTCGCCCGTGACGGCGAGCGCTGGGCCCAGCGCGCCGCGCTCGCCGCGCCCGGCTCCGCGTCGTTCGGAGCGTCCGTGCTCCTCGCCGGCGGGCAGGCGCTCGTCGGCGCCCCGATCAGCGACCATGCCGCCGGCGCCGTGTTCCGGTTCACGCCCGACGGCACGGGCGACTGGACGGCGGCAGGCAGGTTCGGCGCCGCAGAGGCAGCCCCGCAGGCGCTGTACGGCTACGCGCTGTCCCTGGCCGGCGGCCAGCTGCTGGTGGGCGCGCCCGGCTATCAGGGCTTCCAGGGCGGCGTGTACGTGCTCGACCCGACCGGCGAGGGCGACTGGGTCGAGTCTCAGGTCCTCACGCAGGAGACCCAGGGCCTGCTCGGCTTCTTCGGCTCCACGGTGGCCGGCGGAGACGCCCTCATGGTGGTGGGGGCGCCCACGGCCGAGTTCTTCGAGGGCCTCGGCTTCGTGTACGCGCGCGTGGGGGACGCGTGGGTGGAGGAGGACGACATCGTGGAGGCCGAGTTCGGACGCGAGCCGATCACCGGCGGGGAGCGTCGCTGCTCCGAGGATGGCGACGCCGCCGGCTTCTCGTGCGAGAACGTCGAGCTCGAGTCGTTCCTGCCGGTGAGCGCCGTCGGCGGGCGGCGCGGCATCATGGTGAGCGACCTGTGGGGCTGGACGGATCCCGACACGGGGCGCGAGTACGCCCTCCTCGGCCGATTCGACGGCACGTCGTTCATCGATGTCACCGACGCCGAGAACCCGCGCTACCTCGGGAACCTGCCGCTCACCACGGGCGCGCACGCCAACCTGTGGCGCGACATCAAGGTGTACGCCAACCACGCGTACATCGTGGCTGACAACGCGGGCGAGCACGGCGTGCAGATCTTCGACCTCACGCATCTGCGCGACGTGACCTCGCCGCAGGAGTTCGCCGAGGACGCCCACTACGACGGGATCCACTCGGCCCACAACATCGTGATCGACGAGCAGACCGGGTTCGCGTACACGGTCGGCAACTCGGGCGGCGGCGAGACGTGCGGCGGCGCCCTCCACATGATCGACATCCGCGAGCCGGAGAATCCGAAGTTCGCGGGCTGCTACGCCGATCCGTCCACCGGCACGGCGCACACCGGGTACACGCACGACGCGCAGTGCGTCGTGTACCACGGGCCGGACGAGGACTACACCGGCCACGAGGTGTGCTTCAACGCGAGCGAGACGGCGCTCGGGATCGGGGACGTGACCGACAAGGACGCCCCCAAGCCCATCGCCACCGCCTCGTATCCGAACGTCGGGTACACGCACCAGGGGTGGCTGTCGGAGGACCAGCGGTATTTCTTCCTCGACGACGAGCTCGACGAGCTCCAGGGGGGCGTGACCGGCACCCGCACGCTCGTGTGGGACGTCCAGGACCTCGACGACCCGGTGCTGGCCACCCAGTACGTGTCCGACAACCCGGCCTCGGACCACAACCTGTACGTGCGCGGTCACTTCGTGTACGAATCGAACTACGTGAGCGGCCTGAGGATCCTCGACATCTCCGACCCGGAGAACCCGAAGCAGGTGGGCTACTTCGACACCGTCCCGTGGAGCCCGGATGCTCCGGGGTTCGCCGGCTCGTGGAGCAACTACCCGTTCTTCGAGTCGGGCAACATCATCGTCTCGAGCATGCGGGAGGGGTTGTTCATCCTCAAGAAGCGTCAGACGGAGCTCGTCCCCTGACGGGAGCCCTGGAGCCGGGGTCCACCCCGGCCCCGAGCGTCGGGCCGCCCCGCTACCGCGAGACCGCGCCGTGCGGGGCGCTCGAGGATCGGGTGGAGGCGATCTGGAGGCTCGCCGGGTCGACCCCGGCCGGGGAGGAGTCGCCGCGGCGGGTCGTCCCGGACGGCTGCATCGACATCCTGTTCGACCTGGAGCGCGGGACCTCCTCGGTGATCGGCCCCATGACGCGGGCCGTCTGCGTCCGACTCGCGGGCCGGGTCGACATCCTCGGCATCCGGTTCCGACCGGGGGGAGCCGCCCCGCTGCTCGATCCGGCGGCCGACGAGCTTCGGGATCGCGCCCCCGCGATCCGCGATGTTCTCCCGGGCTGGCGACCGGTCGCCGAGCTCGGCGAGCGCCTTCGGACGGTCGCGCCCGACGAGCGCCCTCGCGTGGCGGCGAGTGCCGTGGCGCGCTGGCTGGTGGCCGCACCCGACGGGGATGCGGCGGTGCTCGAGGCCGCACGGTTGGCTCGCGCGACCCGGGGCCGTGCGACGGTCGGACAGCTGGCGCTGTCGATCGGGCTCACGCGCCGGACCCTCGAGCGCCGGTTCGCGGCGGCGGTGGGTCTCGCCCCGAAGTTCGTCCTGCGCGTGGAGCGCTTTCGCGAGGCGCAGCGCATCGTGGACCGGAATCCGTCCACCCCGTGGTCGACCGTCGCCTTCCGTGCCGGGTACGCCGATCAACCGCACCTGAGCCGGGAGGTCCGGCGACTCGTGGGCGTGGCCCCCACGCGCTGGGCGGCCGAGCGGGCGGGTGTCGCGTTTGTTCAAGACGGGAGCGCCGAGCGCCCGTAGCGTGGACCCCATCGGGCGTCACGACCGCGCCCGAGGTGCCCGTGCCCCGATCCGTGGAGACGCCCGAGGTGCCCGTGCCCCGATCCGTGGAGACGCTCGATGCGCATCCGGTCCG
>CAZCLY010000006.1:35172-253485 GCA_964499635.1 uncultured Gemmatimonadota bacterium | reverse complement strand
CGCCCGAGGTGCCCGTGCCCCGATCCGTGGAGACGCTCGATGCGCATCCGGTCCGTCATCGCGGTGACCGTGCTCCTCGTCTCGAGCCCTCCGGCCGGCCGCTCGCTGGCCGGAGGGCCGGGATCCGAACCCCGTCAGGAAGCGACCGACATGAAGAAGCTGACCCCCGTTCTCCCCGTGCAAGCGATCGAGCCCGTGCTGGCCTTCTGGGAGGCCCTCGGGTTCGAGCGCACGGCCGAAGTGCCCGATGGAGACACCCTGGGGTTCGTGATCCTCGCCAACGGTCCCGTCGAGATCATGTACCAGACGTACGCCAGCATCGGAGCCGACCTGCCCGCGCTCGCGAGCACGCCGCAGGGTGGCACGCTGCTGTTCATCGAGGTCGAGGACCTCGACGCGGTCGAGGCGGCGCTGGGCGACGCCGAGCGGGTCCATCCGCGCCGCAAGACGTTCTACGGAGCCGACGAGCTGAGCGTGCGCGAGCCGGGCGGCAACGTGGTGACGTTCGCCGAGTTCGAGCCTCGGGACGGGTGATTCTCCGGCCCGATCCAGGCCCGCGCCGGTGACGCCGCCCCGGCCCTCCTCGTCTTCAGGTAGGTTCCGCCTGATGCGAAGGAGGACGGGATGAACACGAGGATACTGACGGTGATGGCGCTGCCGCTGCTCGCGGGCTGCGGGGTCGCGTACGGCGCGTACGGCGGCGGGCACTACGACCGCGGCGTCTACCGCGACGACGGGGCATACGGTCGCGCGCCTTACGAATACGAATACGCGCGACGGATGGACTTCCGCCGTCTCCCGGTGCCGCGCGGCCATCTCCCCTCCCCGGGTCGGTGCCGCGTGTGGCTGCCCGGCGTTTCCCCGGGCCACCAGCCGCGACAGGGCTCCTGCCGGGCGCTCGAGCGCCGCGTGCCGCGGGGCGGATGGCTCCTGGTCCGGTCCCGCGTGAATCCCGGCATCGTCGAGCTGTTCGCGTTCGATTCGCACCGGCCGCGCGTGCGGATCCGGTATGCGTACGACGTCCGCACCGGACGACGCATCAACTACTAGCGGGCGGCCGATAGAACCCCGGTGGGCGCACGGCCTCGCGCCGCGTGCCCGCCGCGCATCCCACCGGTTGCCGTGCGCCCCAGCGCAGGGATATTCACGGACGCGCGCCCGGCGTCCGGCCGGCGCGACCGAAACGAACGGGAGGACCGCGACGTGCGACGAGATCTCCGGCTGCCCGGCCTCCTCCTCGGGGCCTGCGTGGTGGCCGCCGGCCCCCGGGGGCTGACCGCCCAGGTCCTCGGCCTGTCGAGCGCCGACTCGACGCTTCTCAGGGACGTGTTCGAGGAGTTGATCGAGATCCCGTCCGTATCCGGCTCGCGAGGCACCGTCGAGGCCGCCGAGGCGATGGCGCGACGGCTGCGCGAGGCGGGCTTTCCGGCGGCGGACATCCTCATCGGAGGACCGACGCCCGGCGGCAACCTCGTCGCGCGCTACCGCGGGACCGGCGCACGGCCGCCGATCCTCCTCATGGCCCACCTCGACGTGGTGCCCGCGCTGCGGGCCGACTGGTCGGTCGACCCGTTCGCCTTCCTCGAGCGGGACGGCTTCTTCTACGGGCGCGGCACCACCGACAACAAGGCGGGCGCCGCGATGCTGATCGCCAACCTGATCCGCTACAGGCGCGAGGGGTTCGTCCCCGATCGCGATCTCATCGTCGCGCTCACCCAGGACGAGGAGACGTCGAGCGAGGGGGTCAAGTGGCTGGTGGGGGAGAACGGCGAGAGCGTCCGGGGCGTCGAGTTCGCGCTCAACACGGATGCCGGGGGTGGCGAGATCCGAAACGGCGAGCGCGTGTCGTTCGGGGTCCAGGCGAGCGAGAAGGTCTACCTCACCTTCCAGCTCGAGGTGACCAACCCGGGCGGCCACAGCTCGCGTCCGCGCCCCGACAACGCCATCTACACGCTGACCCGAGGGCTCGACCGTCTGGCCGAGGCCGAGTGGCCCGTCCGGTTCAACGAGATCACGCGCGGCTTCTTCCAGCGTCTGGCCGAGACCGAGCCCGACCCGGAGCTGGCCGGCGCCATGCAGGGGGCCACGGCGATCCCGCCGGACTCCGCTGCCATCGAGCGCCTCGCGCGCGACCCGTACTTCAACGCGGTGATGCGCACGACGTGCGTGGCCACCCGCCTCGAGGCCGGGCACGCCGACAACGCCCTTCCGCAGACGGCGCGCGCGACCGTCAACTGCCGCGTGCTGCCGGGGAGCTCGACCGACGACGTGGAGCGCGAGCTGGGCCGCATCCTCGCCGAGCACGACATCGCGCTCAGCCGCGTCAACGAGCCCACGCCGAGCCCTCCGTCGCCGCTCACGCCCGCGCTCGTGGGCACGATCGAATCGCTTACGGCGGAGTTCTGGCCGGGGGTGACCGTGATCCCGACCATGTCGACCGGGGCCACCGACGGGCTCTATGTCCGCAACGCCGGCATCCCCGTGTACGGGATCTCGGCCATCTTCGAGTCCGGCGAGTCGCGCGCGCACGGCCGGGACGAGCGCATCGGGGTCCGGAGCTTCTTCGAGGCCGCGCAGTACTGGTACCGACTCGTCGAGAGCCTGAGCTCGTGACGCGGTGAGCACGGTCGTCATACGCGATCGCGGTGCCCGTCGGTGGGAGCGCGGGCACCCATGGGTGTACCGCTCGGACGTGCTCGAGGAACCACCCGAGATGGCGCCGGGCATCGTCCAGGTGCTCGACAGACGGCAGCGCGTCCTGGGGCCGGCCCTCTACTCCCCCGTGTCGGAGATCCGACTCCGCTTCCTGGACCGGGGCGAGGTGGACATCGACGCCTCCTGGTGGGAAACCCGCGTTCGCGCGGCGGCCGATCGGCGGGCCGGCATCGACGCGACGGCGCTCCGGCTCGTGCACGCGGAGGCCGACGGACTCCCGAGTCTGATCGTGGACCGATACGGCCCCTGCCTCGCCGTCCAGCTCCTGTCGGCCGGGCTCGAAGCGGTGCGCGACGACGCGCTCGACGCGATCCGCCGCGTGACGGCGCCCGCCGGCATCGTGCTCCGGAACGACGTCCCCATCCGGGCCCGTGAACAGCTGCCGCGCGAGATCGAGACCTTCGGGGAGGTGCCCGACGGTGTCGACGTGACGGTGGGGGCGGTGCGCGCGCGCGTCGATCTGCGCGAGGGGCAGAAGACCGGGAGCTTCCTGGATCAGCGCGAGAACCACGCGTTGGCCGGGCGCGTGGCGCGCGGACGGGCCCTCGACGCGTTCTGCTACGAGGGAGGCTTCGCGCTCCACATGGCGGCGGCGTGCGAGGAGGTGCTCGCGGTGGACCAGTCCGAACGGGCGCTCGCCCGGACGCGGCTGAACGCGTCGCTGAACGGGCTCGACAACATCCACACCCTGGAGGCCAACGCGTTCGACTTCCTGCACGACGCCGATGCCCGGGGCCGCCGGTTCGACACGATCGTGCTCGATCCGCCCGCGTTCGCCAAGAGCCGGGGCGCCGTGTCGCGGGCGCTGTCGGGCTACAAGGAGATCAACCTGCGCGCCATGCGGTCGCTGAGCGCGGGAGGACACCTGCTCACCTTCTCGTGCAGCTACCACGTGTCGCGGGGCGCGTTCGAGGACATGCTGGCGGACGCGGCCGGCGATTCGGGACGTCGGATCGCCGTGATATGCCGGCTCGCGGCGGCACGCGACCACCCGGCCCTGCTGACGATTCCGGAGAGCGCCTACCTCACGGGGGCCCTGCTCACGGCGCTCGACTGAGCCGCGGCGCGGGGGTGGAAAGAGACCCGGGCGGCCGCCCCTGAGGAGGGGACGATGCTGCAAGGGGTTCGTGTGAGTCAGTCACCATCGGCCGACCCGGGTCCCGTTGGTAGAAACACCTGCGAGGCGCTCCGGTTCCCACGCGGGCCGCGGCCCGTGCCGGGCGGCATTCCCCGGGGCCGTCCGGCGGCCATCCGGTCGCCGGATGGCCCACGGGGGCGTAGGATTCCGCGCCCGAAGCCGACCCTCGCCGGAGGAAGAGAGCCGATGATCCGTTCCGCACACCGCCGCCACCGGGGCGCGCCGCACTCCCTGCTGCTCGTCGCTTCGGCGACGCTGTTCGCTTGCGGCGGCGCCCCGGATGCCGACGCCGGGGACCGGGGGCCGTCCACCGACGACGCGGCCCCGTCGACCGAGCCGATCACCGACGTGCGCGAGGTCCCGTGGGCGGCGGAGCTGGGCGTCGATCTCGGCCGGATGGAGCGCCGGCCCAGCGGGCTGTACGTCCAGGTGCTGTCGGAGGGGACGGGGCCGTCGGCCGCGGACGGGGACACGATGGCGGTGCACTACACCGTGTGGCTCCCCGACGGGAGCACCCTCGATGCGAGCCGCGCGCACGACCCGCCCGAGCCGCTCCCCATGGTGCTCGGCGAGACATCGCTCATCGCGGGCTGGGTCGAGGGCGTGACCGGGATGCGGCTCGGCGAGCGGCGGCGACTCGTGGTGCCATACGAGCTCGCGTACGGCGCGCGCGGACGGCCCGGCGTGCCGCCCTATACGCCACTCCTGTTCGAGCTCGAGCTGGTCGAGCACCGTCCCGCGGCGCGGTGACGTCCACGCGCTTCGTCCGCTACGAGCTGGGTGGCGCCGTGCGGTACGGCGTGCTCGAGGGGGACGTGGTGTGGCGGCTGAGCGGCCCCCCCTGGGAGCGCCCCGGAAGGGAGGGGTCGGATCCGCTCGCATCCGTCCACATCCTCGCCCCGTGCGCGCCCGGCAAGGTGCTGGCCGTGGGGCTCAACTACCGGAGCCATCTCGGCGATCGGCCGGCACCCTCCGAGCCCGGCATGTTCGCCAAGCTGCCGACCTCGATCATCGGCCCCGGCGAGGACATCGTGTTCCCTCCGGGGGCCGGGGAGGTGCACGCGGAAGGCGAGATGGTAGTGGTCATCGGGCGGACGGCGCGACGGGTGTCCCCGGAACGGGCGGGCGAGCACGTGTTCGGCGTCACGGCCGGCAACGATGTGAGCGAGCGCCGCTGGCAGCGTGACGATCTCCAGTGGTTCCGGGCCAAGGGGGCCGACACGTTCGGTCCGCTCGGCCCGGCCCTGGTGACGGGGCTCGACCCCGGCGATCTGGGCCTCACCACGCGCCTCGACGGCCGGGTCGTGCAGTCGGCGCGCACCGGGGACCTGATCTTCCCGGTCGAGGAGATCGTGAGCTGGGCCAGCCGCTACGTGACCCTCGAGCCCGGTGACGTCATCTACACGGGGACGCCGGGCCGCACCGCCGCCCTCACCCCCGGCGACCGGGTCGAGGTCGAGCTCGAGGGGGTGGGCGTGCTCGAGAACCGGGTGCGCTCGTCGGATTGACGGGTCCATCCCCCCGGCCGGCCGCGTCCGCCGCGGCCCTTGCGGGGGCTCCGGTCCGCGATCCAACTTCCGGAACCTTCGTGGCCACGGGAGCGTCGATGACGATCCGCTCGAGCATGGAGCTCGGACACACTCGCGAGCATGGCCGCGCCCGCCGGATCGAGGAACGGCCGGTCCCGGCCTCCGACGTCCCGGGCGAGGAGCTCTCTCCGACGCAGCCCTTCCCCACGAAGCCGCCGCCCTTCGAGCACCAGGGGGTGACCGAGGACGACCTGATCGACTTCACGCCCGAGCTCCACGCTCAGGCGCTCGCGATCGCGCGTGAGTTCCGCTTCGGTGGCATGTTCAATCCGCCGTCGTTGAACGGGAACCCGGACGGCACCAACGGCTCGTTCCACGCCCCCGGCGCCAATGGGGGCGCGAACATCCCGGGCGGCTCGTCGGTGGATCCCGAGACGGGGATCCTGTATGTGGCCAGCGAGCGCGGGCACTCCGTCATCCAGCTCGTCCCGGGCTCCGAGTCGGTCCAGCCCTCGCCGAGCTGCGCTCCCGAGCCGCGCTGCACGAGCACCGCGACGTACGTATCGATGGGTCCGGGGGAATCCGGGGGCCGCAGGGCCTCCCGCTCCTCAAGCCGCCGTACGGCCCGATCACGGCCATCGACCTCAAGACCGGTGAGCAGCTGTGGCGCATCCCGGACGGGAACACGCCCGAGGACATCAAGAACCACCCCGCGCTCCAGGGGGTCGACCTGCCCGTGACGGGGAAATCCACGCACGCGGACTTGCTCACTACGCGCTCGCTCCTGTTCTACGGCGAGGGCCGCGGCGGCGACCCGTGGCTGCACGCCGTCGACAAGCGCACCGGCGAGGAGATCGCGCGCATCGAGCTCCCCGCGACGACCCACACGGCCCCCATGACGTACACGCACGAGGGCACGCAGTACATCATCGTCGCGGCGGCGGGCCCCGACGTGCCGGCCGAGCTGGTCGCGCTCCGGCTCCCGGGCCGCGGCGGCGGCGCCGGGGACGAGCACGGAGGCGGGCGGGGACGATGACGTACGTGGTGAAGCGAACCGTCGACCTGTCGCCCGACGAGGCCGAGGCCCGCGTCCGCGAGGCGCTCGCCGCCGAAGGATTCGGGGTGCTGACCGAGATCGACGTCAAGGCGACTCTCGAGAAGAAGCTCGACGTCGAGTTTCGGCCCTACCGCATCCTGGGGGCCTGCAACCCCCGTCTCGCCCACCGGGCCCTCTTGATGGAGGAGGACATCGGGGCCCTCCTGCCGTGCAACGTCGTCGTGTACGAGGGGACGGCGCCCGGGACGTCGGTCATCGCGGCCGCGGACCCGGTCGTGCAGCTGTCGGTGACCGGCCGGGACGACATGGACGAGCTGGCCGGCGAGGTCCGGGAGCGCATCGTCCGCGCCGTCGAGTCGGTCTGATCCGCGGCCCCGCCGGCTCCTGGCGGCGGCTCGGGGTCCGAATCGACCGCTGCCTCGAGCTGATCGAGAGGCGCGATCGCGTGGATGCGCGCCGCTCGGACGTCTCCGGCTGGAGCGTGGGAGAGCACGTCGAGCACCTGCTGCTGGCGGACCGGTGGGTCCTGTCCTGGGTCGAGCGCGCGATCGACGAGCCGGAGCGGGGGTCGACCGACGGCGGCCCGACGCTCCCGGGGAGGCTCGTCCTGCTGACCGGCTTCATCCCGCGCGGCCGGGGCACGGCCCCCGAGGCGACCGTCCCGCGCGGACTCGTCGCCATCGAGCTCGCAGACGAGCTCGTCGACCTGCGGCGCCGCGTCACCGATCTCGGCCGGTGTCTGGAGGCCATCCGCGTCTGCCGCGCGCGGCTCGCCCACCCGGTGCTCGGACGGCTGAGTGCGGCCGAGTGGCTGCGGTTTCTCGCCGTCCACCACCGACACCACGAGAAGGTGGTAGACGAGATCCTGTCCGGCGTCTGAGCGCCGGGTCTCAGCCCGCGGACTCGGCCGCCGGCTCATCGGCGCCACGCGCCCGCTCCAGGCGGCTCGAAGCGCGCACCCTCCGGATGGCGGCGGCCGCTTCGAACAGGAGCCAGATCTCGAGCACGAAGATCGCGCCCCCCACGACGAGCAGCATCGTCTGGCTCTCCCCCGCGAATCGCTGGAGGTTGAGGACCATGGCCCAGGTCGTCATGAACAGCAGGAACGCCATCGGGACCATCGTGGCCCACACCGGCCGCTTCTGCCGGTACAGGTAGAGGGTGATGATCAGGAGGCTGAGTCCCGCGAGGAGCTGGTTCGTGGTGCCGAACAGCGGCCACAGCCGCATCCCGCCCGCGCCGCGGTCGAGCCCCAGGGCGAGGAGCCCGCAGCTCACCACGGCGATGGTGGTCGCCACCCAGCGGTTCTGCACGATCCTGATGCGGTACTCCGCGCCGAGCTCGGCGATGATGTAGCGCTGCAGGCGGACCGCGGTGTCGAGCGTGGTGGCGGCGAAGCTGATCACGACCACGGCCGCGAAGATGGTGGCGACGTTCGCGGGGATGCCGATCCCGCTCGCCAGCACTCCCACGCCGTTCACGAACGCGGCCGTAGCCCCCGAGGACGCGGCGGCCCAGCTCCCGTAGTGGGCGTGCCACCCGTCGAGCCCGGCGTACACGGCGAAGCCGGCGGTGCAGGCGATGATCGATGTCACGGCGAGCGTGCCTTCGCCGAGCGCCCCCCCGTAGCCGATGTAGCGCGCATCGGTCTCCCGATCGAGCTGCTTCGAGGAGGTCCCCGAGCCCACGAGCCCGTGGAAGCCGCTGATCGCGCCGCAGGCGATCGTGATGAACAGGAGCGGGAACCAGCTGGGCGCGTCGGCGGGCAGGTTCGTGTTGACGGCCGGCGCCACGACCGCCGGGTTGGTGACGATCACCCCGGCGCCGATGATCCCGAGCGCCACGAACAGCTGGTGTCCGTTCACGTAGTCTCGCGGCTGGAGGAGCAGCCACACCGGGAGGATCGATGCGACGAACGTGTACGCGAACAGCACCACGATCCAGCCGACACGCTGTCCGTCGGCCACCGCCGCCATCGAGGCGCCCGCGACGTCGCCGCCGGCGGCGCCGAGCTGCGCCTGCGTGGGCGCGAACCCGATCACGTCCGGGAGCGTGAACGGGAAGTACTGGCCGCACCAGATGAGGGCGTACAGCACGAGCAGGGCCCCGATCGAGGGGAGTACGATGCCCGCCCCCGTCCGGTAGATGAGGAACCCCACCACGAGCGCCACCACGAGCGAGCCCCACACCGGAAGGACGGCGCCCGGGTTCGCCATGAACAGGTTCGCGATGATCACCGCGAACACCGCGTTCACCATCAGGAGCAGGAAGAAGATGAGGAGCAGGAAGAGGACCCGGGCCCGGTCGCCCACGATCGACTCGGTCAGCGTGCCGATCGAGCGTCCCTTGTGCCGCGTCGAGATCCACAGCGTGCCGAAGTCGTGCACCGCGCCGGCGAACACCGTGCCCAGCACGACCCACAGGAAGGCTGGCAGCCAGCCCCAGATGACGGCGATCGCCGGTCCGACGATCGGGGCCGCACCGGCCACCGAGGTGAAGTGGTGCCCGAACAGCACATGCCGGTTGGTGGGGACGTAGTCGACCCCGTCCTCCAGCTCGTGCGCCGGCGTGACGAAATCGGGGTCCAGTCGATAGATCCGGCGGGCGACGTAGCGAGAGTAGACCCGGTAGCCGGTCAGGAACGCGAGCACGCCGACCACCAGGAGGACGATCGCACTCATTCCATCACCTCCGGACGGATTCTCTCGAGCGCGTCCACACCGACCGGATCGGTGTCCTGAAGAGGGACGCGGAGGACGGGCCAATCTCCGAAGGCCTCGGAGATCCTCGCAAGGCAGCGCGCCTGCCGGTCGCGCCGACCCCGCACGAAGCCCGCCTCCGGCACCCCCGGCTCGGGCTCCGGGAGCAGCTGGTTCACGACGACCGCCCCCACCGGCACGCCGTGGCGCGACAGGGCGCGCACCGCTTTCTCAGTCTCCCAGATGGGCAACCGCTCGGGCGTGACCACGAACACGAACGCGGTCCGCGCGGGGTCGGTGAGGAGGGCGCGCGCCCGATGGAACCGCCCGCGCCGCTCCTCGAGCGCCGCGAGGATCGGGTCCTCGGTCCCGCGCTCGGTCCTCTCGGATCCCGCCACGTTCCGCCACATGCGGGCCATGGCGCCCACCTTCCGGCGGCGTCCGATGAGACCGCTCATCCACGTCGTCATGAGCTCGGGGAGCGCCAGCAGGCGGAGGGTCTGCCCCGTCGGGGCCGTGTCGAACACGATGCGGTCGTACGAGCCGTGCTCGTTCTCGAGGATGCGCGTGAAGCGGTCGAACAGCGCGGCCTCGACGGCGCCCGGCGACACGCGCGCGATGTCGATCTGGCGCTCCACCTCCCCCAGGAGGCGCGGCGGAGCGACGGCGGCCACGCGCTCCTTGACCGCGGCGACGTACGCATCCGCCTCGCGCTCGGGGTCGATCTCCAAGGCCCACAGATCGGCGACCACCGGGCGGGGGACGCCTCCGAGCTCGACCTGTAGGATGTCGGAGGTCGAGTGCGCCGGGTCGGTGGACACGAGCAGGGTGCGTGCGCGTCCGCGGGCCGCTTCCAGCGCCGCCGCCGCCGCGATGGTCGTCTTCCCGACGCCGCCCTTCCCGCCGAAGAACACGATGGGGCGAGACGGGAACGCCATCAGCGTGGCGAGCGTCCGCGCGGCGAGCGGCCCGTCAGCAGCAGCGGAAACCGCCTTCGGGGGCGCGCTCCATCCCCATGCGGAGGTGCCAGCGGTGGAAGTCCTCGATGAGCCACGGATATAGCTCGAGCATGTAGAACTGGACCGGGTTGGGGACCCCGAGGAGGTCCGAGAACCCGAGCAGCATGAAGGCGTCGTGCTGGCGCAGGTACTCGCGGTGGATGGTGGATCGGTACGGGGCGATGTATATGCCCTCGTAGATGTCCTTGGCCGCCCGCAGCCGGCGGCGGAGGGTCTCCCACCACTTCCCGACGCTCACGGGTGCGCCGGCGATCCGGACCCGTGGTGGTGTCGCGCGTAGTGCTGCCGCAGCAGGTCCTTGCCGTAGTCGTTGCCGTTCGGCGTGCGCACGACCGCGTGGACGTGCTGCCGGTTCGGGACATCCGGGTCCATCAGGTGGCGCAGGTTGGCCGGTCGCTGGTGGTCGAACTCGATGAGGATCACCGGGCTGTGGACCCGGTAGTAGAACACGTCCTCGTTTCCGGTGCCTCCGATCCACGCGAAGTATGTCTCGTCCAGGTGCGCCGCGACCTCCTGCATGCGGACCCGCGCGTGACCCTCGCGCAGGTTGCCCACGAACAGACCGACGAGCTCGAGGAGCCGGGCCTTCTGGTCCGCCGAGAACGACGACACGGGGACGCCCGCGTAGTCGAGCACGATGTTGTCCTTGAACGCCTCTCCGAGGTTGTTGTTGCCGCTCTTCGAGAACTCGAGGATCGCGTCGGCTCGCTGCGCGTCGTCGAGCGCCCGGACGAGCGCCAGCCCCCCCGCCTGCTCGTCCTGGAGGATGGCCGTCCCCGCATACTTGCCCGAGGTGGCGATCACCGGCTCGGACCCGACGAACATGGGCGTCATCACGACCTCGTCGCCGAGCACGAAGTAGTTGATGATCAGATGATGTCCGTCGATCTGCCATCCCCACGGCTCGGTGGCGGACGGCTCGCCCATCACGGTGATCCAGTACAGCCACTCGCCGTATTGCTCCCAGTCGTTCCCGTTCAGCTCTCCCAGGGTGTAGTTGAGGCGCATGATATCGCGACTGAGCTTCAGCCCCTTCGCGCTCAGCGACGCCCCGAGGAGACCGAAGGCGGCGTCGCGCTGACCGTCGCTCATCTCCTCGAAGCTCACGCCCTGTCGCACGTAGAAGTGCTGGTTCATCCACTTGCGCCATTCGGGATCGTCGACCGGGAAGGTGGTCCGGGCGCGCTGTTCATCGCTCAGCGCCGACAGGAAGGCGCGGGCCGCCTCGACCACGGGCGCCGTCGACACGCCGGTCGAGCGGAGCTCGAACAGCCCGGGCTCCGGGGTGCCATCCGCGGTGACGCCGACGAACGGCTCGGCGAGCCCGGCCTCCTCGGCCCGCGCCGACATGCGCCGGGCACGCTCCGCGAACGACTCCTCCTGGGCCCGCGCGGGGACCGGGATCGCGGCGGCACCGGCGAGGGCCGCCCCGAGCGCCAGGCTGGCCATCCGACGGGTCATGGTCTCCTCCTCGTGCGCGCGGCGGGGGGCATCGGGACCGCTGGGATCGATCCTCTGAGTAGAACTCCGGGCCCGTGAAGCGGCAATGGCGCGGCACCGCGGCGGTTCGCCGCCGCCGCGAGGCGGCCCGCGGATCGCCCCCCGGTGCGCAGCTCCGGATCGCGCCACCTGCGCCCGTCCGGAATCGCCCCCGCGAGTCGTCTAATGGATGACTCGCCGCGCCGCTGCGCGGCCCGTGCGTCCCCGTTCGAGGAGGAGGCAACGTGCACACCCCGTCACCCCGGGCGCGATCCATGGCACTCGCGACGCTGACCCTGGCGCTCGGCGTCGTTCCCGGCCGCGCGCAGCAGGGACCGCGAGGCACGCGGGTGCTCACCGTCGGCGACACGCTCATCGGGGCCGTGGGCGGCGTCGCCGTCGATGCCATCGGAACGATCTACGTGGCCGACTTCGCCGAGACCGTCTACAAGATCCGCCCCGACGGCCGGGCGAGCGTGTTCGCGACCGGACTGTATGGCGCGTCCGGGAACGCGATCGATCCCGCAGGAAACCTCTACCAGTCGAGCTTCAGCGGGAATTACATCACGAAGATCGACCGGCACGGGAGCCAGGAGATCGTGGCCCGCGGGCTCCAGGGACCGGTCGGGATCGCCCTCTCCGACGGCGACCTGTTCGTGTGCAACTGTCGCGGAAACAGCGTGGCACGCGTCGGGTCGGACGGGCGGGTGGCCACGTTCGCGGAGAGCCCGCTGTTCAACTGCCCCAACGGGATCACCCGCGCCCCGGACGGAACGCTGTACGTGGTCAACTTCAGCGACGAGAAGATGCTCCGGATCGGGTCGGACGGGGAGGTCGCGGAGTTCGCCACGCTCCCGGGCGGCGGGAACGGCCACGTGACGTTCGCGCGCGGGAGCCTGTACGCCACCAGCTTCCAGGGTCACCGGGTGTATCGGGTGTCCCAAAACGGGGAGGTCTCGCTGCTGGCGGGCACCGGCGCGCGGGGGGAGACGGACGGAGCGGCCCTCGAGGCCACCTTCTCGTGGCCGAACGGGATCGCGGCGGGGCCGCAGGGCGACCGCCTGTACATCAACGACTACGTGAACCGCACGCCGCCCACGACGGCGATCCCGCCGGTACCGAGATCGACCCTGCGCGTCGTGATGCTGGCCTCGCTCGCCGACCGGATGGCCGCGGCGCTCTCCTCCGGGGGGATCGACGCGATGACCGCGGCGTACCGGACCTGGAAGGCCGACCCGGCTACGGCGGGGGTGTTCACCGAGATCGAGGTGAACGGTTATGGATACGCGCTCATGGCCGGCGGACGGCTCGACACGGCCACGCGGGTGTTCGAGCTCAACGCGGAGTCGTACCCGAACTCGTGGAACGCGTGGGACAGCCTCGCGGAGGCCCACATGAACGCCGGGGACACGGCGCGGGCCATCGAGCTGTACGAGAAGTCGCTCGAGCTCAACCCCGCGAACACGAACGCGACGGAGATGCTGGAGAAGCTCCGCGGAGGGGGCTGATCCGGCCGCCCCCCCGACAACGGCCGCGCGGGGCGTCACGCGGCGGGACGCCATAGCTTTCCGCCATGCACGGCGGCGGCTGGTGGTCGTACATCAGGTACGACGAGGAGCAGGACCGACCCGAGGTCGACTGGGCCCTCCTGAGACGGGTACTCGCATACGCGAAGCCGTACCGCGGGCACCTGGTCCTGGTGCTCGTCACGATCGTGGTGATCTCGCTGCTGTCGCTCCTCCCGCCGCTCCTCATGCGGTCGCTGATCGACACCGCGATCCCTGCCGCGAACCTGCGTCTGGTGACCCTGCTCGGGCTCGGGATGGTGGGCGTCCCGCTGGCCAACGGGCTGCTCGGCGTCTTTCAGCAGTGGGCCACGGCGTCGATGGGCCAGGGGATCATCTTCGACCTCAGGCGCCAGCTGTTCGACCATGTCCAGCGGCAGTCGCTCGCCTTCTTCACGCACACGCGCACCGGCGAGCTCATGTCGCGGCTCACCTCGGACGTGGTGGGCGCGCAGCAGGCGGTCACCTCGACGTTCGTCAGCCTGGCCTCGAACCTGTTCACCGTCGCGGCGACGCTCGTGATCATGCTCGGGCTCGAGTGGCACCTGACCCTGCTCGCCATCGCGATCCTGCCGTTCTTCCTCCTCGCGGCGCGCGGCGTGGGCAGGAAGCTGCGCCTCATCCGGCGGCGGCAGATGGAGGAGAACGCCGACCTGAGCTCGATCATGCAGGAGACGTTGAGCGTGTCGGGCGCCCTCCTCGTCAAGCTGTTCGGACGCACCGAGGACGAGGACCGCCGCTTCGCCGAGGTCGCGTCGAACGTGCGCCAGCTGGCCATCCGGCAGTCCACCGTCGGCCGCTGGTTCTTCATGTCGCTCGGCGTGGTCGGGGCCGTGGGTACCGCCGCGGTGTTCTGGGTGGGCGCGCTGCTCGTGATCCGCGGATCGCTGACCGTCGGGACGATCGTCGCCCTGTCGGCCTACCTGACCCGGCTGTACGGACCGCTGTCGTCCCTCACGAACGTACGCGTCGAGTTCGCGACCTCGCTGGTCTCCTTCGAGCGCGTGTTCGAGGTCCTCGACCTGCCCCGGGTGATCGTCGAGCCCCCCGACGCCACCCCGCTCGAACGGGTCGAGGGCCGCATCGAGTTCGAGCGCGTCCGCTTCAGCTACGCCGGCACGCGGCCCGAGGGGCTCGAGTCCGTGCGGCGCTACGGCTGGCGCGGGGTGACGCGCGAGGACGACGAGCCGCGTTCGGCGGCGCCGCGCGGGTGGGCGCTCGACGACGTGTCGTTCACCATCGAGCCGGGCGAGACGGTGGCGCTCGTGGGCCCAAGCGGGGCGGGCAAGACCACCCTCACCTACCTCGTCCCGCGGCTGTACGACGTCACCTCCGGCGCCGTGCGGATCGACGGGCACGACGTTCGCTCGGTCACCCTCGCGTCGCTCGCGGACGCGATCGGCGTGGTGACCCAGGAGCCCCACCTGTTCCACGACACGATCGGCGCGAACATCCGGTACTCGAGGCCGGACGCCACGGACGACGAGGTTTGGCGGGCGGCGCGGGCGGCCAACATCGGCGAGTTCATCTCCACCCTTCCGAAGGGCTACGAGACGCTCGTCGGCGAACGGGGGTACCGCCTCTCCGGGGGCGAGAAACAGCGGCTGGCGATCGCGCGCGTGCTGCTCAAGAACCCGCGCATCCTGATCCTCGACGAGGCCACTTCGCACCTCGACGCGCACTCGGAGGCCCTCATCCAGGAGGCGCTCGAACGGGTGCTCGAGGGCAGGACGTCGCTGGTGATCGCGCACCGGCTGTCGACCGTCCTCGGCACGGACCGCATCTTCGTCCTCGAGGGAGGCCGGCTCGTGGAGACGGGGGCGCACGGAGAGCTGCTGGCGCGCGAGGGCCTGTACGCCAGCCTGTTCCGCACCCAGTTCGAGCCCGCGGGGGCTCGCCTCCCGGCCTGAGGGCCACGACCCGGGTGTCCGGGCCTGCGCCGATCGACGCCTTATCGAAGTCGGATCCTGACTCCGAGCTGCGCCTGCCACTGCGAGTCCGGCACGCTCGCCACCGTCGGGCGAACCGCCCGGCGCCCGCCGTCCTCGGTGGCGACGAGCGGTCCCTGATAGCGGACCGCCAGCGGCCCCGTCGACGAGTCGAGCGGGAAGCGCCCGTCGAGCTTGAGGATCTGGACGACGGGGTTCGCGCGCTCGACGAGGCCCCAATCGGAGCTCAGGAAGTTGAGGACGTTGAGCATGTCCAGGTACACCTGGGCGCTGGCCGATCCCAGACGCACGTTCTGGGTGAGCCGCAGGTCCAGCTGGTGCGACCAGGGAGCGCGACACGCGTTGCGCGTCACCATGGTGCCGCGCGCCGCCTCGAGGCAGGGCTCCTGGGCGATCAGGGACTCGAGGAGCAGGTTGCTCACGCCCCCCGTGGGAAAGTCGGACAACCCGACCGGCACGTACACGAGGTCGTTGGACAGATCCAGCGCGAGCGCGTCGCCGGGGAAGCCGTCCCCGTTGACGTCCCCCCGATACACGTACGAGTAGGGCGCGCCTGACTGTCCCACGTAGAGGAGCGCGATCTCCGTCCCACCGAGGCGCTCGAGGATCCGCAGCGACCCGCTGGCCACGATCTTGTGCGGGCGATCGAACAGCGACGGCTGGCGCAGGGGGTCGCTCGGGTCGCCTTCGATCGGGGTGAGCCCGAGGTTCGAGGTCGCGTCGAGCGCCACGAGGCTCTGGATGTCGCTCGAGCGGGTGAACGAATACCCGGCGCTCAGCGAGGCTCGGTCCCCGAAGCGCTTCCTGAACGTGCCACTCAGGGCGTAGGCGAAGTTGTCCGAGCGGTTGGTGATCTCGACCACCGACCCGAACCGATCGGAGACGCGCCGCGGCTCGAAGCCCTCCGGGACAGGGAGCCCGTACGTCGTGCGCTGGCCGAACCCCATCCCGTCGGGGTACCCGGGCTGGTCGACGACCTCCGAATCGGCCAGTGGCTCGGCGAGGTTCAGCTCCCGGACGAACGTCTGGTTCACGGCCTTCGTGTACACACCTTCCACGGAGCCGATGATCCCGAGTGGGAGCCGCTGGTCGATCGCGAGCGAGATCTTGAAGTCCTGCGGGAACCGGTAGTCCGGGTCGAATGCGTCGATCACGTCGGTCTCGCGCGCGAACTCCTCCCTCCCCTCGAGACAGGCGGCCGGGGACGGGCCTCCGGGGTCGAACGGCGGGGCCACCTCGATGATGGTGGGAGTATCTCCCTGCGGGTTCTCGATGACCCGCTCGCAGGTCAGGAACCGGGAGCGCGACCCGTCGAACTGGAACGCGTTCGCCAGCCAGGCGAACGCCGGCCGACCCGTGAACAGGCCTGCCCCTCCGCGGATCTGTGTCGAGCGGTCGGGGCCGAGACCCAGGTTGAACCCGAGCCGGGGGGAGAACAGCGGGTGTCCGGACGGCATGCGCGACGTGTCGATCCCGAGGTCCTCCTCCAGCTCCGTGTTGAAACCGGGCGAGCTCGGGATGACGGGCAGATCGACGCGGAGGCCGAAGCGGACGTTGAGGGCCTCCCCGATCCGCCACTCGTCCTGGACGAACCCCGCCCACTGGTTCACCGAGAAGCGCACCGAGGGATCGCCAGGGGTGCTCGCCAGGTTCACGTCGTAGCGGGCCGGCCGGTTCGCCTCGAACTCCTCGAGCGAGTCGAAGCGGTATGTCCCGAGGAGGCCCGGGAGGAATACGCGCGACATGTCGAACCGCTCGAACGTCCCCCCCACCGAGACGCGGTGCGACCCGAGTCCGAGGGTCAGCGCATCGGTGATCTGGTAGATGTCCTGGTCGAGCCCGCTGGCCTGCGCGAAGAAGTCCGCCCCGGCCCGCACGGTGCGCGTCAGGAAATACTCATCCTGCTGGCTCGTGATGTCGACCTCGACCCGGGGGTACCGCGAGTTCGGGTACTCCCGGTCGCGCAGGAACTGCGCGTTGACGAGGAGGTCGTTCGAGACGCCGCCTCCCAGCTCGCCCAGCCACTGCGCTACGACGGAGTAGTTGCGGTTGGAGAGCTGCGTCCCGTTCGAGGAGAGCTCGTACGCGTCGCCCGGCAGACGATTGGGGGCGGGGTCGTCCTCGGCCGACGCGAAGTTGAACCGGGCCATCACGGAGTTGCGCTCGTCGATCTCCAGATCCAGCCGGCCGAACAGATTCACCAACGTGTTGTCCAGCCGCACGGTGCCGGAAGCGCCGGGGTCCACGCCGTAGCCAGACAGGATCTCCTCGAAACGGGCCATCGAGTCGGGGGCGATCTGCGTCCTGTACGGATCGTCGACGCCGACCTCGAACCCGTCCGGCGGCCGGCGGCGGCGCTCGAACTCCGCCGCCGTGAACAGGTGCAGCCGGTCCTTCACGATCGGGCCCCCGAGCGTGAACCCGCCGTACAGGTTCTGGATCTCCGGCGTGCGGGCCACGTCGTCCACGATCAGATCGCCCACCAGGGCCTGGTCGCGGAAGAAGGCGAAGCCGGAACCCTCCCATTCGTTCGTCCCCGTCCGCGTCACCGCGTTGAGCACCCCGCCCGTGAACCCCGACTGCCGCACGTCGTACGGCGCCACCAGAACCTGCAGCTCCTGGATCGCCCCCAGTGGGATGATCCGACCCCCCGCCTGACCTCCCGCCACCCCCGTCGGCGACAGCCCGAACACGTCCTGGTTCAGCGCCCCATCCACCTGGATGTTGTTGAACCGCAGGTTCGACCCCGCCACCGACACCCCCTGCTCGTCCACCTTCACCAGCGGCGACAGCTGCGCGAACTCCAGGAAGTCCCGCGAGATCGTCGGCAGCCGCTCCAGCTCCGGCGCCTCGATCACCGTCTGCGCCCCCATCCGCGACGGATCGAACTCCGGGTCCGTCTGGAGCCTGACCGAGATCTCCGGTAGCGGCACGGCCTCGGTCGTCAGCGTCACTTCCACCTCGAGCGTCTGCCCGAGACGGAGCCGGATCTCCTCCCGCCGCGCCTCCGCGAACCCGATCCGGTGCGCCACGAGCGTGTACGGGCCCCCGGGTCTCAGGTTGGGAAGGAAGAAGCGGCCCGCGGCATCCGTCGTGGCCTGGGCGACGGCGCCCGTCTCGGCCTGACGGAGCTCGATCGCCACGTCCGGCACCGCCAGCCCCCCGGAGTCCACCACCCGGCCCCCAACCGCCGCCGTCGTCACCCCCTGCCCCCGAAGCCCGGCCGGCAGCAGCCCGAGCGCGAGAACGAGCGCGAGACGAGGGCGGGTGGCAAGCGGGAGGACGGCCCGGTCGATGAGGCACGATCGTGCGTGGATGGGACCCTCCGGTGGCGTGGGGAACCCGTCCCTCAAGCGACAGCGTCGGCGCGGGAGTCGCAACCCCCGGCGGCTCTCGAGCCAGGAGACGTTCCGACCCGGTCGCAAGGGACACCGGCTTGATTCCACGCGACCCTCCGGGACAGGTTGCCGCGCCATGTCGCACACCGACCCGAGACCCGTGACGCGCGATCGGAGCCCCGTGTCGCTCGTCATCGCGAGCTTTCTCGAGCCCGACCACGTCGAGCGTATACGCGCCGTGGACGGATGTCTCGACGTCCGGTACGCCCCGGAGCTCCTCCCGCCACCCCGGTACGCGGCCGATCACGTGGGTGGCCCGCTGGTGCGCTCCGAGGCGGACGAGACACGCTGGCGTGCCATGCTCGCAGGGGCCGATATCCTGTTCGACTTCGACCGCACGAATGTCGACGAGCTGCCACGGCTGGCGCCTCGGGTTCGCTGGATCCAGGCCACGAGCGCCGGGATCGGCCAGTTCGTGGCGCGCCACGGGTACGCGGAGCGCATGCTCGACACGGTGTTCACGACGGCGAGCGGCGTCCACGCGCGTCCGCTGGCCGAGTTCTGCATCATGTCGATGACGGGGTTCAGCCGCGGGCTCCCCCGCATGGTGCGCGACCAGCGCGACGGACGCTGGGAGCGGTTCGCGGGCTTCGATCTGGAGGGGAAGTCGCTCCTCGTGTACGGATACGGCGCGATCGGGACCGAGATCGGCCGTCTGGCCCGCGCGCTCGGGATGAGGGTGATCGGGATCCGGCGCTCGGGGGCAGGGGACGCCGCCGCGGTGCACGCCGACGAGCTCCACGGTCCGGGGGCGCTCGACGAACTGCTGCCGCGAGCCGACTTCCTCGTGCTGGCGGCCCCGCACACGCCCGAGACCGAGCGCATCGTCGGGGCGGCCGAGCTGGCACTCCTCCCGTCCGGAGCCGTTCTCAT
Source organism: uncultured Gemmatimonadota bacterium (assembly GCA_964499635.1). Lineage (GTDB taxonomy): Bacteria > Gemmatimonadota > Gemmatimonadetes > Palauibacterales > Palauibacteraceae > Palauibacter. The sequence continues at coordinate 234,064 of CAZCLY010000006.1, read as the reverse complement.
CAACGTGGGACGCGGAGCGCTCGTCGATGAGACGGCCCTCGTGGAGTCGCTGCGCTCGGGTCACCTGGATGGGGCCAGCCTCGACGTGTTCGAGGAGGAGCCGCTCCCCGCATCGAGCCCGCTGTGGCGGCTGCCGAACGTGTTCGTGAGCCCGCATTCGGCCGGCACGAGCGAGCGCGAGAACGAGCGCATCACCGATCTGTTCTGCGACAACCTGCGCCGCTTTCTCGACGGCGAGCCGCTCCTCAACGTCCTCGACCCCGGGCGTCTCTACTGACCGCGGCAGCGGAGCGGCTGGACGAGGTCTCCGCGTTCCGCGGGCCGCTCCCGGTGGCGGGCAGCGGAGCGGACGGGTCGTGAGGCCGTGGCGCGGGACGACCCGGCTCGCCGCGTTGGGCGCGCTCGCCCTCGCGGCCGCCTGCGCGCCGGCCGACGCGCCCTCCGCCGACGGGCGGAAGATCCTGCGCATCGCCTATCCGCGCGAGATCGACGTGCTCAACGCCTTCACGAGCCAGAACCTCGTCGACATCGCGTTCAGCATGGTCGAGGGCCTCGTGACGACCGACGAGCACGACGCCTACGTGCCCGTGCTGGCGAGGGAGATCCCGACGGAGGCCAACGGCCTCGTCGTCCTGAACGACGACGGGACCGTCGATATCACGTGGCGGCTGCGCGAGAACGTGCGCTGGCACGATGGCGAACCGTTCACGAGCGCCGACGTGTGCTTCACGTGGCGCTTCGTGTCGAGCGAGGGCTCGGAGACCTACAACCGCGACCAGTACCTGGGCATCCTCGACTGCCGCATGCCCGACGCGCATACCGCCGTATTCACCTGGGACGGCGAGTACGGCTACTACGCCGGGATCTTCGAGGCAATCCTGCCCGAGCACATCCTCGGCGGCATGACGACGCGCGAGATCGTCGACTACGAGCCGTACAACCGGGGACCGGAGACGATCGGGACGGGGCCGTTCAAGTTCGCCGAATGGAAGGCGGGTGAGTACATCCGCGTGGTCCGAAACGAGGACTACTGGCGCGGACCCGCGTACCCCGCCATCGACGAGATCGTATGGGCATTCATCCCCGACTCCAATACGCGGCTCAACGCGCTGCTCTCCGGCGCCTACCACTTCGGACAGATCGACCCCACGCAGGTCCCGCGGGCGAGGGGTCTCGACGGCTACGACGTCCACCTGATCAGCTCCAACTCGTTCATGCACTTCGATCTGAGCCTGAACACGCCGCGCGCCCGGACGCTGTTCGGCGACCGCGAGGTGCGCCGCGCGCTGTTCCACGCCATCGACCGGCAGGCCATCGCCGACAAGCTCATGGAAGGGACGGTCCGGGTCGCCGACACCCCCATCAACCCGACGAGCCCCTACCACGATCCCGACGTGCGAGGCTACGCGTTCGACCCCGAGCGTGCCCGCCGCATGCTGGACGCGGCGGGCTGGCGACCGGGCTCGGACGGCGTGCGGGAGAAGGACGGCACCCGCTTCTCGTTCACGATGATCAACCGGGCGGGTGCGGCCGACCGGATCGCGATCGCGCAGGTCATTCAGGCCGAGCTGGCCGACATCGGGGTCGAGGTGCGCTTCGAGACGCTCGAGAGCGCGGCCTGGACGCAGCGTTGGCGGAGCCGCCGCTGGGAGGCGGTGGTGAGCGCGTGGTTCCTGCCCGCCGACCCGAGCCTCACCGGTCTGTACGCCTGCGATGGCCCCAACAACATGACGGGCTTCTGCGACCCCGCGCTCGACGAGACGCTCACGACGTCGGACCGCTTCCTGAGCTTCGAGGAGCGCCGACCGTGGCTCCTCGAAGCGCAGGAGGAGCTGGCCGACGCGACCTTCACGCTCCCCATCTACTACAACGCGACCCCGGAGGTCGTCAGCACCGCGATCGGCAACTACCGTGGCAGTGGCACGAACTTCGGGAGCTTCTGGAACCTGTATGAGTGGACCCTCGAGCCCTGAGGCGTCGCCGCCGCGGCGCGCCGCGACCGGCCGGCTGGGGAGGGCCGACCGGCGCGGAGGCCCGCAGCCCGGCTCCCGCGGAGACGCGGGCTGATGGGGGCGTTCACCCTCCGGCGCGTCCTCCAGATGATCCCCATGGTCCTCGGGATCACGATCGTGCTGTTCGCGGTCATCCAGGCGGCCCCGGGCGGCCCGGAGGCCAGTCTGCTCGCGACGGGCCGCTTCATCGATCCGTCGGTCATCGAGGCCTATCGGCACCGACTCGGCGTCGACCAGCCCGTCCACATCCAGTACGTGCGCTGGCTCGGCGCCGCGCTGTCGGGCGACCTGGGCGTGAGCTTCTCGAGCACTCGGCCGGTGATCGAGGTGATCCTCGAGCGCCTCCCGGCGACGCTCGAGCTCATGGGCACGGCCTTCCTGTTCGCCGCCGTCGTGGCCATCGGGCTCGGGACGCTGAGCGCGGTGAAGCAGTACAGTCTCGCGGACCACCTCGGGACGGGGGTGTCGTTTCTCGGCATGGCGATGCCGGTGTTCTGGCTCGCGCTCCTTCTCCAGCTCGTGCTCGCCGTCCGGCTGCGCTGGCTGCCCGTGTCGGGGACCCACACCGTCGGCCTCGCCTCGGCGGGCGACCACCTGCGGCACCTCGTCCTCCCCGCCCTCGTCCTCTCGTTCCGATACATCGCCGGCTGGTCGCGATACCTGCGATCGAGCCTGCTCGGCGTGCTGCGGGCCGACTTCATCCGGACGGCGCGGGCCAAGGGGCTCCCGGAGCGCGTCGTGGTCGGGGTCCATGCCCTCCAGAACGCCCTCATCCCGGTCGTTTCGGTGATGGCGCTCAACCTGGCGGGCCTGTTCTCCGGCGCGGTGATCACCGAGACGGTATTCGCGTGGCCCGGCATCGGGCGCCTGTTCGTCCAGGCCATGTTGGCCCGCGACTACCCGCTGCTCATGGGGATCCTGCTGCTGGGGTCCGTGATGGTCCTCGTGTTCAACCTGGTGGCGGACCTCGTGTACGGCGTGCTCGACCCCCGCATCCGCTATGAGTGAGCCCCGAGACGCGCGTCCGGCGGCGGGAGAGCCCGTGGCGGGCCCGGAAGCCGCGTCTCCGACGGCCGGGGTGCGACCCGGCGTGTGGCGACGGCTCCGACGTCACCGGCTGGCGGTCGCCTCGATCGGGGTGTTCGCGGTCCTCTCGGTCGCGTGTGTGGCGGCCCCCGTCGTGGCGCCGTACCAGTTCGACGCGATCGATCTCGACTCCATCCGCGAGCCGCCCTCGGTCGTCCACTGGATGGGCACGGACGACCTGGGCCGGGACGTGCTCACCCGCGTGCTGTACGGAGGACGCATCTCGATCCTCATCGGGATCCTGTCCGCCGTCCTGGGGACCGGGCTCGGGACCCTCGTGGGCGCCACGGCCGGGTTCTACGGGGGACGCATCGAGGGCCTCCTCATGCGTCTCACCGACATCGCGTACGCCATCCCGACCCTGCCGCTCGTAATCGTCCTCGCGTCCTACACCCAAGCGGCCGTCGTGTCGATGGCCCTCATCATCGGGTTCCTGAGCTGGATGGCGACCGCCCGCGTGGTGCGGGCGGAGGTGCTCAAGATCAAGGAGACGACCTACGTCGAGGCGGCCCGCGCGCTGGGCGCCCGGAACGGGAGGATCATCCTGCGGCACATCCTCCCCAACGTGGTCGGCTCCATCGTCGTCGGGGGGACCCTCGCGGTCGGGAACGCGATCATCCTCGAGTCCTCGCTCAGCTTCCTCGGCCTCGGGGTGCAGCCTCCGACCCCCACCTGGGGCAACCTGCTCATGGACGCGCAGGCGACGATGGCCACCCGGCCCTGGCTCACGGTGTTCCCCGGGCTCGCGATCCTGCTCATCGTGCTCGCGGTGAACTTCGTGGGCGATGGGCTCCAGGACGCGCTCGACCCGATGACGAGCCCTCGATGAGCGGCCCGGAACCCCTCGTCCGGGTCCGCGAGCTCGTGAAGTACTTTCCGGTCCGCCGCGGTGTGATCCGGCGGCGGGTCGGGGCGGTCAAGGCCGTGGACGGGGTCTCCTTCCACATCCGCGAGGGCGAGACGTTCGCTCTCGTGGGAGAGAGCGGGTCCGGGAAGTCGACCACCGGTCGAGCCCTCCTCCAGCTCGTGCGACCCACGTCCGGTCGGGTGGCGTTCGCCGGCACCGAGCTCACGGGGCTCGCCGGCGAGCGCCTGAGACGCGCGCGGCGCGACATGCAGATGGTGTTTCAGGACCCCTACGCCTCGCTCAATCCGCGTCTCACCGTCGGCGCCGGGGTCCGCGAGCCTCTGGACGTGCACGCCATCGGAACGGCCTCGGAGCGACCGGCGCGAGTGACGGAGCTGCTCGGTCTGGTGGGTCTCGACCCCGGGCTCGCGAACCGTTATCCGCACGAGCTGTCGGGCGGTCAGCGACAGCGGGTCGGGATCGCCCGCGCGCTCGCCACCGGTCCGAGGTTCCTGGTCGCCGACGAGCCGATCTCGGCCCTCGATGTGTCGATCCAGGCCCAGATCGTGAACCTGCTCGCCGACCTGCGGGCCGACCTCGGCCTCACGTACCTGTTCATCGCGCACGACCTCGCGGTGGTGCACCACCTGAGCGATCGCGTGGCGGTCATGTACCTGGGCCGCATCGTCGAGCTGGGTCCGCGGGACGAGGTGTTCGCACGACCCCTGCACCCTTACACGCGGGCGCTGCTCGACGCGGTCCCGAGGGGCCGGTCCCCGGAAGCCGGGACCCCGCAGGTCGCGCCCGCCGCCGAGATGCCGGATGCGGCGTGTCTGCCGGTGGGGTGCCGCTACCACCCCCGCTGCCCGTTTGCCACCTCGCGGTGCCGGAGCGAAGATCCCCGCCCGCGCGATCTGTCGAACGGAGGGGAGGCCCACATCGTCGCGTGTCACCACGCCGGAACGTCGCTCGTGAGCTCGGCCGGGACCCCACCACCCTCCCGGGGCGGCATCGGGTCTCCGGAGATCGAAGCGTGACGGGCTCCTCCGAGTGAGCCGGCGGCCGCGCGTCGCCGTCATCGGGGCCGGCCGCTGGTCCGCATCGGCGCACCTGCCGGGCTTCCGGCGCTCGCCGCTGTGCGAGCTCGCCCTCCTGTGTGATCTGGACGCCGAGCTGGCCGGCGCGCGTGCCGCCGAGTTCGACATCCCCGAGATCGAGACCGACGCGCAGCGTGTGCTCGCCCGCTCCGACATCGACGTGGTGGACATCGTGACGCGCGGGGATCACCAGGAGCTCGTGTTCGCGGCGCTCGAGGCCGGCAAGCACTGTCTGGTCGAGAAACCCGTGTGTCACGACTGGCGCGACGTGCGACGGGCCGATGAGCTCGCGCGATCGCGGGGACTCAACACGAAGGTGGGGCTCACCTTCCGGTACGCGCCAGCGGTGCGGTACATGTTCGATCTGATCCGCGACGGCTTCGTGGGCCGGCCGTTCATCTTCAACGGCTACGAGCAGAATTCGCAGTGGCTGGACCCGGACCGGCCCATCGACAAGCGCATCCACGCGGACCGGCCCCTCGATGAGCCATCGTGGGGCGACGACCCGAGCCGCGAGGGGATCACGGTCTCGTCGCTCGAGGGGTACGGGGCCCCGACCATCGACATCGGGCTCGAGTGTGTGGGGGATGACCTCACGCGCGTGGTGGGGATCCTGGCCAACATGATCCGTCGTCGGCGCCGCACGAACCTCGATACGGAGCACGAGCGCATCAACATCGACGATGCGGACATGTTCATGGGCGAGGCCGGCAACGGCGCGCTGTTCAGCCTCCAGTCGAGCTACGTCGCGATCGGGGGCTACCCGGGCATCGAGACGCGCATCTTCGGGTCCGAGGGTGCCATCCAGGTGCGGCTGGTCGACGAGTCCGGAGGAATCCAGACGATCCGCACGGCCACCCCCGATGCCGTCGAGTTCGTCGAGCGCGCCATCCCGGCCCGCTACTTCCCGCCCGGGCACCGGCCGGGCGATACGTGGGGCACCGTGTTCTACGGGAATCTCGTGCACGGCTTCCTCGGGGAGATCGTCGGCGGCGCGGAGAGCGAGGGCGACTTCGCGCAGAGCGCCCGCGTCCAGGAGGTGATCAACGCGGTGGCGCTCTCGCACCGCGAAGGGCGCTGGGTCTCCCTTCCGCTCGCGCCGGACGCGGCGTACGAGTTCCCCTCGAGCCCGTGGTGAGTCGCGGGGCGGACCAAACGACCGGAGGAGAGCACATGGACAGGGTGCGGTGGGGCGTGCTCGGCACCGCGAACATCGCGCGCGTGGCGGTCGACCCGGCCATTCAGGCCTCGTGCAACGGCGAGCTCGTGGCGGTGGCGAGCCGCGACCCCGACAGGGCACGGGCGTTCGCCGAGGCGGCGGGCATCCCCGTCCACCACGGAAGCTACGAGGCCCTGCTCGAGGACGAGCGGATCGACGCGGTCTACAACCCGCTCCCGAACGGCCTGCACCGCGAGTGGACGGTCCGCGCCGCCGAGCACGGAAAGCACATCCTGTGCGAGAAGCCGCTCGCGCTCGACGAGTCGGAGTGCCGCGACATGGAGACAGCGGCGGCGGAGCACGGCGTCCGGCTCATGGAGGCGTTCATGTATCGGTTCCACCCGCGCACCGCGAAGGTGGTCGAGCTGGTGCGGGAGGGCGCGGTGGGCGAGCTCCGGATGATCCGCGCCACGTTCACGTTCCGTCTCATGAAGCCCGGGAACATCCGCCTCGATCCTGATCTCGGCGGCGGCGCGCTCATGGACGTGGGCTGCTATTGCGTGAACGTGAGCCGGACCCTCGCGGCGGAGGAGCCCTTCGAGGCCCAGGCGTTCGCCGCCCCCGCCCCGAGCGGCGTCGACCAGCGACTGGCCGGCACGCTGCGCTTCGAGCGCGGTCTGGTGGCGCATTTCGACTGCGCGCTCGACATGGAGCGGCGCGAGGTGTACGAGGTCGGCGGCACGGATGGCACGCTGGTCGTGCCGGATGCATTCCTCCCCGGCACCGGTGACGCGCCGATCCGGGAGCTGAGGGGCCGGGAGGCGGGACGTGAGCACGTCGTGGCGGGCGCGGATGAGTACCGGCTCATGGTGGAGCACTTCGCCGACTGCGTGATCGAGGGGGTGCCGCCGCGCTTCGCGCCGGCCGAAGCGGCGCTCAACATGCGTGTGATCGAGGCGCTGTACCGCTCGGCGCGCGAGGGCGGCGTGCCGGTTCCCGTCCGCCCCCCCGAAGACGCGAGCTAGAAGAGCCCGCCGCGGTCGCGCTTCGCCGGCGGCCGCCGTCGCTCAGGGGGCCGGCCGCCTGCCTCCGGCCCCAGCGACGGCGGCTCGAGCTCGTCGTCGATGATGGCCGCCAGCTCCTCGGCTCGCTGCCAGCCCGCGTCGAGCTCGGCCGCGGCGTGCGCCAGCCGTGCGCGCTCGGCCCGCTCGTTGACGGCGATCTCGAGCGCGACGGTGCGGGGGCGCTCGAGCGAGTGGAGCGGGCGCCGCTCGGCGGCGAGCCCTCCGATGAACGACTCGGCCGAGCCGGCCTCCTCGATCAGCCGCACGGCCCGATCCAGGTCGGTGGTGGTGGCGCCCTCGATATTGTACCACGCGAGCACGCGCCTGAGGACGGGCTCCGCCGCGGACGCGTCGAAGCGGTGCGTCTGGTCCCCGCTCCACGAGTCGCACCGGATGCAGGGGAGTCCGATCGAGGCCACTCCTGCGTCCGTGGGCATCAGGATGAGGTCCGGCGACTTGAGGAAGAACAGACGGATGAGGACGCTCGAGCAGTTGGGACACGTGGCCCGTCCGCTCCACGCCGTGCGCCCGAATCGGCGCCAGCGGAGGACCTCGGTCTGGCGATCATCCGAGCCGCTGAAGTTCCCGGTGACGCTCGAAAGGCCCATGCTCGCGCCCACGGACGAGACGGCCGAGTAGGTGGCCACGCCGACGCGTGTCAGTGGGCTGTGGAACAACCGCCGGCGCCGACGCAGGCGCCGTCCGTAGCGCCACCAGGCCTCCTCGCGGCGCGGCGCCGGGCCGACCCGGACGAGCTGACGCCCGTCCACTTCGAGCAGCGCGATATGATCGGTCTCGAACAGGACCCGGGCCCGGTCCCGCGCGAGACGTTCCAGCTCGTACAGGGCATCCACCCGCTCGTCCGGCCACCACAGGTTCCAGCCGTGACAGCGGTCGCACACCGTCCACACCCGCGCGCGGTCGGGATCGAACGCGAGACGCACCCCGGGACGCAACGACGCCGCGTCTCCGGACCCGGTCAGCGCACGATCGCAATACAGACAGGAACGGTACATGGCCCCTGAAACGTGGCGCCGGAGGCCCGTGCCCACAAGCGATCCACCCCTCCGGGCCGGCGCGTGCGACGCCGCCCGCGGAACGGTCGGCGGCACATGGCTGCCCACCGGGGCTCGCCCTACGTTCGTGGCCTCGTGTTCCCGTGTTGGCTCCGGAGGGTCGACTGACGAACGGACAGGGCTCCGAGCGCGGGCCGGGGGTCCCCGCCGCGCTGCGCGACAGATACGCCGACCGCACGTGGGAGGTCGCGTGGCGCGGAGCTCCGCAGACGGTCGTGTATCGCCTCAGCCGCGCGGGACGGGAGCCCCTGTACGTGAAGCTCGCCGATCTCGGCTGGCACCCGGACCCGGTCGGCGAGGGCGCCCGCCTGCGTTGGGCTGCCGGACGGGTTCCGGTCCCGGGCGTGGTCGAATCGGGGGCCGACGACGGGGTGGCATGGCTGGTGACCCGTGGCCTTCGCGGCGTCGACGCCACGCACCACGCCGTCGCCGGGCATCCCGCCCGTCTCGCGGAGCTGCTCGCGCGCGGGCTGCGCGGCTTCCACGCCATGCCCGTGTCCCGGTGCCCGTTCGACTTCCGCCTCGACCGCGCGCTCGAGTCTGCCCGCGGGCGTCTCGAGCGAGGGCTCATCGATCCCGCGCGCGACTTCCACCCGGAGCACGCCCACCTGTCGGCGGAGAAGGCGGTCCGCACGCTGGAGCTCACGCGTCCACCCACGGAGGACGTGGTCGTGTGCCACGGGGACTACTGCCCGCCGAACGTGCTCGTGGACGGTGGGGAGGTCGTGGGCTTTCTCGATGTGGGCGAGCTCGGCGTGGCCGACCGCTGGTGGGACCTCGCGGTCGCCACCTGGAGCCTCACCTGGAATCTGGGTCCCGGACACGAGGGGCGGTTTCTGGAGACGTACGGAGTCGAGCCCGATCCCGAGCGGACGGCATTCTATCGGCTGCTGTACGATGTCGTGTCGTGAGCGAGTCGGGGCTCAGGGCGTCTCGGGCACCGCAAGGGTCTGCCCCGGGTAGATCCGGCTCCCGGCGAGATCGTTCGCCGTGCGCAGGTCGCTGACGGTGGTCCCGAGCCGGCGGGCGATCGTCCACAGGGAGTCCCCGCGCCGAACGCGGTAGTCGCGACCGCCGGAGGACGAGGCGAGCTGGACGGTCTCGACGTAGCTCGCGTACCGCTTCGGAAACACGGCGACGTGGTAGTGCGGCGGCCGGCGTTCGCGGAGGGCCTCGAGGACGCCCTTGCCCTCCAGATCGAGCAGGACGGCCTCGAGCCACTTCCGGCACGCGGGTCGGTTGCTGCGTCGCAGGTCGACGGCCATTCCCGTGGGGTGGACGGAACGGGGAGACGCGTTGCGCGGCTGGCGCGATTTCGGCCTCGTCAGGCTGGTCACCACGAGCTGCTCGCCGCACGCCCCCCTGTATTGGGCGGCGAGCCGGGTGATGAACAGGGCGACCTCCGGTCGGGCGTAGGGGAAACCGACGCCGTGCAACTCGTAGTCGCGGGTGGCCCGCGGGAGCTCGACCAGATACCCGGCGTCGACGAAGCGCGCCAGCTGAGCGGGGGTGTTCAGGTACGTGAAGTCGTTCTGGCGGGCTACCCGGTTCTGCCGGTCGAGCGAAGCCGTCGAACCGCGCAGGCTCTGGCCGGCGAGCGGTGCCGCCGCAGCCACCAGGAGAGAGAATGTCAGAACGAGCTTCACCGCGTTGTCTCCGGTCACCGATCCCCTCACCGTCATCCCCCCACACATGGTCGTACGCTCCGGACCCTCGAATGTAAGAGACATCGGGCCCGCCACAACCGTTCGATCGCCGGCCTGTCGCGTCAGCCGTAATCGCTCGGTTCCTGGAGCGCGCCGGACAACCCGAGCACCCTCGGCGCCGTCTTGTCTACGGTGGGACGATGCGGTAGGATGCCTGATCGCTAATTCTTTCGCGTTTGATGCAGAGTCCGGATGCAAGGTCGATCGGTGAGGATGGTCGGTCATGATGGCGCGTAGGCCCGCTTCGGGCCCCACGGCGGGCGAGCTCCGCCTCCTCGAGGTCCTGTGGGACGGTGGCCCCGCCACGGTCCAGGAGATCCAGGAGAGCCTCGACGAGGATCTGGCGGAAAGCACGATCCGCACGCTGCTTCGGATTCTGCTCGAGAAGGGGCGTGTGCGCCGTTCCAAACACGGTCGGGCGTTCGTGTACGAGGCGGTCATCGGACGGGAGCCGACGCGGCGCCGTGCGGTGCGGGAGCTCGTCGATCGCTTCTTCGGAACCCCCGGCGACCTCGTCCTGAACGTGCTCGAGGACGAGGAGCTCGGACCGGATGAGATGGCGGCGCTCAAGCGGCTGGTGGAGGCGCACTCGGCACGAGACGCCGCGCGGGACCCGAGCCCTGGAGGCTCCGCATGACGGAGTGGCTGGCTCTCCCGCTTCTCCAGGGAGCGTTGAACGGCCTGTGGCAGGGCACGATCGCGACCGGACTCGTGTGGGGCTGGTTGCGCCTTCGGCCACGGATGTCCAGCGCCACCCGGTACGTCGCCTGGTGGATGGCGCTCCTCGTCATCGCCGGCGTGACGATCCACGGGGCCGTGGAGCGTCCCGTCCGGCTCGCCGGTTCCGGGGACGCCCAGCTCGCCGCGCCATCGACGACCTCCGGGGGGGTGGCTTTCCCGACCGTCGTCGAGCCGGCCGCGGAGGCGACGAGAGGGACGACCGGCCGGTCGACTCCACTGCGAATCCCGCCCGCACTGGCCCAGGCCGCGCTCCTCGCGTGGCTGAGCGGGTGCCTCGGGCTCCTCGTCGGACTGTGCCTCGATGCGTCCGGAATCCGCTCGCTCAGGCGCGAGGCCGTTTCCCTCCCGCCCGAGCTCGAGCGCGGGCTCCGGGCCCTGGTGGCACGGACCGGGATACGTCGGCGCGTCACCTTCGGGCTCTCGCGACGTGTGGGGGGACCCGCGATGCTCGGCTGGAGCAGGCCGGTCATACTGTTTCCGCCGGCGCTGCTGTTCGCGCTCGATGAGGACGAGCGAGAGCGGCTGGTCGCGCACGAGCTGGCTCACGTGGCCCGCTGCGATGATTGGCTGGTGCTGTTCCAGCGCGTGCTCGGCACGGCGCTCTTCTTCAACCCCCTCGTGCACCGCATCGGACGGTGGCTCGAAGCCGAGCGCGAACGCGCGTGCGACGAGTGGGCGATCGTCCACACGGGCGCTCCACGGGTCGCCTACGCGGGGCTCCTCCTGCGGCTTCACGATCTCGGGATCGGGCGTCCTTCTGCGGCGCTGTCCCCACCCGGCGTCACCCAGATCGAGACCCGGACTCGGGCCCTGCTGGACCACCGGCGTCCGCTCGCGGAGCGGGCCTCGCGCCGCACGGCCCTCGGTATGGCCATGGCCGCCTCGCTCCTCGTGGTAACACCGGCCGCGGGACCCGCAATCGGGTTGGCGTACGTCGCTGCCCCGCCCAACCGGGCGAGTGCGGCCCTGCGGGCCGTGGACCGCTCCGGGGCGCCCGGCAGGGTGGGCACCGGGACCGACGCCGGGGACAGCGGTGCGAACGGGACGCCATCGCGCCCGACGGGGCCGCCAAGCCGACCGCCCCCGACCATCCGGCGCGGTGCCGGCGAGCTGAGCCATGTTCGTGACGGGCCGACGCCTCGTGTCCGGTCCGTTGCGGACGGGCCGCGTGCCCGGGCCGAGGCGGCGTTCGCGCTCTCGCGGCTGCGGCGTGGTGCGGCGAGCGAGGTTCCGTGGCTCGTCGGCCTCCTCGGCGACCACCGACCGGTGCCGCGGGCGCCCGGCTCGCTCAGCGAGGTCTGGGGGAGACCGGAGGAGCGGGCCGGGTGGACGACGCCGGCGGAGGAGGCGGCCAAGGCGCTGCTGTACATCGGCGTGCCGGCGCTCGCCCCCTTCGAGGCAGCCGTCGAACGACTCGGCGGCGACGCCGGCCCCTTCACGCGCTGGGCCCTCGAGCTCCTGCGCGGCTTCGACTGAACCCGTTTCTTCCCCTATCTCCCCGGGAGATTGCCCTCATGAAATCGCTAATAAATTCGCGTGTTGTCGTTGCGGTCGTGTCGATGGGGCTCTGCGGGTGCGCTGGCGGCGGGGCGGCGGGCCCACGGACCGACGCGGAATCCCCTCTGTGGGGATCGCTCGAGCCGGGTCCTTTCGAGGTCGGCTTCACGGCCCTGTTCGTGGTCGACTCGACGCGCGGCTTCCCCACCGGTGATCTCGAGTCTACGGGCCGCCCGCTCCGCATCCTCTTGTGGTACCCCGCGAGGCCGACCGCGGGCGGCGCGGAGCGCATGACGTTCGGGGACTACCTCCAAGTGTCGCCCCCGGAGGAGCGATTCCGCCCTCTCGCCGACTACCTGCGGGCCCGGGACCACGACACGGCGAAGCGGCAATTCAGCCCTGTGAGCGACTCGCTCCTGCGCGTCCTGCTCGGTACGCCGGTTGCCGCGCGGCGGGACGCGGCGGGGGCGGAGGGCCACTTCCCCCTCGTGCTCCACTCGCTGGGCGGAAACGACTACCAGCTCGAGAGCACCGTACTGTGGGAGTATCTGGCCGCGCACGGCTACGTGGTGGCTGTATTGCCGCAGCTCGGGCCGAGCCTCGAGGACGGCACGCTGGCCTTCTCTCCGGAGGATCTCGCCCTCCAGAGCGAGGATCTCGAGTTCGCGCTCGAGGTTCTCTCGGAGGCCGGGGTCGCCGACGGTCCGCTTCCATCGCTCGAGACGGACCGGATCGGCGTCGTGGGACACAGTTCGGGCGGGATCGCGGCCCTCCTGCTGGCCGGGCGAAGTCGACGCGTAGCCGCGATCGCGGGGCTCGATCCCTCCTTCACCACCGGGGAGGGAGCCGCGCTGCTCGACCGCATGTCGTTCGACTACGCCAGCGTCACCGCCGCGCTGCTCGACCTGCGCGCGAACGCGAACGGCATCCTCGATCTCGATCCGTTGAACGCCATGCGTCACGCAGACCGGTACGACGCCGCCATCGGGGGCGAGCGCCCGCCGCGCAAAGCGACGCACTTCGACTTCCAGAACTGGCCGCTGTACGGGGTGCTCACCGGCGTGGAGGACGATCGGGGAGCGTCGGCCCGCCCGGCCGCGCAGGGCCGTGCCGTGTACCTGGCGGTCTGTCGGCTCACGCGCGCGTTCTTCGACGTCGTGTTGCGGGGGCGGCGAGATGCGGCGGGATACCTGACGGGCGACACACCGCTTCCCCCACCCGATCCCACGATCGCGTTCGGTCGCTACCCCGCAGAGCCCTGAGCCCGCGACGGGCCTACTGCCGGTATGCCATCTCGAGCCGCTCGCGCACGGCGGCCAGGGCGCTCTCGGCGTTCCGTTCGAGCCGACGCTCGGTCGCGATGCGCTTGAGGCCACCGAACTCCGCGTCGAAACGGAAGTAGGCGAGCACCGTCACGTAGGTATCCGGGGCCCCGGCATCCCCGGAGGCCGGCGACAGCGTGATGATCTTGAGTCCCGCCTGAAAATAGTGGCTCGAGTAGAAGCGCTTGATCCCGATGAGTGCGGTCCCGGGGACGGCGCTGTGTTCGGTGATGGCGATGTGATTGAGCGAGACGAGGGACTTCAGGCCGAGGTCCTCGACCGTCCAGCTGAACGCGTCTTCCACCTCCGGTGCGCGCGATTCGGGGAATCCCCTCAGGTGGTCGTAAAACGGCACGTCGAGCTCGCGGAGCCGGCGAGCATCGTCGAACAACCTCTCGAACCCCTTCTCCACCACGAGCGGCTCCTCCTTGTCTTCGTACGCCAGCCCGGCGGCATCGCCGCGGTCGGCGTACGCCCTCAAGGTCTCGAGGAGCATCTCGCGCAGAAAGCGGTTCGCGTCGTCCTCGGCCGTGCGCGCGTTCCAGTCCACGGACCGGTGTGCGCGCTCGGCGGATCCGATGGGGAGCTTGAGCTCGCACTCTCGTGGCCGACACCGCTCGAGATCACGGATCTCGCCACGGGGGAACGTCAGATCCCCGAGATCGCCCTCGGTCGGCGGATCGCTGAAGAAGCCGCGTGCCTCGTTCCCCGCGGCGTCGTCCACGAGGAGATGGCGCTCCTGGATCTGATCGAGGATGAACCGGACCGGTGCGCGCACCCGGATGATGTATACCTGCGTCAGCTCCCGACGGTCGCCGCTGTCGACCGTCTTGACGAGCGGCGTGCCGTCCGCGAGACGCGCGACCTCCGCCCCCGAGACGCCGGCGACGTCGCGCAGGAAGCGCTCGCCCGCCGTCTGCGCACGGGCCGGCGAGGCGAGGAGCGACCACGCGACGACCCCCGCCCACACGGACTTCGACCCTCTGATCCTGGCGACCATGCGACTCTCCCCGCCCACGGGTCGCACTCCGGCAGCGGAGTGCGGCCATCCCGGGCTCCGCTGTTGCAAGTCCGGGTCCGGGGGGCATACCCGGCCGGGGGCGATTCGTCCCCGACCCGCGACCAGCCCGGCCTTTTGAGCGCTTTCCCCTTGCCAGCTGTTACCGTCAGGCGTAGACCAACGCGGGCCGAACGCGCGGCCCGCCCGAACATCTCTGCAGGGGGACCCCATGTCTCGCACCACTCGCGCCCTCGTCGCCGCGGCGACGTCCTTCCTCCTGGCGGCGATCTCCTCGCCCACACCCGCCCGGGCGCAGGCCGACGGCCAGGCGATCGACGAGGAGTATACCCGGCTGATCGGCGAGTACCTCCAGGACGACCGCATCACCACCGAGCTGGTCGACCACCTCCCGGCGTCCGAGACCGTGCCGACCCCGCTCGACTTCCACGGTCGCATCGTCGGGACGCCGGGGGAGCTCACGTACGCCGCCGACATCCACCGCTACCTGCGAGCCATCGCGGACGCCTCGACCAGGGCGAAGGTGTGGTCGATCGGCCGGTCCGAGGAGGGGCGCGAGATGATCCTCATGGCCATCGCCGATGAGGAGACGATCGCCGACCTGGACGCCTACAAGGGCTACCTGAAGGAGCTCACGGACCCGCGTGCGACGAGCGAGGAGCGGGCACGCGAGCTGATCGATGGGCTCGCGAAGCCGATCTACTGGCTCACGAGCGGCATGCATTCGCCCGAGACGGGCGGCCCGGAGATGCTCCAGGAGCTGGCCTACCGGCTGGTGGTCGACGAGTCGGAGTTCTATCGCGACATCCGCGAGCATGTGATCACCTTCATCACGCCCGTGCTCGAGGTCGACGGCCGCGAGCGGCAGGTGGACCGGTACTACTTCAACAAGGACCGGCCCGAGGGCGAGTCCCAGGTCCCGCTCATGTACTGGGGCAAGTACGTCGCGCACGACGACAACCGCGACGGCATGGGGCAGTTCCTGGCGCTCACGAAGAACGTGATGAAGGTCCAGCTCGAGTGGAACCCGATCATCATGCACGACCTGCACGAGGCGCAGAACTACCTGTACGCGTCCACCGGGACGGGTCCCTACAACGAGGCGTTCGACGCGATCACCATCGGCGAATGGTGGGTGATGGCGGAGAACGACATCCTCGAGATGACCAAGCGCGGCGTGCCGGGGGTGTGGACCTACAACTTCTACGACGGGTGGACCCCCAACTACATGTTCACGATCGCGCACGCGCACAACGCGATCGGCCGCTTCTACGAGGTCGCGAGCTACGGCCCCGACAACCGTACGCTCCGCGTGGGAGGGACGACGACCAGCCGCGAATGGTTCCGGCCCAACCCGCCGCTCCCCGAGATCGAGTGGGGCCCCCGCAACAACACGAACATCCAGGAGTCCGCCGTCCTGTTCTCGCTCGAGTACGTGGCGGACCACCCCGCGTGGTTTCTCGAGAACTACTGGCTCAAGAACGAACGGGCGATCGCGCAGGGGACCGAGGGCGAGGTGAACGGCTGGGTGATCCCGGCCGGCCAGCGCCGCAAGGCCGACGCGGCGGACGCGGTGAATTCGCTCATGGCCCAGGGGCTCGAGTTCAACCGCGCCGACGGGGACTTCGAGGTCGGCGGGGTCGAGGTCGAGGAAGGCGATTACATCATCCGGGCCGACCAGCCGTTCGAGACCCTGGCCGACATGTACTTCGCGCTCCAGCGCTTCTCGCTCGACAACCCTCGGCCGTACGACGACACCGGGTGGACCTACCAGCTGATGCGGGACATCGAGCTCGAGGAGATTCACGACCCGGCGCTGTTCGAGCAGGACATGACCCCCATCACCGGGCCGGTGCGGGCGGCGGGCGGGGTCACGGGGCGCGGGAGCACGCTGGTCGTGGAGCACACGACCGACAACAACCTCATGAAGTTCCGATTCCAGTACGCGAGCGTCCCCATGCTCGCGGCCGAGGAGGACTTCGAGATGTCCGGGCACCAGTTCCGGGCCGGGGCGTTCATCATCCCGAACGCCGATCGGGCGGCAATCGAGCCGACGCTCACCGAGCTCGGGCTGTCCGCATGGGCGACGAACGACGTCCCGGACGTCTCCACGCACGAGCTCGACCTGCCGCGCATCGGCTACATCCACTCGTGGCAGCGCACGCAGGACGAGGGCTGGGTGCGCGCCGCTCTCGACACGTACGGCGTGCCCTACGACTACTTCGCCGATCGGCGGCTGCGGGACGGCGGCCTGCGCGACAAGTACGACGTGATCGTCTATCCGCACGTCGGCGGGAGCGCCCTGTCGCAGGTCAACGGCATCGACATGGACGGCACCCTGCCGCTGCCGTACAAGAAGACCGAGAAGACCCCCAACTTCGGCTACCTGGACGAGAGCGACGACATCCGGGGCGGGCTGGGGCTCGAAGGCCTCATGCAGCTGGCCGACTTCGTGCGCGAGGGCGGCACGCTGATCGTGGAAGGCTCCACCTCCTCGATCCTGCCCGAGTTTGGGATCACCTCCGGCGTGACCGTCCAGAATCCCGACGACCTCGTGGCTCCGGGGTCGATCCACCGCGGAATGATCACCGACCCATCGAGCCCGATCGCGTACGGCTATGCCGGCGACCAGCTACCGGTGTTCTACAAGGGCGACGTGGTGCTGTCCGCGGGCGGTGGCGGCGGATTCGGCGGGTTCTTCCGACGTGGTGGGTCGTGGCAGAACACGACCCCGATGGCCAACAAGCCCGAGATCTCCCCCTACGAGGAGGAGGAGCGCCCGGCGGGGCGGCGCGGCCGGGGCGGGGACGAGGGCGACGAGGACGAGGGCGGTCCCCCGCGCGGCGGACGTGGCGGCGGCGGCGGGTTCGGGGGCGACCGCGCCGGTGATGAGGACGGGCCGCGCGTCGTGCTGAGCTTTCCCTCCGATGCGAGTCAGATCCTGCTCTCCGGCACGCTGGACGGCGCCGACGAGCTGACCGGCAAGGCGCAGGTGGTCGACGCGCCGCTCGGCGACGGGCACGTCGTGATGTTCGCGATCCGCCCGTTCTGGCGCTGGCAGACCCAGGGCACCTTCTTCCTGGGCTTCAACGCCATCCTCAACTGGAACGACCTCGACGCCGGGCGGGAGACCCCGGTGGCCGCGGACGAGCAGGGAGAGGAGGGACGGCGCTAGGCAGCTCGCACGATGTCCCCGCGGGGCTCCGGGGCCGATCCCCGGGGCCCCTAGTACGTCGTACGGCTCCCCCGGTCACGTGCGCCTCAGCTCGCGGCCCGCGTCCACGCCGATCGCCCGCGTGAGCGGGAGCCCCGCCGCACCGGCAGCGAGCAGGATCACTCCCAGCACGACCAGCGCGAGGGTGATCGGGTCCCTGGGGGACACGCCGAATACCACCGCGCCCAGCCAGCGCGACGCCCCCAGCGCGAGGGCGAGGCCCAGGCCGAGACCGACGCCGACAAGGGTGCACGCGTGCAGCCCGACCCATCCGAATATCGAGCTTCGCCCGGCGCCCAGCGCCATGCGGATGGCGATCTCCGACCGCCGGGCGCTCACCCACTGCTGCAACACGCCGTACACGCCCACGGCGGCGAGGATGAGGGCCAGGACGGCGAACAGGGTCAGGAGCCAGGTGCTGAAGCGTCGCGTCGCGAGGGTCCCAGCCACGACATCATCGAACGACCGCAGTGACCAGACCGGCAGGGTGGGATCCAGATCCGAGACGAGGCGGCGCACCGCGGGGATCGCCGCTCCCGGTTCGCCCTGTGTCCGGACGAGCACGGTCATGCGGCCGTGCGGATCCGACGCGAACGGCAGCCAGTACTCGGGCCGCGCGGGCACGTCGGGCGATGTCTGGCTCGCATCGGCGACCACACCCACGATCTCCACCACGCTCCCGTCCTGGTATGGCCCCCCGATCTTGATCGACGCCCCGATCGCATCGGCCGGAGATGGCCACCAGCGAGACGCGAGTGTCTCGTTCACGATCGCGACGGGCGGCCCGGCGCGGTCCCGCGGACCGAACTCGCGACCGGCGCGCAGAGGCACGCCGAGTACGGCGAACGCACCGGGCTGTGCGACATCGAACAGCCCGACCGGGACTTCCGACCGGGCGGGCGGTGGCCGGCCGACGATGGAGTACCACCAATCGCCGCAGTCGCCCCAGGTCGGCGGGCATCCCACGGCCGAGGCGGACTCCACCCAGGTGTGCGATTCGAGACGCGACACGAGCGTCTCGTAGAACTGGCGTCGCGAATCGGCGCTCGGGTACGTCCCCGCGGGCAGCCGGAGCTCGAGCGCCAGGAGCCGCCCGACATCGAATCCCGGTCCCGCGCTCCGGGCGGTGACGAGGCTGCGCACGAGCAGGGTCGACGCGAACACGAGGACGACCGTGATCGCGACCTCGCCGACGACGAGGGTGCCCCGGAGGCGCTGCCCGGCCCGGCCCGCCCCCGCCGATGGCGAGCCCTCCTTGAGCGCGGCGACCACATCGGCGCGCCGGGTCAGCACGGGGGCGGTGCCCGAGATCAGCCCGACGAGCACCGTGAGCCCCGCGGCGAACAGGAGCAGCGGCATGTCCATCGCCACATCCGCCAGCCGAGCGACGCCCCACGGGCCCCGGGCGACGAGCCAGGCCAGCCCGAGGTGCGCGAGCCCCACCCCGACGATCCCGCCCAGCCCGGCGAGAGCGAGCGTCTCCGTCAGAAGCTGTCCGACGAGCCGTCCGCGGCCCGCCCCGATCGCGCTGCGGATCGCCATCTCGCGCCGACGGACCACGCTCCGCCCGAGCAGCAGGGAGGCGACGTTCGCACACGCGAGCACGAGGACCAGGCCGACGGCGCCCATGAGCAGCCACAGGGTCGATCCGAGATCGCCGCGGACGACGGTGGACAGCGGCAACACGTAGGCCCGGTGATCGTCCTCCGGACCGGGGTCGGCCCGCGCGAGACGCGCGAGGATTCCATCCAGATCGGCCTTCGCCTCCTCCACGCTCCGGCCCTCGGCCAGCCGCGCCACGACCCGGATCGAGCCATGACGGGTGCGGTCCGCGGCGCCGGAGAAGAACAGGCCGGTGGGCAGGTAGAAGTCCACCTGCGGATCGAGGAACTCGACGCCCGGTTCGAGCACGCCGATCACCTCGTAGGCCGATCCGTCGAGCGTGAGCAGCCGGCCCACGGCGTCGGCTCCGCCCAGCGCCGACTGCCAGAACGAGTGCGTCAGCACGATCGTCGGCGGTGCGCCGCTCCGATCGTCCGCCTCGGTGAACAGGCGTCCGGCAGCGGCCCTCCAGCCGGTGAGCGGGAAGAAGTCGTGCGACACGACCCAGCCGCTCGTGACCCTCGGCTCCCCTTCTCCCGTGAGGGTCCGGTTCGCCCCGCGCGCGTACGCCGCCATCATCTCGAACGAGCCGCTCTGCGCCTCCCATGCGAGCAGGTTGCCCCACGTGACGCTGATCCCATCCGCGGTCCCGGCCGATTCGCCGATCCACACGAGCCGGTCGGGCTCCGGATACGGGAGCGGTCGGAGCAGCACCGTATAGACCACGCTGAAGATCGCCGTGGTCGCGCCGATGCCGAGCGCGAGCGTGAGGAGGATGACCGCCGAGAAGGCGGGCGCCCGGCGAATCCCCCGCAGCCCGTGGCGCAGGTCGCGCACCAGGGATTCGAGGCGCGCAAAGCGCCAGCTGTCGAGGGCGCGGTCCCGAGTCGCCAATTGGTTGCCGAACTCGCGTCTCGCCCGCGTGCGGGCCTCCGCCGGAGTCATCCCCTCGGCGACGTGGTCCTCGATCAGCATCTCGAGGTGCGAGCGCACCTCGTCCGCCACGTCCCGCTCCAGGGCGCGGCGACCCAGGAGTCCGCGGACCCTCGACCACCAGACCCTCAGGCCCGGCGGCATGCGTCAGCCCTCGGGGACGAGGATGAGCCCCATCGCCTCCACGAAGCGCTCCCAGCGCGACGTCGCCTCGGCGAGTTGCTCGCGGCCGGCCCGCGTCAGCGTGTAGTAGCGGGCGCGGCGGCCATTTGGCGTCTTCCCCCACTCCGCGGTGATCCAGCCGCGTTGCAGCAGGCGCTGCAGGGCGGGATACAGCGAGCCGTTGTCGACGGCGAAGGCGCGATTCGACTGTCGCTCGAGGAATTGCGAGATGCCGTAGGCGTGGTTCGGCTCACCGGCGAGGCTGCGCAGGACGAGCACCTCGAGGGTGCCCTGGAGGAACTCCAGCCGTTCCGGTGGATCGTCTACGGTAGACATACTACCTGTATACGCAGGGCCTCGTTCGGCGTCAAGGACGACCGCGACGGACACGAGGCTCGGGCAGCCCGGGGCCGGCCGCTCAGCTCCCGGCGTTCCCCACCGCTCGCGAAAACGAGGCCGCCCCGCCCACCACCGGCAGCTCGATCCATGTCCCCGCCAGGTCCACGGTGAGCTCCGTCCCCGGCGCCGGCCACAGCGTGAAGTCCCGGTCGCTGGAGAAGATCATGAGCCCGATCCGTCGCCCGGCCGGGATGATCTGGTCGTCGGGCTCGAGATCGAACCGTACATCGTAGAACCGCCCCGGCTCGAGCGGCTCGCCGTGCTCGAGCGAGTCGTGGTTCTGCGGGTCCGCCCACCCGCGCGTGATCACGCCGCCCGCGGGCCCCGCCTCGTCGTCCCACGGCAGCGCCACGAGCCACACCGACAGGTTCGCCGCCGGCGCGCTCGAGGCCAGCCGGATCGAGACCCGGGACGTGCCCGACAGGTGGACGTCCGTGGTCAGCGGCGGCGTCGCGTACAGGAGGCGGTGATCGCTCTCGGCGGCGAGCGCCAGGGCGCGTCCCGGGAACGAGACATCGTCCACCAGGGTCTCGCTGCCCTGCCCCGGTTTCGCCTCGATCGTCAGACCTCCCACCTTCGCGCCGCCCGCGATCGGGTACAGGAGCACATCCGCCGCATCTGGATTGGGATAGTCGGCGTACGGCGTGGGGTCGGCACGGTCGGCGCCCTCGCGGACGATCCACGCGCGCGGGTCTGTCTCGACCCCGTTCCGGACCCCGTACAGCCAGCGGGTGAACCAGCGGTTGACGAGCTCGAGCGGCGGTCCCCCACCGTGTCCGCCCTGGTGGTAGTACGCCTGTACGGGCACGCCGCGCGCCTCGAGCGCCCGGTAGATGCGGACGCTGTGCTCGGGCACCACGTTCCAGTCGTTGAAGGCGTGCGACATGAGCGTGGCCGCCTTGACCCCGTCGATCGCGTTCAGATAGTCCCGTCCCGCCCAGAAGTCGTTGTAGTCGCCCGTGCGGCGGTCACGGCCCGCGGACATCTCCCCATCCCGGATCGTGGCGTCGCAGTAGTCCCGCTTCGCCGGGTCGCCGCTGTCGATGAAGTCGTACAGGAAGTCGATGTCCTCGCCGAGCCAGCCGCCCGGGTGCCGCACGAGGCCGTTCGATCGGTAGTAGTGGTAGTAGGAGGTGTTGGGGGCGATCGGGACGATCGCCTCGAGCCCCTCGACGCCGGTCGTCGCCGCCGCGATGGGGAGCGTGCCGTTGTAGGATGTTCCGATCATCCCGACCTTTCCCGTCGACCAGCTCGCGACGACGGGGTCGCCCCCCACCGGCGCCGTGTAGCCCGGTGCGCGGCCGTTCAGCCAGTCGATCACCGCCTTCGGCGCCAGCGACTCGTTGGGGCCGCCGACCGTGGGGCAGCCCTGCGAGCGCCCGGTGCCGGGGGACTCCGAGTGTACGACCGCGAACCCGCGCGGCACCCAGGTGGCGACGTGCGAGTCGGAGATCCCCGGCTGCACCCGGGTCTCGACCGGCGGCTGGTGTCGGCGGGGCGGGGGAGGGGCGCCGAGCTCCTGGTGCACGTCCCACAGGAACTGCCGCGGGCCCGACACGCCCGAGTAGTAGGGGCTCGTCTCGTAGATGACCGGAACGCCGAGTCCCTCGCTCTCCGTCTGGAGGGGGCGCACGACCGCCACGTGCATCCGGTCCGGTGCGCCGTCCCCGTCGGAGTCGAACCCGGCCTCGACCCACAGCTCCTCGCGGATCCAGCGCGTGGAGTCCCGGAACGCCTCCACGACCTGCGCCTGCCCGTCCCGGAACACGGGGCCGGCGAGTCGGTCGGCGGGGCCGACAGGCGCGCTCGACTGCGCGGCGGCGGCCGAGGCGGAGGCCAGGAAGACCACCGCCGCGAGGTGGATCCTCACGCGATCGCACACTCCTTCCCCGGCTCGCACTGCGGACCGATGGGGTCGAGCCCCAGCCGTTCGAGCTCGCGGTTGAGGGCGGCCAGGTCGGTCGCCCACACCTTCTGGAGTCGATCCGTGTAGCCTTTCAGCTCCTCGGTCAGGATCCCGAAGATCTCCGGCATGTGGTTTCCCGGCCGACCGTCGCCCTGCTCCGCCATCGACATCAGGTTCGCCAACCGGTTGTTCACGCGGATCGGGAAGTTGAGCGGATCCTGCCCGCTCCGGTTCCTGACCTGGTAGATGTCCGCCTCGACCTCGGACGCGTTCTCGTCGAGCGTCGCCGCCGCTGCGGCGAGCGCCTCGTCGTCGGACTCCTCCAGCCGGTCCTCCACCTGCGCCTTGACCCGGCGGATCTCGATCACCGCCTCGTTCGCCTCGTTCACCTTCTCCCACACCGCGTGCGAGAACGCGTACTGGGCCTCGAGGTCCGCGTCGGTCACGCCCTCGATCCACGGATTGCGCTCGATGCGCACCGGGGCGGTCACCACCTGGTCGTCTGCCGTGAGCCGCGCCGTGTACTCCCCGGGCGGCAGTGCGGGCGCACGCCTCCGCACGCCCCAAAGGATCATTCCGGGGAACGCGGTGAACGGATCGCCGCGCAGGTCCCAGGTCAGGTGGCTGAGCCCCGCCTCGAGCGGCACGTCGGGCCCGCGGCGGAATCGCGAAGCCGGTCCGCGCTCCGCGGTCGAATCGGCGGTGGCGGTGTCCGCCACGAACGTGCGCACCACCTCGCCCGCATCATCCAGGATCTCGAGCCGGGCGAAGTCCGGCTTCTTCGCGAGCCACCAGCTGATCGTGACGTCCCTGCCCGAGCGGATCCCGGTCGCCGGGGTGAACATCCTCGCCTCGGTGGCAGCCAGATCGGCGTTCATCTGACGGAGGGGCCCGATGTCGTCGAGGATCCAGAAGCTCCGTCCGTGCGTGCCGATCACCAGCGCGTCGTCCTCCACGACGAGGTCGGCCACCGGGACATCGGGCAGCCCTGTTTTCAGCTCCTGCCAACGCGCCCCGTCATCGAAGGAGATGTACACGCCGTGCTGCGTGGCGGCGTAAAGGAGCCCCTGACGGGTGGGGTCCTCGCGCACTGCGTGCACGTACGCGTCGTCCCGGATGCCGTGCACGATCTTGGTCCACGTGGCCCCGAAGTCGCGTGTCTTCCAGATGTAGGGAGACAGGTCGTTCAGGAGCGGACGGCGCACCGACACATACGCCGTCCCCGCACCGAACGCGGAGGCGTCGATCTGGCTCACGCGTCCGAACTCGGGCATGTCGGGCGGCGTGATGTCGGTCCACGTGGCGCCCCCGTCGCGCGTCACGTGCACGAGCCCGTCGTCGGAGCCGACCCAGATGACGTCGACGTCCGTCTTCCCGGGCGCGACCGAGAACAGGG
Source organism: uncultured Gemmatimonadota bacterium (assembly GCA_964499635.1). GTDB lineage: Bacteria > Gemmatimonadota > Gemmatimonadetes > Palauibacterales > Palauibacteraceae > Palauibacter. The sequence continues at coordinate 209,827 of CAZCLY010000006.1, read as the reverse complement.
TCGCGTACACTTCCGGCCCGTTCATGTCGTGCGTGATCGGACCGCCCGACGGGCCCAGCGTCATGGGGTCGTGCCGGGTCAGGTCGTCGCTCAACGCGGTCCAGTTCTCGCCCCCGTCGGTGGTCATCCACAGACGCTGCGACGACACGTACAACCGGGTGGGATCGACCTTCGAGAAGATGATGGGGAACGTCCACTGCCACCGCTCCCGAATGTCCTCGGAGGGCTCGCCCGAATAGAACCACGGATACGGGTCGACCTCGCGCGACGTGCCCAGCCGCCGGTCGTACCTGTCCACGTAGCGGCCGTTGTTGGTGCCGGAGTAGAACAGGTCCGGGTTCCGGGGATCCGGCGCGATGTACCCCGGCTCGCCACCACCCGCCACGTACGAGCGGTCGGTGGACCCGGCGGTGAGGTCCCGGAATCCATCCGCGCCGTCGTCCGCCTCCTCGTCGTCCCCTTCCTGGTCTCCGCCGCCCCTCGCGGACGCGCGCTCGAAGGCACCCCGGTTCCACTCGGACGGAGTGCATAGGGTGCTGTTGTCCTGCTGGGAGCCGCACACGTCGTAGGGGATGCGGGCGGTCGTGATCACGTGGTAGAACTGGGCCGTGGGATAGTCCTCCCGCGTCCAGCTCGCACCCGTATCGGTGGACACGGCTCCGCCGCCGTCGTTGCCGACGACCAGATGGGTCGCGTCGTCCGGATCGAGCCACAGCGCGTGGAAATCGCCGTGCGTGCCGTTGTTGATGTTGTCGAGCGTCTCGCCGCCGTCCTCGGAGCGAAACAGCGACGTGTTCTCGACGTAGACCACGTCTTCGTCGTGCGGGTCGGCGAACACGTGCGTGTAGTAGAACGCGCGCTGGCGGATGGAGCGGTCGTCGTTGACGCGCGTCCAGGTCGCGCCGGCGTCGTCGCTGGAGAACAGCCCGCCCTCGTCGTTCTCGACCAGGGCGTACACCCGGTTCGAGTTGGCGCGCGACACGGAGACCCCGATGCGGCCCACCGGCCCCTCTGGCGGCAGCCCCGGGTTGCGCGTGATCTCCGTCCACGTCTCGCCGCCATCGGTCGACTTGAACAGCCCGCTGCCGGGCCCTCCGCTCGACGCCTTGTACTCCTTGCGATACGCCTCCCACAGGGCCGCGTAGATCACGTCCGGATCGTTGCGGTCGATGGAGATGTCGATCGCGCCGGTCCGGTCATCGCGGTACAGCACCTTGCGCCACGTGTCGCCGCCATCGGCGGACTTGAACACGCCGCGCTCCTCGCTGGGACCGCCGTATTTCCCGAACGAGGCGACGAACACGATGTTCGGGTTCGTCGGGTGGATGCGGATCTTCGAGATCGCGTGCGAGTCGCGGAACCCCACATGCTCCCACGTGTCGCCGCCGTCGCGGCTCCGGTACACGCCGTCGCCCGGCATGATGTTCCCGCGGATGCAGCTCTCCCCCGTCCCGATGAACACGAGGTCCTGATCGGTCTCGCTCACCGCCACCGCTCCCACGGACGCCGCCGTGATCTGGAAGTCGGTGACCGGCGCCCAGCTCTCGCCGGCATCCGTCGTCTTCCACAGTCCACCGCCGACCGCCCCGAAGTACGCCTCCTCCGGTCGTCCCCGCACGCCGGTGACCGCGATCGAGCGGCCCCCGCGATCGGGACCGATGTTCCGCCAGCGGTAGGCGGCCAGGATGGTGGAGTCGAGCACGATCGCCCCCCCGGCCGCCTGCTGGGCGGGGAGGACGGACGGACCGGCGAGCGCCGCGAGCAGCGCGGTCGCGATGAGGGAGGTCGAGCGTCTCATGGCACCGTGGGGCTGTCGGTTGCGGGATCCGAACCCGGGCCCCGGGTCCGGAGACGGCCACGGAGAGAATAGAGGATTCGAAACGACGTCGCACGACCGGTCCGGCCGAGGAAGAGGCACGGGCTGTGGCGTCATTGCCACAGCGGACCGCCCCCGCGGACGACACGACGGCCGATTCACCGCTTCGGGGGGCTCCTTCCCCCGCCCCGGGCCTGGAAGCCTGTTGGAGAAGTAGGGCGGGTCCCGTTCCGGTCGCCACGGCCCCGGATCCAAGGCGGGGCGACGATGGCGTAGCCGTAGCTACTCCGAGGAGCCGCAACGATGGAGATGGGGCCGTGCCGACCGGAGCCGCCGTGCCCGATGACCGCGTCAACCCTGTCGATCGGCGCAGGGGGGTCGCGCGGTTGATCCGTCGTCTGTCCTCCTCGGCGTAGCGCTGCTACGCCGGACCCGTCTTCGACGGGTGCCCCGTCGTTCCTTGGCTGAACCGCGCGAGACCCCTGCGCGCGACCCACCATACTTCTTCAACGGCTTCTAGCCTGCCTCTTGCAGCGGGAGAGGCTCGGGATCAGCGGGGGGAGAACGCGAATGGGGAGTACCGCCATCGGTGGCCTGCTCGATACGACCGGGGACGAAGCGGGGCGGGGCCCCTACCCCGGCGTGGACGGTCGTCGATCCGAGACGCGGCATCGGAGGATCGCGATCGCCGGCCTCGTCGCGCTGCTCATCGGCTCGGCGGTCGGGGTCGCGGTACCCGCCGGATCGGGCTGGGATTTCGCGAACTTCTTCGACACCGGGCGAAGGGTCGCCGCCGGCGAGATCGACCACATCTACGGCGACCCCTCCACACTCATCGCCGGCGAAGCTCCTCAGGGGAACATGCGATTCTGGGGCGCGCCGCTATCGGCCCCCCTGTACGCGTGGCTCACGGCGTTCGACCCCGGCGAGGCGATGGTCGTGTTCAAGATCGAGAACGTCCTCGCCCTGTTCGCGGGTCTCGGCATCCTGTTCCTCCACCTGCGCGGATTCCGGGCTCCGCCCGACGCCGGCTGGCGTTACGCGGCCCTGTTCGTCGCCCTCGCCCTCGCGTATCAGCCCTTCTGGACCGTGTTCCGCGTGGGGGGCCAGACGACACCCACCGTCTTCCTCCTCCTCGCGATCGGCTGGGTGGCGCACACACGGCGTCGCTTCGTGGCGTCGAGCCTCCTGCTCACGCTCGCCGTGCTGATCAAGCCCGGCCTCCTGCCCATCGTGGCGTTCCTGATGTTCGTGTCGGGTCTCCGGTTCGCTGGCGTGGCGGCCCTCGTCGGCGGCGTGACCGCCGCCGTGTCCGTGTGGTGGCTGGGCTGGCCCTTGCACCAGCAGTTCCTCGCGCGCGTGCTCGGAGGAGTCGGCGAGGCGTCCCCATGGATGTACAACAGCGCCGTGACCGCACCGGTCCAGTATCTCGAGGCGCTCGCGGGCGCGCCGGGCAGGACGGTATGGGGCGGGGCCATCACATGGGGGATCCGGGTCCTCGCGCTTGCCGCGTGTGCGGCCCCGCTGCTCCTGGCCCGCCGTCGTGGGCTGCCCGAGGCGGCCCGCCTGCACCTCGGATTCCTCGCGGCGGTCGTGTTCGGGTTGCTGGCGGCCCCCATCGTGTGGGAGCACTATCTGGCACTGCTGTTTCTCCTGTTCGCGTTTCTCGCGGCGATCTGGCGCCGCATCCCCGCCCGGGGTCGCGTCCTCGCCTCGCTGGCGTTCGGGCTCGCGGCGATCCAGAACCTGATCGCGATCCTCGCCCTCGAACGGCTCCTCGGTCCCGGCCGCTCGCCACTCGTCGATCTCACGGCGAGCCTCGTCAAGAGCGCACCGCTCGTGCTGGCCGGCGTGCTCCTGTGGCGTTACCGGGAGACGATCGTCGAGGCGCACGCGGGGGCGTTCTCCCCCCGACCGGCGGCCGCACCGCTCACTGCCCGGACTCCCTCCCATGCGGTCTGAGGCGGCCCCGTCGGGCGCGCCGCGGGGGGCGCGCGCGCCGGACCGGGGCGAAGTCCGGGTCGTGCTGTTCACCGGGGGACGGGGCTCCCGTCTCCTGTCCCGGGAGCTTGTCCGGCACCCGCACGTCCACCTCACCCTGCTGGTCAACGGCTACGACGACGGGAAGTCGACGGGCGAGATCCGACGGTTTCTCGGCGACAGCCTCGGCCCCTCCGACTACCGGAAGAACGCTGGGTGGCTGGCAGGCGAGCTGGGTACCGCTTCCGCCGAGCTGCTCGAGCTGCTCGCGTACCGGTTTCCGGTCGACTGCCCCGGAGACGCGGCCCGCGCGGCGCTGGATCGGATCGCGGTCGACGCGGGGGCGGGGGGGGAGCGACCCGCCGCTGGAGTGGCTCCTCCATCGGACGTCGACCTCGAGCGTCTGTGCGGGCTCGCTCCCCTGGTGCGCGACACCCTGGGCCGCGCGGCGGCGCGTCTGCTCGGGGAGGTAGAAGCGTCGGGACGCGAGCCGTCCTACCGGGACTGCAGCCTGGGCAACCTCGTGTTCGCGGGTCTCTACCTCGACGAGGAGCGCTCGTTCAACCGGGCGGTGCGCGCCTACACGAGGCTCCTCGGTCTTCCCGACCACCTGATCGAGAACGTGACGGATGGACGGAACGCGTGGCTCGTGGGCGTCACGGAGGGCGGCGGGCTGCTGGCGACCGAGGAGGAGATCGTGGACGCGGCGCGGCCGAGCCGCATCCGCGAGATCTTCCTCGTCGACCGGCCCCTCGGCCCCCAGCGCTCGTCGGATCTCGCCGGCCTTCCCGCGGATGAGATGGTCTCCCGTCTGCGCGAGCTCGAGAGTCCCATGCGTCCCAACCCGGCGGCGCTGGCCAGCCTCCGCGAGGCCGACCTCATCGTGTTCGCTCCGGGGACCCAGCACTCGAGTCTGTACCCCTCCTATCTGACGACCGGTGTCGGACCCGCCATCGCCGGCAACGAGACCGCCCTGAAGCTGCTGATCACGAACATCGAGGAGGACGCCGAGATCTTCGAGAGCACCGCCGTGGACCTCATCGAGCGGGCCGTGTTCTATCTCCAGGAAAAGGATCGACACGCGATCCCGACGCCCTTTCTGATCACCCACTACGTGATCCACGACCCGACCGAGGCGGACGGAGAGCGCCCCTATCTTCCCCTGGGGCCGGTCGAGCGTCTCGAGGATCCTCGTCTGGCGCGTATCGGCAACTACGAGGACGGGGTGACGGGCCGTCACAACGCAGCCCGGATCCTGATCCCGTTCGTGGAGTCGCGGCTCGAGCGGAGGAGGCGTCCGGCGGTGGCGGTGCTGCTGCTCGAGACGCGCTCGGCCAACAAGATCGCCCAAACCATGGTGGAAGCGCTGCGCGGCGGGATCGCCGACGTTCCGGTCGACTGCACCCTCTACTACTCCTGTCCCGAGCCCATCGACGTCTCGTTCAGCGGCCGGCTGCCGTTCCGGGCCGTCAACGTCCACTCGCCGGATCGGCCGTCCGACGGCGTGACGCTCGAGGCGTGCGAGGACGATCGGGTCGACTACTTCGTGCTGTTCGACTCGTCGGGCATGTACCGCGGCGAGGACATCGTGAACATCGTGTCGCACCTCACCTGGGGGCGGCTCGATGCCGTGTGGGGCAGCCGGCGGCTGTTCGTCCACGAGATCCACGAGTCCTATCGGCTCCGCTACCGCCACACCCCGTTGCTTGGCGCGGTCAGCTACCTCGGAAGCCACCTCCTCAGCGTGTCCTACCTCCTCCTGTACGGGCGCTACGTGTCGGACACGCTCTCCGGAGTGCGCGCGGTGCGTGCCGAGCAGCTCCGCGAGGCGGGCGTCGACCTCGACGACCCGTGTCTCAACCAGCGGCTGCTGTCGCGGGTGCTGCGCGCCGGTGGAGAGATCTTCGAGACCCCCGTCCGGTTCTTCCCGATCTCGCCCCGACTCGTTCGGCGGACGGGGGTGTCGGACGGCCTGCGCTCGCTGTGGATCATCCTGGGATCGAGGCTCGGGGGGCGGAGTCGGAGGAGAGCCGACGCCCACGGCGCCGCTGGTCCCGGGTCCCTCCCCGCCGCGTCCGCCCCGGACCCGCTGGCGTGAGTCCGCGCTACGATCTCGTGATCCTCGACATGGATGGCGTGCTCGTCGACACGTCGCCCTGTCACCGTCGAGCGTACGACATCCTGTGGAGCCACCTCGGCATCGACGCCCCGCCGTACGAGACGCTCGCCGGTCGTCGGACGCTCGACGTCGTTCGCGAGCACACGGCCTCGCTCTCTCCGCGGGCGGGCGACCTGGAGGAGTGGGTCCGATTCAAGCAGGCGACCGCCCTCGAGCTGATCGCGTCGGAGCCCATCGTGTTCGACGACACCCTGCCGGCCGTACGCTCGCTCGCGGCCCGGACGTCACTCGCCCTGGCCACCGGCGCCTCCCGGCGCGCCACGGAGCTGGTGCTGGACCGAAGCGGGATCCGCCCCTACCTGGATGCCGTGGTGACCGCCGAGGACGTGAACCGGGGGAAACCGGCTCCCGACTGCTACCTCGAGGCCATGCGCATGCTCGGCGTGTCACCCGATCGGGCCGTCGTCGTGGAGGACAGCGCCAGCGGTCTCGACGCGGCGCTCGGGTCCGGCGCTTGGGCCCTGTCGGTACGGACGGGGATCGGGCACCCCGACCCGCGCTTCATCGGGCGCTTCGCGACGCTCGCCGAGGTCGTCGGGCACCTGGTGACGGAGCCCTAGACATGCGCGCCCTGGTGATTCCGGCGGCCGGTCGCGGCTCCCGTCTGGGCCACACGCTCCCGAAGGCGCTGGTCCCCGTGGCGGGCGTGCCGATGATCGTCCGTCTGATCGAGATGTACCGGCCGCTGGTCGATCACGTCGCCATCGTCGTGGCGCCCGGCACCCTGCCACGCTTCCGCCGTCTCCTGGAGCCGTCGGGGCTCGACATCGGGCTCCACATCCAGGAGGAGCCGACCGGCATGCTCGACGCGGTCCTCATCCCGGCCGGGGACCTCCAGGCGACCGGACCCGATGAGGTGTGGGTGACCTGGTGCGATCAGGTGGCGGTGCGGGAGTCGACGCGAGCCCGGCTCGCCCGCGTCGCCGCGTCCGACCCGGGTGCCGCGCTCGTGCTCCCCACCGTGCGACGCGAACGGCCTTACATCCACTTCGTCCGGGATGCCTCGGACCGCATCGTCGACGTGCTCCAGCGAAGGGAGGGAGACGCCATGCCCGAGGTCGGCGAGAGCGACATCGGACTGTTCGCGCTCGGGGGCCGCGCCTATCTGGAGCTGCTTCCCGAGTTCGCCCGCGAGGCCGAGATGTCGAGCGGCAGCGGCGAGCGGAACTTCCTCCCGTTCATTCCGTGGCTCGCGGCGCGCGAGCGGGTGCTCACCGTCCACGCCACGGATGCGATCGAGTCGATCGGTGTGAACACTCCCGAAGAACGGCGACGCATCGCCGAGCACCTGCGGAGGGGGGCCACGTGAGCGGCGTCCTGTCGGTGATCGTCCCGGCGTACAACGAGGAGCGCTTCATCGGCGAGCTCCTGACCCGGGTGCTCGCCGTGGACCTGTCGAGGTTCCGGGTAACGACCGAGGTGATCGTGGTCGACGACTGCTCGAGCGACGACACGGCGGACATCGCGTCGGGCTTCGATGCGGTGACGCTCCTCGAGCGCCGCGCCAACGGCGGCAAGGGGATGGCGGTGCGGGACGGGATCCGGCGGGCCACGGGCGACTTCGTGATGATCCAGGACGCCGACCTGGAGTACGACCCGCGCGACTACGTGCCCATGCTCGAGATGTTGCTGCGAGACGGGGTGGATGCCGTGTACGGCAGCCGCTACATGCGATATCCCGGGCGCGGGCCGTTGCGCAACCTCCTGTCGTCGAAGCACCGGGGACAGTCGTGGCCGGCGTACCTCGGCGGCCAGAGCCTGAGCGGCGTGGCCCTGCTGTTCACCGGCCGCTACCTGACCGACACGGTCACGGCTCTCAAGCTGTTCCGGCGCGAGGCCCTCGCGGACCTCGAGCTGGAGACGACCGGTTTCGAGCTCGATCACGAGATCACGGCGAAGATTCTCGCCGCCGGAAGGACCATCGGAGAGGTGCCGATCGGCTACGCGCCCCGCAGCCGTGAGGAGGGGAAGAAGATCGGCTTCGGGGACTGGGTCCGCGCGCTCCGGACGTTCGCCCGCTACCGGAAAGGCTGACCCGGCGGCGCAGCCGCGCGGGGTGCGCTTTCCGGCCCCCGGTCAGGGGAACTCGAACCGGACGACGATCCCGTCGATCCCGCCCCCATAGGATTGGAGGGGATGCAACACCGGAAAGTCGCTCGAGTCGGATTGTCCGACGAGCACGAACACCCGCCCGGCACCCGCCGCCGCGCCACGACCCGCGTCGAACCCCGAGCGGCCCAGGTAGCTGGCGTACAGGACGCGGTCCATGCTCAGCGGGAGCATCACGACCGCGACATCGGGGTCTCCCCCACCGGGATTCGGCTGGTACGCGTTGTCGCTCACCGGGAAGTCATCCGACGACGTGACGCCCGTGAAGTACAGATGCCCGTCGTCATCCATCGCCACCCCCTCGGGGCGGTCGGCGCCCGACCCGCCCAGGTAGGTGCTGCCGAGCACCGTCGCCCCATCGGACGAAAAGCAGGTCGCGAACATGTCGTTGTTCCCGCCGCCGTAGGAGGGCTGCACGGCGCCGGAGGTCGTCGGAAGGTCTTGGGACTTCGTGGGGGCCGCGACACACGCGCGACCGCTGCGGTCCACGGCGAACTCGTGCGTCTCTGTGGATTCGTTCTGCGAGCCCCCCACGTACGTCGCCCACACGAGGCCCCCGTCGCCCGGGTCCAGACGGGCCACGTAGAGATCGCCTCCGCCCGAGTAGCTCGGGTAGGGGACTCCGGCGGTCGTGGGAGCGTTCGCGGAGCTCGTGGTGAGCAGGACGTACGGGTTGCCGGCTCCATCCACGCGCACCGAGTTCTGGTGGCTCTCCGTCCCCGAGCCGCCGAGATACGTGGCCCACAACACCTGCGAGCCATCCGGGCTGATCTTCGCCACCACGGCGTCCACGCCCCCGTGGGGCGAATTGGTGAACGCCCCGCCGATCTCCGGCGGCCAGGTGCCGCCGTCCCAGGCCGAGGCCACGTATATGTTCCCCTGGGAGTCCACCGCGAGGTCCCGGATGATCACCGAGTCCGTGCTCCCGAAGTAGGTGCAGAACACGACGGAGCCCCCATCGGGTCGGATCTTGCACACGAATCCGTCCTGCGGCCCGTACTGGGGCGCTTCCTGCCCACCCCGGAACGCGGTCTGGAGCGCGCCGCCGGTGACGGGGAACCCGTCCCCGGCCCGGCCGGCGATGTACACGAACCCCTGGTCATCGACCTCGATGCCGTAGGCGCGGTCGTAGTTGCGCCCGCCCACGAACGTGGACCACGCGATGGCCCCGCCGGGGCCGAGCTTGGTGACGAACACGTCCATGGGCTGGATCGAGGACTGGCTGGGGCTGGCACCCGCGTTGTGCGTCGTCCGAAAGGCCCCGGACGTGACCGGGTAGTCGGGCGACAGCGTGCCGCCCGTCACGTAGACGTTGCCCGCGGCGTCGAGCGCGACATCGCGTGGCTGGTCCTCCTCGCTTCCACCGAGAAAGGTGGAGAACGCCGGTCCCACCGCTCCCGGCGGGGGGGGCGGCGGCGGCGAGGGAGGCGTCCCCCCATCCGGCGCGGTGCCGTCTCCCCCGCACGCGGCGAGCGCGAGCGCGCCCAACAGGCCCGTCACACGGCACAGCGGCGAAAGCGACCCGGCCGACACGCGGCCCGACCTACCGGGAGAGGCGCCCTCGCAGCATGCTCCCCTCGCCCCTCCGACCCTCGCGTTCCAGAAGCTCATGTAGATACTCCGCATACTGGCCGTCCTGCATCCGCTCCGCGAGACGGCCCAGCCGTTTCGTGTCGATGAATCCCATCCGCCAGGCGATCTCCTCCAGACACGCGATCCGCAGTCCCTGACGCGACTCCACGGTCTCCACGAAGTTCGCCGCCTGGAGCAGGCTGTCGTGCGTCCCCGTGTCCAGCCACGCGATCCCCCGGCCGAGAATCTCTACCTCGAGCCGACCCTCGTCCAGATAACGACGGTTCAGGTCGGTGATCTCGTACTCGCCGCGCACCGAAGGTTCGAGCTCGCGAGCCGCGCGCACGACGTCGTTTCCGTAGAAGTACAGCCCCGTGATCGCATAGTTCGACGGGGGTGAAGCGGGCTTCTCGTGCAGCGCGACGATGCGGTCTTCGTCATCGAGCTCCACCACCCCGTAGCGCTGCGGGTCCTTCACGCGGTAGCAGAAGATCCGTGCGCCGTCGTGCAGCTCGGCGGCCTCCTGCACGAGGGCCGCCATGCGGTCCCCGAAGAAGATGTTGTCACCGAGGATGAGGGCGACGGGGTCGGCGCCGATGAACTCCTCCGCGATCACGAAGGCCCGCGCGAGCCCATCGGGGCGAGGCTGCTCGGCGTACCGGAGCCTCAGGCCCCACTGCTCGCCGTCCTCCAGCTGCTCCCGGTACAGCGGCAGGTGCTGCGGCGTCGAGATGACCAGAATGTCCCGCAGCCCGGCCATCATGAGCACCGAGAGCGGATAGTAGATCATCGGCTTGTCGTACACCGGCATGAGCTGCTTGCTGAGCGACTTGGTCAGCGGGTAGAGCCGCGTCCCGAGACCCCCGGCGAGGATGATCCCCTTCATGCCTCGCTCGCCTCCGCCGTGGCGCGCGGTCCGTACTGGCGCGACATCCACGCCCGATACCCGCCGTCCATCAGGCCGCGCCACCAGGACTCGTGATCGAGGTACCAGCCGAGCGTGGCCCGCAGCGTCTCCTCGAACGCTTCGCGCGGCTGGAAGCCCAGGCCCCGCACCTTGCGCGAATCGAGTGCGTAGCGGCGATCGTGACCGGGCCGGTCCGTGACGAAGGCGATCAACTCGCCGCTGGATGCCCCTCGGGCGGCCGGCGCATCCGGAAAGCGCTCCGCGAGCGCCGGGTCCTCGCGGAATCCGTCATCCAGCAACTCGCACAGGCGGTGGACCAGGTCGATGTTCCTCACCTGGTTGTCGCCCCCGATGTTGTACGTTTCGCCGGGACGACCGGAGGCGATCACGAGGTCGATGCCGCGGCAGTGGTCCTCGACGTGCAGCCAATCCCTCACGTTCTGGCCGTCGCCGTACACCGGAAGCGGCTTCCCTTCGAGGGCGCGTATCAGCATCAGGGGGATGAGCTTCTCCGGAAACTGATAGGGCCCGAAGTTGTTCGCGGAGTTGCTCGTGGTCACCGGCAACCCGTACGTGCGGTGATAGGCGCGCACCAGATGGTCCGCGGCCGCCTTGCTGGCGGCGTAGGGAGAGTTCGGGGCGTAGACCGTGCTCTCCGAGGCGGGGGGATCGTCCGGGCCGAGGCTTCCGTACACTTCGTCGGTCGAGATGTGATGGAAGCGCCGGCACGCGTCCGATCCGGCGCTCACGGCGCCGCCAAGCCACGACCGACGCGCCGCCTCGAGGAGCACGTAGGTGCCGAGCACGTTCGTCTCCACGAACCCGGCCGGACTCTCGATCGAACGGTCGACGTGGCTCTCGGCCGCGAAGTGGACGATCGTGTCGATCTCGTACTCGGCGAGCAGGGCTTCCACCAGGCCCGGGTCGCGGATATCGCCCTGCACGAACTCGAGGCCCGGCCGCCCGAGGAGCGGCTCCAGGCTCGTCAGGGTGCCGGCATACGTCAACGCGTCCAGGACGACGATCTCGTCCGCCGGATGCTCCCGGACCCAGTAGTGGACGAAGTTGGCCCCGATGAACCCCGCCCCACCCGTCACGAGCACCCGGCGACGACCCTCCGACCCGCTCATCGCGGGGCGACGATCTTCCGCACGGCGCGGATCACGTCGTCCACGTCGCGGTCCTCGAGCTTCGCCGACAGCGGCAGGCTCACCGTGCGCTCGCCGATCCAGTGGCTGTTCGGATAGTCTTCCGAGCGCCACCCCAGGCTCTCCTGGTAGTAGGGGTGCGTCGGGAGGCTCTCGTAGTGCACCCCCACCCCGATGTTCTCCGCCGTGATCGCGACCAGGAACTCGTCGCGCGTGAGCCCGGCGGCATCGCGGTCCACCAGCACGGTGTACAGGTGGTACGCGTGCCGGGTCTCGGGATCGGGGTCGGCCGGCAGCGTGAGCGGGAGATCGGCGAACGCGGCCTGGTAGGTGTCCCACACCTGCCGGCGGCGCTCCCAGCTCTCCTCGAGCCGTCGGAGCTGGTGGATGCCGAGGGCCGCCTGAAGGTCGATCATGTTGTACTTGAAGCCGCAGGCCGCGACCTTGTAGTGCTTGTAGCCCTCGTCGCTGAAGCGCTTCCATGCGTCCCGCGTCAGGCCGTGGAGCGCGAGCATGCGTACCCTTCCGGCGGCTTCCTCGTCCCGCGTGAGGATCATCCCGCCCTCGGCCGTGGTGAGGTTCTTCGTGACGTAGAAGCTGAAGCACCCGAAGTCGCCGAACGTGCCCACGTGACGGCCGTGGTACAGCGTCTCGACCGCATGCGCGCAGTCCTCGATGACGCGCAGGCCGTGCCGTTCGGCGATCGCCGTGATCGCATCCAGGTCGCACGGACGGCCCGCGAAGTGGACGGGCAGGATCGCCGCCGTGCGGTCCGTGATCCGTGCCTCGACCTGTGCCGGGTCGATATTGAGCGTGCGCGCGTCCACGTCCGCCAGCACCGGCCGGCCCCCGGTGTGGAGGATCGCGTTCGCGGTCGCGCCGAAGGTGATCGGGGTGGTGATGACCTCGTCCCCCTGTCCGATCCCGGCCGCCAGCAAGCTGAGATGGAGGGCCGCCGTGCACGAGTGTACGGCGACCGCGTGCTCGGCATGCTTGTAGTGACGGAAGTCCTCCTCGAAGCGCGCCACCTTGGGTCCGGTCCCGATCCAGCCGGTCTCGAGACAGTCCAGGATCTCGCGCTTCTCCTCCTCGCCGATGAGCGGCGACCCGAACACGAGGAAGTCATCGCGAGGACGCACCGGCGCATCGTCCGTGACCGCTCGGGCGTGCGACGCGACGACGGGCCCCGAGGGCGAATCGCCCTCCCCCACGCTCGATCCCATAGGTCCCTCCGCTCTTCCGTTCATGGCGCTTCCGCGCTCGCCGTCGCGTCCTCCCGGTCGTCCGTTCTCCTGTAGACCAGAAAGCGGCCGATCTCGGTCTCGGGCCGGTATCGCTCGTGGATGAAGTCCCGAAAGGCGGGAAAGTCCTCCTCGAGCAGCTCCGCGGAGGTCTTCTCCTCCGGGGCCCACCACCAGTCGTCCTGTCGCACGACGGCCACGTACTTGGGAGGGTCGCGCGTGACATCGCCGATGAACTCGCGGCGCCACCGTCGTTGCATCGGCGACAGCTCCCCTCCCGGAGGCCGCATCACCAGCGGATGCGTCATCTGAAACCGTGTCGGTGGCGTGCGATCCGCCAGGTAGTAGACCAGCGACTCGTACCCCCACACCTGCACCGGATCGTCCGGCTTCGTATGGGTATGCAGGTATCGTGCGACCTCGAAGCTCTCCGTGTAGTCGAACACGGTCCGGTTGCGGAACTCCCCCGGCTGGGGTGGCCCGAGAAAGCGGCCCGTGACCAGTCGCTCGAGCGAATCCGCCCGCATATAGAAGGGGATGGCGGCCAGCACGATCACGTGGGCCCACAGCACGGGGGATGCGACCCGCCGCAGACGGGCCGGCCACCGGGAGCTTCGCGTGATCCACCCGCACACTGTCTGGAACATGTGGCCCAGCAGCACCGCCCCGATCCCCAGACCCGGGAGGTAGTGGTATCCGGCGAACGTGCCCTGGACGACGATGGCGGCGAGCGTTCCCAGGTACCCGAGATACAGCATCCGACGTTCCTCGACATGTTCGCCGAACAACAGGAACGGCAGGTATGCGACCGAGATGAACCAGGTCTGCGCGCCGAGCCGCGGGACGTTCGACAACCAGGCCAGCAGGAGCGGCTCATCGCCCCGCAACCGACTGGCGTAGACCGGCTGGTAGGCGACCGTGGCCTCGTACAGGGCGGTGAGGGAGCCGAGAGCGGTGTAGAACGCGATGACCACGACCGCCGGAAGCGCCACTCCGGCGGCGGCGATCGCCAGCCTTTTCCACCCGTCCCCGCGCAGGCGCCTGACGAGCGGCAGGTAGAAGGCCGCCGCGGCTAGCAGGGTCGGCTTGATCAGGGTCGCGAGCCCCAGCGACAGCCCGATCCCGGCGGCGGTCCTGCCCGCCGTCCGGCGGTCCGACGTGAACAGGAGCCAGTACCCGAGCAACACGAACAGCAGGCCGAAGCCCTCGCGCTGTGCCGTGTTCCACGGGCCGTACCCCTGGTAGATGAGGCAGTAGGTGAACGCTCCCAGGATGCCCGCCGCGCGCCCTGCGACGCGATGCGCGATGCGGTAGATGAGGAGGGCGATCCCGAGCTGGAACAGGAGATCGAACACGCGGAACATGACGACCGAGCGACCGAAGACGAGGATCTCGAGGGCCTGGAGGAACATGAGACCGGGGTAGTCGGCCTCCCACGTGCCGGTGTAGGGCCACCGGCCGTGGAGGATCTGATCCCCCATGTAGGCGAACACGCCCTGGTCGACGCCGAGCCGGAAGGTGAGCGTCGGGGCCAGCAGCAGGGCACAACCGAAGACGACCCAGCCCTGCCAGGCCCACCGATTCGAGTCGCCGTCACCGCGCGGGGGCCACGCCCCGGGGGCCGGCCGGGACCTCCCGCGTGTCACGTCGATGATCTCGGCACCGCCGCGACCGGTTCGACCGCCTCGACCTCTCGCGACCATTCCGGAGGCGAGGCCCGACCCACGACCTCGCGCACCGTGAACTGCGGGCGCTTGTTCTGCGTCACGAAGATCCGGCCGATGTATTCGCCGACGGCGCCGATCCCCATGAGCTGGATACCGCCCAGGAACAGCACGGTGACGATCAGCGACGGCCAGCCCTCCGGCATCTGCGCGAGCACGAAGGCCTGCACGGCGAAGAACGCGGCGGCCAGCAGGGCGGCGAGCGAGATCGCTCCCCCGAGGAACGTGACGATCCGCAGCGGCAGCACGGAGAAGCTGGTGGCCAGCTTGAGGGCGACCTGGATCGACCGGCGGAGGGTGTAGTTCGAACGGCCCGCGAATCGCGTGTGGTGTTCCGCCCGGACCTGCGACGTGCTGGAGGTCACGGCGAACAGGAGACCATCGATGTAGCTGTACGGCCCGTCGTAGCGGATGATCTCGCGCACCACATCGCCGCGGATGGCCTTGAACGGCGACAGGTAGATCCCGCTCGGCTTGCCGAGGACCCAGCCGGCGAGGCGATCGGCCAGCAAGCTCCCGATGTTCTTCCAGACCGCCTGTCGCTTGTGCGGAAAGCGCGCGAACACCACATCGAACCCGCGCCGGAGCTCGTCGACGAGGGCCGGGATGTCGGCCGGATCGTGCTGCAGGTCGTCATCCATCACGATCACGACCTCGCCCCCGGCGGTCTTGAGACCCGCCATGATCGCGTTGTCCTGCCCGACGTTCTTGCGGAGGGCGACCCCGGTGGCGAACGGATGCTCCCGGGTCACCCCGACGATCGCCTCCCAGCTCCCATCGGTGCTGCAGTCGTCCACCAGGGTGAGCTCGTACCGGGAGAAGCGCCCTTCCATCGTGGACCGGACACGTCGGGCCAGCTCCGGCAGGCAGGCCTCGCTGTTGAACACGGGGACGACGATGGAGATTTCGGGCCCGCTCATCGGCTCAGCTCCGCGAGAAGGTCACGGTCCACCGAGTGGATCTCGAGGCACAGACCGAGCCGCCCCGCCTGCTCGTCGAAGGCGCTTCGCAGGCCGGGCTCGTCGAAGCGGAGCATCGCCCGGCCGTCGCCCGGATCCGCCGACCGGCGGGCCAGCCACCCCACGGGCCCGGCGCGCGACGAGAGGTTGCGAACCGGCTCGGAGACCAGAAAGCGACACGAGCTCGCGAACACCGCGTCGAACAGCGCGTCCAGGCGATCGATGAAGTGGTACAGCGATCCGATCATCACGCACGCGTCCACGCGCGGGAGCGTGGCTTCCAGCACGTCCCCCTCGAGCACGCGGAAGCCCTGCGAGCGGGCCCGCGCGCAGAATCCCGGGTTGAGGTCGATCCCGGTCCACGCGATCTCCCGATCCCGACACCACGCGGCGAAGATCGTATCGCCGAAGCACAGCTCGCACACCGAGTCGACCTCGGCCCCCACCACCTCCGCGATGCGCTCGAAGCGCCGACGATACCGACCCCCGTAGAGCACGTTCATCACGACGCGGTACGTCCAGATGTTCGCGTAGATCGGGCTTCGGCCCGCGGGCGGACTCAAGGCTCCGATCCCCCCGGTCGGGTAGCCGCGCCCCGGGCCCGGGATTCGTGGCCGAGCGCCTGCTCGAGGCGCGCACGGAGCGACGCCAGCCTGGGCGAGGGGCCGGCTGCCGGGCCCGGTGCCAGGTCTCGGGTCTCCCACGGATCGTCCGCGAGGTCGTACAGCTCCTCCCGGCCGTCGCCGCTTCGAATGTAGTGCGCCCCCTCGTCGATCAACGAACGCATGTCGCCGCGGCTGACCGGGAACCAGTCGGGCTGCCCGCTGGCGTAGTCCAGCTCGGAGACGATCGGGGTCGGCGCCGCGCCCCCTCGGGACTCCTCCCATGCGGCGGCCAGCGAGCGCCCCGGGAGGCCGCCCCCTCCGGCGATTCCCAGCAGATCGCCGATCGTGGCGGGCACGTCGCGCAGGCTCACGGGCTCCGCGTATCGAGCGTCCGCCGGAACGCTCCCCGGCAGGACGATGACGAGCGGGACTTCAATGGACGGCCGGTACAGGCTGTACCCGTGCTCGAACACGCCGTGCTCGCCGAACTCCTCGCCGTGATCCGCGGTGATCACGACCAGCGTCCTGTCCGCCTCGCCCAGCTCTTCGAGTCGAGCGAGGAGGCGGTCGATGCGATCGTCCAGGTAGGCGATCGCGCCCTCGTAGGCGAACCGCTCCTCGCGGATCTCCTCCGGCGTCAGCTCGGCATGTCGCACGGCCGGATCCCAGAGCCAGTGGTGAAGGGGGCTCAGGCGACCTTCGGCCCGACCGTCGCCGAAGCGCGTGTCGAACGGGGCGGGCGGCAGATAGGGTTCGTGCGCGTCGAAGTAGTTGAGGAAGGCGAAGAACGGGCGGTCCGCCGGTCGGTCGGCGAGCCATTCGAACACCTCCTCGTTGAGCTCGTCCGCGCTCTTGCGCCCCAGGTGCTGGTCGTCGCGGACCAGGCGCCGCAGCCGGAAGTTGTCGAACACGGCGCGCGCCAGGGCCGAGCTCTCGAGCAGCCGGCCGAGCGAGACATCGTAGTCATCGTAGCGCAGGAACCCCCGATCGAGCCCCGACTCGTACCCGCAATAGCGCATGTTGGCCACGAACCCCACCGTCTCGTATCCGCGGTCGCGAAGGAGTTCGGCCAGCGTCCCGGACGAGTCGTCGAGCGGCATGCCGTACGACGCCGACAGCTCGTGCGGCCAGCGCCCGGTGAGCAGGCTGGCATGTGACGGCAGCGTCCACGGAGCGGCCGAGAAGGCGTGCTCGAACACGGCGCCTCGCGCCGCGTAACGCTCGAGGTTCGGGGTCGTCGACCGCTCGTGGCCGTACAGGCTGAGGCTGGCGGCCCGGACGGTGTCGAGCGTGATCAGCAGGACGTTGATCGCCTCCGCCGGGGGCGGGGGCAATGCGGCCAGGCCGCGCCTGGTCTCGAGCGCCCTCCGGCCACGGACGCCCGTGCCCAGCAGGAGCACGAGGAGCGCGAGCCCGGGCAGCGTTCGGCGTACCAGCCTCCTGGTCGTCGCGGGCCGCCGCACGATCCACACGAGCAGGCGTGTGGCGATGCCAAGCGCGAGCACCAGACACGCCACATCCGCGAGGCGCGGGATCAGGAGCAGGAGAGCCAGCACGGCGAGCGTCAAGGCCAGGAAGAGCCCGATCCGGAGGGCGAGTCGCCACCGGTGCCCGATCGCGGCGAGCACGAGCGCGGGAGTCCCCACGAGCAGCAGCCCGGCGAGCGGCGTGAGCCACACGTAGTCGCGACTGAGCTCCATGATCGGATGAACCGTGACGTGCTCGACCGTCACGATGCCGACCTCGATCAACCCGCTCGCCAGCCCGAGCCAGGCGCCGATCCAGACCAGATCCGCGGCGATGAATCCGCCGTCCGCCTCGCGATCAGGCCTTCGGTCTTCACCCACCATATCCCCGTCGCCACCTTGGTCCCGTCGGCTTCGTCCGTCCGAACGCGGTTCGGGTACGGAAGAATCGCGCCCGACCCACGCCCCGGGGCCCCGTCATGATGGGGCGACCGACCGCGGCCGGGTCGCAAGGGCCGTGTTGACATGGACTTGAATCCGCACCGGGAGCGCCGGGACGGAGGCGGGAGCCACCGGCGAGATGGGGACACGACGGATGTGTTGCGCCGCACCCACACCCGGTCTCCCGGCTGGCGGGGCGGACATTCCCGCGTGCCGGGGCGCGCGCGCCGACGCAGGCCTCGACCACCCCGCCTCCCGCGCGTCGTCGGGGCCCGTGCAACGTTTCCGCGGGCCACCCCGACAGACAGGACGAGAGGCGGAAACGCCCCCTCGTCCGGAGCCCGGAGGACACGTGACCGAGCCGGTGAGCGACAGGACCCTGGTCGACCGGGTGATCCGGCACCGCGACGAGACCGCGTTCCGGACGTTGTACCGGCGGCACACGCCGTACCTGTTCCAGTTCGTGCTTCGGGTGCAGGCCCGATCCGAGGCCGACGCGGAGGACATCGTGCAGGAGACCTGGATTCGCGCCGCCACGGGGTTCGAGCGCTTCCGCTGGGACTCGACGCTGCGTACGTGGCTGGGCTCGATCGCGCTCAACCTCACGCGCGACTGGCTACGACGCCACGGGCACCGTGAGCCGGTCGAGCTGGAGGATGAGAGGCGCGCGGTCGCACCGACCTCGGTCCCGGAGCGGCTCGATCTCGAACGCGCGATCGCCAGGCTGCCGGACGGCTACCGGACCGTGCTCGTCCTGCACGACATCGAGGGATTCACGCACGTCGAAATCGGCGAGCGGCTGGGGATCGAGGCGGTGTCGTCCCGAACCCAGCTCAGCCGAGCGCGAGGTGCCCTGCGCACCATGCTGGCGTCGGCGGATCGGACCGCGGGGGCTCCCGCACCGGATCGGGCGACGTCGCGAAGGAGGGACCCATGACGGACGACAGAATCGACCCGAACGGCGAGGATGACGAGCTGACAGCCGTCGAGCTCGAGGCGCTCGCCCGTCTGCCGCGTGAGAAGGAGCCTTCCGACCTGCTCGAAGGCCGGATCGTCCAGCTACTCAGGGAACGCGGCACCCTGGTGGACCGGGGATCCCCGGCCAGGTCTTCCGGCGTCGGCTTCACGTCGCGCGGGGTGCCTGTGTGGGCGGCCGTAGCGGCGGGGTTCGCCCTCTTCCTGTGCGGCGGTCTCGCGGGCCACCGGCTCGGGGCCCGGAGCGCGACCGATGCGTTCCTCGCCGTGCGCGAGCAGGACGCGGCGCTCCGGGTGCAGGAGGTGGGGTCCGCCTACGTCCGCTCGCTGATGGCGCTCGAGACGCTGCGCGCTGAGTCGGGGGCCGATTCAACCGTCGGGCGCGGCCGGGAGGTCGCGACCACCACGCTCCACGCGGCGGCCCGGATCATGGCGCGGCTCGATCCGGAGGACCCGCTGCCGCCGGTCCTCATCGAGCTGCTGGAAGATCGGATGCGGGGGGAGACACGGGACCAGGCCGCCATCCGTCGAACGTTCTCGTTCTAGAGATCGCTCACGGACCGGGCGTTCGTTTGAAGCGATACAGGAGGTGGGATCATGACACGGCACGGAAGCTCGGACTGGCGCGGCGCGATCGGGGCGCCGACATCGGCCGGCCGATCGGGGCGGGCACCGGCGTGGGGGGCAATCGTCGCGCTGACCGTGGCGCTGCCGGCCGCCGCCCAACAGGGCGGCTCCTGTCCGGGACGCATGGCAGCCGACTTCGGGCTCGCGAGTGTGGGGTGCACCGGGAACGAGTGCGTGATCGCCCGCACGCAGGATGGGGAGCGAGAGGATGGATCGATCCGGTTCACGTGGATCTACTCCATCGAGCCCGAGGTCGACGAGATTCGATCCGGCAGCCCGCTCGATGGCATCGTGCGTCGTGGGGATCGGATCGTGGCGGTCGACGGCATCCCCATCACGACGCTCGAGGGGAGCCGACGGCTCCAGCACGCGAAGCCGGGAGACCTGGTCCGGCTCACCTATCGGCGGAATGGTCGCGTTCGGGAGACGGAGGTGCGGGCCGTCCCGCGGTGTGCGGAGGAGGAGGCGTCGGAGACCGCATTACTCGACCGGCTGCCCCACATCGGCGAGATCGATGTGAGCCCGCCCGGCGGCGGACGAGCCGCGGACGCCACGGATGTGCCCGCGGTCGGCCGTCCCACGATCACCGCAACGCCCGGAGTGGCGCTCGGTCTGACCTTCGAATGCTCCCACTGCATGATCCAGACGACCCCCGATGGCAGCGTGGTGTG
This sequence comes from uncultured Gemmatimonadota bacterium, assembly GCA_964499635.1. Taxonomy (GTDB): domain Bacteria; phylum Gemmatimonadota; class Gemmatimonadetes; order Palauibacterales; family Palauibacteraceae; genus Palauibacter. The sequence continues at coordinate 189,407 of CAZCLY010000006.1, read as the reverse complement.
GGGCTTCAGCCAGCCCATACGTGTCCTCGCGGTGGAGCCCGGGGGACCGGCCGCCCGCGCGGGTCTGAGCGCCGGCGACCTGGTGCGGCGCATCGCCGGTCACCCGCTCGAGAGTCGAGAGGGAGGCGAGGCATTCGGGGCGCTCCGTCCCGGCGTTCCGGTACGGATCGTGTTCTCGAGTCCGGACGGCAGCTTCGGAAGCGGGTCTCTCGTCCCCGACGCGCGGGACGATGCCGGGCGCACGCGTCGCTCCGAGGGACCGGCGTCCGGGCTCGACGAGGATGGGCCCCTCCGCTTCAGCGGGACGCTCAATGGGGCCGCCGTGGAGGTTCGCGGCGCCCCGGTCACCGTCGACCAGATGCGTGGTGAGGGCACGATCACGATCTACACCGATACGAACGTCGTTCGGATCCGTGTCCCACCGAACCGGGAGGACTGATTGCGACCCGCGGCCGTCGATCCCGCGGCCTCGCGCGCACCGAGCCGCGGGGCCACCACCCACGCGCACGAGGGAACCGAGGGGCGCCCGGCCCTCCCTCGGATCAGGCTGTTCGCGCCACCAGCTTGTCGATGGCATGACGGTGACGGACGCCACCCGGGTGCTCGTCCTCGAGCACGTAGGAGCGGAAGAGCTCGATCCTCCAGCCGTCGTAGAGCCGCGCGAGCTCGCCTTCCCGGAACGGTCGCAGGACGAACGGCGCCAGGTCGGGCGGCTGCGGGAGTCGGTCCGTGAACACGGCGATCACGTTCCACCCGGCCCGCGTCGTGGCTCCCTGCATCTCGCCGATCAAGGCGAGGCAGCGATCCGGCTCGAGGAGGTGGAGCACGCCGTGCGCGACGATCACGTCGTACGCCCCCGCGGGCATGTGCTCGGACAGGTCCTCGATCCGGGTCTCGACGACGAGCCCCTCCTCCGCGGCGCGTGCGCGGAGGCGCTCGACTCCCCGCCGCGACCGGTCCACGGCGGTGACCTCGCACCCGGCCCGTGCGAAGACGAGCGAGTTCCGTCCGTCGCCGCAGCCCAGATCGAGCACCCGCGCCCCGGCCGGCAGACGCGGCACCAGCTCGAGGATCTCCGCGGACGGCGGCCCGAACGCGCTCGCGTCCGGGGTGGCGTAGGCCCGTTCCCAGAAGGGCTCCACCGGCGACTCCCCTACTCCTGCCGCAGTGAGGCGAGCGGATCCACGCGACTGGCGCGGATCGCCGGGATGGCCGACGCGGCGAGCCCGGCGAGGACCAGCGCGGCCACCATGCCGCCGATCGACACCGGGTCGGTGGGCGAGACGCCGTACAGCATGCTGCCGAGGAACCGGCCGAAGGCGAGGGCGCCGACCAGGCCCAGCGCCACGCCGATGAGCACCATCACCAGCCCCTCGCGGATGATCCAGCGCACGACGCGCGTGCGCTCCGCCCCCAGGGCCATGCGGATTCCGATCTCGTAGCGGCGCTGCTCGACGGTGTACGCGATCACCCCGTACACGCCGACCATCGCGAGGACGAGGGCGATCACGGCGAACAGGCCCACGAGCAGCATGTTGAAGCGCGGGCGGATGACTTCGGCCGCCGCCAGCTCGGGCAGGGCGCGCAGGCGGAGCGGCACGAGGTCCACATCCAGCTCCTGGATGGCGGCGGTCACCGGCCCGGCCAGCGTCCCGGGATCCAACGTGGTGCGGAGCGCGAAGTACGTCGCGCCGCGCGTTCGCTGACGGTTCGACACATACAGCTCGGGCTCGGTGGACGAGCCGGGATCGAAGGGCCGCACATCCCCGACCACGCCGATGATCCGTACGGTCGCATCCAGCTCCGGCAGCGTGACGGTCGCCCCGAGCGGGCTCGCTCCCGGCCAGAAGCGGCCTGCCATGGTCTCGTTGATGAGCGCCACCGGCTCCGAGCCGCGCCCGTCCCGCTCATCGATCGGGCGCCCCTCCACCAGGGGCACACCGAGCGTCTCGAAGTACCCGGGGCCCACGTCGAACCACAGCGCGGAGGGGGCGTTCGTCACGTCCTGGTCCGGTCGGCCCTCGATGAGAAACGAGGCCGCTCCATCCCCTCCACCGAACAGCGGGCCGGCCGACGCCGTGCCGACCGACGCGACACCGGGAAGCGCCGCGAGCCGAACCTCGGCCTCCCGGTAGAGGGCCAGGAGTCGCTCCTGGTCGTCGTACTTCTCCCGCGCGGGGAACACCTGGAAGGTCAGCAGGTGCCCGGTCTCGAATCCGGGTCGCCAGTCCAGCAGCCCCGTGAAGCTCCGGATGAGAAGCCCCGCGCCACCCAGGAGCACCATCGCGAGCGCGAGCTCGGCCACCACGAGCCCCCGCCGCGCGCGGTCCGCGGCTTGACCGGACGAGCGCATCCGGCCCTCGCGGAGGGCATGGACCAGGTCGAGACGCTTCGCGCTGATCACGGGCGCGAGCCCCGACAGGAGCCCTGTCCCGGCCGCTACCACGAAGGCGAACCCCAGCACGCGGAGGTCGACGGACACCTCGTCGATGCGCGGGATGCCCGCCGGCGCCAGCGACACGAACACCCGGGTTCCCCAGACCGCGAGAAGCGTCCCCACGACGCCGCCCAGCACGGAAAGGAGCAGGCTCTCGGTGAGGAGCTGGCGTGCCAGGCGGCGCGGACGCGCCCCCAGCGCCGAGCGAACCACCATCTCCAATCCTCGGCGGCTCGAGCGCGCCAGCAGGAGGCCCGCCATGTTCACGCACACGATCAGGAGCACGATCCCGACCGCCCCCAGGAACATGAGCAGCGTTGGACGCGCGCCGCCCACGATCAGGTCCTGCATCGGGCGTACCCTGACACCCCACCCGGACACGATGCCCGGATAGGAGGCGGCGAGCTGCGACTGGAGAACCTCCAGCTCGGCCTGCGCCTGTTCGATGCGAGCCCCCGGCGCCAGACGTGCCGCCGTCCGGAAGCCCCGCCAATCGCGGTACTCCTCCGTGGCGGGATCCCACGGCAACGGGATCCACATGTCGGCGGCAGGCATGCCGGGGATGAGCGCGCCGGGCGGCAGCACCCCGATCACCTGGTGGTCCTCGCCATCCAGCGACACGGTCCGCCCCAGCACGTCGCTGACCCCACCCATCTCCGACTGCCAGAACGCGTGGGTGAGCACCGCGACATGGCCCGAGGCGCCGGGCGGCATGTCGGCCTCTCCGAACAGCCGTCCGGGCGAGGCGCCGAGACCCAGCGCGGGGAGGAAGCCCGGGGTCGCGATCCCGACGTTGATCAGCGCGGCGCGATCCGCTGTCCGGAGCGTCCTGGCCTCGACACGGGCCGCCCCGATCGTATCGAGCGTCCCGCTCCCCGCCTGCCAGTCGAGGACGTTGGGCGTCGAGGCGATGCAGGCCCCACGCAAGGACTCGTGGATCTCGCACACGGTGACGATGCGATCCGCGTCACGCAGCGCGAGGGGCCGCAGGAGCACGTGGTCGACGACGCTGAACACGGCGGTGCTCGCCCCGATCCCGATCCCCAGCACGGCGATCGACGACAGCGTGAACAGGGGGCTCTTCGCGAGGAGGCGCGCCGCGTAGCGCAGGTCGGAGATCAACTGATCCATCGGTCGTCTCGTCGCTCGGGTTCTCCGAAAGCCGGTCCACACGATCGCGAAGGGAACAATCGTGCCCGGGCACGGTCGGCAGTCGACTCATCTTATCTGACGGCATTTAAACGAGTTACGGGGGCGGGACATTGTGGCTCGGCGGCTGCGTGCGTCCGGATGCGGACGCTTCGTCCCGCCAGCGGGCGGAATCGCCCTGACCACCGGCCCCCGGTCGACGACCCGGGCGGGGCGGGGCGCCCCCGTGTGCCCGGCCGCGGCGTGGCGCGGGCCCCGGCGCTGCCGGTATCCTCCTTTGTGAACCGTCCCGGGTCGTTTCCGGGAGAGGTTCGCGGGATCACGGGGGTATCGTCGCGACTCGCGCGTGCCCACCCTCAGGAGCGCCGCCCGGCGCACGAGAGGATGCGGATGCACGAGGATGTGACGTTGGTCGGCGCCGGGGGAGCGGGCTTCGAGTCCACCGGCGGCTTCGCCACCCTCCCGCCCGATCTCGTCGGTCAGATGCCGCGGCGGGTGCAACTCCTGGGGGCTCTGTTCTTCGTCGCGTTCGCGTTCGACCCGCTCTTCCTGCTCCTCGCCCGAATCGTCTCCGGCGCGACCGGCCGGCCGCTGCCCCCCGCGTTGCTGGCCAGCGGCGGGTTCCGCCTGCTGGACGCCGGTGCGGCGCTGGCCTCCGCGGGGCTGTGGTGGACGGCCCGACGTCAGTCCGTTCGACCGCGGGTGCTCCACACGCTCGGTCTGTGGTACCTGGTCCTGATCTGTCTCGAGATCTCGATCGTCACCTACTGGCAGTTCTACCTCGAACGGCACACGCTCCCGAATCTCACGTGGGTGCCGGCCGTCGTCATCGTGTTCCCCCTCGTGCTGCCGGGACCGCCGCGACGCATGACGCTGTTCGCCATCGGCGCCGCGGCCATGTCACCGCTCGCGTTGGCGCTCCTGGATCTCACCGGGCGGGTGACAGGGAGCCTGGATGCCTATGTCGGCTCGCTGGTCGCTTCCGCCTTCGCGGTCGTGTTCGCCGGCATGGGGTCCCGATTGATCTACGGCCTGGGGCGGCAGGTGATCGCCGCGCGCGAACTCGGAAGCTACCGGCTCGAAGCCGTCCTGGGTGAAGGCGGCATGGGCGAAGTCTGGCGTGCGTCGCACCGCATGCTGGTCCGCCCGGCGGCCATCAAGCTGATTCGGTCCTCGACGATCGGCGAGCAGGGCGCCGGATCCGCCGAAGCGCGGGCCAGGTTCGAGCGGGAGGCGCAGGCCATCGCGCTGCTCCGCTCTCCGCACACCGTCGATCTGTACGATTTCGGAGTAACGGATCGCGGCGTGTTCTACTATGCGATGGAGCTGCTGGAGGGCCTGGATGCGCAGCGGCTCGTGCGGGAGTTCGGCCCCCTCCCGACGGAGCGGGTCGTCCATGTCCTCCGGCAGGTATGCCACTCTCTGTCCGAGGCCCATGGGCGAGGGCTCGTGCACCGTGACATCAAGCCCGCCAACATCGTGCTCTGCCGATACGGCGAGGATTTCGACTTCGTCAAGGTGCTGGACTTCGGTCTCGTAACCGCCCTGCATGGCTCGGGCCCACCCGACCCGAGGCTGACCGGGGCGCACGCCGTCCAGGGAACGCCGTCGTTCATCGCCCCGGAGCAGGCGATGGGCGTCTCGGAAGTCGACGGACGCGCGGACATCTACGCGACCGGGTGCCTGGCCTACTGGCTCCTGACGGGACAGCCCGTCTTCCTCGGGGATTCGCCCGTGAGCCTGCTCGTCCACCACGCGAGCACGACGCCGGAGCCGCCCTCGCGTCGCACGGAGCTGCCGATCCCCGAGCCTCTCGATCGGCTGGTGCTTTCCTGTCTCGCGAAGGACCCGGACGAGCGGCCCCCCTCGGCTCGGGTGCTGGCGGAGCTGCTGAACGCGATCGAGCTGCCGGTCGCGTGGACGGCCGACCGGGCGCGCGAGTGGTGGGCGCTCCACCAACCCGAGGAAGCGGGCCTCCCGGCGGCCCGGGAGCCCGCCCGCGGGATCGGTCCCCGGCGGGGGATGTCTGGCCCGGCGCGCTCCGCCACCCCAGACTGGCCCTGAATCGATCCAGAAAACCCGCCGGCCCGCTCTGCCGGCACATCGAATGGCGGTCTCCGTGCGCACACGCTCTTCCTGCATCGCCCTGGCGCTCGCGGCCCTCGCGGCCCCGTTCTTCCACGTGTCGGCGCAGTCCACGGATGTGTACGCCGACATGCACTGGCGCTCCATCGGACCGACGCGGGCGGGGCGCACGCGCGCCCTCGACGGCGTGCCGAGCCAGCGGAACGTCTTCTACATCGGCTTCGACAACGGCGGCGTGTGGCGCTCAACGGACTACGGCTCCACCTGGGAGCCGTTGTTCGACGACCAGCCCACCGGTTCAATCGGCGCCATCGCCGTGGCGCCGTCCGATCCGAACATCATCTACGTGGGGAGCGGCGCCGGCATCATCCGCCCCGACCTGTCCACCGGCGATGGCATGTACAAATCGACCGACGCCGGGCAGACGTGGACTCATCTCGGGCTCCGTGACACCCAGATGATCGCCGACGTCGTGGTGGATCCGACGAATCCGGACCGCCTGTTCGTCGCCGCCCTCGGCCACCCGTACGGTCCGAACGAAGAGCGGGGCATCTTCCGCTCGACCGACGGCGGCCGGACGTTCGAGAAGGTGCTGTACCGCGACGAGTACACGAGCGGCAACGACGTGCTGCTCGACCCCTCGAACCCCGACGTCGTGTACGCCACCCTGTGGCAGCAGCAACAGGGCTTCCGGGAGAGCTCCGAGTTCGGCGGCGCTGGGAACGGGATCCTCAAGTCGACCGACGGCGGGACGACCTGGCGCCCCCTCACCGAGGGGTTGCCGAGCGTCATCGAGGCCAACCTGGCGCTGGCCCCGAGCGACCCCCGGATCCTGTACGCGATGGTGGCCGGCACTCCGCAGGCCGCCGAGGGCGCCGGTCCCGGCCGGGACGGAGGAACCACCGGGATCGTGGGCTTCTACAAGTCCACCGACGCCGGTGAGCACTGGACGCCGGTCGACGTGCCCGAGGGCCCGGTGGGGGCGGCGACGCCGCACGTCGACACGCGGCCCCTGGCGCGGATCGGCGGTGGCGATCTGCCCACCATCACGGTGGACCCCGAGGACGCGAGCGTCGTGTACAGCGCCACCGTGGTCATGTGGCGCAGCGACGACGGCGGCGTCCACTGGTCGGCCGTGCGCGGCGCGTACGGAGGAGACGACTACCAGAAGATCTGGATCAACCCCAACGACCCGGACATCATCCTCGCGGTATCCGACCAGGGGGCCGTGGTGTCCGCCAACCACGGCGAGTCGTGGAGCAACTGGTACACGCAGCCCACCGCGGCCATGTACCACGTCACGGCCGACGACGACTTCCCCTACCGTCTGTGCGGCGGCCAGCAGGACTCGGGCTCGGCCTGCGTCCTGAGTCGCTCGAACGACGGGATGATCACCTTCCACGACTGGCACCCGGTCAACATCCAGGAGTACGGGATCGCGGCGCCCGACCCGAGGGATCCCGACATGGTGTACGGGAGCGCGCGCACGGACGTCTCCCTCTACGACCGGCGGACGGGCCAGACCACGAGCGTGGGACCCGACATGGGCCCGCGGGGTGGGCCGTACAACCGCGACGTCCGCACCATGCCCATCCAGTTCTCGCCCGTGGACCCCGACCTGCTGTTCTACACGTCCAACGTCGTGTGGAAGACCGCCGACCGCGGCCATTCGTGGACGCGGATCAGCGCGGATCTCGCTCGCCAGATGTGGGAAGTGCCGGCGAGCGCCGGGAAGTACGCGATGAGCGTCGAGCCGAGCCCGCAGGGAACGATCACCGCGATGTCGCTGTCGCCGCTCGACGTCGACGTGATCTGGGCCGGCACCGACGACGGCAACGTCCAGGTGACCATGGACGGCGGCGCCACGTGGAGGAACGTCACGCCGCCCCAGATCCGGCCCTGGACCCGCATCTTCAACATCGAGGCCGGGCACTACGACACCGGCACCGCGTACGCCGCCGCGAACACCATGCGGATCGATGACATGGACCCGCACTTCTGGCGCACGCACGACGGCGGTCGGACGTGGACCGAGATCGACACCGGACTCGCGCCCGGGGCCGTGGCCAACTCCATCCGCGAGGATCCGCGCAAGCAGGGGCTGCTGTACGCCGCCACCGAGACGCAGGTGTGGGTGTCCTTCGACGACGGCGACCACTGGCACTCGCTGCGGCTCGACATGCCGGCCGTCTCCGTGCGCGACATCCAGGTGAAGGACGATTCGACCTGTCTGTGCTCCGACCTGGTCGCCGGCACCCACGGGCGCGGCTTCTGGATCCTCGACGACGTCACGCCGCTCCGTCAGGTCGTCGAGGCACAGGCTGCCGACGGCGCCTACCTGTTCGAGCCCGCCACCGCCGTGCGGGTGCGGTTCGGGACGAACGATCCCACGGAGTGGCCACCGGAGGTGCCGCACGGCGAGAACCCGCCCCCGGGCGGGATCATCGACTACTGGCTGGCGGCGGACGCGTCGGGTCCCGTCACCTTGGAGATCCTCGACTCGGAGGGCGTCGTCGTGCGCGACTACTCCAGCGACGACCCGGTGCTGGAGCCCGATCCCGCGCTCGATCCCGAGGGGTACGACGAGATCTGCCGGCGGGACCCGACGGCCCCGAACTGCCGGGTGCCCCTCTACTGGCCGGCCCCGCAGATGGTCCTCTCGACTGGAAGAGGGATGCACCGCTTCGCATGGGACCTCCACTACGAGCCCATCGGGGAGGAGCCGCGCGCGGGCAGCGGCCAGGGCGCCGTGCCTGGCCATACCCCTCCACCGGCGAGCACCCCGTGGGCCCCTCCGGGCGAGTACACCGTGCGCCTCGGCGTGAACGGGCGGGCGCTCACGCGGCCGCTCTCGCTCCGCCTCGACCCCAGGGTGACGACTTCCGCCGCGGCGCTCGACCGCGTCGCGAGGCTGTCGCGGGAGATGTACGTCGGCGCCGTGGCATCCCACGCCGCCTACGAAGAGGCCCGAGAGCTCCTGGCGAGCCTGAAGGCCCGCGGCGACGCCGCGCTCGCGGAGGAGGTCGAGGCCCTGGCCCCCGAGCCGCGGGGGGGCGGCTTCCGCTTCTTCCGCGCCGCACCCGCGGGTCCCCCGACGCTGGACGGAGTGAGCGACGCGATGCTCCGGGCGGCGGGGGCCATGCAGGAGGCCGACGTGGCACCGACGGCGCGTCAGGTCGCGGCGTGCGAGGATGCGCGGCGCGAGTACGGCGAGGTCATGGAGCGCTGGGAAGCGCTCAAGGCCCGGATCGGAGGGGCGTGAGGAGGACGCCCGGCGGATGATGATCATGACTCCGCATTCGGACGCGGGGGTGCGGGACGCGCCGCGGCTCCGCTGACGGGCCACCAGGATCGGGAGGCGCCGTGACCGCCGGCGTGACCGCCGAGTCCTCGGAGGTCACGCTCGCACGCGATCTGGGCCTGTTCGACGCCACCATGATCGGCGTCGGGGCGATGATCGGCGCCGGGATCTTCGTCCTCACGGGGATCGCCGCCGGCGAGGCCGGGCCCGCCTCCATCCTCGCCTTCGCCCTCAACGGCGCGGTCACCCTTCTGACCGCGTTCGCCTACGCCGAGCTCGCGTCGGCCATTCCACGCGCGGGCGGCGGCTACTCGTTCGTCGCCCTCGCCTTTCCGGGCCCGATCGGATTCACGGCGGGCTGGATGCTGTGGTTCGCCTACACCGTGGCGTGCAGCCTATACGCCCTGGGGTTCGCCGGGTACTTCTGGGAGCTCTTCGTCAAGTACGTGCCGGCGGTCCCGGAGCTGACCTTCGGGCTCGTGGGCCAGCACGGGGCCACCCTGATCGTTACGGTCCTCATGGGCATCGCCTTCATCCGTCTCAACGCGCGCGGCGCCGAGGTGACGGGGAAGGCGGAGAACGCGCTCACCGTGTCCAAGCTCGTGGTGCTCGCGATCTTCATCGGATACGGCCTCAAGCGGGTATTCGAGGAGCCCGCCGCCGCGGCGCGCAGCTTCAACCCGTTCTTCCCCACCGGAGCCGGCGGAGTCCTGGTGGCGATGGGTCTCACCTTCATCGCCTTCGAGGGCTACGACCTGATCGCGACCGTGGCCGAGGAGATCAAGGAGCCCGAGAAGAACATCCCCCGGGCCACGTTCATCGCGCTCGGGATCACCGTGTTCCTGTACCTCCTCATCCTGTTCGTGTCGCTGGGCGCGGTGCACACGGGCGGCCAGCCCACGTGGGCGTTCCTGGGCGAGTACAAGGAGACCGCCATCGTGCGGGCCGCGGAGGACTTCATGCCCGCCTTCGGGGTGGCCGTCATCGTGTTCGGAGGCCTCCTGTCCACCTCCTCGGCCTTGAACGCCACCGTCATGGCGGCCTCACGGGTGGCCTTCTCGATGGGCCGGGACCGTTGGCTCCCTCCGGCCATGGCGATCATCGATCCGGTCCGGCGCACGCCGCGCGTGGCGATCATGGTGACCGGCGTCCTCGTCATCGCCATGGCCCTCACCCTGCCGATCGAGACGGTCGGATCGGCGGCCAGCGTCATCTTCCTGCTCACCTTCGCGCTCGTGAACCTCTCGGTGATCGCGCTCCGCCGGAAGGCGCCCGAGATCGAGCGCCGCTACCGGGTGCCCTTCTATCCGATCGTGCCGGTCCTGGGGGTCGTGGTCAACGTCTTCCTGGCCCTGTACCAGTTCAACTTCCAGCCCGTGGCGTGGTTCGTGACGGCGGGCTGGGTCGTCCTCGGGCTCCTGCTGTACTACGGCTACTTCGAGAGACAGGCCGCCGCCCGGGTGCCGCAGGTGTTGCTGCCGAACATTCCGGCTGCGGAGACGCTCGGCGCGTACACGGTCCTCGTGCCCGTGCACAACCCCGATTCCGTGCCGCTGCTCATCGACCTCGCGGCCCCGGCGGCCAGAGCGCGAAACGGGCGCATCCTGGCCCTGGCGGTGGTGGACGTGCCGCGGCAGTTGCCCGTGCACGAGGGTCTCCGGTTCGCGCATCACAAGGAGTCGTTGCTCGAGATCGCCCGCAGGCGGGCGGCGAAGCACGGCGTGCGCGTGGAGACCGAGGTCGTGCTGGCCCACCACGTGTCCGCCGGGATCCTCGAGGCGGCCCGTCAGCACCGTGTCGATCTGCTCATCATGGGGTGGAAGGGATACACGAACACGAGGGACCGCATGTTCGGCGAGGTGGCGGACCAGGTGATCCGCCATGTCCCCTGCGACCTCATGCTCCTCAAGCTCGTGCCCGGGGCGAAGCTCGGCCGCGTGCTGTTCCCGACCGCCGGCGGATCCCACGCGCTGCTGGCGGCGGACATGCTCGGTCGTCTCGCGGGGGACCTCAGCCTCGAGGTGACGGTGTGCTACGTGATCCGGCCCGGCGCTTCGGAGGAGGAGCGCGTCGACGGGGAGCGCTGGATCGACAAGACGCTGGTCCGCTTCCCCGAGGCCGTGTCGGTCGAGAAACGGCTCGTCGAGGCGGAGACGGTGGCCGGCGGCATCGGCCTCGCGAGCCGCGACTACGACCTGGTCGTGATGGGCGCCGCCCGAGAGCCCCTCTTCCAGCGCGTCCTGTTCGGCGAGATCCCCGAGAAGGTGGCGCGCCTGTCGCCCGCCTCGGTCATGGTGGTCAAGCGCTACGAGGGCAAGATCCGCTCGTTCCTCAAGCGGCTGCTCGGCTGAGGAGGCGACCCGCCCGAAGGGAACTGCCCGCGGGAGAATGGAGCTCCGCCTGTCGCATGCTTCGCGAATCGATCTCCCTGCCGCGGTACTCCCCCACCGTGTGACGCTCGCTCAGGTAGAGCGCGAGGGCCTCGCCGGGGACCACTTGATCCCAGGTCGTTTCGGAGTGCGCGGCCCGGAGGAACACCATGTCGCTGTTGAGGTGACCGCTCCGATACTGCTCCCGCGTCTCGGCGTGGCCGCCTTCGTGGATCCGTGCCTCGATCGAGCGGGGACATCTGCGACTTGAATTGGCTGGATCGGCCTATTCTTTCCGGTTGGTCGAGAACCACCGTATCGCCCCGAGCACCACGAGCAACAGAGCCAGCCAGAAGACCCACATGAACCACGACCCGGCCCAACCCATATGGCCCCATCGGGTCTGGTGATCCGACATCGGCATCGCCTGTAGCCCGAGCAACGCGATCATTTCCGTATCCTCCGTTGGAGAAATAGTCAGACGAGGGCCGCCAGTCCGGTCGCACCGGTCCGGATCTTGGTGACTTCGAGCACGGGATGGACCGAGACGATCCCATCGCCGGGGCGCCCCGTCCGCGCGGCGCCCGCGATCAGCTCGGTGAACGCCGCGCACCGGTTTCCACCACAGATGAAGCGCACCAGTCCCTTCTCGGCGTACTCGGAACCCTCGCGAAACGAGATCTTCGCCGAGTCGGGGTCGACGCCGGAGCCGATCGCGTGCACGCGCTGGACCGTCAGGCGCGGGACGCCGGCCTGTTTCAGACAGTGGACCACGGCGTCGAGCAGCTCGAGCCGGACGATCGCCCGGATCTCCACCATCGCCTCTTCGCGCTCCCCGGCACGCGACTCCGGGTCGGATCTCCACCATCGCCTCTTCGCGCTCCCCGGCACGCGACTCCGGGTCGGATCTCGACCTGGTGTCCATCGCGCCTACTCCGTTGTGACGAGAGCCATCTGGTCGTGAAGCGCCTCGCGCACCGGAGCCTCCGGGCGACGGCGAACCTGCCACTGGCGCCACAGGAGATAGATGGCCGGGATGACGAGGAGTGTGAGGACCGTTGCCGTGATCATCCCCCCCACCATCGGCGAGGCGATCCGCTTCATGACATCGGCGCCGGTGCCGGAGCTCCACAGGATCGGCATCAGACCGGCGATGATCGCGGTCACGGTCATGACGACGGGTCGCAGCCGCTCGAGGGCTCCCTCGTGCACGGCCGCGGCGACATCGGCGGGGGTACGGATGCGTCCTTCGAGGCTCTGCCGGTGGAACGCCTCGTCGAGGTAGATCAGCATCACCACTCCCGTCTCGGCCGCCACGCCCGCTAGCGCGATGAAACCTACCCATACCGCGACGCTCGTGTTGTATCCGAGGAGCCACAGGAACCAGATCCCGCCGACGAGCGAGAACGGGAGCGCGAGCATCACGATCAGAGACTCGGCGACGCCCCGGAAGTTCAGGTACAGGAGGAGGAAGATGATCCCCAGCGTGACGGGCACGACGACCCGCAGGCGCTCCTTCACGCGCTGCATGAACTCGTACTGGCCGCTCCACACCAGCGAGTAGCCGGCAGGCAGGTCCAGCTCGTCGGCGACGACGGCACGAGCATGTTCCACGTAGCTTCCGACATCGACTCCCTCGATGTCGACGAAGATCGTCGTCACCGGGAACGCGTTCTCGGTCTTGACCGCCATCGGCCCCTGGATCACCGCTACCTCCGCCAGCTGGCCCAGTGGGATCTGGACCCCGTCCGGAGCCGGCACGAGGACTTCGCGCAGGTTCCGGAGGTCGTCGCGGAGCTCGCGCGGGTAGCGCACGTTGACGGCGTAGCGCTCGCGCCCCTCGACGGTGACCGTGGCGTCCATGCCGCCGACGGTCGCCATGATCGCGTCGTGCACGTCACCGACGTTCAGCCCGTAGCGGGCGGCCTCTCGACGGTCGATGTCGATGTCGACGTAGTACCCCGACACGCCGCGCTCGGCGAACGCGCTCCGCGTTCCGGGAACGTCCTGCATGATGCGCTCGACCCGTTCGCCCAGCGCCTGGAGCGTGTCGAGATCGGGGCCGAAGATCTTGATCCCCACTGCCGTTCGGACGCCGGTGGCCAGCATGTCGATACGACCCTTGATCGGCATCGTCCACGCGTTCGTCACTCCGGGGAGCGATACGGCGCGGTCCATCTCGGCCAGCAGCCGATCGTACGTCACGCCCTTTCGCCACTCCTCGGGAGGCCTGAGCGTCACCGTGGTCTCGAACATGTCGAGCGGGGCCGGATCGGTCGCCGTCTGGGCCCTCCCGGCCTTGCCGAGCACGGTCTCCACCTCCGGAAACGAGGCGAGCACGCTGTCCTGGTAGCGCATGATCTCGCGCGCCTGCGCGATCGAGACCCCGGGCACCGTCGTCGGCATGAACAGGATCGAGCCCTCGTGGAGCAGCGGCATGAACTCGCTGCCCAGGCGCTGCCACGGGAACACGGTGGCGGCGAGGACGACCGCGGCCCCGGAGACGATGACCCAGGGACGTCTCAGGGCGAATCCGATGAACGGCCGATAGGCCAGGCGCAGGGCACGGTTCACGGGATTCCGCGCCTCGGGCCGGATCTTCCCGCGCACCAGATATCCCATGAGGACGGGGACGAGCGTGATCGCGAGCAGGGCCGAGCCCGCCATGGCGAACGTCTTCGTGAACGCGAGCGGCTTGAACAGCCGGCCCTCCTGCTGCTCGAGCGCGAACACGGGAAGGAAGCTGAACGTGATGATGAGCAGCGAGAAGAACAGCGGCGGCCCGACCTGCTTGGAGCTCCGCAGCACGATCTCCCAGCGCGACGTCCCCGGCTCGGCGCGCTCGAGGTGCTTGTGCATGTTCTCGATCATCACGATCGCGGCGTCGACCATGGCGCCGATGGCGATGGCGATCCCGCCGAGGCTCATGATGTTCGCGTTCACCCCGATGATCCGCATCACGATGAACGAGATGAGGATCCCGAGCGGAAGGGTGACGATGGCCACCAGGGCGGAGCGGAAGTGAAGCAGGAACACCATCGCGACCACCGCCACGATGAGCGATTCCTCCACCAGCTTCTCGCGCAGGGTGTCGATCGCGCGGTGGATGAGGTCGCTGCGGTCGTAGGCCGGCCGGAGGCGGGTGCCGGCCGGGAGCCCGTCGTTGATCCCGGCCAGCCGCTCCTTCACACGCTCGATCGTCTTCAGGGCGTCGGAGCCGAAGCGCATGACGACGATCCCCGCCACCACCTCGCCGCGACCATTGAGGTCGGCGGCGCCGCGTCGGGGCGCGGGCCCGATCTGCACGGTGGCGACATCGGCGACCCGGATGGGCGTTCCGTTCGGGGTCGCCCCGACGGCGACGTTCTCGATGTCCGTCGTACCCTTCAGATAGCCGAGCCCGCGGATCATGTACTCGCGGCCGCCCATCTCGAGCACGCGGGCCCCGATGTCGATGTTGTGCGCCCCGATGGCCTGCGCGACCCGGGTGACCGGAATGTCGAAGGCCCTGAGCCGCTCCGGGTTGACCTCGACCTGGTACTGCTTCACGAACCCGCCCAGGCTCGCGACCTCGGACACGCCGGGCACGGCCGTGAGCTGGTAGCGGATGTACCAGTCCTGGAGCGTGCGCAGCTCGGCGAGATCGAGGCTGTCGGACTCTAGCGTGTACTCGTAGACCCAGCCCACCCCCGTCGCGTCCGGCCCCAGCACGGGCTCGACTCCGGAGGGAAGCTGCTGGCGGATCCCGTTCAGGTATTCGAGCACCCGGGAGCGCGCCCAGTAGATGTCGGTCCCGTCCTCGAAGATCACGTACACGAGGCTCAGCCCGAAGAACGAGAACGCCCGGACGACGCGCGCCCCCGGGACCTTCAGCATCTCGGAGGCGATCGGGTAGGTGATCTGATCCTCCACGATCTGGGGCGCCTGTTCGCGGAAGTCGGTCTGGACTATGACCTGGACGTCCGACAGGTCGGGGATCGCGTCGAGCGGCGTGGTCCTGATCGCCCACACCCCGGCCCCGATGAGGGCCGCCGTCCCCAGCAGGACCAGGAACCGGTTCTGGATCGACCAGGCGATGACCCGGTTAATCATGGTCGTGCTCGTGGCCGCCGGTCGATGTGTCGGGCTTCGCGGCGGGCTCGATCGCGGTTCCATGCTGCATGCCCGGCATCGATCCCCCGGTCGCGGCGAGGCGAGACTCGGCGTCGACGAGGAAGTTGGCCGAGGCGACGATCATCTCGCCCTCTGCGAGCCCGCTCAGGATCTGGACGCGGTCGCCGGCCCGGGCGCCGAGCACGACCTCGCGCGGGCTCAACATCCCCTCCTCGTCCCGCACGAACACGAGGTTGCGCACACCCGTGACCACCACGGCCTGGAGCGGCACCGCGACGGCGTCCCGGATCGCCGCCACGTCGAAGAAGACCGTCGCGAACATGCCCGGCTTGAGGCGGAGCCCGGGGTTGGGGACCGTCACCCGGACCCGGTTCGTCCGGCTGACGACATCCACCGTCGGATACACGAAGCTCACCGTGCCCATGAGGTGCTCGCCCGGGTAGGCCTGGACCTCGATGTGCGCCTGCGCGCCCTCGTCGATGAACTGGAGATCCCGCTCGAACACCTCGCCCTCCACCCACACCGTGGACAGGTCGGCGATCCGGTAGAGCCGCATCCCGGGCATCACCCGTTGTCCCTCGAACACATCCTTCTCGAGCACGATGCCGTTCACCGGCGCCGCGAGCGTCATGGTCTTGGTGACCTCCCCGGTCTCCTCGAGGCGCTCGATCTGCTCGGCCGTGATATCCCAGTACTCGAGCCGACGACGAGCCGCGTCGAGCATCGACTGCGCGTTCCGGTACGCTTCGCCGGCCGCGGGGTCGATCCGCTCGACGAGACGGCGTGCGGTGAGGAGCTCCTCCTGCGCCGCGACCAGAGACGGGCTGTAGATGGAGAGGAGGATCTGCCCACGACGAACGGCCTCGCCGGTCGTCGCCACGAACAGCCGCTCGACGAACCCGTCGATCTTGGGCGTGATGTCGGCGATGTTCTGCTCGGGGGCGTCGATCCGGCCCACGGTCCGGATCTCGCTGGAGGCGGACACCCGCATGGCCATCGTGTAGGTGACGCCGAGGGCGCGCTCCTGCTCGGCGGTGAGGTGGACCATGCCGCGCGAGACCGCTTCGGTGGTGTCGATCTCGGGCGGTGCCGCCACGGCCCCGGGGTCGTGCCCCGTATGGTCCTCCATCGCGACCGCATCGGGGGCATCCGCCCCACCGCCGCAGCCCCAGAGGAGGAAGCTGCCCACCGCCACAACGAGCGCGCTGCGGCTTCCCGAGCTCGGCATGCCGCTGACGCGCGCCACCGGTGATATGCCCTCTGACCTTCTCATGGGATCTCCTCGGAGGCGCCGCCCGTCAGGGCCTCGATGTCGGCCGCGGCGGCGTGGTAGGCGGCCGTGAGCCGCACGCGCTCGATCTCGTATCGGTTCACGGTGAGCTCGTTCTGCACGAGCGTCATGAAATCCACCCCCCCCACGCGGTAGGCGGACAGGGAGGACTCGACCGCGGCCCGCGCCTGCGGGAGGATCGAGGTCGTGTACAGCTCGTGCAGGCGGCGGGCGCGATCGGAGTCGGCCCGTCCCTCGGCGATCCGCGCGTAGGTCTCGTTGAGGAGATCGAGCTCGGCCGCTTCCTCCGCCGCGCGCCGCGCGTCCGCCTCCCGACGCATGGGGAGCTGGCGCGAGCCGGCCCAGAGCGGGATCGACACTCCGACCATGAAGCTCACCATGTCGTCGAACTGCGGACGCTGCGCGTATTCCGCTCCGAGCATCACGTCGGGATACAGGGCGCGCCGCGCCGACCGATACGCGTACTCGGCGGCCTGCACCTGCTCGCGGGCGGCGCGAAGCGCCGGCCTCCGTTCGGCGGCCAGCTCCACGAGATCATCGACGCCGGGCAGCTCCGGGCCCGGTTCGGGCAGCTCGAGCGCGGGGACGGGTCGGTCCGGCCCGTGTCCCAGCAGGGCGTTGAGGCGCGCGGCCATCGCCAGGCGGTTCTGCTCGACCACGGTGATGTCCTCCGTAAGGGAGGCGACGGCGACCTGCGCCTGGAGGACGTCCGCCTGGAGACCCTGCCCCACGGCGTACAGCGTGTTCGAGACATCGAGGAACTCGCGCAGTAGATCGCGCGTCTCCCGCATGATGGCCACGGCCCGGTCCATGAAGGCGATCTCGTAGTACACCGCCTTCACGCGCGAGACGAGCGTCACCTCCATCTCGCGCGCCGAGAGCCGCGCCGCCTCCGCCGTGTGCGACTCGCTCCGCTCGGCGAAGCCCAGCCTCCCGGGCCAGGGCAGTGTCTGACTCAGCTGGAAGGCGTTCATGGTCATCGGCTCGTCGGTCCCGAAGCCGTTCAGGGGCCGGTTCCGGAGCCCGAAGGACAGCATCGGGTCGGGAAGCGCCCCCGCCTGGGGGACGCGAGCGAGGGCCGCGTCCGCCCGGAGCAGGGCCGCCCGGAGCATGGGGTTTGTCGCGCGCGCCTCGGTGACGACCCGCTCCAGTCTGAGCGTATCCTGCGTCTGCAGCCCCATCGCGAAGGCCGGGGCACAAAACAGCGCCAGAAGCCCGTAACCTCCGCGGAGTCTCGATCCAGTTCCGTGAGTCATCCTGAGTCCCGAGTCGGGGCCCTTCGATCGCGGGGGACTCCCCGCGCCCCACGAAAAGTCGCACCCGGACCCCGAAGATCCGTGTAAGTCAGCATTAAGCCTTCTTCACGTGGTTACGCGCCGCCCGGCCGAGCCGTATGGCCGCGTGAGGCTGCATGAAGCCATCTTCACGAGCAGCTCAGGCGCGCCTCATGTGTCCGCCGGCATCGTAGATCGCACCCGCCGCGCGTGGAGGGACGCCGGCACCGGAAGCGAAGGACCTATCGTCATGAGGATCCTCGTCGTCGAGGACAACAAGAAGGTCGCGAGCTTCATCGATAAGGGGCTGCGGGAGGAAGGCTACGCCGTCGACGTGGCGCACGATGGCACGGACGGCGCCCTCAAGGCCGCCGTGTACGACTACGACTTGTTGGTCCTCGACGTCATGCTGCCGCACAAGAGCGGGTACGAGATCGTGCACCAGCTTCGGCAGGAGGGAAAGCGCGTGCCGGTGCTCCTGCTGACCGCACGGGACGGGACGGACGATATCGTGCGGGGGCTGGACGCCGGGGCCGACGACTACGTCACCAAGCCGTTCGCCTTCGATGAGCTGTTGGCCCGCGTTCGCGCCCTCTTACGCCGCGGCGGCTCCGGGCGGATCGAACGCCTCGCCTACCACGGGCTGGAGGTGGACCGGATCCGTCACGTCGCCACCTTCGAAGGAGATCGACTTCCGCTCACGCCGAAGGAGTTCCAGCTGCTCGAGCACTTCATGCTCCACCCCGAGGAAGTGGTTCGCCGCACGCAGCTCCTGGAGAAGGTCTGGGATCTCCACTTCGATCCGATGAGCAACGTGGTGGATGTGCACGTCGCGAACCTCAGAAAGAAGATCCAGGGGTCCGGCGGGCCACCCCTGATACACACGATTCGCGGCGTCGGATACATGCTCAGCGCCGAGCCGCCGGAATGAACCGGTCCTTTCGCGCCCAGCTGGCGATCCGCTTCACCGCCACCATGGTGCTGGCCTCGCTCGCCGTCGCCGCCGCCGGGTACTGGGCTCTCCGCGCGGTGCTGAACCGTCAGATCGACGCCAGCCTCCTGAGCGTGGCGTCCATCCAGGCGGTCTCCGTGACGGACGATCCGAGCGGTGAGATGCGATTCCACGAGTGGGATCTGAGCCCCGAGGAGGCCGTCACGCTCCGGGACTTGAACCGGTACGCGCAGGTGTGGAGCGAGTCCGGCGAGAGCTTGCTCCGGAGCCGGTACATGACCGCCGACCTGCCCCTCCAACTGTCGCTCCTGGCCGAGGCGGCGGCAGGTCCGGTGTGGACCGAGGACCGGTATGACGGACAACCCGTCCGGGCCCTCTACTATCCGCTCGGGAGGCTGGGGCCGTCCCATGGCGAGCATGTCCTGGAGGTGGCTGCCCCGCTCGCCGCCAGAGACCGGACGCTGGCCCTGGTCCGCTATTTCCTCCTGGCCGTCGTGTCGATCGTCGGCGTCGGCACCTTCGCCGGAAGCTGGTGGCTCGGTGCGCGAACCATGCGACCCGTGCACGAGATCATCGACCAGACCGAAGAGATCGGCGGGACGACCCTGGGTCGACGCCTCGAAGCCCGCGCCGGGGCCTCGGAGTACGAGCGCCTCGTGGCCGTGCTCAACACGATGCTGGACCGCATCGATGCCGCGTTCGAAACCCAGCGACGGTTCACGACGGATGCGAGCCATGAGCTGCGGTCTCCCCTCACCGCTCTGCGCGGAGAGCTCGAGCTGGCGCTACGCCGAGATCGTGCCCCGGAAGAGTATCGGCGCGTGCTCGAGAGCGCGCTCGAGGAAGCCGAGCGCTTGAGCGAGATGGCCGCGAATCTGCTGACGTTGGCCCGATCCGATGCCGGTGCGATTCAGCCCCGCCTCTCGCAGGTCGAGTTGCACGAGCGGGTGGCCGACACGATTCACCGTCTTCAACCGCGCGCCGCCGCGAAGGACATCGAGCTTCGCTTGACCTCGCATGGCCGGGTCACCGTGCTGGCCGACGCGGAATTGCTCGATCGGCTGATCTGGAACCTCGCGGACAACGCGCTCAAGTTCACGCCCGCCGGCGGTCTCGTCGAAGCGTCCGTCACCTCGCGGAACGGAGACGCGCACATCGAGCTGTCGGACAGCGGCCCCGGGATTCCGGACGGGGAGCGGGAACAGGTCTTCGAGCGCTTCTACCGCGCCCCCGTCTCCTCCGACGGCGACGGCTCGGGGCTCGGGCTGTCCATCGTCCGGGCGATCGCACGGGCCCACGGCGGCGAAGCGTCGGCGGAGAACCATGAGGGCGGCGGAGCGCGGCTCTCCGTGCGCCTCCCGAAGACCGGAGCCGTCAGGCCCGCCAGCACCGAGTCGCAATAGCGCGCTGGCCGCGTCCACGCTCATGAAGGTGCTTTCACAGAGGCTTGCCGCCTGCTTCACGCCCGTCGCTGCATGTAGGCGCGTTGCTGCGCGGCTACCCGGGGTCCTCTTCGTGCCATACACGACGGATTCCAGCGACGCTGGGTCGGCGTGACCACATGAGCGACCCGAGTCCACGAGAAGAGGCCGGCCATGCCTGATCACTCTGATCACTCCGGGCACACCCCTGCGGCATCGAACCCGGATCCCTCGGCGCACGGTGCCTCGAATGGCCACGGCGCCCACCATGACCACCACGAGCACATGGTCGCGGACTTCCAGCGGCGTTTCTGGATCACGCTCGTCCTCACGTTTCCCATCCTGGCCCTCGCGCCGCTGATCCAGAGTCTCCTCGGCCTCGAGGATGCGCTGGCGTTCCCGGGCGATTCCTACGTCCAGTTCCTGCTCGCGAGCGTCGTCTACTTCTACGGCGGGTGGCCCTTCCTCAAGGGGTTGGCCGAGGAGCTGGGTGACCGCCGGCCGGGCATGATGACCCTGATCGGTCTCGCCATCACGGTCGCCTACGCGTACTCGGCCGCCGTCGTGTTCGGCGTGCCCGGCGAGGTTTTCTTCTGGGAGCTCGCGACCCTGATCGCGATCATGCTGCTGGGCCACTGGATCGAGATGCGCTCGGTCATGGGCGCGTCCCGGGCGCTCGAGAAGCTCGTGGAGCTGATGCCGGCGGAGGCGCATCTCGTGGGCGAGGATGGCTCGACGGCGGAGGTGTCCGTGGAGGATCTGGAGCCGGGGGATCGCGTGCTCGTCAAACCGGGCGAGAAGGTGCCCGTGGACGGGAGGATCGTCGAAGGACGCACCACCGTGAACCAGGCGGCGTTGACGGGCGAGAGCAAGCCGATCGAGAAGGGCGAAGGGGAGGAGCTGATCGGCGGTTCCGTGAACGGTGAGTCCGCCATCACCGTCCA
This sequence comes from uncultured Gemmatimonadota bacterium, assembly GCA_964499635.1. Lineage (GTDB taxonomy): Bacteria > Gemmatimonadota > Gemmatimonadetes > Palauibacterales > Palauibacteraceae > Palauibacter. The sequence goes on along the minus strand of CAZCLY010000006.1, from coordinate 168,071 downwards.
GGTCTCGAAGACCGGCGGGGAGACCTATCTGGCCCAAGTCATCGAGATGGTGCGCCAGGCGCAGGAGTCGCGCTCCCGGACGCAGGACCTGGCCGACCGGGCGGCGCGCTGGCTGGCGATCGTCGCCATCAGCGCCGGCGGGCTCACGCTGGCCCTGTGGCTGACCCTGGCCGACCGCGGGTTCTCGTTCGCGCTCTCCCGCATGGTGACGGTGATGGTGATCACCTGTCCCCATGCTCTCGGTCTGGCCATCCCGCTGGTCGTTTCGGTCTCGACCTCGCTCTCCGCGCGCCGCGGGCTCCTGATCCGGGACCGGTCCGCCTTCGAGCGGGCCCGCGAGCTCGACGCGATCGTGTTCGACAAGACGGGCACCCTCACCGAGGGACGCTTCGGCGTGACCGACGTGTTCGCCCTCGGAGACATCGAGGAGACGGAAGTCCTGCGCTCCGCCGCCTCCCTCGAGAGCCGGTCGGAGCACCCGATCGCGGCGGGCATCGTCTCCGAGGCCGAGGACCGGGGGCTGGAGCTGCGTCCCGTGCGGGACTTCCGGGCCATTCCCGGCAAGGGTGCGGTGGCGACCGTCGGCGATGCGGAGATCAAGGTGGTCAGCCCCGGCTATCTCCGCGCGAACGACATCGCCATGGACGATGAGGTCGTGCATGAGGCGGCCGCTCAGGGGAAGACCGTGGTCTACGTGCTCCGGGGCGAGCGCGTCGTGGGGGCGATCGCCCTGGCCGACGTGATCCGCGAGGAATCGCGCGAGGCGCTGCGCCGTCTGCGAGACATGGGGATCCGGCCCATGATGCTCACCGGTGACGCCGAGGCGGTCGCGCGGTGGGTGGCCGAGGAGCTCGAGCTCGACGACTACTTCGCCGAGGTCCTGCCCGACCAGAAGGCGGCGAAGGTCAAAGAGGTCAAGGCGAGGGGGCTGCGGGTGGCCATGGTGGGCGACGGCGTGAACGACGCCCCCGCGCTCGTCGAGGCGGACGTGGGCATCGCGATCGGCGCGGGCACGGACGTCGCGATCGAGAGCGCCGACATCGTGCTCGTCCGCTCGGATCCGCGCGATGTCGCTTCGCTGATCGAGCTCGCCCGCGCCACGTATTCGAAGATGGTACAGAATCTATGGTGGGCCACGGGCTACAACGTGGTCGCCATCCCGCTCGCCGCGGGGGTGCTCTACAGGGCGGGCATCCTCCTGTCACCGGCCGTCGGCGCAGCACTCATGTCGCTGTCGACGGTCGTCGTCGCCGTCAACGCCAGGCTGCTCGGCCGCTCGGGGTGACCTCCATCCGACCCCGTCCTCTTCCCTGCCCACGCTAGGCGATCCGCGCGTGCGGACGCGGGGCGTCCAGCGAGTGCCCGACCCCTTCCTTCTCGTCGAAGCGAGCTCGCGTGCGGCGTGTGCGGCATCGAACCGTTCCGGGAAGATCGAACGGCGAGCGCTCAGGCCGCCTCTTGCGGACAGGGCCGCGTGTGACCCTCACGATGGGGTCACCCGGAGGTCGTCGGGGGCCTGGAGCTTGGTTCGGGGAGCGAGCGCCGCCAGGCGCGAGCGACAGGAGAATTCTGCCGCGCTGTTCTTGGCGAAGCTGAGAAATGCGCCCGGAGGAATTCGAATCCCCAACCTCCTGATCCGTAGTCAGGTGCTCTATCCAGTTGAGCTACGGGCGCTCGGCGCCGGCCGTCGTGCGGTCGGCGATGTCTCGCGAATCAGTGCCCGGGATCTTCTCGACGTTTCCGCGGAAACGCTTCGACCTCCCTGCCGACGTTTCAGCTGAAACGTCGGGGTCGGTCCGGATCGCGTTTCAGCTGAAACGCGTGGGCCTCTCCACCCGTCGACGCTTCGCGGAAACGTCCCGGCCACCGCGCTGGAAGAGCATCTTCCAGCATGGCGGCCGGCGTCAACTCGCCGTCATCGCGAATGCCCAGGAGAGGATTCGAACCTCCACGTCCTTGTGGGACACCAGCCCCTCAAGCTGGCGCGTCTGCCAATTCCGCCACCTGGGCAGGTGGTGCCGCGCACGTTCGACCGTCGGCCGCCACGCCGCGGACCCTTGCTGCGCCACGGGCCGCGTCCGGCGAGTGCGGCCCGTGAATGCTCGGGGGGGGAGTCGAACCCCCACGGGAGTTTAATCCCACAGGATCCTGAATCCTGCGCGTCTGCCAATTCCGCCACCCGAGCGTGCCGCCGGGCTGCCGCCCGACGCGAACCCCGTCCCGTACCTCTTCCAGTACGCCTTCCGAAACCGGATTCGTTTCGCCGCGGGGGCGAGGCAGTAGTCCTGTTTTCCCCCCGGGAACCCTCGCGGATGATGCCCACCCCGTGAGGGGGCGGTCAATCTAGGCGGCGGAGGTCCTACCGCAACCTGCGGGGGCGAGGGTCGAGGGGGGTACACGCGCGCGTGCGGAGAGGTCCCCTGGGACCGGCGGCGAGGCGCAGCGAGCCGCGCGGCGTCGCCCCGGGAGGCGGCGGGCCGACCCGGTGGGCCGGCCTATTCGTGGCGCAGCGCCTCCACAGGATCCACGCGAGCCGCGCGGCGCGCCGGGACTCCGGCCGACAGGAGGGCGGTGGCCGCGAGGAGCGCGGGCACCACGACGAACGTCAGCGGATCGCGGGTGGACACCCCGTACAGGAGGCTCTCGAGAAGACGGGAGAGGCCGAACGCCGCTCCGAGCCCGATGGCGACCCCGAGCCCCGTCATCGCGAGCCCTTCCCGGAGCACGAGCCCGCGGACCCGGCCGGGCGTGGCCCCCAGCGCGAGACGGATGCCGAGCTCGCGCGTCCGGCGGGCGACGAGATAGGACGTCACGCCATACACGCCGACCAACACCAGGGCCAGGCCCATGGCGGCGAACACTCCGAGCACCAGGCCCTGGAAGCTCTGCGACGCGGTGGCCGCGCTCGTCACCTCCGACATGGTCCGCAGATTGGCCATCGCGACGCCGGGATCCAGCGCGCGGACGACGGAGCGCGCGGCGGGAGCGAGACCCTCGGGCGACGCCGACGTCCTCAGCACGAGCGTCAGGAGCCCGAAACGCGTCGTCGGATCGCTGTTCGGAAACTGCGCGTGCGGCAGGTACATGGTCGGGCGGGGCTCGGTGTCGAGCGAGGTCTGCCGTACGTCGCCCACGATCCCGACCACGGTCCGCCACAGGGTGTCGAGGTCGGTCGTCATCCGGAGTTGGGCCCCGAGCGCGTCCCCGTCGGGCCAGTGCCGGTCGGCGAACGCCTGCGAGATGACGACCGCCTGCTGCGTCCCCGGCCGGTCGGTGTCGTCGAACAACCGACCCGAGCGGACCGGGATCCTCATCGTCTCGAAGTACCCCCGGCTCACCACGATCCAGTCCGGGGCGGGTCCACGCTCGCCGAGGCCGTCGGGCCCGCGCCCCCGGATGCGGACGCCCCAATCCCCCACATCGTCCGCGAGCGGGAGGTTCCGCGTCCCACCGACGTCCTGGACACCTGGCAGCGCCGCCAGATCCCGCCTGAGCTCGTCGAAGAACCGCCGGGTGGATGCCGCGTCCGGGTACCCGGAGGAGGGCAGGGACACCTGGAACGTGAGGAGGTTCGACGCCTCGAACCCCGGATCGACCGAACGCAGCTCGCCATACGAGCGCACCAGCAGCGCGGCCCCGATCGCCAGCATCACGGCGAGGGCCATCTGGACGGTTACGAGGGCGCGACGTAAGCGGACGTGCACGGTGCCGCCGGTCGAGCCGCGGGCCCCGCGCATCGCCTCGACGGGTTCCGCACGCGCGGCACGGACCGCGGGGAGGAGTCCGATGACCGCGGCGGTCGCCAGCGTCGCGAGGAGACAGAACCCGAACACGAGCGGATCCGCCGAGATCCCCGTGAGCCGAGGGATCCCGGGCGGAGCGAACGCCACCAGGGCCCGTGCGCCCAGCACGCCCACGGCGAAGCCTCCGGCACCACCGGCGACCGCCAGCACGAGCGTCTCGGTCAGAAGCTGACGTGCCAGGCGGCCACGAGCGGCGCCGAGCGACAGCCGGACGGCCATCTCACGGAGTCGCGTGTCCGAGCGCGCGAGCACCAGGTTGGCCACGTTCACGCACGCGATCAGGAGCACGAGTGCCACGGATCCGAGCAGGATCAGGAGGGCCGGACGGATGTCGCCCACGACGTCCTCCCGCACGGGCACCGCGAGGGCCGTGAACGTCTCGGGGAGGGTGCCGAGCCGCTCCTTGACCCGCGTCGCGGCCGCCGCGAGACCGGTGCTCGCCTGCCCCGGCGTCACCCCCGGCCGGAGCCGTGCGACCGCATCCAGGTAGTGGATGTTCCGCGGGTCGGGCGCCGCGTTGTCGAGCCCGAGCGGCGCCAGGACATCGGGGGCCGGGCCCTGGAACCCGCCCGGGGCACGGAATCCGGCGGGGAGGATGCCGAGGACCACGCGCGGCCGCCCGCTGAGGAGGATGGTGCTCCCGGGAAGGACCGGATCGCGCGCGAAGCGCCGCTCCCAGAGGCTCTCGGAGATCAGGACCACGGACGGCCCCGAAGGACCATCCTCGTCCGCTGTGTACGGCCGCCCCGCGAGCGGCGACACGCCCAGCGCGGGGAACAGATCAGCGGTCGCATACAGGGCCGACAGACGCTCGGCGTCGCCGTCGCCGGTGAGGGTGAGGAGACCGCGAGCGTACACGGCGACGGCATCGAACAGGTCGTCCAGCCCCCGGTACTCCAGGTACTCCTTTTCCGACAGGCCGAGCCGCCCCTCGTCGTACTGGTTGTGGACGGCCACCACCCGACCTTCGTCGGCGTACGGCAGCGGCCGGAAGAGCACGTGGCTCACGACCGAGAAGACGGCGGTGTTCGCCCCGATCCCGAGGACGAGGATGAGGACCGCGACGAGCGTGAAGCCCGGGTTGCGCCGGAACTGCCTGAGCGCGAACCGGCCGTCCTGGAGCAGGGTGTCGAACGAGGCGCCGACCCGCCGCTCGCGCACCGCGGCCTTCACCTGCTCCACCCCGCCGAGCTCGAGGCGGGCCTCTCGCAGGGCCCGTTCACGGCTCGCTCCGGCACGCACCTTCTCGTCGGCCAGCAGGTCGATACAGCTCTCGAGCTCCTCATCCAGATCGGCCCCCACCTCCTCCTTCCGGAAAAGCGTGCGGAGGGCGCTCGCGATTCGCGTGGTGATGCGCATGGTCATCTTCCTCAGGTGGCCTCGAGAATCCGCGTGATCGCCCGGAGCGCGTGGGCCCAGCTCTCCCTCTCCTCGCCGAGGCGACGGCGACCCGCGCCGGTCAGCTCGTAGAACTTGGCCCGCCGGTTGTTCTCCGATTCGCCCCACGAGCCCTCGATCCAGCCTTCCTGCTCGAGCCGGTGGAGCGCCGGGAACAGCGAGCCCGGCTTCACGCTGAACGCGCCCTCGGTCAGCTGCTCCATGCGGCGGGAGATCCCCAGCCCGTGCATGGGCTGGAGCGACAGGGTCTTCAAGATCAGCATGTCCAGCGTCCCGCGTACGAGATCGGTCCGTCGAGCCGCCACGACACCTCCTATCGAATTTCTATAGGCGTGCCGTATAGAGTATCGATAGGAGCGAGCCGGGGAAAGGTTGCAAGCCCGGTGGCACCCGCCGCGTTTCATCCGTAGATTCTCGAAGCGCGTCGCCCGCCCAGTGGCGCGCTTCGTGTCTGCGCCCGTAGCTCAGCCTGGATAGAGCGTCGGCCTCCGGAGCCGAAGGTCACAGGTTCGAATCCTGTCGGGCGTATTGAGTTGTCGGTGGTCCTACCCCTGCCGCGAGGCACCCGCTCATGCGCACACTCCCCACACTCGCCCTCGCTCTGGCCGCCCTTGCGCTGCCCGGCCCCCAGAAGCTGTCGGCCCAGATCGCCCATTTCCCTCCCCCCAGGGGAGCGACCTCCGAGACCGTGATACCCGGCGAACGATACGAAGCGTCGGGCCTCAAACGCTGGTTCCTCGGTGGGGCGTACCGGGACATCTGGATGACACCCATCGAGGTCGATGTCCTCGACCTGGACGGGTTCGCCGGGGGGCTCACTCCGACCGAGATGGGCGGGTACGGGCAGACCATCACGCTCGAGCTCCAGGGCGCCGATGGGCTCCAGTACGCGGTGCGCTCGCTCGACAAGGACCCCACTCGACGGCTGCAGCCGGAGCTCCAGGGGACGGTGGTCGCGGCCATCGTCCAGGACCAGACGGCCGCGTTCCTGCCCACGGCGGGACTGGTCGTGGATCCCCTGCTCGAGGCCGCGGGCCTCATGTACCCGCACGAGCGGCTCGTCGTCATTCCCGACGACCCGCGCCTGGGGGAGTTCCGGGAGGACTACGCGGGGCTGGTCGGGATGCTCGTCGATCGACCCCAGGAGCGGGAGGGCGGTCAGCCGGGCTTCGGGGGATCGGCGCGCGTCGTGAACACCGACAACTTCCTCGACCATCTGGAGGAGGGGGCGTGTGATCGGGTCGAGGCGCGCGAGTTCCTGAAGGCCCGCTTCATCGACATGGTGGTCGGCGACCGGGACCGCCACGCCGGCCAGTGGCGCTGGGCCCGCTATCCCGACGGCAACGACTGTTACGTGTGGCGCCCGATCTCGGAGGATCGCGACCAGGCGTTCGTGCACAACGACGGGTTCCTCATGTCGGTGTACCGCATGGTCGTCCCGCAGCAGGTAGCGACGTTCGGACCGAAATACCCGCGCCTGTTGTCGCTCACCTTCAACGGCTGGGAGATCGACCGGCGGCTGCTCGGGGAGCTCGAGGAGCCGGTGTGGGCCGAAGTGGCCGCGGAGGTCCAGAGCGAGCTGACGGACGCCGTGATCGAGAACGCCGTCCGGCAGCTGCCCCCGGAGCACTACGCGCTGAGGGGCGCGTTCCTCGAGCGCTCGCTGAAGGCGCGTCGCGACGCGTTGCCGGCGAAGGCGCTCGACTACTACCGGATGCTCTCCAGGCAGCCGGAGATCACCGCGACGGATCGCGACGAGCTCGCCGTGTTCGAGCACCTGCCCGACGGCGACCTGAGCATGACCGTCTCCTACCGCGATGGCCCCGGCAGCGGCACCCCGCGCTTCAGCCGCACCTTCCACCGCGGCGAGACGAGCGAGGTGCGACTGTTCCTGCATGGCGGCGACGACTCGGTCGAGGTGCGCGGCGGATCGGGACACATCCGGGTGCGCGCCATCGGAGGCGGCGGCGACGACCACTTCGTGAATGCCTCGCGCGCCGGGAGCGGCGCCACGAGATTCTACGACTCCCGCGGCGAGAACTCGTTCGAGGGAAGGGCCGCCGTGGACCGGCGGGAATTCGTCCGCCCGCCCTCGAGCAATCTCGTGCACCGCTACGCGCTCGACTGGGGCGGGTTCAACCGGTACTTCCCGCTTCTCAGCTACTCCCCCGATCTGGGGCTCTCCGCCGGAGCCCTCTTCGGGGTCACCCGATACGGGTTCCGGAAGGTCCCCTGGTCGTCGGACAACGCGTTCCAGGGTCGGATCACTTCCACGGGGCCCGAGTTCCTCCTCGGGTGGGACGCGCGACTGCGGCAGCGGGTGACTGGAGCGGACGCGTTGCTGCACGTCGAGTACTCGGGCATCCGCATCCTGCACTTCTACGGATTCGGCAACGAGACCGTTCGCGAATCCGGGAGCACCTTCTACAAGGTGAAGCAGCGCGAGCTGGTGGTGGCTCCCGGTCTGGAGTGGACGTGGGGCGGGCGACGCACGCCGTCGGAGGAGGAGTCGGGACCCGTCGAGTTCCGTCCCAAGGTGAAGCTCGGGATCGGGCCGATCATGAAGTACGAGGACACGCCGATCGCGGCCAACGCGGAGCGCTTCATCGCGACGCTGGACCCCGCTCCCGTGGGCCTGGGGGGCTTCGGACAGCTGGGCGGCCGGATGTGGTTCGAGATCGACGCCCGGAACAACGGCGCCTATCCGACCTCGGGGTTGCGCCTCCAGGCGGCCGGGTCGCTGTATCCGAAGATCTGGGATGTCGAGGACACGTTCGGGGAGGCGCACGGCGCGCTGTCGGTCTTCCTCACCCCGGGCTCGGCCCGGCACGCGCCGACGCTCGCCCTGCGCGCGGGCGGCCAGAAGGTGTGGGGCGATGCGCCCTTCCATGAAGCGGCCTTCCTCGGCGGTGGGAGCGACCTGCGCGGGTACCGCACGCAGCGCTTCGCGGGCGACGCGGCCGCGTTCGGGAACGCGGAGCTCCGACTTCCACTGGCGCGCTTCGCCCTCCTGTTCCCGACCGAGTTCGGCATCCACGGCGCGGCCGACGTGGGCCGCGTGTTCTACGACGGAGATCCGGAGGACGCCGACACGTGGCACACCGCGTTCGGCGGTGGCGTGTGGTTCTCGTTCCTCAACCGGAAGCAGACGTTGAGCGCCACGGTCATGCACGGGGATGAGCTGACGGGCGTGTACGTCGGGGCGGGGCTGATCTTCTGAGCGGGTGACGACCCCGGCCGGCGCGACCCCGGGAGCGCCGGCCGGGGGCTCACTCCTCCGGCAGCGTCCAGTAGGTGGACTCGCCGTCCTTGGCCTTCTCGACCTTCAGGTTGCGGTACTGCGCGGCGAGCACGCAGCGGCCCGTGAGCCGCTGCAGCTTCTTGATGAGCGCCGCCCCCTCCTCTTCGTCCTCCGCCCCGACCAGATACTCGAGCGTCGTGAGCCCGTCCTCGGCGGTGTCGACATCGGCGAGCGAGCAGCGATCGGTGATGTCGCCGATGGCGGCCGTGATCGCGTCCTGGCAGTGCTCGGCGTCGTCGGTCACCACGACCAGGAGCCCGCTCTTCTTGGCCGCCTTGCCCGCGCCCTCGATGTGCTTCCGCAGGCGGTCGCGCCGCTCCTTGATGCGCTCGAGCGTTTCCGGCGTCAGGGCCTGGAGGAGACCCGGGCTGCCGATCGTGAGCTTCCCGACGCCGGCGCCGGGCGTGTGCCCGGCCCCGGCCAGCACGTCGCCGACCTTCATGCGGGGCGCCCGGGCGACCTGATCCGCGTAGATGTTCCCGATCTGGAACTTCCACATCAGGAGGAGCAGGTAGTTGAAGAACATGGTGGACACGGCGGCGATCCCGAGCGCCTGCACGCCGGCCGCGAGCGCCGTCCCGATCGCGAGGAAGATGTACACCGCGTCCTTGGTGTCCTTGAGCGTGTTGCGGAAGCGGACGGCGGCCACGATCCCACCGAGGCTGAACGCGAGCGCCACGGAGTCCTGCACGACGATCACGAGCCCCGTCACCGCGACCGGCAGGATGAGGACCGTGTGGACCAGCGACTCGTCGTAGCCCTGCTGCTGCCGGGTGACCATGTACACCCACACTACTGGAGCGAGCAGGAAGAGGGCCCCGATGATCGCGATCAGCGTGAACAGTAGGAGGTCCATCCCGGTGCGCATGCTCTGCGCGGCGCTAACCGCCGACTCGCGACCTCCCATGAGACCCGTTTCCGCGAGCGATTCCAGCCGCTGGGCGGAGAACGCGTCCCGAACGAACGGAAACAGGGTCATCAGCGCCCAGACGGCGAGACCGAGCAGCACGTAGTACAGGGTGAGGCGGACGAACGGTGACCCGAGGAATCCCGAGCGCTCCGACATTGGCGATGACTCCGTGTGTGGTATTGGGCCGTTGAATCTCGCGTGCGGCGGCGGATGGGTCCAGAGCCCGCGGCGAGACCTGCGCGTCAGTCGATCTCGATCCGCTGCCGGGCCGATACCCACAGCACCTCGTGCAACCCGCGGTGCGATCGGAACACCGTCGGGCCCTGGTGCTCGAGCCTCTCCGCCCCGAACCCGAGCACGACGAGATCCGCCTCGCGCGACTTGGCCTCCACCAGACGCGTGAAATCGATGTCCGGGCTGGTCGGGATGATCTGGATGTTCTTGCCCGAGATGGGGATCCGCCCGGTCGTGATGAGTTCCCTGAGCTCGTCGTGGCGGTCCCGTACCTCGACTTCCGGATAGGCGGCGAAGATGCGGAGCTCGGCCCTCGACCAGTCGGGATGTCCCAGCAGGATGTAGGCGAGCAGGATCATGAGCGACGCGTTGCGATGGTCCTGGCTCGTCAGCCACACGTGGAGCTCCCCTCGATCTCCGAAGTGATGGTCGCCGTGCCTGAGCACGAGGCTGTTCATGCGCGCATGGTACGCGAGCGCGGCGCCATCCACGACCTCGTCGATCACCTCGTCCGGATCGTGCTTGGAGAACTCGAACAGGATGGTGTTGTTGTCCATCCCGCTCACCCCCGGGAGCTGGAGCGCCTGGGCGAGCGCCGAGCGCATCGACGGGCTGATGATCGTGTCGACGTAGATCGCGCTGTCGGCCCGCTCCGTCTGCTCGATGAGTCGCTGGAGAACGCGGCGGCTCTCGCGGAACGTCCGCTCCTCCAGCATCCCGGGGATGTAGTGCAGATAGGTGCCCACCCCGTAGCGATGACACAGCCAGCGCAGGAAGCGCTGCGGCGCCGAGCGATCGAAGGTGCGGCCGGTGATCATGATGATGCTGGGGCGCCAGTCCTCCTCCGGCATCTTCTGCAGACGCACCTGGAGCCAGCGCGTGAGCTGGGTCATCACGCCCGAGAAGATCGTCGACAGATCGTTGCCGTGCTCCTTCTGGCGTTCGATCCCCAGGTACAGACCGAACATGGCGACGATCGCCAGGATCGCGTACAGGGGGTCCATCTGGAACATCAGGAAGAGGCACATCAGCGCCCCGAACAGGCTCAGATACCACTTGGAGCGGAAGCTGGGCCGGTAGCTGGGGCGTGCCGCGAAGTGCTCGAGGAAGCTGATCGCGCACAGGGCGCCGTACGTGACCATGAAGAACATGGAGATGATGCGGGCCACGAAGTCGACGTTCCCGAACACGGCGATGGCGAACGCCAGCGCGGCCGTGACGATGGTCCCGTTGCGGGGCTCGTTGGTCGTCCCGGCGCCGGCGGCGAGGAAGTCGGTGACGCCGGGCACGGCGATGATCCGGTCCCGGGCGAGCGCCTGGAGCGTGCGCGGCGCCACGAGGATCGAGCCGATGGCGGATGAAAGCGTCGCGCACGCGAGCCCGACCGGGATCACCGGACCCCAGACCGCGATCCTGCTCATCACGAGCTGGTCGTTGACGAGCATGTCCTGGTTGGCGGCCACGCCCAGCTTCCAGATGATGAGGACGTAGATGAGCATGCCGGTCACGGTGGCCGACACGACGCCGAGCGGGATCGATCTGCGCGGGTTGGCCAGATCGCCCGACAGCCCCACGCCGGCGGTCATGCCGGTGAACGCCGGGAAGACGATCGCGAATACGAAGATGAACGGATCCGGCCGGAACCCGACCAGCCGCTCGCCCGCGTCCACCCCCTCCGGCGCACCGCCGAGGAAGAAGAGGACGAGCGACACGGCCAGGGTGACCACCACGATGTACAACGCGGACACCCCCATGGCGGCGCCGCGTGTGAGGATCAGCCACAGAAGCAACCCGATCCCGGGGAGCGACACGAAGCGCGGATCGAACGGCAGCGCCAGCGCCCCGGCGAGGGGTCGGAACGCCTCGGCGAACGCGATCATGTAGAAGGCCACGGAGATCGCCTGCGACAGGAAGAGCGCGATCCCGATCGTGCCACCGATCGTCGTGCCGAACGAGCGCGAGATGATGAAATACTCGCCTCCGCCTTCCACACGGCGGTTCGTCGCGATCTCGGCGATGGCGAGCGCGGTCGGTATGGTGACCAGGTGTCCGAGCAGCACGATGAGGAGCGCGCCCACGATCCCGATGTGTCCCACGGCGTAGCCGAACCGCAGGAACATGATCGCACCGAGGATGGTGCTGATGCTCGCCAGGAAGACGGGTGCGGTGCCGAAGCCGTGACCGGAGGCGCCTACCAGACGGCCGGGGCGTTCCGAGGGGGTGTGCGGGTGGGATGCCGAGCTCATGCCCCCTCTGCCGCGATGGGCGGGATATATGACGATGCCGAGATCAGGTAGATCGGCCTGGAGCCCGGGCGCAAGCGGTGAGTTGGTCCGGCGAGACGGGGTGACCGCCTCGCCGGACCGGCGAAGCGGTCAACGCTTCGGGCTGGGAGCCTTCTTCTTCGCTGCGGGCTTCTTCGCTGCGGGCTTCTTGGCGGCCTTCTTCTTCGCCGCCGGCTTCTTGGCCGCGGACTTTCTCGCGGCGGGCTTCTTCGCGGCCGGCTTCTTCCTCGCCGCGGGCTTTCTGGCGGTTTTCTTCTTCGCCGCGGGCTTCCGGGCGGCCTTCTTCTTCGCCGCGGGCTTTCTGGCGGCCGGCTTCTTCTTCGCCGCCGGCTTCTTCTTCGCCGCCGGCTTCTTCTTGGCGGCCGGCTTCTTGGCCGCGGGCTTCTTCGCGGCCGGCTTCTTCTTCATCGCCATCGCGTTCCTCCCCTCGATCGAGTTCCGGACCTCGCGCGCCCCCCATTGGGCACTCCCCCGATGGTCCGGCATTGCATGCGTGTTACTGCATGCTTCACACCACAATAACCAAAACGTCGCTCGTATGTCGATTGTCGCCTCCGCTCCCGATCAGCGACCACACCGAGCGAAGCGCGCCGCTTCCGCGTCCAAGGCGTGATCGGTACCTTGATGCCGACCGACCCGGAAAGCGGATACCGATCCGGCCGTGCCCCACAGTGGCAGACAGGGAACCGCCGTGCTGATTCGCGTCATGCTCGTGCTCGAGTCTCGCTCGCTCCGCAAACGGGTTCGACGTCTGCTCCCCACCACCGATGTCCACGTGACGATCGGGGCACCGAGCCCGGAGACGTGGTCGCGCGTCGTGCGCGACGGACAGGACGTCATCGTCACGAGCCCCGACGACCTGCCCGCCGCTCCCGGCGAGTATCTGAAGGTGCTCGGCTCGCAGGCCGGGCACCCGGATGTCGTGCTGCTCGCCGACGAGGACGACGCGGAGACGCAAGCGGACTGGCTGACGTTCGGAGCCGCGGGGGTCGTGTCGCGCTTCCTGTCCGACGCCGCGCTCGGGCGGGCGATCGGAGCTCTCATCCTGCGGCGCCGCGAGGTGGTCGTCAGCCAGATGACCGCCGCGCAGTCGAAGCTGGAATCGCATTTCGGCGATTTCGTGTCTCAGAGCGTCGCGATGATCGAGCTCCTCGATCTCGCGCGGCGTGTCGCCCCGGCCGACACATCGCTCCTGCTCCTCGGCGAGACGGGGGTCGGCAAGGAGTGGCTGGCTCGCGCCATCCATGGCGAGAGCCCGCGCTCGTCCGGCCCGTTCGTGGCGGTCAACTGCGCCGCGCTGCCCGAAGGACTGCTCGAGAGCGAGCTGTTCGGTCACGTGGAAGGCGCATTCACCGGGGCCATCCGGACCCGGCGTGGCTACTTCGAGCTCGCGCACGGCGGAACGCTGTTCCTCGACGAGATCGCGGACATGCCCCTGACGGTGCAGGCCAAGCTGCTGCGGGCGATCCAGGAGCGCTCCGTGCAGCCCCTGGGCGCCGAGGAGTCGATCGGTGTCGATGTGCGCATCATGGGGGCGACGAATCGCGACCTGCTCGAAGCGGTCGAGGTGGGGGACTTCCGGTCGGACCTTTTCTACCGACTCGGCGTCGTGTCGCTTCGCGTTCCGTCACTCCGCGAGCGGCGCGAGGACATCACGGTGCTCGCGGAAACCTATCTCGAGCGCTTCGCCGTACAACTCGGACGACCCGTGGAGCGGATCGGGGAGGAGGCGCTGCGCGCCCTCATCGAGTACGACTGGCCGGGGAACGTCCGCGAGCTCATCAACGTGCTGGAGCGTGGCGTGCTGCTGGCGCGCGGGCAGACGCTGGGGGTCGCGGACCTGCCCCGCTCGCTCACGGGCGGCGGGGCCGGAGGCGCCGGCAGCGGGACGCTCCCGCGCCCTGACGATCTGTGGGATCTCCCGCTGGCCGACGCCCGGGAGGAGCTGCTCGGCTCCTTCGAGCGCGCGTATCTGGAGCGGTTGCTGCACGACACGGACGGCCGCGTGGGCGAGACCGCCGAGCGCGCGGGCATCGACTCGCGCACCCTGTACAACAAGATGAGACGCTACGACCTCAGGAAAGAGAGCTTCCGCTAGACGCCGGGGGAGTCACCGCGCCGCGAGGTCGATCGAAGCAAACCGATGATCTCGTCGTCGGCCGCCGCGAAGCGCTGGACGCGCTCGCGTTCGCCGCCCGGGACGCACGCCAGCCCCGCTACGGCCCGTCGAGCTTCCCCCCCCGTTCCGACCCCTGCCCGTCACGGTTACCGAGGATCGGACGTTCCTACGTGATTCCGCGTCGTGTCTCGGACGAGGCGAATGCACGTCCAACTTCGGGGAAGGGCAATGCCAGACCGCGCTCGAGACGACCACGGGACACCGGTGCGCCGAAGATGCGGGATCTCGCGCGCGGTCCTCCTCTTCGCAGCGATCCTGCTCGTCGCCCCATCGCCGCCCCTGACGGCTCAACCCCTGACCGAGCGCACGCCGAATCTCGCCGGCCCCTGGGTGAGCACGCCGTGGCACCTGGACTTCCAGTTCGCGCACCGATTCCAGACCAGCGGGGACCACGACATCACCGACCTGTTCGGCGATGCCAAGGTCGTCAACTACCCGACGTTCGACCTGTCGCTCGGGCTGCCGGCGAGCGTGATGACCGGGGTCCGCTACAGCAGCAACTCGCTGGTGGCCGATGGCCAGCCCAACGAATGGCAGCCCTACCTGAAGTGGGCCCCCGTTCGTCCGTCGGGAGCGGGTGTGTCGTTCTCCCTCCTCGGCGCCTGGAACAGCGCCAACACGAGCCTCGACGGCGAGCTGGCCGGACGGGCCGACATCGGGCCCCTGTTCCTGAGCGGTGCGCTGCGTGGTTTCACGGACCTGTACGGGGAGCTGGCGGATGAGGGCTCCGACGGAGCGTTCGCCCTGGCCGGCGGTCTCGGTCTGAGGCTCAACCGCTACGTGACGCTGGCGGGCGACGTCGCCGACATCGTGAGCGGGGGCGAGCGCATGGGCGAGCGCCCCACCCCGGGCTGGAGTGCCGGACTCCACCTCGGGATCCCGTTCACGCCGCACACGTTTTCGATCATGCTCACCAACGTGACGAGCGGGACGCTGCAGGGGAGCTCGGGGGTCCCCGCCGACTTTCCGAACCACGTGTACTGGGGATTCGAGTTCACCGTGCCCTTCAGCGGCTTCGCGCGCTGGGGACGCATCCTGGACCCGGATGACGACTCGACCGAGGGCAGGGCCGCGCTCGCGAGCGGGGAAGCCGTGGTCGAGATCGAGATCTCGCAGATGTCGTTTCGCTCCCCGCGTCTCGAGGTGCCCGTCGGCACGACCGTGCGCTGGGTGAACCGCGACCCCGTGGGGCACACGACGACGTCGGACGACGGCGTGTGGGCCTCCTCGCTCATCGGTCCGGGCGAGACGTACGAGCACACGTTCACCGAGTCCGGGGAGTTCTCCTACCACTGCGTGCCACACCCCTTCATGACCGCTTCGGTCGTCGTCACGCGAGGGTGACGACGACCTCGTTGGCCGGCGATCCGCCGGATCCCCAGTCGCCACAGGAGGAACGATGAGACGACGTGAGTTCATGGCGCTTGTGCCCGCGGCGCTGTTGCTGGCCTGCGGCGGGAGCGATCCCGTCGGTGGAGGCGGGAACCCGCCGCCGCCACCTCCTCCGCCACCCCCCACGGGCTCTACGGTCAACATGTCCATCGTCGACAACGCGTTCGTCGATCCCGATGGGAACCGGAACCAGAACGCGTCGGTGACCATCGACCAGTTCGATACGGTGCGCTGGACCAACAACGGGAACATCGCGCACACCGCGACTTCCACCTCCGTCCCCGCGGGGGCCACCGCGTTCGACACCGACGACATCGCGCCGGGCGGCCATGCCGACATCAGATTCGACGTGGTCGGCACGTACACCTACCGGTGCACGAACCATCCGAGCGAAATGCTGGGCGCCAAGATCATCGTCCAGTAGCCACCCGCGACCGGCCGGCCCTCGACGGCGGGGCCCGCGATCGCGGGCCTCGCCCCCTCCCCGGGAACCGCCTTGCCAATGTGACATGCGGTCGTCCCGCCGCGTGCAGAAGCGACAGCCCGATCTGCAAAAACGACCGGAATTCGGCCTCCAGAGGTGGCACGCGGACTGCACTTTCTGTGTGCGGACAGCGCGACGGTCGTCACGGACGCGGAACGGTCACGACCCACGGAACCCGATGACGGCCTCGCGTCGATGGACATACAGGACATGGTCAGACGGGTGGCACAGGCGCGGACACGCCCGGAGCCACTTCGACTCGAGAACCGCAGGCAAGACAGGAGGTACGGTGATGCTTCCCCAAATCAGGACTCGACCGAGCACGGTGTTCCGTCGTGGGGCGGACTTCGGATCGGACTGGAACCGGCTCATCGAGAACGCGTTCGGCGACCTCAACGGTTGGACGGCATGGGCGCCGGCGGCGAATCTGTACGAGACGGGCGAGGAGTTCGTCCTCGAGATGGGTCTGCCGGGGTTCGATTCCGACTCGATCGATGTGAACGTCGAGCGTGGCATCCTCACCGTGAGCGGGAATCGAACCCGGAGCGAGGAGGACGACTCCCGCACGTACCACGTGCGCGAGCTCTCCGAAGAGCGCTTCACGCGGAGCTTCTCCTTCCCGGCCTCGGTGCGCGCGGACGACGTGCGTGCCGAGTTTCACGACGGGATGCTCGTGGTCACGCTGCCCAAGAGCGCCGAGGCCAAGCCCCGCAGGGTGAGAATCGGCACCAAGAAGTAGACGGCAGCAACCGCTGATCGGCGTGCGCCCCACCGGCGGGCCGGAACTCCCGCGCCGGTGACCTCCCGCGAGCCCGGATCGTCTCCCGACGGCCGGGCTCGCCTTGTTCCGAGGAGCGACTTCACCCGGCCGGCGTGAAACATCTGCGTGCGGTGCCACTTTTTGCGCTACCTTCCGGGCAGCTGTCCCGACTGGGGACGCCGAGCCGTGCGGAGCGCGACGGGGCATGATGCCCCGAGCAGGCGCTCGCCGGTGGCGGGGATCCCCGTATGGCCCGCGATGTTCGACGGCTTGCCGCACCCGGGCTCGCGGAGCGTTCCGTCGCTCGCGTCTCTCGCTCCACTGGCCCGCGGGTTGCCCTGATGGCGCGCATGCGGGCACGGTGGTTCGAGGGAATCCTCACGGCGATCTGGCTGAGCGTGGCCGGGGGCCTCACGGCTCTTGGTCTCGAGTACTACCGTCTTCCGGGGGATGCCCGCCTGTACTCGCCCCTGCACCAGACCTTCGGACCGGCGGGGGTCGTGGGGCAGGGATTGGGGGTCATCGGCACGCTCCTCGTGCTGATCGGCGTGGTGGTGTACGGGGTTCGCAAGCGCGTGCGCACGCTGGCGCGCTTCGGCTCGCTCCGGCGCTGGCTCCAGTTCCACATCTTCCTCTGCACGCTGGGCCCCTTCCTCGTCCTCCTGCACACCACGTTCAAGTTCGGCGGTCTGGTGTCGATCGCCTTCTGGAGCATGACGGCGGTAGTGGCGAGCGGCGTGTTCGGACGCTACGTGTACGCCCGAATCCCCAAGACCGTGCACGGTCGGTTCCTCGATCTGAAGGCCCTCGAGGAGCGGCGGCAGGAGATGTTCGAGGAGCTCGCCCGGCTGTCGGGTCTCCCGCAGCCGGCGCTCGCGGCGGCGGTCGCGGAGCACCGGCCGGCGCCGACGACGGGGTTCACGGCCGCTCTGACCCGCGCGGCGCTGTTCGATCTCTCGAAGCGCCGCCGGCTCCATCGGGTACGGCGCTCGCTGGCCACCGCCGGGGTGACCGCCCCGCACGCCAGGGCGGTGTCCGGACTGCTCGCCGACGAGATGCGGCTCGAGCTCCAGGTCGCGCTACTCAAGCCGTTCCAGCGCATGTTCCGCTACTGGCACGCGTTCCACCTGCCGCTCGCCCTCCTCATGCTGCTCATCGTCGGAGTCCACGTGGGTGTGGCGATCATGTTCGGCTACACGTGGATCTTCTGAGCCGTGGGGGGGCGATGCGGACGGCGGCTGTGGGTCGGATCGGTCCTCCTCGCCGTCGCGCTGGCGGGTCCCCGACCGGCGCGGGCGCAGCTCATCTCGCCCGGCGAGCTCACCACGGCGCACGCGGATCTCGAGGGCATGCGGGGGTGCACGAACTGCCACGAGCTTCGAAAGCGCGGCATCCAGGCCGAGCGATGTCTGACCTGCCACACACCGCTCGCCGCGCGCATCGCCGCCGGACGGGGGCTTCATGCGCGGGTCGATGGCGACTGCGGGGATTGCCACAAGGAGCACCTCGGCCGGGGGGCGGACATCGTGCGCTTTGAGCCCACGGGGTTCGCCCACGCGAGTCGCACCGGCTTCGCCCTCGAGGGGGCGCACGCCGATCTCGCCTGCCGCGAGTGTCATGCTCCCGGGCTCGTGGTCGATCCCGACACCCGCGTCTTCGAGCGCGAGCACGGGGGGCTCGAGCGCACGTGGCTCGGGCTCGCCACGGAGTGCAATCGCTGTCACCTGCGCACCGATCCGCACGGCGGCCAGTTCGGCGACCGTCCCTGCACCGAATGTCATCGGCAGACGCGATGGAAGCCGGCGGACGCCTTCGACCACGACGCGGCGCGCTACCATCTGGTGGGGGCCCACCGCACGCTCCAGTGCTCGGCGTGTCACCGGAGGGGCGGGGCCTCGGCCGTCCACTATCGACCCCTCGCCTTCGGGTCCTGCTCGAGCTGTCACGAGGATCCGCACGCGGGGGCGATGGGCACCACGTGCACGGAGTGCCACGGCACGGATGCCTGGGCGCGCATCGACCGAGCACGCTTCGAGGGCGAGTTCGACCATGACGCCACGGGTCACCCCCTGCGGGGGGCGCACGCCTCGCTGGCGTGCGGCGCCTGTCACGACCCGGATCGTGCCCCCCCGTCGATCGCCATGACCTTCGCGACGGGCACTCGCGATCGCCCGTACCCGCGCCCGCTCGTCGAGGACTGCCGCTCGTGCCACGTCGACTACCACGAGGGCGCGCTCGCGCAGACGCCGGGAGGACCGGCGTGCACCGGCTGCCATTTGGAGGCGGCGTGGGTGCCGTCCACCTTCGATCTCTTCCGGCACGATGACACGCGCTTCGAGCTCACGGGCGCGCACGTGGCGACCGCCTGCACCGCCTGTCACGCGCCCGGGGGCCAGGGGCCGTGGCGCTTCCGGATCGATGACCCGAGCTGCGCGAGCTGTCACGCCACAGACGATCCGCATGAAGGGCAGTTCGCCACGCGGGCCTGCTCGGAGTGCCACACGACGGAGACGTTCCGCATCGCGTCGTTCGACCACGAGCGCGCCGGGTACTCGCTCACCGGGGCGCATGCAGGGGTCGAGTGCGCGGCGTGCCACGTGGAGGAGCGCACCGCGACGGGGCGAGGGTTCCTGCGGTACACGCCGCTCGCGACGGACTGCGAGTCGTGTCACGGAGGGGGCCGATGAGCCGCCGGGCGGGACGTCTCGGCCTGCTCGCCGTCGGCATGTCGATCGCGGTCGCGCGGCAGCACCCCGTCGCGGCGCAGCGGGCCGTCTCGCCACACGGCGATCTCGTGCGCGTGAACGACTGTGCGGCGTGTCACACACCCGA
Organism: uncultured Gemmatimonadota bacterium; assembly: GCA_964499635.1. GTDB lineage: Bacteria > Gemmatimonadota > Gemmatimonadetes > Palauibacterales > Palauibacteraceae > Palauibacter. Next base: position 148,493 of record CAZCLY010000006.1, on the reverse strand, counting down.
CGGATGGTCGCCGCCCCGGGCCGAGATGGCCTTCGACCACGACCGCGAGACCACGTTCCCCCTCACCGGCCGCCACGCGGAGACGGGGTGCGCCACGTGCCACATCGGGCTGCGCTTCGACGAACCGCGCGACACCGAGTGCGCGAGCTGCCACGCCGATGTGCACCGCGGCAGCCTGGGCGCGGACTGCACGGCCTGCCACGACACCCGGACGTTCCTCGCGGCTCCCTCCGCCGATGCGCACCGGCGCACCATGTTCCCGCTGACGGGCGCGCACCTGCAGCTCAGCTGCGAGCGGTGTCACGTGGACGACCGGGGCGGCGAGTTCGCTCCGCTCGACACCGACTGCTTCTCGTGTCACGAGCCGGACTACCGCGACGCCGTGTTCGTGGACCACGTGGCGTCGGGGTATCCGACCGACTGTCTCGAGTGCCACACGGTCGTGGCCTGGCGCCAGGCGCCCCTGTTCGACCACGCCGCGCAGGCGAACGGCTTCGATCTGCTGGGCGCACATGCGCTCGCGACGTGCGAGGCGTGCCACATCCGGCCCGGCAACGAGCTCCGCTTCACTCCGTCCGGACAAGACGACTGCATCGCGTGCCACCAGGCCGACTACGACCGCCAGCACGGCGGCTCGAGCTTCGCGACCACGTGTCTCGACTGCCACGGCGTGTCGAGCTGGGAGGGCGCACTGTTCGACCACGATCTGACCGGGTTCCCGCTGGATGGACCCCACACGCGGCTGCAGTGCGAGAGCTGTCACCGGGACCCCGGAAACCAGCTCATCTTCAGGGTCCCGTCGACCCCCGAGGACTGCATCGCATGTCACCAGGCCGACTACGATCGCCGGCACGGCGGGTCCGGCTTCCCGACGACGTGTCTCGACTGCCACCGCGGGAACAGTTGGGACGACGCCGAGTTCGAGCACGCCATCACCGGGTTCGACCTGGTGGGGGCCCACGACCAGGTGGGGTGCATCTCCTGCCACCGCGCGTCGGACAACCAGCTCCTGTTCCCCACGCCCTCCGGGCAGAACGACTGCGTGGCGTGCCACCGGGCCGACTACGACCGCGAGCACGGCGGCTCGGGCTTCTCGACGAATTGCGCCTCGTGCCACTCGACCGGCGGCTGGGAAGGGGCGGACTTCGACCACGCCCAGGCGGGATTCGATCTCGTCGGGACGCACGTGACGCTCCCGTGCAGCTCGTGCCACCGCGCGTCGGACAACCAGCTCCTGTTCCCCGCTCCCTCGGGGCAGAACGACTGCGTGTCGTGCCACCAGGCCGATTACGACCAGGAGCACGCCGGGACGGGCTTCCCGGTGACGTGCCTGGACTGCCACGACACGAACCAGTTCACCGGCGCCACGTTCGACCACGACGGGCCGTACTTCCCGATCTATTCCGGCAAGCACCGGGGCGAGTGGAGCTCGTGCGCGACGTGCCACACCTCCCCGGGCGACTACGCCGTGTTCTCGTGCCTCGGGTGCCACGAGCACCGGCAGAGCGAGATGGACGACAAGCACCGGGGCCGCTCCGGCTATGTGTACCAGAGCGCCGCCTGCCTCGCGTGTCACCCGAACGGACGGGGGGACGAATGAGACGGCTCGCCATCGGGCTTCTCGCCCTCGCCGGGGCCGCGGGTGCCGCCCACGCGCCGCTCGAGGCACAGGACGTCGCGCAACGCGTGCCGCGCGCCCGCGCGCTCGTCGAGCAGGTGGCCGGATCGACCGTCTACCTGACGGTGGGCACCGAGGCCGGAGTCCGGACCGGCGACACGGTGCTCGTCGCCCGGGACAGCCTCGGCGCGCCCGTGGGATCGCTGGCCATCGTGCGGAGCACGCGGACGCGCTCGGTGGCCTCGTTCACGGTCGAGCCCATCTCGCTGACGCGCGGCGTGACCGTGTACCTGGAGTCGCACGGGATCACGGCGCTGGCGGCCCGCGGCCGCGCCCCCGCGGCCCCCGGTGAAGGCTACGTGAAGGAGACTCCGACCCGGCCCGTGGCGGCGGATCGGACGCGCCCCGCCGCCGGCCCGATCGTGAGCGGCCGGGTGGCCCTGGACGTCGACTACGTCCGCTCGCGGACCCGCTACGGCCAGGCCCCGGACGAGCGCATCGACCGGACGTTCGCCACCCCCGCGGTCCGGCTGTCGACCACCGTGAGCGGGCTCGGGAGCGGTGTCACCCTGCGGCTCAACGGGCGTCTCTCGTATCGCTACGTGAGCGCGGGGTCCGGCTCCCTCACCCCGACCTCCGCCCGGCTGTACACCGCCAGCATCGAGAAGGCGTTCGAGACGGCGCCGCTCCAACTCGAGGCCGGGCGCTTCTACAACTCGTACGAGTCCTACAGCGGCTACTGGGACGGGCTGATGGCGCGGGTGGGGGGCCGAGGCGCCGGCGTCGGGGTGCTGGCCGGCTTCGAGCCCGATCGCTGGAATCAGTCATTCTCGACCGACCTCCCGAAGCTGACGGTGTTCGCCGACTTCTCGACCCGGGGACGGGCAGCCGGCTACCAGATCGACGTCTCCGGTCACCGCGTGGAGCCACGGAACGCGCTCCTCCCGCACACGTTCTTCGGGCTCTCACAGCGGGCCCACGTGCAGACGCTCCACCTGCGGCAGGACCTCCAGGTGGATCGCGATCCACTGGATGGCGGCTGGCGAGTGACGCGCTTCCAGCTCAACGGCTCGGTGGACGTGCACGACCGGCTGTCGTTGCACGCCGGTGTCGCGCGGCTCCAGCCGTACCGCATGTGGGATACGGTGTCGGTCATCTCCTACGCCCGGGACCGCGCCGGCGTCGGCGTCTCGCTGTACGCGGGCGGCGCGTCGGTCGGCGTCGACGTGGCGGCGAACCGGGACCTCGACCGCAACCTCGCCTATTCGTACTCGGGCTTCGTGTCGCTGCCGCGGCTGGGCGCGGTCGGCGCCTCCGGCAACGCCACGTACTGGTCCGGGGACGGCTATCGCGTGCTGTCGTTGTCACCGGGGCTCACGGCCGCGCTCGGACGCGCCCGCCTGCACGCCGACTATCGCTTCTACCGGTCCGACTATTCCGACCGCCCCTTCACCACGCACACCGTCGCCACCGGGGTGTCGTTCGCGTTCCCGGGCGGCGTCCGCTACGACGTCGAGGGGTCGTTCCAATGGGGCGGCGGGGTCACGGCGAATCGCCTGTACTCCGGCTTCTCGAAGAGCTTCCGATGAGCCCGGACACCCTTCTCCTGCCGGCGATCGGATTCGGCTCGGCCCTCGTCGTGACCCTGCCCTTCGTCCTCCGTCTGAGGTCGAAGGAAGCGGCCGCCGAGGCTTCGCACCTCGAGGCCCTCAAGTACGGCCTGCACGAGCCGGCGTCGCTGCACCCGGTGGTCGATCCTTCGCGGTGCATCGGAATCGGCAACTGCGTGTCCGTGTGCCCCGAGCACGATGTCCTCGGGCTGGTGGATGGGCAGGCCCGTCCGCTCAAACCGGCGCAGTGCGTGGGTCACGGGTTGTGCGAGCGAGCCTGCCCGGTGGATGCCATCACGCTCGTGTTCGGCACCGAGGAGCGCGGCGTCGACCTCCCCCGTCTCAAGGAGAACTACGAAACGAACGTGCCGGGTCTGTACGTGGTCGGCGAGCTGGGTGGGATGGGGCTCATCCGGAACGCGTTCGAGCAGGGGCGCCAGTGCGTGGACGGGATCGCGCGCGAGATGCGGAGGGAGCGCCCGCGCGACGGGCTCCTCGATGTGGTGATCGTCGGGTGCGGTCCGGCCGGGCTGTCCGCGTCTCTCGAGTGCAAGGAGAGGGGGCTCGCGTTCGCCACGCTGGAGAAGGAGGACGTCGGCGGGACGGTGCGCCACTACCCGCGCAAGAAGCTCGTGATGACCCGGCCCGTGAAGATCCCCGGCTACGGGAGGCTGTCGGCGCAGGAGATCCAGAAGGAGGACCTCATCGAGCTATGGGACGACGTGGTCGGGACGACCGGGCTCGAGGTGCGGACCGGCGAGACCGTGTCGGGGGTGACGCGGAAACCGGATGACACGTTCGAGGTGGCGAGCTCCGGCGGGACGCTCCGCGGACGGCGCGTGATTCTGGCCATCGGCCGCCGCGGCGTTCCGCGGAGGCTCGGGGTCCCTGGCGAAGACAGCCCCCACGTGGCCTACTCTCTGCGTGAGCCCGAGGCGTACCAGAGAGACCGCATCCTCGTCGTGGGCGGCGGCGATTCGGCCGTCGAGGCCGCGCTCAGCCTGACGCGGCAGCCCGGCAACGAGGTGCGCATCTCATATCGGAAGTCGGCCTTCTCACGCATCAAGCCGCGCAACCGCGAGCGCGTGGACGCCGCCGTGCGCGACGAGCGGATCGAGGTGCTGTGGGAGACCGAGCCGGCCGAGATCGGCGCCGACCGCGTGGCGCTCAAGGCCGAGCGCGGCGCGACGACCGTGCCCGCGGATCAGGTGTTCGTGTTCATCGGCGGAGAGCTCCCGACGCCCTTCCTCAGGAGCTGCGGCATCGAGATCGATACGAAGTTCGGCGAGCCGCTGGGCGTCTGACCATCCCCACTCGACAGGTCACGCGAGCGGGATCGACCGGTGGCCGGGACCGCCGGACGGCGAATCCGGCCGCCGACCCGGGCTCACAGCGCGATCGAATCGACGTAGCACCAGCCCCACGTCTCCCCTGGCTCGACCGAGCGGATGATCGGATGTCCCGCCTCCCGGTTGTGCGCGGTGGCGTGCCGCCCGGGGGACGAGTCGCAGCAGCCCACGTGACCGCACGTCATGCAGATCCGCAGGTGCACCCAGCGCCCTCCGGTCTTCAGACACTCCTCGCACCCGGGCGCGCTCGGCTTCACCGGCCGCACCTCGGCCGCGTGGCCGCACGCCTCCCACCCGCGCGTCGGCAGGAGCTCGATGGATCGCTCGGTGTCGATGCGTGTGGCCACGTGGACCTCCGGTCTGGGAATGGGGCGAGGGGACTGCCACCGGGTTGATACCCGGCGGGTTCCCACGGCGCGCCCCCGCCACCTGAGCCGTCCGGGGAGGGCGACACTCCGCGTTCTCGGGTGTATCTTCCGGCGCGGTGCGCGTGGATGGACTCCTTTACATGCCGCAGAGGTAGAGGACGAAATGATACGGGACGGATCGGCGCCGGTGCTCGGCGCCCTGGTCGTGCTGTTCGCCGTGCTCCCCCTGTCCGCCCAGGATCTCCAGACGATGTGCCCGAACTCGCAGGGCGCGAGCGGGGGGCTGTGGGGAGTCGTGGCGGACGTCGATGCCGGAGTCGCGCTACCCGGCGCGAGGCTCGTAGCGACCTGGAAGACGGACGGAAAGGGTGCGAAGACCGAGGTGCAGACGGGACTCGATGGCAGCTACACCCTGTGCTACCTGCCGCTGGAGGTACCCCTCGAGGTCACAGCGGTCCTCGGCAACCTGCCGGGCGCCACCCTCGCCCTCACGCTCACCGAGCCCCTGACGCACCAGGACGTCGCGTTCTCGCTGGGCGGCTCGGCGACCGGAACCGGAGGAGAGTCGGACGACCGCATGTGGGCCTGTTTCGGGAGAGGCGAGTCCGACATCAACATGCAGAACGCGCGGCTCATCCGGTGCGACGCGAACTGGCGCGCGCTCGATCGCTGTCCGCGAGAGGATCTCGGCCGCCTCCAGGTGACGGCCTCGGGCGCCGGGTCGGGGATGCTGCGCGAAGCGCTGGAGCAGATCATCCAGCAGGCCAGGCGAGCGGGCGCGAACGCGCTCATTCGATGGACGATGAGCGGCCACACCATCAGCGCCGATGCCGTGAAGATCGGCGTGGACCCCTCGACCTGCACCTGAGACCGCTCCTGCCGGAGGTCGCGACATGACACGAGCCGCGCGCGCCCGAAGTTTGGCCGTCCTCGCCATCGCCTGGGCCACGCTCGCGGCCCCGCCCTCCGCGCGGGCCCAGGACCGCCTCAAGATCTACATCTCCGCGGACATGGAGGGGGTGACCGGCGTGGTCACCGGCGATCAGCTGGGTCCGTCCGGGTTCGAGTACGGCCGCTTCCGCCAGTTCATGACCCGGGAGGTGCTGGCCGCCATCGAGGCGGCGCGCGCCGCCGGCGCGGGCGAGATCGTGGTGTCGGACTCGCACGGGAACGGCGAGAACCTGCTGATCGAGGACTTCCCGCCCGACGTCCGCATCGTCCGCTCGTGGCCCCGGCCGCTGATGATGATGCAGGGCATCGACTCGACCTTCGACGGCGCGATCTTCATCGGCTACCACGCCAGCACCACCAACCCGCGGGGCGTCCGCGCGCACACGATGTCGTCGGCGAACCTCGCGGCCGTGCGGCTCAACGGGATCGAGATGCCCGAGGGTGGGATCAACGCGGCAATCGCCGGACACTTCGGGGTCCCCATCGTTCTGGTGTCGGGCGACGACGCCGCGGTCGAGGAGGTGAGCGGGCTCCTGGGCGGGATCGGAGAGGCCGTGGTCAAGTGGAACTCGGGCTTCCACTCGGCCACGACGCTCACTCCCGAGGCCGGCGAGGCCGTGATCCGCGAGGCGGTCGGGGACGCCATGCGCTCCATCGCCGGCGCCGAGCCCTACGTCCTCGAGACCCCGATCACGGTCGAGATCACGTTCAAGAACTACCTGCCCGCGGAGGTCCTGTCGTACCTGCGTGACGTGGAGCGGGCCGATGCGCACACCATCCGCTACGTCGCCGAGGACATGCTCGACGCGTCGCGCTTCCTCGAGTTCATCGGCACGTACGAGCCGGGACTCAGTCCCTAGCTACCCCGAACGGGCTTTCCCGCGCCGACAGGCCAGCTCCCCAACCTCGCCCTGGGGACCTCCCGGCTCAGCTGCGAGGACTCCGGCGCCGACACGAACAGACCCCCTGCCGCGTGACCGCGTCCTACGATGCCGCAGCTCCGGTGTCGAAGCGAATCTGAAGCTGCACGACGGACGACGACGGTGGCGGGCACGAGATCGAGGCTGACAGGGATCCGGCCAACCGCCCCGCGATCACCGAGCCCGTCATCTGGTTGTCCGTGTCGATGATCAGGCATCCGAGAATGAGATCTGGGAGGATGATGCCCGAGCCCCCGAACACGTCTTCCCAGATGTCGTCTTCGGATTTCTCCTGTCCCCGCGGCGGCGGAACCTGAAGGGTGAAGTTGATCCCCCCATCCACGCGTAACAACCCATCGACCAGCGCACCCGACACGGGCGACCCGTCGACACAGTCGTCTTCTGCGCGAATGAGAAATGCGCCGTCGATCGAATCCCGGAAGCCGTTCGCCAGGGTAATCGATCCCGGACAGAAGAAGGTCCGGCCGGGAGGGTTGATGCTCGGATTGTTGGTCGCCCACGACAACGTCCACGTGCCCTGATACGTGCCGTCGACATTGCCGACGTTTCCGAGCGGCGTGTCCTCTTCGCACGCGACGATCATAAGCGCGACCAGCAAAGGAGTTACGAGCCTTCGCATCTCTTGCCTCCTGCAACCCACAGTTCCTGGTGTGGCCCGTCAGAGCCTATATGTGACAGGCACGTCCCGTACCAGTCGGCCACCATTGCCGACTGCCCCTCGCGCTTCCGCCAGCTCGCTGCGCCTCGATGGTCAGCGTGCCATACGAACACACCGGTCGCAACCTGCAACCATCGTGCATGATCAAGGGTATCGGCGGGAAGCGGGGGCGTCCGGCGTACAGGAGACCGCTGCCAGCTCTTCCGGCGGCCGGGACCGGCGCTCGTTCGCCGGGAGGATGTCCTCCCCGGCGGCCACGAGCCTGACCGCGGACACGCGTCCCTCCGCGTGCGCACCGTTCCACTCCCGGCACAGATACGAAGCATACCGAACGGGCACGCCCGTCGTCCGGTACTCGGCCATCAGCCGCTCCCGGAACCTCAACCAGCGGAAGGTCGCCGGCCGCCCGAATCTCGGTCGCGGAGGTCGCACCTGTCCGCCCGGGGCGACGATCGTTTCCGGGTCGACCGGCTGGCCGCTCCTCAACACATCGATCTCCGTCCCCGCCCCCGTTCTCCCGGCCGCCACCAGCCACAGATTCCGTCTGGGTGGATTCGGCGCGAACATCACCCACAGCGGATCGAGCCGCACGGCGTGCGCCACGGTGCGCGTGGGCCGATCGATCCCCGGCGGCAGGGCGAACACGATCGACACGTTCCAGACGACGATGAGGAGGAGGGGAAGGACGGCCACGACCTGCCACCCCGGTGGCGGTGCGCCCCACCGCCGCCGCCCGGGGGGAGAGAGGTGGTCCGAGGCCAGGGGCTCAGGACGAGCGGGCGCGGGCTCACGGCGTGCCAGGCGGTCCCACACGGCGCCCGGCACGAAGGGCAGGAGCGCCACCAGATTCAGCCAGGGGAACAGTCCCAGCCGCATCGATGCGGCGAGACCGATGCTCAGCGCGGCGAGCATCGCGAGGGCCGTGACCCGGATCCACACGTGGCGGGCGGGGCCGAGCATCAGCACCGCGCCCGTCACCTCGATCTTCGGCACGAGGAACGTCAAAACGGCCATCAGGCCGGGGTGGTCGAGCAGCGCCGGGCCCAGCACGCCCCGAAGCTGGTCGATGCTGAGCGCGTAGTAGATCGCCGTCAGCTCCGACTGCCACGACGCCCCTACCTTGAGGAGACCCGTCACCAGGTACATGAGCGCCACGTACAGGGCGAGACCCGTCGACCCGACGCCCGAGAACGAATCGGACCGGCCCGCGCGCTCGTCCGCTCCGGCGTCCACGCCGAAGCGGCTTCCCAATGGCACGAACATGGCCCAGAAGAGCAGACCCCGGAGCTCGTCGTCGAACCCGTACGCGACGTGCGGCGTGCGGGCCTGGACGGACGCGACCAGGAACCAGCACGCGATCGTGGCGATCCACGTCCGATAGCCGAGCGTCAGGGCGAGGGCGGCCAGAGCGGTGATCGACAGGAGGGCGACCTGCCACCACGTCTCTCCGCTCAGCATGTGGAGCGATGGCGGCCACGCGTGCGGGGACACGGTGTGGACCATGTCCCTCGGGAAGACGCCCGCATCGCCCGCCCACGGAGCCGCGTACCGGAGTCGACCCATGGTGTCGAGCAGCACGACCGCGCCGATGCCGACCCGCGCGAGGCCGAGCGACCGCCGGTCGAGCCCATACCCCCGCTCGTACCACCGGACCCCTTCAGCGGTCGAGGCGCTCACGTCGGCGGTCCGGTCGGTACGCCGGGCGTCGTCGGCGCGCTGCCACCGGACCCCGCGTGAGTCGGCCCTGCCACCCTACGGGAGGCTGATGCGGACCCCCAGCCCCACGCCCTCGCCGACCGAGACGAGAGAAAGCTGGGGTCTCGGAGCATCGCCCTCCGGGCCCGGGTCGTCCGGCGGGTCGAGGCGGCCCACCAGACGGCCCGACAGGATCCCCAGAGCCGCCCCCGCCACGACATCGGTGGCCCAGTGGCGCTTGTCCAGCACCCGACTCACGCCCGTCCAGGCGGCGAGCGGATACGCGACGAACGGCACCCAGGGGGCCTCATCGTGGAGCTCGCTCGAGAACACGGTGGCGAGCGCGAACATCGTCGACGTATGACCGGATGGAAACGACCAGTTGGCGCTGGAGAAGGCGATCCAATGGAGGTCGTCTCCGTCGCCACCCGTGTCGGGGCGCGACCGCCCGACTCCCACCTTGACGACGGAGGTCAGCACATAGTTCACGGCCAACGCCTCGAGCCCGTGGACGCCGACGCGCCGCACCCGGGGGCTCGCCGCGATGGCTCCGGCCAGGTACGTGCCCGCCGCGACGCCGCCCGCCACGGGCAGGCTTCCGAGCGTGCGCGGGATGCGTCGACCGATCGACTTACCCTCGGCCGAATGCGGCGTCAGCGACTCGTCGAAGCTCTCCACATCGAGCTGGGTCGTCGCCAGCGTCCCGAGCATGATGCCGCCGAGCAGCCAATCCTCGCTCCGGAGAAGACGGCGCGGCGCATGGAGGGAGTCCGCCGGCCCGGTGGCCGGGATCGCGGGCGCGGACAGGACCTGCTGCGCCCGCGCGGGGATGGCCGACATCAGAACGGCCGGCAGGAGGCACGACATCCGCCACCGTCCGGCACCCGCGCGGCGGCCGACCGGCATGCGGGGTCCCCTCGCGGTCGTCCCCGTGGGCAGTGCCCGCCCCGATGGCGTCCCCATCACCGATTCATCCAGTTCCTCGTGGGGGAAGCCGGCATGCCCCGCCGGTCCGTCGAAGAGACGTCGTGCGCGATCTGGATCGCCTAGTGCGCCGCCAGGGAATCGAACCCCGAACCTACTGATTAAGAGTCAGTTGCTCTGCCAATTGAGCTAGCGGCGCTCGTCGTCCGGCCTCGGGCGCCACGCTTCATGGCGACTTCGGCCGAGACGATGATCGCCCGCGCGCGGCGGGCGACCGAGTGGAGCCGAGGGGAGTCGAACCCCTGACCTCTGCAATGCCATTGCAGCGCTCTCCCAGCTGAGCTACGGCCCCGCGTGCCGACCGATCCGTGGACCGGTCGTCGGCGGTGCGTCCGGCGCAGGTCGCGTGCCGGACTCGCCCGCCATGCCCCCAAGGGGAATCGAACCCCTATCTCCACCTTGAAAGAGTGGTGTCCTGGCCGTTGGACGATGGGGGCGAGCCCGTCCTGAGTCCCGACCCCGACGGCCCGGGCCTCCCTGTCACGCGCCCGGCAGGACTCGAACCTGCGACCCCCGGCTTAGAAGGCCGGTGCTCTGTCCAGACTGAGCTACGGGCGCAGGCCTTCCACCCCTTGCCGGCCAGTGCCGGCCCCTCAGAGCTCGCGGCGGGGATTGAACCCGCGACCTCATCCTTACCAAGGATGCGCTCTACCACTGAGCTACGCGAGCCGGTCCTCGTCCGCCTCTCTCCGTCTCTCGAACAGGGGCGGAGGGACTCGAACCCCCAACCGCCGGTTTTGGAGACCGGTGCTCTGCCAAGTTGAGCTACGCCCCTCCGACAGCCCGCGCCAGACTCGCGTCCGCCACCGCCCGGCCCGATGTCGGTGCCACATGGCTGGGGACGGATTCGAACCGCCGACACCCGCGTTTTCAGCGCGGTGCTCTACCAACTGAGCTACCCAGCCCGGCTGACCACGCGGTCGGAGCCCGGCCGCCGCGACGCGGACCATGGGCCGACGGTGCCAGCGGAAGCTCCGGGGGTGGGATTCGAACCCACGACCTAGTGGTTAACAGCCACCCGCTCTGGCCACTGAGCTACCCCGGATCGCACTCCCGGTCGCGAATGCCCCGAGCCGGGAGTCAAAACGCCTCGACCCGCGGCCTGAGCGAGACGAGGCGTGAAATAGCGGGGGCGGGATTCGAACCCGCGACCTTCGGGTTATGAGCCCGACGAGCTACCAGACTGCTCCACCCCGCAACGCGACCGCCAGAATACCCACGGAACCCGGATCTGTCAACCGAAAGTCGGCCCGGATGGTCACCGGATCCGACCCCCGGACGCGGCCTACCTCGAATACGCATCCGGCCCCGTCGGGTTCCTTGCTGGACCCCGGCGCGGCGTCTAAGGTTCGCACGTCTCGTGCCGGTGGCGACGGCGTCGACCCGGCACGAACTCGATCCGAACCGACGCGACCGGGTCGGTACCCTCCCGGCGGCGCTCGAGCCCGAGAAGGACGTGATGAAGATCTACACGCGCGGGGGAGACGAGGGGGAGACGGTCCTGCTGGGGGGTGTGCGCGTCCCCAAGGATGATCCGCGCGTGTCCGCCTACGGGGAGGTGGACGAGCTCAGCTCGGCGCTCGGGCTGGCGCTGGCTCTCAACCGGGCGCACGCCTGCCTCGACCACCAGCGCCTGAGGGCCGTGCAGGAGGACCTGTTCGTCGTGGGCGCCCACCTGGCCGCGGTCGACCCGGATCGCGCGCTCGAGAAGGGGACCATCCCGCCGCTCGACGAGACGCGCACCGGAGCCCTCGAGACATGGATCGACGAGATGGACGGCGAGCTCCCGCCGCTCGATGCGTTCGTGCTCCCCGGAGGGGGGGCGACCGGTGCGCAGCTCCACGTGGCTCGCACTGTGTGCCGGCGGGCTGAACGGGCGATCGTCGGGCTGTCCGCTACCCGGCCCGAGCTTCGCGACGTCGTCCTCCCGTACATGAACCGCCTCTCCGACCTCCTGTTCACGCTGGCCCGGTTCGCGAACCGACACGCCGGGATCGACGACGCGACCTGGCTTCCGCAGCGCCGGCGGACGAAGGATGGATGACGGACAGGTGGGCCGGGGCCGCGTGACCGTCGCTCGCGCGCCCTTCGGCATCGCGGTCCCCGGGGCGGAGCTCCGCGGAGACGCGTGGATCCCGACGCGCCCGGCCCGCGGCGGCGCGATCGTGGTGTGCCACGGGTTCAAGGGATTCAAGGACTGGGGCTTCTTCCCCTACGTGGCCGAGCGGCTCGCCGAGCGGGTGGGGACGCTCGTCGTTTCGTTCAATTTCGACGGCTCCGGCGTCCGGCGGAGCACCGAGGTGTTCGACGACCTTCCGGCCTTCGCACGCAACACGTTCACGCGCGAGCTGTTCGATCTGGAGATCGTCCTCGACGGGCTCGCGGTGGGGCAGCTGGGCGAGATCGATGTCCCGGCCGCGACACGCGTCGGGCTGCTGGGGCACAGCCGCGGGGGCGCCACGTGTATCCTCAAGGCCTCCGTGCGGAGGCAGGTACGGGCGCTGGTCACGTGGGCGTCGATCGCCTCCACGGATCGCTACGGGACGTACCGGGAGCGCTGGGAATCCGGCCGCCCGGTGCTCATCCACAACTCGCGCACGGGTCAGGACATGCCGCTCGAGCGCAACGTACTCGACGATCTGCGCGCCAACGGGACGCGGCTCGACGTGCTCTCTGCCGCCGCCGGCATCTCGATCCCGTGGGCGATCGTGCACGGGGAGGACGACGAATCGGTGCCGTTCGCCGACGCCGAGTCGCTCGTCGGCGCGGTGGGGGAACGGGGTCGTCTCGTGCGCATCGCCGCCACGGGACACACGTTCGGAGCGGGACACCCGTTCTCGGGCCCGACGCCCGCGCTCGACGCCGCCGTGGATGCGTCGGTCGAGCTCTTCCGGGCGGGTCTGGCAGAGTCGGAGGCGGCATGAAGCGGATCCTACCAGGCCTCACGCTCGTGGCGACCTTGGTGGCCGGCTGCACCATCGAGCCCGCCACGCCCGGAGCCGACGTCGGTGAGGAAGAGCCCGAGTTCCTCGTCCAGGTACAGGACATGCTCGCCCGACAGGCGGCAGCGTGGAATCGGGGCGACCTCGAGGGATTCATGTCTGCCTACGAGCGCTCTCCGGCGACCACCTATATCGGAGCCCCAGGGCTGGTCAACGGGTTCGACGCGATCCAGCGGCGCTACGAGCCGTATTTCGGCCCCGGGGCCGAGCGCGACAGCCTGACGTTTGCCGATGTCGTCGCCCGCGAGCTCGATCCGCGCTTCGGGATCGCGACGGCGAGGTACGTGCTGAGCCGCGGGGATGAGGTGACCTCCACGGGCCCGTTCACCCTGGTCCTCGTGCGCGGCGAGGGCGCCTGGCGGATCGTACACGACCAGTCGGCGGCGGACCCCCTTCCGGACGAGCCGTGACCACCCCCTTCGGTCGCGTGCTGGCCGAGCACGGATCGGTGCTCACGGCCCTCGCGACCCTGGAGCGCCGGATCGAGCAGGCGGCCGAGCGCCTGATAGGGTGTCTCGTGAACGGTGGAACGGTGTTCTGGGCGGGGAACGGAGGGAGCGCGGCGAACTGCCAGCACCTGGCAGCCGAGCTCGTGGGCCGCTTCGAGGGGGTCGACCGTCCGGGCCTCCCGTCGGTGGCGCTCACGCCCGACTCATCCGTGCTGACGTCCGTCGCTAACGACATGGGCTTCGAGCGCGTCTTCTCCCGGCAGGTGGAGGCGCTGTGCCGCCCCGGCGACGTGCTCGTCGCGCTCTCCACTTCCGGACGCAGCCCCAACGTGCTGGCCGCGGTGCGCGCGGCCGCGGACGCCGGCGCGGGGTCCGTGGCGCTCGCCGGCGGAGACGGCGGTGCGCTCGCCCAGGCGGCGGACATCTCGATCGTCGTCCCCCATCCCAGTCCGGCGCGCGTGCAGGAGGCGCACATCGTGATCGGACACTACTGGTGCGAGGTGATCCATGAGCGCATTCGGATGTCCTGAAGGCCTGGCAAGACCGGGGAGGGCCCTGCTCGTCGGGCTGCTCGCTCTCGGTTCGCCGTTTGCAGCGGGCGACACGCGGGCGCAGTCTCCGTCCACACGATCGATGGTCGAGCTCAACTGGATGGAGGTCGGCGAATGGGTCCCGGGGCGGATCCACACCGTCCTCCTCGCGGTCGGCACGCTCGAGCCGCACGGCGTGATCCCGAACGGCGCCGACATCATCGTGCCCGACTCGATCGCCGCCCGTCTGGCCCCGGACCTCGACGCGCTCATAGCGCCGACGCTCGCCTACGGGGTCAACACATCGCTCGACGAGTATCCCGGCACGTTCGGGATCTCGGAACGACTCCTGCACGACACGGCCCGGGAGGTACTTCTCGGGCTGGCCAAGGCCGGGTTCCGGAACATCATCGTGCTCAACGGGCACGGACCGAACTTCGCCCCCCTGAACGACGCGGCCCGCGAGGTGTTTCGCGAGACCGACGCCCGGGTGCTCGTGCTCAACTGGTGGACGATCACCCCCGACATCACGGAGGACGTGTACGGGACACAGGGAGGGCACGCGGGCAACAACGAGACGGCGGCGGTCCTCGCGGTTCGACCGGAGCTGGTCCACGAGGGGCGCTATCGCGGGCCCGAGCAGGCGACGCCGTTCGGGACGGGCTGGCAGGCATGGCCCTTCCCGTCCTCCATCGGGCTCTATGCGCCGGGTGAGGGGTATCCCGACTTCGACGAGGCCAAAGCGGGCACGTACTTCGATCGCGTCGTCGAGCGGGTGCGCTCGCTGGCGCGCGAGGTGATCGACAAATGGGAGGCAGCCGGGCTCTGAGGCTGCGGACCGGATCGGATCTCACGGAACAGATCGGCGATACATGCAGGAATTCGAATATGTGATCGTGGGCGGGGGGCTGGCCGCCGCCGCCGCAGTGGATGGCATCCGCGAAGTCGACCGGGATGGCTCGATCGCCGTCCTGACCGACGAGGGGGAGCCGCCCTACCACCGGCCGCCGCTCTCGAAGGAGTACCTCCAGACGCCGGACGCTCCTCGGGATCTGCTGTACGTGAAGCCGTCGGGGTGGTTCGAGGACCAGCGCGGTGTCACGCTGTTCACCCGCACCCGGGTCGATCGTCTGGATCCCGATCGCCTCCTCGCGACCACCGAGTCCGGCGAGACCGTGCGCGGCTCGCGCATCCTGCTCGCGACGGGAGGGCGCGCCCGCACCCTCCCCATCCAGGGACTCGGGATCGATGGCGTCCACACCCTGCGGACCGTGGAGGACGCCGAGAAGATCCGCGCTGCGGCGGGCGAGACGCACCAGGTCGTGCTCGTGGGCGCCGGGTTCATCGGGATGGAGCTCGCCGCCTCGCTGCGCAAGCTCGACGTGGACCCGGTGGTGATCGACATCGCCGACCGCGTGTGGTCGACCGTGCTGCCCCCGCCCGTGTCCCGCTTCCTCAAGCGCTACTTCGAGGAGCGGGGCGTGCGCTTCCTCCTCGAGCGGAACGTGGCGGCCCTGGACGGCACCCGGCGGGTGGAGCGGGTCGTGCTCGCGGACGGCGACGACATCGCCGCCGATCTGGTGGTCGTGGCGGTCGGGATCCAGCCGAACGAGCAGCTCGCGCGCGAGGCCGGCCTCGCCGTCCAGGACGGGGTGATCGTCGATTCGTACTGCGAGACCACGGCAGGACACGTGTACGCGGCCGGGGACGTGGCCCGCTACCCCGATCCCGTGTTCGGCGGACTGGTCCGCACCGATCACTGGGACCACGCGCGAGCCCAGGGCAAGGTGGCCGGACGCAACATGGCGGGCGACCGCCAGCCCTTCGACCACCTGTCCTACTTCTTCTCGCACGTGTTCGACCTGAGCCTCAACGTGTTCGGGCGCACGAGCGAGGCGGAGCGCACCATCGTGTCCGGCGAGCTGGGATCCGGGCGCTCGGTCGTCTACTGCGTGACCGGGGACCGACTGTCGGGTACGATCCTCATCAACGCGAACGACGCCATGGACGACTGCCGGGCGCTGGTGCGCGAGCGGATTCACCTCGACGCGCTGCTCGAGCGCCTCGACCCGGTCGCGTCCGCGAACATGCTGATGAAGGGAACGCCATGACCGACAACGAGCCGACGGCACCGTCCAGCGATGCGGACCGGGACGCCGCGACGCCGGGCGACGCGCCCCCGGAGCGGGACGACGGGGGAGGCACGGACCCCCTGGACACGGCGTCCGCGAGCGATGATGCGGCAGCCGAGCGTGTGCGGCAGGCGCTGCGCTCGGTCACCGACCCCGAGTTGGGGATCAACATCGTGGATCTCGGTCTCGTGTACGACATCGAGGTCGAGGAGGGATCGGCCCGGGTCACCATGACCCTCACGAGCCCGGGCTGTCCGGCCGGGGGGCAGATCCTCTCCGGGGCCAAGTTGGCCGCCGAGTCCGTGGACGGCGTCGACGAAGCCACCGTCAGCCTGGTGTGGAAGCCCTTCTGGACGCCCGAGAAGATCGACCCGAAGGTCCGCGCCATGATGGGCTTCTAGCGTGACGCTCCACTAGTCGCGGATCCGACCCATGCTCCTCCGGCTGTTCCTTCTGTTCACGCTCGTCCCGCTCGTCGAGCTCGCCCTGCTGATCCGCATCGGCGCCGTGATCGGGCTCGGCCCCACGCTGGCCATCGTCGTCATCACTGGCGTCTCGGGGGCGTGGCTCGCCCGCCGCGAAGGCCTTCGAAGCTGGCTCGCGGTGCAGCGCGAGATGGCTTCAGGACGCGTCCCCGGGCAGGAGCTCGTGCACGGCCTGCTCATCTTTCTCGCGAGCGCGCTCCTCGTCACGCCGGGCGTGATCACCGATGCGATCGGCTTCACGCTCCTCCTGAGACCGGTGCGCCGGCGCCTGATCGCACGGCTGCGCGAACGCTTCACCCGACAGCTCGAGACCGGCGCCGCGGGGTTCATGGGTGGTCCGGCCGGCAGCCTGTTCTGGACGTCGACCCGTGGCCCGCGGACCTCCGAGCCGACGGGCGGCGGGCGCGAGATCGTCGTGGAGGAGCTCGAGGAGGACGAGTCCGGCGCTCCCATCGGCTCCCCCCGCCCCTGAGCGCTTGCGACGTCCGGCCGCCGTATCGAGCTTGAGCCCCATGTCGCCACCTTCACTCACCCGGGCCCGACGGAGCGGCGGGTGGCCCGCCCGCGCCGTCCTCGCCGCCCTCGCGCTCGCCGCGTCGTACGGGTTCGCGGGACCCCGTCGGGTGGCGACCGCGCCCGACCCGACCCGTCGCCCTCCGACCGGATCCACGGTCGTTCGCCACACCCACGGCTGGCCGAACGCGACACCGGGCTTCGCGGCCTGCGCGCTCGAGCCCGAGGTCGTCGAGCTCCGTCCCACCCAGAACGCCCCGGGGGGCCGCGCGTCGATGACCCTCTCGCAGCCCGCCTCGCCGTTCGGGATCAGCGTCGATGAGGAGGGCCACCAGCTCTACGAGGTCAGCGTTCAGGTCTCGCGGCTGCGCCGCGACGAGGGGCTCCACTACGTGGTGTGGGTGGCCACCCCCGAGCTCGACGAACACCTGAGGCTGGGCAGGCTGGATGCGAGCGGACGCATCGCGGGCCCGGTGCGCTGGAACAAGTTCATGGTGTTCATCACCGAGGAGACCGACGCGGACATCGCGCGCTGGTCGGGCCCCGTGCTCCTGCGCGGCGTCTCCCCGTCGGCCCGCATGCACACCATGGCAGGTCACGGTCCCTTCGAGGGGCTGAATTGCCTGCAAGTCTACTGACCGGGGCACCCGCACGTCACACGCGGCTCGCTGTCGCGGCCCTGGCGGCCGGGGCGGCGTGGCTCGGCCTCCAGCCGCCGGCCGCGGCACAGGATCACACCGCGCACGCGATGCCGATGGCCGACAGCGCGGGGGTGACGTGGCGCATGCCACCCCAGTCGCGCCCCATGCCCATGATGCTTCCGAGCCTCATGGGCTCCGTCCCGGCTCTGACGCCGTTCCTCCCGGGCGCGGAGCTCGACCCCGCCACGATCCCCGAGGCCCGCTTCCGCGAGATCGTGGAGATGTCGGACGGCGACACGCTCCGTCTCGAGGCCGGGTTCGTGCGCCGCACGGTGGGGGCCCGCACGTTCACCATGTACGGCTTCAACGGGCAGTATCCGGGGCCTCTCATCCGCGTCCCGCAGGGGGCGGAGATCGTCGTGCTGTTCAGGAACTCGATCGACCTGCCCACCTCGGTCCACTGGCACGGCGTGCGGCTGGACAACCGGTTCGACGGCGTGCCGGGCGTGACGCAGGACCCGGTAGAGCCCGGCGAGTCGTTCGTGTATCGGGTCCACTTCCGCGACGCGGGCCTGTACTGGTATCACCCGCACCATCGCGAGGACGTCCAGCAGGATCTGGGGCTGGTCGGCAACATGCTGGTAGACGCACCCGACCCGGAGTACCTCGAGCCGGTGAACGGCGAGGACTTCCTGATGCTCGACGACCTCCTGATCGACGAGCGCGGGCTGTATCCGTACGGCCGCGAGGGAGCGGTGCAGACGCTCATGGGCCGCTTCGGGAACCAGCTTCTCGTGAACGGCGAGCCTCGCTGGGAGCTCACGGTCCACCGGGGCGAGGTCCGTCGGCTGTACCTCACGAACGTGGCGAACACGCGCACGTTCAACCTCGTCCTCCCCGGCGCGGAGCTGAAGCTGGTGGGCGCGGATGTGAGCAAGTACGAGCGCGAGAGCTTCGTGCACAACGTCGTCCTCGCCCCCGCACAGCGCTACATCGTCGACGCGCGCTTCGACGAGCCGGGGACCCGGGCGCTCGTCAACTCGATCCAGGCCGTCGATCACTTCAACGCCGTGTTCTATCCGGAGGTCGACACGCTCGGGATGGTGACCGTGCTCGACGAGCCC
Source organism: uncultured Gemmatimonadota bacterium (assembly GCA_964499635.1). Taxonomy (GTDB): domain Bacteria; phylum Gemmatimonadota; class Gemmatimonadetes; order Palauibacterales; family Palauibacteraceae; genus Palauibacter. The sequence goes on along the minus strand of CAZCLY010000006.1, from coordinate 129,443 downwards.
GTGGCCGAGAGCCACGCCGACGCGTTCCGGACGCTGCGCGAGCAATCCGACGTGATCGCCGACATCGACCGCGTGCGCGGCGAGTTCGACCGCCCGGTCGACGGTGAGCTCGAGCTCACCGTGCGAGTGGGCGAGCTGCCGACCTCGATGGTCGCCGTGATGGCGCTCGACACGCTGTATTTCCCGCCGGTCGAGTGGAACGACGCCATGCCGATGATGAACTACCTCGCGACGTCGCGGAACCTGCACTGGATCCTGCGAGACGTCCGCACCGGAAAGGAGAACCGCGACATCGACTGGCGGTTCCTCGAGGGCGAGGTGTACAAGATCCGGATCACCAACCGGCGGCGCGCGTTCCACCCGATGCAGCACCCGATCCACATCCATGGACAGCGGTTCCTCGTCGTGTCACGCGACGGGGTGCCGAACGAGAATCTGGCGTGGAAGGACACGGTGGTCATTCCCGTCGGATCGACGTTCGATATCTTGCTCGAAGCCTCGAACCCTGGACGGTGGATGATGCACTGTCATATTGCCGAGCACCTGGAGGCAGGCATGAGCACCGTGATCACGGTCGAGCCGGCCGAGAGGGGCTGACGCCGGGCGAGCGAGCATACCGATGGCGCGAGACGGGACGCGCGCGGCCGGAGGCCCGAGGAGCACACCGACATACCCGCCGATGGAGGGGAGATGAAGGCTGACACGAAGACGATCCTGTGCGCCGCGCTCGTGGGAGCGCTCGCGGGCGCTCCCGGGCTGTCCGCGCAGGTCGAGGTGGTGAAGGCCGGCAGCGACAACATGGAGGTCCTCGGACACGTGCCGCTGGGCCCGCGCCTCAGCATCGCCGATCTCGACATCGAGCAGGACGCGGCCCGTCCATACGCCTACGTGTCGCGGATGGTGTACGGGGATGTCGGACCCAAGGGGACCGACATCGTGTCGATCGCCGATCCGGAGCACCCGACGGTCCTGTACCGGTGGCGGATCGAGGACCAGGACCTTCACGGCGGCACCGGCGGGATGGACGTCAAGCACTTCAAGTGGAAGGACCGCTACTACGTCGTGCAGTCGCTCCAGCTGGGGCGCAGCGGACCGGACTCCGACGTGGGGGCCGTCGTGCTCGACGTGACCGGGCTCCCCGATGCGTCCAAGGTGCGCGAGGTGGGCCGCATCCACGAGCCCGAGCTGCCGGGCGGCTTCCACAACATCTTCGTGTACAAGCACTCGAACATGAACGTGTACCTGATCGCGACGGTCTCTGGGCCGTTCGCGGCGGTGTACGACCTCGGCGCGCTCGTCGAGGGCAAGGGGAGCGCGCGGGTGGCCGAGATCCCGGTCCCCGACCAGGGGGACGGCGGGCAGCGGCGCGGGTACCACGACTTCTACGCGGGCTACCACCCGGAGACCGGGACGGACCGCTTCTACGGCGGCGGGACGGGTGGCTACTACATCTACGACATCACCGACCTCGACAACCCGACGCTCCTGACCCAGATCACGGGCGTCTCGGGGATCCAGTACGGGCACACGTTCACGCCCACGCCGGACGGCAACTTCGCGGTGGCCGAGACCGAGTATCAGGGCGCCCCGCTCCGCATCTTCGACCTGCGGCCCGGGCTGTCGGGCGAGGTGTCCGCGATCCGGAGCCCCATCGCGCTGTGGACCGCGAACTGGCGGAACCTGGTGCACAACCACGAGGTGCGGTGGCCGTACGTGTTCGTATCGGGGTACCTGGACGGCCTCGTCGTGTTCAACATCATGGACCCGGCCAACCCGATCACCGTGGGACACTACGACACGTACCTGGGCCCGCCGAATACGGACCGCTATCCCGTATTCAACGGCACCTTCGGGATCGACGTGCGGAACTCGGACGGCCTCATCGTGGTGAGCGACATGACCACCGGATTCTGGACCTTCCGGATGGACGGCTTCCAGGGATGGAACGGCGAGGACTGGGGGATGCCGAACATCTCGAGCGCGCAGGACTGGGAAAACGGACCCGCGGGAGCGCGGGGCCGCATCACGACGGATGAGGACCAGGGGACCCACTGACGCGGAGCCGGAATCCGGCTCTTGTGCAGCGACTTCGGCGCGCCGGTCCCGTCTCGGGCGGGCCCGGAGCGGGGACTCGATGACGGCTTGGACGTAACGGTCGGACAGACGGCGACACGGAGCCTCGCGCTCACCGAGGAGCACGTGCGCGGGTTCGCGGAGCTCTCCGGGGATTACAACCCGCTCCACTTCGATGAGGGGTTCGCGAAGGCCACGAAGTTCGGGGGTCTGGTCGTCCAGGGCGGGCTCACCACGGGACTCCTGCACGCGCTGGTGGCCATGGACATGCCGGGTCCGGGCACGGTGTTCCTGAGCCAGAACTGGAAGTTCACCGCCCCCGTATACATCGGCGACACGATCACCGCCCGCGCCGAGGTGCTCTCGGTGCACGAGACGAAGCCCGTGTGCCGCCTCGGCGTCCGCGTGACGCGCGACCGGGACGACGAGCTCGTGCTCGAGGGCGAGGCGTGGTGCTACCAGTTCCGACCCGAGACGGGGTGATCCGGCTCTTCTCTCCTTCCGACCGGCCCGAGCTGCTCGTCATCGGAAGCCCGTCGGTCGACATCCTCCACTTCCACGGTCGTACCGAGCGCGCGGCGGGCGGCGCGGGGCTGTACACGTCGCTCGCCGCCCGCCGCGCCGGGGCGCGCGTCACCATGATCGCCCCGCGTCCGGACCCGATGCCCCCCGAGCTGGTCGATCCCGCCGCGCGGCTCGACTGGCGGGGACCGATCGTCGAGCCGGATACGCTGCCGCACTTCGAGATCGAGCACGGGCCGGGCGGGAGGACTACCTACCTGAATGCCGTGTGGGGCTCGGAAGCGCTCCTCACGCCGGAGGTCCTCCCGGCCGATCTGACGCCCGGGCTCGCCTACATCGTCCCGATGATCGAATCGGGACACCAGCTCGCGCTCGCCCGGCACCTGCGGGCGGTCGCCGGGTGGACGATCGCGTGCGGCACTTACGGGGGCGCCACCCGCCGCTTCCGGGACACCGTGCTCGCCACCCTCGAGGCGGCCGACGTGTTCTTCTGCAACGAGCCGGAGGCGATGGCGCTGTTCGGCGCGCTCGAGGACGCGCGGGTGCCGGCGGGCCGGATCCTGTTCATCACGCGGGGGGCGCGGGGGGCGCGCGTCGTGCAGGGCGATCACGGGACCGACATCGATCCCTTCCCCGTGGAGGAGCTCGACCCCACGGGGGCCGGCGACACCTTCTGCGGCACCGCGCTCGCGGGGCTGGCGGCGGGCCTCCACCCGGTCGTGTGCGCCCGTCGCGCCGCGGCCGCCGCCGCCCACATGGTCACGGGGGTGGGGCCCGAGCGCCTGCTCGAGGTCGGGGGGGGCCGGGAGGCGGCACGGCCGGGAGAGCCCGAAGCGGGCCACGCGCCCGCCCCTGGCGCGAGCCGCCCCGCCGCGCGGGTCCGCATCGACCATGACCGGCTGGCCGCGGTCGCCCGCACGCTGGCCGCGAGCGGCGAGGTGACGCCCTTCCCCTTCACCGGCGAGGACTTCCCGGAGGTGGGAGATCCGCGCGCGCTCGATTTCTTCTTCGCCGCGACCCTCCAGCAGTTCGGCTTTTGGCGCGAGCGCGGCTCCCGCTACGAGGAGCCCATGATCGCCCCGCTCGGGGGACGCGCCCGCAAGGGGAGCGACTTCCTGTGGGCCGCCTACCGGCGCTGGCTGGCGGAAGCACCCGAGGAGCTCCGGCCCGAACGGCAGGCCGGGCTGACGCCGGAGATGTTAGATCACCGACTGCGGGACGATGAGGGCCGCAACCCGCTGCCGGCCGCTCCGCTCCACGCGGCGCTCGCCGTGACCTGCGGCCGCGACATGCTCGCCCTGGGGTGGACGCCTACCGCGCTCCTCGAGGCGGCCGCGCGCGCCGAGCGCCCGCTGGCCACCTTCCTGTCGGCCCTCGACCACGTGGGGGGCTACAAGGAGGATCCGCTCCGGAAGAAATCGGCCCTCCTCGCCGCCATCCTCGCGCAACGTCCCGAGCGCTTCCTCGTGCCGGGGCCCGGCGAGGACATCCCGCCCATCGTCGACTATCACTGCCAGCGCACCTGTCTGAGGCTCGGGATCGTCCACATCGAGGATACGGAGCTCGAGGCGCGGGTCGTCGACCGGCAGGTCCTGCGCGAGCCCGAGGAACGGCTGATCCGCGCCGCCTGCCACGGGGCGATGGCCGAGCTGCGGGAGCGCAGTGGGCGTCCCATGGGCGCGGTGGACTGGTTCTTCTTCCAGATGCGGCGCCGCTGCCCCGAGATGCGCGAGCCGGAGTGTCCCGCGTGTCCCGCCGACGACGTGTGTGCGCACCGGACCCGTCTCTTCCAGCCCGTCTTCCGGACGACGGCGTACTGATGAGGCGAACGGGCGGGGCGGCTCGATCGATCCGGTGGGTCTGCGCATCGTTCTTCGCGCTCTCGGGGCCCGTGGCCGCGCAGCGGAGCGAACCGGCGGTCATCGTCCCGTTCGAGACGAGCGCGGGCATCCAGCTCGATGGACGGCTGGACGAGGAGGCGTGGCAGGAGGCGCACCGGATCACGAACTTCACTCAACGCGAGCTCGAGGCCGGCGCTCCGGCGACCGAGCGGACCGAGGTCGCCGTCCTGGTCGATGCCGACGCCCTCTACGTGGGGTTCTGGGGCTTCGACTCGGATCCGGGCGGCATCGCGGCCACACAGATGGCGCGGGACTTCTCGTGGACCTCCGAAGACAACTTCGAGTTCATCATCGACCCGTTCGACGACGACCGGACCGGGTACCTGTTCGTCACGAACCCGAACGGCGCGCGCGCCGACGCGTTGATCTCGGGACGGTCCATGAACCGGGACTGGGACGGCGTGTGGGACGCGGGCGCCCGCATCACGCCGGAGGGCTGGTTCGCCGAGATACGCGTCCCGTTCTCCACGCTCCGCTTTCGCGCCCACGACCACCGCGATTGGGGCATCAACTTCGAACGCAACATCCGACGCAAGCGCGAGCAGCTCCTGTGGCAGGGCTGGTCGCGCGATCACAACCTCGAGACGCTGAGTCAGGCGGGGGCCTTGAGCGGGCTGCCCGGACTGTCCGGGACGAAGCTCATCGAGGCGCGGCCGTTCGGGGTCGCGGGCGCGGAATGGCAGGAGGGGTCGGACAGCGAGCGGCTGACCCGCGTCGGCGTGGATCTGAGCTACCTGCCCACGCCCAACTGGAAGCTGAACGTCACCGTTCGACCCGACTTCGCGCAGGTCGAGTCCGACCGCGAGGAGGTGAACCTCACGAGATTCTCGCTCTTCTTCCCCGAGAAACGGACCTTTTTCCTCGAGGGGAGCGAGTTCTTCGACTTCAGTCTCGGGGGCGACGTGCAGCCCTTCTACAGCCGGCGCATCGGCCTCGCCGAGGACCGCACCGAGGTCCCCATCGACGGCGGCGTGCGGGCCCTCGGCCGGCAGGGAGGCACAACGATCGGGGCGATGGCGCTCCACACGGCCTCCACGGAGGCCACGGACGCGGCGGGCTTCGGCGTGGTCCGGCTGAAACAGGACATCTTCGACGAGTCCTCGGTCGGGCTTCTCGCCGTGGCGCGCCGGGGTGGCGGCGCCACGAACGCCACGTACGGGGTCGACTTCCGCTATGCGACCGCGCAGCTGTTCGGGGACAAGGAGTTCGTGGCCAGCTTCGCGCTCGCGCAAACGTACACCTCGGACGCGGACGACCGGTTCGGCTTGGCCCATACGCTCAGCGTGGCGTATCCGAACGACCTCGTCGAGTTCTCGGCGTCGTGGGCACGCGCCGGGAAGGACTTCGATCCACAGGTCGGCTTCGTGCGTCGGGACGGCTACGAGCGGCTCGCCTCGGAGCTCGTGATCCTCCCCCGCCCACGCTTCCTGCCCTTCGTCCAGCAGCTCGAGCTCAAGCCGTTCGAGTTCTCGTGGTACCGCGATGACGTGACCGGGGCGCTCCAATCCCTGTACGTGGAGGTCGTCCCCCTCTCGGCGACGTTGCGGAGCGGCGACTCGTTCGAGGTCAACGTTCAGCGCCGGGCCGACCACCCCGAAGAACCGTTCGATCTGTTCGAGGGGGCCGAGATTCCGCCCGGCGAGTACTGGTTCACCCGTTGGTCGGTGGACCTGTCCACGTTCGGGGCGCGGCCGGTATCCGGCTCGCTCGAGGTGACCGGGGGCGACTTCTATCTCGGCACGCGTCTCGAGACTTCGCTCGCCGGTCGGTGGCGCGCGAACAAGCACGTCACCCTGCGCGCCGACTGGGGGCACAATCGGATCGAGCTGTTCGGAGACGTCTTCCTCGTGGACGAGCTCGCCGCGCGCATCGACTACGCGTTCAGTCCCAAGCTGTTCGGCGTCGTCGCGGTGCAGTGGAACAGCGAGGACGAGGAGTTCATCGTGAACTTCCGGCTCAACTGGGTCCCCAGTCCGGGCTCCGACCTGTTTCTGGTGATCAACCAGGTGGCCGACTCGCAGAATGGCGGATGGCATCCGCGGCGCACGACGGTCCTCAGCAAGCTGGTGTGGCGAATCGCGCTCTAGAAGCCCCTTGAACTTCTTCGACAGGCTTCCAGCTCCCGCGGGCTCCGTGCCGGATCCGTGGCTGGCGGAACCGACCGGCCCGCCGACATCATCCACCGCGGTGGGCCTCGACCTGCGGACGTTCGCGGGGACACAGCCGGCCATGCGCACGCGCGCTCGGGGGAGCGGGAAGCGGGCGGGTTCTGTACGGCGGGGCGGAGGCGACGGTACGTGAAAGGGACGAGCACGGCGGATTCGCGCGGACACCCGGCACCGGACGGGGAGCCCGCGGGCGCGCGCGGAGAGTCGGCGTCGAGCCCCGGCGGGCGCCGGGCGCGCTGGCCGTGGGTCCTGGCCCTGCTGGCGGTGGCGATCGGAGCCCTCATCTCCATCGAGGTCCGAACCTCCTGGCTCCAGGCCCATCTGACGGCGCGCTGGAGCGAGGGACTCGGGTTCGGCGTCGAGGCCGGCCCGGCACCCGACCCGGCTCGACCCGCCGACGGCCCGTACGATCGGCGCCTCGGGTATGCCGGGCTGTCCGAGATCCTCCCGGCGCTGGAGGCGCGCGGCTTCGCGATCGAGGCGCAGGCGCGCGTGAGCCCGCGGTTCTCAGAGGCGCGCGATCGGGGGCTCTTCCCGCTGTACCGCGAGAAGTCACGCGCGGGGCTCGAGGTGCTCGACCGATCGGGGCACCGCCTGTACCGGGCTCGCCACCCCGAGCGAGTCTATCCGAGCTTCGACGCCATCCCGCCCCTCGTCGTCCGCACGCTGCTGTACATCGAGAACCGGGAGCTGCTCGATCCGCATCTCCCCTACCGCAATCCGGCGGTCGAGTGGGACCGGCTGGCGGGATCGCTGGTAGCGCTCTCGGCGCGCAGGCTCGGGGCGGAGGGATCCGTGTCGGGCGCCAGCACGCTCGCGACCCAGATCGAGAAGTTCCGCCATTCCGAGGGAGGCATCACGGGCTCCGCGCGCGACAAGCTCAGGCAGATGGCCACCGCGACAGTGCGGGCGTACATGGACGGTCCGACGACCATGGAGGCGCGGCGTCGGATCGTGCTCGACTACCTCAACTCCGTCCCCCTCGCGGCGGTCGCGGGGTACGGCGAGGTGATCGGGCTCGAGGACGGGCTGTGGGCCTGGTACGGGCTCGAGGCGGATCGGGTGAACGCGCTCCTCGCCGGGTGCGTCCCGGAGCGGTGCCTGCGGGACGACGCGGATGACCGCGGCGAGACGGCCACGGCCTACCGGGCGATCCTGAACCTGATGCTCGCGCAGCGCCGGCCATCCTTCTATCTCGCCCAAGAAGCGGGGCACGAGGAGCTCCAGCGGCTCTCGAACGTGTACCTCGACCTGCTGCGCGACGCCGGCGTGATCACGGCGGCGCTCGACTCGGCCGTCCGGCCGCTCGCGCTCGACCTGCGGCCACGATCGCCCGAGGGTCCGCCGGCATCGTTTCGCAACCGGAAGGCCGCCACCGCGTCACGCACCGCGCTGCTCGCGCTCACGGGACGCGAGCGACTGTACGAGCTCGATCGGCTCGACCTCACGGCGCGCACCACGATCGACCTGCCCACGCAGGACTCCGTCGCCGCCCTTCTCCATCGGCTCGAGGACCCGGCGTTCGTCCGGGCCAACGGGCTCGCTACGGCTCGCCTGCTGGCCGATGGCGATCCGGACCGCGTGCTGTACAGCTTCGTGCTGTACGAGTCTACGCCGAGCGGGAACGCGATCCGGGTGCAGACCGACAACTTCGACGGCCCGTTCGACCTCAATCAGTCCTCGCGTCTCGAGCTCGGCTCGACCGCGAAGCTCCGCACGCTGATCACCTATCTGGAGGTGGTGGAGCGTCTGCACGCGGAGCTCGCGGATCTCGATCCGGCCGCCCGACGAGCCGTCGGGGACAGCCTGCAAGATCCCCTGACGCGCTGGGCCATCGATCTGCTCGGTCGGCGCCCCGCCGCCACCGTGGAGGAGATGCTCGAAGCCGCCATGGAGCGCACCTACTCGGCGAGCCCCGCGGAGCGTTTCTTCACGGGCGGCGGAACGCACGTGTTTCAGAACTTCGACCACACGTACGACGCCGCCGCTCCGACGGTCCGCATGGGCTTCCGGAACTCGGTCAATCTGGTGTTCGTGCGCGTGATGAGGGATCTCGAACGCTTCTATCGCTGGCGCGTTCCGGGCGCCTCGGCGACCGTGCTCGAGGACCCGGGGGATCCCCGACGACAGGCCTATCTGGAGCGCTTCGCGGATCGCGAGGGCCGCCAGTTCGTGTCGCGCTTCTATGCCAAGTACCGGGGCGATGCGAAGGACTCGATCCTCAACTCGCTCGTGGCCGGGCGGCGACTCACGCCACAACGCCTCGCGTGGGTTTTCCGGTCGGTCCTGCCCGAGGCGGACGAGCCCGGGCTCGAGCTGTTCGTCCGCACGCAGGAGCCCAACTCCGACTACCTGAGCGAGCGCGTGGTGCGCGACCTGTACCAGCGGGCCGATGTGGCCGGCCTGTCGCTGGCGGACCTGGGGTACCTGGCCGGCATCCACCCGCTGGAGCTGTGGGTGGCACGCTACCTCGTCGAGCACCCGGGGGCACCGCGCGACTCGGTCCTCGCGGCCAGCGCCGCCGCCCGCCAGGAGGTATATCGCTGGCTGTTCAGCCCGCGGCGGCGCGCCGCGCAGGACCGCAGCATCTCCGTCATACTCGAGATCGAGGCCTTCCTCGAGATCCAGCGGGCGTGGCGCCGGCTGGGGTACCCGTTCGAGAACCTCGTGCCCTCGTACGGCACCGCGATCGGGAGCTCCGGCGACCGGCCCGGCGCGCTCGCCGAGCTCGTGGGGATCGTCCTGAACGATGGGATCCGGCGGCCGACCGTGCTGGTGGACGCCCTGCGGTTTGGAGCCGACACGCCGTTCGAAACCGCTCTCGAGCGGCAGCCCGCGGACGGAGTGCGCGTCATGTCGCCGCAGGTGGCGGCCGTCGCCCAAGCGGCGCTCCTCGACGTGGTCGTCAACGGGACCGCGAGGTTCGTCCAGGGAGCCATCCGCACGCCCGACGGCGCGCCGCTCCCCATCGGGGGCAAGACGGGGACGGGGAACAATCAGTTCAAGGTGTTCGCCGGCGGCGGACGCCTGGTCGAGGCGCGTACGATCAACCGCACGGCGACGTTCGTGTTCTTCCTCGGCGACCGCCATTTCGGGGTCGTGACGGCCCACGTTCCGGGGGCCGACGCCGCCGCCTACACGTTCACCAGCGCGCTCCCCGTCCGGGTGCTGTCACTCCTGGCCCCGGTGCTCGCCCCGCTGGTCACTGCCGGGTAGTCGGCGCGGCGGCCTGGAGCGGAGCGGCGCGGGACCCAAAACGGATCCGCATGCGGTACATTTCGGAGCCGGTCGCGACGCGCGATCGGTCCCGAGCCATCCCGGGTACCGCCGCCACCTCCTCGAAGCCAGGACCATGCCCGCACACCGATCGTTCCGGCTCCTGCTGCCGTGCCTCGTCCTGCTCCTCGCGCCGGGCGGTCCCGCGGCGGGACAGGTGGGGGATGTGAGGTTCCCGAACTCCGGGAAGCGCGCCGCGCAGGAGCCGTTCCTCCACGGGCTCGCGCAGCTCCACAACTTCCAGTACGGCGAGGCGGCCGAGGCCTTCCGGCACGCCCGGGAGATCGACCCGGCGTTCGCGATGGCCTATTGGGGCGAGGCCATGACCTACAACCACCCGGTGTGGCTGGAGCAGGACTCGACCGCGGCCCGCGCCGTGCTGGCCCGTCTGGGGCCCACCAGGGAGGCGCGGGCCGCGGAAGCGGGGAGCGAGCGCGAGCGGGCCTATCTGGCCGCGGTCGAGATCCTGTACGGGGCCGGCTCCAAGGAGGCGCGCGACGACGCGTACGCGGAGGCGATGCGGCGCCTCCACGAGACGTACCCGGACGATCCCGATGCGGCCGCGTTCTATGCCCTGTCGCTGCTCGGCACCGCGCACCACGGTCGCGATTTCGCCACCTACATGCGCGCGGCCGCGATCGTCGAGGAGGTGTTCGCGGAGCACCCGCGGCACCCGGGTGCCGCGCACTACCTCATCCACGCCTATGACGACCCGCTGCACGCGCCGCTGGGTCTGCGCGCCGCGCAGGCGTACGCGGACATCGCGCCCGATGCCGCGCACGCGCAGCACATGACCTCCCACATCTTCGTCGCCATGGGGATGTGGGATGACGTCGTGACGGCCAACGAGAACGCGCGGCGCGTGGCCCGTGCAGCGGTGGAGGCGCGCGGCGGCACGCCGCGCGGGTGCGGCCACTACAACTTCTGGCTCGAGTACGGCTATCTGCAGCTGGGGCGCGACGACGACGCGCGCGCGCTCCTGCACGAGTGCTTCGAGACGGCGCGAACGACCGGACCGACGGGCGCCGGCGATCTGCTCGACCCGGACAACACGTCGCGCGGCTCGTTCGCCACCATGCTCGCCCGATACGTTCTCGACGCGGAGGCGTGGAACGACGAGGCCCTGCGCTGGACCCTGCCGCTCGACGACCTGTTTCCCGCGCGGCTGACGTGGACATTCGTCAACGGCTACGCGGCCGCGGAGCGCGGCGAGCTCGTGACCACGGAGGTGTCGCGCGAGGCGATCGCCCAGACGCGCCGCGAGCTCGACGAGTACCTGTCCGGCGACCCGTCCGGCGGCGACGCCGACCTCGGGGACGCCTACCGAACGCGCGCCCGCATCCTCGAGACCGAGCTCCAGGCGCTCGTGGCCAACGGAAAGGGCGACACGGAACGCGCCCTCGAGCTCGCGACGGAGGCAGCGAATCTCGAGGACGGGCTGCCCCTGTTCTTCGGCCCGCCCATGGTCGACAAGCCGGCGAGGGAGCTCCTCGGCGAGCTGCTCCTCGAGGCCGGGCGTCCGGCCGACGCGGCCGATGCCTTCCGGCGGCAGCTCGAGCGCACGCCGCGCCGCGTGTCCGCCGTCGACGGCCTCGAGCGCGCCACGGCCGAGCTCGAGCGACGTCCGGACCCGGCCGCCGAGGAGCCCGCCGTCCTCGCGGTCGTCAAGGCGCTGTTCGACGCCATGTCGGCGGGCGATGCGGAGGCGGGCGCGCGCACGCTCGCCGACCAGGTGAGCATGGTGGGCACCACCCAGACCCCCGACGGGACGGCGCTCAACCCGATCCGGCGCGAGGAATTCCTTCGCATGCTCGGCGGGGAGACGAAGTTCCTGGAGCGCGTGTGGGAGCCGCTGGTACGCGTCCGGGGGGGCATCGCCACGGTGTGGGCCCCGTACGACTTCCACGCCGACGGCGAGTTCAGCCACTGCGGGATCGACGCGTTCAGCCTGGTGAAGACGACGGACGGCTGGAAGATCGCGAGCATCGTGTGGACGGTCGAGCCGGCCGGGTGCCCGCCGAGCCCGCTCGGCCCCCCGCCATCCCGTTGACGTGTCACCCGCCCCGACGTGCGTCGCGAAAGCGGCCCGGTCCCCGGTCGGAGACGAGGGCGTCGGCTCAGTACAGCAATCCCAGCCAGTCGGCGATCTTCCCGAGCTCGGCCTCGTCGTGCACTCCGAACGCGGCCCGGCGATCCGAGTCGAGGTCGAGCTGGCCCACGATGCCGCCGTCCGGCCGACGGATGAGGACCACGAGCTCCGAGGCGGTCTCGAGGCTGCACGCCAGGTAGTTCTCGATGGCGTGCACGTCGGCCACGTTCACGTTCCGGTTCTCGGCCACGGCGGTGCCGCACACGCCCTGTCCCACCTCGATCCGGGTGTGGTCGGTGGGCCTGCCGACGTAGTCGTGGAGCACGAGCTCGTCGCCTTCCAGGAGGTAGATGCCGACCCAGTCGTACGCGTCGCCGGCCGCTTCGATCGCGACGACGGCGTCACGCAGGAGGGCATCCCGGGAAGCCCCCTCCGCGCGCATCGCCTCCAGGCCCTCGACGATCGCCGAGCCATCGATCATGCGGTGAGCACGTCGCCTTCCCTGCGGGCGTCGAGCGCGCCGGCCCCGGGGCCCGCGAGCACGAGGGTCGACAGCGCCGCGACGAGCAGCAGGTCGAGCTCGATGCCCCCCCAACCCTGTTCGAGTACGTAGAACCCGTTCCGCATCCGTACGAGGAAGATCCCCGCCAGCATTCGAAGCACGAGGAGGATCGCCACCGGCGTGACCATGAAGCCCAGCACGAGCAGGAGCCCGCCCACCGTCTCGAGCAGCGCGACCGCCCACGCCGCCAGCGTGGGCGCCGGGATCCCCAGCGAGGCGAACAGGCCGACCGTGGCCCCCATCCCGCCTGTCAGCTTCGGCAGCCCGTGCGCGATGAACACGATGCCGACCACGATGCGCAGGAAGCCGAGACCGAGCCCCGGATTGAGCCCTCGGGTCACCGTGGATTCGCCTCCGTGGGGACGCGTGTGACTCGCCGCCTCACGCTACCACCATGAGCGCCGTGCCGTACATGAGAAGCACACCGATCACCGGACCGATCGTGTTCAAGGGGCGAGAACGGGCCGCGCGGCCCACTTCGCCGCACCGGCCGGCCCACCTCGATGATCACCTGCATGATCGCACCAGCGCGCGGCGCGAGAAAGGACCCGCGGAACGGAGCCCGTCCACGGAGACGCCGGCTCCGGAGCGGGCGTCGTCGGGGCGCGAGCGGGACCGCGGAGCCGACACCGCGATGATCGTGGCGCGAATGCTCGGGGCCCCCCGACCCCCTACATTCGGAGCACGTCACGCACCTCACCTGCCAGGGACCCGCCGCTTGACTCACGCCCGCACCCGGCCACAGGTCGATCCCGACGCCCACGGGGCGCGATCGCTCAGGCGGCGCGCGTCGCCGCACCGCCTGGCCGAACGGATGGACGCGACCGACTGCGATCCGGATCTGCTCGCGGACGCCCTCGACATGCTGGCCGAGGCGAATCGGCGCTTCGGGGGGCTCCGGACCCTGTTCGCGCACGTGGACCGCGTTCTGGGGGCCTCCGATGCGGGCGGCCAGCTCCGCATCCTCGATGTCGGGGCCGGAGGCGGCGAGTCGGCCACGGCGCTCGGCCGGAGCCTCGGCGCCCGCGGCCGGGACGTCCGTCTGGTGTTCGCGGACCTGCACGCCGGCGTCATCGGGCAGTGCCGCGCCCGGGTCCGCGCGGCAGGCGGCGAGGTTGGCCGCCGTGCGGGGTACGTGCGCCTCGACGGTGCCGCCCTCCCGTTCGCGGATGACGCCTTCGACCTCGCGTTCTCGACCGCCACCCTTCACCACCTCGACGACCGTGGCGCGGCGCGCTTCCTCCGGGAGATCGACCGCGTGAGCCGCGTGGGGTGGGTGGTGGTGGACATGCGGCGCTCGCGCGCGGCGCTCCTCTCGGTCCGCTTTCTCGCCGCCACCCGCTGGCGCCGCCATCCCTATCCACGGGCCGATGGCCCCGTATCGGTGCGCCGGAGCTTCACCGTCCGCGAGATCCGCCGGCTGCTCGACGAACTGGGGCTCGACTGCGCCGTCGTGCGGGGACGGATCGTCCGTTGGGTCGCGTGGCGCGCCCACGCGGGGTCGGTGGCCGGCGGCCGCGCATGAGTGGCCGCCCGATCATCGTGGTGGGCGCGGGCCCCGCCGGCTCCGGCACCGCGATACACCTCGCCCGGCGCGGGCTCGCACCCCTCCTGCTCGACGCGCGCGTGTTTCCGCGCTCGAAGCCGTGCGGTGACGCGGTGAGCCCCGGGGCCACGCCGCTCCTGCGCGAATTGGGGGTGTGGGACGAGCTGTGCGCCGGCCGACCGGGGACCATCGACGGGTGGCGCATCCGGTCTCCCGGCGGCCGGTGGTTCGGCGGGATCTACCGGGAGGATCGCCCGCCATCGCCGCCTGCGGGGGTGGCCATCGACCGCCGTGTCCTGGACGCCACCCTGCTCGCGGCCGCGCGAGCCGCCGGGGTCGAGGTGCGCGAGGCCCGCCGCGTGTTCGAGCTCGTGTGGCGCGGCGATCGCGTGTGCGGCGTGCGGGCCCGGGGACCCGACGGCGAGCCGGAGACGTACCGGGCCCGAATGGTCGTCGGCGCCGACGGTCTCAGGTCGCGGGTGGCCCGTCTCCTCGGCCCCGTGCGCACGGGCCCGGTCCCCAAATTGGCCATCGTGGCGCGCCTCGAGGGGGTCGGGGCGGCCGGCACCCACGGCGAGCTCCGGCTGTCTCGGGAGGGGGTGCTCGGCAGCGCGCCGATCGGACCGGATCGTGCCAACGTCACGCTCGTCATCCCCCGCTCGGCTGCCCGGCGACTGGCGCCCGCCCCCGAGGGCTTCCTGCGCGCCGGGATTGCACGCTACGGGCTTGCGCGCCGACTGGGGGACGCGCGGCTCGTGCGACCGGTCGACGTGACGGGGCCGTTCGAGGCCGCGCCCGGGCGGCGGACGGCTCCCGGGGCGCTCCTCGTCGGGGACGCCGCGGGCTACTTCGATCCGCTGACCGGTCAGGGGGTGTACGCTGCGCTGCGCGGCGCCGAGCTCGCCGCGGAGACCGTCGTCGGAGCGCTCGAGCGACCCGCGACCGAGGAGGCGCGCCTGGGGGAGTACGAGCGAGCGCTCGACCGGTTGCTCGGGCCCACGCGACGCGTGCAGCGGCTCGTCGACGGCGCGGTCCGCCGGCCGTGGCTCATCGAGCCGGTGGCCGCGTTGCTCGCCGCGCGCCCCGGGCTCGCCGGACTGTTGCTGGAGGTCACCGGCGATCGCCTGCCCCCCGCCGCCCTGCTCCACCCGGGCGAATGGCTCGGGGCGCTCGGGTCCCGGCCCGTCGTGCACGCCCGTGGATGGGGTCGACATGCGCACACGTGACGAGATCCGGGTCGCGGCCCCGCTCGACGCGTGCTTCCGGGCCGCCGCGGATGTGGAGCGCTGGCCCGACCTCCTGCCGCACTACCGCGAGGTGCGGTTCACGGGCACCGGGGCGGAGCCCCGCGTGCTGATGCGGGCCGTGCGCGCGTTCGGTCCGCTTCCCTATCCGATCTGGTGGGAGTCCCGGATGTGGATCGACGAGGACGAGGCGGTCGTGCGCTACCGGCACGTGCGGGGGATCACGTGCGGGATGGACGTCCAGTGGCGTCTCGAGCCGGATGGCGACCACACCCGGATCGTGATCGTGCACGAGTGGTCCGGGCCCGGCTGGCCGCTCATCGGCCGCTTCGCCGCCCGCCGGGTGATCGGTCCGCACTTCGTTCACGTGGTGGCCGGGCGGACGCTCGCCGGCCTCAAGCGGGCTGTGGAGGGAGGGCGCGCGGCCGGTGGGTGCGGCAGGACGGGCAGCCCACCTCGGCGCGGCACGCGCGATGCCGTCGAGCCCGGGAACCCGGCGTCATGACCGCGCGCCGCGTGGTGGCGACCGGGATCGGACCGGTGACGCCCATCGGGGAGGGCGTCGACGGCCTGTGGCGCGGGCTCGAGCGCGAGCGATCGGCCGTCCGGCCGCTGCAGCGGTTCGACGCGACCCCGTTTCGGACCCGGGTGGCGGCCGAGATCGACGGCTTCGACCCGGCGGGGCGGCTCGGCGGGAAGCGCGCCCGACGCGTGGACCGGTTCAGCGCCCTGTCGCTCGTCGCCTGCACGCTCGCGCTCGAGGACGCCGGGCTCGACCCGGGGACGCTCCCGCCCGCCCGCGTGGCGGTCCAGATGGGGAGCGCCCTCGGCGGGGTCGCGTACGCGGAGGAGCAGCACGGGCGCTACCTGGCCGCTGGGCTGCGGGGCATCAACCCGCTCCTCGCCCTGTCGGTGTTCGGTGGCGCCGCGAGCTGCAACATCGCGATCGAGTTCGGCTTCACCGGACCCAACTCCACGAACGGGATGAGCTGCGCCTCGGGGGCGATCGCGATCGGTCACGCCCTGCGGCTCATCCGGAGCGGCGAGGTCGACGTGGCGCTGAGCGGTGGCAGCGAGGCGCCGCTCGCCCCGCTCACCTTCGGGGCGTTCGCGATCATCCGGGCCATGTCGACCCGGAACGACGACCCCGCGACGGCGTGCCGCCCGTTCGACGCGGGCCGCGACGGATTCGTGATGGGCGAGGGCGCCTGCGTGCTGGTGCTCGAGGAGCTCGGGCACGCCGAGAAGCGAGGCGCCCGTGTGTATGGCGAGGTGTGCGGGTTCGGGACCACGAGCGACGCCTTCCACATGACCCGGCCGCGGCCGGGGGGCACCGAGGCGGCACGGGCCATGCGGCTCGCACTCGAGGACGCGGAGCTGCCGGCGTCGGAGATCGACTACGTCAACGCACACGGATCGTCGACCCCGCTCAACGATCCGACCGAGGCGATCGCCATCCGCGACGTGCTCGGGGGGGGCGCCGCCACCACGAGGGTGAGCGGCACGAAGGCCTACTACGGGCACGCGCTCGGCGCATCGGGCGCCATCGAGGCGGGGATCACGTTGCTGGCCCTCGACCGGGGCTGGCTGCCCCCGTCCCTCAACCTCTCGACGCCGGCGGAGCAGTGCGATCTTCGCTTCGTCGGGCCAGGAGGCGAGCACCGGCGGGCCGATTGGGCCCTCTCGAACTCGTTCGGATTCGGCGGGATCAACGCCGCGCTGGTGTTCCGGCGCTTCGTGGACTGACGGGGCGGCGCGAGCGCGGCTAGCTCGTGAGCGGCTCCGGCCCGGCGCGCTTGCGGACCGCCTCGACCGCACGCACCACCCGATCGCGCGCCGCGCTCCTCGCCCGGTCCAGCTCGGCGTGCGCTTCGCTCTTCAGGTGGTCGAGCTTGTCGAGCCCTTCGGTCTTCACGTGGTCGAGGCGCGAGTGTCCTTCCTCCCACACGCTCTCGATGCGCGCCAGGCACTCTTCCTTGGCCTGGTCCAGCCGGGCGTGGCCGCCCGAGCGTACGGACTCCAGCCGGCCGCAGGCCTCGTCCCACGCGTGCTCGATCCGCTGCAGCCCTTCTTCCCTGGCGCCGTGGATGCGGGCGGCGACCTTCTCGAGCCGCTCGGCCACGGGACCGGACACGTGCTCCTCGTAGTACTTCCCCGCGAACTCCCTGGCGGACACCGAGCGCGCATAGGCCACGTCGGCGAGCCTGAAGAACGACAGCAGTCGAATGTACGCCCACCCGATGTCGACCTCCCACCAGTTGGCGCGGAACTTGGCCGATCGCGGGTCGGCGTGGTGGTTGTTGTGGAGCTCCTCGCCGAGGATCCAGATGCCCCACGGATAGATGTTGTGGCTGTGGTCGCGGGTCGCGAAGGTCCGGTAGCCGAGCGCGTGGCCGATCCCGTTGATGATGTTCCCCATGATCGGGACCCAGATCGCCATGCTGGACCACACGAGGAGTCCGACGAGGGGTCCGAACAGGTAGAGGTCGAGAGCCAGCATGGTCAGCACGCCGGCGGAGCGGAGCTTGGTGTCGTACACGCGGCGCTCGATCCAGTCGTCCGGCGTTCCCTTGCCGTACTTCTCCACCATGTCACGGTCCTTCGCCGCGCGCGTGTAGAAGAAGACGCCTGTGAACACGATGTTCGCCAGCCCCTCCACGGTCGGGGAATGCGGGTCCCCCTCGCGATCGGCGTACGCGTGGTGCTTGCGGTGCACCGCGACCCATTCCTTGGTCACGATCCCCGTCGTCAGCCACAGCCAGAACCGCATCAGGTGCTCGACCGCCGGGTGGAACTTCACCCCGCCGTGCGTGGCCGACCGGTGCAGGTAGAGCGTGTTGCAGATGTTGGTGATGTGGCCGAGGACGATGACGTACAGGATCGGCATCCACCACGGATGGGCGAGAGCGGAGTAGCCCGGCATTTCGTTTCCTTTGTCCCGGTGACGAACCCCGACGCCCCCGGCCGAAGCCCGGAAATGCGTGCGAGGCTTCTCAATCTAACACATCGGGGTCCCGCACGCCGGGGACGCCGCCCGTATGACCAGGCACGGCGGTCGGTCGCCGGGCCCCTTGGACCCTGCGCCCGGGCTGGCGCGCGCCCCGCTTGTGTGCCAGACTTGCGTGGGATCGTGACCCACAGCGGTCGTGGTGCCGCAGGTCGAGCGTATCCGGGCGTATGACGCCCAACACTCCGCAGCTCCTGCACCGTCGCGAGCCGTCGCCATCGGGACGGCTCCGGCCGGCGTGCCTTCAACGGCGCGAGGCGACCATCTCGCGCACGCCTTTTCGGCTTCGTCTCACCCACCCCCGGAAGGAGGTCGTCATGCATCATCGTCTCATGCGGGATGTCGTTGTCGTGCTGGTGAGTGGGGTGACCCTCGCGGCGTGTTCCGAGGCGCCCACGGACCCGACGACCCGGGACGAATCGGTTCCGGCCTTCGAAAGGGAGGAGACCGGTCACGATGGGCTCGCAGGCGAGGTGATCGCCACGGGCCTCGACAATCCCCGCCACCTCGCCATCGGCCCGAGGGGGGCGCTGTACGTGGCCGAGGCCGGGCTGGGCGCCGGCAACGAGGCGGAGGGCGTGCAGGAAGGTCTCGGGTTCACGGGCTCGGTGACGGTGATCGAGCGACCGCGCTCCGCCCGGCCGAAGCAGCACCGGATCCTCACGGGTCTGGTCTCGGCCGCGATCGAGGAGGGCGGCGAGGTCCAGACGATCGGCCCGGATGGGATCGGTTTCGCCAGCCGGGCGGCGCACGCGCCCCTGTACGTCAGCTTCGGCGGCGTGGGCCCCTTCGGCCTCGGGCTGCTGGTGGAATATTCCGGCGACGGGGTGGCCACCACGATCGCCGACGTCGGTGCGGCCAGCATCGACTGGACGACCGATCACGCGGACCTGTGGGAGGAGTTCCCCGACGCCAACCCGTACGGCATGCTCGCCGTGCCCGACCATTTGTACGTCGTCGACGCAGCAGCCAACACGCTCGTGGAGGTCCTGCGGAACGGCGAGGTCCACGTGCTCGCCTACTTCCCCAACTACGCCGACATCGGCGGCCTGCGAGACGCGGTGCCCACCTGCGTGGCCCGGGGGCCCGACGGCGCGCTCTACATCGGTACTCTGGCGCTCGAGGAGCGGTTCGTGCAGGGGCCCGGCCAGGCGCTGGTCTACCGGGTGGATCCGTCCGACACGGATCCGGAGGACCTCGGCAGGATCCTCGCCGTGGCCACCGTGTGGGCGAGCGGGTTCGACACGATTTCCGCATGCACGTTCGCGCCCAACGGCGATTTCCTCGCGACCGAGATGTTCGCAGGCGAGATGTTCAGCGGCGATGTGGTGCGGGTGCCCTTCCGACATCCGGACCGGAAGTACCGCTTCGGCGAGGGGCAGGTGGTGTTGCCCACGGGCATCGCCGCCGGGGTGGGCGCCGTCTACGTGTCGAGCTTCGGCAGCTCGATCGAGGCGGGCGCAGGGCAGGTGGTCCGTTTCCGCTCCCACTGAGCGTCGACCGGAGCCGCGGCCGGCGCGCCCGCGTGGTGCCCGTCCACGGCTTCGGTGGCGTTACGTGCCCGGCGGTCGGCCGTGGAGCGCCAGCCCCAGCTCCTCGCGCACCCGGGTGTCTGACTCGACCTCCAGTCGATTCGACACCACGGCTCGGGCCTCCGCGGAGCCGGTCCGCCCGAGCGCCCACGCCGCGTGACCGCGCACGACCGGCTCCCGGTCCGCGAGCGCCCGCGCGAGCGCGGTGATCACCGCCCGCGATGCCGCGGTCGGCGGCGCGGCCACGTTCCCGAGCCCCACGACCACGTTGCGCAGGAGTCCGTTTCGCCCCGGGCGGGCGAACGCGGTTCCCCGGTAGCGCGCCCGGAACGCCTCCTCGTCGAGCGCCAGCAGCTCCTCGGCCCACGCGACTAGATCGGCCGGGGGCACGGCGGTGCCGGGCGTCGGGGCGAACGGCGCGGCCTCCGGAGACGGTGCGTCGGCGTTCCACGGGCACACCTCCTGACAGATGTCGCACCCGAACACGCGCGTCCCGACGGCCGACCGGAGCTCGCGCGGGATCGGGCCGGCGAGCTCGATGGTCAGATACGAGATGCAGCGGCGGGCATCGATCGCGCGGTCCTCGAGGATGGCGCCGGTCGGACAGGCGTCGATGCAACGTCGGCAGCTTCCGCAGCGATCCGGCACGAACGGCGCGTCGGGCTCGAGCTCGAGGTCCGTGAGGAGCTCCCCCAGCATGAGGTAGGAGCCGAGCCTCGGGTGGATGAGCATCGTGTTCTTGCCGATCCACCCCAGGCCCGCTCGCTGGGCGTGGTCCCGCTCGAGCACCGGGCCGTAGTCCACGTAGCGCTTCGTCCTCGCCCCCGGAGCCAGCTCGCCGATCGCCGTCGCGAGAACATCGAGCCGCTCCTCGAACACGTCGTGGTAGTCGCGGCCCACCGCGTAGCGGGCGAGGATCGGCAGCGAGCGGGACGGGGCCGGTGCTGGGCTCGGGGCGGGACCGTACCGCAGGCTGGCTACGATGATGGTGCGGCCGCCCGGGAGCGCGTCGGCCGGCTCGAGCCGGCGGCGCACGGCGTCCTCACGGGCCATGTAGCCCATCTCGCCGTGCAGCCCCCGGCCTAGCCACGCGAGGTACGCGTCCGCGTGCACGGGCCGCTCGGCCGGGGCGAACCCGACCTGATCGAACCCCAGATCGATCGCGCGGGCCCGGATCTCCTCGCGCAGGCCGAGCGGACCGTTCATCGAGCCATGGCGGGGACCCGGAGGATGGGCAGGACCGACAAACGGGCGGCGCGGCGCGACGTCAGTCGAACGTGAACGCGCTCGGGCACAGATCGGAGATCGGGCACTCGCCGCACGCCGGGTTGCGGGCCGTACACACGTTTCGCCCGTGCAGGATCAGACGCCACGGGAACGCGTGCCACTGATCCTGCGGAAGGATGTTCATCAGATCCTCCTCCACCTTCTTCGGATCGGTCTCGTCGGTGAGCCCGAGCCGCTTCGCCACCCGTCTCACATGCGTGTCTACCACGACGCCCACGTGGATCCCGAACGCGTTGCTCAGCACCACGTTCGCCGTCTTGCGAGCCACACCGGGAAGCGTCAGGAGGTCGTCCATCCGCCGCGGCACCTCGCCGTCGTAATCCTCGAGGATCCGCCGTGCGAGCCCCTGGATGTGACGCGCCTTGTTGCGGAAGAACCCCGTGGGGCGCACCGCCTCCTCCAGCTCGTCGAGGGGCGCGTTCGCATAGGCTTCGGCGTCCGGATAGTCCCCGAACAGCGTCCTGGTCACCTGGTTGACGCGTTCGTCCGTGCACTGGGCCGAGAGCACGGTCGCCACGATGAGCTCGAGCGGCGTCTCCCAGTCGAGCGAGATCTCGAGGCTCGGGTAGAGCTCCGCCAGACGCGGGGCCAGATCGGCGGCGAGGGCCTTGCGGGCGGACTTCGAGCGCGGGCGCCTCACCACACGCTGTCGCCCCCCGGGGACGGAAGCGGCGTCTCGGTTTCCGGGTCCGCGACCGGCCCCGCCTCGGTGGGATCCGCCCCACCGCCGACCGGCCGGGCGCCTCCGGCTTCCCGCGCCCGGTCCCCGGCCTCGCCGGCCGCGCCATCCGCGGGCCGGGCGAGCCCGAGGCGCTCGAGGCGGGCGGCCCAGTGACCCACGTCACGCGTGTCCAGGAGCCCGACGAGCTCGCCCCCGTCCAGAACGAGCGCCACCACGTGCGGACCGCTCCCCAGCCGCAGGACCGCCTCGGCCAGCGACTCGGTGGGGCCGACCGACGGCAGGTCGTACGTAGGCCGCATGACCTGCGCCACGGTCACCCGGGAGCGCTCCTCCGGCGGCACGTCCGCCACATCGTCCACCGATACGATCCCGAGCACGATGCCATCGAGATCGACGGGATACGCGTCCTGCCGGCCGCGCAGGAAGTACTCCTGGATGACGCGGTCCACGGACGCGTCCGCCGGCACGGCACGCGGATCGACCTGCATCACGCGCGACACGGGGATGGCCTCCAGCACCCGCCTGAGCCGGAACTGCCGGTAGCTGGTCGACGCGGCGTTGACCAGGAACCAGCCGATGAACGCGGCCCACAGCCCGCCCAGCAGGAGACCGCTCATGAGCCCCCACACGCCGATCGCGATCAGCGAGGCTCCGAACAGACGGCCGCCCCACGTGGCCCACCGCGTGGCACGGGCCATGTCGCCCGTGGCCGCCCATACGATCGAGCGGAAGATGCGGCCCCCGTCGAGCGGGAACCCCGGGATCATGTTGAACACCGCCAACACGAAGTTGAGGACCCCGATGAAGCGCAGGACGACCGGGACCGGAGCGGGAGCTCCGACGGCGCGTGCCGCCAGGTGGGCGGTGTAGAACACGCCGGCCAGGAGGATGCTGGTGAGCGGCCCGGCGATGGTGAGCAGGAACTCGTCGAGCGGCCGGCGGGCCTCCTCGCGCGCCTGCGCGATGCCCCCGAAGATGAACAGCGTGATGCCCTCGACCTCGACGCCGCGCCGCCGCCCCACGATCGCGTGCCCGAGCTCGTGAAGGAGCACCGACAGGAAGAACAGGAGCGCCGCGACCCCACCCATCGCCAGGTACGTCGGGCGCCCGTATCCCGGCAGCAGCCGCGGGAACTCGCTCGCGCTGAACGTCCACACGACGAGCGCGGCGACCAGGAACCAGGAGTAGTCGATCCGGATCGGGAACCCGAACCAGCGACCGATGCGAAACCCGCCCAGCAAGGGCATCCTCACCCTGCCCCGTTTCCCGGCACCGGGAGCGCCCGGCGCGTGAGCTCGGCGGGGGGCGCGCCCGATCCGCGTGTCCACGCGCGCCACCAGGGGCGCCGGCGGCGCGCGACCACGCACAGCCGCCCCCCGGCGAGGTTCGCCACCGCGACGAACGCGAGCCGGGCGTCGGGGGGGATCCGTACCTCGTAGTCGCCGCCACGCCAGCTGAAGCGCACCTCGGAAGCCCCCTCCGGCACGGTCGTTTCGAGAAACGACTCCGAGTCGAGCCGCACGATTCCGTCCGGACCGGCGGGCACCGCCCGGTAGAAGCCCGGGTCGAACGGCCGGCCCGACAGCCGGCGGAGGTTCTGCTCCTCCGCCCGGTCGAGCTCCTCGAGTCCCGACTCTCCGGCCGCCGCCTCGCGGTGGTGCAGGAGCTCGTGCAGTATGGTCTCCCACAGCTCGCCTTCCCAGTCGAAGGCGGGATCCAGCGCCGCGAGGGCCGCGAACGACCCGTGGTACAACACGAGCTCCGAGCGCGTATCCCCCTCGCCACCGTAGCCGCTCGGCCATTCCTCCGTCACGCACTCGCCGAGCGTGTACACATCCTCGAAGTCCGGGTGCGGCAGCGCCCGGGCCTCGACGCTGAGCGCCTCGACGCCCTGGCGTGCCAGACCCGGGATCTCGTCCCACATGCGCCCCGCCAGACGGGCGAACTCGCCGCGCTTCATGGCCACCGCTCGTCCGGGTCGGGGTCGGACCGGCCCGGAGGGCGACCCTCGTCTCCGCCGCTCCCGGGACCGTTCGCGAGCCCCGTGACCGAGCCGTACGCCCCCCGGAAGTAGAGGAGCGGGGGGGAGGGTCGCTCGTGACGGCCGACCTGCACGACGCGGCCGATGAAGATCGTGTGGTCCCCGGCGGGCACGGAGCGCTCGACCACGCAATCGCAGTGGGCCAGCGCCTCCGCCAGGAGCGGGGCCCCGGTCTCGCCGATCTGGTGGCTCAGCCCCGAGAACTTGTCGCCCTCGCCCGAGGCGAAGCGGCGCGCCAGCCGCTCGGCCGTGGCCGGCAGGACGTTGAGGGCGAAGATGCCCGATTGCTCCACGGCGTCGTACGTGGCGGCCTCGTGGCTCATGCACACCATTACGAGCGGCGGGGCGAGCGACACCGAGCACACCGCCGTGGCCGTCATCCCGCGGGGCTCGCCGTCGTGGCCGCGGGTCGTCACGATCACGACGCCCCCGGCCAGGTGCGACAGCACTTCCCGAAACGCACGCGGTTCCACCACGCCCACCACCCGGGGTCGGGGATCAGTCGTCCGCGCCCGAGGCGCGGGCCGCCAGCCAGCGGTTCAGTCCGATGAACGCACCCATCGCCACGGCCCACTGGACGAGCACCGTGCCGACGTTGAACTGCGAGAACGGCGTCAGCGTCGCCCCCAGGTTCTCGACGTCCACCGCCTGCCACAGCCACCAGACGGTGATCACGACCGCCTGCACCGCCACGAGATAGATCGCCGCGTTCCACCAGCGCCCGATCCGCACATCGCTGCCCTCCCCGTTGACGAACGTCTCGCGGAAGCGCTCCACGCCGTGCCGGATCACG
Organism: uncultured Gemmatimonadota bacterium; assembly: GCA_964499635.1. GTDB lineage: Bacteria > Gemmatimonadota > Gemmatimonadetes > Palauibacterales > Palauibacteraceae > Palauibacter. Next base: position 104,720 of record CAZCLY010000006.1, on the reverse strand, counting down.
AGGATCGCGAAGAACAGGCCGCTCACCATGAGCCCCACGCCCCACACCCAGTCCTGGTTGCGGAACACCTCGATCCACAGGGCCGAGGGGAGCCCGAGCAGGAAGCCGAGCGCTCCCACGACCAGGATCGCCTTGCGCCGCGCCACCCCGGCATCGGTGAGCACCCGGGCCGCGAGCTCGATCATCGCGATCAGGCTGCTCCACGCCGCGAACACGAGGGCGAGGAAGAAGAACACCATGAACACCGGGCCGCCCGGCATCTGCCCGAACAGCTGCGGAACCCAGATGAACGTGAGCCCCTCGTTGCCCGCCCCCACGATCTCCGTCGCCGCCGAGGGCATGATCGCGAACACCGTGCACAGCACCATGATGCCGGCGAGGAGCGACACGGAGTTGTTCCCGAACCCGAGCATGAACGCGTTGAGCGTCGTGTCCTCGCGGCGGCGCAGGTACACCGCGTAGGCCGTGATCAGTCCCCACCCGGCCCCCGTATCCCACGCGTTCTGGGTGAGCGCCTCGAGCCACACGCGCGCGTGGGCCAGCTCGCTCCAGTTCGGGGTGAACAGGAAGGCGAGCCCGGCGCTGGCCCCGTCGAGCGTGACGGCGCGCACCGTGAGCGCGATGACCAGCACCAGGAGGCTCGGAATCAGGAAGCGCGCGGCCCGCTCGATCCCGGCCACCCCCCGTAGGACGACGACGACCGCCAGTGTGATGGCCGCGAGGTGGGTGAGCACGGGCCACGGCGACCCGATGAACCCCTCCCAGTACTCGGTGGGGCCCACGCACCCGGTCGCGCCGCCCGCGCAGGCCGCGGTGGGCACGCTGCCGGTCAGCGAGCCCACCAGGTAGCGGATGGTCCACCCCATGACTACCGAGTAGTAGAACATGATCGCGGTCGCCACGAACGCGACCCAGGCACCCATCCACGCGGTGCCGCCCCCCGCGAGCCGGGTGAACGCGCCGATGGGCCCCCTGCGGGCGGCCTTGCCCGCCGCGAACTCCACCAGGATGAGGGGGACGGACCACAGAAGGAGGAACACGACCCACGCCACGAGGAAGGAGCCACCCCCGTTGGAGGCCGCGATGCGCGGGAAGCGCCAGATGTTCCCGGTCCCCACGGCCATCCCGAGCATCGCGAGCATCGTGGCGGACCGCGAGCTGAAGGCCGGCTTGCTCATTCGTCCTCTCCGTTCGAGTCGCCCGGAATCGGAGGCAGCTCTTCCAGCCAGGACTCCAACGCCTGGTTGAAGGCCGCAGGTCGCGAGATGTGCGAGCAGTGCCCGGTGCCGGGGATCGGCACGTAGCGCGAGTTCCGGAGTCGGTCGGCGATCTCCAGGGCCCAGCTCACCGGACAATACACGTCGCGCGGGCCCTTCACCACGAGCGCCGGCACCTCGATCGACCACAGCTCGCGGCGCAGGTCGAGGCCCTCGAGCAGTGCGACTCGTGCCCCCGAGACGCTGCCCGGGGTCGTTCGGGGACCCGTGCCGAGCGCATACTCGATGAGTGCCTCGCTCCCCGGCGAGTCATCATAGATCCACACGCCGAGCGGGCTGTACACCTCGCGCGCCAGGACGCGGCTGAGCGGGGTGGGCAGATACCGCGTGGTCGCCTGCGCGAGCGGGATGAGCGCGGTGCGGTTGAGCCCCACGTGCTCGTAGCTGACGTGCGCGATCGGGTTGGCGAGCACGATCCCCCTCAGACCGTCCGGGTGACGGCCGGCGAGCCGGATCGCGATCGCGCTCCCCAGACTCTGACCCACGACGACGAACGGGCCGGGAGCCGCCGCCACGATGAGCTCGGACAGGTCATCGACGAAGCGATCGAAGTCCTGCCCGGGAGTGATCCGGGTCCGGAGGTCGGCAGCGATCACGCGATGCTCGCGCGCGAAGTGCGGTAGCTGGTAGCGGAACGTCTCCTTGGGTCCGTCCGCGCCGGGGACCCACACGATCGCCGGGCCGTGGCCCGCATCGATGTACTCGACCCGCTCGCCGTCGGAGTACGTGAGGTGGCGGATGGGGAACGGCGTCCCATCCGCGTCGCGAACCCGAGGCCGGACGAGGGCAGCGTTGCGCGCGAGGATCGCCTTCGCATAGGCGACACCCGCCACGCCGGTGGCCACGCCGGCCGCGAACTTCTTCAGGAAACCCAACGCCCGACCGTTTCCACGAGCGGATCGACGGTCAGCCGCTCGGCGCCGAGCTGGCGCGCCAGGTGGACCGCATCCTCGCGCTGCCCCTCGGACATGATCTCCCCCAGGAAGGGCCCCGCGGCGGGGTCCCGGTGCCACGACTCGCCGAACCGGTCCCGGAGCGCGCCCTGGAGGATGGAGGCGAGCATCCAGCCCCTGAGCTGCCGTGCCACCCAGAACCCGCGTTCCACATCCTCGATGTGCGTCTGGGGGTCGTGCGCGAAGCCGGTCGCCTCCCCCAGGATCTGGACGTAGCGGGGGGCCAGCTCGCTCGGTCGCTCGCTGGCTGCGAGCTCGAGCTCGTACAGGAAGTGCGCGGCCTGGCGTCGAAGCCGGTACAGCTGGAGAAAGCCGGCGAGCGACAGATATTCATCCAGCGTCGGGCTCGAGAGGCCCGTGATGCGTCCCACCCACTCGCGATCGAGGGTCAGGGACTCGAACAGGATGGCGAACGTCTCGGTCACCGACGCATCGCCCAGCGCGCGGTCCTCCCACGGAAGCGAGGCGGAGGTGTACGCGAAGTGGAGCGTGTGCCCGATCTCGTGCAGCAGGGCGCGCGCATCCGCCCACCCGCCGATCGGCGACACCACGAGCACGACGTCCCCCGGCACCTGGATTGCGGCGCAGAACGACTGGGTCTCCTTGAGCGGGCGACGATCGATGTCGAGACGCACGGCCCCCCCGTGCGGCAGCGGAAGGCCCAGGTGCTCGAGGTCGCGCCGCACGCCCGACAGCAGGGGGGTGAGCGCGAAGGGCTGCGAGAGCCAGCGCATCCCGATCAGCCACACGGCGTCGGAGCGCGCGGCGGACCGCGCCTCGATCCCGAGTCGCCTGCTCACCTGACGCAGGAAGGCCTCCCGATACGGAGCCTCGGTGCGCGCGAGGATGTCGGTCGCATACCGCTCCACACCGCGGAAGCTGAGGCCCGCCAGCCGTTCCCGGGCGTCCACGTACGCGCCGAGCCCGAGCTGGCGGACCGCCTCGCGCTCGCGGTGGAGCACGTCGAGCTGCAGCGCCGCCGCCTCCTCGATCCGGCGGTTGCGCGCCGCCTCCCACGCCAGGCGCTCGCCGCGCCGCTCGGCGCGAGCGATCGCCGCGGGTACCCTGCGCAGCGGGACGTCACGATTGGTGAGCGCGACGTTGGCGCTCGCCTCCCACGCTCGCAGCTGGTCTTCCAGCGGAGCCAGGGCGGCCTCCACCTGCTGCTCCGCCACCCACCCGAACAACGCGCTCAGCCGGCGACGCCGATCGCCCTCCGCCTCCGACAGCTCGCGCTGGATGGCGGGCAGGACCTGCGGCGAGAGAAGGAAGCGATGGCTGTCGTACAGCTCCGCGAACGCGGAGCGGTCCTTGAGCCCGGCCCTGGTCTCGTAACGCTCGAGCGCGATGGCGCTTTTCAGGCGCTCGGCACGATCCCGGATCTCGGCGACGGCTGCGGGCATGGCGCGTCGGGCGGGACTCTACCCGTCCCTCCGGGCCGCGGACACGGCGTCCTGGACGAACGCGAGGACGCCGTCCAGCGGGACGCGGACCTGCTCCAGGGTGTCGCGATCGCGCACCGTCACCGAGTCGTCCTCCACGGTCTGTCCGTCGATCGTGACGCAGAACGGCGTCCCCGCCTCGTCCTGGCGGCGGTAGCGACGACCGATCGATCCGGACGCGTCGTAGAACACGTTGAGCCGACCGCGCAGATCCGCCGCCAGCTTCTCGGCGATCTCGGGCATGCCGTCCTTCTTGACGAGCGGGAACACGGCGGCCTTCACCGGGGCGAGGTGCGGCGCGAGCCTGAGCACGACCCGCGTCTCGCTCTCCACCTCCTCCTCATCGTAGGCGTCCGCCAGCACGACGAGGAGCGCGCGATTGAGCCCCACGGCGGTCTCCACCACGTACGGGACGTAGCGCTCGTTGGTCGCCTGCTCGAAGTACTCGAGCTTCTTGCCGGCCCGCTCCTGGTGGCGCGTGAGGTCGAAGTCGGTCCGGTTGTGGATTCCCTCGAACTCCTGCCACCCGAAGGGGAACAGGTACTGGATGTCCTCGGCACGCTTGGCGTAGTGGGCCAGCTCGTCCGGGCCGTGCGGGTGGAGCCGCAGTCGCTCCGACCGGATGCCGAGCGAGCGCACCCACGCCATGCGCCGCTCCCGCCACACCTCGAACCACTCCTCGTCCGTGCCCGGCTTCACGAAGAACTGCATCTCCATCTGCTCGAACTCGCGCGTCCGGAAGATGAAGTTCCCGGGCGTGATCTCGTTGCGGAACGCCTTCCCGATCTGCGCGACCCCGAACGGGATCTTCTGACGCGCGCTGTCCGCCACGTTCCTGAAGTTGACGTAGGAGCCCTGTGCCGTCTCGGGTCGCAGGTACACGATAGCCGCGTCCTCCTCCACGGGCCCCATGAACGTCTTGAACATGAGGTTGAACTGGCGCGGCTCGGTGAACTCGCCGGTCGTCCCGCACACGGGACACTGCTGGGCCGCGACGTTCCCCGCGGCCACCTCCTCGAGCTCATCCGCCCGGAACCTCCGGTGGCAGTTCCGACACTCCGTGAGCGGATCGGTGAACCCCCCCACGTGTCCGCTCGCCACCCAGACCTCCGGGTGCATCAGGATCCCGGACTCGATGCCCTCGATGTCCTCGTGCCGGTGGACCATCGCGGACCACCAGTCGTCGCGGATGTTGTTCTTGAGCTCCGCGCCCAGCGGACCGTAGTCGTACACCGACCCCAGACCGCCGTAGATCTCGGAGGACTGGAAGATGAACCCGCGGCGCTTGCACAGGGACACGAGCTTGTCCATGAGGTCGGCGGGGTGTCCCGTTTCCGTGTCGTGCATCGTCGGTCGCTGTCCGATCGGCGTTCGGCCCCGACCGTCCGGGGCGGTGTCCACTGACAGAAAAACCGGAGTCGCGCCACGGACTCCGGCCGGACACGAACGATAGCCGCGGCGGTCGATCGGGCCAAGCGAGATGTCGCGCGCCACGACCCTCCGCTCCCCGGTGACATCTTTGCTCCCCTCCGTGCAACCAGGTGCCGATCGACCCCGCTCGTTCGACCTCCGGCGGATCGAGAACGCCGACGGACCGCGCGGCCGGGGCCCGCGAGCGCGGGGCGTTTCCGGCTCCGCCCGCTCCCGGCCGTCCCGCGCGCCCGACCCTTGCAGGTGTCCTCGGGTCGGAACCCGTACGGACACTCCCGACAGGAGAGCGCGGCATGGCACCCGGCCTATTCAAGCAGGACGTCCCCTCCCCGGAGGAATCGCGAGATGGGACGGGCGGATCGGACCTCCCCACCCCCATCGACCGCGGCCGCCGGCGGCGGGCCGACGAGCCCGCGTCGCTGTCGGTCATCGGACCCGGCATGGAGATCGTCGGTGAGGTGCGGGGGCGTGGCGATGTGCAGGTGGAAGGGCGCATCGAAGGAAAGATCGAGCTCGACGGTCAGGTGCGCGTGTCGAGCCGCGGCCGGCTGGCGGGCGACGTGGTCGTCGACCGGCTGGTGGTCGCCGGGGAGGTGGAGGGCTCGATCACGGCCCGCGACAGCACGGAGCTCCTGGAGGGCTGCCGGGTCGACGCCGACGTTCAGAGCCCCCGGCTCGTCCTCGCCAGCGGTGGCGTCCTGAACGGACGCATCGACATGTCGAAGCCCTCGAAGAACGGGGGGAAGGCGGAAGGCGGCGACGACCGGCCGAAGGCGGCGGTGGGCGGGTCTCCCGAGCGCGCCGCGGGCGTCGCCTGAAGCGCGCTTCGAGGACGGCGCCGGCCGCCAGCCCTCGCATGCGGCGGCCACCCGGGTCACACCGTCGGCGCCCCGTAGCGGAGCGCCGACGGTGCCCCCGGTCTCAGGGGGCCGAGGTGGTCGTCGTGGTGACCGCCTTGTCGCGCGGCGGCGCGTTCTTCACGTATCGATCGAGCCAGCGATCCATCTCCCACATCATGTGGAGGATGGACTCGCGCGCCTGGTATCCGTGGCTCTCGGCCGGCAGCAGCACGAGGCGGGCCACCCCGCCGAGGCCCTTGAGCGCGTTGTAGAAGCGCATCGACTGGATCGGAAAGGTGCCCGAGTTGTTGTCCGCCTCGCCGTGGATGAGGAGGATCGGCTCGTTCACCAGGTCGGCGTGCATGAACGGCGACATGTCGTAGTAGGTGTCGGGCGCCTCCCAGTACAGACGCTCCTCGCGCTGGAAGCCGAACGGCGTGAGCGTCCGATTGTACGCGCCGCTGCGGGCGATCCCGGCCCGGAAGAGGTCCGAGTGGGCCAGCAGGTTCGCGGTCATGAACGCCCCGTACGAGTGCCCGCCGATCGCCACCCGGTCGGGATCCACGACGCCGCGCCGCACGCCCTCGTCGATTACGGCCTGCGCGTTGGCCACGAGCTGCTCCCGGAACGTGTCGTTGGGCTCCTCGTCGCCCTCGCCGACGATCGGCATCGACGCGTCATCGATCACCGCGTACCCACGGGTAACCCACGGCACGGCGCCCCAGTAGCTCACGCGCGTGAACTGGTACGGCGAGTCCGTGCGCTGTCCGGCGGCGTCGGCGCTCTTGAACTCCTGCGGGTAGGCCCACACGAACGCCGGCAGCGGCCCGTCGCGCTCGGGGTCGTACCCGGCGGGCAGGTACAGCGTGGCCGACAGGGGCACCCCGTCGGCGCGCTCGTACTGGATGGCCTCCTTCTGGATGTCTGCGAGCCGCGGATAGGGGTGGGGGAACTCGGTGACCGCCACCTCGGCGCCCGTGCCGAGATCACGCACGAAGTAGTTCGGTGGCTCGGTGATCGATTCGCGACGGGTCAGGAGGCGCGACTCGTCGAGCAGCTCGACCGGTACCTCGTAGTACGGGGCCTCGGATCTGAACAGCTCCTCCGCATCGTGTGTCGCGAGGTCGAACACGCGCAGGAAGGGGCGATTTCCCTCGGCGGACGCGCCCTGACCGACGAGATAGATCGAGCCGCCGCCGTCGGCGGTCCGCACCACGTCCGTCCCGCGGTCCGTCGTCTCCATCACCGGGAAGCCGGGGTCGGCGTAGCGATCCTCGAAGGAGACGTCCCACAGGAGATCGAGCGCGCCGGGCTCCGACAGGTCGATGCGGTACATGCGCCGCTGCCGCGTGGTGAACCACGTCTCCTGGACGAGCGCGAAGCCCGCGTCCGACCACAGGATCCCGCCGTAGCGCAGCGGCAGCGCGGCGATCTCGTGCGGCGATCCCTCGAACGGCGCCGCCTGCGTGAACACTCGGTCCCGGATGTCCGCCTCCGCGTGGGCGTCACCCCCGTCCTGCGCCTCCACCCACGACAGGGTCGCGTCCGTGTCCTGACGCCAGCCGACCGAGCGCGGTCCGGTCGGCACCGATCCGAACGACGTGGGCACCTTGTCCTGCAGCGGGAGGTCCGCCACCAGGTGGACGGGATTGCCATCCGTGTCCAGGACCTCGATCCGCGTCGGGAAGCGCGAGGCCGGCACCAGGTACGAGAACGGGTGGTGCGTGGTCTCGACGAGCAGGTATGTGGCGTCGGGCGAGGGGCTCAGCTCCCTGACGAGACTGGGCTCCCCGATCTCGGTGACCGTCCCGTCCAGCCCGAGCTTCACGGGCTGCGAGGTCGCGTAGTACTCGAACAGCTCTTCGTCGTGGGGGTTCTCTAGCAGGTCCTGGTAGGTGCGGGCCGGCGCTTCCTCGCCCGTCGTCTCCTGCACCACCGGCCCGGTCGGCACCGCCGGCTCGGGAGGCGCCTCTTCGCGTCCCGCGGGGACGGCGCGCACGATCAGGGTCTGGTCGTCGAGCCATGCGAGGGGAGAGCCGTAGTAGGCGTCGTTCACCTCGATGTCGGACAGCCTGCGCGCGGCCGCGGTCCCCACGTCGAGCACCCACAGCTCCACACGATCGGTCGCATCGTGCGTGAACGCCACGTGGCGGCCGTCCGGCGACCAGCGCGTGTTGCGGATCGACGGCTCGGCGGGGAGCCCGGTCACCACGCGCTCCTCGCCCGCCAACGTCCGGAGCGAGAGCCCGATCGATCCGTTCGCGCGGCTGGGACCGTTGGTGCGCGGGTCGATGCGGAGCCCCGCGATCCTGAGCTCCGGCGCCGAGACCTCGGCGATCGACGGAAGGCTCGGCCGCTCCAGCAGGAGCAGGAGGGAGCCATCCGGGCGCAGGCTCACCCCCGGCGTGACGGGGGCGTCGACCAGCGCCGCCAGCTCGGGGGCCGGCGTCTGGTACTCGAGGGCTTCCTGGGCGGCCGCGGGCACGGCGAACCCGAGAGCGAGGACGAAGGCGGACCACGAGGCACGGAACGGCGGTTTCCCGATCATGCGGCGACTCCAGCGGGGGTTACGATCGGAGGTTCCCCGGCATAGTCCGGCGGCGATCGGTCCGATGCAAGCGAGGCGCGACCGGATGATCCCGACTCCGCCACTCGCTTGACCACCGCTGGAGCGCGCCGGAGCTTCGCGGGCATGGATTCGCTCGATCCCTCCCACGTCCAGTCGAGACCCCGCATCACGCCCGAGGAGGCCCGGCGGCTGGCGGCCCGGCACTGGGGGCTCGAAGGGCGCGCGACGGAGCTCCCGAGCGAGCGCGACCGCGTGTTCGAGATCGCCGCCGCCGATGGCCGGCGAGCCATCCTCAAAGTGTCCAACGGGCTCGAGCGGCCGGAGGCGCTCACCCTGCAGAGCGCGCTGGTCGAGGCGCTGGCCGGAGCGGGCCTGCCGTTCCGCTTCCCCCGCGCGCGCCCCACGGTGGACGGTGACATGCTGGCCCGCCCGACGGTCGGCGGCACTCGCCATTTCGCGCGGCTGCTCGACCACGTTCCGGGGGTCCCTCTCGCGGCGGTCACGCCGCACTCGGCGTCGCTCAGGCGCGGAGTGGGCGCGCTGGTGGGACACATCGCGGCTGTCGTGCGCGGCGCCGGGCTCGACGCTCCCGACCGCGACATGGTGTGGGACCTGCGCCGGGCGCCGGATCTCATCTCGCGGCACCTCGACCGGGTCGAGTCGCCCTCCCGGCGCGCGCTGCTCGAGGCCGCCCTCGCGCGCTTCCGGGCCCGGGTGGCCGCACGCGTCTCCGAGCTCCCCGAGGGGGTGATCTACAACGACGCGAACCCCGCGAACGTCCTGGTCACGCCTCCCACCCCCGACTCGCCGCCCGAGATCGTGGGCGTGGTCGACTTCGGCGATGCCGTGCGCTCGTGGGTGGTGGCCGATCTCGCCGTCGCGTGCGCCTACGCCGGGCTGGGGAGCCGGGATCCCGTCGGGGCCTTCGCGGATGCTGTGCGTGGATACGTGGCCGTCCGCCCGCTGTCGGAGGCCGAGGCGGACGTGCTCTACGACCTCGCCCGCCTGCGTCTCGCCCTGAGCATCATCATCTCCACGGTGCGGGCGGACCAGGAGCCGGACAACGACTACCTGCGGGTGAGCCGGGCCCCGGCGCTCGACACCCTCGCCCTGCTGTCGACCGTATCGCCGGAGCTGGGACGCTACCGGCTCCGGGACGCCGCCGGTCTGGAGCCCTGCCCCACCTCCGTCCGCGTCGTGGCGGCCCTCGAGCGCGCGGCGCGGTCCGCCGGGCCGGTTCTCGACCCCGATCCCCGCACCTCCCCGACGACGACGATCGACCTGAGCATCGCCACGGGCGATGACGGGGGGAGCTTCGATCCCACCGACGCCACCCGCTTCGACCGCCTCGTCTTCGATCGCATGCGCGACGCGCGCGCCCCGATCGGGATCGGCCGCTTCGACGAGGTGCGCTGGTGGTACACCGGCGAGGCGTTCCGCACGCCACGCGACGGGGTGGACGAATGGCGCACCGTGCACGTCGGAATCGACCTGTTCGCCGACGTCGGGACCCCGGTGTGCTCGCCGCTCGCGGGGACCGTCGTCTCGGTGGTGGACAACGATGGGCGGCTCGACTACGGCCCGACCGTGATCGTCGAGCACGCGCTGCCGTCCGGCCGGGCGGGCGCCGCGCCGGATCGCGGAGGGGAGCGGACGGAGCCGACCGAAGGGCCCGGGGACGACGTCCGGTTCCGTACCCTGTACGGGCACCTTTCCCCGCAGACGCTCGAGAACGTCGCGGCCGGTCAGGCCGTCGAGGCCGGCGACACGATCGGCTGGATCGGCGCCCCGCCGCGGAACGGCGACTGGGCGCCCCACCTCCACTTCCAGGTGATCGTCGATCCGCTCCACTACGAGGGGACGTTCCCCGGCGTGGCGGCGCCCACCGAGCGCGCCGTGTGGCTCTCGCTGAGCCCCGATCCGAGCGCGCTCCTCCGCATCCCGGCCGCGACGTCCGCCGCGCGCCCGCCGGCGCGAGCGGAGCTCCTCGCGAATCGCGCCGCGCGGCTCGGGCCTTCGCTCAGCCTCTCCTACCGCGAGCCGCTCCACATCGTGCGGGGGCGCGGCTCCCGGCTGTACGACGCGGACGGTCAGGCATACCTCGACTGCGTGAACAACGTGGCCCACGTCGGACACGGCCACCCCCGGGTCGTGGAGGCCGCGCGTCACCAGATGGGCATCCTGAACACCAACACGCGCTATCTGCACGAGTCCATCCTCGAGTACGCGCGCCGGCTGGCGGGTCGCTTCCCGGATCCGCTGGGGGTCGTGTACTTCGTGTGCTCGGGGACCGAGGCGAACGAGCTCGCGCTCCGCATGGCCCGCATCCGCTCGGGCAAGGTCGGCGCGGTCGTGCTCGGCGGGGCCTACCACGGGAACTCCGCCTCGGTCATCAACCTGAGCCCCTACAAGTTCGAGGGCCCGGGCGGGAATGGCCTCCGACCCTGGGTGCGGGTGGCCGCCATGCCGGACCGGTACCGCGGGAAGCACCGCGGCACGGACGCGGAGGTGGCGCCCCGCTACGCGGCCGAGGTGCGCGACGCCGTCCGGGCGCTCGAGACCGAGCCCACCTGGTTCGAGGGCAGCCCGCCGGGCGCGGCCGCATTCTTCCACGAATCGCTCCTGAGCTGCGGTGGACAGATCCCGCTCCCGACCGGCTATCTCCGGGCGGCCTACGCGGCCGCCCGCGAGGCCGGCGCGGTGTGCGTGGCGGACGAGGTCCAGGTCGGGTTCGGACGCGTGGGCTCGCACTTCTGGGGCTTCGAGGAGCACGGCGTGACGCCCGACATCGTCACGCTCGGCAAACCCATGGGGAACGGCCACCCGCTCGCGGCCGTGGTCACGACCCCCGACATCGCCGCCGCGTTCGACAACGGCATGGAGTACTTCAACACGTTCGGCGGCAACCCGGTGTCGGTCGAGATCGGGCTCGCCGTGCTCGACGTGATCGAGGAGGAGGGGCTGCAGGCGAACGCCCTCGAGGTGGGCGGGCATCTGCAGGCGGGGCTCGAGGCGCTCGCGGCCCACCATCCGCTGATCGGCGACGTGCGCGGCCGGGGGCTGTTCCTCGGGCTCGAGCTCGTGTCGGATCCCGAGGCGCGCCGGCCCGCCCCCGATCACGCCGCCTGCCTCGTGGAGCGCATGCGCGAACTCGGGATCCTCCTCAGCACGGACGGCCCGGATCACAACGTGATCAAGCTCAAGCCGCCGCTCGTATTCTCGCGCGAGGACGCGGATCTCCTCCTCGTGCGGTTGGCCGCGGTGCTCGAGGAGTCGGCGCTCCGGGCGTGACCGGCGATGCGAAACCGGGGGCCGCCGCGACCCGTCATGATGATGGGCGCGAATGCTCCGGAGCCGCGCGGGTATCCTGACGGCTTTCGGGGACGCGGCCCGTCCGCGCCAATCAGGAGGATCACGTGAACGCAACCGAACCGCGCACCATCGGCCTGACCCTGTCGGGCTTCGTCATCCTCGCCGGCTCCGCCTGCTTCATGGCCTCGGGCCCCGAGGACGTGACGCTGGCGTTCTGGGAGGCTGCCCGCGACGGCGATCGGGACGCGGTCGAGGCCCTGGCTCTCGACCCGCGCGACGTCCGTTACGACTTCGAGGACGCGGGCTCCCGCATCGAATCGATCGAGGTCGGCGACGGCGAGGTCGATGGAGACGTGGCCCGGGTCGAGACGTGGATCGCCGGCACGGGCGAGGACGTCGAGCTGGAGCTCGACTTCGAGACGGTGCTCGTCCGCCGGGACGGGGACTGGCTGGTCGATGTGGAGGCGACCGGACGGCATCTCGCGTCCGCGGTGGTGCGCGCCTCGATGGAACAGGTGGGCCGGGCGATCGGCGAGGGGGTGAAGGGCCTCCTCGGGGGCCTCGGCGAGGGGCTCGAAGAGGGCGGAAAGGCCCTGCAGGAAGAGGGCGAGGACATGCGGGAGAAGTCGAGCGGCTCGAACTGACGCCGCGGGGCCGTCCCGGCTGGCATCGACGGGCGCCGGAATGCGTCACATATTCGGCGTATGGACAGACGACGCTTTCTCCAATCGGCCGGCGGGGCCGGCGCCGCGCTGTGGCTGGCGCGCTGCGGCCCGGCCGAGGCGGAGCACGACGATCCGGGCGGCGGCACCGCCGAGCCCGTGTCCCTCGAGGCGGTCGGCCTCCAGCTGTACACGGTCCGCTCCCTGATGGCGGAGGATGTGGACGCCACCCTGGCCGACGTCGCCCGCATCGGATACGACGAGGTCGAGTTCGCCGGATACTACGAGCGCACCCCCGCCGAGCTGCGCGCCACGCTCGATGCGGTCGGGCTGAGCGCGCCTTCCGCGCACGTTTCGCTCGAGACCCTCCGCACCGACCCGGACGGGACGCTCGAGGCAGCCGCCACGCTCGGGCACCGCTACGTCGTCCTCCCCTGGCTCGACGAGGCGGAGCGGGGCTCCGTGGACGGATACCGTCGGCTGGCGGGGGAGATGAACGACTTCGGCGAGCGCTGTCGCGCGGCCGGGATCCAGTTCGGGTACCACAACCACGACTTCGAGCTCGGCCAGATCGAAGGTGCCACGCCGCTGGACGTCCTCATCGAGGCCACCGACCCGGATCTTGTCACCTTCGAGTTGGACATCTTCTGGCTCGTGAACGGCGGCGGCGATCCGCTCGACTACTTCGCCCGCTACCCGGGGCGCTTCCAGCTGTGTCACGTCAAGGACCGTACGGCGGCGGGCGACATGGTGGACGTGGGGGCCGGGGTGATCGACTTCGCCTCCATCTTCCGGCACGCGGACGCCGCGGGGTTGCGCCACTACTTCGTGGAGCACGACCAGCCGGCCGACCCGCTGGCATCGATCGCGGCGAGCTATTCGTATCTCGCCGCGCTTTGACCGGGCTCGACAGCCGGCCGGCGGGTAGCCGTTGATCCGCCTCCTGCGGCGGGTCGTCGACGTGCGCGAGGGGGAGATCGAGGCGCTCTTCCTGTCGGCCGCCTACTTCTTCTTCGTCCTGTCCGCCTACTACATCATGCGTCCGATCCGCGACGAGATGGCCGTCGCGGGCGGGGTGGACAACCTCCCGTGGATGTTCACCGGCACGCTGGTCCTCATGATCCTCGTCAACCCGCCCTTCGCGGCGCTCGTGGCGAGGTTCTCGCGCAACCGGTTCGTGGCCCTCTGCTACCGGTTCTTCATGCTGAACCTGGTCGTGTTCTTCGTGCTCCTGCGCACGATGGCCCCGGAGCAGCAGATCTGGGTCGGCCGCGCGTTCTACTGGTGGGTGAGCATCTTCAACCTGTTCGTCGTGTCGATCTTCTGGGCGTTCATGAGCGACGTGTGGAAGACCGGACAGAGCAAGAGGCTGTACGGGTTCATCGGCGTGGGCGGCACGCTCGGTGCCATGCTCGGGGCCACGATCACGGCCTGGTTCTCGCGCTTCATCTCCCCGGCGAACCTCCTGCTCGTGTCCATCCTGTTCCTCGAGATCGCCGTGTGGATCGTGCGGCGGCTTTCGAACCTGTTCGAATCCCTGCGTGCGGCCCGTGGCGAGACGAGCGACGCCCATCAGCCGATCGGGGGCTCGATCTGGGCCGGGATCACGCACGTCATGCGCTCCCCGTACCTGCTCGGGATCTGCGCGTACATGCTCGGCTACACGATCGTGGGCACGGTCCTCTACTACCAGCAGGCCGAGATCGCGGCCACGATCGCCGATCGCGGGTTGCGCACCTCGTTCTTCGGGTGGATCGACTCGGCCACCAACGCGCTCACCCTGATCACGCAGATCCTCATCACCGGGCGGCTCATGAAGTGGCTGGGCGTGGCGGTGACCCTCACGCTCCTCCCGGCCCTGTGCGTGATCGGCTTCACCGCGCTCGGCTTCTGGCCCGGGGCCATCGTGATCGTCGTGTTCCAGGTGCTGCGCCGCGGGCTCAACTTCGCCGTCGCTCGCCCGGCGCGTGAGACGCTGTTCACCGTCGTGACCCGCGAGGACCGCTTCAAGGCCAAGGCGCTCATCGACACGCTCGTGTATCGCGGCGGCGACCAGATCGGCGTGTGGTCGTACGCGGGGCTGCGTGCGCTCGGGCTGGCCTTGACCGGGATCGCCTTCGCGGCGGTGCCCGTGGCCGGGCTGTGGCTCCTGATCGGCTACTGGCTCGGCCGGCGGCAGACCGAGTTGCAGTCGGAGCTCGCGGCCGAGCCCGCAGCCAGCCCGGCCTGAGGCCTTCCAGGATCGCCGATCCGCGTGCTCACCTGCGAGGATGTCCTGGTCGGCGCTCGTGTCCTTCGCGATCTCCCCCGCTACCTGCGTCACCCCTTCGACCTCGATGAGGCGCGTCACGTCATCGGGCGGCGCCTGAGCGACCGCGCGTCGGCCGCGCTGGCGACGTTCGATGCGGTGGCGTTCCGACCCGCGCCGACACCGTTTCGGCGCCTCACCGCGCATGCCGGATGGAGGAGAGAGGACGCGCGGGCGTCGCTCGAGACCCGCGGTGTGGAGGAGACGCTCGACAGGCTGTACGCCGACGGGGTCTACCTCACGGCTTCCGAGCTCAAGGGCCGCGCGGACGTGCGGCGCGGCAGCCTCGTGTTCCGGGTGGAGCCCGCGGAGCTCGTTCGACCGGGCGCGGTCGTCCACGGACGCTCGGCGAGCAGCGGCTCGCGTGGGGCGCCCACCGTCGTGCCGATCGATCTTTCCTTCATCCGCGACCACGCCGTGAACACGCATCTGACGCTCGACGCGCACGGGGGGCGCGGCTGGGCGCATGCCCATTGGGGGGTGCCGGGCGGCACGGCGGTGACCAACCCGCTGGAGTTCGCCATGGGCGGGACGCCGGCCGAGCGCTGGTTCACGCCGGTGCCGATCGGCGACCCTGGGCTGAGCGCTCGCTATCGGGTGGGCGCCCGGGCCCTGCGCGCCGCGTCGGCGCTCGCGGGTGTCCCGTTCCCCCGTCCCGAGCTCGCCACGCCGGACGATCCGTTGCCACTCGTGCGCTGGCTGCGACGCGTGCTGGACCGTGGCGTCGTGCCGCACGTGTGGACGTTCGCGAGCTCCGCCGTGCTCGCGTGCCGCGCGGCGGAGGCGGCCGGCATCGAGATCACCGGCGCGCGCTTCACGTGCGGTGGGGAGCCGACCACGGCCGCGCGCCGCGCAGCGATCGAGCGGGCCGGCGCGGTGGCGCTGCCCCGCTACGGCGCGACCGAGACCGACATCCTGGCCTTCGCCTGCCGTGCCCCGGTCGCCCCCGACGAGCAGCATTTCTTCACCGATCGGCACGCGGTGATCCAACCGGACGCCGATACACGGACGAAGGTGCCGCCGGACACGCTGTTCTTCACCTCGCTCCTCCCCTCCGCGCCCTTTCCACTCCTCAACGTGTCGCTCGGGGACGTATCCGTGCTCGAGCGCCGTGCCTGCGGTTGTCCGCTCGAGGCGCTGGGGTGGAATCTGCACATCCGGCGGATCCGGAGCTACGAGAAGCTGACCGCGGGCGGCATCGCGTTCCTCGACGTGGATGTGACCCGCATCCTCGAGGAGGTGCTCCCGGGACGTTTCGGCGGACGTCCCGACGACTACCAGCTCCTCGAGGACCCCGGCGAATCCCCGCCGGTGTGGCTCCTCGTGGACCCCTCCGTGGGTCCGATGGACGCGAACGAGGTGCGGAAGGCGTTTCTGGCCGAGATCGGGAGGGGGGACGGGGGTGAACGACTCATGGCCCTCCAGTGGTCGAGCGCGGGCATGCCCGCCGTGCGCCGAGCACGTCCCAGACGCACGGAATCGGGAAAGATCCACCACCTCCACGTGGTGTGACACCATCGCCCCTCGTGAGGTTATGTTGGGCGCGTCGCCAGATCCGGAAGCGATCACCCTTCACGCTCGGCGGGAACGCGCAGGTGTATTCCGACGACCTCTTCGGACCCGGCTCGCGAATCCGCGTGATCGGCCACCGCGGCGCGGCCGCCGTGGCGCCCGAGAACACGCTCCCGTCGTTCGCGCACGCCGTCGAAGTCGGCGCGGATGCGGTCGAGCTCGATCTGCATCGCTCGAGCGACGGACACCTGATGGTGATCCACGATCCGCAGCTCGAGCGCACGACCGACGGTAGGGGTGACGTCGAGGCCCGCTCCCTGGCGGAGCTCAGGACGTTCGACGCCGGATACGCATTCACCCCCGACCGCGGCGCCACGCACCCGTTTCGCGGGCAGGACGTGCGGATCCCCACGCTCGAGGAAGTGTTCGAGACGATCGGCGATCTGCCCGTGGTGGCAGAGATCAAATCGGCCGCTGCGGGCGAGGCCATGGGCATTTGGCTCCGGACGCACCCCGAGCGCGAGCGCATCCTCGTCGGTGGCTTCAGGCGCGAGGAGGTGGAGCCGGCCGGACGCCACGCGCGCTGGCGCTGCGCCTACCAGGACGAGCTGCGCGGCTACGTCGTGCTCGGGAAGCTCGGGCTGGGGCACCGTGCCGTGCCGCAGGGCGTCGACGCGGCCATGGTCCCGGAGCGGCGCGGGGCGATCCGTATCGTCTCACGGGCCTTCGTGCGGCGGGCCCACGCGGACGGGCTCGGGGTGTTCGTGTGGACCGTGAACCGTCCCGCGGACATCCGGCGCCTGTTCGACTGGGGCGTCGACGGCCTGGTGAGCGACGTGCCCGGGAGGGTGCGCCGCGTGGTCGACGAACGGGCTGCGGAGCGGTCCGCGGCGCACGGTGCCGGCGGATGAGCCCGACCCCCGGCCCTCCGGCGGCGCGCACGATCCTGCACGTGGACATGGACGCGTTCTATGCCTCCATCGAGATCCGCGAGGACCCAGCCCTCGCCGGCAGGCCCGTGGTGATCGGCGCCGATCCGCGCGGCGGACGCGGGCGGGGGGTGGTGTCCACGGCCAGCTACGAAGCCCGCCGATACGGGGTGCGCTCGGCGATGCCCATCTCGCAGGCGTGGCGCCGGTGTCCGCACGCGGTCTACCTGCCACCGCGCATCTCGCTGTACGCGGATGTGTCCGCGCGGCTGTTCGAGGTGTTCCGGGGATTCACGGACCTGGTCGAGCCCCTGAGCCTCGACGAGGCGTTCCTCGATGTGACGGCAAGCCGCGAGCTGTTCGGCGAGGGGCCGACGATCGCCGCGTCGATCAAGCACGAGATCCGCGAGGCGGAACGTCTGACGGCCTCGGTTGGAGTGGCCGCCAGCAAGTACGTGGCGAAGGTGGCGAGCGACCTCGAGAAGCCGGACGGTCTGGTCGTCGTCCCGGCCGGCACCGAGCGGGAGTTCCTCGCGCCGCTCGGTGTCTCCCGGCTGTGGGGGGCGGGAGCGAAGGCACAGGGGCGGCTGCACCGAATGGGGCTCCGGACGATCGGAGACGTGGCGCGTCTCGACCGCTCCGTGCTCGAGGCCTCGCTCGGCCCGTCGGCCGGCGGGCGCTTCCACGAGCTGGCGAACGGAGTCGACCCGCGTCCCGTGAACCCGGACTCGGAGCGCAAGTCGCTCGGCAAGGAGGTCACCTTCTCACGCGACGTGGCCGACCGGGAGCGCGTCGAGCGCACGCTGCTCGGTCTGTGCGAGGGGGTGGCGCGCGGTCTCAGGCGACAGGGGCTCGCGGGGCGCACGGTCCATCTCAAGCTCCGCTGGGAGGGCTTCGAGACCCTCGCGCGCCAGCGGACTCTCGAGGACGCGGTGACGACGACCGAGCGCATCTGGCCGGTGGCCAGGGATCTGTTCCGGGAGGCCGACGACCCATCCCGCCGGGTCCGCTTGATCGGCGTGACGGTCACCGGGTTCGAAGAGGGCTGTCCCCGGCAGCTCGGTCTGTTCGACACCGGGGCCGGCGAGCATCGTCAGGACGGCGACACCGATGTGCGCGTGGCCGAGGTCGTCGACGCGCTGTCGGATCGGTTCGGGCGCGACGCCGTCGTGCGGGCCGCGTTGCTCGAAGAGGCGGAACGGGGACGCGAGCCGTGACGAAGGTCTTCCCGATCCCCCCGGCAGCCGGGAAGGCCGGCGCTCCTCTACCTCACGGATCGGCGGAGCGTCGTGTACCTTCCGACCCGCGACGGATACTCCGTCCTCTTGAGCTCGCGGGAGCCCGAGAGACTGATCGCCGCATTGCGAGGAGGTTGACCGGATGATCCCCACGCGCGACGAGGCGCTCGCGCTGGTCGAGGAGTACACGCAGAACCCCAACCTGCGCCGCCACATGCGCGCCGTCGAGGCGGCCATGCGGGCGTACGCCCGGAAATACGGGGAGGACGAGGACCGATGGGGAGTCGCCGGTCTCGTGCACGACTTCGACTACGAGCGCTGGCCCAACGACGAGCACGCCGCCGATCGCGAGCACCCCTCCGCGGGCGTGGCCATCCTGCGCGAGCGCGGCGTGGACGAGGACGTGCTGGACGCGATCATGGCGCACGCCGACTACACCGGGGTCGAGGCCGACACGCGCATGGCGCGGACCCTGAGGGCGGTCGACGAGCTGACGGGGTTCATCACCGCCGTGGCGCTCGTGCGTCCCACCGGGCTCATCGGGATGACGTCGAAGTCGGTGCGGAAGAAGATGAAGGACCGCGCGTTCGCCGCCGCGGTGAGCCGCGAGGAGATGACCGCGAACTGCGAGGCGCTCGGAGAGGACATGGGGGAGCACATCACGTTCGTGATCGAGGCCATGCGGGGCGTGGCGGCAGACCTCGGGCTGGAGGGACGCGACAGCTAGCGGCGGAAGGCGGCCCGTCGGTCGCGACCCCGTGCCCACGGGCTGGAAGGGGATCGCGAGGCGGGCTTACATTCGGTCGACACGGCGGTCGATCCGGCACGTCGAGGATGAACGAGCGGAGGAACGAGAGCGATGACCGGCACCACGATCGTGGTCATGGTGGTGATCCTGGGCTTCGTGTGGGGCGGCCTGGGCCTGATCCTCGTGGCCGCGGGCCGCAAGGAGCGGGAGAAGAAGGCCGCGGACGTTGCCGGCCGGTGAGAGCGATCGCGGTCCCGCTCCTCCTGCTCGGCCTCTCCTCCTGCCGTCGCCTCCCGCCCCCAGAGACGTCCCGCCCACCGCGGCGGTCCGAACCGCCGGCCAGCGTCGAGCGGCCCCCGGTCGCGACCCCGGACACGACCTCGCCGGCCGTGGCCGCCATCGTCGACTCGATCCGCCGGGCCGTTCGTGACTCCATCCACACCGACGCGCGGCGGGACTCCATCGCCGCCGCGACGCGGGCGGCCCTCGAGGCAGCCGAGCGGGACTCCATAGCCGCGGCCGCCCGACGCGACTCGATCGCCGCGGCGGCGAGACGGGACTCGATCGAGGCGGCGAGACGGGATTCCGTGGCGGCCGTCCGGGCCGACTCGATCGCGGCGGCGGTGCTCGACTCGATCGCGGTCGCCCGCGCCGCCTCGGTGGCCAGCGCGATCGCCGACTCGGTCGCCGGCGCCCGCGCTACCTCGCCGGTGCCCGATTCGGCGATCGCGGAAGACGTGCAGGCGCTGCGCGAGCTGGGTCCGGCGTTCATCCCCTACGACGAGGGCCCCCGGGCCCTGTGGGACACCGAGACGCAGGCGAGGCTGACCAAGACGCTGCTCCCGGTGCTTCGGCGGGAGGGACTCGGCGCCCGCACGCGCACCATCTTCTGGGTGCTCATCTCGGCAACCGGCGAGGTGGTGGAGCTGGTGCCGCAGACCGGCTCCGGGAGCGAGGCATTCGACGAAGCGGCCGCCGCGTTCGCGCGCCAGCTCGTCTTCCGACCCGCGATTCGCGGCGGACACCCGGTGGCCGTGTGGGTCGTGCGCGAGATCTCGATCGTCATGCAATGAGTCGTCCAACGAGGATGGGAGCCATGCGAACCCTGAGCCCTCCGACCGCACCGCGGCAGGCGCCCGTCGCGCGGGCCACCACCCGGCACCCGCTGGCCGCGTCCTTCGCGCTGGCCATCGTGTCCTCGATCGGCACCACCGCCTGCTCACCCGCCGACCGTGCCGACGAGGCGGAGTCCGCGGTGGAGGAGGGCGGAGTGCGGCTCGCCGAGGGCATCGACGCGACCGGGCTCCGCGAGCGGGTCGCGCAGTTCGCGCCGGTCGAGATCGGGTTCGACGCCTCGCTGCTCGACGAGCGTGGCCGCCGCGCGGTGAAGGCCCTCGTCGAGGCCTCCGACGTGCTGGACGACATCTTCCTCGACCAGGTCTGGTCGGGGAACCGGGCGCTGCGGGAAGAGCTCGCGACGGCCGGCGGGCCGGCGGCCGAGGCGGCACGCGACTACTTCTCCATCATGTACGGGCCCTGGGACCGGCTCGACCACGACCGGCCCTACCTCGCCGTCGGGCCCAAGCCGCCGGGCGCCGGCTACTATCCCGAGGACGCCACGCGCGAGGAGCTGGAATCGTGGCTCGAAGCCCACCCCGGGCACCGGAGGGAGCTGACCTCCTACTTCACGGTCGTCCGCCGGGCGGGCGATGGGTTCGAGGCCGCGCCGTACTCGGAGACCTACGGCGACCGACTCGAGCAGGCCGCGCGGCTCCTGCGCGAGGCGGCCGGCCTGGTCGACAACCGCACCGTGGCCCGTTTTCTCCAAGCCCGGGCCGACGCCTTCGCGTCGAACGACTACTTCGACAGCGACGTGGCGTGGATGCGGATACACGACAACCTCATCGATCCGACGATCGGCCCGTACGAGGTGTACGAGGACAACGTGTTCGGGTACAAGGCCGCCTTCGAGTCCTTCATCACGCTCCGGGACCCCGCCGAGAGCGAGCGACTCGAGCGGCTGGTGGCGCACATGCCCGAGCTGGAGGCGGCGCTCCCCATCCCGGACGAGCACAAGTACCTCGATCGCCCGTTCACCTCGCCGATCTCCGTGGTCACCGAGGTCTACGCGGCGGGCGACACGCGCTCCGGTGTGCAGACGCTCGCCTTCAACCTCCCCAACGATGCGCGCGTGCGTGAGCAGGAGGGGTCGAAGAAGGTCATGCTCGCCAACATCATCGAGGCCAAGTTCGACAAGATCCTGCGGCCCATCGCGGATCTGTTGATCGACCCCGAGCAGGTGGGGGAGGTCGACTTCGAGCCCTTCTACACCAGCGTCCTCGTGCACGAGCTGGCCCACGGCCTGGGGCCCGACTACGTGACCGGCAGCGACGGCCTCACCGTGAACGCGGCGCTCAAGGAGCGCTACTCGGCGATCGAGGAGGCGAAGGCCGATGTCGTCGGCGTGCACAGCCTCGCGACGCTCGCCGCGCGCGGCGAGTACTCGGAGGAGTTCCTGCGCCGCGTGTACGTCAGCCACGTGGCCAGCCTGTTCCGCTGCGTGCGCTTCGGGGTCACCGAGGCCCACGGCGAGGGGTGTCTGATCCAGTTCAACTGGTTCCTCGAGCACGGCGCGGTGGTGCCCGACACGACGAGCGGCCGGTTTCGGGTGGATCTCGAGCGCATCCGGGCGGCCGTCTCCGATCTCGCGCACGAGTTCCTCATGCTCCAGGCCACGGGGGACTACCAGGGTACCGGGGAGCTGATGGAGCGCTACGGGGACATGCCCGCCGTGCTCACCGACGCCATCGCCCGTCTCGATGAGGTACCGGTGGACATTCGGCCCACCTACCTCGTGAAGGAGATGATGGAGAGCTGGTGAGCCGCGGGATACGCGGAACGGAGGCGAGGCGCGGCCCGCAGCGAGGCCGCGGTGGCCCGCCGGACCCGTCGCGCCGCGATCCGACCCGCTACCCCCCCACGAGCCAGCGCACCACGTTGAGCGCGAAGCGGTAGTTCTGCGCCGCCGCGGGGTCGTTCATCCCCATCGGGACAAGCTCCTCGCCCGCCAGCTGTGCGCTGAACATGGCGGCCTCCCCGAACGCCGCCACCCGTCCCTCGCCGAACCGGAGCGCGGCCCCCTGGAGCAGGTAGGCCGCCGAGACGCGGGGCGTGGAATCGCTGAACTCCCACGCCACGGGCGGCAGGAAGAGGTGGAAGCTCTCGGGGAGGACGAGGAGGGGCTCGGCGCCGGCGTCGGGATCGGCGCGGAATGCCTGCCCGGTGAACGTGACCACGGAATCGACCCGCTCCGCGGGCCCCCGGCCGTCGGTGATCGGATGTGGCCTGAGTCCCCCATCGGAGCGACGGAAGATGGCTCTGCCCTCTCCGGTCAGCGAGTCGAACGCGAACCCGTTCTGGAACCGGAGCCCGAACGCCGCCGCGAGCGCCTCGGTGTTGCCCGCGATCGGCATGTGATCGGCGATCAGGAGGAGGGCACCGCCGCCACGCACCCATTCCGCGACGGCTTGGATCTCGTGCGGCGTGAACGCGGACGGAGTGGGGAGCGACCAGTCCTCGACGTTCCGGTCGGCGATCGCGTTGGCGATCACGAGGACCCGCGCCCGGACGAGCGTGGCCGGCGTGAACGGCTCCCCGCTCGGCTCCACCACGTAGCCGTCACGACGCAGGAGGTCCGCGAAGGCCCGGTAGCGCCCGCCGGCGGTGTGGAAGTTGTGGTGGGCCTCATCGATGAGAACCAGCGGCCCCGCGCCGGGTGAGAAGGTGGGCCGCTCGATCGGCGGCGAGTACGAGGTATCGGCGACCTGCTGGCCGCGGAGCGGACCGGCGGTCCACACCACCGAGGCCAGCCACGCGGCCACCCCGGCGCTCACGGGTCTCACACCCGCCGCCCGCCGGAGGGTGACGGACCCCCCCCTCTCCCCGTCCGCCCCGCTCCACTTCGTGGCTGCTCGCTGCATGTCTCCCTCGTGGTTGTCGTCCGCCGGGCTCGCGCCGACTTTGGTGCGCGCCCGTGGTGATCGGGCCCGATCCCGTCTGCGCCAGGAGCTCGAGAATGCGTCCATCCATGCGATCCCTGCCAGCCGTGCTCGCCTGCGCGGCCCTCGCCCTCCCCCTGCGCGGCGTCGCGCAGGACTCCGAGAGCGGGGACCGCGGGCTGTTCGAGGAGCTGGAGCTGCGCACCATCGGACCGCAGGGGAATCGCGTGATCTCGGTGATCGGCGAGCCGGGGAATCCGAACGTGTACTACGTGGGGGCCGCCTCCGGCGGCGTGTGGAAGTCCACCGATGGCGGTCATCGCTGGCGCCCCGTGTTCGACGACCAGCCCGCCTCCTCGATCGGTTCGCTGGCGCTGGCGCCCTCCGATCCGAACGTCGTGTGGGCCGGCACGGGCGAGACGTTCATCCGCGCCAACATCTCGATCGGGAACGGGATCTACCGCTCGACGGACGGGGGCGAGACGTGGGAGCACCGGGGGCTCGACGGGTCGGGCCGCATCGGGCGCATCGTCGTCCACCCGCGCGACCCGGACGTCGTGTTCGCGTGCGCCCTGGGGCACACGTACGGCCCGCAGGAGGAGCGCGGGGTGTTCCGCACCACGAACGGGGGGGAGACGTGGGAACGCGTGCTGTTCGTCGACCCCGACACCGGTTGCTCGGACCTCGTCATGGACCCCGCGAACCCGCGCATCCTGTTCGCGGGCATGTGGCAGATCGAGGTCGCGACCTGGGGCCGCACGAGCGGGGGCCCCGGCTCG
The DNA here is from genome assembly GCA_964499635.1 of uncultured Gemmatimonadota bacterium. GTDB lineage: Bacteria > Gemmatimonadota > Gemmatimonadetes > Palauibacterales > Palauibacteraceae > Palauibacter. The sequence goes on along the minus strand of CAZCLY010000006.1, from coordinate 80,723 downwards.
AGCTTGTGGGTGTCGCGTGACGGCGGCGCCACCTGGACCCGGCTCGAGGGCTCGGGTCTCCCCACCCCGCCGTGGGGGAAGATCGGGCTCGGGATGTCGGCGGCCGACCCCGACCGGGTATACGCGCTCATCGAGACGAGCTCGAACCGCGACTTCGCCCCCTCCGATCCCTACCAGGGCGCGCTGTGGCGCTCCGACGACGGCGGGCGTGCGTGGCGCATGGTCAACGCCTCGAACGACCTGTCGGCGCGCTGGCTGTACTACACGCGCTTCGAGGTATCGCCCGCCGACGCCGACGAGCTGTACTTCAACGCGCCGGGGCACTTCACCTCCCTCGATGGGGGCGAGACCCATTTCCGCACGCGCCAGACGCCCGGGTACGACCACCACGTCATGTGGATCGACCCCGAGGATCCCGATCGCATGATCGTGGGACACGACGGGGGAATCTCGATCTCGACCACCCACGGGCAGACGTGGTACCGGCCGCAGCTCCCGATCGCCCAGATGTACCACGCCCACGTCGACGACCGCATCCCGTACTTCGTGTACGGCAACCGGCAGGACGGGCCGTCGGTCCGGGCGCCGTCCAACACGCTGACCGGCGGGTCCATCCCGATCGGCGAATGGGACTCCGTGGGCGGCTGCGAGGTCGGGTTCACCGTGCCCGACACGGTCGACCGGCGCACCGTGTGGACGGGGTGCTACGACGGGATCCTCGACCTGCACGACCTACAGACCGGCGTCACGCGCGATGTGTCCGTGTGGCCGGTGGCGGTCGAGGGCTGGGCGGCGGAAGACTTGCGGTACCGGTGGCAATGGACCTTCCCGATCGAGATCTCGCCGCACGACCACCAGACCGTGTACGTCGGCAGCCAGTACGTCCACCGGACCCGCGACCGGGGGCAGAGCTGGGAGGTGATCAGCCCCGACCTGACCACCGACGATCCCGAGCTCGAGCGCCGCATGGGTGGGCTGACGCTGGATGACGCCGGGCCCACGATCGCGCCCGTGGTATTCGCGATCACCGAGTCCGCGCTCGAGCCCGGCGTGATCTGGGCCGGCTCGAACGACGGCCTCGTGCACGTGACGCGGGATGCCGGAGGCTCGTGGACCGATGTCACCGCGAACATCCCCGGGCTTCCGCCGCGCGGCACGATCGCCGCGATCCAGGCCTCCCGCCACGTGCCGGGCAAGGCCTACATCGCGGTCGACCGGCACCAGCTCGGCGATTTCGACCCCTACCTGTACGTGACCACCGACTACGGCGGGTCGTGGCGGCGCATCGATGCCTCGATCCCGCGCTCGGTGTTCGGCTTCACGCACGTCATCCGCGAGGACCCGACCGTGCCCGGCCTGCTGTTCGCGGGGACGGAGAACGGGCTGTGGGTGTCGTTCGATGACGGCGCCCGCTGGGAGCCGCTGGGCTCCAACCTGCCGCACGCGCCGGTCCACTGGGTCGCCGTCCAGGAGCGCTTCCACGATCTCGTGGTGGCGACGTACGGGCGCGGCTTCTGGATCCTCGACGACATCACGCCGCTCGAGCGGCTCGGCGCGCGCCGCTCGGCCGGCGGCGACGTGCGGCCCTCCTCGACGATCCTGTTCGAACCCCGACCGGCCTGGCGCTTCCGGACGCGCGAGGCCCCCATGTCGCAGCCCGACGACCCCGTCGCGGGCGAGAATCCGGACTACGGCGCCACGCTCCACTACTTCCTCCCGGCGGAGGTGGAGTCGGCGCCCGAGATCACGATCCTCGACCGCGAGGGGCGCACGGTGAACACGCTCTCGGGCCCGCGCGAAGCGGGGCTGCACCGGATCGTGTGGGACCTGCGCTCGAGTTCGACGACGCAGCCGCGGCTGCGCACACCGCCCGACGAGAACCCGTGGGTCGAGATGCCCGCGCGGGGCTGGCGCCCGATGTCGGATGGCGGACGGCTGTCGGTCCTCAGCCCGCCGGGCAGCTACACGGTCCGTCTGGTCGCCGGGCCGGACACCCTCACGACGTCGCTCGACGTGCTCAAGGACCCGAACTCCCCGGGCTCGGAGGCGGAGATCGCCGAGCAGCTCCCCGTGGCGCGCGACCTGTACGACATGCTCGAGCGGGCGGCCGCCATGATCGACGAGATCGAGGAGCTCCGGGTCCAGCTCGGCGAGCTCGGCGAGCGACTGGCGGACTCGGACATCGAGGCCGCCCCGGAGCTGGCCGTCCAAGCCGACTCCGTGCACTCCGTGGTCAAGGCCATCGAGGCCGAGCTGTTCGACCTGCGGCTCACCGGCGAGGGCCAGGACGGGCTCCGCTGGCCGCGGCTCCTGTACGCCCGAATCGCATCGCTGGGCCGTCGCATGATGTCCTCCGACGAGCGTCCCACCGACCAGCAGGTGGAGGTGCACGACATGCTGCGCGACCAGCTCGAGGCGCTCGAAGCCCGATACGAGGACGAGGGCCGCGCGGCGGTCGCGGCGCTCAACGAGCGTCTGCGGGAGAACGGCGTGCCGCACGTGATCGGCGGGAGGCCGCGCCTGGTCCCCTGAGCGCGGCCGCCGCGTCGGCGACGGCCGCCCGTGGCGTGGGGGGGCCGGACCGCCGACCCCGAGGACGAGCGCGGCGACCGCGGTGGCGGGATGATCGCCCCGCCTGCGCTCGTTGGGTCAGCGACCGTCGTCGGTGACGGGGCAACGCACAACGCGGGAGGTCACATGCAGAAGCCCGCAGTACCGGACGGGGCTCCATCGGGGGCCCGGCCGCGGCTGCCGGGAGGCGTGAAGGTCCTCATCGGCTGTCTCGGTCTGCTGGGCATCGGGTTCGTGGTCGCGGCCGCGCTCCTCGGCGTGGGCGGATTCGCGCTCAAGCGCGGCCTCGAGTCGGCGGCCGGAAGCATCGATGAGCACCGGGAGGCCGGTGAGATCCTCACCCGCCTCGAGCGGGAGCACCCGTTCAGCGTGCCGGACGACGGCGCGTTGAGCGATGCGTCGGTGGCGCGCTTCCTCGCCGTGACGGAGCAGGCCTGGGAAGGGATGCGTCCGTGGGTCGAGGAGATCGCCGCGATCGACGAGCGGCGGGCGCAAGGCACCCCACGTCTGCGGGACGCGCTCGGCGGCGTCAAGGCGTTGGGCGGCGTGGCTCGATCGAGGGTGGAGCTCGCCCGCGCGCTCGATGCGGAGGCCGTATCGCTCGGGGAGTACGTGTGGACGGGGACCGCGCTCCAGCGGGCCCTCGAGGTCCTCGAGGGTGGTCGCCCCGCCGCGACCGTTCCTGAGCGGAACGTCGCCCTCGCGCGCGAGTACGCGGCCACGCTCCCCGATCTGCCGCGCGACGATCCGGGACCCCAGAGCGCCTTCATCCTCGCCACGCTGTGGGCCCGCGCGGAGCTGCCGGATTGGGGGAGGCTGGGGCTCGACGGGGCCGCCCCGCCCTGACCGACGGGCGGGGCCCCGGACCCGTGTCGTCGTGCCGGCGACCTAGCTCGCCGCGACCACGATCTTCACCCGCCGGTTCGCCTGACGGCCGTCGTCCGTGCCGTTGTCCGCGATCGGCTCGGTCTCGCCCTTCCCGACCGCCTGGAGCAGGCCCGCGTCGACGCCGTGGGCGACGAGATACGCCTTGACGGCCTCCGCGCGCCGCTGGGACAGCTCCATGTTGTGGTCGTCCGAGCCCGTCGAGTCCGTGTGGCCCTCGATGACGAGCGGCTTGCCGTACTCCGCGACCATGGCACGGATCCTCTCGAGCTCGGGGGTCGACTCGGGACGCAGATCGGCACTGTCGATGTCGAAGAAGATCGACCGCGTCGTGTACTCGCCCGCCGACTCGATCACTGACGCCGGATCCTCGACCCCGTAATCCACCCGGATGTCGCCGATGTACACCGGGATGTCCGTCCGGGCGTGGACCTCGAACTCGATCGCCGTCGACCCCACGACGTGCTTGAAGTTCGGGACCTGCGCGATGCGCTCGCCGCCCACGTACAGGATCGCGTAGCCGTCATCGACCTGGAACTTGACGGGCGTGAGCCCCTCGACGAGGGCGGCGTTCGTGTCGGTGCCCGAAATCCGATTCCCCTGGAACAGGATCCCCGCGCTGTTCCAGAGGGTGAGGTAGTGGTCCGGGAACGACCCGAGCGGGATGTTCTGGCCCTGGAAGGGCTGGAAGTACACGTACACGTACTGAACCCCGACGGCGAGCTTGAGCGCGAACTCGAGCGAGAAGTCTTCGGGCAGGGGCTCGGCGAGCGGGATGCGGAAGTACGTCAGGTCCTTGAACTCGGCCGTGTTGAACCCCTCCAGCTGCACGATCTCCATGTTGCCGGACACGAACTCCACGTTGCCCGGGATGCGACCCACGCGGACCGACGGGTTCGGCTTCATCGCGGGAGGGTTGTCCGTGTCCTCCACGTTCCAGCGGCTGTTGTAGATGGGACGCTCGCCGCGCAGGAAGTCGTAGTTCGCCCAGCGCCCCTGGCCGGGCTCCTCGGTGGCCGCCGAAGCGGCCGCCTGGCTCGTGACCGGCTGGCCGTTCTCGTCGTTGATCACCTTCCCGTCGTCGTCGACGATCACGACGGGCTCGCCATCCTTCTTCGCCTGCTCGACACACGCCTGGTCACCCACCGGGCAGGCGACCGCTTCACCGATGGCCGTGCTGATCTTGTTCTGCGCCCCCTGCTGTGCCGCGCCTTCGGCCGCCTTCTTCAGGCGGTTGAGCTGAGCTTCGGCGTGGGTGGGAGCGGTGAGTGTGACGAGCATGACGAGCGTCACGAACGATCCGAGCGTACGGGCGCGGCGGGACATGGTCGGGAATTCCTGGACGACAGGTGTGGACAGGCGCGAACCACGAGGGTGGCGCCCCGCGGCAATATAGTCGCCCGCCCGGCGATCGGGTATCACCCCCGAGGGTGGGAGTCGGAGCGGGCGACCGCGGGTTCCGGCGGCCCCGCTCTCGGGGGATGCGTGGAGAAGAGGGACGGCGTAGCTTCCCCGCCCGATGCCACGCCGCGACGACCTCTCATCGATCCTGCTCATCGGCTCCGGGCCGATCGTGATCGGTCAGGCCTGCGAGTTCGACTACTCCGGAACGCAGGCCTGCCGGGCACTCCGCGAGGAGGGGTATCGAGTCATCCTCGTGAACTCGAACCCGGCCACGATCATGACCGACCCGGACATGGCCGACGCGACCTACATCGAGCCCATCACGGCCGAGTGGGTCGCGCGCGTCATCGAGCGCGAGAAGCCCGACGCCCTGCTGCCCACCATGGGCGGACAGACCGCGCTCAACGTGTCGCTCGAGCTGTCCGACGCCGGCGTGCTCGAGGAGCACGGGGTGGAGCTCATCGGGGCCGATGTCGAGGCCATCCTCAAGGCCGAGGACCGCGAGCGCTTCGCGGAGGCGATGACCAGGATCGGGCTCGCCGTCCCGCACGGGGGGTTCGCGGGCTCGCTGGACGAGGCGCTCGTGATCGTCGAGGACACGGGCTTCCCCGCCATCATCCGGCCGTCGTTCACGCTGGGAGGCACCGGCGGCTCCACGGCGTACAACCGCGAGGAGTTCGAGGACCTCGTGCGCACGGGGATCCGGCGCTCGCCGATCGGCGAGGTCCTCATCGACCGCAGCGTGATCGGGTGGAAGGAGTTCGAGCTCGAGGTCATGCGCGACCACGACGACAACGTGGTCATCGTGTGCTCGATCGAGAATTTCGACCCCATGGGCGTCCACACCGGCGACTCGATCACCGTGGCCCCGGCGCTCACCCTGTCCGACCGCGAGTACCAGCGCATGCGCGATGCGGCCATCCGCTGCATCCGGGAGATCGGCGTGGACGCGGGCGGGTGCAACATCCAGTTCGCGGTCCACCCCACGTCGGGCGAGATGCTGGTGATCGAGATGAACCCGCGCGTGTCGCGAAGCTCGGCGCTGGCGTCGAAGGCCACGGGATTCCCGATCGCGCGCATCGGCGCCAAGCTCGCCGTCGGCTACCGGCTCGATGAGATCCCGAACGCGATCACCGAGGTCACGCCCTCCTGCTTCGAGCCGGTGCTCGACTACATCGTGGTCAAGATCCCGCGCTTCGCGTTCGAGAAGTTCCCGCACGCGGACCGCACGCTGGGCGTCCAGATGAAGGCCGTGGGAGAGGTGATGGCCATCGGCCGCACCTTCCAGCAGGCGTGGCTCAAGGGGTTCCGGGCGCTCGAGAACGATCGCCCGGGCTGGCTCCCGGAGCCCGATCCGGCCGAGGACGGACTGCGCGAGACGACCCCCGACGCGATCCGCAGCGCTCTGCGCACGCCGACTCCGGAGCGACCGTTCCAGCTCTACCGGGCCTTCGCGGCCGGCATCCCGGTCGCCACGGTGGCCGAGCTGACCGGTATCGATCCGTGGTTCCTGTCGCAGCTCGAGGAGCTCGTCGAGGAGGGAGCCGCGTTCGCCGCGGCGCCGAACCTGACGCCGGCGCTCCTGGAGCGGGCCAAGCGGCTCGGGTTCGGCGACGCGGAGCTGGCCCGCCTGCGCGACATCCCGGAGGCGGAGGTGCGCGAGGCGCGCAAGGCGGTCGGTCTCGCGCCGGTGTACCGCACGGTCGACACCTGCGCCGGCGAGTTCCCCGCGGCCACGCCGTATCTGTACTCGACCTACGAGACCGAGAACGAGTCGGAGCGCTCGGACCGGCGCAAGATCATCATCCTGGGGAGCGGTCCCAATCGGATCGGGCAGGGGATCGAGTTCGACTACTGCTGCGTGTCGGCCTCGCTCGCGCTCCGCGAGGAGGGCTTCGAGACGATCATGGTGAACTCGAACCCCGAGACCGTGTCGACCGACTTCGACATATCCGACAAGCTCTACTTCGAGCCCCTCACGGTGGAGGACGTGCTCGCGATCGTCGAGCACGAGCGCCCCGAGGGGGTGATCGTTCAGTTCGGCGGACAGACCCCGCTCCGCATCGCCCGCCGGCTGGAGCGCCTCGGGGTCCCGATCCTGGGGACGAGCGTCGAGTCGATCGACCGCGCGGAGGACCGGCGCCGGTTCGAGGAGCTGTGCCGCGACCTCGGCGTGACGGTGCCGGAATGTGGCACCGCGACGAGCGTCTCCGATGCGGTCGAGATCGCGGAGCGCATCGGCTATCCCGTCCTCGTGCGCCCGAGCTACGTGCTCGGCGGCAGGGCGATGGAGATCGTGTACGACGAGCCGTCGCTGCGCGAGTACTTCGAGCGCGCGGTGCGGGCGTCGCCGGAGCACCCCGTGCTGCTCGACCGGTTCCTCGAGGATGCGTTCGAGGCCGATGTGGATGCCGTGTGCGACGGCGAGACCGTCGTGATCGGCGGCATCATGCAGCACATCGAGGAGGCCGGCGTCCATTCGGGCGATTCGGCCTGCGTGCTGCCGCCCTATCTGCTCCGCGACGACGACATGGACACCATGCGCCGCATCACCCGGTCGTTCGCGCTGGCGCTCGACGTACGGGGCCTCATCAACGTCCAGTACGCGGTGCACGAGGGGACCGTGTACGTGCTCGAGGTGAACCCGCGCGCCAGCCGCACGGTCCCCTTCGTGAGCAAGGCGACCGGTGTACCGCTGGCCCGCGTGGCCGCGCGGGTGCTGGCCGGGCGCCGGCTGGCCGACATGGATCTGGGGGACGAGCTCGTCCCGCACGAAGTGGCCGTCAAGGAAGCCGTGCTCCCGTTCGACAAGTTCCCCGACGCCGATACGGTGCTTGGACCCGAGATGCGGTCCACCGGAGAGGTGATGGGGTTCGCGGACAGCTTCGGGCTCGCGTTCGCCAAGTCGCAGATCGCCGTGTACTCCGCGCTCCCGTCCGGAGGCGCGATCGCGATCACGGTCCACGACCGCGACAAGCCCACCGTGACCCCCATCGCGCGCCGCTTCCACGAGCTCGGCTTCAAGATCGTGGCGACCGAGGGCACCGCCCGCTATCTGCGGGCCCGGGGGGTGCCGTGCGACACGGTGCTCAAGGTGCACGAGGGGCGTCCGAACCTCATGGACGGTCTCGTGTCGGGGGAGATCCAGCTCCTGGTGAACACGCCGCTCGGGAAGCACGCCCAGCACGACGACTACATGATCCGGCGCGCCGCCGTGTCGCGCGGCGTGCCGTACACCACCACCCTGTCGGCCGCCTCCGCGGCCTGCGATGCGATGATCGCGCTCCGGCACCGCGAGCTCACGGTACGCAGCCTCCAGGAGCGCGGAGTGAAAGACGCGCCCCGCCGATCGCCGGAGCCCGGAGAGGTGGTCGGCTCGGCATCCTGACGTCTCCGATTCCACGCCGGGCCCGGGACACCCGGTGCCACGATAGAATCCAGCCACGGGTCGGGAGCCGTACGGCAGGGGGCGACATCCCGGGATCCGGCAACGAGAAGGGAGCGAGCCATGGATCCGTACACCACCGGCTATATGATCTTCACGCTCATCATGGTCCTTCTCATCGGGGGCTTCGTCGTCACCTTCCCCGTCCTCAGGCGGCTCGGCCGCCTGCTCGAGGAGCACATCCGGGACCGCAGCGAGAATCGCCTCGATCGCGGCGAGCTGGCCCGGATCCAGGACGATCTGTCGCGCATCGATGAGACGCTCGAGACGTTCCGGCACCAACTCGAGCTCACCCGCGAGCGTCAGGACTTCGTCGAGGAGCTGATGGCCCGCCCCGCGGCGCGGCGTCTGGAGTCGGGCGCGGGGGCCCGGCCGCCGGACGCCTCCGCGGCGGAATAGACGTCCGACCGTCGGGTGTCCGGGATGGACGCGACCGGGCATCCACGCCGTCGGCTGCGGAATCGACTTCAATCCAAGGGAGATCTCCATGCGAATCCACACCCTTCGCTCGGCCCGGCTGGCGGCGCTCGCGGCCGCCGTCGGCGTGGCCGCGTTCGGATCACTCGCCGCCCAGGACACCACCATCGTGGGCGATTGGGAAGGCGCCATCTCGACGCAGGGGATCGAGCTTCCCATCGTCATCCACGTGTCCGCCGACGACGAAGGCGCTTTGACCGCCACCATGGACAGCCCGAGTCAGGGCGCGCTGGGCATCGCGACGACCGACGTGGCGTTCGTCGACGGCACGTTCACCTTCTCCGTCCCGGACGTGCCGGGAGGCGGAGCGTACGAAGCAAGGCTGGGCGACGACGGAACGCTGGACGGTACCTGGACCCAGGGACCTAACAGCGTGGAGCTCGACCTGTCGCGGGTGAAATCCGACGGCGGATGACTCGCGATGGATGACCTCCGATGGTGGGTGACCTCCGACGGCGGCGACCTTCCCGCGGGCGCGTGACGTATCCGCGGTGCGTGGGCGCCGCCTCGCCGCGGCCGCCGCCCGCCCCCCTCCCGCCCGTGCCACGCACCTTCCGCGGGCTTCCGGGGTTGCATGTTTATGCAACGTGGTGTATACGTATGCGCATGGCGCGGTCGTCCCGTCCCGGACAACCGCGCCGACGTGTCTCGGCACCTACTCCAGACATGAGCGAGCCATGAAGCGGTCAGACATCTCCGCCCGGCCCCGGGTCCGGCAGGTCGCCCTCGCCTATTCGGGAGGTCTCGACACCTCGGTCATGATCCCGTGGCTGCGGGAGAATTACCATTGCGAGGTCGTCGCCGTGGTGGCCGACGTCGGCCAGCGTGAGGACTTCGACGCCATCGCGGCCAAGGCGCTGGCCACCGGAGCGTCGGACTGCCGCGTGCTCGACCTGCGGGACGCGTTCGCACACGAGTGCATCCTGCCGGCGCTCAGGGCCGGGGCGCTGTACGAGGGACGCTACCTGCTCGGGACCGCCCTCGCCCGTCCGGTGATCGCCCGCGCACAGGTCGAGACGGCGCTCGAGCTCGGCTGCGATGCCGTCGCGCACGGCTGCACCGGCAAGGGGAACGACCAGGTGCGCTTCGAGCTCGTGTACCGGGCGCTCGCCCCCCACCTGACCGTGATCGCCCCGTGGCGGGAGTGGGAGATCACGTCGCGGGAGGATGCGTTCGCGTACGCCGAGGCGAGGGGGATCCCCGTGCCCGGAAGCCGCTCGAAGCCATACTCCATCGACCGCAACCTGTGGCACACCTCCTTCGAGGGCGGCATTCTCGAGGACCCCGCCGTCCCGGCGCCGGACGACCTGCGCGACCTCACGGTCGACCCCCGGCAGGCGCCGGACGAGCCGCAGGACGTGGTCATCGGATTCGAGGCGGGGGTTCCGGTGGCGCTGGATGGCAAGTGGCTCCAGCCCGTCGCGCTCATCGAGCTCCTCAATCGGATCGCCGGAGCGCACGGCGTGGGGCAGGTGGACCTGGTGGAGAACCGGCTCGTGGGGATGAAGAGCCGCGGCGTATACGAGACGCCGGCCGGAACCGTCCTCCTCGCGGCGCTCGCCGATCTGGAGGCGATCACGCTCGACCGCGACACCGCCGCCTTCAAGCGGGATGTGGCGGCGCGTTACGCCGAGCTCGCCTACCAGGGGCTGTGGTACTCGCCGCTGCGCGCCGCTCTCGACGCGTTTCTGGCCTCGGCGCACGCCACCGTGACCGGCGAGGTCACCATGCGGCTCTTCAAGGGCCTCGCGCTGGCCGTCGCGCGCACGTCACCGTTCTCGCTCTACCGGGAGGACCTGGCCACGTTCGGCGAGGATGCCGTGTACGATCAGGCCGACGCCGCCGGGTTCATCCACCTGTGGGGCCTGCCGCCGAGCATCGCCCACCGGGTGCGCCGACAGCTCGCCGAATCCGGCGACGAGGATGCGGCCGCGGCGCGGGCCGACGAGCGGCCGGCGCGGTCATCCAGGCGCCCCGCGCGCGCTCGTGGCTGAGGAGACCACCGCCGGGCTCTGGGGCGGCCGATTCGTCGCCGGGGTGCACCCGGCGATCCACGAGTTCACCGGCTCGCTCCACTTCGACCGCCGTCTCGCGCGCCACGACCTCACGGCGTCCATGGCGCACGTCCGCATGCTGTACGAGCGCGGCATCCTCGAGGAGGCGCACGCGGCCTCGATCCTCGGCGGCCTGTCGGACATGCTGCGTGAGGTCGAGGACGGCGCGCTCGCCGTGGAAGGGCCCGACGAGGACGTGCATTCGTGGATCGAGCGCACGCTCGCCGACCGCATCGGTGAGCCCGCGCGCCGGCTCCACACGGCGCGCAGCCGGAACGATCAGGCGGCGGTCGCGCTCCGCCTGTACGTGCGCGAGCGGCTCGAGGACATCCTGTCGGGGGTGGCGGGGCTCGAGCGCGTGCTGCTCGAGCAGGCCGCGGCTCACCGTGAGACGTACCTGCCGGGGTACACGCATCTCCAGCGGGGGCAGCCGGTGAGCCTCGCGCACCACCTGCTGGCGCACGTCGCCGCCCTCCGACAGGACGTCGACCGGCTGCGGGTGGCACACGCCGCGGCCGGCACGTCGCCCCTCGGGGCGGGAGCGCTGGCGGGGTCGAGCTTCGCCGTCGACCCGGCCCGGACCACCGCGCTCCTCGGGCTGGAGCGGCCGTTCTCGAACAGCATGCACGCGGTCGGCGACCGCGACTACGTGCTCGACGCCGCGTACGCGTGCGCGGTCCTCCTCGTCCACCTGTCCCGCTGGGCCGACGAGATCGTCCTGTGGTCCACGCGCGAGTTCGGGTTCATCGAGCTCGACGACTCGATCTCGCAGGGCTCGAGCCTCATGCCGCAGAAGAGGAACCCGGAGGCCGCCGAGCTCCTGCGCGGGAAATCGGCGCGCACGATCGGGAACCTCGCGGGCCTCCTCGCCCTCCTGAAGGGGCTTCCGCTCACGTACAACAGCGACCTGCAGGAGGACAAGGAGCCCCTGTTCGACTCACTGGACACGGCGGATTGGTGCACGGCCGCGGCGATCACGCTCGGGCGTGGCGTGACGTTCCGGGTGGAGGCCATGTCGCGGGCGCTCGAGGGAGGGATGCTCACCGCGACCGAGCTGGCCGACCACCTCGTGCGGCGTGGCGTGGCGTTCCGCACCGCGCACGAGCAGTCCGGGCGGGCCGTGCGCGCCGCCGAGCGCGCGGGGATCGAGCTCTGGGAACTCGACCTCGAGGAGCTGCGCGAGGCCTGCCCCGAGGCCGGCGAGGACGTCCTCGCGGAGCTCGAGCCGCGGCGGGCGGTGGCCGCGCACCGCTCGCCCGGCGGTCCGGCGCCGGACCGGGTCGAGGAACAGATACGGAACTCGGAAGGCCGGCTGGTCGAGCTCGAGACGTGGCTCGACGGACGGTGCCCGCCGCCGATCTACCGGGCGCACGCGGACGGGACGCTGATGGGGGAGCTGCCGTGACCCCGGCCCACCGACGTGAGCGCGAGCGCGCGATCCTCGACATCCTCGACGACCTGACGATCCGTACGCAGGCCGATCTGGTCCGGGCGCTCGAGCGGCGCGGGTACTCGGTGACCCAGGCGACGGTGTCCCGGGACGTCCGCCGCCTCGGCCTCGTGAAGGTGCGCGATGAGGACGGGCGTTCGCGGTACACGGCGAACGGCACCGAGGCCTCCGCCCCCGTGTCGCGGCGCGTGCTCCGCACGACGCTGAGGGACTTCGCCACCGATATCGCGCCCGGCGACGCTCTGTTCGCGATCCGAACCCACAGCGGGTGCGCCAACGCGGTGGGCGTGGCGCTCGACGAGGCCGGGCTCGAAGGCGTGGTGGCGACGCTCGCCGGCGACGACACGATCCTCGTGCTCACGCGGGGGCCCACGGATCGCGAGCGCGTCCTCGAGGAGCTGGACGGGCTGCTCGAACGGTGAGCCGGCGGCGGTCCGGGCGGGATCTTTTGAGGCGCCTCCGGGTGAAAAACCAGCCGGGCGCGGGGTACGGACCCTGGCGCCCGGGGAGATCCGCCGGGAACGATCCGACCGTCCCGGGAGACGAGGCGGCCCGAGCGATGGCCGGGGCCGCCGGAACATCGGTATCACGCGCGTACAGGAGTGGGGGATGTCGAAGAAGATGATGGCGTGGGCCCTCGCCGTGACCCTGGGCGGGCTGATCGCCCGACCCGCGACCGCCCAGAGCCTGGACGAGGTGCTGGGCCGCTACTACGAGGCGGTGGGCGGCGTGGGGGCGTGGACCGGTCTCCAGACGATGACCGCCTCGGGAACGCTCGACGTCGCGAACGGCATGATGCAGGGGGCGTTTCACATCGTCCAGAAGCGGCCCGCCATGGCCCGCATGGAGATCAGCGTGCAGGGGATGGAGATCGTCTCGGCCTACGACGGCAAGACGGCCTGGCAGATCGTCCCGTTCACGGGATCGACGGAGCCGCAGGTGGCGGACCCGGCGACCACCAGGCAGCTCGTCGAGCAGGCCGACCTGGACGGACCGCTGATCGGCTGGAGGGAGGCCGGTCACAAGGTCGAGCTCGCGGGACGCGAGACGGTGGACGGCCGCGAGGCGATCAAGCTCAAGCTCACGCTCAAGACGGGCGAGGTGAGCTACTACTACCTCGACGCGGAGCAGTACGTGCCGATCCGTATCGTGGCGCTGCGCGACATCCAGGGGACCGCGGCGGAGCTCACCACCGTCCTCGACCAGTATCGTGAGGTGGGAGGGCTCCTGTTCCCGTTCTCGATCCAGATCGACACGCCGATCGGCAAGCAGGCGCTGGCGTTCGACGAGGTCCACGTCAACGTGCCGGTCGACGAGAGCGTGTTCGCCATGCCGGCGAGCAGCGCGCCGTAGCTCTCCGGGCGCGCGGTCCGCTCGCGCGGCCGGGCGTCGCTCAACCGGCGTTGTCGACCGGGACCCCGGAGACCGCCCGTGGCGTGGCCGGGAAGATCTTCCCCGGGTTCATGAGGTTCCGCGGGTCGAGCGCCCGCTTCACGTCCCGCATGACCGACACCGCCTCGCCGTGCTCGGAGGCGAGTGAGGCGATGCGGCCGTATCCGATGCCGTGCTCCCCCGTGCAGGTCCCCCCCGAGTCGATGGCCCGCTCGATCATGCGCTCGTTGACGGCCCGCGCCCGCCCCAGCGTCTCCTGGTCGCCCGGGTCGAGGATGAACAGGGCGTGGAAGTTCCCGTCCCCCACGTGACCGACGATGGGCGCCAGGAGGCCGCTCTGATCGATGTCCCGGCGAGCCGCGAGGAGGTTCTCGGTCAGGCTCGAGATCGGCACGCACACATCGGTCGCCCACCCCACCGACCCGCGACGCAGCGCCAGCGCCGCGTAGTACGCCTCGTGCCGCGCGCGCCACAGCGCCTCGCGGTCCTCCGGTCTGGTGGCCCACCGGAACCCCGAACCGCCCGCCTCGGCCGACAGGTCGCCCACCGCTTCGGACTGCTCTCGCACGGCTCCGGAGCTGCCGTGGAACTCGAAGAACAGCGTGGGGGCGACCGGATAGTCGAGATCGGAATACCGGTCGACGGCCTCCATCTGCACCTCGTCGAGGAGCTCGACGCGGGCCACGGGGATCCCGGACTGGATGACCAGGATCACGGTGGCTACGGCGGCCTCGAGCGTAGGGAACGAGCACACCGCGGCCGCGATCGCCTCGGGGACGCCGTGCAGTCTGAGGGCGATCTCCGTGATGATGCCGAGCGTGCCCTCCGAGCCGACGAACAGGCGGGTGAGGTCGTACCCGGCCGACGACTTCCGCGCCCGCCCGCCCGTCCGGATGATGCGGCCATCGGCGAGCACGACGGTCAGACCGAGGACGTTGTCGCGCATCGTCCCGTAGCGAACCGTGGTGGTGCCCGAGGCCCCCGTGGCGACCATCCCGCCCAGCGTGGCGTCGGCCCCCGGGTCGACCGGGAAGAAGAGACCGGTGGCCTTGAGGTGCATCGCAAGCCCGACGCGCGTGAGACCCGCCTCGACGCGACAGTCCATATCCTCGGCATTGAGATCGAGCAGCCGGTCCATGCCTCCCATCGCCACGCACACCCCGCCTTCGAGGGCGTGCACGTGACCCTCGAGCGACGTGCCGGCCCCGAACGGCACGATGGGGGCCGAGTGGCGAGCGCACGCGCGCACGATCCCCACGACCTCCTCCGTCGTGCGCGGGAAGACGACGGCGTCGGGCGGGTGGGCGGGGTGGAACGACTCGTCTCGCCCGTGCTGGTCGCGCACGGCGCGGGCCGTGGACACCCGATCGCCCACGACCGCGCCGAGCGACTCCGCGAGCGTGGCGCTCATGCCGGCGTACTCGCTCACGGGGCGGAGGCGGGCCCGGGCTTGACCGACCGGAACCGCGGCCGGAGCTTCACGTCATGAGCATCCGGGGAATCCTGCTGTTTCTGCATGTGCTCGGCTTCGCCCTCTGGTTCGGCGTGACCCTCACGCTGGCGCTGCTCGGCGTCCGCGTGAGGAAATCCGGCGAGCCGGCCGCGATCGCGTTCGTATATCGGTCCTCGTCCGGGCTCCTCCGAGGGCCGGGGCTCGCCGGGATGCTGCTCACGATCGGGTCCGGGTTCGGCCTCACGGCCGTCTCCGGCTACGGGTACTTCCGCCCGTTCCCCGACCACTGGCTCTTCCAGATGCAGCTCCTGGGGACGATCGCCCTCCTGCTCGCGCTGCTCGTCCAGCTCCCCAATGCCGAGCGGCTCGCGAGGGCCGCCGAGGCGAGCGCCGCCGCCGGCGAGGACAGCGCCTCGTTCGTCCGCTTCCGGAAGCGGAACGCCCTCGTCGCATCGATCGTGGGCACCCTGCTCCTCATCGTGGCGCTGCTCGGCGCGGTCCGCCCGGGCGCCTGAGCCGGGCGGCGGCCGGACCGACCTTCCCCGGGACGACGATCCGGCCGCCGTCACCCCCGCTCAGGAGCCGCCGAGGTCCGACAGCTCGAGCATCTGCTCCGCGCGGGCATACGCGCGCTCGGCATCGGGGACGTCGCCGAGGCTCTGCTCGGCCAACCCCAGCATGAGGTACGCCACGTAGTACTGCGTCGGGATGCTTGCTTCCGTGGACGGCTCCGGCCACTCCTCCCAGTCCTCGAGATAGTCCACCCGGAACACACCCCACAGCAGCTCGCTCGTGCGCTCCACGTCGATCCACGGCGGGCCGCCCGAGCCCTGCATCTCGTCGGCCAGGTTGACCCGGTCGTCGGTCTCCTCGATCGGTCCCCGCACCACCTTGAACGCCAGACCGTGACGGACCAGGTACGGCTGGAGGCCCCAGGCCGAGTACACCGGCGGCGCGGTCGCCGCGAAGTACACGGGCCGGTCCCCCAGCGACTGCTGGATGATGTGGTAGACCATGATGTCCGGGTAGTAGATCACCTGGCCCCCGCGGACCGCGGCCCGCACCCCCTCCGTGACGTCGAACGTGGTGTCGCGCGGCACCGCGAAGCCGGGATCCAGCGAGTCGATGGTCGCATCGTCCCAGGCGATGATCGGACGCGTGGGCGGCGCCGGATCCATGCCCTGATAGGGCTTCACGGCGGTGGACGGGTCGAACGGGCGCTGGCACACCACGACGGTGGGGGTGGCCAGCGGATCCACGCCCTCGGGACATGGCCGCGACAGATCACGCACCTGCTTCGGATACCACTGCGTGCCGAGATAGGAGTGCACGATCACCGTGACGTCCCGGCGGATGCCCTCCACCTCCTGGAGATACCACAGCGGGAAGGTGTCGTTGTCCCCGTTGGTGAACAGCACCCCGTAGGGCTCGACGGACTGGAGGATGTTGTAGGCCCAGTCGCGTGCCGCCCAGTCACCGGTCCGATCCGCGCGCGCGTAGTTGAACAGGAGCGGGATGAGCGCCACACCGAGGACGGGGGCCGTGCGCCGGTGTCCCGGCCCCAGACGGAGCGACCCGTCCTCCTCCCGCCGCCCCCCACCAAAGCTCTCGGCCAGGTGGCTCCACAGCAGGGTGAGCCCCAGACCCGCGTAGATGCCCCATATCTGGAATCCGATGATGTAGAAGTAGTCGCGCTCGCGGACCTCCCGCGCGTCGAGCGGCACCTGCGCGTCGAACGAGTACCCGTACCGGAAGTTCAGGTAGTAGATGAGGAGGAAGGTGAGCGTGAACAGGAGGATGCCGAGGTACGCGAAGCTCTTCCGATCTCCCTTCAGGTGCCCCCAGATGCCCACCAGGGCGAGGAACAAAAACAGGATCGAGGAGGCGGCGCGCGGTCCCGCCGGGAGCGAGCGCGCCCACTGCCAGTCGAAGTACTGCCAGTAGTTCGCCATCTGCGCGGAGAGCGGGGCCTGTCGCTCGCTGAGCGGCGGCTTGCCGTACTGGTCGCGGATGAGCGACAGGGCGAGCGCGGGGCACTTCACGGCGAGCTTGCGGTTCCCGAACCGGTCCTCGACCCGCGCCGGGGTGATGGCCTCGAGGATGGAGGCGCACTCGGCGTCGGCCTCGTCGATGATCGGGTTCCGGGCCGAGCGGATCGGCACGAACAAGAGCTGGACCGAGAACCCCACCAGGTACAGGGCGACGCCGCCCGCGAGGACGGCCGGCCGGAGCGCCGCGCGCCACCGGTGCCAGAGGACGAACACGGCGAGCGCGGGAACCGGGAGGATCGACATCGTGTGATTCGCCGCCCCGAGCCCGAGCAGGAGCGCAATGAGGAGCAGGAGGCGGTCCCCACGGGGCGTGTCGGCCTCGTCTTCCCACACCATCGCCAGATAGCTCACCACGGCGACGATGAGCAGCGAGACCGTGTACACCTTCTCGTTGAGGTTCGACTGGCTCCAGACGGTGAACGCGGTGGCTCCCACGAACACGGCCACGGCGGCCGTGACGACGACCTCCCGCGGATCGCGCCGGAAGTGCGCCACGATGCGCGCTACGGCGAGAAACCAGAAGAACGACGCCGCCACCGACAGCGTGGCGCTCATGAGGTTGATGCGAGCCGCGATCGGGAGTCCCGTCCACCCCAGCAGGAGCTCCCACACGCGCCCGATGATCACGAACAGCGGGTTCCCGGGCGGGTGCGGCAAGCCGAGGATGTGGGCCGTGGCGACGTACTCGGAGGTGTCCCAGAAGCCCGTCGTGGGAGCCAGCGTGAGTACGTACAGACCCCAGACGAGCGCGGCGGTCGCCAGCCCCCAGCCCCAGATGGGGAGCCGTCCGACCTTCTGCCGTTCGATGCCCTTCATCGCCACTTCGTCCAGGTCCTTCCGAACAGGATCGTGCCGTCGTCCGCCGCGGCGGGCCACCGTGGACCCGCAGTCGAGACGGACGCCCCGCGGTCCTCACGCCATTCCGCGACGAGACACTAGCCGCTCGGCCGGGCCCGGCCAAGCGAGGCCCCTTGCCTCCCGGGCATCGGTATGTTACATCTGTAGCAGTCTGCCACATGTGTGGCATCGATCCGAGATTCACCGGAGACGGATCGTCCGAGTCCGGTCTGCCCACGGAGGCGGTGTGTCACGAACGGAAGCCCCGGCGCTCAGCCGCCGCGAACGTCAGATCATGGACATCCTGCTGCGACGCGGCGACGCGGCCGCCTCGGACGTTCGTTCCGAGCTGCCGGACCCTCCCAGCTACTCCGCCGTCCGCACCATGCTGAGTCGGCTGGAGGAGAAGGGACACGTGACACACCGGCAGGACGGGCCCCGTTACGTGTACCGGGCGACCATCGACGCGGAACAGGCGCGAGAGAGCGCTCTCGAGCGCACGGTGCGGACGTTCTTCGCGGGCTCGCCAGGGAAGACCGTGGCCGCGCTGCTGGACCGGTCCTCGGCGGACCTGAGCGATGCCGACCTCGATGAGCTCGCCGAGCTGATCGAGCGGATGCGACAGGAGAGGCGATGAT
This sequence comes from uncultured Gemmatimonadota bacterium, assembly GCA_964499635.1. Classification (GTDB taxonomy): domain Bacteria; phylum Gemmatimonadota; class Gemmatimonadetes; order Palauibacterales; family Palauibacteraceae; genus Palauibacter. The sequence continues at coordinate 62,066 of CAZCLY010000006.1, read as the reverse complement.
GTTCGACCCCGTATTCCGAATGCTTCAGCCGTTCGCGAGCGACGCACTGTCGACGCTGCTCGACGCGGCGATCAAGTCGTCCTTCCTGCTCGTCGCCGCGGCGGGCATCACAACCGCGATGCGACGCGGGTCGGCCGCCCAGCGGCACCTCGTGTGGAGCGTGGCCGTGCTGGCCGCGCTGGGAATGCCGGTTCTCGCCCGCGCCGTGCCACGCATCGAGGTGCCCATCCCGCTCCCCGAGCTCGTATCGCCCGCCGCCACGCCCTCCGGACGGGAGGCCCCGGCCGAGCCCTCAGCGACCTTCGCGCGGGGCCCGGCTGTCGCGCCGGCCCCGTCCCGGCCGGCCACCTCCGACCCGGATCCCGAGGCGACCGTGGCGCGTCGCGAGCGCGTCTACCGGGCGCTCGGGATCGGAGAGGCGGAGCGGCAGGCCGCGGAGGACATGCGCGCCGACTGGCTCGACGCCCGCACGCGTGCCCTCGACGTCCGTACGGGCGCGCTCGAGACGCGTGTGCGGCGACTCGAGGATCGGGTCGCGAGCCTCGAGATCCCGCCCTCGATCGACGGGAGTCCGGCGGGCGCGAGCCCCCCGGCGGACCAGCTGCGCCGGGCAGCCGCGGGCGGGTTCATCCTCCCGGCGGCTCCGGGCGGGGGCTCCCCGCCCGCGCGGGAGGCCTCGCGTGGCCTCCATGTCGCGTCGGCGCTCCCGGGCATCCTGACGGCACTCTGGCTGGCGGGGGCGCTCGCCGTGCTCGCCACCCTCCTCGTGGGAGCGCTGCGGCTGCGCTGGATCGCGCGGCGCGCCACCCCCATCCGTACCGGTCGCCTGGCCCGCACGGCGAGCCGGATCGCCACGCGCCTCGGTGTGGCGCGCGTTCCGCTCATCCTCGCCGGTGACGACGCCTCCATCCCCATGACGTGGGGGCTCGGCCGACCCATCGTCCTGCTCCCGCCCGACGCGGCGGACTGGCAGACATGGCGGCTGGAGGCCGTGCTGCTCCACGAGCTCGGGCACGTCCAGCGCCGGGACTACCTGTCGCAGATGGCGGCCCACCTGGCGTGCGCCCTGTACTGGTTCAACCCCCTGTCATGGATCGCCGCCCACCGCATGCGGGTCGAGCGCGAGCACGCGTGCGACGACCTGGTCGTCGCCTCCGGCCGGGAGGCTGCCGGCTACGCGCACGATCTGCTCGCGCTGGCGCGGTCGTTTCGCGCCGACGGGCGCGTGGACGCCGTCGCCCTCGGCATGGCGCGGCCGGATCATCTGCGGGACCGGCTCGTGGCGGTGATGGACGGAACCCGCAGCCGCAATCCGCTGACCCGGGGCCTAGCCTGGGGCGCCGCCTCGGTCGCCCTCGCGCTCGCGCTGACGCTGGCGTCGCTGTCGCCTTCCGGGGCCGCCGTGGCTGCCGCCTCGGCGCCGGATGGGGAGCCCACGCCGCGGGAGGTGCCGGCCTCCGAGCCGTCGGCGGGCGAGGCGACGGTGGCGCACGAGCCGGCCGCGCCCGAAGCCACCGCCCGGGAGACCGTCCCACCCGCGGTCCGCTCGCCGCTCCGCGACCTGGTCGCGGCCCTCGGGGGGGTTCTGCCGACGGCCGGGCCTTCGCCGGCCCCGTCGTTCCGGACGGTGCAGGAGGTCCCGGCGCTGTGCGGACCGGCGGACGGCGAGTCGCACAGCCAGAGCAGCCTGTCCAACGACGGCATCCGGATCATCGAGACCGAATACGGCTCCTGCCGCTCCTCGGTCCGCATCGAGGGAGAGCTCGAGTTCAGCGACGACTTCACGAAGCTGACGCGGTTGTCCTCCGACGGCTTCCTGCGTCTCGAGGTGTCGCGCGACGGCTCGAGGCGCCGTCTCGAGGCGAGGCCCGGACCGGGAGGACGCCCCGAGTACGCCTGGTCGGTCGACGGTCGCGAGCGACCGTTCGACGCCGAGGGCGAGCGCTGGCTGTCGGCCGCGCTGCTCGATCTGTTCCGGGTCAGCGGCTACATGGCCACCGAGCGGGCGACCTGGATCCTGTCGCGGGAGGGCCCCGACGGCGTCCTGGCCGAAGTCGAGCGCATGCAGGCCGACCACGCCCAGGCCCGCTACCTGTCGGTGCTGCTCGAGCGCGGATCCCTCACGCCGGCGCAGGTGCGCCGCGTGATCGAGGTCGCGGGACGCCAGATCGAATCGGACCATTCGCTCGGGGAGGTGCTCCAGGCCACGGCGGCGTCGTACTCGTTCGACGCCCCGACCCGCGCGGCGTTCCTCGAGGCGGCCCGCTCGCTGGAGTCGGATCACCAGCAGGGCGAGGTGTTCCGGACGGCGCTGGCGCGCGGCGATCTGAGCGAGGAGAACCTGTCGGTGATCCTCGAGGCGGCCGCCACCGACATCGAGTCGGACCATCAGCTCGCCGAGATCCTCATGGAGCTGAGCCAGCGCTACCCGCTCGAGCCGTCGCTGCGCGCGCCCTTCCTGCGCGCCGCGGCCACCCTGGAGTCGGATCATCAGAAGGGGGAGGTGTACGGGTTCGTGCTCCAGCAGCCGGGACTCCGCCCCGAGGAGATGGCGGCGGTGCTCGAGGCGGCGCAGGGGATCGACTCCGATCACACCCTGTCCCAGCTTCTCGTGCAGGTCGCCGACCGCGGCCTCTCCGATCCCGCCCTGCGTCGCGCCTTCCTCCAGGCGGCACGGACGATCGAGTCGGACCACGACCGGAGCGAGGTGTACCGCGCCGCGCTCCAGCTCGACCTGAGCGACGAGGAGCTCGCCGGCATCCTCTCGGCGAGCTCGGACATCGACTCCGATCACGAGCTCTCGACGCTCCTCATGGAGGTCGGCGGTCGGATGACCACGCCCGGGCTCCAGCGCGCCTATCTGGACGCCGCGTCGAACATCGGCAGCGACCACAACCTGTCGGAAACGCTGTCCGTCCTGGTGGGCATGGACGGCCTCGGGGAGGGGGAGCAGATCCGGCTCCTCGAGGTGGCACGGCAGATCGACAGCGACCACAACCTGTCGGAGATCCTCATCCAGTTCGCGCACAGCCGCCCCGTGCGGGGTGCCGTGCGCGCCGCGTTCCTCGCGGCGCTCGATGACATCGAGTCCGAGCACCAGCACGGGCAGGTGGCGTCGGCGCTCATCGACAACGGAGGCGGGTGAGGGAAGCCCGGGCCGGTCCCGCGACAGGGGAGCGGCCCGCGTCGAGCGGTCTATCGTCCGCCGGCGAGCAGCTCCTCGAGGAAATCGAGCACGCGCGGATCGTCACCGCGTTGTCCGAGCCAGAAGATGGCGCGCTTGCGGAGTCGGGGCTCCGGATGGGCTCGCGCGATGCGGATGAGGGCGTCGAGGGCGTCCGGCTCGCTCCGCTGCGAGAGCGCGAACACGGCCTGCTCGCGCACCTCGAGATCGTCCTCGTCGTCGATGATCGACGTGAGACCCTCCGTGGCCCGCTCGCTGGCCTCCTGACCGAGCCAGAACACGGCCTGGCGCCGGACATCCATGCGTGCCTCGCCACGCGCGATCTCGAGCAGCCGCGGCCACGTCTCCACGCCGCGCGCGAGGGTGGCCGGGAAGATCGCGTCCTCCCCCACGTCAGACCGCGCGCGCTCGGCCAGCGCGAGCAGGTACTCCGCCGCCTCGGCCGGCGGCACCACGCCCAGGTCCGTCACGTCGTCCCGCGCGCGCCACGTGCCGCCGACATCGGCGTCGAGATCCACCGGCACGCCGTCCCGCACCCGCATCTCGATCCGCACCGGGCCTTCCTCGCACACGCAGTCGCAGCTCCCCCCACCCCGCCGCACGCGCCGCTCGCCGTCGTTGAAAGTGACCCAGTCTCCGTGACCGCACACCCCGGGACGCGCCTCGTACGCGAACCGCACCCAGCCATCGGGGGCCGTGGCCACCCGGGACTCCAGGCTCTGGCCCGCGACCTCTCCCCTCCCCCCGATCACCAGGAGGGCCGCGGTCGCCGCGGCCAGCCGACCCGATCCCGCGCCGCTCATCGGGGGGGATCCACGAGCTCGAGCAGGAAGTCGATCGCCCGCTCATCGCCCGACTGGCCCAACCAGAACACGGCCTTCTTGCGCAGATCGGGATCGGTCTCGTGGCGCGCGATGTCGATCAGCTGGTCGACCGCCTCCGGCTCCGAGCGCTGCGAATAGAGGAAGATGAGCTGCTCCTTCATCTCCTGATCGGTCAACCGTCCGTACAGCCCCGACAGACGGCCCAGGTCGATCGACGATTGCTGCCCGGCCCAGAACAGGGCCTGCTTGCGGAGCTCCGTCGGCTCGTTCTGATCGAGCGCCCGCTCGAGGAGCCAGTCGACGGCGGCGGGATCGCTGAGCTGCGCCACCGAGAAGAACACGTGCTCCTTGAGGTCCGGCGACTCGAGCTCGCCGTACAGGTCGATGAGGAACTTCGCGTCCGAATACTCCGGGTTCTGGCTGAACCAGAAGATCGCGTTCTCACGCACCCGCTCGGGCTTCGACGAATCCAGCGCATAGGCCCGCAGGATCTCGCTCGCCCTGGCGCCCCCGTGCTGCGAGAGGGCGAAGATCGCGTTCTCCTGGAGCTCGGGGTCGTCGGTCGTGGCCAGGATGTCGGCCAGCGCGTCGACGGCCCGCTCCGAGTTCACCTGCGAGAGCCAGAACACCGCCGCCTGCTGGACCTCCGGATCCGGATCCTGACGCGCCACCTCGAGCATCAAGTCCTCGACCTCGTTCGGCCGGTGCTGCGACAGCACGAAGATCGCCTGTCTGCGCAGCGGAGCGGAGCACTCGTCCCTCCGCTCGAGCACCCGCCGCAGGATCGGGAGCGCGCGCTCCGTCTCCATCTGCATGAGGGCCTGGATGGCCGCCTGTTTGATGTCGGCGTCCTCGCACTCCTGCTGGCTGCGGCCCGTCGGTCGGGGAGCGTACGGGACGGCCGCCACGCCCGCCCGCGCAGCCCGCGTCGCCATCTCGGCCCGCTGCAGGGCCATCTCGGACGCCATGTCGCTGCGCGCCACCGCCGCCTGCGACGCCTCGAGCTGCGCGGTCAGGCTGGCCAAGTGCGGCGACAGCGCGATCTCCGCCTCGCGGAGCGCGCGCTCCGCTGCCGCCGCGTCCCCGCGGCGGCCGAGCATCGAGCGGATCCGCAGCTCGAGCTCCCGCGCGTTCTCGCTCACGCGGGCCTTCGGGTACAGATCGAGCTGCATCTCGAGCAGCCCGAGCGCCTGGCGCAGCTGGCGCTGCGAGTCGAGCCTGTAGAGCGAGAACGCTTGCCAGTAGTACGCCTCCGGCGCGTACCGCGTGTCCGGATAACGGTCCCTGAGCTGGGCGAACAGATCGGCCGCGCGCTGGAACTGCTCGCGCGTCACCGCCTCCCGGGCGGCCCGATACGCCGCCTCGTCCTCCGCCTGCTGCGCGGCCTGGAGCACGGCCATCGACCCCGCGGGCCGAACCGTGTCTCGCCGGCCGGCGGCATCGGAGGCGCGCAGGTCGGCCGCCGTGGCGGCCCCGATCCCCAGCGCGAGCGCGAGCACGCCTGTCATCTTCGTGTTCATCTCGATCCTCGGCATCCTGATGGTCTATGTCGAAACAACATGTTCACGTGTGTCGAGCTTCTCTTCCCGCGGCCGGCTCCCGGCCACGTCCTCACGTCCCTGTCAGCGGCCCGCCCACCCCGCTCGGCGCCGCCGCCCGCAGCCGCGCGATCGTCCCCTGCCGCTCGAGGCCCTTCACGATCAGGTCGCGCTCGAAGCCCGGCGCGTCGTCCGACAGCCCGGCGATCTGCGCGAGCACGAGCTCGAGCTCCTCGAGGAGAGAACGCTCGCGCGCGGGTCTCGAGCTCGACGAGTCGAGCAGCAGGCGCGTCTCGCCGAGCAGCGTGCGGGCCCAGCTCGCCAGATCTCCGGTGTCGTCGGATTCGAGGCCGGTCTCGAACGCCGTAAGCAGCGTCTCCGCGCGCTCCATGTGCCGCGCCGTGGCGATCCTCAAGGCCACGTCGCGGGAGGACCCCCGTGCGGCGGGCGTCCGGGACGTGGTCCCGTTCGTCGCGGCCGGGTCCCCGTCGTCCCGCGCCGCGGACTCGGCCGCGAGACGCACCCCCGATTCGAGCGGCTCCACGCGGGAGTCGTCCCCCCGCGCGGAACCGCCGTCGAGGTCAGAGTCGGCCACGGTATCGGTGGTCCCGGGGAGCGTGACGGCGGGGCCGGGGTCGGCGGCCGTTACCCGCGTGCCGGCCGGCTCGGGGTCACCCAGCGACGTGCGGCCGATCGCGATCCCGATCACCAGGGCGGCCGCCACCGCCACCCCGGTCGCCCAGCGCGCGATGCGACCCCTGTCCGGACGGGTCCCCCGCTCCGCGTCCCGCCACGGAACGTCCGTGAGCTCATCGAGGCCGGCCTCGCGCGCGCCCTCGGGGGCTCCGCTGCGGAGCGCCCAGGCGGCCTCGATCCGGCCCCACATGTCGTCCACCGGCGGCGCCGGCGGCTCGTGATACGCGCCGGCGGCCGCCAGCAGCGGATCGCCCGCACCCTCGGCAGGGCCACCCTCGAGACCGGCTTCGATGGCCGTCCACATCTCCTCGCGCGGCGTCTCGGGCGGTCGGTGGTACGCCGCCACGACCTCGAGCAGGAAGTCGGTGAAGCGATCCATGTCGCTCATGAGGCCCACTCCCCGGCGAACTCGGACAGCTCCTCGCGCAGCCGGGCCCGTGCCCGAAAGAGCTGCGACTTGGAGGTGCCCGCCTGGATGCCCAGCATGTCGCCGATCTCCTCGTGCGTGTACCCCTCTAGATCGTGCAGGATGAACACGGTGCGGTAGCCCTCGGGGAGGTCATCGACCGCGTGGGTGAGCTTCTCCTCGAGATCGGGCTCGATGCGTGAGGCGCGGGGGGCGGCGCGGAAGTCGTCGGCCAACTCGGTCTCGCGCCCGCGGAAACGCTTCACCTTGCGGAGCCCGTTGAGCGACACGGAGGTGGCGATGGACCCGATCCAGGTCCCGAACGCCGCCTCTCCGCGGAACGTGTCGATCTTCGTGAAGGCTCGCACGAACGTCTCCTGCGTGAAGTCCTGCGCGAGGTGGTCCTCGCCGGCGAACCGGTAACAGATCCGGAAGACCCGATCGACATGCGCGTCGTACAGCTCTCGCGCCGCCCGGTGGTCCCCGTCCCTAACTCGTTCGACGAGTTGTGGTTCCGTCACCGCTCGCGATCTCCGGTCCCTCGCTGTGGCTCCCGTGTTCGCTCCGTTGACACGGCCTTTACACGGAAGGTTGCGCGTCCGGTCCCCCCCGAAGGGTCAGCGGGAGGGGCTGGAAAGGGCGGCCAGACGGGACTCGACGTCGCGGAACAGGGGGACGTCGTCGAGCGCGTCGGTCCACTCCCGGAGCAGGCGGTCGTACCCGGTGATCGCGGTGGCCGTGTCGCCCTCCAGCTCGGCGATCCGGGCCCGGAAGTAGTCCCGATAGCGCGTCTCGAGCGGGGGGAGCCGGTTCGCCGCGTCGACGGCCGTGGCTGCCACGAGGCTCTCGGTGCCCGACCGGGCGGCTCCGATGTCGCCCGTGGCCAGCGCGGCCCGGATGATGGGGTATCCGAGCTGGACCGCAGGGGTCGCGGGCGCGGCCTCCCCGAGCTCGGCCGCCAGCTCGAGCACGTCCTCGTAGTCGCCGCGGTAATACGCGATCAGGAGCCTCATCCCCGCCTCGGCCCGGCTCGCGAACATCCGGAGCGCGGGGGTCTCCCGGAAGTACGCGACCGTCCCGGCCACTTCGGCCTCCATCTCGTCGAGACGGCCGGCGTTGCCCAGCCGGTGCAGGTGGGTGACGGTCCCCACCCCGTCCGGTCCGCGTACCCGGCGCAGGGAGTCGGCCCAGCGGTCGGCGTCGTCGTAGCGCTCGAGCAGCACCAGCGTGCGGACCATCTGGTCGAGGGCCGTTCCGTGCAGATCCGCGCGCCCCGTGGACGCCGCGACCGCGATGGTGGAGTCGTACGTGGCGAGCGCGCCCGGGATGTCGCCCGCCCACATCCTCGTGTCCGCGGTCAGGAGCCAGGCCCACGTCCTCGTGTCGGCCGCCTCGGAGGCCCGGAATCCCGCCAGCTCGTCCTGCGCCTCCGCGGCCCGCCCCTCGCGGAGGTACGTCCGGACGATATGGGTGAGCGAGAGGTAGAAGTCCTCGCGCACCTCGAGCGCCTCCCGGTACGACGCGCGGGCTTCCTCGTACCGACCGGCCATCTCGGCGATCTCGCCGCGCGAATCGAGCGGGTTCGGCTCCCCGGGCTCGAGCTCCACGTATCGGCGGACGAGGGTGTCGGCCGCCGCGAAGTTCCCGAGTCGCGCCTCGATGTAGGCGAGCTCGTTCCAGCCCGCGGCGTACAGCGGGTCGAGCTCCAGCGTCTCGCGAGTCAGCCGTTCCACTTCTTCGCCCGTCTCGGGCTTCCTGCTCAGAAACACCCCCAGGATGATCCGCGCCTCCTTCTCATCGGGGTACCTGGCCAGCAGCTCGCGCAGCTTCGCGAGCCCCGATTCCTCGCTGCCCCGGACGAGATCGACGAACCCGCCCACGTACAGGCGATCGCGCTCGGAAGCCTCGTCCAGGTGCCGATCAGCCAGCTCCAGCTCCGATGCCGAGACGGCCACCTCACCCTGCCGGAAGTGGAGGAGGGCGAGCTGGAAATGCGCCAGGGCGAAGGTCGAGTCGAGCTCGATGGCACGCTCGAAATGCTCCTTCGCCTCCTGGGAGTGGAATCGGAGACTGGCCGTCAGGCCCTCCTGGTATTCCCGAAAGGCATCGAAGCTCGGCGTCGTGAGTCGCGAGACCGGCAACGACTCCCCCGGGGTCAGCGCCCGGCCCAGCAGGTCGGCCGACAGCACCGCCGAGACCTCGTCGATCAGGGCGAAGAGGTCCGCACCTCCGGCCCGCGCGCTGGCCCGGGTGACGCCGGAGCGCGTGTCGGACAGCTCGGCCACTAGCTGCAGGTTCCCCGGGGCGCCGACCACGGTTCCGGTGAGCAGGTAGCGGGCGCCCGCCCGTTGCGTCACGCGTGTGCGGAGCCTCTCCGGCACGACTTCGTCCTCCTCGATCCCGAACTGGCGCAGGAGATCGACGATCCGCTGCCCGCTCACGACCCGCAGGGTGTCGATCTGCGACAGGTCGGTGGCGAGGAGCTCCGCCACGCCGCGGTCGAGCCAGGCGAACTCTGGCGCGGCGATCTCGTTCCGGAACGGGAGCACCGCCACCGAGTTCGGGCCCAGGTCGAACGACGCCGTCTCGACGATCTCCGGTCGGAGGTCACGGGTGGCGACCCATCCCACGCCCACCACCGCGATCGCGCCCAGACAGGCGAGGACGAGCGCCTCGGCGCGCGGCACACGCTGGTGGCCCTTCTCGCCATGGTACCACACCAGCGTCAGCGTGACGAAGAAGCCGACCACGAGCAGGAACAGTGTCCCGTCGAGGATGCGGGGGGACCAGCCGTAGTTGTCGAGGAAGAACTCGACGACCTGGGCGATCCCCCAGGCCACGCCCGCATACAGGATGAGGTAGCGGAACAGTCGCCGTTCCCGGGCGGCGTCGACGAGGCGGCCGAGGTTTATCAACGCCGCTCCGGACCCCGGCGGACGAGGATGCCCGGGGCCCGGCCGCGACGGGGGCCGCGGCACGGGCCGGAGCGCGCGCGCGCGTCGATCAGCGGACGCCCACGCCCGCGCCCTGGACGACCTCGGCGACCTGCGGAACGACCCACTCGAGCGTCTCCTGATCGATGACGAGGGGCGGCGCGAAGCGGATCACCTGCTCGTGCGTCTCCTTGGCGAGGATGCCGCGCTCCTGGAGCGCCTCGCAGAACGGGCGGGCGGGCCCGGATTCCTCCCTGATCACCACCCCGATCATGAGCCCCCGCCCGCGTACCTTCACCACGTGAGGCGAATCGATCTCCCGCAGCCGATCCATGAACCACGTGCCCAGCCGATCCGAGCGCTCCGGGAGCTTCTCGTCGCGGATCACGGCCAGCGAGGCCCGGCCCACGGCGGCGCCGAGCGGGTTGCCGCCGAACGTCGATCCGTGGTCTCCCGGGTGGAAGACGTCCATCACCTCGGCGTCGGCGAGGATTCCGGACACGGGATACACACCGCCGCCGAGCGCCTTGCCCACGATCAGGATGTCGCCCCGCGACCCGTCCCAGTCACCGCAGAACAGTCTGCCCGTGCGGCCGAGACCGGTCTGGATCTCGTCGTTCAGGACCAGCACGCGGTGCTCGCGGCACAGCTCGACACACCGTCCGAACCAGCCGTCCGGCGGCACCACGACCCCCCCCTCGCCCTGCAGCGGCTCGACCAGGAAGCCCACCGTGTTCGGCGTGATCGCCGCCTCGAGCGCATCCGCGTCCCCGTACGGAACCAGCGTGAACCCCGGCGTGAAAGGCCCGAACCCGTCCCGGTACTGCGCCTCGGAGGAGAACCCGACGATCGTGGTCGTGCGACCGTGGAAGTTGTTCTCGCACACGACGATCTCGGCCTGCCCCTCGGGGACGCCCTTGACCTTGTAGCCCCACTTGCGTGCCGCCTTGATCGCCGTCTCGACGGCTTCGGCCCCGGTGTTCATCGGCAGCGCGCGCTCGAACCCGGTGGCCGCGCACAGCTCCTCGAGGAAGGGCCCCATCTGGTCGTTGTGGAAAGCGCGCGAGGTAAGCGTGAGGCGGTCGGCCTGGGCCTTGAGGGCCTCGATGATCCGCGGGTGGCGGTGTCCCTGGTTGACGGCCGAGTAGGCGCTCAGCATGTCGAGGTACTTGTTGCCCTCCACGTCCCATACCCAGCAACCCTCGGCGCGCTCGACGACGACCGGGAGCGGATGGTAGTTGTGGGCGCTCCAGCGCTCGACCTGCGACAGGTATTCGCTCGTCTTCGACATGTCGTTCCTCTCGCGTCCCCCGACGCTTGCGGGACGTCGCGGGCCGGCGGTCGATCGGACCTCCGAATCCGCGTCCCTCGGCCGACGGATCGCGTCGGCTCGCCAGCGAAAAAGCGTAGATCGCGGGACGACGGGGGGCAAGCGTCACCCGCGCCGGGTACTGGTTCAGCTGTACCACTACGCCGCGCCGACCCCGACCCGCCAGCCCGTCGGACCGCCCTGCGGGGCTCGCGCCGTCCCTGTGCCCGCGTCCCCGGACACGATAGCGTTCGGGATGCCCCGGCCCGCCGTGACTCCGACGCTCGAGGACTTCCTCCTCCTCGCACGCCCCGGCGCGCTCGTCCCCGTGATCCTCGACATCCCACTCGATCTCGACACCCCGGTCACCGCGTACGCGAAGCTCGCCGAGCCTCCGTTCGGATTCCTGCTCGAGTCCGCGGAAGGCGGCGAGCGCTGGGCGCGCTACAGCTTCCTCGGGTCGGCGCCTCGAGAGGCGTGGAGGCTCGATGGCGACCGTATTAGGCGCTGGACCCCCGGCGGGGGGTGGGGCGCGGCCGAGACCACGGACGACCCGTTCGCATCCTTCGAGCGCTGGCTCGGGATGTACGAGCCGGTGGAGGTGGACGGACTGCCGCGCTTCTGGGGAGGAGCCGTGGGCTACTTCGGGTACGACATGGTGCGCTGGATCGAGCGCTTACCGGACGCGCCGCCCGGCGACCTCGACGTCCCGGACGCGTGCTTCATGGCCACCGATCGGGTCCTCATCCTCGACGGTCTGCACGCGAGTGCCCGGGCCGTGCGGGCCGTGCCGGTCGAGCCGGGAGCGCCCGCGGATCGGGAAGCGCTCGAGGCCCTGTACGCGAGAGCCGTGGGGTCGCTCGAGGAGTGGACGCGGCGGTTGGCCGGGCCCCACGGGCTCGCGCCGCTCCACGCCGCGGCGGGTGGCGAGATCGAGGTGCGCGGGAACCGGACGCGGGAGGACTACGAGGCGGCCGTGCGCCGCGTCCGCGAGTACATCGCCGCGGGCGACGCCTACCAGGTCGTCGTCTCGCAACGCGCGAGCGCCCCGTTCGAAGGCGATCCGCTGGCCCTGTACCGCGCCCTCCGGGGGAGCAACCCGTCGCCGTACCTGTTCTACATCGAGCTGGACGGGGTGCGGCTCATCGGCTCCTCTCCCGAGACGCTGGTACGCGTCGAGCACGGAGAGGTCACCGTGCGTCCCATCGCCGGCACGCGGCCGCGTGGCCGGGACGCGGCGGAGGATGCGGCCAACGAGCGCGAGCTGCTCGCCGACGAGAAGGAACGCTCCGAGCACCTCATGCTGGTGGATCTGGGTCGAAACGACGTCGGTCGGGTGGCCCGGGCGGGCACCGTCCGCGTGCCCAGGTTCATGACCATCGAGCGCTACAGCCACGTGATGCACCTCGTCAGCGAGGTGATCGGCGAGCTGCGGCCCGACGTCGGCGCGATCGACGCGTTCCGGGCCTGTTTCCCCGCGGGCACGCTCACCGGCGCGCCCAAGGTGCGCGCCATGGAGATCATCGACGAGCTCGAGCCCACCCGTCGCGGCCCCTACGGCGGAGCGGCGGGATACGTGGGCTACGCCGGCGAGAGCCTCGACATGGCGATCATCATCCGCACCCTCCTCGCGACGGGCGGCGAAGCCCACGCGCAGGCAGGGGCCGGCATCGTGTACGATTCGGACCCGGCGCGCGAGTGGGACGAGACGCGTCACAAGGCCCGGGTGCTCCTACGTGCGCTGGCGGCCGCCAGCGAATGACGGGCGGCCGAGCCGACCGGCCGCCGCGCTTCGCGCACCACCCCGACGTCGTCAGTCCCCCAGCCACACGCAACGGTCCCGCGCGCGGCTCGGACCGCCGGCCTCAAGCCAGGCGCGGATCCCGGCCGCGGCCTCGGGGGGAGGGGCCGGATCGGCCGGGAGGAAGAGGATCCCCGGGAAGCTCCGCCCCGCATGGCCGAACGCCTCCCCCAGCCGGGTGAAGTCGCCGTAGTTGCGGGTGACGAGCAGGCACTCGTCCTCGATGGCGGACTCGAGCAGACGGCGGGAATCGGCGGTCGCGAGCTCCTCCTCCCCGGCATGGATGGCCCGTACGCCCTCGGCTTCGAGCGCGACCCGCAGCTCCAGGGGCACCGTGCGGTCGAGCAGGAGCCACATCACGGCGCCCCACCCCCGGCGAGCCGCCGGTTGCGAGCCAGAATCCGGTCGATGTCGGCCGGGAACTCTTCGGCGTAGGCGAGCGCCTCCGCGAGCGCCTCGCGGCGAACCCACGAGAAGTGGGCCTCCGCCCGGCCGATCTCGCGGCGCGCGTCCCCGGCGGCCTGGACGACCTCCCACACCTCCGGGCCGTCGCGCACGGCCGCCCGGCGGCCGAATGCGGTGTCGCGGAACTCGAGCCCGCGGTAGCGCCCGAGCGCCAGCCACTCGCGCACGATGGCGCGCAGCCCCTCCGATGGGGACCACTCGAGCACCGCGAAGCGCTCCTCGAGCTCGGTCTCGAGCGTCACCGGCAGACGGGTGCACAGCGGTCGCGGAAGGGCCATGTATACATCGTATACACGTGACGTCGACGGGACAACCAGGCGAGCCCTCCTCCTCGGATGTATGGCGCCGACAGCGGCTCCGACGTCTCTTCCCCCCGGTGACCCTCAACCGCGACATCGCCCGCAAGATCGAGGAACCCGACCGGAAGCGCGCCTACGTGCGCGATCTGTTCGCCGGTGTCGCATGGCGATACGACCTCACGAACGACGTCCTGTCTTTTGGTCTCCACCGTCGCTGGAAGCGGCGTCTGCTGGAGCTGGCCGATCTCCACACAGGGCACACGGTGCTGGATCTGGCGGCGGGCACCGGCGACCTGGGGCGCTGGGCGATCGAGGCATCCGGAGGCCCCACCGTGGTGGCCGCCGACCTCACCCCGGAGATGATGCGGGTCGGGAGGGACCGCGGGGGTCCCCAGCCGGCCGCGTGGATCGCCGCGGAGGCGGGAAGCCTCCCCTTCCGCGACGCGACGTTCGACCGCGTCCTGATCGGGTACGGGTTGCGCAACTTCACCCACCTGGAGCGCTGCCTCGACGAGGTGTTCCGCTGTCTCAAGCCGGGCGGCAGGCTGGTGGCGCTCGACTTCGGCCACCCGCCCGGACGCATGCTGAGACGGGCGTACATGGGCTATCTCGAGCTGTCCACGCGGGCCGTAGGGTGGGCCCTGCACCGCGATCCGGAATCGTACGTCTACATCCCGGAGTCGCTGCGCCGTTTCCCGGGACAGCGCGGCATCCGCGCGATGATGGAGCGGGCGGGGTATACCCGGAGCGGCTTCGAGGATCTGTTGGGCGGGATCATGGGGATCAACTACGGGGAGCGGCCGGAAGCGCGTGGCTCCGCATAGCCGGCCGCGTCGCCCGGCGGGTCAGCTCGCGTCGCGGTCGGCCTTCCACACGGTGATCTGGCGGTGGTCGCCGTCCGCTTCCTCGAGTCGCACGGTCAGCGTGTCGCCGTCGTCGATCCGCAGGTCGTCCCGCATCTCCTGGGGGATCGTGATGCGCCCACCGCTCCCGACCGTGATCGTCGAGTAGTACATGACGCGAAAGATCGCCATATCGCCTCCAAGCACATGGGCTCCCGTGGCCCGGCAGGATCGCGAGCCGACCCGCGGTCGAGATCCGCGAGCCGACGAAGATGCGGGGATAGTTCATTATGCGGCCCGAGGGCGCGGTGCGGTAGGGGGCCGGACCGTCAAAAGCTGCCAATGTGGCGGCTATTCCCCTCCCTCCAGATCCCACGCCCGCTCCCAGCCCGCCTCGCTCCCGTGCACGAGCCTCGAGTCCACGGCGCTCTTGAGCTCCTCGGACACACGCTCGCCCAGCAGCCCGCGCCGGTAGGCATCGTCGATCGCGGCCCGTCCGGCCCGCAGCATGCGCTCGCTCGAGCGGGCGAGCTGCCGGCGGCGGACGAGCTCGTTCTCGCGTGCCGTCTGTTGGGCCTCGGCCTCCGCGTCCTCGCGGATGCGCTCCAGAGACTCCCTTAGCGACTCGTACGTGTCGCGCGACAGACCGCCTTCCGACCAGGCCTCGTCGAGTGCATCGAGCTCGGCCCGCGTCTCCCACATGCGCCCCAGAGCGATCTCGTAGCGCCGCTCCTCCGGGAGGAGCCCGATGAGGTCGAAGTGCTCGAGCAGTGGTCGCATGGTGAGCCCCTGGACGAGGAGCGACAGCAGCACCGCACCGAACACCACCGCGAGCAGCTCGGCCCGCAGCCCGGGCGAGATCGCGCCGGCGGCCGGGAGCCCGAGGACGAGCGCGATGGGGATGGAGCCGCGCACGCCCCCCCAGTCCACCACCGACTCCCAGCCGCGGGGCAGCCTCGCGCCGCCGAACAGACGGTCCGTCAGGAACGCTCCCCGCACGATCAGGGCGCGCACGACGAGCATCAGGACGAAGGACGCCAGGATCGCCCCGGCGAAGGCGAGCAGACGGTCCACGTCGAGCTCGAGACCGATGAGCAGGAAGAGGAGCGAGTTGGCGATGAACGAGGCGGCGTCCCAGAAGTGCGCCAGCGAGACCCGCGTGCTGGGGCTCATCGAGAACATCACGCCGTAGTTGCCGATGATGAGGCCGGCCACCACGACCGCGATCACCCCCGACATCCCGAAGCGGTCGGCGAACAGGTACACGCCGTATGCGAGCACGAGCGAGATCACGACCTCGATCAGGTGGTCGTCGATCCGCCCGAGGATCCGGTGCGTGAGGTAGCCGATCGCGAACCCGACGATGGCCCCGCCGGCCACCTCGCGCGTGAATTCGATGAGCGCCCCGGACACCGACACGGGGCGACCGGTGGCCACCTCCACCGCGATGAGGAAGAGCACCACGCCCATCCCGTCGTTGAACAGCGATTCGCCCTCCACGAGCACCGACAGCTCGTGCGATACGCCGTGCTCCCTGAAGATCGACAGCACCGAGATGGGGTCGGTGGGGCTGAGCATCACGCCGAGGAGCAACGCGAGCGGCAGAGGGAGCGCCAGGCCCAGCAGCTGCAGGACCCCGTAGATCCCCAAACCCAGCAGCAGCGCGGATACGATCGTACCCGGAAACGCGAGCAGGAACACGCGCCGCCAGTTCCGGACGAGGAGCGCCAGGTCCATCTTCAGACAGCCCTCGAACAGGAGCGGGGGCAGGAAGATGAACAGGATGAGGTCGGTGGACAGCTCGAAGGGGGTGAATCCCCCGATCGCGCCCAGCACGAGACCGACGACGACCAGGGCGATCGTGTACGGGAGGCGAACGTACTTGGTCGCGACGGCGACGATCACCGCGATCAGCAGGAGCTCCACGACCGGCGTCGGACCTGTCACGCGAGCCTCCGGGGTGCGCTCGTCTCACGGCATGCCGGGTCGTGCCACCGTGGCGGGGACCGCTGACAGCAGGTATCATCGGGCCCGTGAACGCGCCAGCCATACGCCTCCGCGGCGTCAGCAAGCGATTCGGGAAAAAGACCGCGGTCCGGGACCTCGATCTCGAGGTGCCGCAGGGGTCCATCTACGGGCTCATCGGTCCGAACGGCGCCGGCAAGACCACCTCGATCCGCATCATCCTCGACATCATCGGGCCGGACGAGGGTGAGGTGGCCGTCTTCGGGTCGCACGACATCGAGGCCGAGCGCGCCCGCATCGGCTACCTGCCCGAGGAGCGCGGCCTGTACGCCAAGATGTCGGTCATCGAGCACCTCGTGTTCTTCGGGGAGCTCAAGGGGATGGACCGCAAGCTGGCGCGACGGGAAGCGAGCGATGGGCTCGAGCGGGTCGGGCTCGCCGAGGAGGCCGACAACAAGGTCGAGTCGCTCTCGAAGGGCATGGCCCAGAAGGTCCAGTTCCTCGCCACGATCCTCCACCATCCGGACCTCCTGATCCTCGACGAGCCGTTCAGCGGGCTCGATCCGATCAACGTGGACCTGTTCAAGACGATGGTCCTCGAGCGGCAGCGCGAGGGGGCCACGCTGCTCTTCTCGACCCACATGATCGAGGATGCCGAGCGGCTGTGCGAGCGCGTGTGCATGATCGCCGGCGCCACCAAGGTGCTCGACGGCAGGGTCGGCGACGTGAAGGCCGCGGCGGGCCGCAACGAGGTGGCGATCTCGTTCGAGGGCTCGTCGGCGTTCCTCGACGCACCGGGCCTCGTGGAACGGATCGCCGATCACGGGCACTACGTCGAGGTCCGCCTGCTGGACGGCGCGGACCCGCAGGACCTGCTGCGCCGCGCCGTCGAGAGCGGCGTGCGACTGTCACGCTTCGAGCTGGTCGAGCCGTCGTTGCGGGAGATCTTCATCGAGAAGGCGAGCGCCGCCGGCGTGGCGCCCGAGGACACGCCGGAGGAAGAGGCGGCGGCGTGAATCCCTTCACGCGGAAGGTCCGGGCCGTCATCCGCCGGGAGTTCATGCAGCGGGTCCGGTCCAAGTGGTTCCTCCTGTCGACGCTCGGGATCCCCGCCCTGATGGTCGGCCTCGTGTTCCTGGCCGGCTTCTTCGTATCGCAGTCCGACGAGGATCTCGGGCGGACATCCACGATCGGCGTCGTCGATCCTTCCGGTCGGGTGGCGGACGTCCTCGTGGAGGAGCTGCTGGCCGATTCGGTGCTGGCCGCGCGCGCGGAGGCGTTCGCGGACGCCACCGAGGAGGACGTCCGCTCCGGACTGTCGGCGTCTCCCTACGACGTGCTCCTGCTGCTCCCTCCGGATATCCTCGAGCCGCCACCGGAGGATGAGGCCGATCGCCGGGAGCCCGGGGAGCGAGCCAAGCTGTTCGCGTCGGACAACGTGCCGCCCGCACGCGAGCGCGAGGTCCGGGACGCGCTCAGCCGCGCCCTCGTCCGCGTCCGCCTCGCCGAGGCGGGGGTCGAGGGAGTCGACGCGGAGGCGCTCCTTCGCAGCTCCCCGATCTCGGTCGTCAATGTGACGCAGACCGGCGAGGGGCGCTCTCAGGATCTGTATCGCGGGATCAGCTTCGCGATCGACTTCCTGTTCTACATGGTGCTGCTCATCTACGGACAGATGATCATTCGCTCGATCATCGAGGAGAAGTCCTCCGACATCGTCGAGGTGATGGTCTCCTCGCTCCGACCCTGGGAGCTCATGCTGGGCAAGATCGTCGGCGTGGGCGCCGTCGGACTGGCACAGCTCGCCGTGTGGGCCGCGGTCCTCGCGGTCACCGCCCTGTTCGGGATGACGAGCGCGGGCGCGGCGCTCGCCGAGGCGGGGTTCGACGTCACCACGATCGCCATCCCGTGGGGAACGACGGCGCTCGTCCTGCTCTTCCTCGTGCTGGGCTATCTGCTGTACGCCGGGCTGTTCGCGGGCACCGGCGCCACGATCAGCTCCGAGACCGACGCCCAGCAGGCCGCCCTCCCGGTGACCCTCCTGATCGTCGTTCCGTTCATCGCGGTTCAGGGGATCATCCAGAGCCCCAACTCGCCGTGGGCGGTCGTGTTCTCGCTCGTCCCGTTCTTCAGCCCGCTCGCGATGCCGCCCCGTCTGATGATCTCGACGGTGCCGGTGTGGCAGATCGCGGCCTCGGTCCTCCTCCTGGCGGCCTGCGTCCTCGTGGCGGCCTGGGTGGCGGGCCGCATCTATCGCGTGGGGATCCTCATGAAAGGGCAGCGGGCGAACCTCCCGGAGGTCGTTCGGTGGGTCCGGCACGGCTGACGCTCGCCGCCCTCCTGTGCTGCATCCCGGCGTGCCGTGCCGCACCCGGCTCGCTCATCCTCGGTGCCTCCAGCTCGGTCTCCGACTCGGGTCTGCTAGACTCGCTCGTGGCCGGCTACCGGCGTGCGCACCCCGGTGCGCGGGTGCGCACTGTGGTGGCGGGGAGTGGCCCGCTGCTGGATCTGGCGCGCCGCGGGTCGGCCGACGTGCTCCTCGTCCAGGCCCCCGAGGCGGAGGAGCGCTATCTGCGGGAGACCCCCGCCGCGGAGCGCATCCCCTTCATGTACAACGAATACCTGCTCGTCGGCCCGGCCGATGACCCGGCCGGGATCGCCGGTCTGCGGGATCCGTTGCGGGCGCTCGACCGCATCGAGCGCACGCAGGCGCGCTTCGTCTCGCGCGGGGTTGGGTCGGGCACGCACGAGCGCGAGGCGGCGCTGTGGCGCGAGGCCGGGATCGAGCCCCGGGGCGACTGGTACATGGAGGCGGATGAGGACCAGGCGGTGACGCTCCGCCTGGCCGGCCGGCGACGCGCCTACACGCTCACGGACCGCGCCACTTTCGCCCGCCTGGAACCCGAGCTCGCGCTCGAGCCGCTGGTCCGCGGACAGGTCTCGCTGCTGAACCTGTACTCGGTCATCGTGCCCGGCGGCTCTGGACGCGCGGCCGCGGTCGAGTTCGCGCGCTGGCTGACATCCCTCCCCGGACGCCGCACGATCGCCGGCTTCGGCCAGGACCACGCGGGGTTTCCACTGTTCGCCCCGGTGCTGGTAGGGCGGTCGCTGCCGTTCCCGGTCGGGATGGAGGAGGACTCGAGCGCCGAAGATTCGACGTCGTCCGGGGTTACGGGTCCGGCACCCTGACGACCGGCCGGGGGGCGCCACGGCGGCCGGTCGCCCCCGCTTGTAGCCGGAGCGCCCACGCCCCCAAGTTTCGGCTCACGCCAGCACCATCGACCGACCCCGGGGGACCCGTGGATCCGCTCCTCGAAGCCCTGCGATTGATCACGTCCGGAGACCTGTACGTCTGGAACGTCATCATCCGCTCGCTTCGCATCAGCGGCACCGCCCTCCTGCTCGCCGTGCTCCTCGGCGTTCCGATCGGTACGCTCGTGGGATTGTCGCGGTTCCGCTTCCGGAACGGGGTGGTCGTCGCGATGAACGTCGGGCTGGCGTTCCCGCCGGTCGTGGTCGGGCTCGCCGTGCTCCTCCTGCTGTCGCGCGCGGGACCGCTGGGCGGGCTGGACATCCTTTACACGCCGTGGGCCATGGTGCTGGCCCAGACGGTGATCGCGGGTCCCTACATCGCGGCCGCGACCCTGTCGGCGACCGAATCGATGCCCGAAGAGGTGAGCCTCCAGGCCCGGGCGCTGGGCGCCAACCGGGTCCAGACCCTCCTCCTCCAGCTTCGCGAGGTCCGCACGTCGCTGGTGGCGGCGGTCGCCGCCGGGTTCGGCGCGATCATCAGCGAAGTGGGGGCCGTCCTCATCGTGGGGGGCAACGTGATCGGCGAGACCCGCGTGATGACGACGGCCATCGTGCTCGAGACCCGGCGGGGGAACGTGGCGGTGGCCGTTGCCATGGGTCTCGTCCTGCTCGCGGTCGCCCTGTACGTGAACATCCTCCTCCTGCTCCTGGGCAAGCGGTCGATCCGACGTCCGCTGAGCGCGTGAGCCGGTGAGCCTGCCGCTGCTCGCGGGCGACCGACTGCGCCGGACGTTCGGGGCCGACACGGTCGTGGACGTGGATCGCATCGAGGTGTTCGAGGGCGAGACGCTCGCCCTGCTGGGGCCGGGGGGCTCCGGCAAGTCGACCCTGCTCCGTCTGCTCGCGATGCTCGAGCCACCCACGTCCGGCCGGGTGACGTTTCGGGGCCACGCGGGGCAGCGCGGCGAGCGAGCCCTCCGCTCCTCCTCCGCGATCGTGCTCGAGCGACCACACCTGTGGCGCGAATCTGCCGCGTACAACATCGGGCTCGGTCTCCGGCTGCGCCGCGTGTCGCGCCTCGAGACCGACCGCCGTGTGGCGCGCGTGTGCGCGGCCCTCCAGATCGAGCACGTGTCGGCGGCACCCGTGATGGCCCTGTCGCCCGCCGAGGCCTGGCGGGTGGCGCTCGCGCAGGCCCTGGTGCTCGAACCCGATCTCCTGTTTCTCGATGAGCCCGCGTCGGCGCTCGACACGGACGCCGCCGAGCGGGCGAGACGCGGTCTGGCCGGTCTGGCCCGCGATCGATCGCTCACCCTCGTCCTCGCCACGCGCCACCGCAACCTCGCGTTCCACCTCGCCGATCGCGTCACCGTGCTCGCCGACGGGAAGCTCCGGCAGACGGGTTCGCCGGCGGATCTGTACGCGAGCCCGGGCGACCCCTGGATCGCGGCGCCGACCGGCGCCGAGCTGGTGTTCGCCGCGCGCGTGACGGCGGTCCACGGAGCGACGCTCGAGGTCGAGGCGGGCGGGCTCGCGCTTTCCGTGGTGGGGGAGGCGGCGGTCGGAGCCGCGGTCCACGTCGTGTACCGTCCCGAGGATCTCCTCCTGTCGCCGGCGACGCTCGCGGTGGCCGAGGGATCGGCCCGGAACCTGTTCTACGCCAACGTCGCCGGGCGCGCGGACGATCGCGGGCTCGTCCGCATGCGGCTGCGGGGCCCCCTCGAATTCGTGGCACTCCTCACGCGCACCGCGGCCGACCGGCTGGCGCTCGAGCCAGACACCCGGGTCGCCGTTCGCGTGGCGGCGACGGCGCTGCGTGCCTACCCCGTCGAGGACGGCCCGCGCGCGCGGCCGGCGCCCGGACCGCGGCCCGCCGTGGTCGCGGACGAGCGCCCCGGGGAGGTGGCCGCCCACCAGGCGCGCGATCCGGCGCACGGCTTACCGGCGGCGGCGCGCGCGGGTCCCGGTAGCCCGTCGGTGCGGAACGCCGAGCCGTCGGCGCGGGATGTCGAGCCGTCCGAGCCGCCCGCAGGCACGCGGGCGGACGAGGGCGCGGCCCCCGGGACGCGGCCGGCCGTCCCGGCGGACGTCACCGGCCGTTCGGGTAGCTGATCGCGCCCGGTCGCCGGGCGGCGATCCACGCCGCCGACGGAGGCCGGCTGCCGGCGCGGACGTCAGCTCCCCTCCCGGCGGCGGTCCAAATGACGATCGCGCCGCATTGCCCGACCGATCCGCCGAACTCGGCCGGGATCTCGCCCGCGCCCCGGTACACCTCCATCCCCGCGATCTCCGACGGGAGGACGAACGTGTCGATCGATTCGACCATGCTCTGGTTGTCGCGGATGACCCGGACGCCGTCGATGTAGACGTTCGCATTCTGGCAACCCGATTGGGCACGCCCGCTCAGGCTGGGCCGCCCGCCCGTCATGTACACCGCACAGTTGCGCGGACCGCCGGGACACTGCACCCGGACACCCGGCACGTACTCGAGCACCGACGTGACCCGCACCGGATTCAGCTCGCGAATGTCCTCGCTGGTCAGGAACACGCCGTTTCCGAGCTTCTCGCCGAGATCGCGGCGCACGTAGAACCCCCGTGTCTCGAGACGCCGGTCGCGCACGACCGATACGGCGATCGGCTCGAGCTCGATCGGGTCGGCGCTCGCCTCGAAGTCCACCTCCACGGTCCGGTTCCCGGGCACGTCGACCGCCTGCTCGATGGGCTCGTACGCGAGGTGATGCAGGGCGACGCGGTACGGGCCCGGGGTCAGATCCTCGAACAGGAATCTCCCGCTCCCGTCGGTGAGCCGGCGGACGTCGTCGCCCACGAGCGACACCTCGGCCGACTCGAGCGGGCGTCCGCTCGCCCGATCGACCACCCGCCCCACGATGCGCCCGGGGAACCGGTCCCCGCCCGTCGCGACTCCCTGCGCGATCGCGAGCACGAAGTCCCACCCCGCGGGGGGTCCCGGCTCGAGCTGCACGACGAGGGGCGTCGTCGAGAACGCCCCGAACATCGCCTGGATCTCGAGCGGACGCAGCGTCGGGAGCCCGCACAGCAGGTAGACGCCCCCGTCATCGCTGTCGGTGGATCGCGAGCGGCGCGCGCCGTCCTCGTCCCATGCGGCGCGCACCCGGGCGCCCGGAATGATGACCGAAGCCGCCGAGTCTCTAACGACGCCGGCCAGCCCCGAGAGATCGCCATCCTGAGCGGGACAGGTGGCGATCCCCTGGGCCGACATGGGTCGAGCTCCGATCCACGTCAGAGTCACCGGCGTGGCGACGATGACCGCTCGAAAAGGGGGCAGCGCGCGCCGGAGCTTCCCGTAGATCCCGTCTCGCACGAGGTCTCCTTCGTCCGTCGTGGCCGCCTCCCGCGCAGGCGGGAGCGTCGGGACGGCCTCGAAGCCGGAAACCTCGATAGACGGCCGGAACGGGGCAAGCGAACCGTGGGCCTGGCAAGCGAAACGGCGGCCTGGCCGGCGATCGCGGATGCGGACGGGGGACGTCCCGACTAGATTGCTGCTCTAGTCGGGCAGGTTCGCGGGTCGTTCCACGAGGTGCATCGTGTCGCACGACAGGTCCCCGTTTCGGGTTGTCCCGTTGCTCCGTTTGCTCGGTGTCGCCGTGTGGGCGGGATGCCTCGGGCTCGACGCCGGCCCGGGCTTCCAGATCCAGCAGTCCGTCGTCGCGGCGGGACGTGCCCTTCCCCAGAAGGCCTCCGCGCGGGGCAACAGCAACAGCGCATCGATCAGCGGCCAGATCGTCGGACGTCTCCCGTGCGACAACATCACGGGTGACGTACACGAGGAGGGCCAGGATCTGCGGATCGTCCTCATCATGGTGTCGGGCGTCAACGGCTGTAACGGCGCGATCCCGACGACCTTCTCGTACGTGGCCAATGTATTCGGGCTCAAGCCGGGGCCCAGGGGGATCATCGTCGAGCACCACTTCCAGGGCACGGATGGCCAAGAGGGGGTCGTGCTCGACACCGTGGTGACCATCGGGTAGAGTCGCGCGGCTACCCGCGCTCCAGCAACGTCCCCTGCGCGTCGACCGCCGAGGGAACCTCGTGACACGCGCGGCAGCGGGCCTCGTAGCTCTCCGAGCCTCCCACCTGGATCGTCGGTCCCTCGGCCGGCGCGGGCTTTCCGTCGATCAGCCGCTGATTCCGCGTCGCGAGATCGCCGCACACCACGCAGATCGCGTGGAGCTTGTCGATGTGCTCCGCGATGGCGAGCAACGGACCGATCGGTCCGAACGGCCGGCCGCGGAAGTCCATGTCGGTCCCGGCGAGGATCACGCGCAGCCCGCGGTCCGCCAGATCGTCGGCGACCCGGACGATCCCGTCGTCGAGGAACTGGACCTCGTCGACGGCCACCACCTGCGTATCCTCTCGCACCCGCTGGGCGACGTCGAGCGACGTCGAGACGGGGAGCGCCTCGATCCGCACGCCATCGTGCGAGGCCACGTGACGGATGCCGCTGTAGCGATCATCGAGGTGGGACTTGAACACCTGCACGCGCCGGCGCGCGATGATCGCGCGCCGCACGCGTCGCATGAGCTCCTCGGACTTCCCCGAGAACATCACGCCGGTGACGACTTCGATCCAGCCTTCGCGGCCTTCTCCGAGCACGGCGTCACTCGAGCGGGGTGGACACCCCGAGCAGGGCGACGAGGTCGGCATCCGACATGCCCGCGAGGTCGCGGCTGGCCGCGGCCACGCTCCGCGACTCGTGAGCGACCCAGCGCGGACGCTCGAACACGTCGTCGAGACACACGAAGTAGATGCGGGCCGCGGCGGGAGTGTTCGGCTGCCCGCCCGACACGTACGCCTCCCAGCGGATCATCCCATCGTCCATGAACTCGCGCGAGGCGGCGCTCTTCGTCCGCGCCATCGCCCCCCCTACACCTTCACCGAGCGCGACAGGAGGTCGCGCAGCCCCGCCTCGTCCATGTCGGCCACCGCCTCGTCCGGCACCTTCGAAGTCCCGGGGGGCGCCTGGGCATAGCGCTGCGGGGCGCGCACATCGTCCTGGTTCCGGAACAGGACCAGGAGCCGCGGGGACTGCGGCAGGGTGCCCGAGTAGAGCGAGAACTCCGCCTCCCAGGTCGTGCCGGAGGCGCTGGTGAACCGCGTCTTCGCGCTGTCGGCCGCCCCATCGAGACGGAAGATGAGCTTCTTGAGCAGGGAGCCCGACATGTGGTCTCCGGTGTGGATTCTCCGCGTGCCGCGCGGTGGCCGCGACGCCGCTGCGTGTCGCGAGAGCGGTGGCGTTCCTCGTCGTCCGCGCGCCGGCTCGGCGGCGACAACCTAGACATCGCCCCGGGTCGTGGCCAGTTCCACGGCGGTGACCGGGACGTGGGCGAACGGGTCGACGGGTCCTATAATCGAGCGGGCGATGCCGGGGGCGTCGTTCGTCGCCATTCCTCCTGTCTCGAGGCTGACCATGGGTCACGCGCCACGCACGGCGGCCCGGCCGGTTCATCCCGGCCTGACCGCGCTCTCGATCATCACCCTCGCCGGCGCGGCAGCGCTCCCGGCGCCCCGCGTCGCGGCGCAGCAGGCACTGTCGCCGGAGCGCATCGCCGAGCTCGCCGCGGACCGCGCCGACTCGGCGTTCGCGCTGTACCGCGAGATCCTCTCCTTCCCCAACGACGCGAGCGACCCGGCCGACATCCTGCGACTCACCGAGTGGCTCGAAGCCCGCTTCGCCGAGCGCGGCTTCACCACCCGACGTCTCGAGATGCCCGGGAGCGACGCGATCCTCGCCACGCGGGAGGTCCCGAACGCGGACCGCACGGTGCTCGTCTACCTCCAGGCCGACGGGCAGCCGGTGGATCCGAGCGCGTGGTATCAGGAGAGCCCCTGGACCCCTACCCTCAAGGCCCGGCGTGAGGGGGCGCCCGCGACCAGCGTCGACGGGAACCCCGACGACTGGGAGACGCTCCCCTGGGAGCGCGTGTACGAGGAACCGGATCCCGAGTGGCGCATGTTCGGGCGCTCGGCGTCCGATTCGAAGGGGCCCATCACGCAGTTCCTGTCCGCGCTCTCGCTGCTCGACGCGGCCGGCGTCGAGCCGGACTTCGATCTCAAGGTGATCGTGGACACCGAGGAGGAGATGGGCTCGCCGCACCTTCCGGAGGCCGTGGAGCGCCATCGTGACGAGCTGGCCGCAGACATGCTGGTGATCTTCGACGGTCCGCCGCACAACAGCGGCGAGCCTACCCTGACCTTCGGGGCTCGCGGGATCGCCGACGTCACGCTCACCACGTACGGCCCTCGCGTCCCGCAGCACTCGGGGCACTGGGGCAACTATGTGCCCAACCCGGCGCTCCGCCTCGCGCAGGTGATCGCCTCGATGAAGGACGAGGACGGGCGCGTCACGATCCCCGGCTACTACGACGGCATCACGATCGACCCCGAGACGCGCGCCATCCTCGAGGCCGTGCCCGACGACATCGAGACCCTCCACCACCAAATGGGGATCGCCGCTCCCGACGGAGTGGCCGACACGCCGCAGGAGGCGATCCAGTATCCCTCGCTCAACGTGCGGGGCATGCGATCGGCATGGGTGGGAAGCGAGGCCCGCACGATCATCCCGGCCACGGCGGTGGCCGAGATCGACGTGCGCCTGGTACGCGAGAGCGACCCCGACCGGCTGTTGGGGCTCATCCGGAACCACATCGCGGGGCTCGGCTACCACATCGTGAGCGACCGCGACCCCACGGACGAGGAGCGGGCCCGCTACCCGAAGCTCATCCGCTTCGACTCGCGGGTGAACTACCTGGCGTTCCGCACCGACTTCGACTCCGAGGCGGGCCGCTGGCTCGTAGCGGCCTACGAGCGCCTGTTCGGCGGGCGCCCGATCATGATCCGGACGGGTGGCGGCTCGATCCCCATCTCCCCCTTCGTGACCACGCTCGGGGTGCCGGCGGTCCAAGTGGGGACCGTGAACCCCGACAACAACCAGCATTCGCCGAACGAGAACCTGCGTGTGTTCGACTTCCTGCGCGGGATCCGGATCATTGCGGCCGTGCTGAGCCAGCCGATGCCCGGCGCGTCGTAGAGAGCTCCGGAATATTGCGGATGGACTGACGAACGCGATCGCGGCGGGGAACACTGTCGACTATCATGCGATAGTCGCTTCCGCGTGGAGGTTCACAGTGACCCGCCGTCCGCTTCGCCCCGCCCTGTCGCTCTCGCTCGTGATCGGCCTCGTCGCCTGCGACTCGAGGCACGACTCCGTGACCGATTCCGCCCTCGTCGAGGAGCGCGAGGCCGTCGGGGACACGACGATCGTCCGGATCCGATCCGGAAGCGCGTGGGGCGCTCCGGCGATCGTCGTGGAGGAGCTGGCGATCGGGTCCCTCGAGGGCGCCG
>CAZCLY010000006.1:0-35072 GCA_964499635.1 uncultured Gemmatimonadota bacterium | reverse complement strand
CCGCGTCGGCTCGGACGGGACGATCTGGGTGATGCTCCACGTTCCGGCCGAGCCGCTGGACGAACCGCCGGAGCCGCGGGAGGAGGGCGGGCCGCCGCCGCTCCTGTGGACCGAATCCCCCGTCTTCGACGTGTATCGCGGAGACGGCACCTACCTCGGCCGGGTCGATCCGCCGCCGCGCGCCCGGCTCTACTCGTTCTCGCTCGACACCCTGTGGGGCGTCCGAACCGGCGAGTTCGACGAGCAGTACGTGGTCCGGCTGCGTCTGATCGATCCACGCGAGGAAGGTGCGGTCGAGGGGGACGCGGGCGTCGAAGGAGATGTGTAGCGGCCGCACGCGACGGGGGCATCGTCACGTCCGGGATGGTGGCCTCGCGACAGGAGGCGTCTTGTGATTGCGAGTCGACGGAATCCGTTCCCGCCCGCGGCGGCCCTCCCGCGGTTCGTCCTCGTCGCCACCCTCGCGGTCCCGGCGTGCTCGGATGACGCCCGCGGGGGGGGTGACGCCACCCCGGTCGTCGAGCGCCGGGTCTCCGGGGACACCACGTTCGTCCGCATCGTGTCGGGCAGCGTGTGGGGAGCTCCGGTCAGCGTCGTCGAGGAGATGGCGATCGGGATGCTCGAGGGGCCCGACGAGTTGACGTTCGGTGAGGTGCAGGAGATGGTGCCGGACGGGAACGGCGGGGTGTACGTGTTCGACGCCAATCCGCCGAGCCTGCGCTACTACGATGAGAGCGGCGCCTTCGTGCGCCGGGTCGGCGGCCGCGGACAGGGGCCGGGGGAGTACGAGGACGCCGTGCTCGCCCTCGCGATCCTGTCGGACGGCCGGCTGGTGCTCCGTGATGCGCGCAACGGGCGGCTCAATTTCTATCGGCCGGACGGCACCCCGGCCGGCACGCAGCCCGTGGCGAGCGGGCTGTTCACCTCGCAGGCCATGACGGTGGACGACCGCGACCACGTCTATCTCAAGATTCTCACCGGTCCCGTGCCCAGGGACGCGCCATGGCCCGTCGGGCTCCTGCACCTGGATCCCGAGGGGGCCATCGTCGACACGATTGCTTCGCCCGCGTTCCCGGGCGAGCCCCTGGACTCGCCCAACGGCGTCTTCCTCACGAGCAAGGAATGGGTGATGACGAAGCGCGGCCAGATCGTCGTGGGGGTGTCGGACCGCTACCTGTTCGACATCCGGAATCGCGACGGGACGGTGGTGCGCGTGGAGAAGGAGTGGACCCCGGTGCCCGTCCTCCAGGAGGAGCGCGACGAGCAGCAGGCCCGCCTCGACTGGCAATGGGAGCGTCAGGGACAGTACATGACCGCTGCCATGCAGCCCGTGCCCGACCACAAGCCGGCCTTCCGCGGCTTTTCCGCCGGCCTGGACGGCACGATCTGGGTCCAGGTCCATGCGACGGCCGAGAAGCGGGAGGCGACGCCATCCGACGATCCGGAGGCACCCGCTCCCGCGACCTGGGTCGAGCCGCGTGTCTACCACGTGTTCGAGGACGACGGGAGCTACCTGGGCGAGGTCCGGATCCCGCCCCGTACGAGCATCATGGTGTTCTCGCGCGACCGCCTGTGGGGCATCCGGCGGGGCGAGCTCGACGAGCAGTACGTGGTGCGTCTGCGCGTGCAGGACCCCCGCACGAGACTCGAGACGGCGGCCGGAGGCTGATCGCCGGAAAACGCGGTGGGGCGCCCGCCGCTCAGCCGGCGCCGCTCGCCTGTCCCCGCAGGATCTCGTAGTCGACGAAGTGCTCGACGTCCAGCTCGTCGCGCTCGACCCCGAGGATGGCATCGGCCTCGAGCTCGAGGATCCGCAGACGCTCGCACTCGCCGTCCCGTGTCCACGACGAGAGACGCTGCCCTCGATCGTCGTACACGAGCAGCGAATCGCCGGCCAGGGACCACAGCCCGGCCGCGGCCTCGAACTCCTCGGGGCCCTCTCCCTCGCTCCCGAACGAGAGCAGGAAGCGCCCCGCCGGATCGAACATGCGGACTTCGCTGGTGCCGGAGTTCAGCACCGCGAGCCGCCCGTCGGAGAGACGCGCGGCCGCCGCGATGCCGAAGAACTGGTATTCGGGCGCTCCGTCCAGGGTGCCGATCCTCACCCGGGGCTCGGCCGTCAGCCGCCACTCGGGGAGCTCGTCGATCGCGACGTGGTTCTCGACGATCCGAACACCGGCGCCGTCACGGATCGTCACCGGCTCGAGCGGCGCCTCACCGGTCTGGCGACACGCGAAGCCGACCAGACAGGCCGCGATCGAGGCGGAACGACTCCCCGGGCGACTCATGCGGGGCCTCCTCACGGTAGGTTGCGTCATAGCCTGGAGCCCGCCGCCGCCCACGAGGCAAGGGCCCGCTCCGGGTCGAAGCGCGGCCGTCCGGTCACCGAAGGAGCCCGAAGCATGAAGCACGTCGATGTCCGCTGGACCGTCCTCTCCGTGTTCGCGCTCGGCGCCGCGGCGCTGGGGCCCCGTTCCCTCGAAGCCCAGACGACCCGGATCCTCGTCCGGGTCACGGCGCACGATGCCAAGATCATCGGTTCGGGGGTCGGGGGGGCTCGGGTCACGGTGCGGGATGCCACGTCGGGAGATGTGCTGGCCGAGGGACTCCAGGAGGGCTCGACCGGAAGCACGGAGCTCATCATGGGCCCGCGGCCCCGGGGCGAGACCGTGTACGACACCGACGGCGCGGCGGCGTACGTCGCCGAGCTCGACATCCGCGAGCCGACCCGGGTCCTGATCGAGGCGGAGGGGCCCCTGGGGACGCGCGAGGCGGTCCAGCGCGCGGCGAAGACGCTTCTCGTCCTGCCCGGCGTCGACCTCGTGGGCGAGGGAGTGGTGCTCGAGCTCAACGGGTTCACGGTCGAGCTCATCGGTCCGGTGGAGGGGGCCGAGATCGAGGCCGGGAAGCCCTTCGACATCCGCGCCCGCGTGACCATGCTGTGCGGCTGCCCCACCGAGCCGGGCGGGCTGTGGGACTCGAGCGCCTACCGGATCACCGCCCGGGCGCTCCGAGGCGGCGAGGTAGTGGGCGAGTGGCCGATGGAGTTCGCCGGCACGACGAGCGAGTACACGGTGTCGGCGACCGTCGACGCGCCGGGCGAGCTCGATCTCCAGGTCATCGCCCTCGACCCGGCGAAGGCCAACACGGGCATGGCGACCGGCAGCGTGGTGGTGCGCTAGTCGGAACGCTCCGGCGACGCGGTTGAGAGCGGATTGATGCCGCCGCGTATCATAGGGTGTGCGTTCGGTGGGCCTTCCGCCCGCCGGACGCGGGGCGATGGAGCTGGTCCCTCGGGCCGCTCGAGACGACTTCGCCCGGGGGCGGAGCTGACGAAACGTTTCATGTGAATCGCGGCGATCAGAATCCGCCGCCCGCAAGACCCGGCGCGACGATTCACATGAATCGCGGCAATCAGGATCCGCCGCTGCAAGACCCTGCGCGACGATTCACCTGAACCGCGCCGGGCAACCCGGCGAGACACCTCACGTGAATCGCGCCACCCGAGAGGACCCCGCCTTGACATATATATGTCAAAACATACGTTCACCTCATGCGGACGACGATTCGAATGGATGACGGGCTGCTCGAGGATGCGAAGCGCCATGCCCTCGATACGGGGCGCTCCCTCACCCGGCTCATCCAGGATGCGGTCACCGCGTTGTTGGAGCGAGAACGTGGCGCGCGGTCGCCCCGCTCCGTTTCACTGCCGGTCTTCGGCGGCGACGGTCTCCGGGCGGGGATCGACCTCGACGATTCCGCCGGCCTCCTCGACGCGATGGGGGGCACCGGCGAGGTCCATTCGTGAAGCTCGTCGACGTCAATATCCTGATTCATGCGTACCGGCGGGAGAATCCCGGACACGAGTTCTATCGGGGCTGGCTGACGGATCTGCTGGGCGGGGGCTCGGGGACGTTTCTGTATTGCGAGTGGATCCTGGCCGCCTTCGTCCGCATCGTGACGCACCCCCGCGTCTACCGCACTCCGAGTCCGATCGATACCGCGCTCGAATTCACGGACGAGATCCGCTCGCGTGAGAACGGCATCGCCATCATGCCCGGGGCGCGCCACTGGGAGATCTTCGCCGATCTCTGCGGTCGACCGGGGGTCGCGGGCAACCTGATTGCGGACGCGTATCTCGCGGCGCTCGCAATCGAAGCGAATGCGGAGTGGGTGACCGCGGATCTCGATTTCGAGCGGTTCGAGCCCGATCTCCGGCTGCACCTGCTCCGGCCGTGACGATCCGGTACTGACGCTCGTCACGACACCCGCGGCCCCGGTCGGGGCGCGGCGTCTCCGTCAGTGCGCGCTTCCGCTCACGGTCCGGGTGGTGAACGCCACGCCGTCCGGGGTCTGACCGACCGACAGCGAGCGCACCACCTCGCGGCTCTCGAGGTCGATGATCACCACGCGAGCCTCCTGGCTGAGCGACTGGAACGCCCAGCGCGCGTCCGGACTCAGCGTGATCCCCTGCGGCCCCGCGTCCGGAAAGTCGAGCACGGCCAGCTCCCCGCGCGACGCGCGATCCACGATGCGGAGCTGGTGGCGACCCAGGTCGGGGAGCAGGACGCGCCGTGCATCGGGGGTGAACAGCACGCGGTAGGGCCACCCGAATCCGGCGAGCGCCTCTTCCACGTCGCCCGTCGCGGGATCGATCGCGCTCACCGTCCCGCGCTCGTTCGAGCCCACCCACACCTCCGCGCCATCGGGCGTGACGCCGATCGCCTCGGGCCGCGGCGGCACGTCGAACGTGGCGGTCGGGCCGCCGGTCGCCCGATCCAGTCTCGAGACCGTGCCGTCGCCGCCGTTCGACGTGTAGATCATCCGACCGTCGGCAACCATGGCCAGCATGTGGGAGCCGGGGTGCCCGGTAGGGATCTCCTCCAAGATCTCGCCGTCCGCGATCTGGACGATGACAACGTGGCCGCTCCGCTCCGAGGTGACGGCCACGCGCCGGTCACCCGGCATCACGGCGATCCCGTGCGGCCCCGTGTGTCCGCCCATCGAGATGGTCCGCGCCACCCGCAGCCCCGGCACATCGATCACGGTGAGCGTCGAGCCATCGGCGCGGGGGCCGTAGTCGGTGACGATCGCGGTGGCCCCGTCGCTCGTCATCGCCACCTCGTGCGGCCCCTGCCCGGTCGGCAGGGTGGCGAGCCGGTTCCCGGTCGCGACGTCCACGATCGTGGCCGTGCCTGGCCCCTTGTTCACCACCACCAGGGTGCCGGAGAGGTCCTGCCCGTCCCGCCGCGCGGTCCCCATGCTCAGCACGACCACCGCGAGCAAGGTAGCCGCGAGCGTGATTCTCCTCGACATGGCCATCGCTCCATCGAGTGACCTCGAACGCGTCCCTTCGGTCCCGACAACGTACGCCCATCACCCCCCACGCGGACCCCGTGAGGCCCTTGCCGGTCGTCGAACGGAGACGCGAGCTTACCGGCATGACGTTCCGAACCGCCCGAACCCGGGCCCTCGTGTGCGCCTCCCTCGTCGCCGCGCTCCACCCGCGCGCGACCACCGGCCAGGAGACGGGGCCGGACGCCTGTCCCGTCGGCGACCCCGGAGGCATGCAGGTCGACCTCGACGGCGTCGTCCGGGACCGCGACAGCGGCGTGCCGCTCCCCGGGGCGGTCGTCACGCTGCGCTACGAGGAGGCCGCCGGCCGCCAGACCCCGGAGGACCGCACGGCCCGCACCGACCGGCAGGGCCGGTACCGCCTGTGTGGCCTCGAGGCGTTCCGCGGCGCGTCGCTCCGGGCGAGCTACAACCTGAGGCGGGGGCGCGACCGGGACGTGGGGCTCGAGCGCTGCGAGTCGATCGAGCTCGAGGTGGATCTGGGCGATTCCGCGTTTCTCGTGTTCACGGTGGTCGATGCGGGGACCGGCCGCCCCGTCCCCGACGCGACCGTCGAGCTCGCGCCGCTCCCCGTGGCGGGGATCACCGACTCGCTCGGGCGGCTGGCCATCGAGAGGCTCCCGCCGGGCGACTACGATCTGGCCATCCGGCACATCGCGTACGCCGAGCGCCACGACGCGATCACGGTGCGCGAGGACCAGCATGCGGAGCTCCGGCTCGAGCTCGTGACACAGGCCATCGCCGTCGAGCCGCTCGAGGTCCAGATCACGGGCCGCGACCCCTACCTCCTCACCTCCGGATTCTACGAGCGCAGCGAGGCCATCGACGGCTTCTTCGCCACGGCCCGGGAGCTCCGGGGCTATACGACCGCCAACCTGCTGTTCCGCTTCAACCGGGAGCTGTCGATCAAGTACGTCCGCAACCGGACCATCCTCATCAACGGCCGGCCGCTGTCGCGCACGGCGATCCGACTGAACGAGATCCCGTATGGCGACATCCGCGGGATCGAGGCCTACCCGTGCACGGAGGCGCCGGCGCGCCTCATGCTGGCGATTCCCGCCATCGACCGGCCCGTGGGGGACTGCAACCTCGTCGTGATCTGGGTCCGCTGAAGCCACTGCAACGACCGGCCGGTGGGGCCGGCCCGCCAGCCCCACCTCGATCCAACCCTTTTCCGACTCCTCGCGTCTGAGCGGTACGTGCGCGGTTCGTGTGCACAGCTCGCGAGGGCTCGATGTCGTCTCGTGTGTCTCGATTCCCGGGGATCCCCGGGGTTTTTCACATATGTGGGGTCGCTGCCTCGCTCGCGTTCCTGGCGCTCATCCCCGCCGCGGTCGCGGCCCAGACCCGGAGGCCCGAGCCCTCCGTCCTGGGGGGGCCGGATGATCCCGTGGTCACCCCGCCCGCGGGCGCGCCCGATCACGAGCGGCTCGCGCCACGCGGGGTGGCGCTCCGGATCGAGGGCGGCATCGAGGTGGACGGGCGGCTGGACGAGGACGCGTGGGAGCGGGCCACCCCGATCACGCACTTCACCCAGCGGCAGCCCGACGAGGGACTCCCGGCTACACAGCGGACCGACGTCCGCATCCTGTACGACGGCGAGACGCTGTTCATCGGCGCGCGCATGTACGACGACGAGGGGCACGACGGGGTCGTGTCGAGGCTCGTGCGGCGCGACGCGAACACGCAGTCCGACGAGCTCCTGATCACCTTCGACCCGTTCCTGGACCACAACACCCAGGTCCAGTTCCGCATCAACCCCGCCGGGGTGCGCGGCGACCGCCTGGATGGCGATGACTCGTGGGACCCGGTGTGGCGTGCCGGCACGAGCATCGATGACGAAGGGTGGGTCGCGGAGATCGCGATCCCGTTCTCCCAGCTCCGGTTCCCGCGCAACGGGGCGCGCGAGTGGGGACTCCAGGTCCAGCGCATGGTGAACCGGTTGAACGAGATGTCGGTGTGGTCGTTCTGGCACCTGAACGACCAGGGCGGCGCGTCGCGCTTCGGCCACCTCGAGGGTCTGACCGACATCAAGGCCCACACGACCCGGCTCGAGCTCCTGCCGTACGCGGTCACGCAGCTCGACGTGAACGGCACGAACAACGCCGGGGATCCGTTCAGGGGGGACACGGAAACGAACTACCGGATCGGGGCGGACCTCAAGTACCTGCTGACCTCGAACCTCACCCTGAGCGCCACGGTGAACCCCGACTTCGGACAGGCCGAGGTGGATCCGGCGGTCGTCAACCTGAGCGCCTTCGAGACCTTCTTTCCCGAGAAGCGCGAGTTCTTCATCGAGGGGAGCGACAAGTTCGGGTTCGGGAACTTCTGGTGCATCTTCTGCTCCAACGTGTCCAGCCTGAGCATGCTGTTCACGCGCCGGATCGGACGTCAGCCGGCCGGGGGGTTCCTGGCCGGGAACGCGGGGCAGTTCACCGACGTCCCCGACGCGAGCACCATCCTCGGGGCCGCCAAGGTGACCGGACGCGCCGGCAACACGTCGATCGGCATCCTGGGCGCCCTCACGCAGCGCGAGAAGGCGCGCGTCTTCTCGCAGGGGCAGAGCGTCAAGCAGGAGGTCGAGCCGCTCACCAGCTACGGCGTGGCGCGGGTGTCGCAGGACTTCCTCGACGGCGACCTCCAGATCGGGGGCATCGCGACGTCGGTGATCCGGAACTTCGACGACCCCCGGCTCGCCACCCTGATGAACGACCACTCCGAGGGCCTCGGGATGGACGCGGAGTACTGGTGGGGTGACCGCACCTATCACCTCCTCTTCCAGAGCGCGTTCACGAACATCTCCGGCACCCCGGAGGCCATCCTGCGCTCGCAGCGCTCGAGCGCCCGCTACTTCCAGCGGCCCGACCGCGAGCACGGCTCGAACGGGCTGTTCACCGACCGATACGACCCCACGCTGAGCTCGATGCGCGGCTGGGGGACCTACGCGCGGGTCGCCAAGGACGGGGGCGACTGGCGCTGGGAGACCGCCCTCAACGTCCGCAGCCCCGGATTCGAGAACAACGACATCGCCTTCCTCACGCAGACCGATTACGTGTGGATGAACGCGACTCTGTCGCGACAGTGGACGGTGCCGGGAAGCTGGTACCGGAGCATCTTCACGGCGGCCGGGGCGCAGCAGAAGTACAACTTCGACGGCGACCTCATCGACCGACAGTTCCACGGGTTCTTCGGGTTCGAGACGCCGTTCTACTGGAACATCAACTCGTTCCTCATCATGCGGCCGGGCGTGTACGACGACCGCATGACACGCGGGGGGCCGGTGGTCCGACGCCCGGCGACCGGGTACGTGCAGACCAGCGTCGAGACGGACAGCCGCAAGCCGGTCATCTTCGGCCTCAACCCGTGGTACGCCTGGAACGAGGAGGGCGGGAGCGAGATCGCGCTGAGCACCGAGGTCACGCTCAAGCCGGTGTCCAACGTCAACCTCACGCTGAGCCCGACATACAGCGTCCGCGAGACGATCGCCCAGTACGTGACGGCGGTGGATGACCCGACGGACGAAGCCTTCTACGGCCGCCGCTACGTGTTCGCGGGGCTCGATTCGAAGCAGCTCTCGATGACCACGCGGCTCAACTGGACCTTCACGCCCCACATGTCGCTCGAGATGTTCCTGCAGCCGCTGATCTCGGCCAACGACTACAAGGACCTCAAGCAGTTCGACGCGCCACGGGAGCTGTCGAAGAGCGTGTTCGGCGAGGACGTGGGCACGGTGCGGACCGAAGGCGACCCGGGCGCGGAGACCTACTTCATCGATCCGGACGGGCCGGGACCGGCCGCGGAGTTCTCGCTCGCCAACCCGGACTTCAACTTCCGATCGCTGCGCGGCAACCTCGTGTTCCGGTGGGAGTACACGCCCGGATCGACGCTCTACTTCGTGTGGACGCAGGACCGGAGCTCGGTCGACCCGTTCGGCGACTTCGACTTCGGCCGGGACACCGACGGGCTGTTCGGGGCGCCGACCGACAACATCTTCCTCGTCAAGGTGACCTACTGGCTCGGCATCTGACCGAGGCGAGTCGGCCGGGCTCCCTCGGGAGCCCGGGAGGTCAACGGGGTGACGGGCGCACGGCCAAGTTCTCGGGGCGCTGGAGCCCTTCGGAGGAGACCTCCCGGAGACGCGGCGAGGGGGCTCCGGGGTCGAGGAACAACAGGCGGCCCCTCCCGAAGTCCGCGATGACGAGGCGCTCGTCGCGGAATGCGAGGCCCATCGGAATTCCGTCGTCGGGGAGGATCGCGACGACGGCTTCGAACGTCCCCGAGCCACCGTCGAAACGGACGACGCGGTGCGTGGCCGCGCTGCTGACGTACAGGTCTCCTGCCGGACCGAAGGCGACATCGGACGCGAACTGCAGGCTGTCGACCGCGAACACGTCGATCAGCTCGCCCGTCTC
Source organism: uncultured Gemmatimonadota bacterium (assembly GCA_964499635.1). Lineage (GTDB taxonomy): Bacteria > Gemmatimonadota > Gemmatimonadetes > Palauibacterales > Palauibacteraceae > Palauibacter. The sequence goes on along the minus strand of CAZCLY010000006.1, from coordinate 25,305 downwards.
CGGGTCGAAGCGCGTCACGTTGTTCGCCGTGGAGTTGACCACGTACAGCATCCCGTGTGGCCCGAACGCCAGCCCGATCGGCTGCACCAGCGCGGTGTCGCGGGCGGCGTAGCCCGCGAAGGATCCGTCGGGAGCGTAGCGCAGCACCGCGGGTCCGGAGCTCACGAACAGGTCCCCCCGGGGACCGAAGATCAGGGAGAATGGCCGCTCGAGGGGCGCGCCCGTGGCGAACACGCCCAGGAAGTCTCCCGTCGCGCCATCATAACGCAGGATCCGCCCGTTTCCGCTCGAGCCCACGTACAACGCCCCATCGGGCCCGAAGGCGATCCCGGTGGGATTCTCGAGACCCCCTGCTCCGGCGTCGAAGGCCGGCCCACGGTACACCCCGCTCTCTCCGTCGAACACGGAGACGGAGTGGTCGGCGATGTTCGCCACCACGATGTCGCCGGGCCGAATCCGCGCTTCGGCTTCCGCGGCCGCGGCCTGTCCCGCGAGGGGAGTGCCGCTCACGGCCGCGAGGACCCACACCAGACCGGGAAGCGAGCGGGTATTGATCACGCGATCCTCCGCCTCAGGTCCCCACGGGGGACTGGCTCACACACGCCTCCGATTGCACGGTCGGCATCGAACCTTACGGGTGCCCCCGGCACACATGTCCCACCGGCGAGCCCGGATCGGGCCCGCCGGCTCCACGTCATGCCCGGCCGCCGCGAGGCATTGGACGACCCGACGGGAGCCGCCGAAGCGGGTGTCCGGCAGCGGGGAGGGTCGGGTGGTGCGGGGCCTCGAGGATCGCGACCCTTTCGACGCGCGGAGGCGAAGCGGAATGATCGAGACCCATCTGGTCGAACGACCCCCGACGCCGGAGGAGTACCGCACCCTGCGCCGCGAAGTCGGTTGGGCCGAGGTCGATCCGGAGGCTGTGGCGGCCGGACTCGCGGCAGCGCTCTACTCCGTGTGCCTCGAGGGCCCCGACGGCGAGATCCTCGGCTGCGCCCGCGTCGTCGGAGATGGAGGCATCTATCTGTACCTGCAGGATGTGATCGTCAGGCCGCCGTTCCAGGGCCTCGGGCTCGGTGCCCGGCTGATGGCGGCGATCATGGAGTTCATCTCGTCGACGGCCCGCTCGAACACGTTCGTGGGCCTCATGGCGGCGGACGGCGTGGCCGATTTCTATCGTCGGTACGGATTCGCGGAGCGTCCGGCTGGGAGACCGGGCATGTACCGCAGCTGGCGAGTGTCGGAGTGATCCGCAGCCGCCGAGCGGGATCGCCGCCCGGTTCACGGAAGGCGTAAGATCGGGGCCCCGCTGCGCATTCTGGGGCTGCGTGCCTGCCCGGCGACCGGACGGCCGTCTGTGATACGTCCGGCAGCGAGGAGGAATCGATCGGCCAGGTGGACAACGGACCGGAACGAGAGACCGAGCGGCACGCGGAGCGGTGTCGGCCGCGGGGGGGGGAGGACGACCTGTCCGACGCGGCCCTGGTGCTCCGGGTCCGCGCCGACTCGCCCGACGCGCTCGCCGCACTCTACCGCCGCCACGGTCCCATGGTCTACCACGTCGCGTATCGATTCCTGGCATCCGAGCCGGACGCTCAGGATGTGCTTCAGGACGTGTTCGCCGGGCTTCCCGAGGCGCTGCGCAGGTACGAGGAACGCGATCGCTTCGCGTATTGGCTAAAGCGGCTCGCGGTGCGGGCCTCGCTCATGATGCTGCGCGCCCGGGAGCGACGACGGGAAGACCGCCTCCCCGACACCGAGACCTTCACCTCCCGGGCGCACGATCCCCAGGGCACGGCCGACTCCATCGCCACGCGGCGGGCCATCGCCCGGCTGTCCGACGAGCAGCGCATCGTCCTCATGCTCAAGCAGGTCGAGGGGTACAGTCACGCGGAGATCGGACGGCTCCTCGGGATCAGCGAGGGCGCCTCGGCGGCCCGGCTCCACCGCGCGCTCCGGCGTCTGTGGGAGCTCCTCGGCGAGACTGGCCGGGAGAGCCGATGATGTCGGTTTCCCCGAGCGTCCACCTGCCGGCGCGCATCGCGCACGCCTCCCTGGGGCTGCTCGAATCCCTCGCGTGGGGCGAGCTCGATGGCGTGCGCTCTCGTCGCGCCCTCCGGCACCTGGGCGCATGTCGTCCGTGCCGCGAGCGATTCGACTGGGTGCGCCGGCTCCCCGCGGCGCTCGAGGGGGCGACCCGCGTCGGGGTCCCCGGTGATGCCAGCGAGGTCCTCGAACGGCGAGCGCGGCGAGATCGCGTCATCCTCCCCGTCCGTGGGCTGCGGGAGATGGCGGGCGCGGACGTCGATACCCAGACCCGAGGGCCGGGCTGATGCGCCTCCTCCGGCACCCCGGCTTCCACGCGCTCGAGCGCGTCGCCACCGACGACGCGACCCCCGGCGATCGGCGGAAGGTGCTTCGACACCTCGAGTCGTGCTCGGAATGCCGATCCCGCCTCCAATGGCTGCGATCGCTCGCCGTGGAGCTCGAGGACGCGACCCGCCCGCCACTCCCCCATTCTCTCGAGACACGGATCCTCGCCAGGCGAGCAGCTGGGGAGCGGGTGATCCTCCCCGTTCGCGAGCGCGCCGCCAATCCCCGCGCCCTGGGGAGACGCGGTACGTGGGGCGTCGCCGCGGGCATCATCATCACGGCGAGCGTCCTCTCCTGGGTGGCGACGCGGAGCACGGCCGAAGCGAACGCGGCCAGCGGAGTGCTCACCCTCGAGCCGTCGGCTCCGCAACAAGGAGATCGCATCCAGGTCGAGTACCGCCCCGGCCGGGAGCTCCAGGGTGCTCCGTTCCTCGTGCTTCGGGGGCGCGTCTCCACCGCCTTGCGGTTCGAGCGTTCCGAACCGGTCCCCCGGCGCCTCGCGGTGCTCGAGCGAGTGGACGGTGTTTATCGCGGGAGCTTCTCGCTGGGGGACGGGGGAGTCTACGCCGACCTCGTCGTGGAGGATCCACCGGGTGAACGGGTGGATGACCGCGGCGGCCGGCGCTGGCGACTCGAAACCTACGATGGCCGGCGACCCGGGCGAGACGCGCTGTGGGCACACGCCCATCTCGCCACGCTCTACGACTGGAACGAGGGATACGAAACGATCCGTCGCGCCACGCAGCTCTACCCCGACGATCCGAGGTTGGCGGGCGCCCGGCTGGCGCTCGAGCTGGCGATCTTCACACGAACCGAGCGCGACAGTGCGCTGCAGGCGCACCGCGGGGTGTTTCGACACTTGGCGCGGGCGCTCGCGGCTCGGGATTCCCTCGCTCCGCGGACGCTGGCCGGCCTGGTGGAGTACGCCCACACGGTGGGCGATACGATCGCGGAGCGGGACTGGACCCGGCGGTTGATCGACGGATACCCGTACGACGTCGAGACGATCTGGTACCGGGTGGCGCCACCTGCGGACGCATCCGGACCACGCCTCGACCGCTACCTGGCGGACCTCGAGACCTCGTGGCGCGAGGGCGGACCCCACGCCGCCACGAGCAGCGCCGGGCTGTGGGCCGCACGACGCGCCGGGCGGCCGTCCGAAATCATGCGCTGGGCCCACCGCGCGACGGAGGCTCCCGGCTGGGGAGCCGATCGGTCCGAGGTGCCGCTGATCCTCGCGAACACGCCCGCGGTCCGGGACTCGGCGCTCCCCTACTTGAGAACGGCGATTCGACGGCTGGATGCCGGGGATGTCGATCGCCCGCTGGGACGGACGGTGGCAGCGCAGCGCATGGCCAGCCGCAGGGAGATGCGGCCCCTCCTCGTGGCCCTCGCCGAACTGTTGCTCGCCAGGGGCGAGCGAGGCGCCGCGCTCGACACCCTGCGAGTCGCGTCTTCGATCGGCTGGAGCGACCAGGTATATGCCAGGCTTGCGGCGCTCGAGCTGGCGGGCGGCGACACGCTCTCCGCCGCGGCCAGTCTCGCCAGGGCCACGGCGGCGCCGTTCCAGGGGACGGTCGACGAAGGCCTGGATCCATCGCTCGGCCCCACGCTCGTCGAGCCCGAGCAATGGGAGATCCTCCAGCGCGCGGCCCGAGATGACATGCACCGCAGGCTTCTCGCCCGGAGCATCGACCGGCCGCTGTTGACCGAGCCCGTTCGAGTGTTCGACGCGCGGGGCGACGGGCACGACTTCGAGGAGCTGCGTCATCGAACCGTGACGATCGTCGCGTTCTGGGAGCCGTGGAGCGGGCCGGCGGTGCGGGCGCTCCCCGAGCTGAGGAGGATCACCTATCTGGTCCGTGCGCTGGGCGGCGAGATCGTCGTGATCACGCGTACGCCGCCGAGCGATCGGCTGGCCACGCTGTTCGACGAGAAGGACGTGCGTCTGCCCCTCTACCACGATCTCGACAGGCGGGCGACCGAGGCGTTCGAATCGACGTGGTCACCGGAGTACTACGTGCTCGACTTCGAGGGACGAATCCGATTCGCCGACAGCGCGCTGGAAGACGTGCTGGCTCAGGTGGACGCGCTGCTCGACGAGCCCCGGCTGACCGCCGTCGTCGATCAGCAATGAGCCGCGGCCTGACGGCGAGGTGCTCCGCGGCCTGCTTGGCGCTGGCGCTCGGCGCCTCGCCATCGACGGCGCAACGGCTTCCGGAGCTTCGACTCGCGGCCCCCGTCCGATTCCCGGAGCCGTTCACGAACATCCGCGGGCTGGTGGAGCTCCCGGACGGCCGGGTGCTGGTGTCCGACCCCACGGAGGGATCCGTGTGGGCACTCGACTTTTCGCGTCGAACGCGTCGCGACCTCGGCCGCCGGGGCGAGGGCCCGGGTGAATACCTGGAGCCCGACCGCCTTTGGCCGTTCGAATAGACTACGTGGAGAAGCGGATCCGGCCGCTCGCCAGAGTCGCGCTCCCACCCCTGCAGGGGACGGCGGCGGGACTCGAAGCGATCCCCTTCTCGCCCGAGGACGCCTGGACCGTGTCTCCATCGGGGATCGTGACGATCATCCGGGCGGGCGGCTCCACGGGGGCACGATCCGGTTCATGCGCGCGTACGCGATCGACTGCCCGAGGTGCTCGTGCATGTCGGTCGCCATCAGCGTGACTGCCGTCGTGAGGTCGACGGTCAACCCGAAGAAGCTCACCTGGCGGGCCCGGTCCTCCTCGCTCCAGCCCCGGACCAGCGCGAGCAGGTGGTCGAACGAGCGCTCGATCCCGGCGATGAGCTCGTCTCGGGACAGGGCCTTCAGGCGCTCGGTCTCGCCCCCGAAGCCTCCCTCCGCCACCCAGTCCGGCGCCTCGAAGCCCCACATGGTCGGAAACAGCACGCCCTCTCCGGCGATCAGCACGAACACGTCCCGCACCGAGCGGACGCCCTCCATGGGCCGCCAGTCGTACGTTTCCTCCGGGAACGCGTCGGCCAGGGCGAGGAATTTGTCGCGGAGCTGCTCGAGATCGGCCAGCTGGACCTCGGCGCTCGACTTGGTCCCGCCCCCGAAGTACTGGGCGACCGCGGGATGGGCCGGGACCGCGAGCCCCCCCACGAGCAGGGCATGGAAAAGGGTCGAGCGGATCGAGAACGACATGCGGGCCCCCTTCGCGCGGGTTCGGCGGAGCTCTTCCACCGGGGCGCTGGGCGCGACCCGCGGCTCCGACGGTCGAATGCCCTGAGGACGCCGACCCTTACGCCCCACCGTACCCGTGCGCGTCTCGCGGACCCGTAGGCGGATCGGTGTGGCCCGCGTCGAGGAACGCGACGTCCAGATCGGAAGGGGCCTCCGGATTCTCGTGGATCACCACGCGATCGCGCGGACGCGGACCCGGACGCACGACCCACCCCGGGGCGAGCCGCAGCGTCCAGCCGTCGCCCCGGATGGTGTCCCCCGTCACCTCGAACGGCGCCGGGACGGCCAGGCGGTAGTCCGGGGCGATCAGCACCTCTGCGGCCTCGAGCTCTCCCCACTCGGAGGTCGCGCGCACCGTGGGGTACACGGAGCCGTGCTCGCCGAGTGGCGTGATCCCCTGGCTCTGAAACGAGTAGCTTCCGGCGTCCGGTAGGACGAGGACCGGGCCCTCGACGAACCGGCCGCGAAGGTCCGCGATGTGCGCCTCCCTCTCCGCCTGGCGCGCGTCCTCCGCGGCCCTCAGCGCGGCCGCTCCGTACGCCCCCGCCGCGGCCCGTGCATCGTCCGCCGGCTGAAGCCCGGATGCGGAGACGAGCAGGTCCCCCAGATCGTCGGTCGGCTCCAGCCGCCGCGTCCACCCCGGCGAGTACGCGTCGAGAAGGAGGCCGTAGGCCGTTCCCGACCCGTAGGCGAAGGTACGCACGAGCGAGGTCAACCATTCCTCGCGCCCGAGCTGCCGGATCGCCACGTCGATCGCCCCGTCCGGCGTCGAGGTGGACGCGACGACCCCGGTGTATTGGGCGAGCCCTTCCTGGAGCTCGAGGATGCGCTCGTTCTCGGCCGCGTCGGGAAACTCGGCGCGCCGGGCCGCGCGGAACGCGACCGCGTGGCGGATCGCCTCCTCGCGCGATGGGCCGGACGCGCCCAGCGCCTTCGCGAGCGCCCGCCACTCGAGCTGGAGCCAGTAGCGCCCATCCGCCGTGTCCAGGTGGTCGTTCTTGGGCTCGGGGAACAGGAGCTTGAGCTCCGGCTGGATGCGGTGGAAGAGCTCGTGGAGCATGAGACCGTCGCGCGAGCGGGCATCGTCGGGCGGCAGTGGCCATACGAGCGTGGCCCAGCGCGTACCGCCCCAATCCACGGAGGAGTTCGCGTACCCGAGCGTCGGCGGCCGATCGCCTTCGGGCGCGGGCCGGTTCGTCGCGATGGTCCTCGTGACCGGATCGGCGAACGCCATCGGGCCGCACAGCGACACGCCCCACAGCCGCCCGCCCTCGCGCTCGCACAGGACGCGGGCCTCCTCGAAGTAGCGGTCGGCGAGCTCCTGATCCACCTGGGCCGTGGCGGACGATGCGCACCCGAGCGCGGTGAGCGCCAGCGCTCCGGCTCGGACCGCCCGGTGCGCGCGACCGCGAGGGGTCGGATTCCGCTCCACAGGTTCCCTCCGATTCTCTCACCCGAGGTTCACGTCCGTCGAATGCCGGAGCGGCACCGAATCGTGCGCGACTCCGCGGGTACCGGCCGTCCCGCGCGTCAGGAAGTCGGGACCTCGGACATTGTCTGGGCAGCGGTGCGCGCAGGACATTCCGCGTGGGATCCGGCGCCCGAGGGGTCGGACCCACGACAGAGATCGAGGCGTATGATGATGACCCGTGGTCGCCTGGCGGTGTCGCTGTCCTTCGGCGTGCTCCTCGCCGGCTGTGGGCCCGAGAGCCCCACCGGCATGAGCACGCCCACCGATCTGACCGGCACCTACAGCCTGGTGGAGCAGAGCCGCGATGGCCTCACGCTCACCCTTCCGATGGTGGCCGGGACGCTCGTCCTGAAGGAGACATCCCGCTCCGCGTTCGCGGCGGCCGGCACGTGGGATCTCGACATCACGATCCCGACGGGTCGAATCGTAGACCGGGGCCGGTACCGGATCACCGACACGGGTGCCTGGATGCAGACTTCCTCGATCAGCCCCGAGACGGCGACCGGCAGGGTGGAGCTCAGGGATCTGCAGCTCATACTCGAGGTCACCGCGCCGGTCTCCGCGATGGCGCGAACGGTTTGGATCGCGGCGTTCATCGCCGCGTCCGAGTCCTAGGGATCGCCATGCCGACTCCACGCGCAGCCGTGTTCGTCCGAATGGCTGGCGTGGTGTGTACCGCCGTCCTCGCCGGCGCACCGGTCCCGTCCGCGCTGTCGGCCCAGCCGTACGGGAGCGCCGTGAGCCTGCACGGCAGCCTGGGCCTCGCCCGATACTGGAGCGACGAAAGCTTCCACGGGAACGGGGCGAGCTTCGCGGGGGCCCTGCAGGTATTCCCCACATCGCTGCTGGGCTTCGAGCTCGGCGTGGACGGGGGAGAGCACTCCCGGAACCTCGAGAGCGGGGTCACGTTCGATGGGAGCGCCGTGCACGTATCAGGGAACGTCCTGATCCGCTTCGCCCGTGCGCGCCTGCAGCCGTATCTGATCGGCGGCGTGGGTGTCCTTCACGCCGGCACCGTTCGAACGGAGCCGGGCGAAGAATCGTTCGAGTCGAACGGCGTGGATTCGATGGCGAACCTGGGCCTCGGCGCGTTCTTCTTCATCGACCGGCACGTCTCGCTTCGGCCCGAAGTGCGGATCGTCGGCTACGACGACAGCGCACCCCTGACGCACTACTACCGGGTCTCCGTGGGCCTCGGTTACCACTTGTGACAGTTGGGGCCCCGACTCGCACAGGTGCTCGTCGAGCGCGGCCCGTGCCCGTCGGCCCGCGCCCGGCTCGGCCCGCCCGGCTGCCCCTCGAGTACCACGGACACGAGGAGAAGACCAATGCGACAGCTGGCGCTGATGGCGATCGTGCTCCCATTCGTGCTCGGGGCTCCGGAAGCGACCGCGGGGCAGGAAAGGCCCGACGACGCGCGGACCCACCGGGGCGTGTGGCTGGGAGGCGGGCTCGGAGGCGGCGTCGACGACGACGGAAACGGGGGCGGCGGCGGATACTTCCGGCTCGGGGGAACCGTCGGCCCGCGCATCCTCCTCGGCGGCGAGGCGATCGGCTTCGTGCGCGAGGAGGACGACGCCACGCTCTCGCGCGGGAACGCGACCTTCGTGGCGCTCTTCTATCCGGCGGAGCGGGGCCTCTTCCTGAAGGGCGGGCTGGGGTTCTCGACCGTCGTGGCGACGGTCTCGGAAGGAGACGTGAGCGTCTCCGTCACGGACTCCGGTTTCGGGAGCACCGTGGGCTTCGGCTACGACGTCCGGATCGGCGGGAACCTCTACCTCACGCCGAACGCCGACATGCTGATAGACGTGATCGACGGGGATGCGACCCTGGTGTGGCTGTTCACGCTCGGCATCGGCATGCATTAGCGGGAGCGCTGCGAGCGTCCATCGTGACCGCGCCCCCATGAGAACGCGGACAGATGCGGCATTGGGGCAGGTGGTGTGCACGCCCCGAGCGCACCGGAGGGCGGGCGGATCGATTGTCGAACAACGGGCGGTGGGGCGATTCGCACGGGGCCGGGGGGGTCGCCGTGATGCGAACCCACACATATCCGCTCGCGGTGCTTCTGACCGCCCAGGTCCGCCAGGTCGGAGCGCCTCTGGCGTCGGCCTCACCCCTCTCGGCCCGGCAGGTGGACGGGGCAGGGCCGACGTCCGCCGAGTCGCACGCCATCCCCATCGAAAGCTCCGACCCCGGCCGGGATTTCGCCTTTCTGACACCGGTCCTCGCTTCCCACCGGCTCGTCCAGCTCGCCACCGAGCTACGTCGAGCCGCCGCCCATTACGGGTCGGGGCTCGGCGGGTCCGCCGCCGCCGGCGGGTTCATCCGCCGGACTCGCTCGCGCTGCTCCTCGCGCGTCGCCACCCCGAACTCGCGGCGCACCGAGTCGGGCAGCCAGTCCTCGTAGGCCCCCTGCGACCAGGGGACATCGGCGCTGTCCCGCACGTACTGGGTGCCGAGCCGCTGTGGCTGGTCGGTCCGGTGCAGGTACCGGTCGAGCGCTGCGGCGCTCAGCCACCTGCCGCGCTCGTCCCCCTTGAACCCGGCGATCGTCGACAGGATGTGGGAGACGAGGATGTCCTCGGACCCCTCGCCGTGCTGGAGCACCATGGCGGCGTCGTAGTAGTCCTCCGCAGTGAACAGCGCCCCCTCGCGGACCAGCTCCAGCACCCGGTCGCGCCGCGCGTGGTCCCGCTCGGTGATCTCCTGCCAGCGCTCGGGCGACGCGGCCATTGCCCCCTCCCGATCGGCCTGGTCGGCCTCGTACATGGCGCGTAGCTCCTCGGACGCCGCCGTCGAGCCGATGCAGGACGTGTCGAGCCCCTCGACGGTCGCCGCATCGAGAAACGCCATCTCGAGCCGCCCGGTGCACGGGTTGCTCGGGCCGTGCCCGCCGCCGGGGACGATCACGTGCAGGCTGTTGGGCAGGTAGCTCGCGACCGCCTCTCCCCACTGGGGCGGGGTCACCGGGTCGCGCTCGCCGGAGATGACGAGCACGGGGAGATCGCTCCGCACGGGCTCCCAGAACGAGGCCGGAAGCTCGGCGACGTCCCACAGACCGCAGGCCTGGCGGTAGCCCGCGATCAGATGGTCGCCCATGAACGTGCCGGCCGTCAGGCGCGCCACCTCGTCGTCGGTGAGCGGCGCGATGTCCTCGGCGCACAGCGCCGAGAAGTGGTAGCCGGCCTCACCGTCCGCGCCCGCGAGCCACGAGGTGCGCTCCAGGTAGTAGCTGGCCAGCCGCTGGTAGTCGCCCTCCCACGCCCGCTCGATGCGCGGCGGCACGTCTTCGGCCCGGCCGTACAGCAGCCCACGGAGAGCGTACGAGAAATCGCCCTTGGTGAACCCGACCCGGGCGCCGTCGACCTCGAGCTCGACCGGCCCGCGATCGAGCCGCGCGAGCACGCTGTCGAGGCGGACGCGCAGGTCCGGATTGTCGGCGGCGCACGACGGCTCGGCCCCGCACCCGGCGACGACCAGGTCCAGCGAACGCTGGAGCGAGCGCGCCATGTACACGTAGCCGTGCTCGAACACCGGGACGACGCTGTTCAGGATCACGGTACGGATCGACTCCGGGTGCCGCCGCATGTAGATCTGCGCCACGCGCGTGCCGTACGAGCCGCCGGTGAGGTCGATCGCGTCGTACCCCAGCCAGCGGATGAGCTCGTCGAGATCGTCGACCGAGTAGTTCGTGGTGTACAGGTGCAGACGGGCGCGCTTCTCGAGCTCGGCGCGACACCGGCGGATGTGCTCGGGCGGGAACATCGTCCCGAACCGGTCGGCGGTCGGGATCTCGAAGTCCGGGCAGCCGAGGGCTTGCGAGCGCCCCACACCGCGCACGTCCACGAGCAGGATGTCGCGGTCGGTGCGGAACTCCTTCTCGAAGCGCGCGACGCCGGCCGCAGCGGGGGTGAACGACTGGCCCGGCCCTCCGGGGAGCGAAACGATGACCTCGCCGGGAGCACTCTCCGCGTCGAGCGCGCCCAGGATCACGAACGCGATATCCAGCGTCCTCCCCGCGGCGGCCTCGCGGTCCTCGAACACGCGGAACCGCCCGCAGCGGACCGTTCCCTCCACACCGGCGATCGGGCAGTCGCGCACCTCGCCGCTCCCGGCGGGGGCATCGTCGGCCAGCACGGGGAACTCCTGTCCGGCCAGCGCCCCCGGCGCGATCCCGACGATCGTCAACGCGAGCAGCCTCAGGGTCGTCCTCACCGTCATCCTCCTCGTGGCGGGTCTCTGTCGTGCGGCCAAAGATCCGACGCCGGGACCGGCCGGGCCAGTTCGCACGGAGCATGTCCGCTCCTATTGACCTTCTAGGGGACGGCGCGTACGTTCCCCTCGACCTGCTATGGAAGCGTGAAGGGAGCCGGCGCATGACCGACGGACCGACCCGATGACAGCGCGCTCGACGCGAGAGCGCCTCGACCTCCTCCAGGGGACGCTGGACATGCTCGTCCTGCAGGCCCTGACGGGGGGCGCCCGCCACGGGTACGCGATCGCCCGCTGGCTCGAAACCACCACCGACGATGCCCTCAGCGTGGAGGAGGGCTCGCTGTACCCGGCGCTCCACCGCATGGTCGGTCGCGGGTGGGTGACGGCCGACTGGGGCCTGAGCGAGAACAACCGCCGGGCCAAGTACTACACGCTCACGGCGAAGGGCCGGGCACAGCTTCGGGTGGAGACGGCGAAGTGGAGCCGGTTCGTCGACGCCATCGCGCTCGTCCTCAGGACCCAGCCCGCGTGAGGAGAGCCGCGCGATGACCGGCAGGGAGCACGATGCCTACGCCGAGCTGCGCCGGCTCCTGAGCCGGAACCGGGTGGACGAGGAGGTGGCCGCCGAGCTCGAGCACCACTTCGACGCCCTCGTACGGCGGAACCTCGACACCGGGATGTCGGACGAGGAGGCACGCCGGGCCGCGCTCGCGCGGTTCGGCGACATGGACGAGATCCGCGAGGCGACGAAGCGCGTGGACCGCGGGCTGCACCGCCGAAACGCGCTGTCGGAACAGGCACACGACATCGCGCGCGCCGTGCGCCATGCGATCCGGAGGCTGGGACGGCGACCCGAGTTCACCGTGTTCGCGCTCCTCACGCTCACGCTGGCGATCGGCGCATTCGCGGCACTGTTCACGGTGCTCGACCGGGTCGTCCTGAGCCCGCTCCCGTACGCCGAGGCGGATGACCTCGTGTGGCTCGAGAGCCCGGTCCCCTATGTCGGGGAGGATGCGGTGTGGGGGATGTCCCCCGGGGGCTACTTCGATTTTCGCGACAACGGCCGCGCGTTCCCGTCGCTGGGGGGTTTTACGACCACCGGCGCGAACCTCGTGGGCGACGACGGCGCCGTCCGGGTGCGCCTCGGGCTCGTCACCGCTTCGCTGGGACCGACGCTCGCGCTGCGCACGGCCGCCGGTCGCTGGTTCGAGCCCGGCGATGACGGGCCGGGCGCCCCGGAGAGGGTCGTCCTCGGGCACGCCTTCTGGCGCACGCACTTCGGGGGCGATCCGGACGTCGTGGGGTCGACGATCGTGCTGAGCGACACTCCACGCGAGGTGATCGGCGTGCTGGCGCGCGGCTTCGGCCTGCCGGGGGGATCCGTGGACGTCTTCGCGACGCTCAAGCTCGACCCGTCGGCGCGCCCCGTGAACTCGCACTGGCTGTCGGTCGTCGGCCGGCTCGCTCCGGGCGCGTCACTCGAGGCCGCGCAGGCGGACGCCTCCCGGCTCACGGCCATGTTCACCGAGAAGCTCCCGACCGCGTACAGCGAGACGTTCATGCGCCAGAGCGGCTTCTCGACCCGCGTCGTGCCGCTCAAGGACCACGTCCTGGGCGGGGTCGGACGAACCGTGTGGATCCTGTTCGGGGCGACGGGACTCCTGCTCGCGATCGCGGTCGCCAACATCACCAACCTCTATCTGGTCCGGATCGAGTCCCGGCGCCGGGACTTCGCCGTCCGCACCGCCCTGGGTGCCGGGCGGCGTCACCTCGTGTGGCAGAGCCTGACCGAGACGCTGGTGCTGTCGCTGTTCGCCGGCGTGCTGGCGATCGCGGTGGCGCGCGGCGGCCTCGGGCTCCTGATCGCGAGCGCCCCACCCGGTCTGCCGCGTCTGGAAGAGATCGGACTCGGGCCGGGCACCCTGTGGTTCGTGCTCGGCGTGAGCCTGCTGCTCGGGCTCTTCCTCGGGCTCGTACCAATCGCGTACCGGGCCTTCGCGCGCACCGAGGATCTGGCGCGCGACGCCGGCACGCGCTCCACCGCCTCGCGAGGGCGCAACCGCGTGCGACGGATCATGCTGGCGGGGCAGATGGCGCTGGCGCTCGTGCTGCTGGCGGCCGGGGGGCTCATGCTCCGGAGCCTCGAGCGGCTGCGGTCCACCGACCCCGGCTTCGATTCCACCGACGTACTGACGTTCGAGACGTTCGTGGCGGGATCGCGGTACGGCACGTTCGAGGCGGTCGGCGCCTTCTATCGCCAGTTCCTCGAGCGCCTGGAGGGGATCCCGGGCGTGGTGCGGGCCAGCGCCACGACGCGGCTCCCGATGGTGGCGAGCTCCTTCTGCGCCTCGATGTTCATCGAAGACCGTCCCCCCGACACCGATGATCAGCCCCCCTGCATCGCCGTGGCGCTGGCGACGCCCGGGTTCTTCGAGACGCTCGATATCCCGGTCGAGGGAGCGACTCCCACCTGGGCGGAGATGGAGTCCGGGGGCGGTGGCGTCGTGATCACCCGGGCGCTGGCCGACCGGCTCTGGCCGGGCGAGTCGGCCATCGGGAAGGGGATCAGGGGCAATGGGTGGTCGCAGCCGTTCTACCGCGTGCAGGGCGTGGCGCAGGACTTCCACTCCGACGGGCTCGACCGACCCGTGCTCGAGGGCGTCTTCTTCCCCATGCGTCCGATCGAGGGCGCGTCGCTCTGGTCACCACCGAACGCCATGCGCGTCGTCATCGAGGCGAGCACGGAGCCCACCAGCCTGGTGCCCGCCGTCCGGCAGGCGCTGAGCGACATCGATCCCACCGTACCGCTCGCCGACGTGCGCGGCTTCGAGGAGGCGATCGCGTCCTCGCCATCCGTGTCGCGCGCTTCCTTCACCTTCCTCCTGCTCGGGATCGCCGCGGCCCTCGCCCTCCTCCTGAGCACGATCGGCATGTACGGCGTGGTCGCGCAGCTCGTGGTGGAGCGCTCCGGCGAGATCGCCGTGCGGCTCGCGCTCGGCGCGCGGCTCTCGCAGGTGATCCGCATGGTGCTCGGGCAATCGCTCCGCATCGCCGTGGCCGGCGCCGTGGTCGGCCTCGTCGGGGCGGCGATCGCCACCCGCGGCCTGCGCGCCGTGCTGTACGAGGTGGCGCCGGGGGATCCGATCACGCTCGCGGCCGCCACCCTGCTCCTGCTCCTCACGGTCGCCGCGGCGACCTGGCTGGCCGCCCGGCGCGCGGGCCGCGTGGACCCGATTCGGATCCTGAGGGCCGAGTAGCGCCACATCGCGCCGGGTTCTCGACCCGGTACCCGGACCGACCCCCGAAGACCACCACGCTGCAGCCGTCGCACACCAACCCGGATCCCGCGTCTTCAGAAGGCGTCATCACCCGCGAATCATGGAGTCCACGGCGATCCACCGACCAGCGTATCTTGGACCGCGACATTCCGCGCCGCGCGCCGCATGAACGCCGGGGAATCCACGCCGCCCACGTGACGACTACAGATCCGACACCGCCCCCCGCGGTCGACTACTCCCGCAAGTGGTGGGTCATGCTGGCCGTCGCCATGGGCATCTTCCTCGGGACGATCGACGGGAGCATCGTCAACGTTGCGCTCCCCACCCTGGTCGAGGAGCTGCACACGACCTTCGCCCACGTGCAGTGGGTGGTGCTCGGCTACCTGCTCACGCTGGCGAGCCTCGTGCTCGGCATCGGTCGGTTGGGCGACATCATCGGCAAGAAACCGATCTATACGGTCGGCTTCGGGCTGTTCACCCTCGGCTCGGTGCTGGCCGGGCTCTCGCCGAGCGTCGGGTGGCTCATCGGGCTCCGGATCTTCCAGGCCCTCGGGGCGGCGATGGTGTTCGCCCTCGGGTTCGCGATCATCACCGAGGCGTTTCCGCCGTCGCAGCGTGGACGTGCGCTCGGCATCAGCGGGGGCATCGTCTCGGTGGGCATCGTGGTCGGCCCGACGCTGGGCGGCCTCCTGATCGACAGCCTGGGCTGGCGCTGGATCTTCTTCGTCAACCTCCCCGTCGGGATCATCGGGACGTATACGGCGGCTCGATTCGTCCCCAACGTCCCGCCGTCCGGAGGCGAGCGGTTCGACTTCCCGGGGGCCGCCGTGTTCTTCACCGCCCTCCTCGCCCTCATGCTGGGGCTCACCTTCGGCCAGTTCCGCGGCTTCGGCGATGCGCTCGTGCTGGGCGTGATCGCCTTCGCCATCGCCGCGCTCGCCGCGTTCATCGCCATAGAGCGCCGTGTCGAGCACCCGATGCTCGATCTGTCGCTGTTCCGGAACCGGCTCCTGAGCGTCAACCTGGTCACCGGGTGGGCCAGCTTCGCAGCCATCGCGGGCGTCCTCATCCTGCTGCCGTTCTATCTGGAGAACGTGCTCGGATTCGCCCCGCGCGCGGTGGGGCTCCTGCTCGCGGCGGCGCCGCTGACCCTCGGCCTCGCGGCGCCGCCGAGCGGGGCGATCTCCGACCGCGTGGGTCCCCGGCCCGTAGTCGTCGTGGGTCTCGCCGTCCTGCTGGCGGGATATGTGCTGATGAGCACCCTGGACACGGAGACCGGCGCGCTCTCCTACGTCCTGGTCATGCTCCCGGTGGGCCTCGGGATGGGCATCTTCCAGTCGCCGAACAACAGCGCCATCATGGGCTCGGTCCCGCAGCGTAGGCTTGGCGTCACCTCGGGGCTCCTGACCATCACGCGGATCACGGGTCAGCTCAGCGGGATCGCCATCCTGGGCACCGTCTGGGCCGCGCGGGTGATGTCGTATGAGCCGACCGCCGCCGAGCCGAGCGTGGCGTCGCGCGGCGCCCAGGTGGCCGGCCTGCACGACACGATCCTCGTCGTCGCCGCCCTCGTGGCGCTGTCGCTCGCGCTCGCGACGTGGGGGCTCGTCGTCGAGCGGCGCGAGGCCGCCGAGGGCGGGTCGCCCGGATAGCGACGACACGCTCACGCTCCCGTGCGACGGGCCGTGCGCGCCGCAACCGAATCTCTTGCTTCGTTCCCCGCGTAGGCCGACAATGCGCGGCTCGCTTCACCACCCGGGACGAATCCATGGAACCCACCCCCGACGGGGCCCCCGAGCCTCTGACCGAAGAGGCCACGCCGCCGCCCCGAGGGGCGGTGTCGGCCGGCGGCGAAGCCGCGCCCGCGAGTCGGCCGGCGGAGTCCGCGACGCCGGGACGGGCCGTGCCCGCTTCCCATGGCGTGTGGGCCACGGTGCGGGAGTCGTTCGCCGGCTCCGAGCAGGACTTCACGACCGGGAGCCTGAACCGGGCCGTGTTCCTCCTCGCCCTCCCCATGGTGCTCGAGATGGCGGGCGAGTCGCTGTTCGTGGTGGTGGACGCGTACTTCGTCGCCGGGCTCGGCGCCCGGGCGCTGGCCGCGCTCGGGCTCACCGAGACATTCCTCGAGATCGTGTACGCGATCGCCGTGGGGCTCGCCATGTCCACCACGGCGCTCGTCGCGCGGCGCGTCGGGGAGAAGGACCACCGCGGCGCGGCGCGCTCCGCGGTCCAGGCGATCACCGTGGGGATCATCACGTCGGTCGTGCTGGGCGTGGCCGGCGTGATCTGGGCCCCCGACCTCCTGCGCCTCATGGGGGCGGACGCGGAGACGGTGGCCATCGGCGCGACCTTCGCCCGTATCCAGTACGGCGGGATGGCGGTCATCATCCTGCTCTTCCTCAACAACGCCATCTACCGCGGCGCGGGCGACGCCTCGATGGCCATGCGGTCCGTGTGGCTCGCCAACGGGATCAACATCTTCCTCGACCCGATGCTCATCACGGGGTTCGGCCCCTTCCCGCGCCTGGGCCTCGCCGGCGCCGCCGTGGCCACCACGATCGGGCGAGGCACCGGCGTCCTGTACCAGCTCCGGGGGCTCCGCCGCAGCAAGCGGATCCGCGTGGGGCGCGAGGACATGGTCATCGACCGCTCGATCATCGCGAACCTGCTCCGCGTGTCGCGCGGAGGCGTGGGCCAGATGCTCGTGTCCCAGGCCAGCTACGTCGGGCTCATGCGCATCCTGGCCACCTTCGGCGCCATCGCCCTGGCGGGCTACGTGCTCGCCATCCGTATCGTGATCTTCATCCTCCTCCCGGCGTGGGGCCTGTCGAACGCGGCCGCCACGCTCGTGGGCCAGAACCTGGGGGCGAAGCGTCCGGACCGGGCGGAGAAGTCGGTGTACGTGACCGGGGGCTGGAACATGGTGTTCATGACGGTGGTGACCATCCTGTTCGTCGCCTTCGCGGGCGCCATCATCGCGCCCTTCGCGCCGGACCCCGAGACGCACGCGATCGGGACGCGCGCCCTCCGGATCATCAGCTACGGCTACATCTTCTACGCGTGGGGGATGGTCACCATGCAGGCGTTCAACGGGGCCGGCGACACCGGGACTCCGACCCGCATCAACTTCTTCGTGTTCTGGCTCTTCCAGCTCCCGCTGGCCTGGATCCTGGCGCGCACGCTCGACTTCGGTCCCGACGGCGTGTTCTGGGCCGTGGCGCTCGCTTTTTCGCTGTCCGCGGTGGTGGGGGTGCTCATCTTCCGGCGCGGGCGCTGGAAGCAGAAGGTGGTGTGACCCCGACGACACGCTGGCGCATATAGTACGGCTGCCGTACTATATGCGCGCGCAGCCAGCGAAAGGGGTGCGGGATGCACACGATTCGGAGCGCGAGCCGGGTGGCGGCCCTTCCACCCACTCTCGTCATGTGTCTCGTCCTTTCAGCGTGCGCGGCCCCGCTCGGGTTCCTCGAGCAACGCGAGGAACCCGGATACCGGGCCGTGGAGGTCGCATGGCGCAGCGATGCCGACGGAGCGCGACTCGCCGGCACGCTCTTCCTGCCCGAAGGTGGCGGGGCCTACCCCGCCATCGTGTTCCACCCCGGCAGCAACGCGTGGCAGCGGGAACCGTGGAATCCCATCTACGCGGAGCTCGTCCGTAGCGGCCTCGCCCTTCTCACCTACGACAAGCGCGGCGTCGGGGAATCCGAAGGCGAGTGCTGTGGTAGCGATCGCCGCTATCTCGATCTGCTGGCGGGTGACCTGACGGGCGCGGTCCGCCTGCTGTCCCGTCACGCCGAGATCCGGGCCGACCGGGTCGGGCTGTACGGTGTCAGCCAGGGCGGGTGGGTCGTCCCGCTGGCGGAGGTGGCCGCGCCGGACGAGGTCGCGTTCACGATGATCGCTTCCGGCCCCGCGGTGTCGGTGGGAGAGGAGATCCTCTACAGCCGGCTCACGGGCGACGCCACCTGCCACCCCACCGGTCGCTCTCCCGAAGAGATCGCGGAGGAGATGGATCGGGCCGAGCCGTCAGGGTTCGATCCCCGCCCCGTGCTTCCTCGCCTGACGGCCCCGGGGCTGTGGCAGTTCTGCGAGAACGACACCTCGATCCCCGTCGAGCGCAGCATCCGGATCCTCGAAGCGGTCGCGGACACCTTCGGGCTCCCGTTCGAGATCCAGCGCTTCCCGAACTGCAACCACCAGTTCGTGGAGGGCGGCGGGACGTGCGAGGGGTCGGGCGCCCGCGTGGATTGGTGGACCCCGCTCCTGGACTGGCTGGAAGCGGACGTGTTCTCCGGGACGGACGGCTGAGCCGCCCGCCGCCTCCGGACCGTCAGTAGGAGCCGTCGAGGCTCTGCTGCTCGTCGGGCGACAGGACGTCCCGGATCGGGGCGCTGTCGTAGAACGACCGGATCTCCTTGATGAGATCATCCTCCACCCGCACCCAGTCGCAGGAGTCGACCACCCCTTTCGGGGTCCGGTTCTCGAACCAGATCGCCGCCCGGTCTCCGCTCGCGATCACATCCCGGACCACGAGCTCCTGGACGCTCTTGCGCGCCATCGGCTCGACCGCCGCCAGGTACGGTTCTCGGCCCTCGAGCCTCCCGAACGGACTGACGTGGACGAAGTCGGGCGCCAGCCACTTCCGGAGCCACTCCATGTCCATGCGGATCCACGCCTCGATCCACCCGGCGGCCAGCTCGGCACTGCGTTCACTCTTCGTCATACGGCTTCCTTTCCCGGGGCGGCCGCGCGCGTCCGGCCCTCCCCTCATCGCGGGCGGCCCGCGGTCGTCGACTCGAAGAAGTCCCACAGCCAGCCCGTCGCATCGAGGGCGTCCGTCGTCTCGCCGGCCAGGAACGGCGGCAGGAACTGCGGGCCGCCGGGCCACGCGTGCCCGGCGCCCCGCACGACGATCTGGTGCACCTCGAACCCGTCCGGGCACCTCCTCCAGGTGTGGATCACGGATGCGGATCCGACGTCCGACGCCGCCCTCCCGATGTCGGGGTCCTCACACCCGTAGGCGTGCGCCCACAGCTCCGCGGACGCGTCCGGAGCGACCTCGAAGCGCCGGTTCAGGGGCGCGAGCGTCGGGTCGGCCGCGCCGAGGATGAAGGCCGCCGGCACCGGGGCACCCGGACGGCAGTCCGGATCCCACACGGGGTACGTCCCGGCCGCGACGATCCCGAACGCGGCGATCGGGCCGGCGAGCGCGCAGGCGTGCCGGACGAGGAGGAAGCCGCCGTTCGAGAACCCGATGGCGTACACGCGCGCCGGATCGACGCCGTGACGCGCGGGGAGCGAGTCGACGAGCGCGGCGAGGAAGGCGAGGTCGTCGACGTTCCGCTTCGAGGCGGGCTTCGTGTCGTCCCCGTCGTTCCAGCTCCGGAGCGTCCCCTTCGGGTAGATGACGACGAAACCGGCCTCGTCGGCCAGTCGCTCGATGTCGGTGAGGTTCCGCATCCCCCTCGGGCTCTGGACGAACCCGTGCAGCAGGAGGACGGCGGGCAGGTCCCCGGTGTCGGCCGAGGCCGCCGGGGGCAGGTGCACGATGTAGCCCCGCCGTCCGCCCGCAACATCGATCGACCACCCGTCTCCCATGCCGAACGCCGGCCACCCGGCGGCGAGCGCGGCGCCCGCCACGCACGCCAGCGCGACGGCGGCACGGGCCGACAGCGGCCGCCGGCCGCGGATCAGATGGATGAGCGATCCCGCCACCACCACCGTCACCCCGAGCGGCACGAGGAGGGCGAACACCCAGTAGTGCGCGTGGACGAGCGGCGTGCGGCGAAGCGCCGTGTTGGTGGCGATGGTGCCCGCGAGGACCGCACACGTCCCGACGATCGCCAGCGCCCGCGTGACGCGACTCATTCGAAGCGCTCCAGGAGATCGCGCAGCGTGCGTCGGAGCTCGTCCACACGGTCCGGCCCGATCGCCTCCGCGTAGCGTTCCTCCACGGAGCGGATCACCTCCATGCCGGCGAGTAGTCCCTCGAGCCCGGCCTTCGTGTACCGCACGAGCTTCGCCCGCCCGTCGTCCGGGTCGGGGTCCACGCGGAGGATCCCCTCCTCCTCGAGCTCGCGCACAAGCGGCCCGACGGTCTGCTTCGACAGCCCGGCCGCGTCGGCGATCCCGGTGATGCGGCTCCCCCCGGCGTCGACGTTTCGCAGCACCGGGAGCCACGTCCTCCTCAGCCGGATCCCGCGCTCCGCGAATCCCCGCAGGATGTCACGCTCCATGGCGTCGAACGTCCGCACGAGGAGGCGGGCGAGGTTGTCGCGCCGGAACTCCCCGGACTCCGGGGGGCGCCCGGGAGCCGGCCTGGCGGCGTGTGGCTTCATGGGAGTCTCCCGGCACCACGGTCCGCGTCCCGCTCCCCGACCGGGGCGGGCGTTGCGGCGAATATAGTACGGTGCTCGTACTATCTGCGCAAATGGACGCGTCCGCCGGCCTCGGGTGTCGGCCTCTACGGTCTGGCCGGCTCGGGCACGATCCGGAGGCGGACCAGGTACTGTACGTCGAGCTCGTCGCGCACCACGGCCCACACGCGGTCGCCGTCGATCGCCGGGCGCGGGTAGAACCCGAATCCCTGCGGCGCCTCGAGCTGGCTGAGGTAGGTGCCGTCCTCCTCGAACACGTCGAGCCGCACGGGCTCGCGCCAGCGCGCCGGAGGCCCCTCGTCGGACCCCGGGTCGGGCTCCTCGATCTCCTCTTCCGGGATGGGCTCGCCGCGCGAGTGCAGGTAGACCCACAGCCGTCCGTCGTCGTCGATCATCAGCTGCTGGAAGGCGGGCTTCGTGTCGGGGATGTCCGGCCCGTCCCAGTCCCAGCCCGGCTCGGTCTGGCGCATGTTGTGGATGGTGCGCTCGCGCCGGTTGGCCTTCTCGCCGGGCAACACGGGGACGGGCTCGATGGCGCGCTGGACGCGCAACACGCCGCCGGCCCGCGGGATGTCGATGGAATAGGACGCCGAGTTGCCGATCACGAACTCCCCATCGCGAGAGAGGGTGGTCGCTTGCTCGGGCCAGTACGGCACGTTCGTGCTCGAGCGGCTGCTCCCGTCGGGCCCCTGGTGCACCGCCAGAAGCATCGGCACATCGGGCTGCGCCGGAACCTGGATGGTGTCGCCCGGCACCCCATCCGGCCCGTAGCGCACGAACGAGAACTTGGGGCCGTCCTCGCCGAACTCGAACAGCTGCACGTAGACGTTCCCCGCGCGGTCTACGTACAACGGGGTGCTCGTGTAGCTCGAGCCCCGGATCCGCCAGTCGGTCTCGTACTCGCCATCCGGGCCGAACACCGTGATGCGGGCGTTCCCCGGGTCGCGCACCAGCACGCGGCCGTCGTCGAGCGCCGCCAGCCCCGAATCGGGCTGCTTGAGCTCTCCCGGCCCCTCGCCCTCGCGCCCGAGGTCGCGCAGGTATGTCCCGTCGGGCGCGTAGGCGCGCAGGTTCGGTCCCTGGCGGTCGAGCACGTACAGCGTGCCGTCAGGACCGGTGGAGATCGCCGCGATCGAGCCGAACGTGTATTCGTCCGGGCCGTCGAGCTGTCCGATCCGCACCTCCTCGACGAGCCGCGCGTCCCCCCACACGCTGCCCGACACGGTGCGCACGATGATCGTGTCGCCCACCGTGTCGCGCGTGGCCTGCCAGGCCATCGCGTCGCCGCCCCCACCGCCCGAGCAGGCCGTGACGATCGTGCCGGACAGGACTCCGAGGAGGAGCGTGAGACGGGTACGCATGACGGCATCGGCCTCCGGAGACGTGAGCGGTCGGCTACCAACGTAGCAGACGTACCTCGGAGGCCAACCGTTGCACGCGTATCCGCGGCCCACTCCGCGTCTTCAGTGCGGGCGCGGGCGGCAGACCCCGGCGAGCGGGACGTCGAGCTCGCCACCCCGGAGGAAGACGACCGGCACCATCCCGAGCCGGAGCGCCGACTTCATCGTGAGATCAGCGCGACAGGTCGTGGACGCGCACCTCGGACTCCCGCCCCACTCCTCGAATGCCGAGGACGTAGTCGGCACCGATCTCCACGACGTGGATGCCCTCGGGGGTCCGCGGCCGACCGAGCCACCGACCGTCGGGGGCGAACACGCGCCGCGAGGATGAGCGCGAGGAGCAGCCTTACCCCCGCCCGCACGACAGGGGGTGGACCGCGCGACCCCCTCCGTTCGGCAGCGTGCTCGTCCATGTCAACCATTCGGGCCGGACGTCGGCGCCTTGGTGCTGATCCGCAACGCACCATGGCGCGCGCGTTCCCCATAGATCCCCTCGGACATCGGGGGTCGGATGAACTCGAGGCCGGACATGTCCTCCCGGGCGATACCGAGGTCACCGGGTAAGGACGTTCCGGGCATGGGAACGCCATCCACGAGCACGAGCGGGCGCTCCGAGGGAGCGAGCTCCTTCCAATTCTCGAACTCGAAGATGGATCCGGCATCGATCGTCTCCGCCCCTGTGCCGCGGGGCGACAGCGTGGACATGCGTCCGTCCCCGTCGCGCCGCGACGAGCCCTCCGAACCGTCCAGCGGCGCGTCCGCCCGGGACTTCGAGGGACCCGCATTCTTCGTGGTGACCTGGATGACGCCGTACCGCGCCCGCTCGCCGTAGATGGACTGGGCGGCCGGGCCCTTGATAACCTCGATGTGATCGATGTCCTCCGGGCTCAGATCGCTGGTGTCGAAGTCCTCGTCCTGGATGACGCCGTCGATCACGAACAGCGGCGGGTTCTCGACCGCGGTCATCGTGCCGGCCGCGGTCTCGCGGATCCTCCTCGGCGTCTCGTCCACGTTCCCGAACGTCACCCATTGCGACACCCACACCGGCGTCGGCTGATCCCGGTTGAGCGCGGGCTCGAAGCGCATCGTCCGCGCAACCTCGACCGCGGCGTCATCGAGGCTCTGGACTCCACTGCTCGTCTTCACCTCGTGGCCGACGACCTCGCCTTGCTCATCGATGTGGAGCCACAGCTCGACCCTTCCTCTGGTCCCGGCGGCCTCGAGATCCGCCGGATACGCCTCGGCCAGTTTCTTCCGTATCTCGGCCCGATTCGTCAGCGTGGGCGGCCGGTCGTAGGGGAGGAACGCGGGCCCCTCCATGCGCTGCACGACGCCCGCGGGCGCCTCCTTCTCGACCTCGGCCACGGTGTACTCGGCCGTTGCCCCGGTGTCGTTCGACATGGGGGGCGGGGACCCGCACGCGAGGATGAGGGCCAGCGTGCCCGCCCCGGCCGCGAGCGCCGCGCGCGGCCCGCGCAGCCGGCGCAGCGGCTCCGTCATGCGGCGCAGGCGGCGCTCGACGGCCGGCTTCCGCTCGGTGAACGCGGCCGCGGCGAACGGGGCCGCCGACACGCGGCTCCCGACGGCCAGCAGCGCCTCCGCGTAGTCCCGTCGCGACACGCCGCGCTCGATCACGCGCCGGTCGCAGTCGTACTCGATCGCGAGCCTCAGCCGGTGGAGCTGCCACCACACGATCGGGTTCCACGGCATCGCCATCGCCGTCAGGAGTCCGAAGGCGAACCAGCGCTGGTCTCCGGCTCGCTGGTGCTCGCGCTCGTGCAGGAACACGAGCCGCAGGAGCTCTTCCTCGAGCTCGGCGATCCACATCGGCATCACGATGACGCTGTGGCGGATCCCCACCACGGCGGGCCCGCGGTTTCTCGACATCATTACCGGCGCATCGAGGATCCTGCCCGGAGTCCAGCCCTCCATCTCCCGCTTGAGCCCCCGGTAGGAGCCGACGAGGTAGCCGCCGAGCGCCAGAACCGAGACGCCCCACAGCCACGCGACGAGCGTCCCCGCGGCCGACCACACGGCCGCCCAGTCGAGTCCGGCCCCTACGGCCGCCGCGCCCCCCGCCGTCAGCCCGGTCAGCGACTGCACCGAGATCGGTACGCCCTGCGGCACCGGCGACAGCCGGGCGACCACGGCCGGGACGATGTACGCAACCAGAGGCAGGAGGAGCGAGCCCGCCAGCGCGCCCACCCACACGCCGCGCACCGGCTTCCGGTAGTGGCCCAGCGCGCGCTCCGCGGCGAACGCCGCGAGCCCCAGGAGGGCCGACACCAGCAGGCAGTATCCGAACCACGCGATGACCATCGTCCTACTCCTTCCTGCCGAGCCGCTCGTCGAGAAGTCGACGCAGCCGTTCGAGGTCCTCGGTCGACAGTTCGCGATCGGAGACCAGATGGGTGAGAAGCGGCTCCGGCGAGCCACGGAACATCTTCCGCACGAGCCGCTTGACCGCGCTCGCACCGGCCCGCTCGCGCCCGACGAGCGGGTGGTAGCGGTAGGCCTTCCCGTCCTGCGTGTGGCCGACGTAGCCCTTCTCCTCCAGGGTCCGGAGGATGGTGAGCACGGTCGTGTAGGCGAGATCGTCGCCGAGGCGGTCCCGGACCTCGGCCACGGTCGCGGCCTCGAGGTCCCACAGGACGGCCATGAGGTCGAGCTCGCGGTTGGTGAACTGGATTTCCTTCAATGCGCGCTCCTCGGGCCACGGCGCCGCGTCCGACCTCCCCACGACACGACCTCGCATCATTGCTATTACGTCTCTAGTAGAACATGTGGGACGCGGGAAGCGGTGTCAACTACATGACTAGTAGGTGCCCCGGCGGCTCCTGACGGGCCGGTCGCGGCCCAGGAGGCATCGGGGTCCGGAGCTGGGCTGCCGGGATGCGGTCTCCCCGTCTTGGACGGACTCCCCACCTCACCCCTGTTCGGGCCACTGTCGCAAGTGTTCGAATCGCAATCCCCGGGAAGGCCTGTCAACGGCGGCT
>CAZCLY010000005.1:143596-298214 GCA_964499635.1 uncultured Gemmatimonadota bacterium | reverse complement strand
TGAAACGCGCCTCGATCTGACGCTCCCCGTCCCGGCGCCTCACTCCTCCAGCAGGTCCGGGCCCCGGCGGAGCTCGCGCATCCAGTCGTCCTCCTCCTCGTCCTCCACCATCAGGCGCGGGATCGCCACGGTGACGGCGGCGGCGCACGCGCCCAGCACCGCAATCAGCGAGAGGAAGAACGGGACGTTCGGGCCCCCGCCGCCGCGGGCCAGGATGAGGTAGAGGGGGAGCGCCACCGCGGCGCTGATCGTAGCGCCGACCGTGCCCACGACCGACAGCCGGGCGACGGACAGGTCCTGGAGCAGGCCGCGACGCTCCGCGAGCCCCAGCACGCCGGCGAACGCGGCGCCCGAGATCAGCCCGACCACGATCCACAGCGGGACGCCGACGAGGAGCCCGAGGAGTCCGTAGCTCAGGCCCCAGCTCAGCGAGATCGTGAGGACGCCCTGGATGCGCGCCGGCCACGTGCGTCCCTCCTCGACCAGCCGTTCGAACCGGGTCGAGGCGGCCGCCGACCCGGCGCCCAGGGCGGAGAGCCCGAGCAGGACGGCCGGCGCGAACCACGTCGCGACGTGGAGGTCCACCACGAACGCGGCCACGAGCGCCGCGCCGGCGGCGACGGCGCCGGCGCCCGCACCCCACCACGCGGCCTGGGCGAGCGGAAGACTGGACCGCGCCCGGCCGCGCCGGAACGCGGCGAGGCCCGCGACGAACAATCCTCCCGTCAGGAACGCCGCGAACCCGACGAAGAGCGAGGCGGGCCCGGCGCTCGAGGCGAACGATGCCTCCGCGGGCTGCGGGACCGGGACGACGGCCTGCGAGGCGAGCGCCACCGTGCTCCACGCGAGCGCCCAGCCGAGCGCCGTCTCGAGCGCGCCGCGCACGTTCATCACGAGCAGGAAGGCGGCGTACACGGGGAGAAACCCGATGGCGTCCGTCCCGAACAGCAGGGCGAGCACGGGGACCGGCGCCAGGGACAGCGCGGCCGCACGGGCCCGCCGCAGCACGACCGACCGTCGCGTCGGCGCGACCGGCGCGGCCTCGGGCAGCGAGGTCGCCTCGAGGGCGGGAAGCCGCGCCGCCATGCCCTCGCCGAGCGCGTCCAGGAGCCGGTCCATGGCCTGATAGTCCATCTGCGTACTCTCCATATCGTCTATTGCCGACCGGGTCGTTCTCGTCCCGGCCGATCTACCCCATCCGTCTCGCGGCGCGACCGGCCTCGCCGATCGCCGCTTTGGCGCGGTGGAGGTGAACCCGGATCGTCGCGGGCGAGGTTTCGAGCATCGCGGCCGCGTCGGCCGCGCTGAATCCCTGGAGCTCGATGAGATCGATGACGGCCCGCTGTCTCGGGGACAGCCCGGCCATGAACGCCCGGAGCTCGTCGGCCGCGGCGATCAGCCGCAGCGCATCGGGCCGCCCCTCGAGCCGGGACACGAGGAACTCGTTCGTGAGCTCGCGTCGACCGGACCGCTCGCGGTCGGCCTTGCGCTCGACATCGACGACGGCGTTCCGGGTCATGCGGTAGACCCACGTCGTCAGCTTGCCGGTGGGGGTGTAGCGGGGCAGCGATCGATGGACGTTTATCAGCACGGTTTGCGCGACGTCCTCGGCGAGGTCGGGACTCCCCGTCCACACCAGCGCCCAGCGGCAGACGAGCGGCCGGAGACGATCGAGAAGCCGATCCATCTCCCGCGACCCCCCGGCGAGGGCGGCCTGCGCCAGCTCGTCCAGATCGGGTCTGCTCATGCTCGTCCCCTCGCCACATGGTTCGGTCTCGTCACCCCATGAAACGAGGTGCGGCGGCGCCGTGTTTACACGCGACCCCCGCCGGGGTGCATGGGGGACTGGCTCGCCGGGTACCTTCTCGGACCGGGACGCCACCTCTGTCACGACGCCGAGGTCGCCACTATCTTCGGGGGCACCCACTCAGTGGGGCCGCCCCGGTGGGGGGCACACCCTATCGGTCATCTGAGTTCGATCCCTGGACACCTCCGCGCCCGATCGCCCGGGCACGCTTCTTCGCGCCACGCCGGTGGCGCCGCACGAGCCGCTCGACTGCCTGTTCACCCGGTTCTACCCGGAGCTATTGACGATCGCCGCGCGCCGCCGCCGCGGCTGGCCCGGCAACGAGACGCTGGACGAGACGTCCTTGCTCCACGAGGTCTACCTCCGGCTGGCGGGGCAGGAGGGATCCCCCCGGTACAGTCCCGCCCACTTTCTCGCGGTCGCGTCCGTTGCCATGCGACGGGTGCTGATCGACCATGCGAGGAGCCGACTCCGGATCAAGCGCGGCGGGGGCGCGCCCGAGGTCTCCGCCGAGGCGCTCGAGGGGGCGCTGCTGACAGGGTCGGGGGATGCCTCGCCGAGCGACCTCGTCATCGCGCTCGACGAGGCCCTCCACAGGCTCGCGACGACAAATGTCCGGCTGGCCCGGATCGTGGACTGCCGGTTCTTCGGCGAAATGACGATCGAGGAGACCGCGGCGGCGCTCGGCACATCGACGGCCACGGTCAAACGCGGCTGGGTGCTCGCGCGGGCCTGGCTACGGCTCGAGATGTCGGCGCCGTCAACCCGCTGATGCCCGGTGACCCCCTGGTCCGCGCACCCGGGGAGACGGCCGCCAATCGCCCCGGGTGTGCGAAGCCGCTACCGGTCTACGGCGTCAGCTGGTACACACCTTCCAATTCCCCGAAGTCATAGTAGGCGTCGCCGTCGAAGTGAATGGTCAGGAGGTTCCCATCGACAGTCCCTACCGCGTGGCCGACGTACCCCGCGCTTCCGCCGCCGACGTCCCTGTAGCTGGTGAATGCAAAGAGGAGGCGGGCATCTTCAACGGTGTAGAAACCCAGGTATTCGAACGCAAAGCAGCAGCTTCGAGACTGTAGCCGGAAGGCCCCGGAGTCCGGCTCCAGCTCGAAGCGGGCCGTGGCCGACGACGTGTCCTGCCCTACCCGATAGTAGAGGAGGGATGTGGCAGGGCCGATCGCCGGCCAGTCGGCGACCCGGTCATCGAAGTTGAACGTGACGGCGCTCGACTCGCATTCGACCGTTTCGGCCGTCACCGACGAGGGGCCGGGCGAGGAGGGAGCGAACTCGGTCTGCGCGTAGCCATTCCGGTCGGTCCGCGTCGTCCAGGTCGTCCTTTCCGTCCCCTGATACGTCGCCCACATGACGAGGGATCCTACCAAGGCTCCTTGAAGGTTCCCGGCCCGGACCACGAGAGGGGCGGCGAGAAACGAGCCGGCCGGGCCCCACTGTCCGTTCCCCGAGATCATCTGGAGGTCGCATGCCGCTACCGACGGCCGTGGCGCGCCCCCCGAACCGGACGGCGCGCCCACCGGACCCGACGAGTCACCGCAGCCCACCGCGGCGATCGTTCCCAGCGTCGCCGCCAACACACACCTGTTTCGCATCGCACAGCCTCCGAGACGGGCCGGGGAGCCACCCACCTGCGGCACCGCGTCCGTCGAACGGGCGGCCGCTCGCCGCCCTCCACCAACCCTATGTACGACAGAACGGCTCGCAGCTGGATCACGGCCCCGACACGTCCGGCGGAGCCTCGCATGGGGAGATGCCTCGCCCTCACCGAGTCGTCGGCTCATCGCCGTTGATCGCCGCCCGGCTTGTTCGGCCGACCGCCGGGGGTCACGACGCTCACCTGAGCGACGCCGGGGCCATCCTCTCCCGTCGCGAGTAGGCGGGCATTGCGGCCCGCGTCCGTGTATACGTAGGAGCGGAATGACACGTCGCCGCCCGGATCGGCGACTCACGCCACGGGCGCCGCGGGAGGGCGACCCCGCCGACCACGGACGAGGCCGAGGATGGAGACCGGAGCGCTGGACATCCGACACGACGCCGACGCCGGCCGCTTCGAGGTCGAGCTGCCGGGGGGGCGCGCCTACCTGCTGTACCGGCGCGAGGGCGACGTCCTCGACCTGCTGTCCACCTTCGTGCCGCCCGAGCACCGGCACCGCGGGATCGGCGAGG
Source organism: uncultured Gemmatimonadota bacterium (assembly GCA_964499635.1). Lineage (GTDB taxonomy): Bacteria > Gemmatimonadota > Gemmatimonadetes > Palauibacterales > Palauibacteraceae > Palauibacter. The sequence continues at coordinate 294,226 of CAZCLY010000005.1, read as the reverse complement.
CGATCGTCCTCGCGGCGCTCGAGCACGCGTGGCGCCAGGGATACGTCGTGATCCCGACCTGTCCGTTCGTCGGGGGCGTGATCGAGCGAAACCCGGAGTACGCGGAGCTGGTGGCGGAGGGATGATGCGGCGAGCGGTACCGTCGGGCGCCCGCCGCCCGGGCTAGAAGTCGAGCGCGGAGTCGTCCTCGAGCGCCGGGTCGCCTTCGAGCCCCACGCGATCCATGAGCTCCGGCGTGATCGGCCGGCGGCCCGCGAACCCCGCCGTCACCTCGTGCCAGTACTCCACCCGGTCCTCCCCGGCGTGCCAGCACAGGTACACCCAGCGGCCGTCGAGCGTGGTGGGGAAGTCCACCAGCCCGTGCTCGAGCCCGCCGGCGGGAAAGCGGATGCCGCGCTCGGTGAGCCGCTCGCCGACGAGGCGCTCGATGGCGCGCTGGATGCGGGCCATCGAATCGCGGTGCCCCACCAGCTCCTCGTGATCGGGGTTGTCGGGCTCGCGCACTCCGTTCCCCCACAGCACCTCGAGCACGGCGATCTTGTCGGCGCGGCGCCGCATGGCCTCGAGCCCGGCCCGGATGCGGCGGAACGTGGCCCGCACGTGTGGCAGGAGCGCGTTGGCCTCGTGGACGGTGAACGCGTGTCGTGGCATGCCCGGAAGCTCAGCGACGGCCCGGGTTCGGGCAACCGGCGCTCCGACCGGTGGCGCTTTCGCCTCCGACGCACGGTGATTCCGGGCGCCGAAGCGCGTGCGGGCGATGCGCCGCCCGCAGCGCGGCGCGGCGCCGTGTCAGCGCGTCCGGAGGCTCACCGATCCGTCACCCGTGCGCACGGAGAGCCTCGGCCCGCCGCCGTTGAGCGATCCGGACAGGTGGTGCCGGTCGAGCCGCCCGCTCACCGTGAACGGCCGCGATACCTCGAGATCCTCGCCCTCGATGTCCACATCGGCGCGGATCGACGCGTCGGCGTAGATGCGCACATCGCCGTCTCCGGTGTGGATCGACGCGCCGGCGAAGCGCTCGATGTCGAGCTCGACGTCGCCGTCCCCGGTGCTCGCGGTGATGGCCCCGCTGACCCTCTCGAGCGTGAGGTCGCCGTCGCCCGTGCGCAGCTCGATCTCATCGGCCGCCAGCCGCCGGACCGTCACGTCGCCGTCCCCGGTCTGGAGCGAGACCCGCGATCCGGTGATTCCCTCGATCCACACGTCGCCGTCGCCCGTGTCGAGCGATGCGTCGCCGGTCAGATCGCCGAGCCGGATGTCGCCGTCTCCGGTGTGCAGCTCGACGTCGAACTCACGCGGCACGGTCACCTCGGCCCGGAACGACACGCCGCCTCGACGCCGCCATTCGCGCCAGTCCCCGTCGTAGGAGCGCTCGCGGGTCCTGAGGTGGACCTCGCGCCCCGCGGCTTCGGCCTCGAAGCGCTGATCCTCGAACCGCTCGCGCGCGTACGACATGTCGCGCGCGCGGGCGATCACGCGCACGTGGACGGACGACACGTCCCCGGGCCGCACGTCGAGGTCCATGTCGCCCACCTCGACCCGCAGCCGGCCCCCGGCGCCGACCTGGAAGTCCCGCTCGAACATGACCTCCTCACGGCGCTGCTGCGCGGTCGCGGGGGAGACGATGGTGGCCGCGAGCGCGGCGAGCGTGACGGTCGTCTTGATGCGCATGTCGGTCTCCACGTCGTTCCGGGGCCACGCGACCCGCGCGCCGCCCGTGGATCGGATTCCACAGCTTCGGGTGGTTTGGACGGCTCGTCCGGGCCCGGGGTTGGAATGCCCCCGCCGCGACGGGCGGCCCGCCACCGGTCGAGGGCCCGGCTCAGGCGTGGCAGGGGGGAGGGAACCCGCCGGCGGGCCGCCTCCCGGGCACGGCGGGATCGATTCGGGTCAGCCGTCCTCGAGGATCTCCTCGAACCGCGCCCGGAACTCCGCCGGGATCGGAAGCGGCTCCATGCGCTCCGTGTCGACACACACCGTGGTCAGGCGTGCATCCACGCAGGCCGTGTCGTCCATGCGGATCACGTACCGGAGACCGAGCGAGCTCCGCCCGAGGTGGAAGCAGGTGACCTCCACCTCGGGGCGGTCCCCGAAACGGAGCGGGTGGTCGAAGTCGACCTCGGAGCGCACGAGCGGGAACCCCATCTTCCGCTCGAGCAGGAGGTGGTAATAGCGCGTGCCCACGTGCCGCTCCCACACCTCTTCGAACACGTCGTGCAGGTAGTCGAAGATGCGCGGGAAATAGACGATCCCGGCCGGGTCGACGTGTCCGAAGCGCACCTGGAACGTGGTGCGGAACGCGGCGCGCCGTCCCCCCGGGTGAGTACCCTCCCCGGTCACCCGCCGTCGAGCTCGGTCACGGTCACCTCGTGCCCCAGACGGCGCCCCAGCGCTTGGTGGAAGCTGCGCATCGAGGCATAGTCGTCGTGGAAGATCATCATGGCCCGGAACATGGGGTTCGGGATCTCGCCGCGCTCGGTGATGCGGAGCCGCGTGCCGGCGCCCGAGGGTGCGAGCTCGTACGTCCACGTCCCGTTGAACGCCCCGGCGTCCACGAACGTCTCGAGCGCCGCTGGGGGCTCGGAGCGCACGATCTCCGTGGGCATGTCGCCCCACCCTCCCTTCGCGACCCACGTCTCGTGGCCGTTGCGGTCCTCGAGCCGCTCCATCGCGGTGATCTCCCCGTTCCACTCGCCCCAGGCGCCGAAGTCGGTGAGCACCACCCACACCTCCTCCGGAGATGAGCCGTACTCGGCCTCGGTGCGGGCGGTGTGCACGGCCGGCCGGAGCCAGCCCACGATGAGCATGATGACGGCCAGCGCCGCCAGGATTCCGACGACCCACAGGACCCACTTCATAAGGCCTCCTTCATCATGTCGACCGCGGCGCCCGCCAGCAGGTCGAGTCCGTGCACCGCCGCCTCCCGCTCTTCGTCGGTGAGCCGCTCGAGCAGCCGCTCCACGCGGTCCGCGTCGAGCACGGTCTTCGTGTCGCGCACCCGGGCGCCGTCCACCGTGAGCCGGAGCTCTACTCGGCGGCCATCCTCCGGATCGCGGGCCCGCTCCACGTAGCCGAACCCCGCCAGCCGATCGATGTGGATCGACATGGTGCTCGCGGTGACCCCCATGTGCTCTGCCAGGTCGCCCAGACCCATGGGGTGCACCTCGTCGAGATGATCGAGGATGCTGGCCTGGTGCGCGGTGAGCCGCGTGTCGGTCGTCTCGTCTCGCACGTGGCGCGTGTGGCACGCGAAGAAGATCCGCGGATAGAGCGCCATCACCTCCGCGACCGCCGTGAGCGTCGCTTCCATCGGATCACGATGTGGATGGTAGTTTGATTTGTCAAATCAAATGATATGCCAAGGCGGCACCGGTTCCAACCGATCCGCCCGGTCACGGACGATTGGGCGCAGACGTTGATCGAGTGGAGACCGTGCGCCCCGACCCGGAGGGGTCGGTGAGCAGGAGGTGGAGGGTTTCAATGAGCCGTCGGAGTCGAGGGTCGATCGTCCGTGCTGTCCTGTGCGCGCTCGCGGCGTGCGCCCCGGCGGCTTGCGGGGCCGTTTCGGGGTTCCCCCCCTCCGGTCACGATCCGAGCCTGGTCCGGGTCGAGAACGCCAGTCGGTCGGTTCTGTCCGACGTCGTCGTCTACCTGCCGGAGGAGGAGACCCTCACCGCCGCCACGCTCGGCCCGGGCGAGCGGACGCCGTTCCGAAGCGTGCCCACCGCCTACCGGAACGCGTCCGTGTCGGGTCTCCGGGACGGCGAGCCGTTCCGGATCCAGGTGATCGACTACGTGGGCGAGGAGCCGCTCGGCGAAGGCCGGTTCACCTATGTCCTCGACGTGTTCGACCCCGACTCCACGCAGCCGACGGTCGTGCTGACCCTGCGCGAGGACTGACCCGCGGGAGACCACGTCGTTGCTCCGTGGTCCTCGGTTGGCTATATAGAAATCTCTATAATCCGCGACCGGAGCTGTGTACCCATGCCCTCGAAACCGCATCTGACGCTCGCGACCGGGGTCGTCCTCCAGAGTATCGCGCGGGGCTACCGCTACGGCTTCGATATCATGGATGCCTCCGGGCTCCCGGACGGCACGGTCTATCCGGCGCTGCGGCGCCTCGAGGCGGCGGGGTATCTGGAGGCGAGCTGGGAGGACGCGGACGTCGCGAGTGCCGACGGTCGACCTCCCCGTCGCTACTACCGGTTGACGGCCGCGGGCGAGACCGCCCTGCGGTCCGCCCGGGCTCGCTATCCGGCGCTTGGAGCGGCGATCGAGCCGCTCCCTGGGGAACCCGCATGACGGCGCGCGACCCCCGCGACGACCGCTTGCGGCGCTGGGCGGAGCGGCTCATCGACGTCATCGGCCGGGCGGTCCCGGCCTCCCGGCGCTCGGACTGGCACCGGGAATGGGAGGCGGAGATCGCGCACGCCCTGCGCCGATCGGGCGACCGGCCCCGCACGCGAGGACGACTCGCCCGTCGCATCGCGCTCGCCATCCCCGACGCGGTCCTCGTCCGCCTGTACGACACGGGGCGCCGGCCCGAGCGCGCGCACACCACCACCAGACAGGGAGCCGCCCCCATGCTCGAAGGTCTCCTGAGAGAGTTCCGGATCACGTCCCGCTCGCTGGCGAGGCAGCCCGGCTTCACGGCGGTCGCGGTCCTCACCATCGGGCTCGGGATCGGGGCGGCGACGACGATCTTCTCGCTCGTCGACGGGATCCTGCTCGAGCCCCTGCCGTATCCGGAGCCGGACCGCCTCGTGGCCGTGTGGCCGGAGCGGTGGTACTCCGGCGCGCTGTTCGATGTGCTGGAGGAGGAGTCGGACTCGTACGCGGCGCTCGCCGCGTGGGCCCCCCGCTCCTTCACGGAGACCGATGATCGAGGCGCCCGGCAACTGTGGGGCGTGCGGACGACGGGCGATTTTCTTCGCGTGCTGCGGGCGACGCCGGACGAGGGACGCGTGTTCGGGTCGGCGGACGACGCGCCCGCGGCCGAGGGAGGCCTCGTGCTGTCGCACGAGTTCTGGGAGAGCCGATTCGGCGGCGATCCCTCGGCCCTGGGACGCCGGCTCCGGATCGCGAACGGCGAGATCGGCGACCGGACCGTGCCGATCGTCGGCGTGATGCCGCCGGGATTCGAGTTCCAGCCGGGAAACTTCACGGGGGACCGCGAGCCCGCGGACTTCGCGATCACCGTGCCGTTCGACCGGGACGCTCCACGCTACCGATCGTCCGAGTTCAAGGTGGTCGGCCGCCTCGCGGACGGAGTCACCAGCGAGCAGGCCGTCGAGGAGCTGAGGACGCTGACGGCCGCCTGGCGGGAGCGCTACGGACTGCCTGACAGCTTCGGGGAGGACGTGTCGGTGGTGTCTCTCAAGCGCTTCATGACGGGATCCCTGCGCTCGTCCGTCTTCCTCCTGTTCGGCGCGGTCGGCGTGATCCTGCTCATTGCCACCGTCAACGTCGCGAACCTGCTCCTCGCGCGTGCGCTCTCGCGCCGCAAGGAGGTGGCCGTCCGCGTCGCCTTGGGGGCGACGGGGAGCCGGGTGGTGCGCCAGCTCCTGTCCGAGAGCACCCTCCTCGGGGCGCTCGGAAGCGTGGTCGGCATCCTCGTCGCCATCGCCGGCGTGGCGGGCGTGCGCGCCCTCCTCCCGCCCGGCACCCCGCGCATCGAGTCGGTCGGGGTGGATGCGAGCGTGATCGGGTTCGCGGTCCTCGTGGCCCTGGTCGCGGGCTGGCTGGTGGGGTTCCTGCCGGCGATCCGCGCCAGCCGGGCCGACGTGCGCTCGGCGCTGGGCGGCGACTCACGGGGAAGCACGTCCGGCCGTCGGAGCCGGGGTCTGCGTACGGGTCTCCTCGTGACGGAGATCGGGCTCGCCGTCGTGCTGCTCTCCTCCACCGGGCTGCTCCTCAAGAGCTTCCGGCACCTGAGCCAGGTCGATCCCGGCTTCCGGGCCGAGGGTTTGTCGAAGCTCTACGTGCGCCCCGGCTCGGGCAGGGTGGGGAACGCCGAGGCGTTCGAGCAGTACTTCCGCGTCGTGGATGAGCGGCTGGAGGCGCTCCCCGGCGTCGTCGGGGCCGCGCTCGTCTCGCAGGCTCCGATCACCGGGGATGGAGGCGTCGTGGGCTACTCCCCGGCCGACCGACCGCCGGCGGAGGGCGAGGAGTCGCCCCGCGTGCGGTGGCGGCAGGTGAGCCCGGACTACTTCGCGGTGGCCGGGATCCCGATCCTCGACGGGCGCGGGTTGTCCGAATCGGACCGCATCGGATCGGAGCCCGTCGCGGTCCTCTCGCGACAGGCGGCCGATGAGCTGTTCCCGGGGGAGGAGGCCGTGGGCCGGCGCGTGGTCAGCGGCTTCGAGTCGGACGAGCCGGTCACGATCGTCGGCGTGGTGGGCGACGTCCGGCTCCTCGGCCCGGCGGAGGCCAGCCTGGCCATGATGTACCGGCCGTACGCGCAGACGGTCGCGGTCATGGAGCGCTTCGGGTTCGGAGGAAGCGACGTGGTGCTGCGCACCGGGGCGGGCGCCGGAAACCTCGCGGCGAGGACCCGGGCCACGTTGCGCGAGGCCGACCCCCTCGTGCTGGCCACCGGGCTCGAGACCATCTCGTCGGCGATGGCCGACACGCTGGCGGAGCGCCGGACCACGTTGATCCTCCTGTCGCTGTTCGCGGTAGGGGCCCTCCTCCTGGGGGCCATCGGGATCTACGGGGTGACCGGCTACCTGGTCCGGGAGCGGCGCCGCGAGATGGGTGTCCGGATGGCGGTCGGCGCCTCCGCCGGCCGCGTCGTCCGCGAGGTGCTCGGCGCCGTCCTGCGGGTCGCGACGGTCGGCGCGGTCCTGGGCGTGCTCGCCTCGCTGTTGCTCGCGGGCGTCCTGCGCCACTTCGTCGTCGACGTCGCGGCCACAGACCCGGAGGCGATCGGACTCGCCGTCGTCGTGGCGCTCGTGGTCGCGCTCGTGGCCGGCTTCGGACCCGCCCGGGCGGCCGGTCGCGCGGATCCGCTGGACGTGCTCGCCGGGGGCCGATAGCGGACCCGCGACGAGTCGCGGCGGGCCCGCCGGGGGTGGCTAGTAGCGGTAGTGGTCGGGCTTGTACGGCCCTTCCTTCGGCACGCCGATGTAGTCGGCCTGGACGTCGCTGAGCTCGGTGAGCTCGGCGCCCAGGTGGGCGAGGTGGAGCCGTGCCACCTTCTCGTCGAGGTGCTTGGGCAGCATGTAGACCTGCTTGTCGTACTCCCCGTGGCTCCGCGCGAGCTCGATCTGCGCGATCACCTGGTTGGTGAAGCTCGCCGACATCACGAAGCTCGGGTGCCCGGTCGCGTTCCCGAGGTTGAGCAGCCGCCCCTCGGACAGCACGAGCACGGAATGGCCGTCGGGGAACACGAACTCGTCGTACTGCGGCTTGATGTTCACCCGCTCGATACCCCGCTTCCTGAGCCCGGCCATGTCGATCTCGTTGTCGAAGTGGCCGATGTTCCCGACGATCGCCTTGTTCTTCATGCGCGCCATGTGGTCGACGGTGATCACGTCGCGGTTCCCGGTGGCGGTGATGAAGATGTCGGCGGTCTCGACCACGTCGTCGAGCCTTCGGACCTCGAGCCCCTCCATGGCGGCCTGGAGCGCGCAGATCGGGTCGATCTCGGTGACGATCACCCGGGCGCCCTGTCCCCTGAGCGACTGGACACACCCCTTCCCGACCTCGCCATACCCGCACACGACGGCCGTCTTCCCGGAGATCATCACATCCGTGGCCCGGTTGAGCCCGTCGATGAGCGAGTGCCGGCAGCCGTAGATGTTGTCGAACTTCGACTTCGTGACCGAGTCGTTCACGTTGATGGCGGGGAACAGGAGCGTCCCCTGCTTCGCCATCTCGTACAGCCGGTGGACCCCGGTCGTCGTCTCCTCCGAGACGCCCTGGACGTTGGGCGAGATCCGCTCCCAGCGGCCCGGGTCCTCGTCCGCGATGCGGCGGAGGGTGCCGAGGATGACGCCCCACTCCTCGGGGTCGTTCTCCTCGTCGTACTCCGGAATCTCGCCGGCGCGCTCGAACTCGAGCCCCTTGTGGACGAGGAGCGTCGCGTCGCCGCCGTCATCCACGATGAGGTCGGGGCCCGAGCCGTCGGGCCACACGAGCGCCTGCTCGGTGCACCACCAGTACTCCGCGAGCGTCTCGCCCTTCCAGGCGAACACCGGGATCCCCCGCGGGTCCTCGGGTGCGCCGTGGGGACCGACCACCACGGCCGCGGCCGCGTGGTCCTGGGTCGAGAAGATGTTGCACGACACCCAGCGCACGTCGGCGCCGAGCTCGGCGAGCGTCTCGATGAGGACGGCGGTCTGGACCGTCATGTGAAGCGAGCCCATGACCTTCCTGCCGGCCAGCGGCTTCTCGTCGGCGTGCTCGCGCCGGATCGACATGAGCCCGGGCATCTCGTGCTCGGCGAGCCGGATCTCCTTGCGGCCCCACTCGGCGAGGCCGAGGTCGGCCACCTTGAACGGGAGACGGTCCGCGGTCCGTCCGGTCCGCCGCTTCTCTTCCTGGGTCAACACCGCGCCGTCCATCGGGTCTCCTCGCGTGATTGTGGAATCGGTCGCTCCCTGTCTTGTTCGGACTCTCGTTCAGTCCATGTCATCCCGCGGCCGCTCGGCGGTGCCCACGAACAGGAGCGGGCCGCTCGCATCGGGGTCGGGCCTCAGACCGACGTGCCGGTACCCCGCGAGCCCCGCGCCGGTGGTCCACTCGCGGAGCTCCTCCTCCTCGAAGCCGAGCCACAGGTGGCCCATCGTGTCGCGATACTCCTCCCGCCCGTGCCGGCGCATGTCCACGATCACGAGCCGCCCGCTCGGCCGGAGCGTCCGGCGCGCCTCCTCGAGGACACGTCGCGGCTCCACCACGTAGTGGAGGACGAGCATGAGGAAGGCGACGTCGAGCGAGCCCACCTCGATCGGCAGCGACTCGAGCTCGCCCTCGCGCACCTCCACGTTGTCGAGCGGCGCGAGACGTCCCCGCGCCGCCCGCAGCATCTCGGGCGAGCGGTCGACGGCGATCACCCGCCTCACGAAGGGCGCCACGGCCTCCGCCAGCGCCCCCGTCCCGGCACCCAGGTCGCCGACCGTCCACTCCGCGTCGAGGAGCCCGAGCGGTGCGGCCGGCTCGACGTGCCGCCCGAACATCTCCACCCGCAGCGTGTCCCAGCGCCCCGCGGCCTCGGAGAAGAACTCCTGCGACCGGCGGCGCCGCTCCGCGAGCACGCTGCGCGCGCGCTCCGCGTCCTCGTCGAGCGAGCGCGCTCCGTCGATCGCCCGGCGGGACACCCGCCACAGCTCCTCCGCCTCGCCGTCGAGCGCGGTCAGCCGGTAGTGGCGGCTGGTCCCGTCCTGGCGCCACCGGATCCAGCCATCGTCAGCCAGCACCTTCAGGTGCCGGGAGACGGTCGACTGTGGCAGCTGCAGGACCGAGGTGAGCTCGGAGACCGTCAGCTCGCTGTGCTCGAGCAAGGCGAGAATCCGCAGGCGGTTCTCGTCCCCCAGCGATGCGAGCCGGCCGATGAGTTCCCGCGTCGGGATGGTAGTATCCATATATGCGAATATAATGATGCAAATACGGCCCGGGAGTCAAGCCCGGCCCGCGAGGTTCACGGCCGCGACGGGGAACGCACGGTCCGGTTGGCCTCGATGCCGAGCGCGCATGATCTTGAGGGCCGAGGGCAATAGGGGATCGGGCGGGTTCGAGTGACCGTGGCACAGGAGGCAGCAATGTTCAGCAGGCAGGTGCGGAATCGGCGGCTCCGGGTCCGGAACGCTTCGTGGGTTCCGGTGCTCGTGGCGCTCGTGGCGGCCGTCGCTCCGCTGGACGGTCAGGAGCTCCCCGCGGGGATCACGGAGGGCGCCACGGTCGAGGGGATCACGGAGTACCGGCTCGACAACGGGCTCCGCGTCCTCCTGTTCCCCGACCAGAGCCGGCAGCGGATCACCGTGAACATCACCTACCTGGTCGGGTCCAGGCACGAGGGGTACGGCGAGACCGGGATGGCACACCTCCTCGAGCACCTGTCGTTCAAAGGGACGCCGAGCCACCCCGACATCCCGGCCGAGCTCACCGAGCACGGCGCGTTCCCCAACGGCACCACGTGGTTCGACCGCACGAACTACTTCGAGACGTTCCCCGCCAACGACGAGAACCTCGACTGGGCGCTCGACCTCGAGGCCGACCGCATGGTGCACTCGTTCATCGCGCGCGAGGACCTCGACTCCGAGATGACCGTCGTCCGGAACGAATGGGAGCTGGGCGAGAACAGCCCCAATCAGGTATTGCGGAAGCGGGTGCTGTCGGCGGCGTACGACTGGCACAACTACGGGAACTCGACGATCGGCGCCCGGGCCGACATCGAGAACGTGCCCATCGATCGCCTGCAGGCATTCTACCACAAGTACTACGAGCCCGATAACGCCGTCCTCGTGGTCGCGGGCCGCTTCGACCCGGGCCGCGCGCTGTCGCTCATCGCCGACAAGTTCGGGCCCATTCCGCGGCCCGAGCGCACGGGGGCGAACCAGTTGTTCGCCACCTACACGGCGGAGCCCGCGCAGGACGGTGAGCGCGACGTCAGCCTCCGGCGGGTGGGGGAGGTCCAGATCGTGATGGCCGCCTACCACATCCCTCCGGGCTCGCACGAGCAGTTCGCCGCGGTCGACGTGCTCACCCGCATCCTGTCGACCGAGCCCGCCGGCCGGCTGTACAAGAACCTCGTCGAGCCGGGGCTGGCCGCGTCCGCCTCGGCGTCCGACTACCAGCTCAAGGAGCCGGGCCTGCTCATCGTCTCGGCGCAGGTACGGAAGGGAGACTCGCTGGACAGGGCGCGCGACGCCCTGCTCGCCACCCTCGGCGAGCTCGTCGAGTCCCCTCCCACCGAGGAGGAGGTCGAGCGAATCAAGACGGAATACCTCAAGAACGCCCAGCTCGCGTTCAATGATCCGCAGCGGATCGCCCTCGATCTCAGCGAATGGGCCTCGATGGGCGACTGGCGGCTCCTGTTCATCCACCGGGACCGGGTGGCGGAGGTTACGCCCGAGGCCGTGCACCGGGTCGCGCAGGCGTATCTGAAGCCCTCCAACCGCACCATGGGGTACTTCTACCCGGTCGAGGAGACGCCGCTGCGCGCCGAGATCCCCGGCCCGCCCGACATCGACGCGCTCGTGTCGAACTACACCGGTCGGGAAGCGGTCGCCGAGGGCGAGGAGTTCGATCCCACGCCGGCCAACATCGAGGCGCGCACCGAGCGCTTCACGCTCGCTGACGGGTTCGAAGTCGCGTTCATGCCCAAGCAGAATCGCGGGGACGGCGTTAGCCTCACCCTCACGCTGCGGTACGGTAACGAGGACGCGCTCATGGGGCAGGCGACGGCGGGGGATCTGGCAGGCGACATGCTGATGCGCGGCACGAAGAGCCACACCCGCCAGGAGCTCGAGGACGAGCTCGACCGGCTCAAGGCCCAGGGCCGCGTGAGCGGTAGCGTCCTGTCGGCGGGCGCCTCGTTCACCACCATCCGGCAGAACCTGCCCGACGTGCTGCGCCTCGTGGGCGAGGTCCTCGAGCAGCCCGCCTTCGATCCGCAGGAGTTCGAGCTCCTGCGCGAGGAGCGGCTGGCCGGGCTCGAGAGCCAGATGACCGAGCCGCAGGCGCTCGCCGTCCAGGCGTTCCAGCGCCACCTGGATCCGCGGCCGCCGGAGCACCCGCGCTACACGCCGACCTTCGAGGAGGAGAAGGAGCGGCTGGAGTCGGCCACCCTCGAGGACGCACGCGCCTTCTGGGAGCGCTTCTACGGCGCGCAGGGCGGGACGATGGCCATCGTCGGGGACTTCGATCCGGCCGAGATCCGCCCCGTGATCGAGGACCTGTTCGGGTCGTGGACCAGTAGCACCCGGTACGCGCGGGTGGCGGATCCGTATCAGGAGGTCGAGCCGGCGGACGTGTCGATCGAGGCGCCGGACAAGGCGAACGCGATGATGATCGCGGCCGAGCCGCTCCAGCTCACCGACTCGGATCCCGACTACCCGGCGCTCGTCCTCGGCAACTACATCCTCGGCGGGGGGTTCCTCAACTCCCGTCTCGCGACGCGCATCCGTCAGGAGGAGGGCCTCTCCTACGCCGTCGGGTCGCAGCTCGTGGCGCAGCCGCTGGACGACAGCGGAATCGTGCTCGCCTACGCCATCTTCGCCCCCGAGAACGTGGACAAGGTCGAGGCGGCCTTCCGCGAGGAGCTGGCGAAGGTGCTCGACGGCGGGTTCACGGAGGAGGAGGTCGCCGCGGCCAAGCGGGGCCTCCTGGATGCCGCGCAGAACGCCCGCAACAGCGATCAGGCGATCGCCGGACAGCTGTCGGCCGGGTTGTTCTACGACCGCACGATGGAGTTCACGGCCGAGCAGGAGGCCGCGATCCGCGCGCTGACCGCGGGGGACATCCTGGAGGCCATGCGACGGCACATCGACCCCGAGCGCATCTCCGTGTTCAAGAGCGGGGACTTCGCCGGGGCGAAAGTGTCCGCCTGACGGATTCGACGAGAGGGAACGCCACACAGTGCAGGTGTTCATCACCGGCGGCACGGGGTTCATCGGAAGGGCGCTCATCGAGGAGCTCGTGAGAGCGGGCCACGACGTCGCGGCCCTCAACCGCTCGAGCGGGAAGGCCCCGCTGCTCGAGTCGCTCGGCGCCATGCCGCTCGAGGGCAACCTGCTCCAACCGGGGACCTACCGCGAGGCGGCGCGCGATGCCGACGCCGTGATCCACCTCGCGTTCGACTACGGCGGACCCGAGCAGGGCGATCGCGTGGCGCTCGACACCCTGCTCGAGGCCACCTCGGACGGAGATGCGTCTCTTCTGTACACCTCCGGTTGCTGGGTGGTGGGCGACACGGGGGGTGACACCGTGGGCGACGACGCGCCCACCGATCGCCCGGCCGATCTGGTCGCGTGGCGCGCACCACACGAGCGGCGGGTGGTCGAGGCCGCCCGGGAGGACCGGCCGACCGCGGTCGTGCGACCCGGCATGGTGTATGGGCGCTCCGGGGGGACCATCGCGCGCATGTTCGAGACGGCGCGCGACACCGGGGCCTCGGAGTACGTGGGCGGCGGGTTCAACCACTGGTCGCTGATCCACGTGGAGGACCTGGCCCGCCTGTACCGGACCGTGCTCGAGGCGGGCGCCACGGGGATCGTCCAGGCGGTGGACGGCGTTCCGACCCGCGTGGCCGACATCGCCGGCGCGGCCAGCCTGGCAGCCGGGGCCGGCGGGGAGACGCGGCCCGTGCCGCTCGAGCAGGCTCGTGCCCGGCTGGGCGACATGGCGGACGCGCTCTGTCTGGATCAGCGGCTGTCGGCCCCGGCGGCGCGCGCGCTCGGGTGGGAGCCCGAGCGCGCGTCGTTCACCGAGGCCGTGTACGATGCGTTCGAGGAGTGGAAGGAAGCCGGCGGTGGTGACTGACCTTCAGGCGGGGTCGACGCCCTTCCGCACGCGCCACAGTTTCTCGCGACCCATCCGGTCCCCGACCTTGCGCCCGAACTCGCGCGCCGCCTCGCGCTGAAGCGCGTCCACCGCCTCGAACGCCTCGCGGACGCGGCCCGTGAGACCGGTGCCCCTCGACACGATCACGCCGCGCTCGAGGTGCTCGAGGGCGGCGGCCAGCTCGACCGCCACGTTCTGGAGCGCCCGTTCGTCGCGCACGAGCTCCGCCGGGTCGTCGCCGCCATCCGGGCGCGTCTCCGGCGTGTGGGCCACGTCTCTATCGATGAGCGTGAGCGGCACGTAACGCTCCGCCCCGTTCCCGTTCGTCGTCATGTATCCAGCCTCCATGTCCTGGTCGGGTCCCCCTCGGGGGACCGTTCCAACGACAAGGACGCGCGAAGCGGGCCGGAAGTTACACCGCGCCTACCGTGGAGCGGGGCCCGAACGCCCCCAACCTCAGTGGCGCGACAGGCTTGTGTGGTCGAGGAGGCTCCCCCGCGTGCGGGGCTCCGCGGGTCGCCGAGGCGCCGCGGATCGCGGGATCGGCGCATCGCTGTGGCACGCCCGCCGCGCCCGTCTCCTCAGCGCGCGGAGGGTCCCGACCAGGCTGCCGGCGGTGGCGCGTCGAGCTCCCGCTCGAACGCGAGCTCGGCCTCGAGACTCGCCCCATCGCGGCCGATCGTGGCCGCGGCCAGCGCGCGGCCACCCGCGACATACCGGACCGCACAGTCTCCATCCGGGTCGCCCTCCACGATCTCCTCGTCCCATTCCCGGGCGTGTCCGACGTACGAGACCCGGAGGTCGTACTGCTGGGTCCAGAAGAAGGGGACGTCCCGGAACGGCTCCTCGTTCCCGAGGATGTTCCGGGCCGCGGTCCGTCCCTGCCGCTGCGCCACGACCCAGTGCTCGATGCGGGCCGTGCCCCACCGTGGATCCGGCCAGCGCGCGATGTCGCCCGCGGCCCAGATCGAGGGGATTCTCGTCCGGAGATACGGGTCGACGACCACCCCGCCGTCGACCTCGAGCCCGGCCCGCTCGGCCAGCTCGACATTCGGCCGCGCCCCGACGCCGATGAGGACGACGTCGGCCGTGAGCCCCGACCCATCGCCGAGGATCACCCGATCCTCCTCGATGCCCGTGACGCTGCGGCCGAGGCGGAACTCCACCCCGTGCTCCTCGTGCAGGCGCCGGAGACGCCCGCCGATCGTCGGGCCCAGCGTCCGCTCGAACGGGACCCGCTCGGGCGACACCACCGTCACATCGAGTCCGCGGCCGCGGAGGGAGGCGGCCCCCTCCATGCCGATGAAGCTCGAGCCGATGACGACCGCCCGGCGGGCGTCTTCGAGCCGCGCGATCAAGCGCCGGCAGTCATCGAGGGAGCGCAGCGTGAACGCGTGCGGCAGATCGGCGCCCTCGATCGGGAGATGAGCGGCCCGGGAGCCCATCGCGAGCAGGAGGGCGTCGAACGACACCTCCTCTCCGTCGTCGAGGCGGAGAAGCCCGCTCGCCGCATCGAGCTCGGCGACCGAGCCGGCGATGCGCTCGACGCCGTGATCCTCGTAGAACGTGTCGCCCCGGAGAGGGATCCAGGCCTCCGGCGCCGTCCCGGCGAGGTAGTCCTTCGACAGGTTGGGGCGGTCGTAGGGCGCGGCGCGCTCCGGGTCGATCATGAGCACCGCGCCGTCGTACCCCTCGCGCCGGAGCGTCTCCGCCGCGGCGCTTCCCGCCGCGCCCGCCCCCACGATGACCACGGACTCCGGTCCCCCGGCGCGGCGACCGCGGGACGCCAGTGGAGGATCGGTGCGCTTCTCGCCCAGGTGGACGACGCCATCCCGCACCTCGACGTCCCAGCGGGGGAGCGGGTTGAAGGCGGGGCCCCGGGGCTCGCCGGTCCGAAGCGAGAAGCAGGCGTGGTGGAGCGGGCAGCGGACCGTGTCGCCGGAGACGACCCCATCCCACAGCGCGCCTCCGTAATGGGTACAGCGCGCGCCGATCGCGAACACGTCTGATCCCTGCCGCACCAGGAGCACCGCGTCGTCCCCGAGGTGGCCGACGCGCGGTTCCCCGTCCTGGAGATCCGCGAGCGGGATGCCGTCCGCGAGGTTCGGTCCCTCCGGCTTCGCCTGCTGTCCACCCATGAGCTCCACCTGTTCGTACAGGTCGTCCGAGGTCTCGGGACTCCGGCCGGTCCGGTATGCCGCTCGCCGGACCGCTCGAGGTCGTGAATCTGGACGTCCACGCCGGGCCCGTCCTCGCCGATGGACGGACAACATACATCGGCGAGTCGCCGGAGACCGGGTCCGCCACTGTAATGGATTCCGATCTCGAATCACTCACGTCCGATGGTCGAGCTACCACGAGGCACTCGCGCACCGAGATCCGGAGGGACCGAGGGGGCCGCCTCGGGTCGCCGCGGGACCCGACACGAATGGGAGGGACCATGGACGTGCATGACCTGAACATCCGCCCGGGACGGGCGGTGGCAGCCGGGCTCATCGGCACGGCGGTGATGACGATCGTCGGCATCTGGATCGCGCCATTGATGGGGATGCCCCCGATGAACCCGGCCCGAATGCTCGGCGGGGTCATGGGCGGCAGCATGGCCCTCGGCTGGATCGCCCACTTCATGATCGGAACGGTGCTCGCCGGGATCTACGCTCTCGTCGCGCCGGCCCTTCCCGGCAAGCCAGCGGTGCGAGGGGCACTCTACGGACTGGCTCCCTTCCTGCTCGCGCAGCTCGTGGTCATGCCGATGATGGGGCTCCCGTTGTTCTCGGGATCCGCCGTGATGGCCATGGGGAGCCTGATCGGACACCTCGTGTACGGCGGTGTGGTCGGCGCCATCTACGGACCGGTAGCGTCCCGCGCGCGCTCCCCGCTCCCCGAACCGGCGTAGGACGGGGGAGACGCGAGGAGCGGAGGGTGTGTGGATCAGATCGCGGGGGGTCGGGCGGGCGGGTCGCCGTCGACGGGTGCGGCCCCGCCCGACGCTCTACCGGCGAGATCGGCAAGCAGCGTCTCCTCGAGCCGGGAGATGGTCGATTCATCCACCGGATCGCCACGGTACATGCTGCGCGCCACTCTGCCTATCGTCCGAAGCTGCGCCGCGTACGAGCGGCAATGACGGCACAGGGCCAGGTGCATGCGCGTCAACAGCCGATCCCAGCGGCCGAGCGAATCCAGCTCATCCCGCCCGACGCGCTCCGCGACCTCACGGCAGCTAGGACCGAGCATCAGCACCGAATCCCTTGCTTTCCAGACATTCTCTGAGCCGGTTCCTCGCACGGTGGAGCATCACACCGACGTTAGTGGTCGTCAGCCCCAGTATCTTACACACCTCCGACGCGGAGAAGCCCTCGACCTCGCGGAGCGCGAAGACCCGCCGTTGGCGATGCGGAACGTGCTCCATGCAGCCCGCGAGCGCATCCCGTAGCTCCGACGCCTCCGTCTCGTGCTCGGGCGTGCGTGGGGGACGGATCCAGGCCCCGTCCTCGTCGAAACGGGATTCGAACACGCGGTCGATGTCGTCCGCTTCGTGACGGGCGGTCACTCGGCGGGCTTCGGCGAGCTTCCGGTAGAGGATCCCGAACAACCAGGTCCGCACGCTGGATCTCCCTTCGAAGCGTGGCGCGCTCTCGATGAAGGTCGCGAACGTGGCCTGCGTCACGTCCTCGGCACCCCCGGGATCGAGTCCCGCCCCGCGCGCCGCACGAAACACCTGGCCCAGGTACGCCCGACACACGTCCCCCAGCGCGTCCGGGTCGCGGTCCCGCAGCCGATCGAGGAACTCGGGCTCGTCGAGCGAATCGGCTGTCCGGGGGCTCGTCATCGTGATCCTCGCGGTCGATCCCGCGCGGGCGGCGCGGAGCCCGAGCTCCCCACCACACCCGTTCGCTCCGTCAACTCCGTGGATTCCGCCCTGCATGGGATCCGCATCTCGTTCCGCTCGGCTCCGGACGCGCGAGCCGCCCCGAGGCGGCCGCCGAGATTCATAACAAGATCAGGCGGAGGGTGGTTCTCTCTTCCGCGTCGGCGTCAGCCGTAGGAGACGCCCGGGAAGAGCAGGTTGACGGCGCCCAGCCAGATGGGGTCGAACACCTTGTCGAACAGCTGCCACGCGATCAGGATCCCGATCCACCCGATCCCGGGCTTGCTCCACAGGAAGTCCTGATAGCGGCGGGTGGCCGCGCCGGAAAGGAAGAGCGGCACGACCCCGCTCCCGTCGAGCGGCGGGAAGGGGAGGAGGTTGAACACGGCGAGCAGGATGTTGAGCGAGAACAGGACGCTCAACAGCGTCCCGATCGAGGCCCACAGACCCGCCGACGTCGCCCGGACGACCGAATCGAAGCTCACGGACTCCGGAGGCGCGAACACGCCGCCGGCGGCACCTGTCCGGATCGCGATCAGCGCGACGGCGACGAGCAGCAGGTTGGCGCCCGGCCCGGCGAGCGCCATCCACGCCGCCCGCTTCGGGTGGCTCCGCGCCCACTGGATGCTGTACGGGGCGCTCGCGAACCCGAACGGCCACCCCATGAGGATCACCGACAGGATCGGGAGGACGACCATCCCGAACGGCTCGCGCCGGATGTGGGCCAGCGGATCGAGCGACACCTGACCGCCATGGTAGGCGGTCGGGTCGCCGCCCCGCAGCGCGACCCAGGCGTGCGCCGCCTCGTGGAGCGTCGTGGCGATGAGGAACACGGCGTAGAAGACGATGCCGGTGACGAGGTCGGGGGTCGCGCCCATGTCAGCCTCTCGGGGGAGCCGAGCAGGGCGGTCGGAGCGTTCCGGAACGGAGCGTGGTCACGTCGGGGGCGATCCGTCCGCGCGGTGCGTCTCGAGGATCATCACCTTCTGCCAGATCTTGCGCGACAGTCCCGTGGTCAGCGCTTCGACGTCGTTCACCGAGCCCAGCACCACATCGTCATCGAAGCGCTGCGCGTACAGGGCGGCGATCTTCCCGGTGAGCGACAGCATCTCGGAGCAGTAGTCGAGATAGCGGGCCAGGTCGTTCCGCGTCAGCGTGCGGCGGGGAGAGGATGGCGTGTCGGGGACCTCGTGGATCGTGTGCCCGGGATCCTTGGTGAGCTGGTGGATGTCGACGATGTGCGCGATGGAGCGCAGCTCGCCGATGGCGGCCAGAACGCGCCGGCGCTTGAGCCGGCGCTCGACCGAGACGACGAAGAAGACGCCGATGCCGATGAGCACGACGTCGTTGATCCCCGCCTCGAGCGTCTGGATGAAGTCGGGGAACGGCATCGCCTCGGCGGGCGTCGACAGCCCGTACACCATCACCGCCAGCCCGGCGACGATCAGGAGGACCAGCCCTCCCGCGGCGACCCGCAGCCACAGGTTGGGTCGCGTGAGCACCTCCATGGTGTCGCGCGCCTTCTCCGCCAGACCGAGGAGCTCACGGCATACGGCCGACAGCCCGGAGCCCGGAAAGCGCTCCTCGATCCGGCGGCCCAGCCGCTCGACGATGATCGCCAGCTTGTCGGCGTCGAGCGACTGATACGGCATCCGGCGGCTCTCTCATCGCACCTCCGCTCAGGCCGCCGGACCCCTCCCGAGCATCATGCCGATCACGGCGCCGGCGCACGCGAAACGCACGGTCTGGACGAGCCCGTCCACCACGCTCGAGGCGAGCGTCGAGATGTTCGCGGTGGCATACATCGAGAACGCCACCGCGAACCCGATCAGGAGCCCCAGCACCGCGCCCTTCCTCATGCCTTCCGCGGCGCTCCGAACGCCGGCCCAGGCGAATATCGTGGCGAGCGTCAGGGCTCCGAGGAACTCCCCGATCACCAGCCACAGCCAGTCGGGCGAGTCCTTCATCACCCCGGTGGCGGTGCCCGCGTTGGCCGCGAAGAAGTTCATCAACAGCAGCCCGTAGAACACGAATCCGAGCAGGAACAGGACGACGAAACCGGCGACCGCCGCCGTCAGTGTCTTCGAGCTCATGGTTCTCGCTCCTGGAGTGAGGTTCCCCCTCCCGTCCTCCCCGGTGATCGGACGTCGATGCGGGAACGCCGTTTCCGGCGACGTTGACGAACCGCAGCGCCGACGGGATGCCGGCTCGAGGCCGCCCCGGCAGCGCATGACGGGCGTGGACAGGCTAGGACGGCGGTCGCGGGTCGAGCAAGGGTGCGGCCCGGCGGGGCTACGGTCATCCTCGCCCGGCAGCCCGCCGGGGTCGACCACCAAAGCGCAGCGGCGAGAGCGCCGCCCACCCGCGCCACGGCTCGCCGAGGACCTCGATGGGGTCCTGGTCGGTCGGGAATTCGCGTGTCGGCGGCACGGGGGATCGCCACGGATGTCGCTCGAGCGCGGTGGGACGTCATGCCGGCAGTGTATATCTGGACAGAATCGTTCAGTCCGCCCCGAGGGCGTTTCTGACCGAGCGTCGGAGCGCGCCGAGCCCGGACACCGGCGTCAGCTCCCCATCCACGATCGAAGCGATCTCCTCCTCGGCCTTCCAGCGCGCCTCGAGCTCGGCGAGCTCCATCTCGAGCAGCCGTCGCTCGGTCTCCTCGTTCACGGCGATCTCGAGCGCCAGCGCGTCGGGCGTGACGAGGTTCCCGATCCCCACCCGCTGGGTCGCGACCCGGCGGGCGAGACTCAGCGGAGAGCCCGCGTGCTCGATGGCCCCGGTGGCGTGGCGCAGCTCGGTCTCGGAGGCGCCCGCGTAATTGTGGTAGGCGAGGGCCCGGCGCAGGAGGTGGGCTCCGTCGGCACCGCCGAGGACGAAGCTCCCCGGCCGGCGCGACGAGCGACAGACGTCGCAGCGCCGGGCCACGGCGGGGGTGCCCTCCGCATCGATGGACAGGGTGAGACGGGTGAGGTCGTCGAACGCGATGCGACGCAGGGGGCCGCCGCATGCGCCGCACACCGCTTCTCCCCGCCACGCGGTCCTTCCGAACCGGATCCGGCGCCCGAGCTCGGGAAAGCGCCGGGCGGTACGGTACAGGAGATAGAATCCGAATCCGCCCCCGAACATGCCCACGACCCCGGTCGTGCTGAGGACGACGGCGGTGCCGATCCCGGCGGCCGTCCACGCCTGGTGGATCCCGCGTCGGCGCCGGAACTCGCGCCCGAACCGCCACCACGCCTCCTCGGTCAGGTTGGTGCGACCCACACGCACGATCCGCAGGTCCTCGGCGCGCAGCAGGGCCACGTTGTCGGTCTCGGCGAGCAGACGCGCGCGGTCGCGCACGATGCGCTCGAGCTCCTCGAGGGCCTCCCAGCGCTCCTCGATGGGTGCCAGCGTCCAGCGCCGGCACGAGGGACAGATGTGCCACAGACGCCCGCGCGCCGGATCGTACGCCAGCTCGCGCCCCGCCCGCAGGTACTCGAGCGACTCGTTGGCCTCGAAGGGCCGGTGGCAGAAGGTGCAGTGGGTGAACATCGCCCCATCATACACACGTCCGGACGTGGCATTCCCGCGATGGCGGGAGGGCGCCCTTCCGCGCCCGGGGCGGGCTGCGGGTCTACCGCTTGCGGCAGACCGTCAGTCCGTCACCGATCGTCGTGAGCGCGATGTCGACGCGTTGGTCCGCGGCGATCTTCGTGTTGAGGGCCCGGATGGCCTCGGTGTCCGCGCTCGTGTCCGACGGATCGATGACCCGGCCGTCCCACAGCGTGTTGTCGATCGTCACCACCCCGCCGGGGCGCAGGAGGGTGAGGCAGCGCTCGTAGTAGTCGTCGTATCCCGTCTTGTCGGCGTCGATGAACGCGAGGTCGTAGCTGCCGTCGGCGCCGTCGTCGAGAAGGGCATCGAGCGTCTCCAGGGCCGGCCCGAGCTCGAGCTCGATGCAGCCCGTCACACCGGCCTCGTCCCAGTAGGCGCGGGCCCGACGGGCGAACTCGTGGGAGATCTCGCACGCCGTGAGGCGTCCGTCCTGCGGAAGGGCGAGGGCGACCGCCAGCCCGCTGTAGCCCGTGAACACGCCGATTTCGAGCGCCCGCCGGGCTCCGAGCAGGCGGATGAGGAGCGCCATGAAGGCACCCTGCTCGGGCGAGATCTGCATCCGGGCGCGATCGGGCAGGTCGCGCCACGTCTCTTCGCGACAGCGGGCGAGCACGGGATGCTCGCGTGCGCCTACGCGGCGAATGTACTCCGCGAGCTCCGGGGTGATCTCGTTCGCGCGTCCCATGACCTCGACGGGTAGCGGGACGCGAGGCGGCGGGCAATCCCCGGTCCCCGCGCCCCACGAGGCGGCGTCGGACCGCTCAGCGAGCGTCTTCCTTCGGAGCGATGCGTTCCACGCGGACGATGCCCGTCGTCAACCCCCAGCGGACCGATGCGAAGTTCGTCACGTGGATCCGTCGCGAGACGCGGACGTCGTGCGCCCCGCTGGTCGCCACGAGCCGCATCCCTCCCGCGTAGGCGCGCGAATCGACGACCCATTCCTTCGTCTCGTTCGAAAGGACGGTTCCCAGCGCGTACTCGGGTCGCGTCCCGCCGAATACGGACACGATCACCGAGCGCGTCGGCACCAGGTCGTTGGTGATCCGCACGTGGACCTTCTGCGCCTCGTCGAGCGCGAGGCCCTCCGTGGTGTCGATGACCTGGACCGCGTCCCGGGTCTTCTCCGTGTCCCGCTTCCCTCCCTGCTGCGCGCTGACCTGCGCGGCGACGCCCAGCGCGGTGGCCGTCGACAGAACGGCGAGCCGGTTCCCGATCCAGTGCTTCATGGTGCCTCCCGATGTCGTTCGCCCCGCCATTCCACGCGAAGGCGTCTCCATCCATCAGACGCCTCCGGATCGGACGGGGTCACGCGCGGCGGGGCACGAAGGGCAGCCCCGCTGTCTCAGAAACGATCGAAGCGCGGATTCACGACGTTCGAGAAGATCGAGCCGAACGTGTAGGAGAAGCCCACCGAGAACTCGTACTCGAACCCGGTGGCCAGCTCCCGCTGGCGGAGCAGGATCTCCTCGTCGGTCGCCTCGCCCGCCGGGAGGTTGATCTGATCCCGGACGCGCGACCCGCTGGCGTTGAAGCTCAGCGACAGACCCCGGAACAGCCGCAGATCGATCCCCCCGAACACCTCGAAGCGGTTTTTCGCCGGGTCGTTCAGGAACTGCGTGAACTCCACGTACCCGTACGACCCGCCCCACGGCTGCCGCACGCTGAGCGACGCGGTGAGGCTGTGGACGGGGACCGTCTCCGAGGTCTCGAGGAAGACCGTCTCCTCGATGTAGCGGAAGTGGCGCACGCCGATGGCGTACAGGAAGCTGAACTGCCGGCGGGTCGACTCGGCGTACGGGAAGATGTTGTACTCGAGCGCCGGCGCGAGGAGGAGAGCCAGCTGGTGGTTGGAGAACGTCGAGTGCTCCGCGTTGCCGCGCGCGCCGACGGACCAGTGGTCCGACAGGCTCCACACGTCGAGGGCGTTGAACTCGAAGTTGCGCCGAATGCTGGTGACGGTCGTGGAGTCCTCCAGCTCGAACTGGCTCTCGTTGTACGAGCCCCCGAGTGACAGCTCGAGCTTGAGCGCCTCGGTGACCCGGTTGGCCGACACACCCGTCGACAGCCGGTAGAACTGGGTGCGCTCGTCACCCTCGAGGTTCGCGTTCGCGCGTACGCGGAAGGTCCAGAAGTTCCACGGATCCGTCCCGGGTGTCGCGGGACCGACACCTCCCTCGGTGCCGGGGCCCGGCTCGTAGGACACGTCGAAGCCGGAGGCCTGGGGCGTCCTCGCGACGTACCTGAGCAGCCCGAGCTGGAGCGAGCTAGCCACCTGCGTCATCACCTGCTCGGAAGCCAGGTTGGCGCGCGTGGCCACGTCGATGCGGTCGTCGAGGCCGGTGAAATCCTCGCGTCCGATGTAGTCGAGGGTGAACCGCCGGCCGCCGCTCCCCGTCTGCTCGGAGGTGACCAGGACGTGGACCTGCGAATCCTCCCGATCGCGCGTGTAGTTCACGAACGGGATCTCGCGCCGGTAGAAGTCGAAGTCGCAGTACGGTCCGTGGCAGTCGAAGAACACGCGCAGCGTCCCGGCGACCTCCGTGGAGTCGGCCTCCCCGGCCGGCTCCCCCTCCTGCGCCGCCGCGCGCGCCGCGACGAGGACGAGCGTGAGGCACGCGGCGACGGTCCCCCGGACCCGGGCGCCGCGATGCGTGCTCGGCGGGGGGGGATCTCGGGTCGGGGTCATGTCGGGCGGGCGCTCCTGTGGCTCGCTACGGACCGGGCTCGTCACTCAGACACGCGAGGTTCGATCGCCGTTTACCCGTCGGGTGGCGAGGTGGGGCCCATCCGGTCAGAGGAACTGGTCCACCGGGTCTCTGTGAGGATGTTCCGCTCGAACATCCCATGGAACAGACCGATGAGGGTGGACCCGTTGCGCATGATGACGTAGTTCTCGCGGTCACCGCCGGCGACCTCGAAGCCGGCGCTTAGCAGAGGCGCCGCGATGCGGAGAGATCCTCGACGGTCAGTCTGACGGAGAACAGACCCGGGTCCATGGTTGGCCCCCGAAACGTGAGTGGATCGAACCGGCGGGTCGAGAACGAGGCCCCAACATGAGCCGACCGGCCGGCCCCGCCAACCCGGACGCGGTCGGATCCTCCCCCGGGGACGCGAGCGAGCCCCTTCGCCCGGAATACGGATTCCTGCGTGTCTCGCTTCCGCGTCGCGGGAGGCGCCTCCCCTGGTCGTTGGCCGAGGGTGCCGTGCTCGATCCCGAGCGGGCCGCGACGGCCCGCGACACGCTGTGCGCCTGGGACGGCTACGCCGCGACGCCCCTGGTACCGCTTCCGGGTCTGGCCCGTACGCTCGGCGTGGCCGAGGTGTGGTGCAAGGACGAATCGGAACGCTTCGGGATCGGATCGTTCAAGGCGGTGGGCGGCGCGTACGCGGTGCTGCGCACGCTCCAGGACGAGGTGGAGCGACGCACCGGGAGGCGGCCCGGCCTGCAAGAGCTCCTCGCGCGCGCCGTCCCCGCCGTCGCCGAGGTGACCACGGTGACCGCCTCGGCCGGTAACCACGGGCGATCCGTCGCCTGGGGGAGCGAGCGGCTCGGGTGTCGCTCGGTGGTGTTCCTCCCGCACGACGCGGCGCCGGCGCGGGCAGAGGCGATCCGGTCGCACGACGCGGAGGTCATCCGGTTCGACGGCGGCTACGACGCGGCGGTCGAGCACGCCGGGCGGGAGGCGGCCGCGCGGGGGTGGCTCGTCGTGTCGGACACCTCGTATCCGGGCTACGAGGCCGTGCCGCGTGCCGTGTCGGAAGGCTACACGCTGCTCGCCGCCGAGCTCCTGAGCGGGCTCGATGCGGAGGGATCGGAGCCGCCGACGCACCTGTTCGTCCAGACGGGGGTCGGGGGGCTGGCGACCGGGGTGTGCGGGCACCTGTGGTGGACGCTCGGCTCCGCGCGACCGCGCTTCGTCGCCGTCGAGCCGCTGTCGGCCGACTGCTTCGGCAGGAGCCTGAGGGCGGGGCGACAGGTGTCCGTGCAGGGTCCGTTCGACACGCGTATGGGCGGGCTCGCCTCGGGCGTCCCCTCCCTCATCGCCTGGACCCTGCTCCGCGGCTGCCTCGACGGCGCGCTGGCCCTGCCCGACGGGCTCGTCGACGAAGGGGTCCGCGTCCTCGAATCCGGCGAGCTCGGCGCGTCGATCGTCACCGGTCCGTCGGGTGCGGCGGGCGTGGCAGCGCTTCTCGGGCTGACCCGGCTTCCCGGTGCGGCCGGGCTGCTCGACCTCGCGCCCGACTCCCGCATCATCGTCTTCGTCACGGAGACCCGCTTCTGAGGGGTTCACGCCACGAGACCGCGCTCGTATTCTGAACGTCCGCGATCGGCCGCCCGGGCCGGCCGTCTACGGATCACGAGCCACGAAGACCGAGCCAGACAGCCAATGAGCGACTTCGCCGATTACATCGACGCACGCATCGACCGCTTCCGCGACGAGCTGGACGAGTTCCTGCGCATCCCCAGCATCAGCACCGACGCCGAGCGCGCGGGCGACGTGCGCCGGTGCGCGGAGTGGGTGGCCACACACCTCGAGGCCGCCGGGATCGACGAGGTCGAGGTCATCGACACCGCCGGGCACCCGATCGTGGTGGGGCAGCGGATCGTCGATGCGGATGCGCCCACCCTGCTCGTGTACGGCCACTACGACGTCCAGCCCTCCGAGCCCGACGATCTGTGGACGAGCCCGCCGTTCGAGCCCGCCGTCCGGGACGGCCGCCTGTACGCCCGCGGATCCGCGGACGACAAGGGACAGGTGCACATGCACGTCAAGGCGGTGGAGACCCGGCTCGGGACGGGAGGTCTGCCCACGAACCTCAAGCTCGTGATCGAGGGCGAGGAAGAGGTCGGGAGCGAGCACCTCGGCGGCTTCCTGCGGGAGCAGGCCGGGCGACTGTCCTGCGACGCCGTGGTGATCAGCGACACGACGATGTTCGCGTCGGATCTGCCGTGCATCACGATGGGGCTGCGAGGCATCGTGTACATGGAAGTGAACGTGTACGGGCCGGCGCACGACCTCCACTCGGGGAGCTACGGCGGCGCGGTGGTCAACCCCGCCAACGCGCTGGCCGCCATCCTCGCGGGGCTCAGGGACGACCGGGGCCGCGCGACGCTGCCCGGCTACTACGACGCGGTACGTGACATCACGGACCGGGAGAAGGCCGATCTGGCGCGGCTCCCGTTCGATGCCGAGGCGTTGAGCGCCGACATCGGGGCCTCGGAGCTGGGTGGCGAGGAGGGCTACTCGACGCTCGAGCGGTTGTGGTACCGGCCCACGCTCGACGTGAACGGGCTGTTGAGCGGATACACCGGGTCGGGCTCGAAGACCGTGCTCCCCTCGAAGGCGATGGCCAAGGTGTCGATGCGACTGGTGCCCGATCAGGATCCCGACGAGGTGGGGGACGCGTTCGAGCGACGCGTGCGGGAGCTCGCACCGGTCGGCGTGCGGGTGGAGACCAAGCGGTTCCACAACGGCTCGCCGTGGGTGGCGAACCCCGAGCACCCCATCTTCGAGGCGGCCGCGCGCGCCCTCGAGGCGGGGTTCGGGACCCCGCCGGCGATGATCCGTGAGGGGGGCTCGATCCCGATCGTGCCCCTGTTCGAGACGCTGTTCGACGCCCCCGTCCTCCTGGTCGGGTTCGCGCTCCCCGGCTGCAACGCGCACGCGCCCGACGAGTGGATCGATCTCGGCGTGTACCGAAAGGGGATCGAGGCCCTGGCCGACCTGTACGACGAGGTCGCCGCCGCGCTCTAGCCTCCCGGCGGTCGCTACGCCCCGGCCTGCCGGGCGTACGCTCCCACCGGACCGTATCGGCGGCGGATCCGGAGCAGGTCGAGCCCCGCGCGTAGCGCGGCGCCGGGCTCCACCCTCGAGCCCGGCACATCGCGCCACTCGCGGAGCGGGACTTCTACGATGCGGGCGGCGGGGTCGGAGGCCAGCCGTCGGGCCAGCAGCTCGACGTCGAACGCCCAACGCGACAGGAAGGGCTCCGAGAGGAGATCGGGAAGATCGGGTCCCGCGCGGAACAGTTTCGCGCCGCATTGCGTGTCGTACACCGGCAGCGCGAGCGCGCACGAGGCGACGGTGGCGAACACCCGTCCCTGGTAGTGGCGCACCGCGCGTCGCACGATCGATCTCCCGAGGAGCTGAACCCGGCTCCCGATCGCCCATTCGACCCCGGGATCGCGCCGCAGGGTGGCGCGGAGATCCTCGAGGGCGGACAGCGGAGTCGAGAGGTCCGCATCCCAGTACCCGACGAACTCGGGCTCGAGGTCGAGGGCCCGGAGGAGCCCCTGCCGGACCGCCTCGCCCTTGCCGCGGTTCCGTTCCAGGGTGACGACCCGGATGTCGGGGGCGTCGCGCGCCAGCCGCTCGAGCACGTCGGCCGTCGCATCGGTCGATCCGTCGTCGACCATCACGAATCCGAGACGAGCATCGGCGCTCAGCGCGTCCAGGAACGCGTCCGGATCGAGGCGGTCCGCCTCGTTGTAGCAGGGGACGACGAGGACCGTGCCCGCGTCGGAGCTCACGCGTTTCGTCCGTTCTCCTCCCTCACGAGCATGGCGATGAGGCTGAGCCCGGTCGCGTAGGGGGTCGCCCGTCCATCCATGACGCGTTCCAGCCGACGGCCCTCGCCGCTGAAGATCCTCCGGAATCCCGCGTTCAGCATCCCCCCCGGCATGTGGACGTCGCAGCATGCGGTCGGCTTCCGGCGCGCCGCGAACGCACGCCACTTCCGCTCAAGCCAGGCGAGCGCGAACAACCGCCGGTTGAAGAACGAGAACAGCGCGACCCGCACGGGCAGGTTCTCCCACAATGCCCGCAGGGAGTCGGGTGTGTAGCGACGGTGGTGACCGAGCGCCACGTCGTGTGGCGACCACAGGTCGGGACGGGCCGGAACGGTCAGGAGCACGATCGCGCCCGGCTCCAGCGAGCCGATGACCTCGCGAAGGAACTCGCGATCCTCCCCCACGTGCTCCAGCACATCGGTGATGAGCACCGCATCGGCCCCGAGCAGTTGCGGCGAGCGCTCCGGTCGCTCCGCGTGCACGAACGCGAGCCGCGGGAACCTCCCGCGCGCCAGCTCGATCGCCGCCCCGGAGGTGTCGATGCCGACGGCATCGTACGCGTCGGCTGCCGCGGCGACGTTGCCCCCGGTCGCGCAGCCCAGGTCGACGACGCACGGGCGCGGGCCGGGTGGAAGCGCGCGGGCGAGCAGTCGAAACAGGATCCGGCGGCGCGCCACGAACCACCAATGGCGATCCTCGAGGTCGGCGTGGATCTCCAGCTGTCTGCGGTCCATGACACCGGCCCCCGCTACGCCGCGTTCCCGTCGGAATTGCCGCCATCTCGATCCGACGGGATCTTGATCGAATGGGACGCGCGCCCCCCGACCCCTCCTCTGGGCCTTCGCGCACCGGGGGTGGTGTCACGAGGCTGGACCGTGCCGCGGTCCTCGTGTTCCTCCTCGCCATGGCCGCCGCGGCGATCGCGCTCCACGCCGGGTACGGCGTCACCTTCGATGAGGGGGCGCAGGCCACGTACGGCGACCTTGCCATCGAATACTACGCGTCCGCCGGCTCCGACGAGCGGGTGAACCACTTCTACAATCTGCGCTACTACGGGCCGGCCGTGGAGATGCTGGCGTCCGGCGTGGCCCGGCTCACCCCGCGGCGACCGTTCCAGACACGGCACCTCGTGCTCGGTCTGCTGACCCTGCTGGTCATCCCGGCGCTCGGCGCGTACGCCCGCCGGCTGGATCGACCGCTACTGCCACCCCTGGCCCTCGTCGCGCTGTTCACGATGCCCCGGTTCGCGGGGCACGCGTTCAACAACTCGAAGGACATGCCGTTCGCCGTGGCCTTCACGGCGTTCATGCTGTTCACGACCTCCATGTTCATCGACGGGACGTACGGGTGGCGGCGCGTGATCCCCGCCGGGCTGGCGTTCGGCGCGGTCCTCTCGATCCGGCCCGGGAGCCTCGTGCTGCTGGCCGTGTTCTTCCTCGCGATCTCGCTCGCGACCCGGGTGCGGATTCCGGCGGCGACGATCGTCGACGGAGCACCCCCTTCGGGCATCCGGAAGCTGGCGGTCCTCGGGATCGCGTGGGCCACCCTGTTCGCCACCTGGCCGTGGGCCCACGTGCGGCCGCTGCGCGGTCTCGCGGAAGCCACGGCCCTCGCGATCCGGTTCCCGCGTCCCACCCCGGTGTTGTTCGAGGGACGGATCGCCTCGAGCGACGCCCTGCCATGGTACTATCTCCCCAAGATGCTGGCGATCACGACGCCGCCGGTCCTCCTGGCGCTCGCCGGGCTCGGGGTGTGGCTGGCGCTCCGGGACGCCCGGGGTGGGCACGACCGCGGGCGGATCGCCGTGGCCCGCATCACGCTCGTGTGGGTGGGGCTGCCGATCTGCCTGTTCATCGCCCGGCGCCCGGCCGTGTACGACGGCATCCGGCACTTCCTGTTCCTCCTTCCCGGCCTCGCGATCCTCGCCGCTCTCGGGGCGAGCGCGCTCGCCGAGGCGCTGCGGGAGCGGCCCGGTGCGGGCGCGGCGGCCGCGGTGGTCGTCCTCCTCTTCCTGCTCCCCGTGCCGGCGCTGGTCCGCCTCCACCCCTACCAGGCGACCTACTTCAACGCCCTGGTGGGCGGCGTGGCCGGCGCGCAGGAGCGCTACGACACGGACTATTGGATGTCGTCCTACGGCGAGGCCGTGCGCTGGCTCGACCGACGCGCCGCCGGCCGCAGGGGCGGTCTGGACGTGCTCATGGGCGGCCTCCCGGTTCCGACTCCGGCACTCACCCGGGAGGGTCCCCTGTGTCCGGGCGACCCGCCCCCGGACGGGATCGAGCTCATCACCGAGGACTTCCTCAAGACGGTGGCCACGTACGCCGCCTCGCCCGCAGTCCGCATCCACACGCTGCCCGAGCGGTGGGTCGGGGAACACCCGGCCGCGGGGCTCGACATGTACCTGGCGACGACGCGCTTCGGCTACGACCGTTGCTTTCCCGACGCGCCGGTCGTCCATGCGGTGGCACGGGCGGGGGCGACGTTCGCGGTGGTGAAGGACATCGCCGGCTCGATCCCCGCGGGCCCTCCGGGGGGCTGAACGCCGCGCCGCCCGGATCGGGGCAGCGCCGACCCGAAGTGCGGGGCCCCGGGATGATCGACGGGCGGCCGGCGGGCGTCCTACATTGGCGTGGCGGCCGTCCGTCTCTCACGCGAGCCGAAAGGAGCCTTCCATGGGCGAGCTGACGCGACGCGGATTCGTTCGTCTGGGGGCATGCGGCGGCGCCTGCCTCGGACTCTCGGGGGGGCTCGCGGCTCTCTCCCGGGTGGACCCGCTCGCGCGCCTGTTCGGCATGGAGCTCGCTCCGGACCGGGCCGGCGCCGATCCGCTGGCCGTGGCCACCGCGGCCGGCCGATGGCTGGAGGCCCGCGCCATCGAGAGCTCGGGCGGGCTCGCCTGGCCCCGGGTGCCCGCCGAGGGCGACGAGGGCGATCTGAGCCTGTACCACGGCTCGCCCGGCGGCGTGCTGTTCTTCCTCGAGCTCCACGCTGTCACCGGGGACGCTCGCGCGGCGGCGATCGCCGGGCGCGCCGCCGATCACCTGGTGGATGCGGTGTTCTCCGGCGACTCGATCGGGCCGGGTCTGTACACCGGGCTGGCAGGGCTCGCCTACACGCTGGACGTGGCGAGCCGGGTGACCGGCGAGCCGCGCTACCGCGAGGCCGCCCTCGCCTGTGTGGAGCGGATCGTCGCGACGGCGCGCGATGTCCCGGGCGGCGTCGCGTGGCACGACGACGAGCCCGCGAACGCCTCGTCGGACATCATCGGCGGGGCGTCGGGCATCGGACTCACCCTGCTCGCGCTCGGGGAGCGCTGGGGACACGAGCGGGCGATGGCCACGGCACGCTCCGCGGCGCTCCACGTGGCGCGGCTCGGGATCGACGCCGAAGGCGGCCTCAAGTGGCGCATGATGCCGTCGTACGACCGTCTGATGCCGAACTTCTCGCACGGGACGGCCGGGGTGGCCTACTTCCTGGCGCGGGCGTACGAGCGCTCGAAGGACGAGGAGCTCCTCGACGCCGCCTTGGCCGGGGCCCGCTATCTGAAGGCCGTATCGCGCTGCGCGGACGGCGGCTGTCTCGTCTTCCACCACGAGCCGGAGGGCGAGGAGCTGTTCTACCTGTCGTGGTGCCACGGCCCCGTGGGCACCGCACGGCTGTTCCACCAGCTCGCGATCGCGACCGGCGATGCGTCGTGGCGGGAGTGGGTGTTCGAGGGCGCCCGTGGGATCCGGAACATGGGGGTCCCCGAGCGCCGCTCGCCGGGCTTCTGGAACAACGTGAGCCAGTGCTGCGGCGACACCGGGGTGGGCGAGTTCTTCCTGTCGCTCCACGCGCTCACCGGTGATGACGCCCACCTCGAGTACGCGCGCCGCATCGCCGCCAACGTGGCGGGGCGGGCCGACGACCCGGAAGCGGACGAGCGCAAGTGGACCCAGGCGGAGAACCGCGTCCAGCCGGAGCTCCTCCAGGCGCAGACGGGGTGGATGCAGGGGGCCGCGGGCGTGGGCGCCTTCTACCTCCACCTCGCGGCCCGCGAGCGCGGCGAGGCGCCGCTGGTAGTGTTCCCCGATTCGCCGTGGGCCTGACTCCGGGCGACGTCACAGGGCGGCTCCCGTGGAGTAGGGGCGCGTCCTACATCCAGCGTCGCACGCGTCGCTTGTAGGCCAGATACGTCTCGCCGAACTTGCGCTCCAGGTACTTCTCCTCGGGCCGGATCGCGTACCTCTGGAGCAGGCCGGCCGCGATCGGGGTGAGGAGCAGGATCCAGATGTTCCGGAGCACGAGGGCCAGCCCGAGGCAGATCAGGACGAGCTGCAGGTAGAGCGGGTTCCGTGTGAACCGGAACGGCCCCCGCACGATGATCTCCGATGTCGGCTCCCACGGCTTCTCGCTCTCACCCGAGCGCCGGAACACGACGATGGCCGTCGCGCCTAGCAGGAGCGCCGCGAGGATGAGCGCGCCGCCGATCCAGCGGAAAGGCGATGCCAGCCGCCCGAGCCCGAGGTCGATCGGCCACAGCCACCCGAGACCGATGCCCACCAGGATCGCCGCCAGCGGGATGACCGGCGGGAACACCGGCACGGCCGCGGCGTCGCGGGGGGCGGGCGCGCCGACGATGTCACGGTCCTGATTCGGATCGTTCACCTCGCGTTCCTCAACCGATGTCGTGGTGACGTGGGTCGATACGCACCATCGGTTAATCCCCGCCGAACCCTCCGAGGACCCCGGTCCACAGGTTGTCGGTCTCGGGGTCGTAGCGCTTCGCCCACAGGCGGCCCTCGTCGTCGAGCAACAGATCGGCGATGTGCAGAATCAGCTCGCGATCCGGGATCTCCCGTGCCTGATCGACCGACCATATGCCCTCGCCGGCCACGGCGCGAGACCGGATCTCGGCCTCGAGCGCTTCCCAGGCGGCCCCGGGGTCGATCCCTTCGATGGGAACGGAGATCGTCCGCGCCACCCGGCCCGTGCCGTCGAGGACGGTGAGCTCGGGACGGGGGCCGTCGGCGAACACGATCGAATCGCCGCGGACGACGCCGCGCAGATAGGGCGAGAACGGGACCGGGCCCCTCCCGAAGCGCCGCAGGCAGGTGGTCGTGTGCAGGGTGGAGATCGACCTGCCGTCGGGACCGTACCGGCCGAGCTGCATCGAGTCGGGGACGATCCGTTCCGAACCGGGCTCGGCGGCGCCGATCCACGAGAACGCGTAGCGAGCCGGTCCCCGTCGAGGTGACCGTGCTGACTCGGTGCGGGAATCCGTCGTCGTAGCCTCCGGAGCACCACATGAGGCGAGCCTCCAGCGCCCTCACGCCCGCCATCGCCGCGCTGGCCCGGGTCGCTCCTGCAAGGCGTCACGCTTCCATGCGTCGCGACACGCGGCCGTGGTGGCGGCTCGTCCGCTCGTTTCGCGCAACAGGAGATGGAGGGGGTCGGCATGGTGATGGAAACGAATTGCCCGAGCCGTCGGCTTCCCCGATCCGGTCAATCGAGTTGAAAGCGCGCTCGTCCGTGGAGTCCGGGTCCCACGCGAGCCGAAACAGGAGGAGCAGACCGATGGCGAACCGCAGGATCCTGGGCAGCGACATCCACGGCCTCATGACGCTGGCGGCCGCGCTCCTGCTCGCGGCCCTGGGGCTCGTCGTCCACGCCTCGAGCCCGGCCGACTCGGCGCTCGACGCGCCTGTGTGCGCCGTCGGGCAGGTGGCCGACGCGCGGGCCCCGGCCCACCGGGGCATGCGCTCGAATGACGGGTCGAATCAGACGGAAATGGGACCTCCGGGATGCACGATGACATCGCTCCCGAGGGCCACGAAGGCCGAGCGCGGCGACCCCGCGAGGACCTCGGCGAGACGCGATCCGTAGAGCGGTCTGGCGGCGCCACTGAACGACACCGTCGGCGCCTCCCACACGTCCCAGCGCGGGTGGTCGACCCGATACTCGGCCGTCGCTCCGGTCTGGCGTCGGGCGATACCTGCGGAGTTCCCTCCCCCACCCCGCCGCGTGTATCCCCAGTAGTGCTCGGTGATGAACTCGGCCTCCGAGCCCGGCTCCGCGGGACGCGCGGGCCCGCGGACGGTGGCCGCGATCCGGAAGCGCCGACCGCCGTGCATCCAGCCGTACTCGACCGTGCCGCCCTCGTCGGGGGCGAGCGTGACGGCATGCGACATGGGGACGGCGAGGTACGGCTCGCCGTACGCCCAACGTGCGACGAGCGCGATCGCCCGCCGCGGGACCAGCTCGCGAATGAACACGACGCCCCGGCGCTCCTCCCCGGCGGGCGTGGTCCGGCGCACGTAGAAGCGAAGGTTCACCTCCTCGAACGTCCGGTGCCCGGGGATCCCGATCCCTCGCACGCAGGTGTCCCGGAACATGAACCCCACGAGGCTCACGAGCGTCTCTCCGCCCCAGGGATCGAGCCGCGTGCCGGCGGGGGCGAGCGGCTCGAGCAGCTCGCCGGGGCATGCCCAGTTGATGAGCAGCAGCTGCTCCCAGCGCGCGGTCAGGAAGGGGCGGGGAGTGTCTCGATGCCGGTTCATCGTGGGCCGCCGACAGCACGCACCATCCGTATCAGCTCATCCGGCGTCGACGCCGATCGCTGGACGTTCGAACAGCAGCTGCATGCGGACGTGGTCGGTGGACGGCGCGATGTCCTCGTCGAACCACGCGCAGGCGACTCTCGACGACAGACCCACGCTCGCCGCCTCCGTGACCAGCTCCCCGGGCGTGAACACCTGCCATTCGAACTCGTCCCGATCGTCGGAATCGGAGTACGACAGCCGGACACGGAATCGTCGCCCCTCCAGGGTTCGTGTCGTGCGGACCTCACGGCCTCGCCGGTACTCGTTGGCCACTGTCGGCAGCGTCGCGAGGGCATCGCGGTGATACACATCCAGGAGCAACCGTCCGCCCGGACGGAGACGGCGCGCCATCGCTGCCAGCACGGCCCGGTTCTCGTCATCGTCAAAGGCGCCGAAGCTCTGCCACAGACACAGCACGCCATCGAACTCGTCATGGAGTGCGTCCAGCTCGCGGATATCGTGACGACGGAACGTGACACCGTTCGGAGCCCCGTCTCGCGCGACCGCCAGCGCGTCGACGGACACGTCGATTCCCACGACCTCATAGCCGAGCCCGGCGAGCGCGCGGACGTGTCGTCCGATGCCACACGCGACATCCAGGAGGCATGGATAGGCCGTGCGAGGCAGGTGGCGCGCGATGAACGCGACCTCCCGGTCGACGGGCGGGGGATCGGTCCGGGGGAGGAAGGTGTCGAACCAGGTCGGCGAGTAGTGATTGCCCATCCGGGGCGAGCTCCGGCCTACCGGTCGCTCACGCAATCGGGCTCGCCCGGCACGAGACCCGCCCGGGGAGCACCGGCCGCCCCGTCGTACAGGAAGCACGTCGCGAACAGACGCTCCGTTCGCGCGCTGGCCACGTACCCGTCGGCGTCGCTCGTCACCTCCATCGCGACGTGCACCTGCGGCGGGTGCTCCGAGAGCTCGATGGCGTCGAGACCCTCCAGGTAGCGCCCCTGCCGCTCGAAATGACGATTCTGTGCGGTGCGGATCTCGAGCAGCGCCGGCTCCATGTGCGACGCCGGACCCCGCTTCGTCCAGATCGACACCACCGGGACGCCGTGGCCGCGCTGGAAGGTCGAGTCCAGTGGATCAATGCACACGATGTCGATCCAGAAGATGTCCTCAGGATCGACGACGGCAGCGGGCGAGACGCTTCGGAACGATGGCGGCGGAGCGTCCCGGATCTCGCCGTCGATGGCGAGGAGCGCCGTGGTGCCCGGCGGCTGGGGTCCGCATTTCACGTCGGGTCGGGCGCTCGGCGCGGGGGACGCGAGGGTCGGAGCGATCGCGAGCGACAGGACCGCGACTCCACCCACCGGGATTCCGTAACGCATCGCTCCATCCTCCATCGAGATCGAGCACCGTCCATGGAACGCGCCCGATGGTCGCTCTCTTACACTCGCCCCGCGCCGCCCCGCGCTCACCCCCCCGCGGAAGGCCCCCTGCGCGCCGTGCGGCTCACCGCCCACGGTTCCGGGCTCATCCCGGTCCCGTTCACGTACCGCAGGCCGTTAGCGGGTCCCGGGGCCGTGCCTCATCCCTCCGGCTCGAGCGCGAGCTCGGTCGTGATGTCGATCGCCTCGCGCAGCGAACGGTACACGGGACATTTTGGCATGTGCGCCTCGAAGGCGCGCTCGATCGCGGCCCGCTGCTCCTCGCTCGCCTTGAGCCGGTATTTCACGTGGATGCGGCGGATCACGAGGACGCCATCGTCGGTCGTCTCGATCTCCCCCGTCGTCTCGCCCTTCAAGCGCCCCTCGTCGGCCCTGACATCGCGCGCTTCCAGCGCGCCCCCGAAGGTTCCGGTCAGTCAGCCGCCGGCCGCGGCCACGATGTAGTCGAGTGTCGCGGCGACCTCGCGCTCGGGCGTCACGCCGTAGTGCTCGGCGATCGCCGAGTGGACGCCGAACTCGACCGGGTCGTCCGTTGCGGGGAGGTGCGCGTGACGGAGCGGCCCACGGTCGCGGCAGATGATGACCTCCGAACGGTATACGACCTCTCCCATGCGCGTGCTCCTCTCGGTGTATCCCGCGGGTCTCGGCGCGCGACGAGGGTAGGTCGGCGCGACCCCCGCGGGTCGATTGCCGATCTCGTACCGGCGAACAAGATGGGCGAATGCGCCCGTGCGAGGCCATGCCGCCCGGCATGTCGGAGCTCGAGGATCGCGCGCTTCACGTGAATCGTCCCGGCGGCTCGCCTGCGACGCGAGCGTCGTCCGCACGACGCGCGCGGCGGCCGGCCCGATGTCCGTACGGCCGGGGCCCGCGGGCGGTGCGAGCGTGACATCCCCGACCAGGTCTTCCGCGCCATGGACGCGGGTTGTAGCGGCGAGCGCCCGAGCGGCTAGCGTCCTTCCGGCGGGTTCGCCGTCGAGCCCACGACGTCGAGGAAGCTCTCGACCACGCGGTGCGTGAGGCCCCAGATCGTGTCGCCCTCGTACAGGATCGACGGGAACACCCGTTCGAGGCCCCGCTCGCGGAGCCGGAGCACGGAACGGGCCGCGGGGTCGTACAGGGTGGAGAGCGGGACCCATCGATGGTACTGGATCTCGCGGTTGGGCCGGATGTCCGGGGTCGCGTCGCACCACGCCACGTGGGGCGACACGATGATCGATGGGAGGTGGCGGCTCACGGGGTGCACGTCGTCCAGCCGGCCGAGGAACGCGTCCCGCTCGAGCGGGATCCCGAGCTCCTCCCGCGTCTCGCGTCTCGCGGTGTCGATCGAATCCGCGTCGGCCTGCTCCATGTGGCCGCCGGGGAATGCCATGTGACCGGACCAGCGATCGCCGGGCACCTCGGCGCGACGCACGAACAGGAGCTCGAGGTCGGTCGGGACTGGCGTGACGATGAGGGCGATCGCGGCGCGGCGATCGCCCTCTCCGGGCTCGACGCGCGTGGGCTCGACGTGCTCGAGCGCGGATGCGAGCGCCTCGCGCGTGATTGCCGGGTGGTCGCTCACCGGTGGCTCCCGTCGCTCACCGGGGCCCCCCCGGTCTCCTCCAGCAGGCGGACGTAGCTGTCGTAGCGGCGGGGGCTGATGGCGCCGGCGTCCACGGCCTCCCGCACCGCGCACCCGGGCTCCGAACGGTGCCGGCAGTCGTTGAAGCGGCAACCCTCCCCAGCCGCGCGGATCTCGGGGAACCCGAGCGACACATCGACGGGGTCCACCTCCCACAGGGCCAGGTACTGGAGCCCGGGCGTGTCGGCCACGTAGCCGCCGCCGGGATACGGATACAGCGCCGAGGCCACGGTGGTATGGCGCCCGCGCCCCTTCCGCTCGCCCAGCTCGCCCACCCGCAGCTCGAGGCCGGGCACGAGAGCGTTCAGGAGGCTCGACTTGCCGACGCCGGACTGGCCGGTGAGCACGCTGACGCGATCCGCGAGTCGTTCACCGAGCTCCGACAGCCCGCGTCCCTCGAGGGCGCTCGTGAACAGGAGGTCGTACCCGATCCCGCCGTAGGTCTCGAGCTGGGCGGGCAGCCGGGGCGGCTCCTCGTCGATCTTGTTCACCACCAGGACGCGGTCGAGCTCGTTCAGATCGGCGAGGGCCAGCAACCGGTCGATCATCAGCCAGTCGGGATCCGGCCCGGCGAGCGCGGCCACGACCACGACCTGGTCCACGTTGGCCACGATCACCTGCTCGCGCCGGCGCGACACGCCGTGGCGGGTGAGGGCCGCACGCCGGGGCAGGAGTCGGGTGATTCGCGCGCCGTCCTCCGTCCCGGAGGGCTCGATCTCCACGAGGTCGCCCACCGACACGATTCGCTCGTCGGTCCGCTTGACCCGGCCGCGGAGGCTGCAGGGGACGGGACCGGCCGGCGTGTCCACCTCGTACACGCCGCCCGAGATGCGCAGCACGCGTCCGACCACCGGGTCGGACGAGCCGGGGGTCACTCCCGGCCGTCGTCCGGGGACGGGGAGGGGGACGGGGCGTCCGGATCCTGCTCCATCAGCTCGTCGAGGCAGTTCCACCCGAGGAGGGCGCACTTGATGCGCACCGGGAACTTCGACACGCCGGCCAGGGCGCGGAGGTCGCCGAGCCCGGCGTCGGAGAGCAGGCTCTCGTCCCCGTGCAGGAGCCGGGTGAAGCGCTCCGACAGCTCGGAGGCCTCCTCGACGGTCCGCCCGCTGACCCGGCCTGTGAGCATCGACACGGAGGCCTGGCTGATCGAACACCCGCGGCCCTCGAAGCGCGCCTCCTCGATGCGGCCGTCGGCGACGCGGATCATGAGCTCGATCACGTCGCCGCACAACGGGTTGTTCATCGTGATGTGGTGGGTCGCGTCGTCGAGGGGGCCCTTGTTCCGCGGTCGGCGGTAGTGATCCAGGATCACTTCCTGGTACAGCTGGTTGAGCGACGAGGGGATCGCGCGATCGGGTGGCGTGTCGGGCTTCGAGGGCTTGGCGTCGGTCATCCGAATGAGGATACCCCACCGAATACCTCGGCCGCCATGGCCAGTCCTTCGACCAAGGCGTCGATTTCGCTCGGGGTGTTGTACAGGTACAGGCTCGCCCGCGCCGTCCCCGAGACGCCGAAGTGGTCCATCAGCGGTTGGTTGCAGTGGTGACCGGCGCGGATCGCGATTCCGCGCTGGTCGAGGATGGTCGACAGGTCGTGCGGGTGGATGTCGCCGAACGTGAACGAGAACACGGACGCGCGGGCCTCACGCGGACCGAACAGGGTGAGGCCGGGGATGTCCGAAAGCGCGGCGAGCGCGTACCCGATGAGCTCGGCCTC
Organism: uncultured Gemmatimonadota bacterium; assembly: GCA_964499635.1. Taxonomy (GTDB): domain Bacteria; phylum Gemmatimonadota; class Gemmatimonadetes; order Palauibacterales; family Palauibacteraceae; genus Palauibacter. The sequence goes on along the minus strand of CAZCLY010000005.1, from coordinate 255,366 downwards.
GTGCGCGGCGATCGAGTCCATGCCGACCTCGCGCAGGAAGCGGATCGCCTCCGCGAACCCCACGGCGCCGGCGATGTTGGGCGTCCCCGCCTCGAACTTGTGCGGAATCGCGGCCCACTTCGAGCCCTCGAGCGTCACCTCGGAGATCATCTCGCCGCCGCCCTGGTAGGGCGGCATGTCCTCGAGGAGCTCGCGGCGGCTCCACAGGACGCCGATGCCCGTCGGGCCGCACATCTTGTGCGAGCTGAAGGCGTAGAAGTCGCACCCGAGGTCGGCCACGTCGAGCGTGAGGTGGGGTGCCGCCTGGGCCCCATCCACGAGGGCGAGTGCGCCCGCCCCGTGCGCCCGCTGGACGAGATCCCGCACGGGGTTCACGGTCCCGAGGCTGTTCGACACGTGCGTGAACGCCACCAGCCGCGTCCGCGGGCCGAGCAGCCGATCGAAATCGTCGAGATCCAGGCGGCCCTCGGCGGTCACGTCGACGAAGCGGAGCACGGCGCCCGTCCGCCCCGCGACGAGCTGCCACGGCACGAGGTTCGAGTGGTGCTCCATCTTGGTGAGCAGCACCTCGTCGCCCTCCCCGAGCCGGGACCCGCCCCACGCCGCGGCCACCAGGTTGATCGACTCGGTCGTCCCGCGGGTGAACACGATCTCGGCCGGATCGGTCGCCCCGATGTGCTCGGCGACCGTCTGGCGCGCGCCCTCGTAGGCCCCGGTCGCGGCCGCGCTGAGGGCGTGCGCGCCGCGGTGCACGTTGGCGTGCTCCTCCCGGTAGTAGCGGGCGATGCGCTCGATCACCCGCTCCGGACGCTGCGAGCTGGCGGCGTTGTCGAGGTACACGAGGGGGTGGCCGTTCACCTCGCGCGCGAGGATGGGGAACTGCGCGCGGATCCCGTCGACGTCGAACGGCGGGGCTCGCCGGGGGTCCTTCCGGGTGGTCGTGTGCGCTTCCATGGGACGTCGTGAGGACGGGTGACGCGAGGCGACGTGGAGCTCAGTCGCCGAGCTTCACCTGCACGTCCTCGCCCTCCACTCGCACCTCGTAGGTTGTGACGGGCAGCACCGCGGGCAGCGCCCGCGGCTTTCCCGTCTCGATGTCGAATCGGGCTCCGTGCAACGCGCACGTGATCTCGCCGCTCGTCAGGTCTCCCGCCGAGAGCGGGAACTCCTCGTGCGAGCAGCGATCCTCGAGCGCGTAGATGTTTCCGTCGCGGTTGATGAGGACGATCGACGCACCGTCCACCGTCACACCGACAAGGCGGTTCTCCGGTACGTCGGACAGACGGGCGACCGTCACGAAGCCGTCGACGCTCATGTCCCGCTCTTCTCCTCGATCGCCTCCAGCACGCGTCCGCGCACGCCCGTCATCGGGATGCGCCCCAGGACCTCCTCGAAGAAGCCGAGCACCAGCAGACGCTGGGCCTGCCGGCGCGTGAGCCCGCGGCTCATGAGATAGAAGAGCTGCATCTCGTCGACCGGCCCGGTGGTCGAGCCGTGCGAGCAACGGACGTCGTCGGCCTCGATCTCGAGGTTGGGGAGCGAGGTGGCGTGCGCGTCCTCGCTCAGGAGCAGGTTCCGGTTGGTCTGATACGCGTCGGTCAGCTGCGCGCCCTTGTCGACGCGGATGAGGCCCCGGAACACGCTCGAGGCCCGGTCCGTGAGCGCTCCCTTGAACAACAGGTCGCTGTGCGCGCTGGGGGCCGCGTGGTGCTGGATCGTGTGGTGATCGAAGTGCTGGTCTTCATCCCCCAGCCACAGCGCCAGCATGTCGCTCGAGCACCCGGCCCCGAGCAGGCGGCTCGACACGTCGGCGCGCGCCAGATCCGAGCCGAGCTGCACGTTGAAGGTCGTCAGCTTCGTGTCTCGGTTCGCCTTCAGGTGCTGGATCGTGAAGTGATTCACGCCGCGCCCGTAGCGCTGGAGCGCGACGTAGTCGATCGTGGCGTTGTCGCCTCCGTCGACGATCGCGGCGTGCACCGAGAGCGCGCGCAGCGGCCCGGACACGAACTCGTCGATCACGGCGCCCTCGGCTCCGGTGTCGGCGACGACCAGCGAATGCGTGGATACCAGTGCGTCCGCTCGATCGATGACCCGGAACACGTGCACCGGCGCCTCGAGTTTGACGTTCCTCGGGATGCGGAGGAGATATCCGCCGGTCAGGAACGCCTGGTGGAGGGTCCACAACTTCTCCTCCATGGGCTCCGGGCGCGCCTCGTACAGGGTGCGCGCGAGGATCTCGGGGTGCTCGGAGGCGGCCGTCTCGAGCGAGCACAGGGTCACCCCGGCGGCCTCCAGGTCCGGGTCGAGCTCCACGTGCACGACCCGCCCGTTGCGCTGTACCAGGATCCCGGCCCGGTCACCGGAGCGCTCGAGGACGTCGGCGACCGCCGTGGGAAGCGCCTCATCGGCGTCGCGGGCCGGCCGCACCGGCGTGTACGAGGCGAAGTCGATCTTCGACAGATCGGTGTAGCGCCACTCCTCGGTCTTGCGGGTCGGGAAGGGGAGCTCCTGGTAGCGCTCCCACGCCGCCCGCCGCGCGGCGCGCAGCTCCTCGGGCTGCTCCAGCCGGGCGGCGAACGCCTCGAAGTCGAGCCCGGACGGGGTCTCCTTCTCCTTCCCCCGCGGCGTCGGGGCGGTCATCGTGGTCGGTTCACTCAAGACATGCGTCTCCCTGTATGTCGTGACGGGGCGCGCGCCGGCTCGTCAGCCGACCGAGCCCTCCATCTCGAGTTCGATCAGCCGGTTGAGCTCGATCGCGTACTCGAGCGGCAGCTGCTTCGCGATCGGCTCGATGAACCCGCGCACGATCATCGCCATGGCCTCGGCCTGGGAGAGTCCGCGGCTCATGAGGTAGAACAGCTGCTCGTCTCCCACCTTCGACACGGTGGCCTCGTGCCCGACCGACGCGGTGTTCTCGTCGATCTCGATGTAGGGGTACGTGTCGGTGCGCGACGTCGCGTCGAGCAGCAGCGCATCGCACTCCACGTTCGACTTCGCGCCCACCGCCCCGTCGTACACCTTGCACAGACCGCGGTACGAGGCGCGCCCGTGGGCCTTCGAGATCGACTTCGAGGTGATCTGCGACGTCGTGTGCGGAGCCACGTGGACCACCTTGCCGCCCGTGTCCTGGTGCTGCCCGTCCCCCGCGTACGCGATCGAGAGGATCTCGCCGTGGGCGCGCGGGCCCACCAGGTAGCAGGACGGGTACTTCATGGTGAGCCTGGAGCCCAGGTTCCCGTCCAGCCACTCCATCTTCGCGTCCTCGTGCACCAGCGCCCGCTGCGTGACGAGGTTGTACATGTTGTTGGACCAGTTCTGGATCGTCGTATACCGGAACCGGGCGCCCTTCTTGACGATGATCTCGATCACGCCCGAGTGGAACGATTCGGTCGAGTACACCGGCGCCGTGCACCCCTCGATGTAGTGCGCCTCGGAGCCCTCGTCCGCGATGATCAGGGTTCGCTCGAACTGACCCATCCGCTCGGCGTTCACGCGGAAGTACGCCTGCAGCGGGATGTCGACCTTGACGCCCTTCGGGAGGTAGACGAACGACCCTCCGGACCACACCGCCGAGTTGAGCGCCGCGAACTTGTTGTCCCCGGCCGGGATCACGGTCGAGAAGTGCTCCCGGAACATCTCCGGGTACAGCCTGAGCCCGTCCTCGATCGACTCGAAGATCACGCCCTGCTCGCTCCACTGCTCCTTGAGCGAGTGGTACACCATCTCCGACTCGTACTGGGCCCCCACCCCGGCGAGCGCCTTGCGCTCGGCCTCGGGGATCCCGAGCCGCTCGAAGGTCGTCTTGATCTCCTCCGGGACGTCGTCCCACGACCGCTCCATGTGGTCCTGCGGCTTGAGGTAGAAGTAGATCTGATCCAGCGTCGACTCGAGCGTCGACAGATCGCCGCCCCATGTGGGCATGGGCTTCGATTCGTAGATCCGGAGCGCCTTGAGCCGGAAGTCGAGCATCCACTCCGGCTCGTCCTTGTGCGCGGAGATCTGCCGCACGATCGCCTCCGACAGACCCGGCTGGGCCTTGAACTTCGGCGTGCCCTCGGTGATGAACCCGTACTTGTACTCGTCGAGCCCGAGCTCCGTGATCGTCGTGTTATCCGGCATGTGGTCCCTCGGTTCCTTCCTCGAGCTTAAGGGGAGGCCGCGATCGGCTCAGACCGCGGCTTCCGTCTCCTGCAACCAGTCGTATCCCTCGTCCTCCAGCCGGTCCGCGAGTTCCGGACCGCCGCTGTCCGCGATGCGACCCTCGATCATCACGTGCACGCGGTGCGGGGTGATGTAGTTGAGGATGCGCTTGTAGTGTGTGATGAGGAGCACACCCAGGGTGTCGTTCGCGGCGGTAAGCGTGTTGACGCCCCTCGCGACGACCTGGAGCGCGTCGATGTCGAGACCGCTGTCCGTCTCGTCCAGCACCGCCAGCGCGGGCTCCAGCACGGCCATCTGGAGGATCTCGTTGCGCTTCTTCTCGCCCCCGGAGAAGCCGTCGTTCACGTACCGGCCGAGGAAGCTCTCGTCCATCTTGAGGAGCGCCATCTTCTCCTGCAGCAGCCGCTGGAACGCGAACACGTCCATCTCCTCGTCGTCCTCGAGACGGGCGAGCGCCGCAGTGCGCAGGAAGTTCGCGATCGACACGCCGGGGATCTCGGCCGGGTACTGGAAGGCGAGGAAGATGCCCGCCCGGCTGCGCTCGTCGGGCTCGAGCTCCAGAAGGTCCTCGCCTCGGAACAACACCTCGCCCCCGGTCACCTCGTAGCCGGGATGACCCGCGATGATCTTGGCCAGCGTGCTCTTCCCGGACCCGTTCGGGCCCATGAGAGCGTGCACCTGACCCCCTTCCACCGTGAGGTCGACGCCGCGCAGGATGTCGGATTCCCCGTCCTCGACCCTCGCGCGCAGGTTGCGGATCTCGAGCAAGGCCATTCGCTCCTCTTGAGTCTTGAAAGGCCGGGGTCCCGGGGGGACACCGGCCTGCTGGTAACGGGTTTCCGGACCACGAATCGATAATCGTTATCGATACACCAACCTATGCCCGTTGAGACTCGTTTTCAAGTGGCTCGCGATCGGGTGGGACGGATCGCCCCGAACCGGCACCGGGGCCACCCGAGGGCACGGTGCGCCGGTGGGGCGAACCGCCTACGTTCGGGCGCATGAAGGCCGCGTACTTCGAACAGCACGGCGGGACCGACCGGATCCTGTACGGGGAGCTGCCCGATCCCGTCCCGGGAGCGGGGGAAGTGCGCGTTCGCGTGCGTGCGGTGGCCCTCAACCACCTCGACCTGTGGACACTCCGCGGGCTGCCGGGGCTGGAGCTCGAGCTCCCGCACATCGGGGGCTCGGACGTGGCGGGGCTAGTGGAAATGCTCGGTCCGGGCGTGAAGGGTCCCGAGCCGGGCCAGCCGGTGTGCGTGAACCCCGCCCTGTGGTGCGGGGAGTGCGAATGGTGCTTCGCGGGCGAGCACCCGCTGTGCCCCCGCTTCCGGATCCTCGGCGAGCACGTGCGCGGCGGAATGGCCGAGCTCGCGGTCGTCCCGGCCCGTAACCTGTATCCGATCCCCGCCGGGTTTCCGTTCGAGGTGGCCGCCGCGGCCCCGCTCGTGTACCAGACCGCATGGCGTGCGCTGCGCACGCGGGCCGGGCTCCGGGAGGGCGAGACGATCCTCGTGACCGGGGCGTCGGGCGGCGTGTCGACCGCGGCGATCCAGATCGCGAAGTGGGTGGGGGCCACCGTGTACGCCGTCACCAGCGGGCCCGACAACGTCCGCCGTGTGGGGGAGCTCGGGGCCGACGTGGTCATCGACCGGCTCGAGGAGGACTTCTCGAAGCGAGTGTGGGTGGAGACCGGGAAGCGCGGCGTCGATGTGGTCCTCGACGGCGTGGGGGAGGCCATGTGGCCGGGTTGCCTGCGCGCCCTGGCCCCCGCCGGCCGCATGGTGGCGTACGGCGCCACGAGCGGCCCCCGGGGCGAAGTCGACATCCGGCGTATGTTCTGGCGTCAGATCGCCGTGCTCGGGAGCACGATGGGGAACCGCCAGGAGTTCGAGCAGGCGATGGGGCTGGTCCTCGCCGGCGAGCTCGAGCCGGTGGTGGACGACGTGTGGCCGTTGTCGCGGGCTCGCGAGGCGTACGAGCGGCTCGAGCGGGGCGAGGTGTTCGGAAAGCTGGTGCTCGCCCCGTGAGCGGCCCTCGGGCCCCGGACCACTCGCGGGCCTCCCACCTCGAGCGCCTCGCCACGGAAGCGTTCGACGTGCTGGTGATCGGGGGCGGAATCTCGGGCGCCGCCGTGGCCCGGGATGCCGCGCGCCGCGGGCTCAAGACGGGTCTGATCGAGGCCCGCGACTACGCCGAGGGCACCAGCAGCCGCTCGTCCCGGCTCGTGCACGGGGGCCTGCGTTATCTCGAGCACTTCGAGCTCGATCTCGTGTTCGAGGCCAGCCAGGAGCGGCGCACCCTGCTTCGCATCGCTCCCCACCTGGTCCGTCCGCTCGAGTTCCTGTTCCCGATCTTCGATACGGGCCGGGTCGGGAAGCTCAAGCTCGACGCGGGGCTGTGGCTGTACGATGCCCTCTCGCTGTTCCGCAACATCGAGCGCCACCAGATGCTCGACGTGGAGGAGCTCCTGACGCGCGAGCCCCGCCTGCGGCGCGAGGGCCTGCTCGGAGGAGCGCGCTACTTCGACGCCCAGGTGGACGATGCGCGCCTCGTGATCACGACGGTGCGATCGGCCGTCGAGGCGGGCTGCGCGGCGACCAACCGACTGGAGGCGGCCGCCATCGACACCTCGGACTGGCCCGGGCACCGAGTCACGGTGCGGGACCTGGAGACCGGTGGCGGGTTCGCCATCGATGCGCTGGCGGTCGTCAACGCCACGGGTCCGTGGAGCGAGGAGACGCTCCGCCGGGCCGGGATCGAGCGGCCGGCCCGGCTGGCGCCGTCGCGCGGCACCCACATCCACGTGGCGCGCCGCCGGATCGGCCACGAGCGGGCGTTCATCTTCGAGGCGCCCAGCGACCACCGCATCATGTTCGTCCTCCCGTGGCGCGAGGATCTGACCCTCATCGGGACGACGGACGAGTTCTACCGAGGCCCGCCCGAGGACGTGGCCGCCACCCCCGAGGACATAGCGTACCTGTTGCGGGCCACGAACCACTTGTTCCCCGAAGCGCGGCTCACGCGGGCCGACGTGCTCAGCGCGTGGGCCGGCATCCGGCCCCTGGTGGCGCCGGACGAAGGGGTGGGCGGGAACGCCGGAGCCGTGTCGCGCGAGTTCGAGATCCACGAGAAGCCGGACGGCCTGTTCACCCTCATGGGTGGCAAGCTCACGTCGCACCGGGGGATGGCCGAGGAGACGGTGGACCGGGTGTCGGGATTCCTCGCAAAGGCGGACGTGCAGCCCGCGAGACGCTGCGACACGGCACGCGTGCCCCTCCCCGGCGGCAACTTCGACGACCTGGAGCAGCTCGCCGCCCACGTCCGATCGCGTGCCGAGCGGCTCGGGATCGGCCCGCAGAGCGCCCGGCGGCTGACGCGGGCGTACGGGACGCGGGCCGAGGACGTCCTCGGGCTCGTGGAGGACGAGCCGCAGCTCGCATCCCCCATCCTCGAAGGACGCCCGCACCTGCTCGCCGAGGCGGTGCACGCCGTGCGCGAGGAGTTCGCGCTCCGCGTGTGCGATGTCCTCTACCGACGTACGCGGGTCGGTCTCGAGACGCGCGACGGGGTCGAGACGGCGGCGCGCAACGTGGCGGCGGCGATCGCCGGCGAGCTCGGGTGGGACCGCGCCCGCATCGAGCTGGAGGTCGAGCGCGCACTCACGGCGCGTCTGGATGACGACCAGGCCCTGAAGGAGGTGGCATGACGGGATGGACTCGGGGCGCGGCGGCGCTCGTGCTCGCCGGTCTGACGTTCGCGGCGTGCGGTGCGGAGCGTGGGGCGGCCGAGCCGGACGCGAAGGCCGTCGTGGTGCCGGATGGCACGGCGCCCGACAGCGGCCAGGTGGCCGCGGACACATCCGGCTCACGGGGATCGGGCCTCCCGGCGCTCCCCGGTGAAGGTGCGCCGCGCGAGTACCGTCTCCTGCTCGTCAACCCGCACGATCACGAGGCGCGGGTGTTCGCGAGCGCGGGCGCCTCCCGGGTGGCGCTCGACACCGTGCCCGCCCGCGATTCGATCCGCGTCGACATCCGGCTGCGCGCCGACCGCGTCCTGCTCGAGGCCGAGGACGAGCGCGGGGGCGGGGTGGGGTCGATCGAGCTCGACCTGTCGCCCGGTGCGCCCAACCGCTGGGAGATCGGAACGCCCCCCGGACCCCGGGTGACGCGGGCCGGCCCCTGAGCGGGCCGTGACGGTGCGACCCCGGAGGTCGTGCTTGTAAGCGCCGAACGCGGCGCGTATCCTCGGACGAACTCCGGAGCGGGTCCCGGAAGGCCGCCGGGCGTGGCCCGGCGGGCCGATCAAGGCCTGTCCACGCCATCCAACGGAGGGAGACGATGGACGTCGGTACCCCGCAGAACCGGGACAGCTGGGGCTCCAAGGCCGCCTTCATCCTCGCCGCCGCGGGAAGCGCGGTCGGTCTGGGCAACATCTGGGGCTTCCCCACGCAGGCGGGTCGGAACGGCGGGGCCGCCTTCCTGATCGTCTATCTGGTGGCCGTGGCGATCATCGGGGCGCCGGTGATGCTGGCCGAGCTGATGATCGGTCGGAACACGCAGCGCAACCCCGTCGGCGCGTTCAAGCGGTTGGCGCCGAACACGATGTGGTGGCTCATAGGCGCGATCGGCGTGCTGACCGGCGTGATGATCCTCAGCTTCTACTCCGTGATCGCCGGCTGGACGCTTTCCTACATCGTCAAGGCGGTCACCGGGACGTTCACGTCGAGCACCGACACGAACGCGCTGTTCGGCCAGGTGGCCGGCACCCCGGGTCAGGCGATCGGCTGGCACCTGGCGTTCATGGTGCTCACGGCGTGGGTCGTGCTCGGCGGGATCCGCGACGGGATCGAGCGCTCGACCAAGATCCTCATGCCCCTCCTCGTCATCATCCTCATCCTTCTTTCGGTACGTGCCGTCACCCTGCCGGGGGCGGGCGAAGGCCTCGGTTTCTATCTGAAGCCCGACTTCTCGGTCATCGATGGCGGCGTCATCATATCGGCCATCGGACAGGCGTTCTTCAGCCTGAGCCTCGGGATGGGCGCGATGATCACGTACGGGTCCTACCTCGACAAGAAGCAGGAGCTCGTCTCCTCCGCCGCCTGGGTCACCGGGTTCGACACCGCGATCGCGTTTCTCGCCGGGCTCATCATCTTCCCGACCCTGTTCTCGAGCGGCTTCAATCCGGACGTCGAGGGGCCCAGCATGGTATTCGTCGTGCTGCCGCAGCTCCTGTCGTCCATGCCGCCACAGCCATACGGCGGGATCATATTCGGGACGGGCTTCTTCATGCTCCTGGCGATTGCGGCGCTCACGTCCAGCATCTCGCTCCTCGAGGTGGGGGTGACGTGGGCCGTGGACGAGAAGGGCTGGTCGCGCCGCAAGGCCGCACTGCTGCTCGCCGCCCTGGCGTTCGTGATCGGGATCCCGAGCGCGCTCGGCAACGGGGCGGTGAGCTGGCTCACGCACGTCCCCGGAGTGGGGATCGACTTCCTCGATCTGATGTTCACGATCTTCGGGTCGTTTGGACTCATCGTCGGCGCCTTGTTCATCAGCGCGTTCGTCGGCTGGAAGTGGGGAGTCGGGAACGCCGGCGACGAGGTGCGGGCCACGGACGGATCGTTCGCGCTCGGAGGCCTGTGGGTGGTGCTCATCCGCTACGTGTGTCCGATCGCGCTGGTCGGGATCCTCGTCCACACGCTGCTCCAGACGTTCTGACCTCCCCCGCCGGACGGTCCGGGCGGCATGGATGCCCGGCCGCCCCCCGCGGGCCGGCCCCCGGCCCGCGATCCCTCTGTGACCGACGTGTTGCGCCCGGAGTGATGGCAGTGCGCAACATGTGGAAGGCGCGCATCGGCGCACCCCGTCACGAAGTGGTGTCAACACACGTTTTCCGGGTCCGGGCACGCTAGCGTGGAACCTGCACGAGAAACCCACGGCGTCGGCTCATCGTTCGGTGGGGTGAGACGCAGGGAGCGAGGGAAACACGATGAAGAGAAACAACCTCAAGATCCTCATCGCGCTTGCCGCGAGCGTAGCGGCGATCGCGCTCGGGCAGCGCTCGCAGAGCGATCAGAAGCAGAAGGAAGTCCGCACGCAGAAGCCGCACATCGAGGGCGTCGAGGCCGACGCGGAAGCCTGGTTCATCTGACGCGCCGACCGCCGCGGCGGGCGCTCAGCGAGTCAGGCGATAGATGAGCAGGGCCGCCTTGAGCGTCGCGGTGCGGATCGACCCGAGCTCGACCGACTCGTCCGGAGTGTGCCCCCCCGATCCGAAGGGTCCGAGACCCGCGAGCCCGTCGGTGTAGGGAGCGACGAAGGAGATGTCGGCCGCTCCCCTGGCTCCGGGATCCACTCCCTGTATGGGGCCGAGCCCCAGGTCCCGGCTCACCGCGTCGAGCTTCGCGAACAAGCGCTGGTTCCCTTCGGTCGGCGGCATCGCCGGGTAGCCGTCGGTGAACTCGATCTCGGCATCGGTGCGCGGGAGATGATCGTCCACGATGCGCCGCATGCTCTGTCTCGCGTGCTCCTCTTGCTCCTCGGAGATGAAGCGCAGCCCGCCGTCCACGACGACCGTCTGCGCGACGACGTTCGTCTTGCCGAACGCCGTACCCCGCGTCTGTGACGGCTCGTAGCGGACGTCCGTGCCCCCGAGGATCACCCCCGGGTTGAAGGTGAGGTAGCGCTCGCCGCGCACCTGCTCGTGGAACGCGTTCAGGATGCGGGCGGCTTCGAAGATGGCCCCCGAGCCGAGCGCCTCCGAGAAGATCGCCGACGAGTGGCCGCGGGTCCCGGTGACCCGCAGGGTCCAGCCCGAGGATCCCCTCCGCGCCACGGTGGCGCTCTGCGGGCTTCCGACGCCGCCCTCGAATCCAAGCGCCACGTCGGCCCGGCGGCCGGCCTCGATGAGAGCGGCGCGCGCGATGTCGAGCGGGTGTCCCGGGCTCTCCTCGTCCCCGGTCAGGGCCACGGTGATGTCGGTCCCCTCGAGGGCTCCGGCCGCGTAGAGCGCCTCCAGCGCGGCGAGGATGACCACGTCCCCGCCCTTCATGTCGTTCACCCCCGGCCCGCGGGCCGTGTTCCCGCGCCGCTCGAAGTCCTGGAAGGGGCTGTCCTCCTCGAACACGGTGTCGAGGTGCCCGACGAGCAGCAGCTTGCGGCCCCGCTCCCCCCGACGTTCCGCGAACAGGTGGCCGGCCCGGTCCACCGCGGGTGGCATCGTGATCCAGCGCACATCGAAGCCGAGGGCCCGAAACCGGTCCTCGAGCAGTCGGCCGACCTCGCGAACACCGTCGTGGTTCATCGTGCCGCTGTTCACATTCACCAGCCGCTCGAGGAGATCGACGTGCTCCTCCACGCCGCTCTCGACGTTCGCGACGATCCGGCGCTCGACATCGTCCAGCTCCTGTGCGCGGGTGCCCGGCGCGATGAGGCCGAGGGCGGCCACGATGGCGATCGTCGGCACGTGTCTCACGCGAGTTCCTCCACGAAGGTGCGAGGCCGATTCCGTCCCGGAACCGGCTGGCCACGCGTTGTCACGGGTGGTGCCCGCGCGCGACGTCGGCCGTCGACGCCCGGCCGGCCGCGGATCGCGGCCTCCGGTGGAACCCTACCGGGCCGCGCACGTTAACTTGGGGGTCGCCCTCGACGCCAAGGGAGCCGCTCGGATCCGGCTCCCCACCGTGTCCGCCGGGGCTCGATGACGAAAGGGGTGACCGAATGGACGACCGGGTGCCAGCAGAGCGACGTTCCCGCCCGAAGCGGGTCGCGCGGGATGCCGCGCTCGTCGTGGCGGCGATCGCGCTCGTGGGTGCCTGCTCGGACTCGCCCACGGCCCCGTTCTCCGATTGCACGATCCCGCTCGCGGAGTTCGTCGACGGCGGGGCGGAGCGCTCGGACATCCCGGCTCTCGCGAACCCGCACGTCGTACGCCCCAACACGCCCGGGTCCGCGTTCATCCCCGAGTTCGACCTCGTCATCGGGGTCATCTTCAACGGCCAGCCGCTGGCGATCCCGCACCGGATCCTGTGGCACCACGAGGTGGTGAACCTCTCGGTGCCCGGCGAGCAGCTCGCGGTCACGTACTCGCCGCTCACCGGGTCGGGTCTCGTGTTCGATCGCGGGGCCTCGTCGATCGACTCGTTCTCGGTGTCGAGATACGTCCTGGGGTCGAACCTCGTGATGGAGGACGCGGGCGGCACGCTGTGGCCGCAGATGATCGGCACCGGCAGCTGCGGGAGCCGCGATGGAGTGCACCTCGCCCGCGTGCCGTACGAGGAGCTCTCCTACGCCGCGTGGTTCGCCACGCACCAGGACACGTGGGTCGTCTCCTCCGGCACGGGATACGACTTCCTGTACACGCTGTATCCGTATGGTGACTACGAGGATCCCGACAACGCGACGTTCGAGTTCCCGATCGAGGGCGAGCTCGACACGCGCCGGCCTCCGAAGGAGCGCGTCCTGGGCATCCCCTCCTCCTCGGGCGGGCTCGCCGTCCCGCTGTCGATCCTCGACGCGCTTCGTCCCGACCAGTCGCCCGTGTCGGTCGGCAACGCGCAGCTCGATGGGCGGCCGATCGCCGTGTTCTGGAACTTCTTCGCCCGGGCGGCGATCCCGTTCCGGGCCGAGGTGGACGGGCAGACGCTCACCTTCGAGGCCGTGGGCGCCGAGCGCCGGGACATCGAGACGGGGAGCTCGTGGGACCTGTTCGGGGCGGCGTACGCGGGCCCCCTCGCGGGGACGCAGCTCGAGCGAGTGCCCGACACGTACGTGGCCTTCTGGTTCGCGTGGGCGGAGTTCAACCCGGACACGGAGGTATGGAGTCCTCCCGTCCCGGCGTCGGTGTCGGCGAGCTTCGGCGTGGCCCCCGCGCTCCCCCCGGGTCCGATCGACCCGGCGCTGGTCATCCGCTGACCCAGCTCGCTGGAGCGGGCCGCGTATCGCGGGCCGCGGGCATTCCGACGCTGCTCGCCGTCGCGACGCTGGTGGGCTGTGGAGGAGCGGACACGCCGCCGGCGGGGCGGGGCGGCGCCGTCCCATCGGTGGCGCTCATCGGCCTCGACGGCGACACCACGCGTCTCGATGACTACCGCGGCAAGGCGCTTCTGATCAACATATGGGCGAGCTGGTGCGCGCCCTGCCGCGCCGAGCTCCCCATGTTGTCCGCCTGGTACCGGACGCTCGACACGGCGGTCGTCGAGTTCGTGGCCATCTCCGCCGACGCCGACCGCCGCGCGGCGGTCGAGTTCATCGAGCCCTTCGGGGTACCGTTTCCGTGGTTCTACGCGGGACCCGACATCCAGGACGCGTTCGGGTTCATCGGGCTCCCGTACACCCTGATCGTCGACCCCGGTGGACGGATCGTGGAGAGTCTCTACGGGTTCGGATCGGTCGAGGAGTGGGAGCGCCTCCAGCGGACGCTCGAGGCGCAGCTGCCCCGCGACGTCGCCGGGGAGGGGCCGTCGGCGGGGGAGGAGCCTCCATGAGCGATTTCAGCGACGGCATGAGTCGCCAGCTCGGCTTTTACCGGGCCGGTGTGTCCGGAGCCACGCCCGAGTTCCCGATCCGTTATCGCCGGCTCGAGCGAAAGGCCCGGCAGCTCATGTCCGCCACCGCCTACGACTACGTGAGCGGCGGGGCGGGGGTCGAGGACACGATGCGCGCGAACCGCGAGGCGTTCCGACGCTGGCGGATCGTGCCGCGCATGCTGTGCGACGTGAGCCGGCGGGATCTGTCGGTCGAGCTGCCCGGCCGGCGATCCGATGTCCCGGTGCTCCTCGCCCCCCTCGGGGTGCAGCGGATCATCCATCCGTCCGGCGAGCTCGGCACCGCACGCGCCGCAGCGGCGCTCGGGATTCCCCTCGTGCTCAGCACGGTGTCGTCGACGCCGCTCGAGGATGTCGCGGCCACCATGGGGGACACGCCGCGCTGGTTCCAGCTCTACTGGCCGTCCGAGCCCGAGCTGGCGGAGAGCCTGCTCGAACGGGCGGAGCGGGCCGGGTACGACGCGATCGTGATCACGCTGGACGCCGCCTTTCTCGGCTGGCGGCCGCGCGACCTCGAGCGCGCCTACCTTCCCTTCCTGTACGCCGAGGGGCTCGCCAACTACTTCAGTGATCCCGTGTTCCGTGCCTCGCTGGCCGACCCCCCGGAAGAGGATGTCCAGGCGGCGGTGATGCGCGTGGCGGCGTTGTTCACGAACCCCGCCCTCACCTGGAGGGACCTCGCGTTCGCGCGGGAGCGCACGAGCCTGCCGATCGTCCTGAAGGGAATCCTCGACCCCGAGGATGCGAGACGCGCGGTCGATCACGGGATGGACGGGATCGTCGTCTCGAACCACGGCGGACGGCAGGTCGACGGGGCGATCGGGGCCCTGGACGCCCTCCCCGACGTGGTGCGGGCCGCGGCCGATCGGGTCCCCGTGCTGTTCGACAGCGGGATCCGGAGCGGCGCCGATGTGTTCAAGGCGCTGGCGCTGGGCGCGAGGGCGTGTATGATCGGACGCCCGTACGCGCTCGCTCTCGGGGTGGCAGGAGAGTCGGGAGTGCGGGACGCGCTTCACAACATCCTGGCCGAGTTCGATCTCACGATGGCCCTGTGCGGTTGCGCGTCGGTCGGCGAGATCGACGTCGGCAGGCTCAGGGAGCGCGCGATCGGCCCCGGAGCGCGCCCCGGCGAACGGGGTCGGCCGTAGCCCGGCCGGCAACAGAGAGTCCGGACCGCCGCGAAGAACCTTCCGGTCGATTCAGACGTACGTTGTTCGTCGAATCCACGTGAGGGCGGCGCCCGAGACCCGCGTCCGATTTTCGGGAGTGACGCCGGGCGGGCGTGAGGTGTGTACGCGAAACGAACCAACGACAGGCAACATCCCTTGAAGCTATCCGATATGTCCGTGCGACGTCCCGTGATGGCGAGCATGATGAGCCTGACGCTCATCCTGTTCGGCGCCATCGCGTTCCAGCGTCTGTCGGTTCGGGAGTTCCCCGACATCGATGCGCCGATCATTTCGGTCAGCGTCGGGTTGCCGGGTGCGAACGCCCGCGTCATGGAGTCGACGGTCACCGACATCCTCGAAGAGGAGCTGGCCACGATCGAGGGTATCCGGACGCTCACCAGCACGAGCGCCGAGCAGAGCGCGAACATCACGCTCGAGTTCCACCTCGACCGGGACCTCGACGCGGCGGCCAACGACGTGCGCGACAAGGTGGCGCGGGTGCGCGGCCGTCTCCCGCAGGAGATCCTCGAGCCTGTCGTCGCCAAGCAGGACAACGACGCGCAGCCGTTCCTGTGGCTGGCCCTCGGGGGCGAGAACTACACGCTCCGGCAGCTGTCCGACATCGCCGACCGGCTCGTGAAGACGAGGCTCCAGAGCCTGCCCGGCGTGGGGAGTGCCCAGATCTTCGGCGAGCGGCGCTTCGCCATGCGGGTGTGGCTGCGCGCGGCCGATCTCGCCGCCCGCGGGCTCACGGTACAGGACGTCGAGGCCGCGATCCGCAGCCGCAACGTGGAGGTCCCCGCGGGCCGCATCGAGTCCCAGCAGCGCGAGTTCACGGTCCGGTCACTGGGCGAGCTCAAGACCCCCGAGGAGTTCGACGACCTGGTCGTGTCCACCGCGAACGGTCAGGTCGTGCGTCTGCGCGACGTCGCACGGGTGGAGCTCGGGTCGGAGAATTATCGCTCGATCCTCCGCTACAACGGCGACAACTCGATCGGCGTGGGCGTGGTCCGCCAGTCCAAGTCGAACCTCATCCAGGTGTCCGACGCGGTGCGCGCCGAGCTCCCGGCCATCCGGGATGCGCTCCCGGCGGGCGTGAGCCTCGTGCGCGCGTTCGATGGCTCCGAGTTCGTGCGCGCGTCCATCAACGAGGCGCAGGACACGCTGTTGCTGGCCGGGGTCCTCGTCGTCCTCATCATCTTCGTCTTCCTGCGCAACCTGCGCGGCACGCTGATCCCCGGGCTCGCGATTCCGACGTCGATCATCGCGGCGTTCGGGCTCATGTACGTCTTCGGATTCACGATCAACAACCTGACGCTGCTCGCGCTGATCCTCGCGATCGGGATCGTGGTGGACGACGCGATCATCGTGCTCGAGAACGCGTTCCGTCACCAGGAGGAGCTGGGGAAGAACCCCACCGACGCGGCCATCGACGGGACCCGCGAGATCGCCTTCGCGGTGATCGCGACCACGGTGGCGCTGGTGGCCGTGTTCTCCCCGCTCGCCTTCCTGCAGGGGACGACGGGACGCCTGTTCAACGAGTTCGGCATCGCGATGGCCGGAGCCGTGGTCGTGTCGTCGTTCGTGGCGCTCAGCCTCACGCCCATGCTGTGCGCGAAGATCCTCCGCGTGTCGCGCAAGCACGGACGTCTGTACAACGCGCTCGAGAAGGGCTTCGAGGGGATCGCGAACGGGTACGCGGCGGCGCTGCGCTTCGCCGTGCGGCACCGCGCGCTGGTGGTCGTGGGGGCGCTCGCCACCGTCGCGGTGGCGGTCGTGGCCTTCCGGGCGCTCGAGCGCGAGTTCGTGCCCTCCGAGGACCGGGACTACTTCATCGTGTTCTCCATTGCCCCCGAGGGCTCGACGATGGAGTTCACCGACCGCTACCAGCGCGAGGTCGAGGCCATCGTGTCCCGGGTCCCCGAGGTGGAGCGCTACTTCACCGTGATCGGGTTCGGCGGCAACGTCGCGAGCGGGATCTCGTTCGTGCGGCTCAAGGATCTCCCTGATCGGGATCGGGGGGTCGACGAGATCCTCGCCGAGGTCCGCCCGCAACTGTTCTCGATCCCGGGTATCCTCGCGTTCGCGACCAATCCGCCCGCGATCGGGGGCGGCTTCCAGTCCGCACAGGTGGGGTTCGTCGTTCGGCACCCCAACTACGATTCCCTGACCGCCGCGCAGGCCCGGTTCCTGCCGCGCGCCCGGCAGATCCCGGCGCTCATCAACGTCGATACGGACCTCAAGCTCAACAAGCCGGAGCTGACGGTGAGCTTCGATCGCAACCGGGCCGAGGACCTCGGCGTGCCGGTGGGCGATGTCGCCTCCGCGCTCCAGACCCTGCTGGGGGGCCGGCGGGTGAGCACGTTCACGCGCGACAACAAGCTGTATGACGTGTGGGTCCGTCTGGAGGCCGACGAGCGCGCCACGCCCAGCGACATGCGCGGGATCGAGGTGCGCGGACGGGGCGGCGAGCTGGTGCAGCTCGACCAGCTCGCCTCGGTGCACGAGGGCGTGGGGCCCGTGCAGCTCAACCACTTCAACCGCATGCGCTCCTTCACGCTCTCCGCCAGCGTGGCCCCGGGGTTCACGCTCGGCGAGGCGCTCGACAGCCTGTACGCGGCCGGCGACCAGATCCTGCCGAGCGGAACGCAGATCGCCCTGGCGGGAGAGTCGCGGGAGCTGCAGGAGAGCGGGAACGCGCTCTACTTCGCGTTCGCGCTCTCCATCGTGGTCGTGTTCATGGTGCTGGCCGCGCAGTTCGAATCGCTGGTGCACCCGTTCACGGTGCTGCTCGCGGTCCCGCTGGCCGTGACCGGGGCCCTGCTGACGCTGCTTTTCGCGGGCTCGACCCTCAACCTGTACAGCCAGATCGGGATGATCCTCCTGGTCGGGCTGGTGACCAAGAACTCGATCCTCCTGGTGGAATACGCGAACCAGCTCCGCGAGCGCGGGATGGCGATCGTCGACGCCATGATCGAGGCAGGGCGCATCAGGCTTCGTCCCATCCTCATGACCGCCGTGGCGACCGTGGCCGGCGCGATGCCCATCGCGCTCGGGCTCGGCTCGGGCTCGGCCAGCCGGCGTCCCCTCGGATACGCGATCGTGGGCGGGCTGGCGTTCTCGACCCTGCTCACGCTGTTCCTCGTCCCCGTCGTGTGGATCATGCTCGAGGGCGTCCGGGCACGGCGCCGGGCGGCAAAGCCCGAGAAGGCCAGGTCGACGGGCGGTCTCACGCCCGCCACGGCGGGCCCCGGCGGGCCGGCGCCCGGCTTCCGCGAGGGCGGGCCCAGCTTCCGCGAGGGCGCGGCGCCGAGCTTCCCGGCCGGTCCGGGCGACCCGCCGCGAGAGCCGCATGGTGGTCACGGAGGGCGGACGTGAGGCGGGCGGGCATCCTCCTGCTCGCGCTCCTCCTCGCCCGGCCGCTCTCCGCGCAGGTGGTGGACACGATCTCCGCGCGCCTCTCCGGTACCGTCGGGATGGAGGTCGTGACGCTCGAGGAAGCGATCCGCCGGGCGACCTCGTTCGATCCGGAGTACATCCTGGCGCTGGGTCGGATGGACAACGCGCAGTGGGCCAGGACGGCGGCCATCACCCGCTTCGTCCTTCCATCGATCCAGGCGAGCGGGAGCTTCACGAAGTTCTCGAGCGAGTCGTTCAACATCGGGACGGCCGAGCTCACCTCGCAGCTGGCGCAGTCGAGCCTCCAGGGGACGCTCCCCCTCTTCCAGGGTGGGCGGCGGTTCGCCGAGATGCACCAACTCGGGGCCGAGCTCGACGCCTCGCGTTCGGGGGAGGTCCAGGCGCTGTACCAGACCGCCCTCGACACCGAGACCGACTTCTACGGCGTCCTGTCCGAGAAGGAGCTCGTCGACGTGGCTCGCGGGCGCGTCCGACGAGCCGATGAGCAGCTCGCCGTGGCCCGGGCGCGCGTGACCTCGGGGGCGGCCGTCCAGACCGACTCCCTCCAGCTCCTGCTCGAGCTGACCCGGGCGCGTGTCGACCTGCTCCGGGAGGAGGCCACGCTGCGCGTGTCGCAGTTTCAGCTCGGCCGGCGGGTGGGTGCGGAGGGACCCGTCGACGCGGCTGCGATGGACGTGTCGACGGCGAGCCCCCTGCCGCTTGGAGAGGACGAGGCGATCGTCGAGGCGCTGGCCAGCGGACCGGACTACCAGACCGCGCGAGCCGACGAGCGGGCGGCGCAGTCGGCCTATGCGGCCGAGCGGTCGGCATATCTGCCCCAGGTGAGCCTGTTCGGTCAGATCTCGAGCTACGATGATCACCTGTTCCCGGATGCCACGGTGCGCTCGGCGGCCGGTGTCAGCGTGTCGATCCCGCTGTGGGACGGCGGCCGGCGCGAAGTTCTGATCTCCCAGGCCCGCGTCCAGCGCGACGTGGCGCGCGCCCGACGCGAGGATGTGGAGCGGGCCGTGCGGCGCGACGTGGTGCAGGCGTACTCGACGTACACCACGGCCCGGGCGAGCGCCGACCTCGCCGAACAGGCCGTGCTGGTGGCGACCGAGAACCTGCGCGTCCAGGAGTCCCGCTACCGGGGCGGAGCGACGACGATTCTGGATTTGATCACGGCCCAGGTGGATCTGGCCGATGCCGAGGCGGGTCTCGTGCAGGCGAGGTACGCGACGCGGCTGGCGCTCGCCGGCCTCGAAGCGCTCCTGGGGCGGCGTCTGTTTCCGAATAGAGTGGAGCCATGATTCGAGATAGAAGGGTGATGCGGAGCTTGGGGAGCGCCGTGGCGCTCTCCGCCATGGTCCTCGCCGGGTGCGGGCGGGCCGAGGCGGGAGCGGAGGGCGGAGGTGCGTCCGGCGGCGGATTTCCCCCCATGCCGGTGGATGTCGCGACGGCGGTCGAGGACACGGTGATCGACGAGATTCTCGCGACCGGCGAGATCGAGGCCGTGCAGGCCATCCAGCTACGTCCCGACGTGGAAGGGCGAATCGTCGAGATCTTCGTTCGGGAGGGCAGCGAGGTCCGCGAGGGCGCCCCGCTTTTCAAGGTGGACGACGCCGAGCTCCGGGCGCAGGTCGCCCGGCTCGAGGCGCAGCGCGACCTGGCGCAGCAGGCGCTGGCGCGCACGCGCGCCCTGCTCGAGCAGGATGCGGCCTCGGAGGCGGAGCTCCAGCAGGCCGAGGCCCAGGCGCGCAGCACGCAGGCCGAGCTCGACCTCCAGAGCGTGCGGCTGGAGCGTACCGTGGTGCGCGCACCCTTCGCGGGCGTGGTCGGCGAGCGGCTCGTCAGCCTCGGCGACTACGTGACCTCCTCGACCTCGCTGGTCACTCTCCAGACCGTGAACCCGATGCGCGCCACCTTCGAGGTGCCCGAGCGCTACGCGGTCGAGCTCGAGCGGGGGCAGCAGGTGTCGTTCACCGTCGCGGCGCTCCCGGACCGCCAGTTCACGGGCGCGGTGGACTTCGTCGATCCTCGCGTCCAGCTTCCGGCGAGGACGATCCTCGTCAAGGCGCGGGCATCCAACGACGACCGGCGGCTCCAGCCGGGGATGTTCATCGAGGCGCGACTGGCCACAGAGGTGCGACCGCACGCCGTGATGGTGCCCGAGGAAGCGGTCCTGCAGCTCGATCAGGGCACGTTCGTGTGGGTCGTGGCGTCCGGTGGCCAGGCTCTGCGCCGCGCGGTCGAGCTCGGGGTCCGGAAGCCCGGGTGGGCCGAGATACGGAGCGGCGTGGCGGCCGGTGAGAGCGTGATCACGGGGGGGATGGAGCGCCTGTTCGAGGGGGCGAACGTGATGCCCCGACAGGCGGTCGACACCGGGGCGGCGCAGGGTGCCGACGAGCCGGCGGGTGGCGCGGGCGAGGCCGCCGCCGGCGCGGAGGAGTCCGCCGACAGCGCCGGCACGACCCGCTAGTGTCCCGCTCCGGGAGCTCCCTCGGGTCCGGATCGGCGCGCGGGGCGCCCCGCCGCGGGCAGGGCTAGGCGCCCGGCTCCCGGTCCGGGGGCATCTCGCAGTCCTCGGTCTGCCGCGTGTCGGCGAGCGAGGCGATCTTCCAGCCGTCCGCCTGTCGCGCCAGGATGAACGTGTCCACCCCGCAGTGCACGAAGTCCTCGCCGGCGTAGAACGCGTACTTTGCCCACACGGTGGCCAGGTGGTCGCGGATGTGGACCATCGGCTCCCAGATGGGCTCGTCCCACGGTACCGTCGCCTGGTCGACCGCGGCCGCGAAGCGGTCGGTGGGGATCAGCCGGGTCATGGGATCGCCCTCGTCGTTCTCGGTCGAGATGAGGGTCGCGCCCTCGACGAACACCGAGCGGACCATGTCGCCGTCGTTCGTCCGCATCCCATCGAACAGCCGATCGAGGACCGCGAGCACCGCGTCGCGATCGTCCTGCTGCGCGCTCGCGCCGCCCGCCGCGAGGAGCCCCGCGAGACCGACGAGACCCCCCACGAGTGCACGCGCTGTCGCGGTGAGGGTGCTCGGCGAGGTGCGTGTCGATCGGGACGCGAGGCTCATGCCGGTCTCCTGTCTGTGTGGGGTCGCGGTGTTATGTTCGCGCCCATCGGTCGGGAGGGCGCGCGGGGCCCGGCCGTCATATCCGTTCCGGGCGTTGGACCGTCCGCTCGTCCCGAACGTTGCCCGTATTGAGCGTAGCTGCGGGCTCGAACAGGAGCACCCGCGTCTCGCGCTCCGCCCTCGGACGATGCTCGACTCCGCGGGGGATCACGCACAGCTGACCGGGACCCAGCTCGAGGGTCCGGTCGCGAAGATCGATGACCAGCCGCCCCTCCAGAACCAGGAACAGCTCATCCTCGTCGTCGTGATGGTGCCACACGAACTCGCCCTCGAGCTTGACGATCTTGACGTGCTGGCCGTTGAGCTCGGCGATGATCCGCGGTGCCCACAGGTCGTCGAACGAGGCGAGCTTGTCGGCCAGGTCGACCACCCGGGGCTCGCCGCTCTCCCCGGCGGGCGAACCTCGATCGCGGGCCGCCTCGGCGTCGATCATCCCCTCACCTCGCTTCCGTTCGGCGAGGACCGGTCGCGGCCGTGAGCCGCTCCCGCGATCCGCGCCCCTCGCTGGGCCCGCACGTCGCTCCCCCTCGGGAGGACGGGCTCGGCACGTTCGAAGGCGTTTTCACGCCGTCGATCCTCACGATCCTCGGCGTCATCATGTATCTGCGGCTCGGCTGGGTCGTGGGCAACGTCGGGCTGGCGGGCGCGATCGCGATCGTGACGATCGCGACGAGCATCACGTTCCTGACCGGGATGTCCATCGCGGCCATCGCGACCGACCAGCGGGTCCGGATCGGGGGCGCCTACTACATGATCAGCCGCTCGCTCGGGCTCGAGACGGGCGGCGCCGTCGGGATCCCGCTGTTCCTCGCTCAGGGGCTGTCCGTGGCGCTCTACACGGTGGGTTTCGCAGAGAGCCTCGTGGACGTGTTCCCCGCCCTCGACGCGCGCACGACGGGTGTGGTGGTGACGGTGCTCGTGGGTCTCCTGGCGCTCACGTCCGCGAAGGCGGCGATCCGGGCGCAATACGTCGTCATGGCGGCCATCGTCCTGTCGCTCGTGTCGTTCGTGGCGGGTGGGCCCGTGGGGCCGCCCGAACCCGGCCTGCTCGCCGAGGTGCCACCCCGCGAGCCGAGCTTCTGGCGCGTGTTCGCGGTGTTCTTCCCCGCGGTGACCGGGATCATGGCGGGCGTGAACCTGTCGGGCGACCTGAAGCGTCCGGGCCGCGCCATCCCCCGCGGGACGTTCGCGGCCATCGGCGTGGGGTACCTCATCTACCTGGCGCTCCCCTTCCTGCTGAGCGCGCGCGCCGACGCCGACACCCTCGTCGCGGACCCGCTCGTGATGCGCCGCATGGCGTTCTGGGGCGACGCGATCCTCATGGGCGTGTGGGGCGCGACCCTGTCGAGCGCGGTGGGGTCGATGCTCGGGGCGCCGCGCGTGCTCCAGGCGCTGGCGCGGGACGGGATCCTGCCCCCGGGGTTCCGATGGCTGGGACGCGGGAGCGGCCGCGACGACCAGCCGCGCATCGGCACGCTGTTCACGCTCGCGATCGCGGTGGCGGCCGTGTGGTGGGGCAACCTGAACGCCATCGCTCCCGTGCTGACCATGTTCTTCCTCACCACGTACGGTGTGCTGAACGTGGCCGCCGGCGTGGAGCGCTTTGTCGGGAGCCCGAGCTTCCGGCCCACTTTCCACGTGCACTGGTCGCTGTCGCTGTTGGGCGCCTTCCTGTGCATCGCCGTGATGCTGGTGATCAACCCGCTCGCCACCGCCCTGGCGGCGACGTTCGTGCTGGGCGTGTTCCTGTGGCTGGAGCGGCGCGAGCTCCGGCTGGCGTGGGGAGACGTTCGCCGCGGGCTGTGGCTGGCGATCACTCGCGCCGGTCTGATGCGTATCAGCCCGGCGCCCGATCCGAAGAACTGGCGCCCCCACCTGCTGGTGCTCGCCGGCTCGCCCATGCGTCGCTGGAACCTCATCGACCTGGCCCGCTCGCTGAGCCACAACCGTGCCTTGATGACGGTGGCCGCTGTGGTTCCGAAGCGGGGGTTCGGTCCCGACCGCCAGCGGAAGCTCGAATCGAGCATGCGCGACCACATCGGGCGCCGCGGCGTGCAGGCGCTCGTGCGCGTGATCCCGGCCCGCAACCCGTTCGTGGGTGCCGAGCGCCTCGTGGAGACCTACGGTCTCGGTCCGCTCACCCCGAACACGGTCCTCCTCGGCGACACGGAGGAGGAGTCGCACCGCCGCCGCTACGCACGCATGATCCGCTTCTTCCACGACTCCCGGCGCAACGTCGTGATCATGCGCGATCCGACGGGGGCGGGGTTCGGAGCTCGCCGTCGCATCGACGTGTGGTGGGGTGGCCTGCGGGGAAACGGCGGGCTGATGACCATCCTCGCCTACCTGCTCCAGGCCAGCCTGCAGTGGCGCGGGGTCGAGGTGAAGGTCCGCATGGCCGTGCCCACGGACGAGGCGGCGCGCGACGCGATGCTCAACGTCGAAGCGCTCCTCGACCGCATGCGGACGGGCGCCACACCGGACATCGTGGTGTCGGGGAAGCGGCCCTTCCACCAGCTCCTCAGGGAGTCGTCCGCCGACGCCGACATGGTCCTGCTCGGCCTCGCGACGCCCGACGACTCGTTCGCCGACTATCTGACCCGGGTGCGCGAACGCACCGAGGGGTTGCCCACCACCCTGCACGTCCTCGCGGCCGAGGAGATCGGCTACGGGGACGTGCTCAGGTAGCGTCGGCGGGGAACCGCCCCGCGCGGGGGTCAGGGCAGCGGCGGCATCGCATAACGCTCGAGCCACGCGAACTCGAGGTCGTCGCGGCGCTCGACGTACACCGCGTCGGCGCCGAACGCCACCAGACGCCGATCCTCCCCGAGTCGAACGCGCGCCACTCGCCGGCCGCGTGTGTCGAACACGTCGTACAGCGGCGGCTCGCCCGCCCGGCCGTAGCGACGCACCCACGCCCGCCCCGCACCGTCGACCCGCACCGCGCCCGCCGGGAAGGGCGGCTTGACCTCGGGCCACGTGTAGTCGTTCGCGTCCCCCGCCATCCCGTCCCCGCCCCGCCGGAACGAGACCTGGGGCGGACCGCCGTCGCTCGTGACCATCACGCCCAGCCCGCCGCCCGCGTCCTCGAGATACTCGTCCCGGTCCGCCGACGTGACCCGAATCGGATCGTAGGAGACGGCGGGGCCGCGCACGATCGATCCGTCCGGCTCGATCCACTCGAGCCGGTAGTCGCCGGAGCGCGCCACGGCCACCCTGCCGTCGCGGCCCACGCCCCACGCGTCCTCGGGGGTCAACGGCACGGGACGCACCCGGACGCTCCGATTGTCCGGGCCGCCGCTCTCGCTTCGTTTCTGGTCGGCGAGCTTGGCGCGTCCGAGCGCCTCGACCGACCCCGTGCGGAGGTCGTAGCGGGAGATGGTCGCCGAGTCCTGCGGCGCCGTCATGGGCGGGCGCTGCTGGAAGTAGAGGCGACCCTCCTCGTCGGTGCCCACCGGGATCAGCAGGATCATCTCCGGCCCGATCTGGCCTTGCGCGATGGGGTGCGTGTCCACGAACGCCAGCCCGTCGCTCAGCTCGGTCAGACGCGCGTTCCCGATGTCGACCAGCAGCGTCCCGCCGCCCGGCAGCGGGAACAGACCATCGGGCGTCTTGTACTCCTCCGGTCCCTCGCCGGTGTTGGTGAGCGTGTCGGCCGCCGCGCCCGGGGTCCACACGATGAGCGCGCCGCCCAGGCCGTCGGCGACGAGCACCCGTCCGTCGGGGAGCTCGCGGACCCCCCTGAGCGAGCCCAGCCCGTCGGCGTACGTGGCGACGGCGTCCCCGAGGGTCGTGAGCGGGGGATCCTGGGCCGCGACCGGCGCCGCGGCGGTCTGCAGTAGCACGACGGCCGGCAGGGCCGACCGGGAGAAGAGCTTCGTCATTCGTCGACCTCCCTCGATGTCTCGACCGGCGGGTCCGTGACGGGGACCCGTACCCGGGTTCGCGTGAGGATACGACGGTGATGTGAAGAAGTTGTGAACCGGAGCGGCGGGATGACGTGGCGGGCGTTCAGCGGAGGGGCGCGCGCCTAGCCCCGCCAGTCCTCGGGCTCGTCCCACGTCTGCTCCCAGAACTCGTCCTCCTCGGTGCGGATCTCCTCCACGTCGAGCGGCTCGACGTCCTCGCGATCGATGAGGCCCGTGGCCTCGATCTCGCGGATCTGGGCGTCCGACAGAGCGCCCTCCCTCCTGCGGTCCCGGCGGAGCACGAGGCCCGCGATCAGCACCAGGAGGGCGATCGCGACGAACAGGAAGTGCATCACGTGCCGCGCCGTGCGGATTGCACGTAGCCGACGATGCGCGGGACGAGGGCGCGCGGGAGGAGGCGAGGCGTCCACGTGGTGAGCTTGTTGACGAGCCCGGGAACGACCACGGCCCGCTTCCGGTCGAGACCGCGCCAGCCCGCGCGCGCGACACGCCCGGCGTCCATGAACCACAGCCGGTCCATGAGCGACGACTCGCCCATCCCCGCCACCTCGTGGAACTCGGTGCGCGTGGGGCCGGGGCACAGGCAGGTCACCCGCACGCCGGAGCCGCGCAGCTCCTCGGCGAGGGCCTCCGAGAAGGAGAGCACGTACGCCTTGCTGGCGTAGTAGGCGGCCATGTCGGGGCCGGGCAGGAACCCGGCCGTGGACGCCACCTGGAGGATGTAGCCCCTCCCGCGTCGCCGCATCGCCGGCAAGAAGCGGCGCGTGAGCCGCGTGAGGGTCGTCACGTTGAGCGCGATGAGATCGGTCAGCCGCTCCTCGTCCGTGTCGGCCACGGGTCCCCAGGTCGCGAACCCGGCGTTGTTGACCAGGAGCTCGACGGGGTCGTCCGCCACGGCCTCGGCGAGCGTGTCGAGACCCGCCTCCGCGGTGAGGTCCGCGGCCACCGCGCGGGCCTCGAGACCGGTCGCCGTCCGGAGCTCGGCCGCGAGCTCGGCGAGCCGCTCGGCGCGCCGGGCCACGAGGAGGGTCCGGTACCCGTCCGCCGCCGCCAGACGGGCGAGCTCGCGTCCGATCCCCGCGGACGCGCCGGTGACGACCGCCAGCGGAGACGCATCGGAGGTGGCGGGCGAGGTGGGGCGGGGCACGTGTCGGTCAGCGCAGACGCGCGAGCTCGGACTCGGCAGCGAGATAGCCGAACGACGCCCACTGCCCCGTGTCGAGCACGCGCTCGAAGGTGGACCGGGCCTCGTCCTCGCGCCCGTTGTACAGCTGCCAGTTCCCGATCCCGTAGCCCACCGTGGCGTTGCCGAGCGCGTCCCCCTCTCCGCCCCACAGCGCCTGCGGCTCGAGCTCGCCCCTGTACATGAGGAGCAGTCGGTGGTAGCTGCCGTTCTCGATGACATCGAGGTCGGCGGTGATCGGCGCGAGCACGGCGGCCGCCTCCTCGTCGCGGCCCAGCCGCCGGAGCGTCATGTACAGCCAGTGCGAGGTGGCCACCAGCATATCGGGGTTGTTGGACACCGCCATACATTCGCGGTACGCGTCCAGCGCGCCCTCCAGGTCGCCGGTCACGTACCGCGCGAGCCCGAGGTGGTACCAGATGTTCGACTGCAGCGTGCTGGTCGGGACGTTGCGGGCGTTGGGCTGTCCGTCCGGCTCCACCTCGTCGGGGTGGCCGCGCACCAGACTCGCCGCCTGCTCGAAGTCGTCGATCGCCCGCTCGAATCTTCGGGTACTCAGGTACCGGTGGCCGCGGTGCCGGTACAGACGCGCATCGTCGGGATAGCGCTCGATGCCCGCCGAGTAGATGTCGATCGCCTCGCGGTAGCGGCCCAGGTACGCGGTCCGACGACCGAGCCAGATGATCGCGTCGGCGCTCGCGTCCGCCTCGTAGGCCGCCCGCGCCTCCGCGAGGTCGGCCTCCAGCTGCGCACCACGCTCCGGGGGGATCGGCGTCGCGCGCAGCGTGTCGCCGAGGACGGAGATCGCCTCGACGTCGGCGGGGAGGTCCGCGGTGTCGGGGCCGCCGGCCCCGGGCGACGCGCCCGCGGCGGCGGCATCCCGGGGCCCGGCGTCGGCCTGGC
Organism: uncultured Gemmatimonadota bacterium; assembly: GCA_964499635.1. Taxonomy (GTDB): domain Bacteria; phylum Gemmatimonadota; class Gemmatimonadetes; order Palauibacterales; family Palauibacteraceae; genus Palauibacter. The sequence continues at coordinate 227,935 of CAZCLY010000005.1, read as the reverse complement.
CGTCGCCGCAGGCGCCGAGGACCAGGGCCGCGAGGAGCGCCCGGCCCGCGATCCGGAGGGCGGCGACGCCTCGCGGGGCGGACATCGGCCGCCGGCTGGCGACCGAGAGGGCGGATGGACGCGGCGTTGGCATGCGGTTCCCCGGATCGAGAGGATGTGCGTGGCTGGCGGCCGGGGGAACATGCAGCGCGGACGGCGTCCTGTCAGGCGCCCTCGCGTCTGCGCAGCACACCGGTGGCGCCCAGCGCCAGCGGTACCGCGGTCCACAGGGTGAGCGAGGCGGCCGCGCCCCACAGGACGGGCGCCGCCCCCGCGCGCGCCGCGATCGAGGCACCGACCGGGCCGAGGAGCCCGAGGTCGGGATCCATGAGCCCGACCATGCCGAGACGGAACGCCTCGACCGGGTTGACGAACGTCCACCCGACGAGGATCTCGGCCGGCATCCCCCAGCGCACGAACGCCGCCACGGCGCCCAGCGAGCCGAGGGCGATGAGCGCAAGCCAGCCGAGCAGCCCCACGGTGATCGCGCGGGCCCGCGTTTCCGACACGGCCGAGAGCCCGAGCCCGAGCGATACGAAGGCCAGCGCGAGCAGGAGCAGGTATCCGTACGAGACGAGCACGAAGCGCAGCGGCACCCCGCGCAGCACGGCGAGCCCACCGGCGAGCAGGTATCCGGCGGTGATCGAGGCGACCACGGCGAGCGCGACTCCCGTCCACTTGCCGACGAACACCTCGCCCCGGGTCACGGGCTGGGCGAGCAGGTACTCGAGCGTGCCGTTCTCGCGCTCCTCGGCGATCGACGCCGCGGCCGGGAACAGCGCCATGAGGGGAACGAACAGGACCGCGAAGTGCACCAGCCCGACGAGCGCGCGTGCGTACCCCCGATATCCCGACAGCATCGTGTCGCGGGCGCCCAGTCCGATGAGCAGGACTCCGCCCACCAGGAAGATGGCCGAGTAGGCCAGGAACCAACGTGCACGCAGGGCCTCGGCCAGCTCCCGGCGCACGAACAACCGCAACCGCGCCCTCGTCGTCACGGGTCGTCCGTCTCGAGATATCGGTTCAGGAGCCGTTCGAGCGACGCCGTCTCGGTCCGCAGGTCGTGGATCTCGATGTCCGCTGCGCGGATCTCGGCCAGGACCGTGGCGAGCGCGGTCGGCGACGCGCGCAGGCCGAGCCGGTGTCCGTTTCGTCGCAGCCGCTCCACGCGCGGATCCGATTCGTAGCGAGCCGCCACCCGCTCGACGCCGGCAGCCGTCAGGGTGAGCCACAGCGTGGGCGTGGGTCCCGCGCTCGCCTCGAGCTCGGCGAAGGATCCATCGAACACGATCCGGCCCCGATGCAGGAGCAGCAGACGATCGGCCACGGCGCGGATGTCCTCCAGCCGGTGCGACGACAGGAGGACCGTCGTACCTCCGGACACGCGCTCCAGCGCGCGCACGAAGTCGCGGCGGGCTCGCGGATCGAGATTCGCGGTGGGCTCGTCGAGGAGGAGGAGCGACACGCGCGCCGCGGTGGCGAGCGCGAGCAGTGTCTTCTGCAGCATCCCGCCCGAGAGCGCTCGCACCGGCTTCGCAGCGTGGGTCGCGAGCGACAGCTCGAGCGCGTCCATGTGGCCCGAGACCACATCCCGGTCCACGCCGCGGAGCCCGCTGAAGAACTCGACCAGCTCGCCGAGCGTGCCGGGAAAGTGCGGCGGTCTCTGGGGCACATAGCCGATCCGCGCACGGATGTCCCGACCCCGACGGCTGGCGTCGAGACCGTCGATCTCGAGCCGACCGTCGTACCCGAGCAGACCGAGGAAGCAGCGGAACAGGGTCGTCTTTCCGGCCCCGTTCAGGCCCAGGAGGGCCACACGCTCGCCGGCGTCGATCGACAGCGTCAGGTCGTCGAGGACGCGCTGCTCGCCGAAATGCTTCGAGAGACCGTTGGCGCGGATCACGACCGCCTCCGGCGGCGACCGAGAAAGGCGGTCGAGATGAAGGCGAACGCCCCCAGGGCGAACAGCGTCCCGGCGGCGACCGCGCGACGGCCTGTGCTCGGCCGCGTCTCGGGAGCCGCGCCCCGGAGCCGGTAGCCCCCGAGCCCCCCCGACGGCGCCACGAGCCGTGGTGCCGAGTCGACGACGATCGGCTGCGGCTCGAGGAGCGGGAACAGGCGACCGAGGAGATCGAGCGCCCCGGCCGCCGGGCTCATCGCGAGCCAGCGGAGTCGCGGGTGCCGCGCGTACAGCGCGTCCGCCACGCGCTCGTGCCGGTAGGGAGTGTCGCCGATTCCGTCGTGGTCCTCGTCGAAGCCCGCGTATTCGCTCCAGTAGTTCCGTTCCCAGCGATTCCCGAGCGCATCGCCCCCGCCGCTCACGCTCACCGGGCCCGCGTTCTCCACGAACACGTTGTCCTCGAACCGGTTCGAGCGCACCGACGGGAGGAGGGAGACCCCGACATCGTTGTAGGCGATCAGATTCCGTCGGAAGTAGCTCGTCACCCCGATGCTGGAGGGGGAGTTGTCGAGCGAGATCCCGATCGCGTTCCCCACGAAGGCATTATCCTCGGCGCGGATGTCGTCCGCGTCCTTGAGACCCAGCCCGATCCCGGAAGCGCCGAACGCTTCCAGGAACAGGTTTCGCCGAAACTCGATGTCGGCGGAGTACATGATGAACGCGCCCACGTGGTCGTTCCGGAACTCGTTGCCCTCGAACAGGTTGTGGTCGCTGTACATGTAGTGGACGCCGTAGCGGCTGTCCCGCACGGTGTTGTCGCGGACCGCGAGATGGGAGGAGAACCAGATCACCAGATCGCGCGTCCGCTCGAGCGTGTTTCCCACCACCTCTCCGCCCTGGCAGTACCATAGCCGGATGCCGTCCCCCCGCTCCCCCATGGGCAGGGGCTTGCCCTCGATCCGGTTGCGGCGGATGAGTGCACGCCGGCTCTGCTTCAGGTAGATGCCGAACAGGACGTCCTCGAGCGTCAGCCCCTCGATCACGACGTCGTCCGCCTCGAGCACCATGACCCCCGAATCCTCGCGCGACAGGTCATGCCCGGTGCCGCGGATCGTGAGCCCCCGGATGCGCGCGGACGCCGTCACGGTGAGGACGGTTCCCTCTCCCCCACCGTCGAGGATTGCGCCCGGCTCTCCCTCGAGGACGACGGGCGACCGAACCACGGGCCGCTCGCGGTACACCCCGGCACGCACCCGCACCGTGTCACCGGGGTGCGCGGCGTCGAGGGCCGAGGCGATCGTCCGATAGGGGGCCCGCGGGCCGACGACGAGCATCGAGGGGGCGCGCTCACGGGCGCCCGGGTGCTCCTCCCGGGCTCCGGCCGGCGTCCCCGCCATGGAGAGGGACGTGGCGACGAGCCCCATCGAGATCGCCGGGGTCCGGCGGGACCGGCGGCGGGCGGGCGTCATGGTCGGGGGCGGCTCGTCAGCTCGCGGAGCCCGCGCCGATCCTCAGGAAGCGTCGCCACTCCAGTGCGAGGATCAGCGGCCCCAGGAGCCCTGCCACGAGCATGAGGACGCCACCCACGGCGGGCCAGCTCGACACCGAGAACTGCGCCACGTGCGTAGTCCCGAGGAATCGGGGCACGAAAGGGGCGAGATGGATGGGCGCGCTCGCGGAGAGGTTGGTGCCGAAGTCGGTGAGCCAGTGCTGGAACACGTACAGCATCACGGCTCCGAACAGCACGAAGTCCATGTATCCGATGATCGCGAAGGTCATGCGCCCGATGAGCGCGGCGAGCAGCCCGAACGCCGCGAAGCGCAGGATGAAGAAGGGGATGAAGCGGAACTCGGGGAACTCGCCGGCCGAGATCGCGTGCATCCCGATGTAGTGGTTGAGCAGGTTCACCTCCGTGAGCTGCCCGCCCACCGTGTGGGGATAGAGGACCACCTCGAGGCCCTCGGGATACTGCGGGGCGTTCAGCGTGATCGTCCACACCGGGAGGAAGATGCAGGGGATGAGGACGAGCGCCGCCACCACGAGGGCGATCCGGCTCCGGCCGGACAGCTCGATCTGCAGGAATCCGCTGACTCTGTCCATGGTGTGCTCGCGACATGTATGTGAACGGAGGAAGCCTCCGGAAATCGCCGCTCGCGAGGACGTCCGGACGGGACCCGGAAGCCCCGTCCGGCTCGCCTCGATCCATCGGCCGCCGGCGCTCTACCGGGGCTCGACCAGAAGGTAGCCGGCCATCTCGAGGTGCAGCGCCGAGCAGAACTCGGTGCAGTAGAACGGGAAGACGCCGGGCTCGTCCGCCGTGAAGCGGACCTCCTGCGACTCCCCGGGCTCGAGGCTGAGGTTGATGTTGTACTTCGAGATCCCGAACCCGTGCGTCGCGTCGTGCGTCTGCTCCACGTTCGTGATGTGGATCACGACCTCGTCCCCCTGCCGCGCCCGAATGTACTCCGGGTTGAAGTGGCTGCGGACGGCCGTCATGTAGACGTGCACGGTGTTCCCCTGCCGCTCGACCCGCTCCTCGCCGGTCTTCGTGGCATCCGGATCGGCCGACATGGTGCCCGGATTCCAGCCGATCTCCGGGTACACCTCGAACGGGTTCAGCTTGTCCGCCTTGATGATCTGCGCGTAGTGCGGCTCGCCGATGCCGATCGGCATGTCGTACAGGAGCTGCATCGGACTCGCCTCGACGTCGATGAGCTGGAAGTTCTGCGGCACGAGGGGCCCGACCTCGTTGAACCGGTCGATGGCCCACTTGTTCATCGACACCAGGTACTTCCCGTCCGGCGAGCGCGTGTCGCCCTCGGGCATGGCGAGGTGGCCCACGTTGTAGTGCACGGGGATCTTCTCGAGTACCTGCGGCGGATCCAGCTGCCACTTCACCACCGAAGGCTCGAGGAACAGGCTCGTGTACGCGTTCCCCCGGTCGTCGAACTGGGTGTGGAGGGGCCCGAGGCCCACCTCGAGCTGCGCGCTCATGGCATCCTCGAACCCGATGATCGGCACCCCGTACGGGTCGGTGCCCGAGAAGCTGCCGGCCTGTATGGCCGCCTGGATCTTGTCCCACGAGTAGATCGTGACGTGCTGATCGAGCTTGCCCGACACGACCATCCTGCCGCCGTCGGGCGTCACGTCGACCCCGTGCGGGCTCTTGGGCTCGGGGGTGAAGAACACGAGGTTCTGCTCGACCGCCGTCTCGAGCGGGATGACCCGCATCCCCCGCGCGGTGCGGACGTTGGCCGGATCGGCGGCCACCTCGGCGGCGCGCTCCCAGTTGATGATGTGGAGGTAGTCCATGTCGTTGGCCGACGCCCCGGCCTCGAAGGGTGGGTTGCCGTCCTCGATCCCGCCGGTGGCCATCTCGGTGTTGAACGAATTGAGGAACATCCAGCCCTGCGACGGGCCCTTCCCCGCGTCCGACAGGTCGTGCCAGTAGGGCGGCAGCTCGATCGAGAAGCTCCGTTCGCGATCGATGCGGCCGGCGTCGCGATCGAACTTCCACAGCGTCACGAGGCCCCGGTAGACGTCCTGGTAGCGGTCCACGTCGGCGTACTCCTGCCACAGCGGCACGGAGTACTGGGCCCCCTCGATGATGTACTCGGTGTTGGGGGTCACGAACGTGCCCCCGTGGTTGGTCCCCATGTTCGGATCGGTCACGATCTGCTTGGTCTCGAAGTCCCGAAGGTCGATGACCGCGATGCGGGGGTTCGCCTTGTCGTTGATGAACAGGAACTGTCCGTCGTAGTCCCCGTTCGTCTCCGACAGGGCGGGGTGGTGCGAGTCACCCCAGCGGAGCTGGTGCCCGGCCATGTCGCCGGAATCGAGGATGTCCTGCGTCTCCCGCGCACCGAATCCGTACCCCTGCCACGGCTCCGGGGTGAACACCCCGATGACCTTGAGGAGCCGCATCGACGGAATCCCGATCACCATCGCCTGACCGGAGTGTCCTCCGGAGGCGAACATCAGGTACTCGTCGCGCGCTCCCGTCGGCTGGTAGGTCTTCACGGCGGCGAGCACGTCCTGCTCGCTCAGGCCTCGCGCCCGGGCCACGGCCCCGACGTCCGCACCGCCGCCGGCTCCGCCCGCGCAGGCGTAGCCCAGCAGGGCGAGAACCCCGATGCCCGCCAGCCCGAGTCCCCAGCGCATCCTCCGTTGCGTGCTCATATCGAAATCTCCCTCCTGTGGAGGTTCGGTCCGTGACAACCGCGAGTCCGGGCGTGCCGGCCCGGGCTCCTCACCCGCCCCCGGCGTCGCGCCTCAGGAACTCGAGCACGGCGCGCGCCTCGTCGACCGTGAGCCCCTGGTCGGACATGGGGGTCATGTACTCCGCGAACAGCTCCCTCGTGGTCGGATCGTTCTTGATCATCGAATCGGGCTCGAGGATCTGGGCGGCCATCCAGCCCGGCGTCCGGCGTTCCGTCACCCCGGAGAGGTCCGGTCCGACGAGCCTTCCCGCGCCGATCGTGTGACAGGCCACGCACCCCTTGGCCTGGAAGAGCTCCGCGCCGCGGTCGGCGAGCGCGGCATCCAGCTCGGTGGGGAACGACTTCATGCGCATGAGCGTTTCGGCATCCGACAGCCCCGCTTCCGGGCCCCCCGCGCCTCGATCCCTGCCCGCATCCCCCCCCTCGCGGTCTCCACCTCCACCGCCGCAGGCCGCACCGAGCGTCACCAGCGTCACGAGCGATGCGCGCCGCATCACTCGCCACCCGTTCCAGCTTCCTGCCATCAGGCCACCTCCCGTACGGTTGTGGTTGGCGGATCGTCGCCGGAGGGGATCGGGCCGATCACATCCTCGACCGTCGTGCCCGCGAAGAACGCCATCGTCGCCGCCCGGACTTCCTTCCAGCGCTCGTGGGCCCCGCACGGGGTCTCGTCGGAGCATTCCCGGCGGCCGAGAAGGCACCGACGCCGGTCCGTGCTCGACGCGAACGGCTCGATCACATCCGCCAGGCTGAGCTCCCCGGGGCGCCTCGCCAGACGGAAGCCCCCGTACCGGCCCCGCTCCGAGTCCACGATCCCGTGACGACCCAGCTGGTGCAGGATCTTCGAGAGGTAGTTCGCCGGGATCTCGGTGCTGACCGCGATGTCCTGCGCGATGCACGGCCCCTCCCGAGCGTGCTGGGCCAGGAAGACGACGGCCCTCAACGCGTATTCCTCGGTCTTGGAGATCACGTGGTCTCCTTTCCACTTTTTATCATGATAATATGATATATGGCGCCCGCAAGTCCTCTCCCGGCAACCTCGGAGGCGTCGGGCGCGTATGATAGCGTGAGCACACCGGATACGATGCAGGACGAAAACCTGGAACCCAGCAACCCGGCAGGAGCCAGCCATGAGCGAGGAAGTGCAGACCGAGACGCGCACCGAGGAGCACAAGGTCCGCGGCGAGAACCTGGTCTCGAAGGTGAAGGAGATCCTCCACGAAGGGAACGTTCGCCGGATCAGCATCCGGAACGAGGACGGGAAGGAGCTGATCGAGATCCCGCTCACCATCGGGGTCGTGGGGACTCTGCTCCTGCCGGCCTGGGCCGCCATCGGCGCGATCGCCGCGCTGGTGACCAACTGCTCGATCGTGGTGGAGCGCGAAGAGGACGCCTGATCCCCGGACGGGCGACCCCCGCCGCGCCGCCGGCCGACCTTCGGGCCGGCTCCGGCGGCCCTGGCGGAGCGCATCCGACTCCCCGTCGGGTGCATCCGGTCGTCCAGGGTCCTCACACGTCGCCGGGATCGACCGAGTCCCTTGTGTCCGCACGTCCATAGGTATATACTTATATTCGTGTCTACTTATGATCGGGCGCTGAGCGCCCTCGCCGATCCGACGCGACGCGCGCTGTACGAGCGGGTTCGAGAGCGTCCCCGTTCGGTGGGCGAGCTCACGGAGACGGTCGCCGTGACGCAGCCGGCGGTGTCCCAGCACCTGCGCGTGCTGCGCGACGCGGGGCTCGTCCGCAGCCGCCGCGACGGAGCGCGCCGCATCTACCACCCCGAGCCCGCGGGGCTACGCGAGCTGCGGCGCTACGTGGAGTCGTTGTGGGACGACGCCCTGGATGCGTTCACGCGGACAGGGGATGCGGCCGAGACCTGAGGAAGGAGAGGTAGTCGAATGCCGGAGACCGACACCCAGGCGGGCGCGGAGCTCGCGGTCGTCAAGCGGGTCGAGCTGCGCGGGACCCCCGAGAGCGCGTTCCGCAAGTTCACCGATGAGGTCGCGAGTTGGTGGCCGATGGCGACCCACTCGGTCGGGGAGACCGAGACCGAGACCGTGGTGATCGAAAGCGGTGAGGGGGGGCGCGTGTACGAGCGCCTGCGCGACGGGACCGAGCACGACTGGGGCCGCGTGGTGACCTGGGAGCCGCCGGGGCGGTTCGCGATGACGTGGCACCCGGGCCGGGATCCGGAATCGGCCGGGCTGGTCGAGATCGAGTTCCGCCCATCCGGGACCGGGACCACACTCCACCTGCGGCACACCGGGTGGGAGAAGCTGGGAGACGAGGCGGAGGAGATGGTCCGCGGATACGACGCGGGATGGGAGGGGGTCCTGCACCTGTTCACCTCGGCCCTCGGGTAGCGGTCGCCGCGCTCGCGCCGCTCGCACCGCGGGCCGGGTTCCCCGCCCGATCGGACGACGGGGCGCCGCCGATCGTGGATCGGGGCGCCCCGCTCGCCTCGGGCCGGATCCAGCCGGCTCAGCACCAGCGAACGCGCACCGTGTACTCGATCTCGGTGGCGCCCCGCGCCGGCACGTCCACGTCGAAGCGGAACGTGTGCGCGTCGAGCTTCGTCGCCCGGTGGCTGGAGGACAGGATCTGCCAGTCGCCGCCCACGGGCTCGATGACCTGCACGTCGACATCCTCGTCCTTGTGGTTCCTGAGCTCGACATTCCATGTGGACTCGGACACGCACCCGCCGAGCGCCGTCCAGTTCATCTGACGCCGGTCGCCCACCACGTCGAACGCGTCCCCCATCTTGATGCGCACGGTCTCGTCGCGCGGCGTGTGGTCGATGCGATCCTCGCCGATGAACTGCTGGGCCCCGGAGGAGTCCTCCTTGTAGACGCGCACGACCCCGGCCGGAAGCGGCATCCCGAGCCGGTTCGACTCGGAGTTCTCGAAGTCGAGATACACCCCTACCTTCTGGTTCGACATCACCTGCCCGTACTGCCCGCGGTAGTACTGCGCCGCGCCGTAGAAGATCATCCGCTTGTGGACGCCGAAGTCCGACGCCTCGAGCAGCGTGACCTGCTTCTGCTCGTTGTTCTTCACCGTGGTGGGGCGCTCGAGCGTGTACAGGTGATACTCGAACAACCCCTCCTCGGTGAACGCGCGGTCCTCCATCTCCGACACAGCGGCGCGCGCCGCGTACTGCATCAGCTCGTCGCGGCCGGCACCCACGCGCTGCACGTCGCCCGCCACGAGCTTGAGCCGGGCGTTCTCGTACGAGGTCCCCGAGTTGTTGGTGAGCGTGACCCACCCCGTGAGGTCCGCGGCCTCGTCGTCCTCGTCGATCACCATCACGTAGTCCGACTTCCAGTTGAGCTGCTGGGTGAGGTACGACACCTCCAGCCGCTGCCGCTCAGAGCGGCTGTCCACCAGCCACACGAGTGTCGGCTCGGCGATGAGGTCGTCGGGCAGCTCCGGGAAGGTCATGCGGCCCGGGACGTTGAACGTGATCTCGTCTCCGATGCGCAGAATGGTGCCGTTGTTCACCGACAGGACCTCGGCCTCGACCGCTTCCTCGCGCTCGGTCGCCTGGTTGTATCGGTACAGCGTCACCGTCCGGCCCACGTATTTCTCGAGCAGCTTCTGCGGATTGAGGAGATCGTACTGGTAGTTCTGCTCGAGCACCCGGAAGCCCGTGCCCAGCGGCCGGATGTGAACGGTCTCGGTCTGGATGGCCGAGGCCACGTCCCGGTACTCGAGCTCGAGATTCCCCACCCCCACGGGGAGCGAGCGCACCTCGCGCACCAGACCGAAGTTCTGGTTGTAGACCGTGATCGCGACGGACTCGCGATCGTCGCGTGTGGAGCGCACGCGTGGGATATCCTCGCGCGCCGCGGTATCGGCGGCCACCCGTGGCTCGGGGTGGGCCGCCGGTGCGGACGGATCCCCGGGGGCGAGCCCGAGGAGCCCGATGGCCAGCGCGGTGCCGATGCCGAAGCGAATCATCTCATGCCTCCCAGCCGGAGTTCCGGCGTGTCGTCCCTGTCGTACCGCCGACGCGATCGGCGGTCGGCTACGCGGGCCTTTCGCCCGTCCGGGGGGATAGGACGAACGGGCCCCGGTGTCTTGCACACCGCCGCGTGGCTCGGGCCATGCCCGCGCCCGGGACGCCGCCGGTGCGGGCGGTGGGTGTGGGACGCCGGGATGCCGTTCTCGACCGAGTCACGAAGGCCTCGCATCTTCACCGAGACGATCGGGCCGCCAGCCGCGCGGAGAGCCCCGGTCGCGGAATCCCCGCTGGAGGCAGCATGACGTCTCGACGACCCCGGCTACGCCCGGCGGCGCTCCTCGCGGGCGCCCTTGTGATCGCCCCCGGCCCGGTGCGTGGCCAGGACGCCCGGGAATCGCTCGGCGGGCTCAGCCGCTCGTTCGAGGCGCTCGCCGCCCGCGTGAGCCCGGCCGTGGTCCAGATCTTCGCGAGCGGGCTCTCGATCCGGCGGGGACAGAGCGGGTCCGGGCAGGACATCGTCGCGCGCCAGAACGCGAGCGGGTCGGGCGTCATCGTCGATCCCTCGGGCTACATCGTGACCAACGCGCACGTGGTGTCGGGGGCGACCCGGGTCCTGGTGTCGCTCCCCGACCCGCCGGCGTCCGCGCCGCGGCAGTCGATCCTGCGCGCGCGGGGCGCGATGCTCGAGGCGCGCATCGTGGGGACCGACGGCGAGAGCGACCTGGCCGTCCTCAAGATCGAGCGGGACTCGCTCCCCTACGTGCCGTTCGGGGATTCCGACGAGCTGTCGCAGGGCGAGCTCGTGTTCGCCTTCGGGAGCCCGCTGGGGCTCGACAACTCGGTGACCATGGGGGTCGTGAGCTCGGTGGCCCGCCAGCTCCAGCTCGAGGGCCCGATGATCTACGTGCAGACGGACGCGGCCGTGAACCCGGGCAACAGCGGCGGCCCCCTGGTGGACACCGAGGGGAGGCTGGTCGGGGTCAACACGCTCATCTACTCGCGCTCCGGCGGAAGCGACGGTCTGAGCTTCGCCGCCCCCTCCAACATCGTGCGCAGCGTGTTCGAGCAGATTCGCGACACCGGCCGTGTGCGGCGCGGGGCGATCGGCGCACGCACCCAGACGGTGACGCCCGCGCTCGCCGCGGGGCTCGGGCTGTCCCGCTCGTGGGGCGTGATCCTCAGCGATGTGTTCCCCGGCTCTCCGGCGGCGGTTGCGGGGCTCCGCCCGGGGGATGTGATCCTCCGGCTGGATGGCAAGCTGGTCGAGAACGCGCGCCAGTTCGACATCAACGTGTACCGTTACGCGCCCGGATCGCGGGTGACCCTCGAGATCCTGCGCGACGATGAGCCCGCGACCCTCCAGGTGCCGGTCGTGGAGCGCCGCGAGTTCACGGACCCGCTGGCGGAGGCGCTCGCCACAGGCCGGAATCTCGTGCAGGAGCTCGGGATCTTCGGGGTCGACCTCGTTGGCGTGTTCCAGTTCCTGCCCTCGGCGCGTAGCCGACACGGCGTCGTCGTGGCCGCGCTCACGCTCGGTCCGCTGGGGGTCGAGTCGGCCTTCCACACCGGCGACGTGATCTACGCCGTGAACGGGCAGCCGGTCGAGGGAGTCGCCGATCTCCGTCTCGTCCTGTCGCAGTTCGCGCTCGGGGACGCGGTGGTGTTCCACGTCCAGCGCTCGAGCCAGCTCATCTATCTCCCCGTCACCGCGAGCTGGTGAGGACCGCCCGCCCGGGAGCCGACCGGGCGCGTCAGTTGCCGCACGGGACGGGCCCGCGAAGCACGACGGGCCGGAAGACGAGGAGCTTGCCGAGGATGAAGCCGGGCGGTGCCAGCCGCGGATCGCTGGAGGCATCCTCGGTCCTGTATGTCGCCCCGTCGAGCTCGTAGTCGAGCGCGAGATGGGGGTCGTGCTCGTGGACCCGCCGCCGGGCCTCGAACAGCACCATCGCCTCGCCACGATCCGCGCGGCCCTGAAACTCGGCGTCAGAGCTGCCGATGGGAACCAGCAGGCTGCGCTGGAAGGGAAGCAGGCTCGAGGTGGGAAGGTAGAGGTGGTTGGTGACGCCTCCCTCCGTCCTCAGGTTGGAGAACATCGTGAACGCGCCCAGCGTGCGGCCGCCGATGTACGGGCTCGAGACGATAAGGAGGGCGAGGCCCACGACGCCGAGCGCCGCCCGGGGGAATCGACCGGGCAGTTGGCGCGCCGACGCGCGCGTCGAGAGGAGCGCGATCAGTCCCGCGCCGACCAGCGCCCCGTGGAAGTCGAAGGCGAACGTTCGTATCCAGGCGTCCAGCGGCCCGAACAAGCGCGGGCCGAGGACGATCAGGATGCCGACCGCCAGCACGACACCCGAGCGGATCGCGCGAAAGCGGGCGGACCGAATGCCGGGCATGGCCGCGACGAGTCGCGCGGCCACGTCACGAGCCGCCCCGGGTGGCGTGAACAGAAACCACACCGCGAACAGCGTCGCGGCGAAGTCGTACACGCGGACGCCCGGGGTGAACGAGGTCATCATGTGGAAGGCGAACCCCACCGCGAGTCCGATCCAGCGCGTGCGGGGCACGAGGAGGAGGAGCGGGATGGCAGTCTCGACGATGGCAGTGGCCCAGCTCGTGGCGGTGTAGGCCCACTCGGCGTCCAGCGGGCGGACGAACTGGGCGATGAGGCTCATGAGATACGCTCCGCAGCTCGCGGCCCCGTGCAGGAAGTCGGAATTGTGCTTCGCGATCGCGGTGGCCGCGTAGCAGATGATCACGATGGTTCGGATCGCGGGCTCGCTCCATGTCAACGCGTGCTCGGCGGTGGCGCGTTTCCAGCCTCCGGCACGCAACCACCCGGTGAGGAGCGCGAGATCTACGAGCGTCACGAGCACCCAGTGATCCGGCACGAACGGAAGCCGGATCAGCACGTACGCGGCGTGCGCGATCGCGATCGCGGCGAGTCGCCGGCCGTCGCCGGGCCGGAGGAGAGCGAACAGGCATGCGAGCGACACTCCCCAGGTCGCGAAGGCGAGGGGCCACGGGGCCCGCCACAGAAGCGCCTGATCCTGATTCCAGACGTGAGCCAGAAGCGCCGTCGCATACAGGACGGTGAACACGGAGAAGCGGATCGCCGACGACTCGGAACGCCCGCCGGCGCCGGAACCGCCGCGCCCTTCGGTCACCAGCGGATCGCCGCTCCGGCCCAGGTGAACCCGGATCCAAAGGCGGTCAGACACACGAGATCGCCCACGGAGAGCCGCCCCTCCTCGACACACTCGTGGAGCGCGATCGGGATGCTCGCGGCGGTCGTGTTCCCGTAGCGCTGGATGTTGTTGTAGACACGGTCGTCCGGAAGCCCCAGCGACTTCTGGACGGCCTGCGAAATGCGCAGGTTGGCCTGGTGAGGGATCACCATGTCGACGTCATCGAGCGCGAGACCCGCGTCGGCGAGTACCTCGTGCACCGCCTGCGGCATGCGGACCACGGCGTGCTTGAACACCTCGCGGCCTTCCATGGCGGGTCGCGTGAGCCCGCCGTCGATGTCCGCGTGGCTGACGAAGGGGTCGGTGGCCGAGCCCGGGGCCTCGACCCACAGCTTCTCGGCGTGCCGTCCGTCGGCGTGGATACGGACCGACAGGACCCCGCGTCCGGGGTCGCCGTCCCCGTCCACGGCGGGTCCGAGGATCACGGCCCCGGCCCCGTCCCCGAACAGCACGGCGGTGTCGCGCCCCTCGTCGTTCCGGTGGAGCCCCGTCGAATGGACCTCGGCGCCGACGAGCAGGATGCGCCGGTATTGCCCGATCCGGATCCACGCATCGGCCACCGACAGCCCGTACAGAAACCCGCTGCACTGGTTGCGGACGTCGAGGCACGGAATGCCTCGCAGCCCCAGCTTCCGCTGCAGGAACACGCCGGTACCCGGGAAAAAGTGGTCGGGGCTCAGCGTGGCCACGATGATGCAGTCGAGCTCCTCCGCCTCCATGCCGGCCCGCTCGAGGGCCATGCGGGCCGCTTCGGCCCCGAGATCCGACCCCGCCTCGCCGGGCGCCACCCAGCGCCGCTCGCGGATGCCGGAGCGCTGCTGGATCCACTCGTCCGAAGTGTCCATCAGCGCGGCGAGGTCGTCGTTGGTGACGACCCGGTCGGGAACGCGCATCCCGGTCGAGAGGAACTGGGTGCGGCGCATCGCGGTCCTGCCGTTCGCAAAGGGAGTGCCCGGGACGGCGCGAATCCGTCGTCTAACTTCGGGGCGTCCGAGCGGGGCCCGCCACCCCGGCCACGATCAGGTCGCCGTGATGGCGGCCGTTCTCGATGAACACCTTGTTCGCGTCGTACCCCGCCGTGATCACGCCGGCCACGTACACGCCGGGCACCGAGGTCTCCATGGTCGCGGGGTCGTGTCGCGGGATCCCCGTCGCGGTGTCGATGTCCGCGCCCAGGGCCCGAAGCAACCGGTGGTCGGGCCGCCAGCCGGTCATGGCGAACACCCAGTCGTTGGCCAGCACCGAGCGTTCGCCGGTGTCCTCGTGCCGGATCTCGAGCTCCCGCGGTCGTACCTCCGTCACCCGGCTTCTCCAGCGCACGGCGATGTCGCCGGCGGAGATGCGGTTCGTGATGTCGGGGAGGACCCACGGCTTGACCCCGGGATCGAAGCGATCCTCGAAGTGGATGACGGTGACGCGCGCGCCGGCGCGGTACAGCTCGAGCGCCGTCTCGACCGCCGAGCTCCCGCCGCCCACCACCACCACGTCCTGGTCGGCGTACGGGTGCGCCTCCCGGAAGGCGTGCTGCACGCGGGGGGGCTCCTCCCCGGGCACGTCGAGCGGGTTGGGCTCGTGGAGGGCTCCGGTAGCGATCACGACGGCCCGCGCCGACCAGCGGCGCAACTCGCCGCGTCGATCTCGCGTCACGACCGTGAAGTCGCCGCGCCGCCCCGAGATGTCGACCACCTCCTCGTACTGACGCACGGCGAGCCCGTGACGGCGCGCGACGGCCCGGTAATAGGCCAGCGCCTCGCGGCGCGTGGGCTTGGCGTCGGCCACCACGAAGGGGATCCCCCCGATCTCGAGCCGCTCGGGGGTGCTGAAGAAGGTCATGTAGATGGGGTATTCGACGACCGACTGCACGAGACAGCCGCGGTCGAAGAGGACGGCCTCGAGGCCCGCCCGCATCGCCGCCACGCCGACGGCGAGGCCGCAGGGGCCCGCGCCGACCACGGCGATGTCGATGCGCTCGTCGACCGGGACGGGCTCCATCATCGAGCGGCTGGTCTCGTCGTCGGTCACCGTGTCAGCGGTTCTCGGGGGCCGGCCTCGACGCCGGCCGCTCCGGCGTCCGAGCCCGGCTGCAGCAATTCGATCGTCACGAAGGCGGACCACCATGTGAACCCGAGCAGAAGGTAGACGCACGCCGCTCCGGCGAGCGTATCCGCGGTCACGCGAACGCTCCGGAACACGTCTGCTCCGATGACGAACGCGCTCCAACCGAAGAAGAGAAGCGGCAACGCCGCCGCGAGCAACGTCGGGGTCGCCGGGCCACGGTGCTGACCCTCGGGTTCGTGCCGGTGCTATATTCCCTGCTGTTCCGGATGAGCTTCGGATCGGACAGGTCCGGCGCTCCGACCCTGGAGCCCTCCGGAACGACCCGAGCCTCCGCCGCGGGGCATGCCGGGGGACGACACCCGGGAGCCCGCATCACGATCCGCCCCCGCGCCGTCGACGGGTGGAGTCGTGGACCACACGTGAATCGAAGCGAGCCGGAACGGTAGATGGCGACGACGAGTCGGGACCGGACGATCCACATCTCCGCGGGGGACCACTCGACGGGGTCCTCCTTCGACCGCGAGATGGCGGGGGTGATGTGGGAGCGCACGCGTCTGATCTTCTGGATCGGGCTCTTCGCCAGCTCGGTGTTCGCGATCATGAACCTGCTGTACGGGATCCGGCCGGTCGATCCCTCGATGTTCGCCGTACAGCGACCTCTGCACTTCCTGAACCCGCTGTCGTTCGCCATCGGGCTCATCATCGTGCACCGGGGCGAGCGGGCGCTCGGGCGGGTGCAGGGCATCGCGTTCCTCACGATCGCGCTCAACCTGTTGCTCGTGATCCCGGTCGTCGCCCTGTTGTATCCCGCTAAGGACGCCTTCCTCCCGATGGGGCTCATGCTGTTCACGACGGCCGCGTTCCTGCCGTGCCGGCAGGCGCAGACGTGGCTGGCGCTCGAGGCGGTCATCCTCTCGATCCTCGCCAACACGGCCATCCCGGCCCTCGTCCCGGAGGTCGGAGCCTACTGGGCGTCGTTGCCCGCGCGCACGGCCCTGTTCGAGCGCGCGTGGCGGGTCGTCGGCGCGGGGCTCATCGCCGGCGTGTCGATCCTCGTGAGCCGCAACCTGTACAGCCTGCACCGCACTGCGCACCGCGCCCGGCGGCTGGGGAACTACCTGATCGAGCGGGAGCTGGGGCGCGGCGGTATGGGGCAGGTGTTCGTGGCGCGCCATGCGCTCATCTGTCGCCCGACGGCGGTCAAGGTGCTCGAGGCCCCGGACGGCGATCGACAGCTGGGCCTAGCTCGCTTCGAGCGCGAGGTGCAGCTCTCCGCGTCGCTGACGCACCCCAACACGATCACCATCTTCGATTTTGGCCGCACGGCGGACGACACGTTCTACTACGCAATGGAGTACCTGGAAGGGCTCGATCTGCAGAACATGGTCGAGCGCTTCGGCCCGCTGCCGGCCGAGCGCGTCGTGTTCCTGCTGACCCAGACGCTGGGGTCCCTCGGCGAAGCCCACCGACGCGGCATCGTCCACCGCGACGTGAAGCCGTCGAACATCTTCGTCACGCAGCGGGGCGGGCTGCTCGACTTCGTCAAGGTGCTCGACTTCGGGCTCGCGCGTCGCATCGAGCAGGCGGACGAGTCCGGGCTCACCAAGACGGGGATGGTGTTCGGCACCCCGCGCTACATCGCGCCGGAGTCGGTGTACGGCCAGCAGCGGACCGACGCCCGCTCGGACCTGTACAACGTGGGCGGCGTCGCATACTGGCTGCTCACCGGGCGTCCCCTGTTCGAGGCCTCCTCGAGCCTCGATCTGATCATCGACCACGTGAAGACGACCCCCTCGCCGCCCTCGGTGGTGACCGAGCTGCCGGTCCCCGCCGATCTGGATGCCATCGTGATGAAGTGCCTCGAGAAGGACCCGCCGGACCGCTTCCAGACCGCCGAGGAGCTCCTCGCGGCGCTCCACGGCGTGCCGTTCTCCGAGCCGTGGACGCAGGAACGCGCCCGGGACTGGTGGGACCTCCACGCTCCCGAGCTCGCGGTCGTGGCCACACCTCCCTCCGGGACGGCCGGTGGCGAGGGCGTCGCGGTGGCCGCCACCTCCGTGTGAGTCGCACCCCGGATCCCGGCGGCGCCCCCCGCCCCGACGGGCTCGGCGTCCGCTAGGATGCGCGAGCGGCTGGCGCGGTGGCTCGACCTGCGCCCCCAGGAGGTGCGCCTCGTGGGGCTCTCGTTCGCGGGGGCGTTTCTCTCCATCTCGTTTCTCGTACTGGGACGCTCGCTCAGGGAGGCGATCTACCTCACCAGCTTCCCGGTCGAGACGCTCCCGTACATCACCGCGGCCGTCGCGATCTCGAGCGTTCCGACGGTCGCCCTGTTCGCGCGGCTCCTCGCCGGGGGTCGCCCGAAGCGGGTGCTGGTGGCGACCGTCGTCGTGGTCGGCCTCGGGCTGGTCGTCCTCGGCCCCCTGGTGGACCGCTCGGATCTCGCGGTGATCGCGTTCTACCTGTGGACGGCGCTCGGGACGCTGCTGCTCACGTCGGGATTCTGGCTCATCACGGCCGAGCTGTTCCCGGTGCGAGGCGCCAAGCGCGTGTTCGGGCTGATCGGAGCCGGGGGGACCGCCGGCGCGATGGCGGCCGGGAACGCTCTCGCCGTCGCGTCGCGGTCGCTCGCGACGACGAGTCTCATCCCGGGACTCGTGCTCCTGCTCGCCCTCTTCCTCGCTGTGCAGCTGGCCCTTCCGAGCGTCGATACGGGCGGACCCGTGGCGGGGAACAAGACCGGCATGCGCGAGGCGTTCGAGCTCGCGTGGCGCACGCCCCACCTGCGCACGATCGCGCTCCTGGTGGCCGCCGCGACCGTCGCCAGCACGCTGGTGGACTACCAGTTCAAGGAGCTGGCGCGCGCCAGCCTCGACACCGGCGAGCGGCTGGCCGGCTTCTTCGGCGCCTTCTACGGGTGGACGGGCGCGGCATCGCTCGCGCTCCAGGTGCTCGTGACCGGGCGGCTCCTCGGCCGCGCCGGGATCGCGGTCACGCTGGGGGTCCTGCCGGTGATTCTCCTGTTCGGGTCGGCGGGTCTCCTGGTGGTGCCGGGGATCGTGGTCGCCACCCTCGTGCGTGGGGCCGACAACGCGCTCCGTAAGTCCCTCCACCGCTCCGCGCTCGAGGTCCTGTACGTGCCGGTGCCGGCCGGGCTCCGGCGCAGGACCAAGACGTTCATCGACTCCGTGGCGGACAGCGCCGCCGAAGGGATCGGCGCTGCGCTGGTCTTCCTGGTCGTCACGTTCGGCGGGCTGCCCTCGCGGCTCCTCTCCGTGCTGGTGGCGGCCCTGGCCGTCGGTCTCCTGTGGCTCGCCCGGCGCGCGCGGCGGACGTACGTGGCGACGGTCACCGCCCAGCTTCGCCGGGGAGCCAGGGAGGCCGTGGATCTGGCGGGCGCCCCCGGTGGCGCGGACGCCGGGAGAGAGCGCCCCACCGATTTCGACGTGCGCTCGGCCATGGAGGAGGTCACCTCGTCGATCGCCACGGCGGAGCTGACCGGCGATGCCTCTCTGGCGCAGGCCCTCCTCGAGGACCTCCGCGGGCCGGAGCGGACCGGGCGCGCCCCGGCCCTGCCGCAGGCGGGGCTCACCGACCCCGGTGTCGGATCCAGGCCGCACAGCGGGGGCGGACCGCGGCCGGATGTCGGGGTCGGACCGCAGCCCGGTGCCGACACGTTCATGCGCACGGGCGAGGGCCCGACGGTGCTCGCCATGCTGGGCGAGGACGAGAGCTGGGATCCCGACGACATCCCCCTCCTCACACGACTACTCGCGCGGGATTCGCTGTACCACGGTGTGGCGGACGCCCTGGCGCGGCACGAGCGCCAGGCGCTGGAGCACCTCGCCGGGGTGCTGCGCGATGCGAGCGCCGACTTCGCCATCCGTCGGCGCATCCCCGCGGTGCTTGCCCGCTATGGCGACGTAGCGGCCGACGAGGCCCTCCTCGAGGGGGTCGTCGCGCCGCGCTTCGAGGTGCGCTACCGGTGCGCGATCGCGCTCGCCCAGCGGCGCCGGGACGATCTGCCCACTTCTCCCTCCGTGGTGGAGCGGACATGGGAAGCCATCCGCGGCGAGGTGTCGCGCGAGCGACCCGTGTGGGAGCTGCAGCGCCTGCTCGACGACGACGACCCCGGGGATGCGCTCGTTGCGGACCGGGTGGAGGTGCGCGGCCACCTCAGCCTCGAGCATACGTTCCGCCTGCTGTCGCTGGTGCTCGACGCCGATGCGGTCAGCTCCGCGTACCACGGTTTGCTGCGCGGGGATGAGCATCTGCGGAGCCTGGCGCTCGAATACCTAGACCACGTGCTGCCGGAGGACGTGCGGGATCGGCTGTGGCCGTTCATCGGGGACCTGAGCGAGTACCAGCGCCGGCGGCGGAGCCGCCCCCTGGGCGACGTCGTGTCGGATCTCGTCACGACCAGCGCCACCCTGTTCGTGAGCGATCGGGAGCGCGGCGCCCTCCGGAGGCTCCTCGAGGAGGGGAACGGCGAGTGACCGGCGCGCGGTCGCGGCTCGCGACGTGGCGGCGGCTCCAGCGACCCGGTATGTGTACCTGACCGCGGGGTCCGCCACGGCACCGCGACGGGGCCGCCCGGATGCGAATCCGGCCGGCCGGTACCACCGCTCCAGTCAGCGCGAAGGCAGCACGTGAATCGATCCATCATCCCCCGCATCGGCTCGCTTGTTTCGCGGGCCGGCGCGCCCCTGCTCGTGCCGCCGCTCGTGGCGGTGGCCGCATGCGGTGGAAACGACCTCCGTCCACCCGAAGAGGCGCTGGCGCGCATCGACACCGTGGGTGTGGCGGAGCGCACGCGGAGGCTCGCCTCGGACGAGTTCGAGGGGCGGGGGCCCGCGACCCGGGGCGAGGAGCTCACCATCGGCTACCTGACGGAATCGTTCGCGGAGCTCGGTCTGGAGCCCGGGAACGGCGATTCCTGGACCCAGTCGGTCCCCCTGGTGTCGATCACCGCGGATCCGTCCATGCGCCTTCGGGTCGAGGGGGCCGGCGGATCCGTGGAGCTCGAGTACGGCACCGAGTTCATGGCGTGGACCCAGAGGGTGATCGACCGGAGCTCGATCGACGCGTCGGAGATGGTGTTCGTCGGGTACGGGATCGTGGCGCCCGAATACGGGTGGAACGATTACGAAGGCGTGGAGGTCGAGGGGAAGACCGTCGTCGTGCTGGTGAACGATCCGGGGTACGCGACGGGCGATGCGGACCGCTTCAGCGGCCGCTCGATGACCTACTACGGGCGCTGGACGTACAAGTACGAGGAGGCGGCCCGCCGGGGCGCGGAGGGCGTCCTGATCATCCACGACACGGGCCCGGCGGGCTACCCGTGGGAGGTGGTTCGCGGGAGCTGGTCCGGCCCGCAGTTCGGTCTCGTGGCCGAGGACGCCAACCTGTCGCGGCCGGCGGTGGAGGGCTGGCTCACCCTCGATGCCGCGCGTGACCTGTTCCGGCGCGCGAGTCTCGACCTCGACGAGCTGTCGGAGCGGGCCGCGAGCGGGGAGTTCGAGGCCGTCCCCATGGACCTGCGCGCCACGCTCGAGATCCGGAACCGCATCCGGCGCTCCGAGTCGAACAACGTGATCGCCAGGCTCACGGGGTCCGAGCGACCCGACGACGTCGTGGTCTACATGGCGCACTGGGACCACCTCGGCCGCGACGAGAGTCTCGAGGGGGACCAGATCTACAACGGGGCGTTGGACAACGCGACCGGCGTGGCGGGGCTGCTCGAGATCGCCGAGGCGTTCGCGTCGCTCGATCGTCCCCCGGCGCGCTCGGTGCTCTTCCTGGCGGCGACGGCCGAGGAGCAGGGCCTCCTCGGCTCGGCGTACTATGCCGAGCACCCGGTGGTGCCACTCGATCGCACCGTCGCGGCCATCAACATGGATGGACTGAACACCTTCGGGCCCACCAACGACATCACCGTGGTCGGGCTGGGGAACTCGGAGCTGGACGACTACCTGACCGACGCGGCGGCGGCCCGCGGGCGGACCGTGCGGCCGGATCCGGAGCCCGAGAAGGGGTTCTTCTACCGCTCCGACCACTTCAACTTCGCCAGGCACGGCGTGCCCGCCCTGGATACCGATGCGGGCATCGACCACGTGGAGCGTGGCGAGGAGTACGGACGGCGGATGCGGGAGGAATACACGGCCGAGCGCTACCACAACCCGTCGGACGAGTACGACGAGAGCTGGGATCTGTCGGGAGCCGTGGCGGATCTCCGGCTGCTGTTCGACGTCGGCTACCGCCTGGCGCAAGAGTCCACGTGGCCCGACTGGCGGGAAGGAAACGAGTTCCGCGCGCGCCGCGACTCGATGATGCGTAACGCGTCGGGCAACTAACCATCAGGAGGCGAGCATGCGGGGTCGACGAGCGGTGGCGACGGCGGTGGTGGCGGGCGCGTTCCTGTTCCCCGGGTGCGGCGACGACGAGCCGGCCGGTCCTGGTGGCGGGCCGCCGCCCGATCTGTCGGGGATGTACACGCTGCAGTCCTTCACCCAGGCGGGGGTGACGCTGACGCCGCCGGCCGTGATGGGGACGTTCTCGTTGACCGAGACGTCGTCGAGCGGCACCGAGGCGTCGGGCACGTTCGACGTCGACATCACGGTCCCCGACGGCCAGGGCGGTCAGAACCAGATCATCGACACGGGGACGTACACCGTACGCTCGAACGGCACCTTCGAGCAGAACGGCGGCGTGCAACAGACGATCGGCAGCTACACCCTGGTGGGGAACGTGCTCACCGTGACGGTGACCGATCCGCCCGCCGCGGCCAGCGTGACGGTCTGGCAGCGGTAGCAACGCCCGGCGAGATGCGGTCCCCGGCTGCACGGCTCCGGTGGGTGGCGATGCTCGCGGGCGCCGGGCTCGCCACCGGGGCCGGTGCGCTCGCGGCGCAGGGCGGGACCATTCGCGGGGTCGTCGTCGAGGCGGCGACCGGGGTGGGTGTGTCCGGGGCGACCATCCTTCTGGCGGGCACGGCGCTCGAGGCTCTCACCGGACCCGATGGCCGCTTCGAGCTCGATGATCTCGCCGCAGGGGCCTATCGCCTCCGCGTCCTCGATCCGGCATATCGCGAAGCGGACGTGCAGGTGGAGGTGCACGGGGGCCGGACGGCCGAGGTCACGATCACCCTGGTGCGGCCGGCGTTCGAGATCCCGGCGCTGGTGGTCACCGCGAACCGGAACACATCGCGGCCCGGGGACCAGCCCGCCAGCGTCGCCGTGATGAGCGGCGACGAGATCCGCGACCGGAACGCGGTGAGCCTCGACGAGGCGCTCCCCTTCGCACAGGGCGTGCTGTTCAACGCGGGTCAGATCGACATCCGCGGAGCGACGGGTCTGGCCCGCGGGGTGGGAAGCCGCGTGCTGATGCTGCTCGACGGTCACCGGGTCCTGTCGGGTGTGGGCGCCTCGGTCGAATTCGGCGCGCTCCCCATCCTCGACATCGACCGCGTGGAGATCGTCAAGGGGCCGCACTCGACCCTGTACGGCACGAACGCGCTGGGCGGCGTCGTCAACGTGATCACGCGTCGCCCGCCCTCCGAGCCCGAGACCGTGGTACGCGGCTACTTCGGGCTGTTCGACACGCCCTCGAAGTTCCGGTTCACCGACGAGAGCCTCAGCATGCGCGGGATCGACGTGCAGCATTCGCGTCGCGTCGGGAAGCTCGGCATGACGTTGTTCGGGGGGCGCGAGGCGTCCGACGGATTCCGGGAGAACGGGCGCTCGGAGCGCTGGCGGCTGCGTGCCAAGACCGTCTTCCCGGTCGCCTCGCCCAACCCCTGGGAGCTGTTCGTGGACTGGACGCGGGAGGATGCGGACGAGTTCTTCACGTGGCGCTCCGAGGATCGGGCGCTCGAGGTGGACCCGGTCGAGCTCGGCGACTGGAGCCGTGAGGATCACCTCGCGGTGGGGGCGACCGCGCGGCCGATCGTGACCCCGGGGGTGCGGCTAGAGATCCGGCCCCACATCTACGGGTCGCGCGTCCAGAACCACTTCCACGACAACGAGGACTTCCATCGCTCGACCCGGTTCGGGACCGACGTGCAGCTCTCCACCTATCCATGGCGCGATCACGTGCTCACGGTGGGTGGCGAGGCGGCCTACACCAGGGTGACGTCGAACTTCCTGAGCGCCGACCCGGACGTAACGGACATCGCCGTGTACGCCCAGGACGAGGTCCGCCTCTCGGAGCGGGTGCGTGGCTCGGTGGGCGTGCGGCTCGACGCGCACCACGCCTCCTCGGCCGAAAGCGACATCGCGGTCGACCCCAAGTTCGGCGTCGTGTTCGAGCCCCGGGACGGCCTCGGCCTGCGCGCATCCGTGAGCCGTGGATACCGCGCCCCCAGCGTGTCGGAGCAGTTCACGTCGACCACCGTGTTCGGCTTCCGGGTGCTCCCCAACCTCGACCTGTCCGGAGAGTCGGCGTGGGCCGCCGAGGTCGGGGCGACGGCGGGCCTCGGCGAGCGCGTGTGGGTCGACGCCGGGTTGTTCTGGAGCGGATACAGCGACCTCATCGAGCCGGCTCCCGTCCAGGGCCAGCCGTTCACCTTCCAGTTCCAGAACGTCTCCCAGGCCACCGTACGGGGCGTGGATGCCGGGCTCCGGGTCGGTCTCGTGCCCCAGCTGCTGCGCCTCGAGGCCAACTACGTGCTGCTCGATACCGAGGATGCCGACACGGACGACCCGCTGCCCTACCGGTCGCGTCACAACCTGTCGACGACGCTGACCGCGCTGCAGGGGATCGCGGCGATCGACGTGCGGTACCGGAGCCGGGTCGACGAGGTGCTCGCCTTCCCGCTCGACGCCCGGAGCTCGGTGGCGGTGGTCGACCTCAGGCTCGCGACCCGGCTCCTCGGTGCCCTCGTGCAGGCGAAGGTCGGCAACCTGTTCCAGAACAGCTATGTCGACGTACAGGAGCGGAGCCCGGGCGCCACCCGCAGCTTCCGGCTCACCGTGACGCCGCGGTTCTAGCCGGAACGGCGACGTCGCGGATCATGACAGGACGGGACGGTGTCGGAGACGTACGCAGCACGGTTGCAGAGCATCGCGCAGGCCGTACCCGAGGAGCCGTGCGTGCTGGCGCTCGTCCCCACGATCGCGGAGTCGCACGCCGCCGGGCTGGCGAGCGATCTCGCCCAGGCGATCGCGCGCGGCCGCAAGGGACACACGCTCCTGTTCTCGCTCGAGAGCGGGCGCGCGCGGCTGGACCATGAGATCGGGGTCGAGGGAGGCATGGGGCTCACCGACGTGATGGAGGGCCGAGTGCCGCTGGCGCGCGCGGCGGCGTCGGGGCGGGCGCGCGGGTTCATCTACGTGCCGGCCGGCCGTGCGCCGCGGGACGGTACCCGCCTCGTACGCTCCGCGGCCTGGCGGTCGCTGGTGGAATCGGCGGTCGACCGGCGCGGCACGGTTCTGGTGTTCGCGCCCCGCGAGGTGCTCGAGGCCGCGCACGGATCGGCGGACGAGCCGCCGGCCCGGTTCGAGGGGGTGGTGTGGCTCGGCCTCCCGCCCTCCCCGCCCCCGGCCCTCCCGTGGCCGATCCTCGGGTCGGTTCCCCTGCCCGGGGGTGGGCCGCCTTCCCCCGATCGCGAGGCCGGCGGCGCTCCGGCTCGCCCGCCGATCCCGGGGCCGGCCGGTTCCGCGCGCCCGGCGGTGTCGGATGCCCCACCCCTCGTCGGGGCCGGCCGTCGGAGGCCGCGCGGCGCACGCGAGCGTCGGCGGCGGGGATGGCTGCCCGCCGCACTGCTCATCGCGATCCTCGCCGCCGTCGCGTTGGTGGCGGTCGCTCTCCTGCGCGGCGAGAGTGGCGAACCCTTCCTGCCGCAGAACGACTCGCTGTGGAGGACCCCCGTGCGCCCGGATTCGAGCGCACCATGACCGCGATCGGCCGGCGTGCCGGCCCTCTCCGTGCCGTTCTCCGGGCGGGTGTCTTGTCGCTCGCCGCCCTCGCCACGGGTGTGCCTGCCGCGGCGCGCGCCCAGTCGAGCGCCGAGCTCGAGGGAGCGCTGGCCGGGCTCTCGTGGCGCTCGATCGGTCCGGCCGACATGGGCGGTCGGACCACCGATATCGCGGCGATTCCCGGCGACGGCTCCGTGGTGTACTTCGCCACCGCCTCCGGCGGACTCTGGAAGACGGCGAACGCCGGCACCACGTGGCGCTCGCTGTTCGAGGACGGTGGCACCCTGTCGCTGGGGGCCATCGCGCTCGCCCCCTCGGACCCGAACGTCGTGTACCTGGGGAGCGGCGAGGGAAACCCCCGCAACTCGACGTCGATCGGTGACGGCGTCTACGTGTCCACGGACGCCGGGGAGACGTGGACCCGCTCGGGGCTCGAGGACACGGAGCGCATCTCCCGCATCCAGGTCCACCCGGGGCGACCGGAGGTCGTGTACGTCGGCGCGCTGGGTCACCTGTGGGGGCCGAGCGAAGCCCGCGGCGTATACCGCTCGCGCGACGGGGGCCGCACGTGGGAGAAGGTCCTGTACATCGACGAGAACACCGGCGTCGCCGATCTCGCGCTCGACGCCTCCAACCCGCGCATCCTGTTCGCCGCCATGTGGGACTTTCGTCGCCGACCGTGGCACTTCCGGAGCGGCGGGCCGGGGAGCGGCCTGTATCGCTCGAAGGACGGCGGCGACACGTGGGTGCCGCTGACCGATCCATCGCTCCACAACGGGCTCCCGGCCGGGACCCTGGGACGGATCGGAGTTCGGATCGCGCCCTCCGATCCGGATGTCGTGTACACGATCATCGAGTCCGAGGCGGACGGCGTCCTGTGGCGCTCCGGGGATGGCGGTGACACGTGGACCGAGGTCAGCCGCTCGCGCCAGATCGGGAGCCGTCCCTTCTACTACTCCGACATCCGGGTCGACCCGACCGACGCGAACACCGTGTACGCGCTCGCGAGCGGGCTGTATCGCTCGATCGACGGGGGGCGCTCGTGGGAGCGCATCGCGGGCGACATCCACGGCGACCACCACGCCCTGTGGATCGACCCGGCCGATCCGCACCGCCTCATCGACGGCAACGATGGGGGGTGGCACTTCTCGTACGACGGCGGCGAGACCTGGGAGCTCGTGAACACCGTGCCCCTGGCCCAGTTCTACCAGATCGCCGCCGACGACCGCACGCCGTACACGGTGTGCGGGGGACTCCAGGACAACGACGTGTGGTGCGGCCCGAGCGCGACGCGGAGCGTGGCCGGCGTCCTCGAGAACTACTGGCACGAGATCGTCGGGCCCGGCGACGGCACGTACGTCCAGTTCGACCCTCGCGACGCGGACATCATCTACGCCGCCACCCAGGGCGGCAGCCTGTATCGGGTCGACCTGTCGACCGGCGAGGCCCGTTCGATCGTTCCCTATCCACCCCCCACTGGCGGGCTCGCGGCGGGCGCGCACGAGGTCCGGTTCAACTGGAACGCGCCGCTCCACCTGTCTCCGCACGATCCGGACGTGCTGTACGCGGGGGGGAATCGGCTGTTCCGCACCGACGATGGGGGTCAGAGCTGGACGCCGATCAGCCCCGACCTGTCGCGGGCGGAGCCCGAAAAGCTCGAGAGCTCGGGTGGGCCCATCACGCCCGACAACACGACCGCCGAGTACCACGCCACCATCTACACGATCGCCGAGTCGCCGCTCGAGCCCGGCGTGATCTGGGTGGGCACGGATGACGGCAACCTCCAGCTCACGCGGGACGGCGGCACGAGCTGGACGGAGCTCTCGGGTCGGCTGCCGGGGCTTCCCCGGGAGTCGTGGATCTCGCGGGTCGAGGCCTCGCGGCACGCCGCCGGGGTGGCCTTCGTGGCCGTCGATCGGCACCGCTCCGACGACATGGCGCCGCACCTGTTCGGCACCGACGACTACGGGGACACGTGGACCGACCTGTCGGCCGGGCTCCCCACGCCCGGCTACATCCACGTGGTACGCGAGGACCCGCGCGTCCCGGGACTCCTGTACGTGGGCACGGAGCTCGGGATGTGGGCCTCGCCGCCACCGGCCGCCGGCCCCATCTCCGGGGACCGCCTATGGTTCTCGCTCCGCCTGGGGCTCCCGCCCGTGGCCGTGCGCGACCTGCTCGTCCACCCGCGCGACGACGACCTCGTGATCGGCACGCACGGGCGCGGCGCGTGGATCCTCGACGACGCGACACCCCTCCAGCAGCTGGCCGCCGCCCGGGCGGCGCCCGCGGGCGCGTTCCTGTTCCCTCCGCGTCCCGCGATACGCTACGAGCCCGCCGTGCGGCGCTTCCGGTCCGACATCGGCGATCGCGTGTTCGTGGGCGACAACCCGCCGTACGGCGCGCTCCTCTCCTACTACCTGTCGGAGGAGATCGCGGGGCGGCTCGGCAGAGCCGGCGAAGGCCTTCGATCCGGGGGGGTCGACGGAGGCGCGGCCCCCGCGGAGGATTCGGTGGCGCTGGGGGCCGTGAAGCTGGTGATCCTCGCGCCGGGCGGCGATACGGTGCGGGTTCTCGACGGGGATGCGGAGGCTGGCGTCCACCGCGTCGCCTGGGACCTCCGTTATCGATCGCCCGAGCCCCGGGATGTCGAGGGCTTCCGGTGGGGCGCCGGCGGCCCGCGCGTCCTCCCGGGCCGCTATCTGGTCCGTCTGGTGGAGGAGGGGGCCGCCCCACGCGGGGGTGGGGAAGCCCCCGCGGCGCGGGAATCCGCGTCCGATGCGGACCGCGCCGCCGGCGACCGCGTACGCGTGCTCGGCGCGGCGGAGGTCGAGGTCCGTCTCGACGAGCGCCTCGAGACGAGCGCCGCCGATCTGGCCGCCGAGCTCGACGCGCTCCGGCGAGCCGCCGCCGTGGGGACCGCCGCGGCCCGCACCGTGCGCGAGCTCGACGCGGCGCGCGAGCAGCTCGTCCGCTGGCGCGACCGGCTGGAGGGGCTCTCCGACGCCCCCGCCGGCGCGGCGGACTCGGCCGCCGCCCTCGTGCGGGACGCCGATTCGCTCCGCGTCCGCATCGCGGGACCCCGGGACGGGGAGGGCGTTCCCGAGCGCGTTCCGCTCCTCTCCGCGCTGCGGAGCCTCGTCGGCGACGTCGGGCGGGCCACCGCGCGTCCCACCGCGGCGCAGGGCGACTGGCTCGAGCGCTACGCGGCCGAGTGGGAGGGGGTGCGCGCCGGGGTCGAGGCGTGGCTGGAGCGCGTGCGGCGATTCGACGCCCTGCTGGCGGCGGCGGGGCTCGACCCGGTATACATCTCCCCGCCGCGCTGAGCCCGGCGCCCCCGGTACGCTGTCAGGCCCGGCGGCGGCCCGGGTGAGTGGCGGACACGCGAACCCCGGAGGAGCGACACGATGAGCGAGGCACCCGAGACTCGAGCACAGGGCACGCCGGGCGTCGCGCCCGCGGCGCCCGACAGAGAGGCGGAGCGCATCCACACGGCGTACACGCGCAATGTGAAGGCGATCGAGCTCCGCCCGTCGCTCGCGACCGGCACGGCGGTCACGCACGTGACCGTGACGGACGGCATGACGTGCGAGGTCCTCGACGGGGAGCATCGGCTGACGGTCGACATGCCCGTCAAGTCGGGCGGCAACGACCGGGGCCCGAACCCGGGCGTATTCGGGCGCGCCGCGCTCGGCTCGTGTCTCGCCATGAGCTACATGCGGTGGGCGGTCGAGGCCGATCTCCCCGTTCACCGGCTGGAGGTGGAAATCCAGGCCGACTACGACGCGCGCGGCGAGCTGGGGATCGACGACGACGTGACCCCCGCCTACACGCAGGTGAGGTACGTGGTGACGATCGAAACGGACGCGCCCGAGGAAGAGGTGCGACGGGTGCTCGACTATGCCGACGACCGGTCCCCGTACCTGCGCGTGTGGGCCGATCCCGTCGACCTGCGGCGCGAAGTCCGCATCCGCCGGCCCGGGACCGGGGAGGATGGCTGAGGATGGACGCCCGTCTGCAGCGCCGGGTGCAGCGCTACGGGTGGGACCGGGCCGCGGAGCACTACGCGCGCTTCTGGCGGGCACAGCTCGCGCCCGCCCAGGAGATCCTGCTCGAGCTGGCGGATCTGGCTCCCGGCGAGCGCGTGATCGACATCGCGTGCGGGACCGGGCTCGTCTCGATCCCGGCGGCGCGCGCCGTGGGTTCCGATGGCGAGCTGGTCGGCACCGACCTGTCTCGGGTGATGGTCGAGACGGCGGCCGCCGAGGCCGCCCGGGCCGGGATCGGACACGCGCGCTTCGAGCGCATGGACGCGGAGAGCCTCGCGGTCCCGGACGCCGCCTTCGACGCGGCCCTGTGCGCCCTGGGCCTCATGTACGTGCCCGAGCCGCTCGATGCGGTGCGCGAGATGCGCCGCGTGCTGAGACCCGGCGGCCGGGCGGTGGCGGCGGTGTGGGGGGCGCGCGAGCGCTGCGGCTGGGCGGGGATCTTCCCGGTGGTGGACGAGCGCGTCAACAGCGAGGTGTGCCCGATGTTCTTCGCGCTCGGGACCGGGGAGACGCTGGCGCGCACCTTCTCGCGGGCCGGGCTCGAGGACATCGAGAGCGTGCGCATCTCGACCCGCCTCCGGTACGGCTCCGAGGACGACGCGCTCGGGGCCGCGTTCGCGGGAGGACCGGTGGCGATGGCCTACTCGCGCTTCGACGAGCCCACCCGCGAGGGTGCGCATGCGGCGTACCTGGACACGATCTCCGCGTATCGCTCCCAGGCCGGGTACGACATCCCCGGCGAGTTCGTCATCGTCCGCGGGGTGCGCCCCGCCTGAGCAGGCCGCCGGCTAGGACGTCCCCTCCGTCGGCCCCCGGGCCCGAAGGAGACCGCTCGCCAGCAGGGCTCCGGCGAGCACGACCGTCACCAACCCGTGGCTGGCGAAGATTATCAGGGCATAGGGGTGCGTCAGGGAGCCGGTGCGATGGCCCTCGCCAAGGTGGACGAAGGTGGCGCCCGCGAAGAAGATGCTCCACGCCACCGCCGGGCCGATCAAATACGCACCCCGGTACCGGATCGCCAGGACGGACAGGACCGACATCGCCAAATAGGCCCAGCCCAGGAAGACCTGGGAGGCTCCTCCCGGCGGAAATCCGAAACGGTGCGCGAGCGCATCGGGGCGGATGAGGTCGAACAGGCTGATGGCCACCCCCGGCACGCCGCAATAGCCGATCAGCACCCACAGCAGCACGATCTCCGCGCCGCGCTCGCGCGCGACAGGTCGCGCGAGGACGACGTGGATCGCGGCCGCGGCCAGCAGTCCCACGAGCAGCAGGACGAACACGGCACCCCCTTTTCCTGGACATGTGTCCCGTATCAGTGTGCGGTTCAGGATTCCGCCGGGACGCGCAGCGGGGCAACGAACAATGCGGCGCATCCGTGCGAAACCGGACACGGACGCGGAAGTGTCCCGAACCCAGGAGGTCGGCGTGGCCCGAGCGCGGGAGGATCGACGGGTACGGAGGACCCGGAGGAGGTTGAAGGAGGCCCTCATGCGGCTCGTGTCCCAAAAGCCCTACGACGACATCACGGTTCGCGAGATCGTCGAGCTCGCCGATGTGGGCCGGTCCACTTTCTACGCGCACTTCGAGTCGAAGGAGGATCTCCTGTTCACCGGCTTCGACGAGTGGCTGTTCGCGCTCGTGGAGGAGCCAGGGCCGGACACCGGGGCTTCGGGTCGCGGCGGCGATGGGCCGCCGCCGGGCGGTGCGGCCCCTGGGGGAGCCGGTTCGGCCGGGTCGCCGGCCGCTCCGGCGGACGCGGTCCCGGAGTCGTTCCGATTCTGCGTGCCGCTCCTCCGGCACATCCGCGGGCAGCGCCGCTTCTTCCGGGCCACGATCGGGGCGGGTCCGGGCTCCGGCGTGAGGAGGAGGACGACGGAGCTGATCGCCGAGCTGGTTCGCCGCGAGCTGGCAGGGGTCGGGACCGGTGGGGTCCTCCCCGCCGATCCACGCGCCCGCGCGCGCGCCGAGCTGGGGCTGGAAGGACGCGCGCACGCCGTGGCGGGGGCGTTCCTCGGGCTGGCCGCCTGGTGGATGGACAACCCGAGGAAGCTCGACCCGGAAGCGGTCGCCGAGGTGCTGGAAGCGAGCGTGCGCCCACCGGAGGGCTAGCGCGGCAGGGCGAAGGCGACCACGTGGTCGCCGGGCTCGAGCCCCCACTTCCCGTGTCCGCCGGCCGCCACCACGACGTACTGGCGGCCATCGGCCCCCAGGTAGGTCATCGGAGTGGCGAGCGCGTCCCGGGGCAGCTCGGCGCGCCACAGGACCTCGCCGGTCTCGACGTCGTACGCCCGGATTCGCCGATCGGGGGTGCCGGCCATGAATACGAGACCGCTCGCGGTCACCATCGGACCGCCCGCGCTCGGGAGCCCGTTGTCGGTCTCGCCCAGAGGGACCTCCCAGCGCGTCTCCCCGCTCGAGAGGTCGAGCGCCGTGAGCACGCCCCATGGCGGCGGGCTGCACAGGATCCCGTCCACCATCCACGTGCGGCGGAGCATCGCGTACGGCGCGCCGCGCTGGCGCCCGATCTCCGCATCGTCTCCGGTCTCGCGCAACCGCCGGGCCGAGTCGGCCACGGCGGCTGCGTCGATGAGACGCACGAGGGTGCCGAAGCGTGTCGTGGGGATGACGAGGAGCCCGCGTCCCGGATCCACGCCGACGCCGCCCCAGTTCGTCCCCGCCCCGTTCCCCGGGTACATGAGCGACCCCTCGCGCGACGGCGGCGTGAACGCGCCTTCGTACCGGTGCCCGCGGGCGAGCCGGGCGCACTCGGCCGCATGCGCATCCGACGCGGCCCACGGGCGTGCCGGGTCGATGCCCTCGTCCCCGATCAGGGGCGCGGGCGCGAGAGGGAAGGGCTGCGTGGGAGAAGCGGCCTCCCCCTCGATGTCGGAGGCCGGCACCGGGCGCTCCTCGTATCCGAACAGCGGCCGTCCGTCCCTGCGGTCCAGCACGAACAGGAGCCCGGTCTTGGTCGGCTGGACGACGGCTGGGATCCGCTCGCCATCGCGCGTGAGGATGGCGAGCGTGGGCTGTGCCGCGACGTCGTAATCGAACAGGTCGTGGTGGACGGTCTGGAAGCCCCACACCGGCGTCCCCGTCTCCGCATCGAGGGCCACGACGGAGTTGGCCCAGCGGTTCTCGCCCCGACGCATCCCGCCATAGAAGTCGGGACTGGCGCTTCCGGTGGGGACGAAGACGAGTCCCGCCTCTGGATCGACCGACATCGTCGACCAGCCATTTGCGGCCCCCACCTGCCCGGGCCGACGCTCCTCGAGGGGGCTCCAGCTCCACAGCGGCTCGCCCGTGCGCGCATCGAAGGCGCGCACCGAGCCGTCCCCGGTGTCGACGTTCCAGTTGTCACCGATGGACGGACCGACGATCACGCGCCCGCGCACGACGGCGGGTGCCGAGGTGAACTGGAAGTCGCCGCGCTCCTCCACGGCCCCGGCGAGCCGCCACACATCGACGGTCCCGCCGTCCCCGAACCCGGTGCACGGCGCTCCCGTCGCCGCGTCGAGGGCCACCAGCCGGGCGTCGATCGTCCCGTAGAAGATCCGCGTCGCGCATTCGGCTTCCCGCGCCGCGTCGGGGTCCCGCCACGCCGCCACGCCGCGCGACGTGACCTCGGCGTACGCCCAATCCCGGCGCACACCGGTGGACGTCCTCCACACGGGCTCGCCGGTCACCGGGTCGAGCGCGATCACCTCGCCGAACCCGGTCGGGACGTAGAGGCGGCCCTCGAAATGGATCGGGGTGGCCTCGAAGGTCAGGTCCCCGCCATCGCGGGCCTCCTGCCCCAGCTCGCCGGTCCGGAACGTCCACGCCGGCTCAAGCCCGGCCACGTTGGCCCGCGTGATCTGGATCAGCGGGGAGAAACGGCTCCCCCCCCCGTCCCCTCCGTACACCGGCCAGTCGCTCCGGGCCGCGTCCTGCGCGGGCACGGATTCCGCCGCAGGACCGCGGATCAGGCGCGAACCCCCCACGGCCACACCGGCCAGCGCCAGACAAGTCAGGAGCAGGGGCCCGCGAGGCCACCCGAACGCACCGCGGTTGTCGCGATCTCCGAATATGGGCACCCGTTCACCTCGATTCGCTCTGGATCCAACCATCCCGCACGCCGAACGATATGCGACCGCCGGCCCGCCGACCCGGCCGTCCGGGACGAGCGGGACGGATCCGGTACGACCGGGCTCGGGGCGTCTGTCCCCGGTGGTCGGCTCGGCCGTACGATGAGGCACAGGACGTCGACCGCCTCTCGAGGATCCGCATGAGCCCTTCCCGATCGCCCTCCGCAGCTCGTCTCCCGCCTGGCGAGAGATGGCGCCTCGGCCTCGCGGTCGTCGCCCTGTTCCTCCTCCAGGGCTTCCTGCTGTTCGGGTATCGGTTTTTCGAGGCACGCGTGGACGACGCCGCGGCGTCCTTCGTCCCCCCGCTCATCAACGAGGTCACGGGGGCCGTCGGGGGCCTTCTCCTGTTCCCGCTCGTGTATCTCCTGTGCGCCCGATTCCGACCGGGACACAGCGGCTGGTGGAGGACGCTCGCGGCGCACGCCGCGGCGCTCCCCGCGTACTCCGGGGTCCATACGCTCATGAACTGGCTGTTTCGCACCGCGCTGTACCCGGTGTTCGGCGTGCCCGGTGGCTACGGCGATCTGCGGCTGCGGCTCGCCCAGGAGTTCTTCAACGACGTGTGGGGATACGCGATCATGATCGTGATCGTGTATGGGTTTCTGTACTACAGGGACACGAAGGCCCGCGAGCTCGAGACCTCGCGTCTCCAGACCGAGCTGGGTCGCGCCAAGCTGCGCGATCTGCAGGCCCGTCTGCATCCTCATTTCCTGTTCAACACCCTGAACGCGATCGCGGCTCACGTGGGGGACGACCCGGCGGGGGCCGAGCGCATGATCGAGCGGCTGAGCCGACTCCTGCGGCGCTCGCTGAGTGCGTCCGAGAATCAGGAGACGAGCGTGTCGGAGGAGATCGAGACGCTGGAGCTGTATCTCGAGGTCATGACCGAGCGCCTCGGCGACCGGTTGTCGACCGCGATCCGGCTCGCCCCGGGGACCCCGGATGCCGTGCTCCCGACCTTCCTCCTCCAGCCGCTGGTGGAGAACGCGATCACGCACGGCATCGCGCCGCGGGCCCGTGGCGGCGAGGTCTCGATCGGCATCGATCGGGACGGAGATACGCTCGAGGTCGTGGTGGACGACGATGGGGTCGGGCTCCGCGGGACCCCCCGTGACGCGCTGCGGCTCGGGATCGGCCTCTCGTCCACGATCGAGCGCCTCCGGCGACTGTATGGCGAGCGAGGGGTGCTCGAGATCGCGCCGCTGGAGGGCGGAACGCGGGTTCGTGTCCGAATCCCGTGGAGACGGCTCGACGGGGTGGAGCCTTGAGCGACGGCCGGCGGGCCCGCGTGGTGGTGGTGGATGACGAGCCCCCTGCCCGCAAGAGGCTGCGGCGTCTGCTCGCCGATGACGATCGCGCCGAGCTCGTCGGCGAGGCGGGCGATGGCCTGGCAGCGGTGGAGCTGCTCGAGCGCGAGCGCCCCGACATCGCGTTTCTCGACATCCAGATGCCCGAGCTTGATGGGTTCGAGGTGCTCGAAGAGGTCGAGGGCGGGCTGCCGAGGATCGTGTTCGTCACCGCGTACGACGAGTTCGCGCTGCGCGCGTTCGAGATCGCGGCGGTCGACTACCTGCTGAAGCCGGTGGAGCGAGCACGCTTCAATCTGGCCCTCGACCGCGCTCTGGAGGCGATCGCGACGCAGGTGGACCCGTCCGCCGCCGCCCTCGCCGCCGTGCGCCGACACGTGGTCGCCGCGCGGCCGCTCACGCGCTTCCTCGTGCGGCGTGCCAATCGCATGCTCCTCGTCCCAGCGGATTCGGTCCGCTGGCTGGAGGCGGCCCGCAACTACGTCCGACTCCATGTCGGCGGGAGCGGGCTCCTGGTCAGGGGCACCCTGTCGGATCTCGAGCGCCGCCTCGATCCGGAGCGCTTCGTCCGCATCCACCGATCGGCCATCCTGAACCTGGACGTGGTCGAGCGGTTCGAGCCGGCGTCACACGGCGACTGGCGCGTGATCCTGCACGATGGCGAGACCCTCCGTCTGAGCCGGCGCTACCGTGACCGGCTGGAGGGCGTGTTCGGCGTCTGAGCATGGCCGGCCCGGGAGTCGCCGTGACGGCTCGTGGGCGGCGGACCAGGTCCCGTAGGCAACGGATCCCGTGCGGGACGACCCCTGAATCGACATGCTCCGCCGTGTCGTACTCAGAGAGAGGCCACCTTCTCGGGAGTCGAGCCATGATCCGCCACCCTTCCGCCCGCGTCTCGCGGCTTCGATGCCGTGCTCGAGCGCTGCTGCTCGTTGCCGCCCTGGTGTGCCCGCCGGCGGCGTCCGCCCAACAGGGGGAGCGCATGCGCATCCTCCTGAGCAACGACGACGGGATCGCCGAGGTCACGAGCCGCCTGCTCCCGCTCGCGCAGGAGCTGCGCCGCTTCGCGGATGTGTACATCGTGGTCGCGGACCAGGACCGCAGCGGCACCGCGCACATGATGGCGATCAACCGCAGGGTGACCCTCGAGGCGCGGCTCGAGCACGTCTCCGCGGCGACCGCCGACCTGGGTCGGCTCGAGGTGCACGTGGTGAACGGCTACCCCGCCGATTGTGTGGCGCTCGGGATCCGGGGACTGCTCGCCGACTCGCCGCCGGACCTCGTGATCACGGGTCCGAATGGCGGCCCCAACCTCGCCGATGCCTGGTTGGGATCGGGCACGATCGGCGCGGCCCGCACCGCGGCGTATCTCGGGGTTCCCGCGATCGCGGTCTCCGGTCTGGATGACGACCGGCCGGAGCAGGTCGCCGCGCTGGCGGGCTGGGTGGCGCGTCTCGCGCGCAGCGAGCTGGTCGCATCCCTGCCGGCGGGCGTCTACCTGACGGTGGGGGTCCCGCGCGTGCCTCCCGACGAGATCGCCGGCATCCGGGTGGCCCCGCGCGCCTCCCTGGTCGAGGCGATTCGATTCGAGCGGCTCGGTCGCGTTCCCGAGGGCGCGCCCGAGGAGGACGCTACGACCGTGTGGAGCGTCGGGTATGGGCCGGTCCGAACGCCGCCTCCGCCCGACACCGATATCGCGCTGTACGCCCTGGGCTACATCGTCGTCACCCCGATGCGCGCCGACGAGGTCGACCACGAGGTCCTGGCGACGCTGGCGGAGCGGCTGGACGAGCTCCCGGCATGGCCCGCGCCGTAGGGACTCCCCGCGAGCGCGTGGTCGGCGCAACGGCGACGCGTGCCCGACTGTTGAATTACGGGACCCGAGCTACTACAAGAAGCAGCCGTCGCAGACGGTCGCCGGGCCTCCGGGCGCTCGCCCTCCATCGTGCCTCGACAGGGAGCCACGCATGCGCTCGTCCACGCCCCCGCTCCTGGTCGCCGGACTCGCCGTCGTGGCCGCGATCCCCGCGCACGCGCAGGTGCCCGACTCGACGCGTGCCGATACGACCGTGTACCGGATTCCCGAGCTGACCATCCGCGCCGCCCGTCCCGTGACCACCGTGGGCGGCTCGAGCGCCATCGAGGTGTCGCTCGACTCGCTCCGTCTCCGCCCGGCGCCCTCACTCGCCGAGGTGCTGCGCGAGATCCCGACGGTACACGTGCGCACGAACTCCCGGGGCGAGGCCGAGATCTCCGTGCGCGGGTCGGAGTCCCGTCAGGTCGCCGTGCTGGTGGACGGCATCCCGCTCACCCTCGGCTGGGACGCGCGGACCGACGTGTCGGTCCTGCCGGCTACCGCTCCGCAGCGGATCACGCTCGTGCGCGGCCTGTCCTCGATCCTGTACGGACCCAACGTCCTCGGCGGCATCATCGAGATGGAGGTGGCCGAGAGCCGGGTCCCGGTGGAGAGGACGTCGGTCCAGCTGTCGGCCGGAGTGGATCACGCGGGCGGCTACTCGACCGCCGCCACGATCAGCGCGCCTTTCGAGAGCGGCGGGGGCCGCTGGCTGCTCCGGGCAGGTGGCGGATACCGGGATTCCCCCGGCGAGCCGCTGGCGCGCGGCGTGACCGAGCCGCTGGGCACCGACGATGACCTGAGGCTCAACACGGACGTGAGCGACGTGGACGGGTTTTTCTCGCTGCGCTACGAGGACGACGGCCGCGCCTGGTTCTCGTTCACGGGCGCGGGGTTTCGCGCCGAGCGCGGGATCGCGGCCGAGCTCGGCGTGGAGGAGCCGCGTCTGTGGCGCTACCCGCACATCCGGCGCACGATCGCCGTCGCATCGGCCGGGACGGGCGCTCGCGCCACGCCGCTCGGTCGCGGGGACCTCGAGCTGAGCGTCGGTCTCGACGACGGACGCACCGAGATCGACTCGTACACGTCGCGCGCCTACGACGAGATCGAGGGATTCGAGAACGGCGATGACCGCACCTGGACCGTCCGGGCCCTCGGCGACCACACCCTGGGGGGCCGTGCCGATCTCCGGACGGCCTTCACCTACGCCGACATCACGCACGACGCCGACATCGACGGCGAGCTGTCCACCTACGAGCAGCGGCTGTGGAGCCTGGGTGGCGAGACGATCTTCCGTCTCGTGGACGGAAGCGCGGGTCCGCTGACCGCGCTGCAGCTCAGCCTGGGCGGCGCGGTCGATCGAGCCACGACGCCACGGACGGGCGGCCGCACCCCGCTCGACGGCCTCACCGACTGGGGGGCGCGCGCGGGTCTGACCGGCGTCCTGTCCGACGGAAACGTGCTGCTCCACGCCGGGGTGTCCCGCCGGGCTCGTTTCCCGGCGCTCCGCGAGCTGTACTCCGAGGCGCTCGACCGCTTCGAGCCCAATCCGGACCTCGAGCCCGAGCGTCTGGTCGCGTTCGAGACCGGGGCCACGACGCGCATCGGGCGCGGCGAGCTCCAGATCGTTGGCTTCCACCACCGGCTCTCCGGCGCGATCCGGCGCATCGGCCTCGACAACGGCAAGCGCCAGCGGGTGAACGCCGATCGGCTCGAGAGCACCGGCGTCGAGCTGCTCGGATCGCAGGACCTCGGTCCCGTCGCGCTCACGGGCGACCTCATGCTCCAGACCGTGGAGCTCATCGATCCCGGGTCCTCCGCGTCGACCAAGCCCGAGAACCTGCCCGAGCTCGAATGGGGTCTGGAGGCGCGCGTGCCCCTGACGTCCGACTTCAGCGCCACGCTGAGCGTCCGGTACACGGGCTCGCAGTTCTGTCTGGACCCCGACACGGGTGGCGACCGCGAGCTCGACGGAGGAGCCTGGCTGAATGCAGGGCTCGCGAAGTCGTTCTCGTTCGGATCGACTCGGGCGGGGGCGTTCCGGGGCGTCGAGGTCGGCGCCTTCGGGGAGAACCTGGGCGATGTGGCGCTCTACGATCAGTGCGGCCTGCCACGGCCCGGTCGGCTCGTGGGGGTCCAGGTCAAGGTCTTTTGAGCCCGAGAGGCCGCTGAAGCCCTGCCTTCATCGCGACTCAGACCACCGTGTACTCGAGGCGCACCGTGCCGGTCCGCTCGTAGATCCGGTGCGTTTCGAGGACGAGCGACGCGCGTGGCCCCGGTGCCGGCAGGAACGGGATCCCCTCTCCCAGCAGGACCGGAACCACCGCCACGTCCACGCCGTCCACCACACCCTCGGCGAGCAGGCTGCGAAACAGGTCCCCGCCGCCGAACAGCCAGATGTCTCCGCCATCGCGGCTCTTCAGATCACGGACGAAGTCGCCCGCGCGGTCCGCGACGATCGTGACGCCCGCAGGACGGTCGTCCGGATCCAGCGTCCGCGAGAACACGAACATCTCCATGTCGAAGCTCCCTGCGCCTCCGGCCGCCTGGAGCGCCTCGAACGACCGGCGGCCCACCAGCATCGTCTCGTAGCGCGACAACATGGCCCCGAAGTCCGCGTCGGGGTCCCCGGGGATCCAGTCGTACTCGCCCCCGGGACCCGCGATGAAGCCGTCCAGGCTGCTCGCCACGGAGTATCGAACGCTACGCACGTGCGCCTCCCGGGGGTGAGGTGGGGCCACGGTGGCCGGGGATCGGCCGGTCGACGCCGGTCCGAGTCGGTCCCAATGTAGGGGGTCCGACCGCGACGGCGACGAGCCGGTGCGTGACGGCGACCCATCGACTACTCTCCGGAGATGCGCCCCCGTCCGATGCTCCCCACGATCGCCGTCCTGCTCGCCGGCCCGCTGGCGGCACAGGAGAGCCCCCGCCTGCTCGCGCGACACGGCGGTCTCGACGTGGTCTTGTACCGCGTCCAGGCGGCGGACGCACGAGGGGCCGAGGTGGCCGTGGTCTCCCGATCGGATCCCCCCCTCCAGCTGTTGCGCGACGGATCCGTGCTGGCCCGGGGCCGCGAGGGCGAAGGGCCCGAGGAGCTCGCCTCGCCGGTGGACGTGGCGTGGGCGGAGGCCGGTGTGGTGGTCCTCGATCTCGGCAACCGGAAGCTGGTGACGTTCTCGGACACCGGTGACGCGGTGGCCGTCCGGGGCCTCGGCGACCTGTGGGCGAACCATCTGTTCGTCGCCGGGCGCGACACCATCCTGGGTACGTTCGTCCCCATGGCGCGCCAGCGGGCCGTGCTGCGCGTCCGAGGAGACGCGCGGGACACGCTGTACCGCTTCGAGACCCGGGGCGAGGAGATCCGGCTGGAGGCGCCCGGCGCGCCCGGGCTGACGGTGAACGCGCCCTTCGCGGCCCAGCCCGCCTGGACCGTCCTGTCGGACGGGTCGCTCGCCGTGTGGGATCCGGCATCGCGGGCCATGAGACTCCTGGATGGGGAGGGCCGCGAGGTCTCGCGTCTCGAGCTCCCCCCGGAACGGTTGCCGGTCACGAAGGCCGACCGGGATGCATGGATGGAGGAGACGTTCGAGGCCGAGTTCCTCGGGAGACGGCCGTTCCGCCCGCTCCGGCGGGTCGCCGAGGAGCGCGTCGAGTTCCCCCAGCGGTTCCCCGAGGTCCTCGAGCTCGTCCCCGACCCGGACGGGGGCGTGTGGGTTCGAAAGACCGGAACCGGGGCGGGGGCGGTGTGGACGCTCCTCTCCCGCGAGGGCGGCCTGACGCGTCGCGTCAGGCTTCCGTCCGGGCGCGAGCTGCTCGCGGTCGGTGACGAGGCGTTCGTCGCGCTCGCCACCGACGAGTTCGGAAGCGAGCAGATCGAGCTCTACGAGCGCTGAGCCCGGGTTCCACGAGCACCGAGCCCCGGCCTCCTCACTCCGCCCGCAGGGCGTTCACCGGGCTGACGCGCGCCGCTCGCCGGGCGGGCAGGTACGCCGCGACGGCGGCCACGCAGAGGAGGAGGGCCGGGACGGCGACGAAGGTGAACGGGTCGAGGCGCGACACCCCGTACAGTTGACCGGCCAGAAACCGGGTCAGCCACAGCGCGCCAAGGCCCCCCAGCGCGACGCCCGCCATCACCGTGCCGAGTGCGTCCCGCAGGACGAGCCGGGTCACGTTCGATCGCCCCGCACCCAGCGCCAGCCGGATCCCCATCTCGTTCGTGCGCCGCGAAGCCGCGTACGAGGTGACGCCGTACAGGCCGATGGCGGCCAACGCGAGGGCGAGGGCCGCGAACAGCCCGAGCATCAGGCTCGTGAAGCGCGGCTCCGCCAGCGCCTCGGCGGCGACGTCGTCCAGGCGCCGCGCCTCCGCGATCGGCAGCGACGCGTCCATCTCGCGCACGATGCGTCGTACGGCGGGGAGGACCGCGAGCGGATCGCCCTCCGTGCGCACGACCACGCTCATCCCGCGTTGCACGCCGCCGCCGGTGACGACCGGCCACTGCGCGTGCGGGATGTACATCTCGACGCGTGGATCCTCGACCACGGCGTTGTGTCTCGGCGAGCGGACGACGCCGACCACCTCGATCCACGGCTGGTCGAGCGTTCCGAGGTGGAACCGCTTGCCGAGCGGGTCCTCGCCGGGCCAGAAACGGTCGGCCATCGTCCGGCTCACCACGGCGACGAGCGGCGCGTCGGCCCGGTCGGACGACTCGATCGATCGCCCCGCGACCCGTTCGATGCCCATCGTCTCCGGATACCCCGGCGTGACGATCTGCCACGCCGGCTCGAACTCCTCGCCGGGCTCGGGCGCCCGGTCTTCCAGCGTGACCGACCACGTCCCGATGCTCCCGCGCAGGGGCACGAGTCGCGCGGCTCCCGCGCGCTCGACGCCCGGAAGCTCCGAGATGCGGCCGAGGAGGGTCCGGTAGAAGTCGTCCACCCGCTCCGACTCCGGATAGCTCGACGCCGGGAGCGCGAGGTCGAAGGCCAGGACCCGCGCGGGCCGGAAGCCGAGGTCGATGCTGCGGAGCGACGCGAGGCTCCGCCCGAGGAGCACGGCCCCGATCACGAGCACCAGGGACAGCGCCGTCTCCCCCATCACCAGCAGGCGACGCACCCGTCTACGACCGCCGGCCCGGTCGGCGCCTCGGGTCCCGCCCATCGCGGCCACCAGGTCCACCCGGGAGAGCTGAAGGGCCGGGGCGAGACCCGCGAGCAGCGTCGTCGCGATCGTCAGGAGACCGGCGAACGCGAGCACCCCGGCGTCGAGCTCCACCCCGCGCAAACGAATGGCCTGGATCGGCGTGACCGCCACGACGGCCCGCATCCCGATCGCCGCGATCGCGAGTCCCAGCGCGGTCCCCGCGGCCGCCAGGAGACCGCTCTCGACCAAGAACTGCCGCACCAGCCGCGCGCGCCCGGCGCCCAGCGCGGCGGATACGGCGACCTCCGCGCGGCGCGATTCGGCGCGGGCGAGGAGCAGGTGGGCCACGTTCGCGCATGCGATGAGCAGCATGAAGGCCACCGCCCCCATGAGGAGAAAGAGCGGCGTGCGCATGTCGGCGAGCAGGAACTCGTCGAACGGCACCGCGTCCCGGTCGAGGCGCCCGTCGATGTTGTCCACGTAGCCGGCCCGCTCCCAGGCGCGCCCTGCGGCGCGCACGTCCGCGCTCGCCGCCTCGGGGGTGACCCCGGGCAGCAGCCGCCCGACGATGTGGAAGGATCGGCTGCCCCACGGGAGATCGGCGGTCCGATCGATCGCGAGCGGCACGAACAGCTCCGCCGGCCGCTCCGCCCGGTAGTCCGCGGGAAGCCGGAAGTCCGGAGGCAGCACGCCGAGAACCCGCAGCCGGTTCCCGTTCGCCGTGAGGGCGCGTCCCACCACGTCGGGATCCCCGCCGTACCGGCGCTGCCACAGCTCGTGCGAAAGAAGCGCCACGTCGTTGCGGCCGGGCTGGTCCTCCTCGGTGGTGAACGCCCGTCCCACGACGGCGTGCGCGCCGAGGATGGAGAGCGCTCCGGCCGTGAGGGCGCCGGCCGTGATGCGCTCCGGCTCCGCATCCTCGGTCAGGTTCACGTCGAGCGTCGTGTACGCGCCCAGCCGCTCGAACGACGAGGTGGCGCGCTCGTACTCGAGCAGCTCGCGCTCGCTGAACCACGTCTCCCGGCTGCGGCTCGCGTTCCAGATCATCACGAGCCGGTCGGCATCCGGGTACGGGAGCGGGCGGATGAGAACGCCTCTGACCAGGCTGAAGATGGCGGTCGTCGCCCCGATCCCCAGACCGAACGTCAGCACGGCGACGAGCGTGAACGCGGGCCGTCGGGCCAGCCGCCTCGCCGCGAGCCGCGACTCCTGGCCGAGGCCGCCGAGCTCGATCCCGCGCCACAGTCGCCGCACGCTCTCGCGCGGCCGGATCGCGCCTCCCATGCGTGCGCGCGCCGCGCGGCGGGCCTGTCGCGGGCTCATCCCCGACGCCACGTTCCGCTCCACCTCGCGCTCCAGGTGGAAGGCCAGCTCCTCGTCCATCTCCGCCTGGAGCCGCTCGCGGTCGAACACCGGCCGCAGGCGCTCCCGCAGGGCCTCGATCCAGGACATCACCGCCTCCTCAGGTGGCCCAGCCGAGGACGCGCTCCACGGCCCGCACCTGTCGATCCCACGTGTCGCGCTCGGCCGCCAGCTCGCGCTCACCGCGCTTCGTGGTCCGGTAGTAGCGCGCGCGGCGTCCGCTGTCGGTCGTGCGCCATTCGGACGTGATCCACCCCTTGCGCAGCAGTCGCTGCAGGGCCGGATAGAGCGATCCCTGGTTCACCTCGAACACGCCGTCCGACATGAGCTCCAGCCGCTGGCCGATGCCCCAGCCGTGCTCCGCCTCGAGCGACACCACCTTGAGGATCATCATCTCGAGCGTCCCCGGCGGGACGCCGGCGCTGGAAGAGGTCACGGTCACCTTTCGCGTCTTCTAGTTTACCTAGAAGAAGGTAGGTGGGCCCGGCCCCCGGGTCAACCGGTTCGGGGTGGACGTCCGGCAGCGGATCGCACGGAGGTCAGCCGCTGTGCGCCTCGACCCATTCGCGCACGGGGCCCTCGTGCTCGGTGGTGGTGAGCACAGTGAGGGAATCCCCCGGACGCACGCGGGTGGCTCCGTGCGGCACGAACACGCGTCCTTCACGACGGACGAGCGTGACCAGCGCCTGCGACGGAACGGCGATGTCACGCAGCCGGCGTCCCGCAACGCGGCGGTTCCGCCCGACCCGCAGCTCGAGCTGCACGGCACCCGTGCGGGCGGTCGCGGTCCGGTCCTCGGACGACTCTCGCAGCCGCTCGTGCTCCTCGGTGATCTCCTTGTACACCCAGACCATCTCGCGCCGGCGAATGACTCCGTCCAGCACCCGGCCCTCGTCGTCCGACACCACCGGGATCTGCTGGATGTCGAGCGCGCCGAAGTGCCGGGCGGCCTCGCGCAGGCTCGAGTCGGGCCGCAGCGTGACCACCGACGTCGTCATGACATCGGCCACCACGGCCTCGGTCTCCTGGCCCTCGATGATCGAGCGGCCGATATCGGTTTCGGTCACGATCCCGACCAGGTGGCCTTCGGCGTCGAGCACGGGCCACGAGCGGGTGCGCCGACCGCGTGCCATCTCGACGAGCTCGACGACAGGCATGTCGGACCGAACCGTGTCGAAGTCGTGCTGCATGGCGTCGGCGACGAGCAGCATGTCGAGGATGCTCGTCGAGGGCTCGGTGACCCGCGGCCCGGCCAGCCGCCGCAGCTTGATGCTGTAGATCGAGTCCGGGAACACACGGGACTTGACCAGGAAACTGACTCCGACCGTCAACATGAGGGGCAGGATGATCTGGTAGTTGTCGGTCATCTCGAACAGGATCAGCACGGCCGTGATCGGCGCATGCGCGGACGCGGCGAACAACGCGCCCATCCCGACCAGCGCGTAGGCGCCGCTGGGGGCCGTCCAGGTCGGAAAGAGCTGGCCCGCGAGCTGGCCGAAGGCGCCGCCCGCCATGGCGCCCAGAAACAGGGCCGGGGCGAACACGCCGCCCGAGCCACCCACCGCGAGGGTGAGCGGGGTGGCGACGAGCTTCATGGCGATCAGGCCGACGAGAACCAGGAGCGGGAACGACCCCGCCAGCGCCCGCTCGACGGCCTCGTATCCGACCCCCAGCACGTGTCCGGCCGAGAGAACG
Organism: uncultured Gemmatimonadota bacterium; assembly: GCA_964499635.1. Classification (GTDB taxonomy): domain Bacteria; phylum Gemmatimonadota; class Gemmatimonadetes; order Palauibacterales; family Palauibacteraceae; genus Palauibacter. The sequence continues at coordinate 183,052 of CAZCLY010000005.1, read as the reverse complement.
CCCAGCGCTCCCACCACCAGACCGCCCGCCACGGCCTTCACGGTGGCCGGGGCCCTCAGCCGGTCCACCGCGTCCTCGGTGGCGTACAGGATCCGTACGTAGGCGGCCGACAGAAGGCCGATCACGCCGCCGAGCACCAGATAGAGCAGGAACTCGCGCTCGCTGGCGAGCGCGAACGGCTGGATGAGCCGGAAGGCGGGCTCCCGGCCCAGGAAGGCGTGCGACAGCGCCGTGGCGCTCACCGAGGCCACGACCACGAGCCCGAACGAGCGCGCCGCGAAGCTCCCGAGCACGATCTCGAGCGCGAACAGCACGCCCGCGATCGGGGCGTTGAACGTCGCCCCGATCCCGCCGGCGGCGCCGCACGCCAGGAGGAGCTTGACCTGCTGCGGGCCGAGCCGGGCCAGCCGCCCCGCGAGGCTCCCGATCGCGGCGCCGACCTGGACGATCGGGCCCTCGCGACCGACCGAGCCGCCCGAGCCGATGGTGATCGCGCTGGCCACCGCCTTGATGATCGTCACCCGGGCCCGGATGCGTCCGCCCTGGTTCCGCACGGCGTGCTGTACCTCGGGGACGCCGTGCCCCGCCGCTTCCGGGGCCCAGCGGCGGACCATGTACGAGGCCAGGGCCAGCCCGACGGCGGGGGCCACCAGCACCGGGAGGTGGGGGAGGAACCCGGGCAGGTCGCGGGTGAGCCGTGTGGCGGGCCCGAGCAGGAGGATCTGGACCCCCTGGATCATGTAGCGGAACACGACCGCCATTCCGCCGGCGAGCAGTCCGATGAGGACCGCGAGCGCGATCGGCCCCACGGTCTCGGATCGCTGGATGCGGAGCCGCAGCCGTTCGAGGGGATCCAGCGAGCGTACCGCCATCAGGCGGGATCGACCTCCTTGGTCGCCCCCTGCCATTCCGACACCGAGAGGACGTATCCATCCGGGTCCCGGAGGGTGAACTCGATGGAGCCCGCCTTCGGGTTCGGATGGGGCTCGTCCACCAGGTCCGCTCCCGAGGCCCTCGCGCGCTCGAACACCGGCGTCAGCTCGGAAACCGAAAAGTAGAGCAGGACTCCGCGTCCCGGCGTCCCCTCCGACGGGTCGGCGATTCCGGGGTGCTCGGCGAAGTCCCGGTGATGGAGCATGAGCTGCATCTCCCCGGTGTCGCTCATGAGCATCTCGAACTCGCCACCCCCGTGCGCGCCCACCAGACCGAGGACCTCCCGATACCAGGCGCTGCTCCGCAACACGTCTTCGACGACGAGCATGGGTGTGCATCTCATGTTCCCGCTCCCGGCGGTGGAGAACCGACCTCACGCAGTCCGACTGGTGGGATCAGACCCCCGAACCCATGTCTCGCGCAAGGGCGGGAGCACGCCGCTGGGCGCGCCCGCGCCACTGCCTCGGAGCCGGCCCTATGGGCGGCCTAGCGTGATGAGAGGACGAACTGGTTGCCGTCCGGGTCGCGGAAGGCGGCGAACGTGCCCCACGGAGCATCGGTGGGCTCCGTGTCGAAGTCGACGCCCCGTCCCTTCAGTTCCTCGTACGTCTTCCGGACGTCGTCGCTCGCGAACACGATGTTGGAAGGCGTCCCGATCCGGTCCTCGTGGCCTTCGGGCGTGAACAGCACCACCCGCGTATCGGCACCGGGAATGCGCAGCTCGATCCAGCGCTGCGAGCCGCCGAACGGCTGGTCGGTGACGACCTCGAACCCGAGCCGCTCGGTGTAGAAGGAGAGCGCGACGTCTTGATCGCGCACCGGAATCGACGCGAACTTGATGCACCGGATCATTCGGGAGTCTCCGCGTTGCGGGTGGTGATCGAACCAACGCGAGATGCGGTCCGGGATCGCGGAGATCAAGGCGCGCACTCCCTGCCGGGGCAGTCGTTGCCACAGTCGCCTCCCCCTCGCCCAACCGGCCTCATGGAGCTCGATCCCTACATCGTCGACGTGCTCATGCCCGACCTCGTGGGGCACGACCGCCACCCGAGCGCGTTCCTCACCTATCTGTATCTGTCCCGTCACGCCGGTCCGGACGGCGTCGAGCGCAGCCTGAAGAGGATCGCGGAGGGCACGGGGCTGTCCCGTCGCTCGGTCCAGACCGCGCTCGAGCGGCTCGAGGCGCGGGGGCTCGTGTCGATCCGCCGCGCCGGCCTGACCTCGATCGCGTCGTTCCGCGTCCGCCGTCCGTGGGCGGAGCGTCCCGGTCGCTGACCCCGTGACGAGCCCCGGCCCGGTCCCGACCGACGAGCGACGCCTGGGCCTGTTCGGCGCCACCGCGCTCGGGGTGGGGGCCATCGTGGGTGGTGGCATCCTCGCGCTGGCCGGGGTAGCGTTCGCGACCGCCGGACCCGCGGCGATGCTGGCCTTCGCACTCAACGGCGGGATCGCGTTTCTCACGGCGGCGAGCTTCGCGGAGCTCGCGCGCCGCTTCCCGGAGTCCGGCGGCATCTACACCTACGCCAAGAAGGTGCTGTCGATCGAGGTCGCCTTCGTGGTCGGGTGGGTGGTGTGGTTCGCCTCGATCGTGGCCGGGGTGCTGTACGCGCTCGGGTTCGCCGCCTTCGCCGCCGAGGGCCTGGGGCGGGCGCTGCCGCTCGCCGGCATCGCCGCCGGCTGGGCGCGGGCCCCCGCGTTCCGCGTCGGCATCGCGCTGGCGGCCACGGCCGTGTACACGCTCGCGCTGGTCCGTCGCGCCGGAGGCGGAGGCAACGCGGCCACGGTCGGGAAGGTCGTCGTGTTCGCGGTCCTCATCCTCGCGGGTGCGGTCGCCTGGGCCGGGGGATCGCCCGGGGCGCTGCTCGGGCGTCTGGACCCGTTCGCCACGGCGGGGCCGCTCGGGGTGCTGCAGGCGATGGGGTACACGTTCATCGCGCTCCAGGGCTTCGACCTCATCGCGGCGGTGGGCGGCGAGGTCCGGGATCCGACGCGCACGTTGCCGCGCGCCATGTACCTGTCGCTCGGCATCGCGCTCGCGATCTACCTCCCGCTCCTATTCCTGATGGCGACGGTCGGGGCGCCACCCGGAGGCATCGCGGCGCCCGCGGCCGCGAATCCGGAAGGACTCGTTGCCGCGTCCGCCGAGCGCTTTCTCGGTCCGACCGGGTACTGGCTGGTGATCGGCGCCGGGATCCTGTCGATGGTCTCGGCGCTGCGGGCGAACCTGCTGGGCGCCTCCAGGGTGGCGTTCGCCATGGCGCGCGACCGCACCCTGCCCCGGCGTCTGGGTCAGATGCGGGGGGCCAGCGGCACGCCGGCGGTAGCGGTCGTCGTGACCGGCGCGATGGTGATCGCGATCGCCGTGGCCGTGGGCGACGTGGCCGCCGCCGGAGCCGCATCGAGCCTCATCTTCCTGATCTCGTTCGCCATCGTGCACTGGGCGGCCGTCCTCGCCGCGCACCGGTCGGGTCGGACGAGGCCGGGTCCCGTGCCCCTCGTCGGCGCGGCGCTGTGTCTGGGCCTGGCCGCCTTCCAGGCGTTCGAGGTGCGCGAGGCGGGAGCGGTGGTGGTGGGCTGGCTGGGGATCGGCATCGTCCTCTACCTGACGCTGCTCGCCCCCGGCGCGCGGCTGGCCGATGCGAGCGCCGAGGCCCGCGATCCGGATCTCGCCCGTCTGCGGGGCCGCAGCCCGCTCGTCCTCGTGCCGATCGCGAACCCCGCCAGCGCCGCCAGCCTCGTGAGCCTCGCGGCGACCATCCGGACGCCGGGTGTGGGGCGGGTCCTGCTCCTGTCGGTCGTGCGCGCCACCGACGGCGAGCTCGACGAGGACCACCCCGCCCTCCGGGACGCGCGCAGCGTCCTCGGCGAGTCGCTCAAGCGCAGCCTCGAGACGTCGCTCGTCGCCGAGACGCTGTTCACCATCGCCCCGGACGTGTGGCCGGAGATCGCGCGCGTGGCGCACGGGCACGATTGCGAGACGGTGCTCCTCGGTCTCCCGGATCTCACCGGACCCGGCGTCGAGGCGAAGCTCGAGGGGCTCATCGCCGAGCTCGAGGTGGACGTCGTCATCGTGCGCGCGCCGCACCGCTGGCACGTGACCGAGGCGCGGCGCGTGCTCGTGCCGATCGGGGGTCGCCGCGATCAGAGCCGGCTCAGGGCCCGCCTCATCGCCAGCCTGTCACGCTCGGGCGAGCGCTCGCTCACCTTCCTGCGTACTGCGCCGCCGGCCCTCGCTCCCGAGACCCGCCGGCGCCTGGAGCGCGACCTGGACGCGCTCGCCCGCGACGAAGCGACCGGTCCGTACGAGGTGGCCGTGGAGGACACCGATCGGCCGCGCGAAGCGATCATCGAACGGACCGCGGACGCGGACCTGGTCGTGATGGGCCTTCCGCGCCGCGGACGGGACTGGCGGGGTCTGGGCGAGCTGGCCCGCGCCGTCGCGCACGAGACCGACGTGCCGCTCGTTCTCATCGGCCGGCGTCCCTCCGCGGGCCTGCCGGGAGGCGGGATCGTGCCGGGGCTCGGACGCTGGTGACGGCGGCCGGGGCTACCCGTCGCGTGGGGAGCGGTCAGGACGTGCCCGCAGCGGCCGCCCGGCGCCAGCGCATGGCCACGTACACGGGGAGCCCCGCGACCAGGAGGAGGAAGCCCCAGTACACCGTGTCGCGCCCCGCGCCCCCGATGGCCACCATCGAGAACGCGAACGCCAGCACGCTGACCAGCGCGCGCCGGATCCGCCGGCCCGCACCATCGGCGTCGCGCTCGCGGAGCGCGAACAGGAGCGCCGTCATGCTCGAGAACACGTACGGGAGGAGCGTGGCCAGGGTGGCCAGGAGGATGAGGAAGGTGAACGCCGCCACCAGACCGCGCGTGTAGTTCATCGCGATGAGGACGGTCGCGATCGCGCTCGAGAACACGAGCCCGGCCACCGGCGTCCCGCGCGGCGAGAGTCTCGACAGACGGGCGGGCAGGAGGCCGTCGAGCGCCGCGGCGCGGGGGAGCTGACCGGAGAGCAGAACCCACCCGTTCAGCGCCCCGAAGCACGAGATCGCCGCCCCCGCCCCCACGAACAGGCGGCCCCACGGACCCCAGATCCTGCGGGCCGCATCGGCGAACGGGGCGGTCGAGGTCGAGAGCTCGGACGGGGCGATGATCCCCATCACGGCCACCGTGCACACGATATAGACGACCGCCGCGATCAGCGTGCCGAGGATGGTGGCGCGCGGGATCGTGCGGGACGGATCGCGCACGTCGGCGGCGGGCACCGTCCCGGACTCGAGCCCCAGGAAGGCCCACAGCGTGAGCGTCACCGTGGCGGTCACCGCGCCGATGGGCGAGGCGCCGGAGGGGTTGAAGGGCACGAAATGCTCGGGCTGGAAGGCCAGAAACCCGAACGCCCCGATCGCGATGAGCGGCAGGAGCTTGAGGACCGTGGTCACGAGCTGCACCTGCCCCGCCTGGTGCACGCCGGCCACGCTCACCCCGGTGAGCAGCCACAGCGCGGCCAGCGACGCGATCGCGCCGAGCGCCGGCGTCGTCCCGAGGGCCGGCCAGAACACGGTGGAGTAGCTCACGAACGCCACCGCGAGCGCCGCGTTCGTGGTCCAGATGGAGATCCAGTACGACCACGCGACCCAGAAGCCGCCGAAGTCGCCGAACCCCTCGCGGGCGTACGCGTACGGACCGCCGAGCCGCGGCATCACCGCCCCCAGCCGCGCGAACACGAGCGCCAGGCACAGGGCCCCGCCGGTGCTCACCAGCCAGCCCACGATGCTGATCCCCCCGTACGGCGCCAGCGAAGCGGGGAGGAGGAAGACGCCCGAGCCCACCATGTTGCCGATGACCAGCGCCGTGCACATCCACAGGCCGAGGGCGCGACGATCGGCGGGGTTCGACATGTGCGATCGTTCCGGTTCCGGGTGAGGCGAACCGTCGCGCGCGGCGACGGCACCAGCGACGCATGATCCTATCGGGCGGCGCACCCCCCGGGTACTCCGGCCACGCCGGCGTCCCTCAGCGGTTCGACCCTCCGAGCCCCAGGGCCTCGAGCGACAGCCGCCCGAGCTCGGCACGCATCCGCTCGGCCACATCGCGCATGTCCGGCTCGTCGATCACGTTCCGCATCTCGTAGGGATCGGTCTCGAGGTCGTACAGCTCGTCGCCGCGCCGGACCCAGTGGATGTACTTGTACCGCTCGGTGCGCACGGCCCGGTAGTCCATGTCCACGAGCCACGGCATCGGGTTCTCGTACGTGTAGAACTCCACCAGGACCGACTCGCGCCACCCGTCGGCGGTGCCGGTGAGGAGCGGGACGAGCGACCGGCCCTGGATCCAGCTCCCGATCCCGGCTCCCCCGATCTCGAGCAGGGTGGGGGCGATGTCGATCGACAGCGCGAGCCCGCCCACCCGCGTCCCGGGGCCGATGAGCGGCCGGTAGCGGACGAGCAGCGGGCTCCGGATGGACTCGTCGTACGGCATGCGGCGCTCGATAGACAGCCCGTGCTCGCCGAAGAAGTAGCCGTTGTCGCTCGTGAACAGGATGAGGGTCTCGTCGAGGATCCCGCGCGCTTCGAGCGAGGCCAGGATGCGGCCCAGCCCCTCGTCCACCGCGAGCAACATCTCCGCCCGCCGACGGATGGTCTCCTCGCTGGTCAACGGGTCGAGGAAGTCCTCGCCGAACACATCGGAGATCTCCGCGCTGTCCCGGTAAGCGAGCGCGCCCCGCACCGCATCGCTCGCCACCTCGCTCACCGCGCGCGGCACGTTGGGCCGCCGCGGGAACAGCTTGCCTTCGTACCGCCCCCGGTGCCGCTCGGCCGGCAGGTAGACCATGGGGACATCGAGGTCCACCGACCCGTCGTCCAGCTGGTGCGCGTCGGGGTGGATGGCCTTGTGGCTCAGGAAGAGGAGGAACGGAGCGTCGTGCTCGGCTTCGATGAAGCGCAGCGCGCGGTCGGTCAGGATGTCGGTCACGTATCCTCGCACCGTCGCGAGACGCCCGTCCTCGTACACATCCGGGTCGACGATCTTCCCCTGCCCGGGGAGCCCGACCCAGTAGTCGAAGCCGGGCCTCGGGGTGGGGTCGTTCCCCATATGCCACTTGCCGACGAACGCGGTCTCGTAGCCCGCCGCGTGGAGCGCGATCGGAAACGTCTGGAGCCGGTGGCTGGCCCGATCCCGCGCCACGTTGTCGATGATCCCGTGTCGCGACGGGTACTGGCCCGTGAGCAGGCTGGCCCGGTTCGGCGAGCACAGCGGGACGGCGTGGAACGCGTTCAGGAACATCGCGCCCTCGGCGGCGAGGCGGTCGATGTTCGGGGTCTCGGCGTAGGGGTGCCCGCCGGCCCCGAACTCGTCCCAGCGCAGGTCGTCCACGAGGATCACGACCATGTTCGGGCGCGCGGCGGCCCCGGACCGCGACGGGCGCGCGGTCGGGGACGTGGCATCGGAAACGGCCTCCGTGTCCCCGTCGGGCGGTCGGCCACAGGCAGTCGCGGGACCGAGCGCGACGACGCCGAGCGCGACGAGGACCGACGCTCGTCGCGTCGACCGAGGGCGTCTTCGAGCGAGCGCGCTCGGACGCCCCCTCTCAATCACCGACTGCGAACCTGGCGACGAGGCGCCGCACGGTGTTCATCGTCCGCATGGTGCTCGTGTCGCGGCCCACCGCCCGCTCGAGATCGGCGGGCATGAGCTTCGAGTCGCTCAGCCCTCCGTGACGCAGCCAGTGGACTTCGCGCCCCACGACGCGAAATCGGTCGTCGTCGCTCGCGAGCGCGGTCAGCCGCTCCTCCGCTCCGTCCCGGGCGGTCTGCTTGAGGAACATGACGTGGACCTTGTAGCCGGGCTGGCCGGCCTCGGTGAACAGGTCGAGCCCGTCGATCTCGCCGAGCTCGGCGAGGGAGCGGATGAACGTATCCACCTCGTAGCCCAGCGCCTCGCGCAGGTGCGCCTCGATCACCGTCTCGAGCCCGCCGACGTCGTCCGCGTCGGTGTCGAACACCACGTTTCCGCTCGCGATGAACGTGGCCACGTCGTCGAGGCCCTCCAGCGCCTCGAAATGGGCGCGCAGGTCGTCCATCTTGATGCGCCGATTGCCGAGGTTGATGCCTCTGAGGAAGGCCGCGTAGCGCGTCATGCGTGCGCGTCCTCGTCGGGGCACGGGTCCTTCCGGTTCCACGCCGACGCGGTGAAGTACACGCTCCTCCCCACGGCGAGCTCGTACACCGGCGGCAGCCCCTGGTAGTGGACCTGGTAGCTCTTGGCGTCGAGGGGCGCCCTGCATACGGGGCGGGCGGGGTTCACGTGCGGGAAGTTGACATTCGCGCCCATGCGGAGCTGTTGGGGGGGAAGCCATTCGGGTGGAGCGTCGAGCTCGACGATGTGCTGGAAGTCGGGATCGCGGGTCAGGAGGTGCGTCATGTGCGCCTCCGTCCCGGCGCCGAACAGCAGGTAGGTGAGGGTCGGCGGATACTCGAAGCTGGCATCGGCCTGACGGAAGCACACGACCCGCTCGACGGTCGCGCGCACGTTCGCCACCAGCGCCGGGTCGACCGGAGCCCCGCGCGCCACGTGCGCGATGAAGGACATCGTCTGTCCGTTCCGGATCGCGGGCAGCGTCACGAGGTCGGTCTCGACGTTGATGATCGTGTAGAAGTCGTCCGGGTGCGCCTCGCGGTCCTCCACGTAGATACGGCGCGCGTACTCGGGCAGGCCGATCTCGAGCACGACCTGGTACCGGTGGTTCGGCACGTAGAACATGCCGACATGACACGCGAACAGCGTGTCGCGGCCGATCAGGATGCAGGAGTGCCGATCCGGGGTGTCGGCGATGCCCGTGTCGCTCACGGCTCGCGTGCCTCGAGCCCGGTGAGCTCCTCGCTCACGGCCCACAGCCGGGCCCTGACGTCGGCGTCGTAGGCCTGCGCGGCGGCTCGAGACCGCTCGAGGCCGTCGTAGTACTCGCCCGAACCGACGTCGTGGCCGTCGATGAGGTGCATCACGGCGTCGGCTCCCTCGTCCACGGTCGAGCGGGGGGTCACCCCGAAGGCCCGCACCATGTCGGTGTCCATGAACGTGGCCGGGTGGAGTGCGTTCACCGTGAGCCCCGTCCCCTCGAGACGCCCGGCGAGCGAGATCGTGAACATCACCTGTGCCAGCTTGCTCTGCCCGTACGCGCGCCCGGTCGAGTATCCCTCCTCGAGCATCAGGTTGTCGAAATCGAGCGGTGCGGCCGCGATCGAGGACACGTTCACGACGCGCGCCGGCGCGCTCTCCTCGAGCAGCGGGAGCAGGAGGCGCGTGAGCAGGAACCCCGCCAGGTAGTTGACCTGGAAGTGGAGCTCGTAGCCGTCCTCGCTCACCGGTCTCCGGTCGGGGCTCACGAGGATCCCGGCGTTGTTCACCAGCACGTCGAGGCGGTCGTAGTCACGGCGGATCGCCTCCGCGAGCGAGCGCACGTTGTCGAGCGACCCGAAATCGGCCGGGTAGAAGCGGGCGCTCCCCACGCCCGAAGCCTCGATGTCGCGCACGAGGGACTCGCCCCGCTCGCGGCTGCGTCCGTGGACGATGACGTGGTCGCCCTCGGCGGCCAGCCGCAGGGCGACTTCGCGCCCGAGACCCCCGGTCGACCCGGTCACGAGGACCACGCGCGCATCTCGCACCACCTCCGTCGACGGCTCTGCGGCCGGCATCGTCTCCTCACCCCCGGTCGTGGCTCCCTGGGCGCGCGCCTCGGACGACGTCACACCGCACACCCCCACGCACACGACGGCTCCGAGCACGGCCAGCTCACCCATCCGCCGCGTCTGGCGGCTCGCGCTGCGGGTCACGTGGATCACCTCGCGAGGAGGTCGTCCACATCGAGCGGGCGGGTGTGCATGACGAGCTCGCCGTCGTCGTCCCGCGGCCACTCGGCCTCCGGTCGATCCCGGTAGAGCTCGACCCCGTTCCCGTCGGGGTCCCTGAGGTAGAGCGCCTCGCTCACCCCGTGATCGGCCGCCCCGTCGAGCGCGAGGCCGGCCGCCCGCAGGCGGCGACCGGCATCCGCGAGCGTCGCCCGGTCCGGGTAGAGGATCGCGATATGATACAGACCCGTCGTACCGGGCGCGGGAGGGTGGCCCCCGGCGCTCTCCCACGTGTTGAGTCCGATGTGGTGGTGGTATCCGCCGGCGCTCACGAACGCGGCCTGCCGGCCCATCCGCTGCGTCACCTCGAACCCGAGGACGCCGTGGTAGAAGGCCAGCGAGCGCTCCAGATCGGCGACCTTGAGGTGGACGTGTCCGATCCGCACGCGCGGATCGATCGGGCCGGCTTCGCCGCTCACGGCGCCCCCCAGCCCCCGCCACCCGGCGTGTGGATGCGAACCACCGTGCCTGCCGGGACATCCACGCTCTCCTTGCCCGCCAGTGCCGTGACCTCCCCATCGGGGCTCGAGAGCGAGTTCCGTCCCGGCGCGCCGTCGCCCCCGCCCGCGAGGCCGTACGGCGCGCGCACGCGGCGATCGCTCAGGATGGTGACCCGCGCGTCGGCCAGGAGCTCGATCTCGCGCTCGATGCCGTCGCCCCCCCGGAAGCGGCCCGCGCCGCCCGACCCCCGGCGCACCGCGTACCTCCGCACCCGGTAGGGATACGCGTGCTCGAGCGCCTCGATCGGCGTGTTGAGGCTGTTCGTCATGTGGCAGTGGGTCGCGTCCAGGCCGTCGGCCCACGGCCGCGCGCCCATCCCGCCCGCGATCGTCTCGTAATAGGCGAACTCCCCGCCCGTGCGAGGGTCGGTGCCGCCGATCGTGAGGTTGCTCATGGTGCCGTAGCTGGCGGCGGGGATCCGGTCGGGCATCGCCAGCGCGAGCGCGCCCAGCACGACATCGACGATGCGCTGCGACGTCTCGACGTTCCCGCCCGCCATGGCCGCCGGCGGTCTCGCGTTCAACAGCGATCCCTCGGGCGCGATCACCTCGAGCGGCCGGATCGTCCCCCGGTTGGAGGGCACGGGGAAGGGGACGATGACCCGGAAGCAGTACATGGTCGCCGACAGCGTGATGGCGTAGTTGGCGTTCACCGACCCGGCCGCCTGCGGGGCCGTCCCGGTGAAATCCACGCGAGCACGGTCCCCTTCCACGGTGAGCGTCACCACGATGGGGAGGGGCCCGCTCCCCTGGCCGTCGTCGTCCATCGCGTCCTCGAACCGGTACGTGCCGTCGCGGATGCGCCGGATGGCCTCGCGGGTCGTGCGCTCGGCGTAGTCCTGGAGGTGGCGCATGTAGTCGGACACGACGCCGACGCCGTAGCGCTCGACCAGCCCCACGAGCCGCGTCGCGCCCGTTCGGTTGGCCGCGATCTGCGCCGTGAGGTCGCCCTCGCGCTCGACCGGCGTCCGCACGTTGGCCAGCACGAGGTCCAGCACGTCGCGCTGGAGCGCGCCGGCGCGCACGAGCCGCACGGGCGGGATCCGGATGCCTTCTTGGTAGATGGAGGTGGCGAGCGGCATCGAGCCCGGCGTCATCCCGCCCACGTCGGAGTGGTGCGCCCGGTTCGCGACGTAGAAGGCGGGCCGCGCGCTCCCTTCGAGGAACACCGCCTCGACGAGCGTGATGTCGGGCAGGTGGGTCCCGCCGCGGAACGGGTCGTTGACCATGACGACATCGCCCGGCTCCATGTCGGCTGCCTCGATGGCGGCCTCCACCGACATCGGCATCGAGCCCAGGTGGACGGGCATGTGCTCGCCCTGCGCGACCATATGGCCCGCCGCGTCGAACACCGCGCACGAGTAGTCGCGCCGCTCCTTGATGTTGGGCGAGAACGACGTGCGGCACAGCGTGACCCCCATCTCCTCGGCCACGGAGTAGAACAGGTTGCGGAACACCTCGAGCGTGATCGGATCCCAATCGGGCACGTCGCCGCGGTCGGGGAGGCGGGGATCGGAAGACATGCTGGCAATGTCGGCCGAGGATCGGTCCGACGCCACTCTCCGCCGAGCGACAGGTAGAAGGGGCGCGGGATCGGTCCGGCTACGCCCGGGGCTCGAGCTCGAGCGGAGGCTCATCTCGGGTTCCCGACACGGCGAAGCTCGAAGAACACGCCGTCCCACGGGGCGAACATGCGGCCTCCGGCGAGAACGAGGACCGCGCCCGGTACCGTCCACGACCCCGGGCACCCGATCTCGACCGTCCCCACCTCGCCGGCCGGCAGATCGAGCTCGGAGGGCTGGATCTGGTACCGCGCCGCGAACGCCCCCGCGGTCCACGTCCCCGGGGTGAACGTGGGTCGGTCGCACACCGCGTCGTGGAAGGAGACGCGGGACGGGGCATAGGACGCCCGCCGCCCGACCCAGGCGTCCGCCTCCTCGTCCGACATGGCCGACACGTAGCTGGCGGCGTGCGACGCCACCCGCCATTCGCCGAACATCGAGCCGGCCGCCCCCGGCTGCGGACCGCACGCCAGCGCCGCACCGCTCAGCCCCACGAGCCCGATGATCACCGCGCGTCCGCTCGTCGTACTCTCCCGCCCGAGTCGTGGCCGCCCCCGCCTGAGCGGGACTCGCACCCGCTCCACCCACCGGGGGTCCCTCGCCGTGAACGTCACGCCGCTTCGACGATCCCGCGACCCCTACCGTCGCCCTCCGGACGTCGATCGGCTGAGACGGCGCGCGTCAGCTCTCGCGCACGGGTGGCCCCCAGATGCTCAGACGACCCGGCCGGCATGCGACGATGAGGATCGGGGCCGCCACGATGACGAGCATCGACATGTAGGCGACCACATCGGTCGAGATCTCGCCGCCCGCCAGGTTCACGACGTTCCAGCACATATGCCACAGACCGGTGACGAGCACGCTGCCGCCCGTGCTGTTGAACAGCACGGTGAGCCACACGGCCCCGGCCAGGATGGCCACGAAGAACCCGACCGCGGCGCCGATGCCGCCGAAGTCGAACCGGTAGAAGAAGAAGGGCGCGTGCCACGCGGCCCACAGCAGCGCCAGGATGGTGGTCGCCACCAGGGCCCCGTGACGCGCCTGGAGCCGCGGGAGGGCGAACCCGCGCCAGCCGGTCTCCTCGCCGAACCCGTACACGACCGACGCGATCGCCAGGTCGAGTGTCCACGCCGGGTTCCGGAACGCGCGGAGCGCCGGGTCGATCGGAGGCCAGGCCCCGGTTGCCAGGCGGTCGATCGCGAGGGCGGCGGCGAGGAGGGCGAAGGGCGACAGGACGGCGACGGCGATCCACCCCGCGCGCGCCTGGCGACGGCCGAACCGCGCCGCAAGCCGGCGGGCGCCCTCGCGTCCCCCCGTCAGGGCGGCGACCGCGAACGCCGCCGCGAACGGCCCCAGCGCGCCGAGCGCGTGCAGAGAGGGCGGGACCGTCTGCGGGAGGACACCCCGGGCAGACAGGACGAGCGGCAGGACGCCGACCCACGAGATCGCGTACGCGAGCGCGAAGTAGGCCGTGAGCGGGTGCGCCCGGATGGCCGCCGAGACGCCACTCGACTGCCCGCGCGAGGCCCGGTCGGGGGTCGTCATCGGACGACGGCCGCCATCCGCTGGTGCTCCCGGTACTCGACCGCGGAGATCACGGTTACGCCAGCGAACGCCATGCCGAGCGTCACGATCGGGGGCACCCCGGACAGCGCCGTCACCGCGGCCGCGGTGGCCAGCGTCAGGACGAGCCGGAGCGGGGGGACGTTTCCCGTGGCACGCCCGAGCGCGACGACCATCGAGCCGAGGAAGAGGGCGACGCCCAGCGCGAGAGCGAGGCGTGCCTCGAAGACGAGCGGCGTGGCCGGGTGCCGCACGATCTCGTCCACCGCCGCCGCGAACGCGATCACCCCGAGGATCATGGGGAAGTGGAGCAGGCTGAACACATCGCGCGCCATGCGCGACTGCGCCGCCCCGCGGAGCGTCTCGAACGCGCGATCGACGTGAGGCTTCGCGCACGCGAAGTAGCTCCACCACAGCGCGCAGGCCGTGGCCACCGCCACCCCCCCGACGAGGATCAGAGGGGCGTCGAGCTCGCGGCCCGAGAGCCCCCCGGCCGCGACGATCAGCGACTCTCCGAGCGCGATGATCACGAACAGCCCGTGCCGCTCGCTGAAATGCTCCGGGCGGAGGTTCCAGCCCTCCAGACGCCCGCCCACCGCGGCGGCGACAACGTCGAGCGCGATGGCCAGCCCCCACAGGAGGTACTGTGCGGCCCCGCCCAGGAGCCCTCCCGCCAGCACCGCCGCGAGGCCGCCGATCGACACGAGAGAGAACGTCCGCACGGCGTTGCGCTGCGAGGGGTCCGCCTCATATGCCACCCAGCCGTACAGACCCAGACCGACGCCGCGCACCAGCACGTAAACGACCGCGAACCACACCGCGTACGCGCCGAACGCGCCCGGCACGACGACGGCCATGAAGAACGACAGCCCCGTCGCGAGGAGCGTGCCGAGCTCGACCGCCGGGTGCGTGGTGTCGGCCGCGTTGAGTGCCCAGGTGTACTGCGTCCACGCCCACCACACGAGCCAGAACACCAGGACTGCGCGGCCGGCCGCGGCCCAGTCGAGCTGGTCGTGCAGGACTCCCACGACCTGCGTGACCGAGAACACGAACACGAGATCGAAGAACAGCTCGACGAACGTGACGTTCTGACCCTCGGGCCCGACCACCGATCTTCGTGTCATCCACCTCCCGCCTGTCGGAGGGTTGGCGCCGCACCCTCGGGATGCCTATCGGTACCCGCACGCCCCGGCAATCCGCCGGGTCCGGTTCGTGGCGCGCGGATACCCGCCCGCGGCTCCACGGTCCCGGTGCCGGGTGCCGGGAAACACCGCCACCGCGACGTCCGTACGGTTGGGAGATCTCCGTCCCGCACACCGGGAGCTCTCCATGCTCGACGTCCGTTCCACCGTACGCTTCGCCATCCGGTTCCTGCGAGCCCGCCCGCTGTTCACCCTCGTGTCGGTCGCTTCACTGGCCCTGGGGATCGGCGCCACCACGGCCATCTTCAGCGTCGTGAACGCGCTCCTCATCCGCACGCCGCCGGGGCTCGGGGAGCCGGAGCGGGTGGTCGAGTTCGGCCGCACCGAGAACGGGCACGGGTTCGACACCTTCAGCTATCCCGACCTGGTGGACTATCGGGAACAGGTCGAGCCGCTCGAGGAGCTGGCAGCGTGGACGCTGGCCGAGATGAGCTGGTCGACCGAGGATGACGCCGAGCGCGTGCTCGGGCTGGTCGTGTCGACGAACTACTTCGACGCGCTCGGCGTCACGCCGGCCCGCGGACGCGGCTTCCTGCCGGAGGAGGGCGCGGAGCACGGACCCCACCCCGTGGCGATCGTGTCGGATCGCTTCTGGCGCGAGCGGCTGGGGGGCGACGAGGACGTCCTCGGGAGCACGATCTGGCTCAACCGGACGCCGATGACCGTGATCGGTGTCACGCCGCCCGAGTTCCGGGGGCACATGGCCTTGATCGAGCCATCCGTGTACCTGCCGCTCTCGATGGAGTCGGCGGCGTTCCCGGGCCGCTCCGAGGACCTGACGAACCGGAACTCGCACTGGCTCCTGGCGATCGGCCGCCTCGCGGAGAGTGCCACCGTCGAGGAGGCGGCGGCCGCGGCGGACCTGGTCGCGAGTCGCATCGAGGCCCGCTTCCCCGACGTCCACCCGGGGGAGGGCGCCGGCGTCGTGTCGCTCGGCATGGTGCCCGGGGCCGGACGCGGGCTGGTGACCGGTCTGCTCGTGGCGATCCTCGCGCTGGTCGGGGTCGTCCTGCTCGTGACGTGCACCAACACGGCCGGGATGCTCCTCGCCCGCGGTGCCGCGCGGGAGAAGGAGATCGGGATCCGTCTGGCGCTCGGCTCGTCGCGCGGGCGGCTCATCGGCGAGCTCCTCGCCGAGTCGCTGACCTTGTTCGTGCTGGGCGGGGTGGCGGGCATCGCGCTCGCCGCGGGGCTGATCCGGGTGCTCGAGGGCGTGTCGCTCCCGACCCCGATCCCCGTCGCTCTCCACTTCGCGCCGGACCTGCGCGTGCTCGGGTTCGGGCTCGGGGTGGCGCTCCTCACCGGCGTCGCGTTCGGGCTCGCGCCGGCGTTCCTGACGACGCGGCTCGACCTCGTGCCCGCGCTCAAGGCGTCCTCCGGCAGCGGCCGGACGCGTGGATCGCGGCTCCAGCGCGTGTTCGTCACCGGCCAGGTCGCCATGTCGGTCGTTCTCCTGTTCGGCTCGGGTCTCTTCCTGCGCGCGCTGTGGCGCGCCTCGAGCACGGATGTCGGGTTCGACCCCGACCGCGTACAACTCACCTCGCTGGGGCTCGCGCTCGACGGATACGACGAGGAACGGGGCGTCGTGTTGGAGCGGAGCCTCCTCGACGCGGCCCGCGCGCTGCCCGGCGTGGAGGCCGCCGGCCTGGCGCTCGACCTCCCCCTCGATCTGGCCTCGCACGGCAGCCCGGTCTACCCCGAGGAGTGGTCCGGCGCCCCCGAGGAGCGAGAGCGCGGGCTGGGTTCCGACTTCAACGTCGTGTCGGCGGGCTATTTCGAGACGCTGCGCATCCCCGTCCTGCGTGGGCGTGGGTTCCTGCCCTCCGACCGCGACGCGGCCGAGCCCGTGGCGGTGGTGACGCGGGCGCTCGCGGAACGCGTCTGGCCCGACGGGGATCCGATCGGGCACCGCGTTCGCTTCGGCGGCGAGTCGGCCGAGCTCCGCACCGTGGTGGGGGTGGTCGAGGACACGCCTAACCAGGTCGTGACCGACCGGCCGGATCCCATGATCTACCTGCCGCTGGAGCAGCGGTACGAGTCGAGCGTGACACTGGTCGTGCGCGGCGCGACGGACGCGAGCCTCGCCGGGCCGATCCGGGCGGCGGTGCGCGAGCTCGATCCCCGCCTGACCCTCACGCCGATCGTGCCGCTCGAGAGCCGCACGTCGCTCGGGGTGCTCCCGCAGCGAGTCGCGGCCGGCGCGACGACCGCGCTCGCGGTCCTCGCGCTGCTCCTCTCCGCGCTCGGCGTGCACGGCGTCCTGGCGTATGCGGTCGCGCAGCGCACCCGCGAGATCGGGATCCGCCTTGCTGTCGGCGCCCGAGCGCGTCAGGTGGGCTGGCTCATGCTCCGGCAGGGGCTGAGGCTCGCGGTCCCCGGCGTCCTGGTCGGCGTCCCGCTCGCGCTCGCGGTCGGCCGGCTGCTGGGAAGCTTCCTCCTCGGCGGGAGCGTTCTCGATCCGATCACCCTCGCCGTGGTGGCCGTCGTGCTGCTCGCCGCCACCATGACCGCGAGCTGGCTGCCGGCGCGCCGCGCCGCGCGGGTCGACCCGATCAGGGCGCTACGGGTGGACTAGAGGGCGGCGGCCCCGGGCACGCACGATCGGCCGCCGAGAGTGGCGTGGGGGCACGCCGGGAATGTCTCCGGCGGCTGACGCCGGTTCCGCGGGATCCCCCGTGCAATCGGACGTTCGGCTGAAAAGCCCGTTCATCCGCTGAGGAGGCCACATGTCGATCGAGACGGACGCGGACTGGCGCGGCCTGAAAGCGGCGGGACGGGTGGCGAGCCGCACGCTCGCGGCTCTCGCGCCCCGGGTACATGCGGGCGTGAGCACCGGAGAGCTCGACCGGGTCGCGGCCGCGGTGTTCGAGCGCGCGGGGGCGCGCTCCGCCCCCGCGCTAATGTACGGCTTCCCCGGCACCGTGCTGATCAGCGTGAACGACGAGATCGTACACGGGGTCCCGGGGACGCGGGAGCTGCGTCCAGGCGATGTCGTGAAGCTGGACGTGACCGTGGAGAAGGACGGGTACGTGGCCGACGCGGCGCGCACGGTGATCGTGGGGCGCGGCACGCAGGTCTCGCGGCGGCTCGTGTCGTGCGCGGAGGCCGCCTTCCGTCGGGCGATCCGCGCGGCGCGACCCGGTCTACGGGTGAGCGAGATCGGCCGCGCCGTCTCCTCGGAGGTCGGGCGTCGCGGATTCTCGGTCATCCGCGGACTCACCGGTCACGGCGTCGGCCGGACGATCCACGAGCCGCCCGAGGTGCCCAACTACTACGACCCGCGACAACGCGATGTGCTTACCGAAGGCCTCGTGCTCGCGGTCGAGCCGCTCGTGAGTGCCGGCTCGCCGGACGTGGTCGCCGACCCCGACGGCTGGACGATCCGCACCGCCGACGGCAGCGTCGCCGCGCACCACGAGAACACCGTAGTGATCACGCGGCGCGGCCCGATCCTCCTCACCGCCGCCTGAGTGGTGGCGACCGATCGGAGTCCGTAGTAGGGCGCGCCGGGTTCAGGGCACTCGATCCCACGCGAGCACCAGGTTGCCCCGCTCGTCCACCTCGCACCGCGCGCCCGGCGGAACCAGCGTGGTCGTGCTGTACTCGACTACCACGGCGGGTCCCACGAACGCATGGCCGGGCCTCAGCCGCTCGCGGTCGATCAGGACCCCCCTCGGGGTCTCGCCCCCGTAGGTGACCTCGTGCCGGCCGAGGATCGCATCCTCGACGGCCGCCTCGGCGGGCTCCGGCGGCCTGAGCCGGGGCTTGTCGGTGAGCGCGGTCGCCCGCACGCGGATGGTCACGATCTCGGTGGGACGCGAGGGATCCGCGTAGCCGAAGCGCCGCTCGTGGTGCCGGTGAAACGCCGCCGCGAGCGCATCCCCGGCGCGGGGTCCCGCGGCCCCCGATCCCCCGGTGTCATCCGCGACCGCCGCTGCACCGGCCCGGGTCCCGCCGGAATTCGATTCAGCGGGCACCGCGAGCTCGAACCCCTGCCCCACGTAGCGCACGTCGGCGAAGCGCTCGAAACGGAACGACGCCTCTGGAAGCCCCTCGCCCGTGAGCTCCCGCCGCCCCCGCTCCTCGAGCGCGCCGAACGTGGCGTCGAGCGCCCCCGGCTCGAGCCCATCGGTCGGGGTCATCAGCGTGCGTGAGAAGTCGCGGATGGGATCGGCCAGCAGCATCCCGAGCGCGGACAGCGTCCCGGCGCCGGCGGGGATCAGGACACGCGGGATCCCGAGCGCCTTCGCCAGATCCGCGGCGTGGAGGCCGCCGGCCCCGCCGAAGCACACGAGCGTGAAGTCGCGGGGGTCGAAGCCGCGCTCGAGCGAGATCACGCGGATCGCGCGTTCCATGGTCGCGTTCGCGACGCGGACCACGCCCTCGGCGAGCTCGGCGGGGGCGAGCCCCAGCTCGGCGGCTAGAGCCTCGATCCGCGGCGCCACGGCCTCCGCCTCGAGGCGCGTCTCCCCGCCCAGGAAGTGGTCGGGCGACAGCCGCCCCAGGTAGAGGTTGGCGTCGGTGACCGTGACCCGCCGGCCCCCCCGGCCGTAGCAGATGGGCCCCGGATCGGCGCCGGCGCTCTCGGGGCCGACGCGGAGCGATCCGCCGGGGTCGCGCGAGGCGATCGACCCGCCGCCCGCCCCGACGGTGTGGATGTCGATCACGGGGACGCGGATCGGAAGCCCGTCGATCTCGGCCTCGGAAGTCCGGGAGAGCCCACCCGCGCACAGGCTCACGTCGGTCGAAGTGCCGCCCATGTCGAACGTGATCACGTGGTCGTAGCCGGCCTGCCGTCCGACCTCGAACCCCCCGACCGCGCCGCCCGCCGGTCCGGAGAGGATCGTGTGGACCGCCAGGCGCCCGGCGGCCTCGAGCGGCAGCACGCCGCCGTTCGACGCCATGATCCGCACCCGCTCCGGCCCCAGCCGCTCGCCGAGCTTTCCCAGGTAGCGGGACATGACCGGGCCCACGAAGGCGTTCACGGCGGTCGTGCTCGTGCGCTCGTACTCGCGGAACTCGGGGAGGACTTCGTGCGACGCGGTGATGAACACGGGGGATGCGGCCTGTCCCGCCCCCGCGTCGGGAACGCCCCGCAGCGACGCAGCGAGCCGCGCCTCGTGCTCGGGGTTCGCGTACGAGTGGAGGGTGCAGATGGCGATGGCGCCGGCCCCCGTGGCGCGGACGGCGTCCACGACGCGCGCGATCTCCTCCTCCTCGAGCGCGACCACCACCGCGCCGCGCTCGTCCAGGCGCTCGCGCACGCCGACCCGCCGTTCGGGGGGGACGAGCGGCTCCGGCTTCGTCACGGCGAGGTCGTAGATCGCCCGGCGCGCCTGGCGCCCGATCTCGATCACGTCCTCGAACCCGGCGGTCGTGACGAGCGCCGTTCGCGTCCCTTTACGTTCGAGTAAAGCGTTGGTGGCGACCGTGGATCCGTGGATCATGCGGGCCTCGCCGAGGGCCCCGGATCCGAGGAGGGCGGCGAGCCCGTCGAGCACGGCGCGGGCCGGGTCGTCGGGGGTGGAGGGGATCTTGTGGATCCGCATCTCCTCGCCCTCGACGACCACGAGGTCGGTGAACGTGCCTCCCGTGTCGACGCCGACGATCAAGGACGGCTCCCGCGCGCGGGTGTGGCCGGGCGGCGCTCGGTGGAAGTCGGGAAGCGTTCGCGTCCGGCTCCCGTGAGACCGATGCGAGCCACGATTGTACGCGCTCGGGTCCGTGCGCCGCGACCGTCGAGCTGGAGGGCGGGTCCGAGGCACCTGGGGACGGAGCGGGCTCCTCGAGGCGGTGCGCCTCGCGCTCAGTCGTCCCGGAGAAGCCCCGCCGGATCGACCCGGGTCACCCGCCTCGCCGGGACGAGCGACGCGAGGAGCGCCACGAGGACGAGCGCGCCCGTGGTCACCCCCAGCACTCGGACGTCGATGGCCGAGATCTCGAACAGCTGGCTGGCCAGGAAGCCGGACAGGAGTCGGGAGAACACGACGGTGAGCGCGATCCCCGCCGCGAGCCCGGTGCCCACGGGCACGAGCCCGCTCCCGGTGAGCTCGCGGACCACCTCGCCCGGCGTGGCGCCCATGGCGAGCCGGACCCCGGCCTCGCGGCGCCGGAGGTTCACCATGTAGGACAGGAACCCGAACAGCCCGACCGCGGTGATGGTCACCGCGACGATCGCGAAGGCGCCCATGAGCACGGCGTTGAACCGGTCCACGGCGAGCGTCGCGGCGCGGAGCTCGGTGGCCGGGTGGATCCGCACCTCGCGCACGAACCCCAGCTCCGTGGCCGCTGCCCGGATGGCGTCCAGGGGCGGCGCCGTCCCGTCGGTGCGCACGAGGATGCGCGGCAGGCTGTAGCGGCCGTACCGGCCCGCCACCTGCGCGATCGGCACGTACGCCGTGGGTCGCACGTCCGACTCGGGCGAGATCTCGCGCACGTCCTCGACCACCCCCACGACGCGGCGCGGCGGACACTCGGCGCACAGATCCTCCCCTCGGAAGCGGCCGATGAGGAGCGTGGATCCACGGGCCTCCTCCGCCACGCGGCGGGCGAGAGCGCGGTTGACGAGCGCGATGGCCTCGGAGCCTTTCGCGTCCGTGTCCTGGAACGGCCGGCCCCATGCGAGGGGGACCGGGAGCGTGGCGAAGTACTCGGGGCTCACCGCCCGGAGCTCGATGTTGGACGAATACTCCTCGCCCCCGTGGGCGAGCGTGGCCACCACGTTGAGCCCCCGCTCGAGCGGTGCGCTCGCCGACACGGCGGCCGAGCGGACCCCCGGGAGCGCCTCGATCGCGGGGAGAAGCTCGCGCGCGAGTCTCGTCTCCACCGGCTCGGCCTCGGTCGTCGACGAGCCCCGATCACCGGTGACCCGCACGATCTCCCCGGCGCGGAGCTCCCAGCCGTCCCCCGGCGCCGTCCGACGCGCCCGGGTGAGCTCCACGCTGTACAGCCCCTCCGGTCGGAACCCGAGGTCCACCCCCATCAGGTTCCACAGGCTGGCGCACAGAACGGCGGCGCCCGAGAGGAGGACGAACGAGGTCGCCACCTGCCCGGCGACCAGCGCGCGGCGCACGAGCGGCCGCCGGTGCCTGCCCTGCGTTCCCGATCGCCCTCCGGCGAGGGCGTCGAGGAGCCGCGCGCGGGCGGCCGGGAGCGCGGCCGGAAGACCGGCCACGAACGCCGAGACCGCCGCCACGACCGCCGTGAACCCGATCACGCGGAGATCGATCCCGATCGTGTCGGCGCGCGGCAGCTCGGCCGGGACGAGCGACAGGAACACGCGCAGGCTCGCGGCGGCGAGCAGCGAGCCGACGACGGCCGCCGTGGCGGCGAGCACGAAGCTCTCGGTGAGCATCTGCCGCACGAGCCGGATAGCTGGAGCCCCCAGCACCGCGCGCAGCGAGAACTCGCGCTCGCGGACCTGGGCGCGGGCGAGGAAGAGGGAGATCACGTTCAGACACGCGATGAGCAGGACGAAGCCCGCCCCGGCGAGGAAGCCCCACAGGGCCGTGCGCAGCCGGTCGCCCACGTATGGCTCGAGGTAGCCGCTCAGGGCGTACGATTCCCCCTCCTCCGCCCGGTCCGGGTACGCCTGACGGAAGGTCGCGGTGAGGACGCCGAGCTCCGCCTCCGCCGTGGCGCGCGTCGCCCCGGGCGTCAGCCGCGCGATCGCCGTGTAGTTGTTCCCGCGATCCTGCTCGGCGTCCGGCGCGAACCGGAAGGGCAGGAAGAGGTCGCCCGCGTGTGGCAGGTCGACCAGCCGGAACCCCTCGGGCATGATGCCGATCACCGTGTGCGGCGCGCCGTCGAGCGCGATCGTCCGGCCGGGGAGACCGGGGTCGGCGCCGAACCGGTCCCGCCACAGCCGGTCGGACAGGACGACCACCGATGCCCCAGTCTCCGCCTCCTCGGGAGTGAACGCGCGCCCGCGCGCCGGCGGCACGCCCATGGCGCGGAAGAACGAGGGCGACACCCGCTGCCCCTCGACGAGCGGCGCATCCGCTCCCTCGCCGAGCTCGAACGAGGCCGAGCGCAGGGTGGCGACGCTCTCGAGCGCGCGGGCGTTGTCGGCCACGTGGCGGAACTTGAGCGGCGACACGGCGCTCACGATTCCCCCACCCCCGCCGAAGCTCCAGCCCACGCGCACGATCCGGTCGCCGTCCGGATAGGGGAGCGGCCTGAGCAGGACGCCGTCCACCACGCTGAAGATCGCCGTCGTGGCGCCGAGCCCGAGCGCCAGCGTGAGGACCGCCGTCATCGCGAAGCCCGGGTGGCGCCGGAAGGCGCGCAATGCGTGACGGACATCCACTACGGTGCGCTCGACCGCACGCCACCCCCGCGCGTCGCGCGTCGCCTGCCGGTGACGGCGGAGGTTCCCGAAGGCCCGTCTCGCTTGGCGCTCGGCGCGCTCGCGGCTCATCCCGCGGCGCACGTACTGCTCGGTCTCCATCTCGAGGTGGAACTCGAATTCGCGGTCCACCTCCCGATCGAGCCGCCGCCTGCCCAACAGATCGCGGAGGAAGAGGCCGATTCGTCGAAACGCGTCCATGGTGGCTCCGGAGGCGGGGGTGGTCGGTCAGGCGTGCTGGAGGACACGGTGGACGGCGCCGGAGAACTCGCGCCACCCGGCGGTCTGCTCGTCGAGCTGGCGCCGTCCCCCCGCCGTCAGGCGGTAGAACTTGGCGCTCCGGTTGTTCTCCGACGTGCCCCACTCGGCGGCGATCCACCCCCGGCGCTCCAGCCGGTGGAGCGCCGGGTAGAGCGACCCCTGGTTCACCTCCAGCACGTCGCGGCTCACGGACCGGATGCGCTGCGAGATCGCCCACCCGTGCATGGGCTCCGCGCGCAGGACGCGCAGGATGAGGAGATCGAGCGCTCCGTGCAGGAAGACCGAATTCGACATGCGGACTCCGTTCCCCTTGTGAATCTACAATAGACTGCGGAGCTCCTTGTCGATTGGCAAGGGGTCGAGGATCGAGACGGCCGCCGGCGACCGACGGAACGCTGGGTGGATACCGCGGATCAGGCCGGCTCGCCCTCGTACACGAAACGCTCCACCGCCCCGTGGATGCGCGCCACGGTCTCCTCGCGCGGCGGGGTCGTGACGTGGCTCACGACGGCGGTCACGACGAAGTTGACCAGGAGCCCCCACACGCCGCCGTGCAGCCCGAGCGGGTGCGGGTGGACGACCAGCGTGAGGTAGAGCGCGACGAGCCCGGCCCCGATCCCCGCCAGCACGCCGTCCCGGGTGGTGAGATGACGCCCGGGGAAGCACACGCCCAGGAAGGCGGGCATGAGCTGGAGCGCGCCCGCCCCCGAGAGCGTCACGAGGATGACGAGGAACTGGAACGTGCCCACCGACAGCAGATAGCCGATGGCCAGCAGCCCGACCACGAACAGCCGGCCGGCGAGGATGTAGTGGCCGGGGGTCCGCCCGGGGCGGATGTAGCGCTGGTACACGTCGCGCGTGAGCACCGTCATGTTCGAGTGCAGGATCGAGTCGAGCGTCGACATCGCGGCGGCCGTCGCCCCGGCGAGGATCAGCCCCGTGAGCCAGGCCGGCGCGTACGCGAACAGCATCTCCGGGAACACCGTGTCGGGGACCGCGAGGTCGGGCATCGCCAGCGCTCCGCCGAGGCCCACGAGCGCGGCCGGGATGTAGAGCGACATCAGGTAGATGGGGGTCGTCGCGCCCAGCCATTTGATGGTCCGCGCCGACGCCGCCGTGTAGTACCGCATGAGGATCTGGGGCTGGAACACGATCCCGAACGACAGCACGATCACCATCCCGAACCACATCCCGGGCGTGAAGAAGCCCTGCGGGCCGGGGAGCGTGAGGAGGTCGGGCCGCTCCGCGGCCACGCGGCGCCACAGCTCGAGCGGGCCGCCGAAGAGCTCGAACGCGAGCACCAGCGCCCCGATCCACACGGCGAGGTACATCCAGACGCCCTGCACGACGTCGGTCCAGTACACGGCTCGCAGCCCGCCGGCGATCAGGTAGCCGGCCGCCACCGCCAGCAGGATCAGCGTGCCGAGCTCGAAGGAGATCCGGTCGCCCGAGGCCACCGAGAGGATGTAACCGAGCCCCTGGGCCTGGACCTGGATGTAGAGGATGGTGAACAGCACGGAGACGACCGCGGTCACGATGCGGACCGCGTCGGACTCGTAGAAGTCGGCCAGCATGTCGGCGGGCGTGATGTAGCCGAACACCTTCCCCAGCGCCCAGATCCGGCTCCCGAGCACGTAGGTGATCGCCCCCACGAGCACGGTCCACGCGCCCGCGGCCCAGAACCCGATCCCGTGCGTGTAGAAGAACCCGCCCGAGCCGAGAAAGGCGAACGCGGAGTGGTACGTCGCGCACACCGTGAGGTAGAGAACGACGAACCCGGCCCGGCGGCCGTACAGGAGGAAGTCCTCGAGGTCCACCGACATGCGGCGGTTCGCCACCGCGCCGATGACGATGGTCACGAGCAGGTAGACGAAGATGAGACTGGTGGAGACGACCCATGGCTCCATCGCTCAGGGCCCCGGACAGCACGCGACAACCGGCGCGCGTCGCGGTCCGGTCGTCACGCTCGGGGTCTCACAGACCGCGGCGCCGGGCCCACACCAGCACCCCGATGAGCGCGACGTACAGGACGAGCAGGTAGACGTACAGGAACGGGAGGCCGGCGACCCGGGGCTCGATCCGGTTCGCGAGCAAGTAGACGAGCGGCGGTTGCGTGAACGCGAACAGGACGAGGAACGCCGACACGGCGATCCGGCCGTCGCGGGTGCGGGGGATGTAGTGGGACCGCGCGCGTCGCATGGTCGGCCAAGCTATTCGGGGCGCCGGCGGGTGGCGAGCCGTCCTCGCCCGGCGCCGCGGGCGGTCCGTCGGCCCTGAAGTTTTTTCGGGCTGCGCAAGCTTTGCGGGGCGGGCCTCTGCGAGCGCGCCCTCCGCCCCCCGCAGCTCGGTTCCATGCCGGAGATCCGTCCTCCCCGGGATCGGTTCCCCGGACGGCGTCGGGTCGGCGCAACCGGTCGCGGTCCGGGAAGTTGCGACGACGCCCCCGACCCACCGGGCCCACGCGTCCCTCCGGCGCCCGCCACGCAGAATGCCAGAGGGCGTCGCACCCGACCCGAACGGCCACCCGGGGATCGCATCTTGCCCCCCGCACGGGCATGGATCGGACGTCCGCCACCGGCCGGTGGGTGGCGCTCTGCGCCCTCCTCGCGCTGGCTCCCGGGAGCCCGGGGGCCCCCGCGGAAGTGCGCGCCCAGGTCACCTCCCCGGGACCGCTCAGCGTGGCGCATTCGGACTGGAGCGACGACTGCAGCCGCTGCCACGAGCTCGGGAGGCGCGGGATCTCGGACGCCCGCTGTCTGGCGTGCCACGCGCCCCTCGCCGGCCGGATCGAGCGCGGTACCGGGTATCACGCCACGCGGACCGAGGACTGCGCCTCGTGCCACCGGGAGCACCGCGGCGAGGACGCGCGTCCGGTCGTCTTCGAGGCGGCCGGGTTCGACCATGCCGCCACGGGCTACCCCCTCGCGGGGGCACACTCGGATCTCGACTGCGCGGGGTGTCACAACACGCTCACCGTCCGCGATCGCGAGGTGCGGCTGTTCAAGGGTCGCTACGGAGCCCTGAGTCGCACGTACCTGGGTCTCCTGCCGAGCTGTGCGGCGTGCCACGACACGAAGGACCCGCACGGCGAGCAGTTCGCCGGCCGGGAATGCGCGGCCTGCCACGGCGAGCGCGGCTGGGCCCCCGCGGAGCGCTTCGATCACGCCCTGACGGACTACCCGCTCACCGGCCGCCATGCCGGGGTGGAGTGCGCCGACTGCCACCGGCGCGAAGCCATCGCCTCGGGCGAGGCTGCCGGAACCGGGACCGCGGCCGCCTCGACGCCGCCGGCCGAGCGAGTCGTGTATCGGCCGGTCGCCCACGCGAGCTGCGCCGGCTGTCACCGTGACGCCCACCGGGGCGACATGGGCCCCTCGTGCTCGGACTGCCACTCGACCGCCGGCTGGCGCCGCATCCCGCGCACGCGCTTCGAAGGCGACTTCGACCACGCCTCCACGGGGTTCGCGCTCGCCGGTCTCCACGCGAGCGCGCCCTGCGCGGCGTGCCACGAGGCCCGCGCCGACGACGACCCGGCCATCCATCTGGCGTTCGAATCCGGCCGCCGCCTGTCGTCGTACCCGCGGCCCGCGGCCGACGCGTGCTCGTCGTGCCATGTGGACTACCACGACGGCGTGTTCGGCAACGTGGCCAGCGACGGCGCGTGCGCGAGCTGTCACACCGAAGCCGGGTGGCGTCCGTCCGGCTTCGACGTGTTCCGGCACGGGTCGTCCGCGCTCCCGCTCACCGGCGTGCACCGGGTCGTCCCGTGTGAGGACTGCCACCGCCGGGAGGGCGACGACGCGCCCTTCGTCGTGCGGCTCGGCGATCTCGCCTGCGCGGACTGCCACGTCGCAGACGATCCCCACGCGGGACAGTTCGGCGGGCGCGGCTGCGCCGAGTGTCACGACACGCGCGCGGAATTCGCGATCGCGGCGTTCGACCACGCCGCCACGCGCTTCCCGCTGGATGGCGAGCACGAAGACGCGCCCTGCGCCGCCTGTCACGCGAGCGAGGGGCTCGGGGACGAGCGCGTGGTCCGCTACCGCCCCCTGTCCAGCGAGTGCCGATCGTGTCACGCCGATTTCGGCGCGGGAGATGAGTCATGAAGCGGCTCACGGAACGTCGTGCGACAGCTCCGGGACGGCGCCGTCCATGGTCCCGGTCGGCCCTCGGAGCGCTCATGGTGATCGGACTCGCGGCGGCGCCGCGCGCCGCACGTGCTCAGGCTCCCGGCGGCGCGACCGCCCCGGCGCGGGGCGACGTCGCCACCTACGTCTCGCCCCACGGTCCACTGTCCGTGGAGCTCGACTGCGTCGCGTGTCACGACGCCTCCGGGTGGAGCGTGGAGCCGTCCCGGGTGCGCTTCGACCACGCGGCCGGCGGGTTCGCGCTCACCGGGGCCCACGCCGGGGCGCGCTGCGCCGCCTGCCACCTCGACCTGCGGTTCGACGCGCCGGACATCGCGGAGGGGGACTGCGCGAGCTGTCACGCCGACGTCCACCAGGGGGTGCTGGGGACCGACTGCGTCTCGTGTCACGACACGGACGGCTTCGAGGCCCGCACGGCGAGCACTGTGCACGCGCGGACGAGCTTCCCGCTCACCGGCTCGCACATGCTGCTCCACTGCGAGAGCTGCCACCTCGACGATCGGCGCGCTCGCTTCGACGCGCTCGACACGGCCTGCTACTCCTGCCACCGGCCGGACTACGAGAGCTCCACCGCCGTGGACCACGTGGGGCTCGGCTACTCCACCGAATGTCTCGAGTGCCACAACACGGTGGCGTGGTTCAACCGGACGCTCGTGCCGCCGGGCGCCGGGGGGGAGCGATGAGCGCCCGGGCGGGCCGTGTGCCCACGATCGTCCGCGCGATTCGCGCCCGCGCGGCGCTCGCAGTTCTCCTCGCCGCCGCGCCGGCGATTCGTCCGCCAGTGGCCCGGCTGGTGGCGCAGGAATCGGAGAGGGCCGCCCCCGCCGTCGACTCGACCTCCGCGGAGGTGCTGCCGACCGGAGTGCTGCGCGCCCGCGTGACCGGTCTCGCCGGTTCGACCATCTATCTTTCCTTCGACTCCGCGCCCCCGCTGCCTCCGGGCGCCGTGGTCGCCGCCACCCGTGGTCTCGACGAGCCGCCGGCAGGCGCGCTCGAGGTGCTCGAGCTGGCAGGGGCGCGGGCGCTGGCCCGCTACGACGGAGATCCGTTCCCGATCACGCGCGGGGAGACGCTCCTTCTCGCGGTCCCGGGTAGCGCGCGCATCGCGCGGGCCGATACGGCCGGTGCCGGCGCGAAGGGGGACGCCGCCGCGGCCACCCTCGCGGCCCGCGCCGGGGCGACGATCTCGGGCCCGCGGCTGAGCGGCGTGCTGGCGCTCGAGTCGGATCTCCGCCGCTCCGCCTCGCACTACACGGGGCCGGTGGACGGCACGATCGAGCGCACTTTCGCGACGCCGGGCGCCCGTCTGCGCGCCACGCTGGGCGGGCTGCCGGGAGGGGTGCGGGCGTCCGCCAGCCTGCGGGCCTATCACCGGGAGCGTGACAGCCGCCGGCCGCTCGACGAGAGCCGGGTGCAGGTGTATCAGGCCTACGTGGAGGCGGAGCCCGCGCGCGCGCCGGTCCGCTTCATGGCGGGCCGCTTCCTCCACCCGTACGAGCCGTTCGCCGACTATTGGGACGGGGGGCTCATCCGCTTCGGAAGCCGGACCGTGGGCGTCGGGGGATCGGCCGGCTACGCGCCGTCGCTCACCGAGGAGGGGCTCGAGCAGGACCTGCTCAAGTACGGCGGGTTCCTCGACGTGAACGCGGGTCGCGGCCGGACGCGGTATGCGGCCGCGCTGGCGGGTACGCGGCTCGAGCCCCGCGGCGGCGGCCCGCCGCGTACGGTGGGGGCGCTCTCGCAGCGGGTGTGGGCCGGAGCGATCGGTCTGTGGGCCACCGCCGAGGCCGAGCGCGATACCGCGGACCGCTGGGTGATCTCCCGGCTCACGGCCGGCGCCACCGTGCGGGCCGGCCGGCTCCAGCTCCGCGGGGTCGCCTCCCGGCTGCGCGCGCCGCTCGACGTGGCCTTCGATCCGAACCTCGACCCGCTGCGGGCCGGCCCCCGCATCGGGGAGCCCCGCGACCGGGCGGGCGGGGGCCTGTCGGTCCTCGTCGCCGCCGGCTCCATCGGCGGCGACGTGACGTTCTCGCGCGACCGCCAGCAGCGCGACAGCCGCACCTACGCGGGCTACGCCGTCATGCCGCGCGCCCTCCCCGGCGCCACGGGGCTCCAGCTCTCCGGGTTCTACTGGGAGGACGAGCTCGGAAACCGCGTCGTGTCGGGCTCGGCGGGCCTGTCACGGAGCTTCGGGCCGGTGCGCGCCGACCTGGCGTACCGGTTCGACCGCAGCGACCGCTCCGCGGTGCCGATCACCTCGCACGGGCTCCAGCTGTCGATCGCCTTCCGGGCGAGCGGTGGGTGGGACTATCGCGTGAGCGGCTTCGCGCGTCGCGGCGCCGATCTCGAGACCGAGCAGGTGTATACCCGCCTCACGAAGAGCTTCTAAGCCCCGGCGCGAGATGGCGGCCGGCCCCGGTCGATGATCGAGTCGAGCAGCCGATCCGATGGACGGCGGGGCCCCGGGCCGGATCAGTCGCGGTCGTCACCCACGATCGTGACCCCGAACCGCGCGAGAACCGGGTCGATGGGGTTGGCGATCGTGCGCGTGCCGTCGCCCGCGAACAGGAGCGCGACCGGCCGGCGATCGTCGGCCCCGGCCTCTCCCTCCTCGCCCACGTCGTGCGCGACGATGAGCGATCCCGAGTCGCCACCCGCGCTGAACCCGCAGCACACGATGATCTGGCCGTTGAAGCGGGCCACCTGCGCGCCCGCCGACCCGTAGCTCACGTTGATCGACGTGTTGATCGCCTCGACGCGCCCCCGGGTGAGCCCGGTCGTGCGCCCGTACTTCTGGACCCCGAGGCCGGGGCGGGCCCGCAGGGTGCGCGTGCGCGGCGAGCCGTACCCATCCTCGGGCGTCCGGGCGAGCACGTCGTCGGTGCGCGCCAGGGCGGCGTCGATGCGGTTGTCGGCGAACGGCGACAGGACCACGGGCTCGAAGTCGGCCAGGGTGCCGATCTGGTCGGCCGGAGCAGCTCCGCCGTCCACGGGGCCCGGCTGGAGGAGCACGTCACCGATCCGGCCTTCGCCGCCCGGGACGTACACGTGCCAGTTGGACAGGGCGAAGCGGTCGACCCCGTCCGTGACCACGGCGCCGATCGTGCCGGCGGTCGAGCGCGTGTGGCCGGTCGAGATGCCCATGGGGACGGGACGATCGAAGCGGCCGGTGCGCAGGACCCCATCCCCGGACGCCGCCGTCGCCACATCCTGGGAGGCCGTCGGCGGCCCGAGGGCCACGAACGGCCCCGCCTCCGCCACCACCAGGGGGAACCCGTCGACGCGCTGGACGGCGACCCGGGGAGAGCCGGGTGCCACGTACAGCTTGAGCGCCGGGCGTCCGTCCGCGGTCCACCCGATCCCGAGGGCCTGGGCGCCCTCGAGGCTCAGGAGCCGCTCGGTGTTGAGAGCCTGGACGCCCATGATGTCGGCGAGGAGCTCTCCCGGTCGTTCCCGGAGACCCACGCGCTCGGCCAGGCGCTGGTCGAGACCGGGCTGCCCCAGCCAGCGCATCACGGCCCACGCGGCGGCCGCCAGGACGAGGGCCAGGATCAGGTTCCGCCTCGGGTTCATCGGTCAACTCCCTCGCCGGGGCGGCGCCCGTCGCGGTCGTCGAGGGCCCGGAACGGGCCGCTCTCGATCACCCGCACGGGGTGACCATCGAAGCGCTTCGGGATCTTTCCGGCGGCGCCGCCGGACGCGTACACGTTGAGACACGGGCGCCCGGCGTGGGATCCGATCCCGACCCCCGAGACTCCACGCCGGCTCATGAGCTCGCCGGCCAGTCGCTTCTGCGCGTCCTCGATCGACTTCGCCATGCCCCATCCATGCCTGGTGACGCCCGATGACATGATACCTCCTCGAGGCGTACGATGATTCCCCCTCGGAAGTGTCGCCCTTCCGCCGGGACGTCGCGCGGCTGGCCGGGGACCGGGCTCGTCGTCCACCTCGCCTCGGCGTAACATCGGCTCGTACCCACCCACCCCCGCACGGAGGACCGCATGCGACCCTCGATCCGCTGCCCCTGGCTCCCGCTCGCGCTCGCCGCCGGGCTCCTCTCCGCGACGCCGCCCGGGGCGACCGCCCAGGGGGCGGAGCGCGAGGTCGCGTCGGTGCTCGATGCGCTCCATCGGGCGGCCGCGGAGGCCGATTTCGACGCCTACTTCGGGCTGTACGCGTCGGAGTTCGTCTTCCTCGGGACCGACGCCACAGAGCGCTGGGATCGCGAGCAGTTCATGGACTACGCGCGCGCCCCGTTCTCGGAAGGGCGCGGGTGGACATACACACCGCTCGAGCGGCACGTGTACCTGTCGGCCGACGGGAGCACCGCGTGGTTCGACGAGCGGCTCCAGAACGCCAATCTCGGGGAAACCCGCGGCAGCGGGGTCCTCGTGCGGGAGGGGGGGGCGTGGAAGATCGCGCAGTACAACCTCACGATCCCCATCCCGAACGACCTCGCCCGCGAGGTCGTGGCCCGCATCCGCGAGCGGGGGGCCGGCGACCGCTGAGCCGGCCCGGGCGCCCGGAGGCGACAGGTGCGGATCGTGGCGGGCATGTGGGCCGGGCGGGATCTGGCTTCGCCGGCGGCTCGAGTCCGGCCGACGGCGGAGGCCGTACGCGACGGGTGGCTGACCGAGCTGGCGCCCGATCTCGACGGGGCGCGCGTCCTCGACCTGTTCGCCGGGTCGGGCGCGCTGGGACTGGAGGCCCTGTCGCGCGGAGCGCGCTCGGCGGATTTCGTGGAGGACGGCCAGGGAAGCCTCCACGCCCTCAAGGCCAACGTGGCGGCGTTCCGTCTCGGGAAGCGCGCCCGGATCTACAAGCGGGACGCGATCCCGTTCGTGGAGGCGCTGCCAGCGGGCGCCTACGACATCGCGTTCGCGGATCCGCCGTACGGGTCGGCCAAGCTCGAGCGCGTCGTGCGACGCTGGCTCGACGTTCCGTTCAGCCGGATCCTCGGTGTGGAGCACGGAGCGGAGCGGAAGCCACCCGGGCGGGGGCGGCGGCTCGACTTCGGCGACACGCGCGTCACCCTGTACCGGGCTCGCGGCTGAGCGGGCCCACCCCGTCGGGGGCTCCGATGGGTCGCCCGCTCAGAACGGCCACAGTCTCGGGACGAGCAGCATCACGATCGCGAACACCGCCAGCGTGAGCGGGGCGCCGAGCCGGGCGAAGTCCCGGAAGCGGTAGTGCCCGGTGCCGTACACGAGCAGACAGGCGGGCTCGAACGGCGTCAGGAACGAGCAGGACGCGGCCACCGTGACGGCCATCGCGTACGGGCGCGGATCCACGCCCAGCGTGGCCGCCGCGGCGACGGCGAGCGGGAGCACGAGCAGCGCGGCCGCCGCGTTGTTGAGCGGCTGGGTCAGGAGGACGGTGAGCGCGAACACGGCGGCCAGCTGCCGGTACGGGTCCGCGCCCAGGGTCCGGATGGCGAGCTCCGCGAGGGCGGCGGCGGCCCCGGAAGTCTCCAGCCCGCGGCTCAGCGCGAGGAGCCCCGCGATGAGGATCAGGAAGCGCATGTTCACGTAGCGGGGCACCTGGCCGCGGGGCACGATGTCGCCGGCCACCACGAGCGCGCCCCCGGCCAGGAACGCGGTCGCGCTGTCGAGCACGCCCGTCACGACACTCACGACGGCGGCCAGGAAGATGGCCATCCCCCACGCCGCCTTGCCGGGGCGCTCCAGGCCGGGAGCCACGACGTCGGATACGAGGAGGCGCATCCCTCCCTCACCGAGGCGCGCGGTCATCTCCCGCCGACCGAATACGAGCAGCACATCACCCGCTTCGAGTGGGATGTGCGCGACCCGCTCGGCGAGCAGCGTGTCCCGCCGGTGGATGGCGAGCACGCTGACGCCGAACTGGTGACGGAAGTCGATCTCCTCCACGGTTCGCCCGATGAGGGGGGAGTTCCACGACACCGTGGCCTCGATCAGCCGGGGACCGTCCCCGAACAGGGGCGTGTCGCGCCGCGGGGGCATGGACACGACCCGAAAGCCGGGCATCTCCCGCAGCTGGGAGATGCGCTCGGAGCGGCTCTTGACCAGCAGCAGGTCGCCGCGCAGCACGGTCTCGGACGGACCCGGCGTCTGGATGGTCTCGGGGCCACGCCGGATGGCGAGGACCGTGAGCCCCAGCCTCCGCGCCGGCTCGGACTCGGCCAGCGTCCGGTCGGCGAGCGGCGATCCGGCGAGGATGTGCACCTCGAACAGGAACTCCCGCAGATCGGCGCCCTCCTCCTCGTCCTCCTCGCGCACCCAGCCGAGCCAGCGTGGAGCGAGGACGAGATACGCGGTGGCGACCGCGACCACCGCGAGCCCCACCGGTGTCAGCTCGAAGAAGCCGAGCGGCGCGAGACCCAGATCGGGGAGGCGCCCCGCGACCGCGACGTTCGTGGAGGTGCCGACCAGCGTGCACAGCCCTCCCGCCATCGAGGCG
This sequence comes from uncultured Gemmatimonadota bacterium, assembly GCA_964499635.1. GTDB lineage: Bacteria > Gemmatimonadota > Gemmatimonadetes > Palauibacterales > Palauibacteraceae > Palauibacter. Next base: position 149,192 of record CAZCLY010000005.1, on the reverse strand, counting down.
AAGGCGACCGGCATCAGATACGCCCGCCGATCTCCCCGGAACACCCCCGCCAGCCCCTCGGCGACCGGGATGAACATGGCCGTGGCGGCCACGTTGTTGATGAATGCCGACACCGCCGACACGGCGAGCGCGAGCACCGTACGGGCCCCGGTCTCCCCGCGGCGCGGCAGACGGCGGACGGCGCGCACGATAAGCTGCGGGACCCCGTTATGGACCAGGGCCCCGGTGAGGAGCATCACGCCGCCGATCATCACGATCACCGGGCTTCCCAGGGAGGCGAAGGCTTCCGCGGGCTCGAGGATCCCGGTGATCACCAGCGCGACGATCGCGAGCAGCGCGGTCACCTCGGGGGGGAGTCGTTCGGAGATGAGCAGCGCGAGGACGACCGCCGCGATCGAGAAGGCCATCAGAATCTGTGTCGACAAGATCGCCTTCCCGGGAGCGCGGCGTCGGCGGGGGCTCGGCCCGCGGAACGCTCGACGCACGTGCGATTTCCATGCCCGGGCGACGAGGCGCGACGACCCCCGTCGTGCGGGCGCGCAGCTCGGACTGCCCGGTGTCGCGGGCTTGGGGCGGGCGGCTCCGGGCCGTCCGGACCGCCATGTCGTCCGGCAAGGTACGGCCCTTGCAAGTCGAACGCCGCCCGCGGGTTACGGAGCGGGGTCACTCGACATCGAGGAGGACCGGATGAAGCGTGCGCTACCGATCGTGCTGTTCACCCTGCTCACCGCCGCGCCGCTGGCCGCACAGGGGACGGCGCGCCGCGGTCTGTGGGGCGGGTTCGGGCTCGGCTACGGGAGCCTCGGCTGTCTGGACGGCTGCGACGACCGCCTGGCCGGCTTCTCGGGAATCGCCATGATCGGTGGGACCCCGTCCCCCACCATCCGAATCGGCGGTGGGGCGGGCTGGTTCTATCGGGAGGAGAACGGCGCCACGCTCCGGGCGGGCTCGGGCCTGTTCGTCGCGCAGATGTTTCCGGGCGAGGGCGACTTCTTCATCCAGGGAGGTGTGGGCGGCGCCTCGGTCGAGGTCGAGGCGGAGGTGGAGGGGTTCTCGATCTCGACTTCCGACGAGGGAGGGGCGTTCCTCATCGGTCTGGGCTACGACGTGGACCTCGGCGAGTCGGGCAGCCTGTCGATCGTGCCGTTCGCGAACTGGACGGTGACCACCGTCGAGGGGACGTTCGAGTTCTTCCAGGTGGGCTTCGGGCTGGTCTGGAACTGACCGATGACCGGCGGATCGAGGGGCCCCGTGTCCTCGCGGCGCGCCCGCCCTCGAATCGGATCCTAGCGGCCGCCGTCGAGGAAGTACTCGACCGTCGTCACCACCCGCACCCGCTTGTACTCGGGCGAGAACGCGTCGCGGTCCTCCACCGAGAAGTACCCCTGCTGCGCGGAGCGGATCGCGCCCACGCGGCTCCCGGAGTCGTGCGCGAACTGCTCCGCGGCCCGGCGCGCGTCCCGGGTCGCCTCGGCGATCATCTCGGGCTTGATGGCCTCGAGCCGCGTGAACAGGAACTGCGGGTTGTACTCGTAGCTCCGGAGCACGGCCACCCCCTCCCGCACGAGCACACCGGAGGTCTGCATCGCCGTGCGCACCCGCTCGACGTCGGAGGAGCGGAGCGTCACGGTCACCTCGGCCATGTAGCGCTCGCTCCCCTGCTGGCGGTTGCCGTACGCCTGGAGGTCGGTGACCCGGGGGATCGAGACGCTGATGTCGTCCGCGGCGAAGCCCTGCTCGGCGAGGAAGGCGCGCACGGTGGCCTCGTCGCGGTCGAGCTCCGCCTGAACGGCCGTGAGGTCGTCGCCGGTGGCGTTGAACACGATGGGCCACAGCGCGAGATCGGCCGGCACCTCACGCTCGGAGAAGCCGCGCACGGTGACGTGCCGGTCGGCGGTCCGCATCACGGCAAGCGAGCGGCCCACCAGCAGGCCGGCGCCCGCGATGCCCACCGCGAGGGTGAGACCGAGGGCCCAGGCCGCGTGGGACAGATCTCGATTCGTCATGAGGGTGGAGTACCCCTCACGACGTGACGGGTTCGGCCGTTCGGAGACCCCTCCTCCGCCTCGCCGAAGCGGCGAGCTGGTCCCGGAGGCGCCCTGCGCCGTCAGCGTCCGCCGGGCTCGTACCGGTACACCGTCCCGCCCTTCATCACGAGCGCGATGTCCTCGAGCGCCCCGATGTCGGCCACGGGGTCGCCGCGCACCGCGATGAGATCGGCCTGGAGACCGTCGGCCACGGCCCCGATCTCGTCCTCGAGACCGATGGAGCGCGCCGCGAGGCTGGTCGCGGACACGAGCGCCTCCATCGGGTCCTGGCCGCCGTCGGTGACCCGGTGCGCGAGCTCGCGCCAGTTGTGGCCGTGCGCACCGGCGACCGCGTCGGTGCCGAACACGATGTGGAGATCCGGCACGGTCAGCGCTTCGCGGAACGCCGCCAGCGCCGTCGGCACCGCCTCCTCCATCTGCCGGAAGCCCTCCTCCGTGTAGTTCCCCACCCCGATGTAGCGCTCGCGGTTGTCGAAGTAGTTCTGGAACACGAGGTGGATGTGCGGATCGAAGTACAGCCCGCGCTCGGCGAGCAGCTCGAGCGTCTCGCGGTCGAGGAGCGCCCCGTGCTCGACCTGCGAGCAGCCGGCGAGCGCCGAGCGCCGGGCGCTCTCGGGCCCGTGCGCGTGCACCAGGGTGCGCAACCCGTGCTCGGCGGCCTGGCCGCAGGCAGCGTCGAGCTGCTCCTGGCTGAGGGTGGGGGCGCCGCCGTCCCGGATGCTCGCCGAGGCGAAGATCTTGATCAGGTCCGCCCCGGCCGCCGCCAGCTCGTCCACCTGCGCGCGGATCTCCTCTGGGGTGCCCGACCCGGCGGTGATCGGGCGGATCGATGTGAGGACGCGCGGCCCCGGAATCGTCCCGCCGGCGATCGCGTCCCGGACGGGGACGTCCTCGGGTCCGCCCACGCTCTGGACGGTCGTGACCCCGCTCCGGAGCATGGCCCACGCGTTGCCGGCGGCGTACAGGGCCTGGTCCTGCGGCCCGTCGGTCGACTCGCCGCTGTGGATGCGACCCGTCTCGCGGTCGAAGTGCCACCCGAGGTGGACGTGCGTGTCGATGAGCCCCGGGAGGAGCGTCGTCCCGGCGAGGTCGTACACGAGGCCCGCCGGTGTGGAGCCGCTCTCGGCCAAGGCGACGATGCGGCCGTCCCGTACCACGACCTCGCGGCCGGTCCACACCTCGCCGCGACCGTCGATGATGCGGTCGGGACGCAGGATGAGGGTCCCCGCGGAGTCCGAGGTCACCGCGGTCGCGCCCGTGGCCGTGGCGCCGGCGCCCCCCCCGTCCCCGGCAGGGGTCCCGCAGGCGGCGAGGCCGAACGCGACGAGGCTCACGAGATGGATGGGCGGATGGCGGTTCATCATCGCTCCTCGAGTGGTGTGCAGTGCCATGCGCGTGGCCGGCGGCGGCCGTTGCGGAATCGTGAGAGGAAGCTCACCGGGCGCTCCGCTACGGGAACTCCTTCCCCACCTCGGCCGCCGCCCGGATCCCGAGCGCGGCCATGGTCAGCGTGCCGTTCGTGCACCCGGCGCTGACGAACGTGGGCGCCCCGACCACGAACAGGTTCTCGTGCTCGTGCGTGCGCCCGAACGAATCGACGACGCTCGACGACGGGTCGTCGCCCATCCGGCAGCCGCCCCCCGGGTGCTCCTGGGCGTCGCCGGGACGCACGGACAGGACGCGCCCCCCACCGGCCCGCGCCGTGTCGCGGAAGCGCGTGGCGATCGTCTCTTCCGAGTGGGCACGGAGCGCCGCCGAGGACTCCGCGTCGGCGAACGACACGCTCGGCACGGGGTCGCCGAACACGTTCTTCTGCATGGGGTGCAGGGTCAGCCGACTGTCCGGACCAGGGACCACGTCGTAGTAGCCGCGCAGCCGGGCCGTCCCGCGGCCCCGCGTCCGCCCGCGCCAATCGGCCAGGATGTCGTCGCCGAGCAGCAGGTCGCCCGCCTCGTCGCGCAGCCGTGGCGCCTTGCCCACGGCCGATTCCCAGATCCGGAAGTCGTGTCTCAGGTAGCGCCCTCCGGGCTCGGGGCGCATGAAGTGGGTGGACAGGAGGCTGTGCTGTCCGTTCATCCCCGGGTACACCTCGAACGGGACGTCCACGAACGCGTTCACGCCGCGGTGTCCGGTCAGATACCGACCCACGAGCCCCGAGCCGTTCGCGAGACCCTCGGGGTGGCTCGAGTCGGCCGACACGAGCAGGAGGTGGGAGCTCCACACGTACCCGGCCGCGACCACGAACACCGGCGCCCGGATCTCCACCGGCTCCTCCGGCGCCGTCCGGTCGACGGCCTCGGCTCGTTCGACCCGCCCGCTGCCCGGCTCGAGCCTCAGCCTGCGGACGAGGGTGGAGGTGAGGAGATCCACCCGGCCCGCGCGCTCCAGCGCGTCGAAGGTGAACTCGGGCGAGTACTTCGCCCCCACCGGGCACACGGGCCAGCAGGTCTCGTTGCGACAGCAGGCGGCGCGTCCCCCGTAGGGCCGGCTGTTCTTCGCCGACGGCATGCCCCAGAACGGCACGCCCGACGCCTCCCCCCACTCCTTGAGCCTGAGGAGGTTCCAGGTGAGGGGGATGCCCGGCATGGGGTATGGTCCCGAGCGCGCGTCCAGATGCGCGGGTCCCGGATCGCCGGCCACGCCCATGCGGGTCTCGGCCTCCTGGTAGGCCGGGTCGAGGTCCTCGTACTCGAGTGGCCAGTCATCCCCGATCCCGAACAGCGACCGGACACGGAAGTCCTCCGGCGTGAATCGGGGCGTGACCGCGCCCCAGTGCATCGCGAGTCCGCCCACCGTGTGCGAGGGCGAGAAGCCGTGCGGGCGCCCGATCACCGAGAAGCCATCGATGTGGTCACCGGGCCACGGGTTGTCGCCGTACGCCAGGTAGCGCTCGCGGAGCCGCGCGCGCTCGCCCAGGGGGATCGGACGGCTCCCCGCCTCGACCACCGTGATGTCGAGGTCGCGCTCGTCGGAGAGCTTCTCGGCGAGCATGGCCGCCGTGATCCCGGCCCCGATGATGCATACATCGGTCTCTACGACGCGCGGCACGCTCAGCTCCCGGGGTCCAGCCCGCGCACCGGAGCCGTGGCGGGGTCATGGCGAGTCGGCCGGCGCGCGGACGGTCCATCGATCGATCCGCGGTCGCCTCCCCCGCCGTCCTGCGTCGCGATCGCCGGAGGAAGCTGCGGCGAGGCGGACAGGGACCGGCAGCGCGAGGGGTCGATGCGGCGTCGATAGCACAGGTTCGTCGCCTCCGGCGACCCGTAGAAGTACCCGAGGAGCCCCACCGCGACGTGCTCGGCGGCAAGCGCGCCGGGCCGATCGGGAAGCCCGCGGTCGGATGTGTCGGCGAGCGCGCCCTCGATCAGGGTGCGCCGCGCGGCCGGGTCGAGATCGGCGAACGCGTCGCCGTGACGCGCGCGCGCCTCGCGGTCGAGCGCCTCGAGCTGAGCCGTCCAGCGCGGCGCGGGATCGGGCGGGCCGTAACGGATCTCCTGCGAGCCGTAGCCGTGCACCTGCTCGGTGACCGGCGTGTAGCCGGCCACCCA
>CAZCLY010000005.1:13997-143496 GCA_964499635.1 uncultured Gemmatimonadota bacterium | reverse complement strand
GGTACGCGGCGCGTCCCGGGGCCCGGTCGATCCACGCGGGAGGCGGCCGGCCGGCCGGCACGAAGTGCCCTCAAGGTGGCGGGTGTCGCCGGGTTCCGAAAGCGCGGCCCCGGCCGCTGCACGGTGTGGCGCTCAGTCGGGGAGCAGCGCCTCGCGATCGACGACCACGCCCTTCTGGACCACGGCGTGGATCCGGGTCGTGTTCCGGATGTCGTCGATGGGCGAGGCGTCGAGCAGCACGAACGTCGCCTCGTCTCCGATCTCCATCCCCCACCGGCGTCCGAGGAAGCGGCCCGCGGTCGTGGTCGAGGCGGCGAGCGCCTCCCATGGCGACAGCCCCGCCGCCACGAGGAGCGCCAGCTCGCGGTGCACCGAGTAGCCCTGGAAGACGGCCGGGTTGCCGGCGTCGGTGCCGGTGAGCATCGGCACCCCGGCCGCCGCCAGCCGCACGACCGCCTCGAGATCCCCGGCCGAGTTGGCCCGCTGCCGGGCGGCCCAGCGCGCCATGCGGTCGCCCTCCGTGGGCGGGGTCCGGTAGGCCTCGAGGACGGTCTCGTCCACCACGGCGGTCAACAACGGATCATCGAGGAGCTCGGGTCGCTCGAGGAAGCGTGCGTAGTCGCTCTGCACGGCGAGGGTCGGGATGTGGTAGGTGCCGCGCTCGACCATCAGCTCCGCGAGGCCCCCCGGCAGCTCGCCGCGGGGGGTGTGGGTGACCGCGGTCGCACCGACCTCCACCGCGTCGCGGACATCCTCCCACGTGCCGATGTGCACCACGGTCTTCAGGTCGTGCGCCGCCGCCGCTTCGACGACCGCCGCCAGCGTGGCCCGGTCGATGGTCGGCATCCCCGGTCCCCCGTAGTCCGCGTGGTCGTATACGACCTTGACGACGTCCGGTCGCTTCGGAGCCAGCTCATCGACCTGCCGTGTGGCCTCCTCGGGCGTGTTCACCAGCCGGGTCGGGACGCCGTACTCGGAGCAGTGACCGCCCGTCGCCGTGAGGCAGGGGCCCGCCGCGAAGATCTCGGCTCCGGGGAGGCCGTCCTTCCGCTGCTGGTTCCGGATCCCGAAGATCATGTCCTCGGGGCTGAACAGGTCCAGATAGCGGGCCACCCCCGCGTACAGCGCCATGCGGGCGCTGCCCGCCGGCCCCAGCATCTGGAAGCCGCCGGATGGCCCCGTGTTGCCGAATGAATGGACGTGGAGGTCGGTGAGCGCGGGGACGAGCCACGTGCCCGTCGCGTCTACCCTCGGCCCCTCGTACCCCGCCGGCGACTCGGGGAAGCCCGCGATGATGCCATCCCGCACCAGGACGTTCGCTTCACGGACCGCATGGGCATCCGGATCGACGATGCGGGCGTTCGTGATCAGGAGATCCTGACCGCGCGCCCCCCCCACCGCGATCGCCTGTCCACACAAGGAAATCACAAGCGCGCCCAGCGCGGCGCGCGACCTCGAGCCGGTCATCGGTCCCCCATCCATCTTGTTCGCGCTCGGACATGTTCGGGTGCCGTCGTTCACGTTCGCTCCACCGAATCTACGCTTGCCGCCGGCGGAGGGATTCGGGCAGGTTGGTCGCATGACACCGACCGGATTCGCCATCTTCTGTCTGGCGGGCTTTCTGGTGCCTGTTCCGATCCTCGCGTGGCTCGACCGCGCGCGGAACCGTCGGGGTGGGGACTGACGTGTACGTCGGACACTTCGCGTCCGCGCTGGCGATCAAGGGCCGGGAGCCCGAGGCGCCCACGTGGGGGCTGCTGCTCGGCGTGGGCGTCCTCGACATCCTGTTCGGTCCGTTCGTCCTCGCGGGGATCGAGCGGGTCTCGATGACGCCCGGCGTGAGCCCGGGCTTCTCGCTCGACTACATCGACTGGTCGCACTCGCTGCTGATGTCGATCGTGTGGGCCGTCCTGTTCGGGCTCGCCTGGCTTCGCTCCGGCCGCCGGATCGCCGTCGTGATGGGCCTCGCCGTGTTCTCACACTTCGTCCTCGACCTCGTCGTGCACCCGGCCGACCTCGCGCTGTGGCCCGGCGCCGGGATCCACGTCGGCTTCGGGCTGTGGCGCACGCTGCCCCGCGGGTGGTGGTTCGTGGAGCTCGCGTTCATCGCGGCCTGCTTCGCCTACTACGTCGCGCGCTCGCGGCGCGTCGGCGGGTTCGGCGGCCGGCCCGTGGGTGTGGCCGTCGTCCTGGTCGCCCTCCACGTGATGAACGCCCCCTGGCTCTAGATGCGGCCCGCGGAAGGCGAGCCGAGCCTCACGATTCAGCGATCGATCCGTGACCACACGGGTTGATAGTCGCGATAGGGGGCCTGTCCCGGCGACGTCACGTCCGGGATCAGCTGACGGGACATGCCGGTCGCCACGTCGAGGATGAAGATCCGTCGCGGGCAGGCAGGCCCCGTGCAGCCCGCCGTCACCTGCTCGTAGACGAGACCAGCAGGATGGGTCCCACCGCCTCGCCTCCGGCGGTGAGGTTCCGAATGCGCACGCTCACCGTGCCCGGGAGGCTGCCGGGCGGGAGGGACGCGTAGGTGACACCGGACAGCGAGCCCGCATCCGACGCCCCGCCGACGGACCCGCTCGCCCGCGCCTCCGAGACGATGGGCTCCGGCAGGATGGCTCCGTGCGTGCCCGTCGGACTCGACGGCGCGTCGGAGCAGGCGAAGGCGAGCACGGCGGCGAGGCCGGCGAGGATGACGCGGCGCGACGTGCTCATCCGGCGCTCCCCGTCCCACGAGAACCGGCCCGCGTCGGATCTGGCGTGGTGGCGGTCCATGCTCGCCCGCCTCATGGCACCCGGTGGCGCCAGGAGGGACTGTCCGCGTTCGCGACGATCGTACGCTCGTCTTCGCCATCGAGCGACACGTACTTCACGGATCGGTGGTTCGTGCACCCCGACGCCGTGGCCAGGTCGCAGTCGACGAATGTGTACGCGAGGCCGAGACCGTCCGGGGACCAGGTGAGGGAACCGGGATCGAGGGCCTCCAGCCAATTGATGTCACCAGCCCATGCGAGGTCCCTGGCGAATGCTCCATCCGCGGACATGATGGCTACATTGAAACGCACGTCGACAGACGTACAGGGAGGGCACGACCCGGTGCGGATCAGGCTACCGTACACGAACGCGATCATGGTTCCATCGGGCGACCAGGCGGGATGTAGGTACCATGCCAGGTCCGGCCACGCAGCGAATCCTCTGGTCCGGAGTGTCTGACCGGTGCCATCGGCATTCATCGTGTAGATGTTGTACACGAAGTCGTACGCGTCGCGGTCGCTTACGAACGCGAGCCGCCGACCATCGGGCGACCAGGACGGGTGGGCGTTGTAGCCCGGGTAGTCGGTCACGAACGTGAGCGAGCCATTCGCACGGTCGACGGTCGCGATGGTGTACGCCCCATCGTGCAACGTGCTGAACGCGATCGCGGAGCCGTCGGGAGACCACGCCGGGTCGGTAGCTCCGCCGTAGGAGGTCGGAGTGCTCACGCCGGCGGTCCGCTGAATGACCGAGCCATCGGCCGTCATCGTGTAGACGTTCGGCGTCCCATCCCGATCGCTCACGAAGGCGAGCTCGTCGCCACGGGGTGACCATGCCGGCGAGTCGCCCTGCACGACCGGGGTGAGGCCGGAGCCATCGGCCCGGGCGACGTAGATCCACCGGGCGCCGTCTTGCCTTTGCGAGAACGCGATCTCGGCATCGTCGGGGATGGTGCCGAGCGCGGGCTCCGACCCGAGGCTCCCGCCCGTCGTGAACGTGGCGCTGAGGGCCGTTTCGAGCGCATCACCGTCCAGGTCGCGCACATCCCGCGTGATCACGAGCGTGTACGTGGTCCCGGGCAGGAGGGGCGCTTCCGGCACGAACTCGGCGGCCCACGGCTCACCGGCGGGCGACTCCACCCGTCCGGCGACCGGAACGCCGCCATTCACGAGGCGGATGCCCGCCGGAAGGGTGGCGGGATCGACCGGCTCGCTGAACGCGGTCCAGGGGTGGACATCGAGCGGCACCGCCGTCCGCCCCTTCGGGGGCGAGATCCTCACGATCGTCGGCGGCCGCCGAGGCGGCACGGTGGCGTATTCGTACGTGACGCCGCCCGCCCGGTATGTGAACGCGAGCTCGAGCCGGTCGCCCGCACGGGCGGGCACCGCCACCGGGTCGAAGCCGCCCTCCACGAGCCGCACGGGTCCGACGGCGCCCTCGCCGGCGGTGAGGTTTCGAATCCGCACGGTGACGGCGCCCGGCAGCGTACCGGGAGCGACCGATACGTACGTGACACCGGCGCCGATCCCCGCGCCGCCGGTCGTGCCGCTCGCCAGCGACCCGGACACGATCAGGGCCGGCATCGTCGCATCGCCCGCCGGGATCGAGGGTGTCTCCGGCGGACTCGACGGCGCCTCGGAGCACGCGAGAGCCACCAGGCCCGAGAGGCCGAACGCGATCGGAAGCCACGAGGTCTTCAAGGGCTCTCCCAGGGCCGGGGTCCCACGACACGCCTGCGAACACGGGATGACACGGACAAGGCTCCCCGACTTGCTCACGGCGTCCGCGGGTCGTCGCGGGTCCACGACCTCGGGACGTTGCGGAATCCCGCCCGGCACCGCCGATTCATGCCACCGGGCGGGTTCGCGAGAAGCCGCGTCTCAGGGGACCGGGACCACGGCGGTGCATTGAACCAGGGAGCGATCGGATGGCGGCCTATACCTGCGAGAAGTGCGGCATGAGCATCGGGACCATGACCTGCGGCCGGTGCGGCGCCGACCTCGTACACGGCACGATCACGAAGGACGACGGGACCACCGTGCACGTGTCGGAGTGCCCCAACGGCCACGGCAAGGTCAAGTCGCCGATGTGCTGCGGGCAGGACATGACGTGCGAGATCTGAGGCCCTGACGGCGGCCGGACGCGGCCCGGCAGGCTGGAGGACGCCACCGCCCGCCTCGAAGCTTGACGATCGCCCACGAAACGACTAGATTCTTCGACACTCGGCAAAGGAGCCGAGTCGAGTGGGCTACGAACATGAGTATCGGGAAGCCTTGCAGTTGGCTTCCCTTTTTCTTTATGCACGACCCACTGACCCCAGCGCGGGGGGATGCCGCGTGGCGTCACTGAGTCGTGGGTGCGGGTAATCCGAGCTCCGACCAGGACCAACGAAGGTGCGAGGATTATGCGTACGAAGGGAACCGTGAAGTGGTTCAACGATCAGAAGGGCTTCGGCTTCATCACGCCGGAGGACGGATCCAAGGACTGCTTCGTCCATCACTCGGCGATCCAGATCGAGGGCTTCAAGACCCTCGCCGAGGGCGCCACGGTCGAGTTCGACAAGGTGCAGGGCACGAAGGGCCCGGCCGCGGAGAACGTGGTCCCGGTCAGCTGAGCTGAGCCGGACCCGATCGAAGAAGGCCGCTCCGAGCGATCGGAGCGGCCTTTTTTTTGGGTGGAGCTCCCGTCGGCCGGCTCTCGCGGCGCTCCCTTGACGGTCCTCCGAGGTCCCACGAACTTCTTCGGCACTCGGCGAAGGAGCCGAGCGAGTGGGCTGCGAACCTGAGCGTCGGGAAGCCTCGGATGTCGGCTTCCCTTTTCTTCGTGCACGACCCACTGACCCCGGCGCGGGGGGATGCCGCGCGGCGTCGATGAGTCGTGGGTGCGGGTGATCCGGGCTCCGACCGTCACGAGAGAAAAGGTCGACAGCATGCGTACGAGAGGCACCGTGAAGTGGTTCAACGACCAGAAGGGCTTCGGCTTCATCACGCCGGAAGACGGCTCGAAGGACTGCTTCGTCCACCACTCGGCCATCCAGATGGAGGGCTTCAAGACCCTCGCCGAGGGCGCCACGGTCGAGTTCGACAAGGTGGAGGGCACGAAGGGCCCGGCCGCGGAGAACGTCATCCTGGTTGCCTGAGCGCGATCGGCCCGGGCGGAGAGGGCCGCTCCGAGCGATCGGGGCGGTCTCTTTTTTCGCGGTCGTCACGGGCTCTGGGTGTCCGGCTCTCCGGCGTCCGGGAAATCACCGATCGTCCGACCCGGACGCCGCCTCGGGCCGCCCGGCTTGGTCCTCTCCGCGTTCCGCGTCTCCGCGCGTGACGGCGTCCTTGGCTCGACCTTCCGGGCCGCGGTTCAGGTAGACCTGCGCAGCCCCGTGCGTGTAGACGAGCGCTCCGCCCGAGTGGCCCACACGGTATCCCGCCGCAAGCAGCACGAGGGTCGCGGCGAGGCCGGCGTACCTCCCGATCCGCCCGACACGCCCGCGGGCGAGCCCGATGCCGAACACCACTATGGCGGCGCCGGAGAGGAGCAGGAAGAGCTCGGCCGCCTCCTCGTGACCGTGGATCGCGGCCTCCGCGACCACGTCCTCGACCACCTCCTCCTGGTCCTCGCCCGTCTCCGTCGCGAGCCACGATGAGCCGGCGAGCAGGACGGAAAGGACGACGATCCAGATCCACGCCGTGCGTGGAGCGGATCCCCTCCGGATCATGAACAGGGCCGCGAGGGCGGCGAACGGTAGCAACACGACCAGCGCCATCGGCAAGTGCACGACGGCCGGGTGCAGCGGCTGTGGGAACACGACAGTATCCTCCTCAAAGGGTACACCGCATCCTCGGAGGAGCGTCGCGAGCACACCATCCGACATGTGTTCGGTGCGCCGGATGTGCCCGATCCACGCGGGTTCCCGTGTGTCGGATCCGACACATGTCGGAGGGCGGGACGTCGCGACCGGAGGACGATCGACCCATGGACGAACGGGGACCGGAGCCGCACCCTAGCGTGCAGCTTGTGCTGGCGAGCGTGCTCTTCGTCATCGTCGTGGGGGGGATGGTGGACCTGATCCTGGACGCCCCCCCCACGCTTCTCAGCGGGCACGTGCTGTTCGAGCTGTTCATGATCGCCGTGAGCCTGAGTGCCGCGACCTACCTCGGTGGACGCTGGTTCCGGGCGTCGCGCTCCGTCGTGGCGCTGGAACGCGCGGTCGAGCGGCACCAGGCGGAGCACGATGTCTGGCGGGAGCGCGCCGCCCGAGTATTGAAGGGTCTCGGTGAGGAGATCGCGCACCAGTTCGAAGCCTGGGGACTCACGCCGGCGGAGCGCGAGACCGCCATGGGGCTGCTGAAGGGATACAGTCACAAACGAATCGCCCGCGACACCGACCGCAGCGAGCGCACCGTCCGGCAGCATGCGGTGGCGGTGTACCGCAAGTCAGGCGTCGCCGGCCGCGCGGAGCTCGCCGCCTTCTTCCTGGGCGATGTGTCGCTCCCACCCGAACCGGCGGAGTAACCATGACGCACCACCACGCCGAGGTCCTCTGGATCGCGCTTCTCGCTCCCGGAACGCTGGCCGCGCAGGCCGGTCCGACGAGCACGGGTCCGGTGATCGAGTCCGCGGGGCCGGTGTTCGCGGTACCCCATCCGGACTTCGAGACGCCGCTGGACATGACGTACCGCGTCGCGTTCGAGATCGTGGAGGCTCCACCGACGGTCGACCGGCCGAACCCGCAGCTGGTGACGGTGGCGCGCTTCCTCAATATGCACGGGCGTGCCGGTGTCCCTCTCGAGCGCCTGGACGTGGCGGTCGTCGTGCACGGGCCGGCGGGACGGGCGCTTCTCGACGATGAGGCGTATCGCGGCCTGGAGGGGGTAGCGAACCCGCACGTCCGGCTGATCCGCGAGCTGGCCGACGCCGGCGTGCGGATCATCCTGTGCGGTCAGACCGCTGCGGCGCGACGACTCCCACGCGATCGGCTGCTTCCATCCGTCGAGATGGCCCTCTCGGCGATGACGGCGTTCGTCGTCCTCCAGGAGCAGGGATACCACCTGAATCCGTTCTGAGGGAGCGCGGCGGCGACGGGCGCTCCCGGATCTCATGCACCCGGGGGTCGCGCGGAGCCGCCGCCCCTCGAACCTTTCGCCCTCGGGCCGCGTACGAGGGAATGGTCCGCGAGCGCGCCCCACCCTCACCATCGGAGTGAATCGATGAAGCACAACGGACTTCTGGCACTCGGCGTCGGCATCATCGGCATCGGGCTCGCTGCATGCACGGCCGGCGAAGGCGACATGGCGGCGGTGGGAAACGGAGGGGGGGAGGGACTGCCCGAGGTTATTCCGGTCTCGGCGTTCTTCGACAACCCGGAGATCGCGGGCCCACAGATCTCGCCCGATGGACAGTGGCTGTCGTACCTCAAGGCCTACCGCGGCAAGCTCAACGTGTTCGTGCGCCCGATCGGGTCGGAGGACGAGACTCAGATCACGGCCGACACCCTGCGGCCGATCAGGCAGTACTTCTGGTCCGTCGACGGCTCGAAGATCCTCTACGCCCAGGACCGGGGAGGGAACGAGAACTTCCACGTCTACGCGGCGCCCGTGGATGGCACCCCTACGCCGGAGGCCCGGGACCTGACCCCGTTCGAGGATGCCCGGGCGGTGATCTTCGCGGTCCCCGACGAGGCGCCCGAGCGCATCCTCGTCGGGCTGAATCGCCGGAACCCACAGGTGTTCGACCCGTACTGGCTGGATCTCGCCTCCGGCGACCTGAGCATGGTCGCCGAGAACCCGGGCCGACACTCGAACTACCTGCTCGACCACAACCTCAAGCTCCGGGTCGCCACCGGGCAGAACATGCAGGGCGGCACCGACATCTTCGCCCGACCCGACGAGCAGTCCGAGTGGCACCTGGTGGCCAGCTATCCGGCGGACGAGAACGTGTCCGCGATCCGCTTCAACAAGGACGACCGGCGACTGTACATCAGCACGGACGATGGCGATGCGGACCTGAGCCGCCTGGCTCTGATGGACCTCGAGACGGGCGACGTGGAGACGGTCGAGAGCGACCCGGAAGGCGCGGTGGACTTCGGGGGGGCCGTGTTCAGCGAGATCACGGACGAGCTCATCGCCACCGTCTACGTCGCCGACACGGTGCGCTACTACTTCAAGGACTCCGAGTGGGCCGAGGACTTCCAGAAAGTCCGCGCGCTGCACGACGGCTCGCCGGGTCTGACCTCCACCACGCTGGACGAGCGCGAGCTGGTGGTCACGTTCGACGACCCGCAGGACCCGGGCGCCACGTACCTGTTCGATCGCGACAGCGGCGAGGGGCAGTTCCTCTTCCGCCCGCGTCCGGGGCTGGAGGACTACCGTCTGGCCGGGATGCGACCGGTGTCGTTCCAGGCCCGTGACGGCCTCACCATCCACGGATACCTGAGCACGCCACCGGGGGTGGCGGCCGAGAACCTCCCCATGGTCCTCCTGGTCCACGGCGGTCCGTGGGCGCGGGACACCTGGGGCTACCAGCCCGAGGCGCAGCTCCTCGCCAACCGGGGATACGCGGTGCTCCAGGTCAACTACCGGGGCTCGACGGGCTACGGCAAGGCGTTCCTAAACGCGGCCGTCCACGAATGGGCAGGGGCGATGCACAACGACCTCGTGGACGGGGTGCAGTGGGCCATCGACCAGGGCATCGCCGACCCCGCCCGGGTGGGCATATACGGAGGCTCCTACGGCGGGTACGCGACGCTGGTCGGTCTCACGTTCACCCCCGAGGTGTTCGCCTGCGGTCTCGACTACGTCGGCCCTTCATCGCTGATCACCCTCATCAACTCCTTTCCCGCGTACTGGCGACCCTTCCTGGAGGGCACGTTCTACCGACACGTGGGGGACCCGTCCAACGTGGACGACATCGAGGACATGCAGTCACGCTCGCCCCTCAACTTCGTGGACCGGATCGAGGATCCGATCATGATCGTGCAGGGGGCGAACGACCCGCGCGTGACCAAGCGCGAGTCCGATCAGATGGCCGTGGCGCTGCGCGACCGGGGTATTCCCGTGACGTATCTCCTCGCCCCGAACGAGGGACACGGGTTCGCGAACGCCGACAACCGGATGGCCCTCTACCGTTCGATGGAGGTGTTCTTCGGCCAGTGCCTCGGCGGGCGGGTGGACCCGAACCCGGATCCGGCGATCCAGGCGCAGATCGACCAGCTGACCGTCGATGTGAGCTCGCTCGAGCTGCCGGAAGCGACCGGCCAGGAACAGTAGGCGCCCGACACGGCGCCGCGGGATGTCTCCGGCCCGCGGCGCCGTGCCGAGCGGTCGGGGGACGTGCGCCGCGGCCGCGGCGCCGGTCTCCTACCCGACACCGGCGCGCGCCGGCTCCGGGCCGTGCGCCGCCCCCAGCCATTCCGCCAGGCCGGTGCGCGCCGACTCGGCATCGAACAGCCGATAGTCGCACGTGAGCTCCTCGTTCGGCGCGATGTCCCGGCACGTCCGGGTGATCGGGCCGTGATCGTCCCAGCAGTTGGGCGTGAACGAGTGGTTCATGAACTTCGCGTTGTCCCCGCACAGCACGAATCGTCCGTCGAGCTCCTCGAAGCACCACGCCCGGAGCTGCTCCTGAAGCGCATCCGGGAAGGCGGACAGCTGATCCGACGTGAGTCGCCAGTCGATCTCCTCGTCGAAGCGCCAGATGATCGAGTCGGCGGGGATGGAGAACGGGGTGAACAGGCCGATTCCGTGGATGGAGCTCGGCGCCAGGTACGTCGGCACCAACATCATGGTGTCACCGTATGGCCGCGGTGGTGGCCCATTGGGTCGCACGACTCTCGGCCCCGTCGACCGCGGTACGGGCCGAGCAGCATCGGCCGAGAATCTAGTCGAGTTTTTTCGCTTCGGAAGTCTATGCCCGGGCAGCACATGTGTTCCGAGCGTCACACCCGCCCGGTGCGCCGCGCGTGCGGGCCGATCCTCCCCGCATCAGTGCGGAAGGCGCGAGCGATCGATGCCCGGGATGATGCGCAGCGCGTTCTCGTAGTACACCTTCCTCAGCACCTCGTCGGGCAGGTGGAGCCCGTACATCCGCCAGAACGCGTGGTACTTCCGATAGTAGGGGAAGTACTCGTCGGCGCTCTCCAGGACCCGGAAGTAGGTCGGGTACTCGTCCGGCGCCCAGCTGTCCTTCCCCATCAGGATGCGGTCCTGGTAGCGGACGAAGAACTGGCGTGCGAAGCGCGGCTGCCGCCCTGGCTCGTAGATGACCGCGCCCAGACCCACGTTCATGTTCGGGATCGAGTCCAGGGTGGCCGCGAGGCGCCCGAGGTCGTTTCCGAGCCACCCGAGGTGCGCGGCGATGAACGTGGTCTCGGGGTGCTTACGGAACATCCGGTGCTGCTCGCCGATGAGCTCCTCCCACGTGGGCGGCGGCTCGCGCTTGCGACGCGGCCGGAGCTCGAGCTCGAGCCAGCGCTCGTTGTGCTCGTCCATCGGCTGCCAGAACTCGGCCGGGTCCGCCGTGTGGATGAGCACCGGGATGCCGAGCTCGCCCGCCATGGCCCAGATCGGATCGAGCCGCGGGTCGTCGACGCGCACGCGCTCGCCCGCCGCGTCCCGGATGGACATGCCGAGGCTCTTGAAGATCTTGAGGCCCACCGCCCCGTGCGCCACGTCCTCCTCGAGCCGCCGGGCAGCGAGCGCGCCGAACTCGGGGTCGCCGATGTCGGAGAAGTCGACGTTGGCGAACACGACGAAGCGTCCGGGATAGGCCGCCTCGAAGGCCCGCACCTGGCTGGCCAGACGGTCGCCCGTGCCACCGCTGAGGTTGACCGCGACGGCGAGGTTGAGCCGATCCATGTCGGCCACCAGGCGGTCGAGCTCGGGCCGAGCCATGAGACCGTCCAGGTGGAGGTGGACATCCACGAACGGGAACTTCGCGCTCCGGATCTCCCTACCCGGCACCACCAGCGTGGAGCGCGGCTCGTACGCCTCGATCGTCATGTCGGGGGTCGTGTCGGCGGTGGCGCCGCGCGAGTCGCTCCGGGACTGGCCGGCGAGGGGCGAGGCGACGCCCGTGAGCAGCGCGAGGGCGACGCCGGCGAACGGCGCGCTCGCCGCGAGGACGCGCGCCGCGCTTGATCGACTCATGGACTTCCTCCCTCGGTCGGGTGTGTGGAGCCGGTGGGGCCGAAACTCCCGGCGATCAGATCCGCGAGCGCCGCGATCAGCGACTCGCCCACCTCGGCGCTCGCGCCGCGCGCATCCCCCAGGATCCCGTTCGGCGTCACGGCGTCGAAGCCGTCGCGGATGAATCGCGCCACGAGCTCCGCGTGCTCGTCGGGTCGCGGCACGTATCCGCGCGCGGCCCGCTCGCGGCGCACGAGCTCGGGGTGGAGCGACAGCATGATCGAGGTCTCGGCGTAGTCGGCGTGACCGCCGACGCGGTCCCCGCGGCCGGTCTCGCGCTCGGCGACCTCCCGCCACGCGCCGATCACGCCCATGAGATCGGTATACGCCGTCACCGAGCATGTCTCGCCGGCGGCACGGTCAAGCATGTCGAGGCCTTCCGCCAGCGGCCCGAAGTTCCCGCCGTGCGTCGGGACGAAGTGGATGTGGCGGAACCCGTGACGTCCGAGGCTCGCACAGTAGTCCCGGCAGACCGACAGGAACGTGTCGCGCTCGAGGGAGATGGTGCCCCGGAACGCCATGTGGTGCTCGGAGCACCCGACGCGGATCGTGGGCGCCACCAGCGCGTCCCCCAGCCGGCGGGCGACCTCGAGCGCCAGCCGGTCGCCGTGCTCGGCATCCATGAACAGGGGGAGGTGGGGACCGTGCTGCTCGACCGCTCCGCACGCGACGACCGCGGTCGTGAAGCCTTCCTCGAGGGCGCGGGCGACATCGGGGGATGTCAGCCGTTCGAGTCGGAGCTCGCGCCCACCGTCCGTCGTCGAGTCCACGTGGAGCCCTTTCGCCGTCCGCCCCGGTGCTCGAGCCGCTCGGCCCGGAGTCGATTCGCGTTGCCTGCCCGTCGTCGGTCGAGCGCAATCTACCCTGCCCGGCCGGCTCAGGCGGGACTCCGGCGCCCGCTCCACGCCGCCAGCGCATCCGCCAGCCGGTCGAGCGCGGGTCGCACCCGGCGCGGATCCCCCCCGATTGCCACCCGGAAGTGCGCCGGCGCCTCGAAGAAGCGCCCGGGCACCACGCCGAGACCGTACTCCGCCAGCGCGCCGTTGACGAATCGTCCGGCGTCGGGGGTGTCCGTCAGACGCGGGAAGGCGACCGGCCCGCCCTCGGGCCTCACCCACTCGACCGCGGGGGAGGCGTCCAGCACCTCGCGCAGGCGGGCCGCGTTCGGCTCCAGGATGGACCGCGCCCGCTCCAGAAGGCCGTCGAGACGGCCGAAGGCCACGGTGGCGAGCGCGTCCGAGGGAAACGACCCGACCGCATCGACCACGTCGCGCACCCGGCGCATGGCCTCCGCCACCGCGGGTGCCGCGATCGCCCACCCCGTGCGGAGCCCCGCCAGTCCCCACGTCTTCGTGAGGCTGTTGGTCGAGACGAATACGGGTGAGCGCGTGGCGGCGGGGCGGGGCGCGGCGGAGAACGCGGCCTCCAGGTACACCTCGTCGACCAGCACGCGGGCTCCCACGCGCTCGGCGCGTCGCCCGATCTCGTCGAGCGTCGCGTCCGGGATGCGGACCCCCGAGGGATTGTGGAGGTTGGAGAGGACCACCAGCCGGGTGTCGGCTCCGAGCCGGCTCGCGATGTGGTCGGGGTCGGGAACGTAGCCGTCCTCGAACGGGCGCTCGAAACGCCGGACTCCCGCCCCCAGGAGCCGCGCCGCGCCCAACAGGCAGTCGTAGGCCGGGCGCTCGACGAGCACGCCATCACCGGGCCGGACGAGCGCGGCCATGGCGAGAAAGTTGGCCCCCGACGTGCCGGTCGCGGTGCACACCCGGTCGGCCGACACGCCGTAGCGGTTCGCGATGGACTCCACCAGCGGCCGGTAGCCCTCGTCGTTGGGTCCGTGGAGCTCGAGGGCCGCGGCCGCGCCGGGCAGCTCCTCGAGCCCGAGCGGCTGGAGGTTGCTCCCGGTCAGGTCGTGCGTGGCCCGCTGGTGGAGCTTGGACCAGTGCATGTATGGGGCCCACTCGATGACCCGGGGCGTGTCCGTCGAGGCGGTCGTGCGGTCCCCGTCGCTCACGCCGCTCCCTCCGGGTCGGCCCCGTTTCCCTCGTCCTCGTCCGTGCGCCAGTAGGCGAACGCGGGGACGCCCAGCGCCAGGAGCCCCACGCCGATCAGCGACCCGACCGGGTTGGAGCGCAGGACGCTCCCCACGATGAGGATCGCCACGCCCACGAAGAGGGCCGGGACGATGGGGTACCCCGGAGTCCGGAACACCCCGGCGCCCCGCCCCGACACCGGGAGCCGGCGGCGGAACACGAACAGGCTGAGCCCGGCCAGCCCGAAGAAGATCCAGTCCGCGAACACGACGTAGTCGACGAGCTGTGCGTAGGTCCCGGTGAGGGTGAGTACGACGGCCCACAGCGTCTGGATCACGATGGCCACCGATGGCGTGCCGAAGCGCGGGTGCAGTCGCGCGACCTGAGGCATGAACACCCCGTCACGCGCCATCGCGAAGTACACCCGGGTGGGGGCGAGCATGGTGAGGTTCAGAAACCCGAATGTCGACACGGCGATGGTGGCCGCAATGAGCCGGTCGCCGGCGGGGCCGAACGCGGCGCGCGCGGTGTCCGACGCCGGCGTGAGCGTGGCGGCGAGCCCGGCGTGCCCGAGCGTCCTCAGGTACACGTAGTTGATGAACCCGTACACGAGCACCACGATCAGCGTCCCGGCGATCAGGCTGCGGGGGAGGTCGCGCAGGGGGTCGCGCATCTCCTCGGCCACGTAGTTCGCGTTCTGCCAGCCCCCATACGAGAACATCACCGGGATGAGGGCTCCGCCGAAGGCGAGGAATAGTTCGAAGCGCCCGGTCGCCGACGCCGTTGCGACGGCTGCCGACGCCGGCCGCGGGGGGAGCGCGAGCCCCGCCACCACGAGGGCCGCGATGGCGGCCACCTTGAGGATCACGAAGGTGTTGAGCACGCGGCTTCCCGGCTTGACGCCGAGGTAGTTGATCAGGGCGACGACCGCGATCGCCAGAACGGCGATCGTCGTGGCCCCTCCGGTGGGCCGGCCGAGCGCGCGCAGGAAGTACTCGGCGAACGTGATGCCCACCGCCGCGATCGCGCCGCACTCGATCATGAGGAGGAGCCCCCAGCCGTACAGAAACCCCACCAGCGGGTGATAGGCCCGGCGCAGATAGGCGTAATGTCCCCCCGCCTGGGGGAACAGCGCGCCCAGCTCGGCGAACGTGAACGCGCCGGCGATCGCGATCGCGCCTCCGGCCAGCCACGCGGCCAGCACGAGCGGACCCGAGTCGAGCCGCTGCGCCACGATGTAGGGATTGATGAAGATGCCCGCGCCGATAATGCCGCCCACCACCACCATCGTCGCGTCGAAGCGACCCAGCTCTCGACGGAATCCCATGCGTCCCCGATCCGGTGTCCGCGATCCGTGCGGGCGTCAGAAGAAGACGACGTACAGCGCGCCGACGGCCAGCACCAGCCCGGCGCACAGCGCATCGAACAACGGGTCGCGCGCCGGCACGAGCCACCGTCCGTCCTGTCGCCGTTCGCGATCGCCCGCGCCCTCCGGTGGCGGCGCGGTGCCGGCCCCCGGGCGCGACAACGCCATCAGGAGCCCGGTGAGGAGGAGCCCCGCGACCCACATCTGGTCGAGGAAGGCGCGCTCGGAGAGCACGGCCTTCACGCCGATCGTCACCGGCAGCGTGGCGGCCAGCACCCACGCCGCGGCCGGGGCGGTCGCTCCGCGCCAGAACAGGCCCGCCAGGAACACGACGGCCACGCCGGGCGTGATCAGCCCCCAGAACTCCTGGATGTAGCTGAATACCCGCTCGAACGACGCCAGGAACGGCGCCCAGCACGCGGCCAGCCCGAGGAACGCGGCGGTGCTGGCCCGTCCCACGCCGATCAGCCGCCGCTCCCCGGCCCCGGGGCGCAGGTGCCGCTGGTACAGGTCCACCGTGAAGATGGTGGCCGCGGCGTTGGCCATCGAATCGAGGCT
Source organism: uncultured Gemmatimonadota bacterium (assembly GCA_964499635.1). Classification (GTDB taxonomy): domain Bacteria; phylum Gemmatimonadota; class Gemmatimonadetes; order Palauibacterales; family Palauibacteraceae; genus Palauibacter. The sequence continues at coordinate 127,600 of CAZCLY010000005.1, read as the reverse complement.
CGACATGATCGCCGCGAGCAACGCCGCGAACATGAGCCCGGTGAGCCCGGCGGGCAGGAGGCGTTCGATCAGAAGCGGATAGGCCATGTCCGAGCGCTCCAGCTCGCCCGCGAACAGCACCGATGCGGCGATCCCGGGGATCACGATGATGAACGGGATGGCGAGCTTGAGGTACGCCGCGAACAGGACCCCGAAACGGCCCTGCCGGATGTCGCGCGCGCCCAGCGCGCGCTGGGTGATGAACTGGTTGCACCCCCAGTAGAACAGGTTCGCGATCCACAGCCCCCCGAAGAAGATCGCGAACCAGGGAAGCTCCGGGTGATCGAGGGGCAGGACCATGTGGAATTTGTCGCCGGCCCGCTCCACGAGTCGACCCCAGCCACCCACGGCACGCAGCGCGAAGAACGTGGTGATGGCCCCGCCGACGAGCAGCATGGAGCCCTGGAGGAGATCGGTCCACACGACCGCCTTGAGCCCGCCGTAGGCGGTATAGGCGCCCGCGAACCCGGCGAGGATGAGGATCCCCCACCCCAGCCGGAGCCCGAACAGCGTCTGGAGCGCGAGCCCGCCGGCATACAGCACGGTGGCCATGGCCACGAACACGTATGCCAGCAGCATGTACACGGCGAGCCAGCCGCGGGCGCGCGCGTCGAAGCGCCGCTCCAGGTACTCGGGCATCGTGGTGACCCCGAGCTCGAGGAGCCGCGGGAGGAACCAGCGCGCCACGATGACCAGGGTGACCGCGGCCATCCATTCGTACGAGGCGATCGCGAGCCCGAAGTCGACGCCCGAGCCGGCCATGCCCACGAAGTGCTCCGTGGAGATGTTGCTCGCGATGAGGCTCATGCCGATGAGCCACCACGACAGGCTCCGTCCGGCGAGGAAGTAGTCGGCCGCCTCGCGCTCGCGTCGCGACACGAGCACCGCGATCGCGGCGACGACGACGAAGTACCCGACGAAGACGAGAATGTCGACGCTCGAGAAGCTCACGGCCCGTCGGTCGCCTTTCTCCCCCACCGCGGGGCGCCGGGGCTCGGGTCGCGCCGGACCGGGGCCGACGCCGGTCTGCAAGATGACGGCGGCCCGGGGGCCCGCAACCGGGTCGCCCTTGTGGGCCCGCCCGTCCGGACCACATTTCGCACGTCTTCCACACGCCGGGAGAGACGCACCGGGAGAGGCAGCGTTGATTCGAGCACAGCGAAGGCGACGCGGATGCGCGCTCGCCGTGGCCGTGGTCCTCGGCGGGGGCTGCGGCCCGTCCGTCTCCTCGCGCGTGCTCGATCCGGACGGCGTCATGGCGCGCTACGACTGGTGGGACAACCGCGACCGGGAGTGGTTCGCGGCGCACATCCCGTTCTTCGAATCCCCCGACTCGGTGATCGACGCGACGTACTACTACCGCTGGGAGCTCCTCACCAAGCACCTGACGTACGGCTCGCCGGAGCACGGATACACGCTGACGGAGTTCATCGACCGGCCATTCTGGTCGGGCGCCTACGGTGCGATCAGCTGTCCGCTCGGCCACCAGGCCTACGAGCTGCGCTGGCTCGACGACCGCCGCATCGTCGAGGACTTCGCGCGCTACTGGTTCGAGACCCCGGGGGCCGAGCCGCGCAGCTACAGCAACTGGTACGGCGACGCGATGTGGGCGACGTACCTGGTCCTCGGCGACACGAGCTTCCTGCGCACGGTGCTGCCGCACATGGAGACCCAGGTCGCCGGCTGGACCGCCGAACGCTGGGACCCCGAGCACGCGATGTTCCGCTGGGACGGAATGCACGACGGGATGGAGTTCAACATCGACAGCCGCCAGACCGCGCGTCCGTTCGACGGTGCGGAGGGATATCGCCCCACGCTCAACAGCTACGTGTGGGCCGATGAGATGGCGATCGCCCGCGCCGCGGCGCTCCTCGGCGATCCGGTGAAGGTCCGTCGCTACCGGGAGCGCGCCGACGCGCTCAAGCGCCGCGTCCAGGAGGAGCTGTGGGACCCGGAGCGGCAGTTCTTCTTCCACCAGTTCGCGCACGACGAGCAGGGCGGCATCGAGGGGAAGAGCCTCACCTACGAGACCGGGCCGTACGCCGGCAGCCCGCACGGCCGAGAGGAGATCGGCTACGTCCCGTGGCAGTTCGGTCTCCCCGATCCGGGCTACGAGGCGGCGTGGCGGTTCCTCGTGGACCCCGACTACTTCGAGGCGCCGTACGGGCCGACCACCACGGAGCGCCACGACCCGCTGTTCCGGATCTCGCCCCGCTGCTGCGAGTGGAGCGGCAACTCGTGGCCCTACGCCACCAGCCAGACGCTCCAGGCGATGGCCAACCTGCTCGACGACTACGAGCAGGACTTCGTGACCCGGGACGACTACGTGCGGCTGCTGCACGCGTTCGCGGCCACCCACCGCAAGGACGGCCGTCCGTACGTCGCCGAGGCGGCCGACCCCGACGACGGTTCGTTCGCTGGACACGACACCTACTACCACAGCGAGCACTACTTCCACTCGCACTACATCGATCTCGTGATCACGGGTCTCGTGGGGCTGAGGCCGCGCCCGGACGACACGCTGACGATCGCGCCGCTGGCGCCCGTGCAGTGGCCGTGGTTCGCGCTCGACGGGGTCGCCTACCGGGGGCACCGGGTGTCGGTGGTCTGGGATCGCGACGGGACGCGGTACGGGCGCGGCCCCGGCCTCGCGATCCTCGTGGATGGCCGGCTCGCGGGCCGCTCGGCCACGCTCCGGACGCTGTCGGTGCCGCTCGCTACGGCGGTGCCGGCCCCCCGCGACACGGCCGTCAACGTGGCGGTGAACAACGACGGGGCGCCGTATCCGCGCGTGACGGCCTCCTACAGCGCGCCCGGCGCGCCGCCTTTCTACCTGATCGATGGGAGCCGGTGGTACCACCGCTCGCCTCCGGACGGGTGGAGCTCGGCCGGATCGGGGACCGCGACCGACTGGCTGGAGCTCGACCTCGGCGCCACCCGACGGGTCGATTCGCTGTCGCTGTACTTCCTCGATGACTCGACCGCTCCACCCATCGAGGCGCGGGCCTCCACTGCGGATGGCGAGGGGTCGAGGCGCGGCGATCGCGCGGGCGAGGAGGTACGGCCTCCGGCGGCGTACACGGTCGCCATGTGGGACGGGAGCGGGTGGACCCCCATCCCCGGCGAGTCGCGGCGGCCGGGCGACCCCGCCGGGCGCCGCGCGAACCGGGTCGTGTTCCCGCCCGTCGAGACCCGCCGGTTCCGGATCACGCTCGAGCACCGGCCGGGGTCGGCGAGCGGGCTCACCGAGCTCGAGGCGTGGTCGGCCGCCGGCCCCCCGGCCCCCGTGGAGGGCGTGCCGTCCCCGAACCTCGCCCTCGACGACGGCACCGGGGGGGCGCCACGGGTATCCGCGTCGTATACGTTCGAGGGCGATCGGGTGGAGGACGTGAACGACGGCCGGGTCGCGTTCTCGTACTATGCGCGGAACCGCTGGACCGCGGTCGGGTCTCCGAACGCGAGCGATTGGGTGGAGGTCGATCTCGGAACCCCACGCACGGTGCGCGAGATCGCGGTGTACTTGTGGGGCGACGAGTACCGCGGGGAGCGCTCCGCGGTCGCGGCCCCACGCTCCATGACCGTCGAGGTGTGGAACGGCGGGAGCTGGGTTCCCGCCGAGGTGACCTCCCGGGTGCCGGCGCTCCCGCGCACATCGGCACGCAACGTGATCCGCATCCGGCCGGTCGAGACCGCGCGCGTGCGCGTGGTGCTCGCGCACGACCGCCCCGCCGTGAGCGGGGTCACCGAGATCGAGATGTTCGGAGACGAGGGATGAGCCGGGAGCGAACCACGGCGCGGGCGGACGGGAGACGCCGCGCGTCCCGCGGGAGGCGCCACACCTGTCGGCCGGCGGCGCTCGCGTGCGCGGCGCTCGCCCTGACATGGCTCGCCTGCGGCTCCCCGGAGGACACGGAGCGGCTGATCGGAGTGCCCTTCGGCCGCGCCCCGGATGGGCGCGAGGTGGAGATGTTCACGCTCACGAACTCGAACGGACTGGAGATCGCCGTGATCACCTACGGCGCGATCATCCAGGCCATCCGCCTCCCGGACGGGGAGGGTGGCCACGTGGACATCGCGCTCGGGTTCGACTCGCTGGACGGCTACCTGGCCGACTCCCCCTACTTCGGCGCCGTGGTCGGCCGCTACGCGAACCGCATCGCCGCGGGCCGCTTCCGCCTCGAGGGCGAGACGTACGAGCTGGCGCGCAACAACGGCCCCAACCACCTGCACGGGGGCGAGCGCGGCTTCGACAAGGTCGTGTGGGACGCCCGACCGCTGGACACCGACGAGGGGGAGGGCGTCGAGCTCCGCTACACGAGTCCGGCCGGCGAGGAGGGCTATCCGGGAAAGCTCGACGTGCGGGTCGCCTACGTACTCACCGATGCGAACCGACTCGTGGTCGACTACCGGGCGCGCACCGACGCGCCCACCCCCGTGAACCTGTCTCAGCACACCTACTTCAACCTGGCCGGGGCCGGGAACGGCGACATCCTCGACCAGCTGCTGACGATCGACGCGGACACCTACACGCCCGTCGACACGACCCTCATCCCGACGGGCGACATCGCGCCCGTGGCGGGGACCCCGTTCGACTTCCGGCGGCCCACCCCGATCGGCGTCCGCATCGACGCCGACGATCCGCAGCTCTCCAACGGGGGCGGATACGACCACAACTTCGTCCTCCGCGCCGGCGAGGGCCCCCCGGGGGCCGCGACGCACGCGGCCCGGGTCGAGGATCCCGACAGCGGGCGCTGGCTCGACATCTCCACCACCGAGCCGGGCATTCAGTTCTACTCCGGGAACTTCCTCGACGGATCGATCCGCGGGAAGGACGGGCGCACGTACCCCTACCGTGGGGGCTTCTGTCTGGAGACGCAGCACTTCCCCGACTCGCCCAACCAGGCCGCCTTCCCGAGCACCATCCTGCGGTCCGGCGAGGAGTACCGCTCGCGCACCGTGTACGCCTTCGGGTGGTGATCAAACGGTTTCAGGGCCGTTTCTGTTCCCATACTGTAGAGAGGATGGGCGGGGTGGTCGGTGGTGCTCGGATCCCGCCCCGATCTCCCGCCCGAGGCCCGTATCGACGGGCCTTCCAGGGACTCCTGCCACGAGGTTCGAAGATGCGCTCGCGATCGCAAGCTCGCGCCCCGCGACCGGCTCGCATGCCGGTCGCCCTCACGCTGACCCTCCTCCTCCTCCTCGGCACGGCGGCGCACACGCGTGCCCAGCAGGCCGATCCCGGAGCCGCCACGGCGGCGCTCGAGTGGCGTCAGATCGGGCCCACGATCATGGGGGGGCGGATCTCCGATATCGCGGCCGTGGAATCGAATCCGTCGACCTTCTACGTGGGGACCGCCACCGGCGGCGTGTGGAAGACGCGGAACGGCGGGACGAGCTTCGAGCCCGTGTTCGAGGACCAGCCCACGTCCTCGATCGGGGACGTCACCGTGGCCCCGTCCAACCCGAACGTCGTGTGGGTGGGGACGGGCGAGCCGCAGAACCGGCAGAGCTCGCCGTGGGGGATGGGAGTCTTCCGATCGACCGACGCGGGTCGCACGTGGACGCACCTCGGTCTGGATGAGACGCACCACATCGCGCGCATCGTCGTCCACCCGCGCGATCCCGACGTCGCCTACGTGGCGGCCGTCGGGCACCTGTGGGGGCCCAACCCGGAGCGGGGCGTCTACCGGACGACCGACGGCGGGCGCACATGGGAGAAGGTGCTGTACATCGACGAGGACACGGGCGCCATCGACCTGGCGATGGATCCCGCAGATCCGCGTACCCTGTTCGCGGCCACGTACCAGCGCCGCCGGACGCTGTGGGGCTTCAACGGCGGTGGGCCCGGGAGCGGGATCTGGCGCACCACCGACGGCGGCGACTCGTGGACCGAGCTCACCGAGGGGCTCCCCGCGGGTGACAAGGGTCGCATCGGGCTCGACATCTATCTTGGCGACGGAAACCTGGTGTACGCTGTCATCGAGGCGGAGGCGCGCCGGGCGGATCAGGGGTTCGGCGGCTTCGGCGCCGGCAACGCCGACAGCGAGACCGGCGTGTATCGGTCGGCGGATCGGGGCGAGACGTGGGAGCAGGTGAGCACGACCAACAACCGTCCCATGTACTACAGCCAGATCCGTATCGACCCCAACGACCCCGGGCGGATCTACCTGGGCGGCTCGAGCCTGTACCGCTCCTCCGACGGTGGACGGAACTTCACGCCCGACGCGGCGTCCGGCGTGCACTCCGATCACCACGCCCTGTGGATCGACCCGAACGACTCCGACCACCTCATCCTGGGTGGCGACGGCGGCCTGTCGGTGAGCTGGGACCGCACGGACTCGTGGCGCCAGCTCCGCAACCTCCCGGTGGCCCAGTTCTACGAGGTGGGCGTCGACAATCGCGAGCCCTACCACGTGTGTGGCGGGCTCCAGGACAACGGGTCGTGGTGCGCGCCGTCCGACACGTGGTCGAGCAGCGGGATCCGGCCCCGTCATTGGTACAACGTCGGTGGTGGAGACGGGTTCTTCACCGCCATGTACCCCGGCGAGCCCATCGTGCTCGCCGAATCGCAGGACGGGAACCTGCGGCGGGTCGATCTCCGCACCATGGAGAGCGTCCGGCTGCGCCCCGTGGAGCGCCCCACGACCGGCGAGGGCGGTGCGGAGGAAGAGGAGGAGTACCGGTTCAACTGGGACTCGCCCGTCGTCATCTCGTCCCACGATCCGAACACGATCTACTTCGCCGGGAACCACGTGTTCAAGTCGACCGATCGCGGGATGTCGTGGCAGACCCTGAGCGGGGACCTGACGAAGGACATCGACCGCTCGACGCTCGAGATCATGGGCGTCCCCGGCACCGAGCCGATGATGTCCCCCCACGACGGGACGTCGACGTTCGGCAACCTGGTCTCGCTGGCCGAGTCGCCGGTGGACGCCGACGTGCTGTACGCCGGGAGCGATGACGGCAACCTCAACGTGACGCGCGACGGCGGCGCGACGTGGACCAACGTGGCGCCCAACATGCCGGGCCTGCCCGAGCAGACCTACATCACACGGATCGTGGCCTCGCACGGGGCGGCCGGGACCGTGTACGCTGCGGGCGACAACCATCGGAACGACGACTACGCACCGTACGTGTACGTGTCGAACGACTACGGGGCCACGTGGAGGCGGATCACGACCGGGCTTCCGGACGGGTGGTCGGTGAACGCGCTCGAGCAGCACCCGCGCACCGCGAACGTGCTGTTCGTGGGGAACGAGATCGGCACCTACTACTCCATCGATTCCGGCGCGTCGTGGCAGCCGCTGCGCAACAACCTGCCGACCGTGCCGGTGGACGACATCCTCGTCCACCCGCGCACCAACGACCTGGTGATCGGCACGCACGGCCGCGGCATCTGGATCATGGAGGACATCACCCCGATCGAACGTCTCACGCCCCAGGTGATGGCCGAGGCGGCGCACCTGTTCCCGGTGCGACCCGCGGCGTCGTACAACGAGTACGACCCGCAGGAGTGGACCCCCGGAATCTGGCAGGCGGACAACCCGCCCCAGGGGGCGCGCATCCGGTACAGCCTCGCCCGGGCCGTGTCGGCCGCGACCGTGACGGATCAAGGGGCCGACGCGGCGGCGGGCGGCGGTGGCGGAGCGTCCGGCCCGATGGCCGACGAGGGGCGCCAGCCCCGACAGGAGTCCGGATCGGCGATGCCCACCATCACGATCGTGGACGGGGACGGCGAGGTGATCCGCGAGCTGGACGGGGAGGGCGAGGTGGGGCTCCACGAGGTGATCTGGGACCTGCGGTACGAGCCCGCGTACGAGACGGAAGGCGGAGGCGGGGGCGGAGGCGGGGGCGGAGGAGGCTTCTTCGGGGGTGGCGGCGCGCGGGGCCCGAAGGTCCTGCCCGGAACGTACACGGTGCGGCTCGACGTGCCCGGCGTGGGCACGATGGAGACGCCCGTCGAGGTGCGGCTCGACCCGCGCGTGGAGATCGGTCGGGAGGAGCTGCTGGCGCGCCAGGACGCGATGATGCGGGCGTTCGCGCTCGCCGGGCCCGTGTACGAGTCGGGACGGGCCGTGGGGCGACTGCGTCAGCAGATCGCCGATGTGCGTCGGCAGCTCGGCGAGCACGAGGACGCCCCCGAGGCGCTCCCGGACCAGGTCGACGCGATCGCGGAGGAGCTCGACGCGATCGACGACGACCTCGGCGATGCCCGCCAGGCGGCCGGCCAGCGCGGCCAGATCGAGGGGGCGCACGCCCGTCCCACCGCCGACCAGCTGTGGACGATCGAGCGGGGTTGGGAGAAGCTTCCGGGCGCCATCGAGCGGCTCAACGCCCTGATCACCGATCGCATGCCCGCGCTGTACGACGCGATGAACACGGCCGGGATCCGTCCCGACCCGGGCGAGCCGGTCGAGCCACCGACCCCGCCCGCGATGCGGTAGGAGGGAGGTCGACGGGTCGCCCGGGCATGTCCGGCGGCCCGCCGTGCCTCTCGAACAGGTCCATGGCGAATACACGAAGTCACCAGGAGTCACGGATGCAGGCAACACATCTCTGTCGCGCGATCCCCGGCCTGGCCCTGATCGCGCTCTTCTCGGGCGCCCCGGCGCTCGCCCAGGCGCCGGCCACCGATCGGGAGGCGCTCACCAGTCCGGAGGAGTTCTTCGGTCACGAGATCGGCGCCGACTACGTGCTGCCCAACTACACCGAGTTCAGCGAGTACTGGCACATGCTGGCCGACGAGTCGCCGCGCATGACGCTCCAGTCGATCGGCAAGACGGCCGAAGGGCGCGACCAGCTCATGGCGATCGTCACCTCGCCCGACAACCAGGCGCACCTCGACCGCTACAGGGAGATCTCGCGGCGGCTGGCGCTCGCCGATGGCGTGAGCGAGGAGGAAGCGCGCGCGCTCGCCGAGGAGGGGAAGGCCGTCGTGTGGATCGACGGCGGGCTGCACGCGACCGAGGTGCTCGGTGCGCAGCAGCTCCTCCAGATCTCCTGGGAGATGGTGAGCGGCAACGACCCCGAGACGCTGCGCATCCTCGACGACGTGATCATCCTGTTCGTGCACTGCAACCCGGACGGGATGGAGCTCGTGTCGAACTGGTACATGCGGGTCGACGAGCCCACCGAACGCTCGACGTCCGGGATTCCGCGTCTGTACCAGAAGTACGTCGGACACGACAACAACCGGGACTTCTACGCCTCGACGCAGCCCGAGACGGAGAACATGAACCGGGTCATGTACCGCGAGTGGTTCCCGCAGATCGTGTACAACCACCACCAGACCGGTCCGACCGGCACCGTGCTGTTCGCGCCGCCGTTCCGCGACCCGTTCAACTACAACATCGATCCGACGGTCATCACGGAGATCGACCTGGTGGGCGCGGCCATGCACTCGCGGTTCACGGCCGAGGGGAAGCCGGGGGCCACGCGGCGGCGTGGGGCGAACTACTCCACGTGGTGGAACGGCGGTCTTCGCACGGATCCATACTTCCACAACATGGTCGGCCTGCTCACCGAGTCGATCGGGAATCCAACCCCGATCGAGATCCCGATGGTCATGGAGCGCCTCCTCCCGAGCGACAATCTGCCCTATCCGATCGAGCCCCAGGTGTGGCACTTCAAGCAGTCGATCGACTACTCGATGACCGCCAACCGGGCCGTCCTCGACGTCGCCTCGCGCTACCGGTCCACCTTCCTGTACCGCATCTGGCGCATGGGGATGAACTCCATCGAGCGTGGCCGCGAGGACTACTGGACCATCATGCCGCGGCGCGTGGAATGGCTTCGCGAGGAGATGAACGCGGGGGCGGGCGAGACCGACTTCGCCCGCAACGTGGGCGGGTTCGGCGGCACCATGGGGACGCGCGAGGACTACCTGCAGCTCCACGACCCGGCGCTACGCGACCCGCGCGGCTACATCATCCCGTCGGACCAGCCCGACTTCCCGACCGCCACCAAGCTCGTCGACGCGCTGCTCGAGAACGGCGTCATAGTCCACCGTGCGACCGCGGAGTTCACCGTCGGGGGCACCCGCTACCCGGCGGGCTCCTACGTCGTGAAGGCCGATCAGGCGTTCCGTCCGCACGTGCGCGACATGTTCGAGCCGCAGGACCACCCGGACGACTTCCTGTATCCGGGCGCCCCGCCCACGCCCCCGTACGACAACGCGGGGTGGACGCTGGCGATCCAGATGGGCGTCGAGTTCGACCGCATCCTCGAGGGCTTCGACGGCCCGTTCGAGCCCATCGAGACGTGGAACGCCGACCCCCCCGCCGGCACCGTGGCGGGGGCGGATGGAGCCGCCGGGTTCCTGTTCAGCCACCGGGTGAACGATGCGTTCACGGCCATCAACCGCCTCGAGGCGGCCGGTGACCAGGTGTACTGGCTCACGGAGCCGGTCACCGCCGGCGGCGGGAGCCACCCGGCCGGCACCTTCTACGTGAAGTCCCGGAACGGAACGGCGGGCCGCGTGCGGGAGATCGCGGCGGACCTCGGCGTGAGCTTCGAGGGCGTGCCGCGCGATCCCGATGCCGAGGCGCTCCGGCTGCGCCCGGCACGCGTGGCGCTGTGGGACCGCTACGGCGGCTCGCAGCCGTCCGGCTGGATCCGCTGGATCCTCGAGCAGTTCGAATACGAGGACTTCGAGGTCGTGTACCCGCCCGACCTGAACGGGGGCGATCTCTCCGAACGATTCGACGTGATCATCCTGCCCGACGGCGCCGTGAGCTCCCGGCTCGGCGGGTTCCGCCGCTTCGGGGGCGAAGACAGCGAGTTGCCGGCCGTCCCCGACGAGTGGCGAGCCCGTATGGGGAACATCGATTCGACGACGATCCGGCGCTTCCGCGAGTTCCTCGAGGATGGAGGCTCGATCGTCACGATCGGCGGCTCCGCGTCCCTCGCGCAGCACCTCGGGCTCCCGCTGGAGGACCACCTCGTCGAGCGGGGCGAGAACGGCGAGCTCGAGCCCGTGAGCCGGGAGGAGTACTATGTGCCCGGCTCGATTCTGCGCGTGCGCGTCGACGACGAGGTCCTCGTCGCCGCGGGCGTGGGAAGCGAGACGCCGGTGTCGTTCGAGAACAGCCCCGTGTTCGACCTCACGGCGGACGCGGTGGCCGCCGGCGACGAATCGTCCGTCCACCCGATCGCGTGGTTCGACTCCGAGACCTCACTCCTGAGCGGCTGGGCCTGGGGACAGGAGCGGCTGAAGGACGGGATCGCGATGGCCGAGGCGTCGGTGGGCGACGGGACGCTGTATCTGTTCGGACCGCTCATCACTCGACGAGCCCAGCCGCACGCCACGTTCAAGCTTCTGTTCAACGCGATCGCGCTCTCGAACGCGGACAGCCACCGGCCCTGAGAGGGGCATCATCCACGCACGGGGGCTGCGCTCGCGACGCTCTTCGCCGGTGCGGCGCGCTGAACACGCGGGGCCTTCGTCCGAAATGGCGTGACGTGCGCCGTGGGCCGCCGATCCGGTAGGTTGAGACGGTCGGCCTGGTGCGCGCTTCCGCGTGCTCCGGTCGCCACCTCCCAGACCGAAGGGAAGCCGATATGAAGGGCGACAAGCTCAAGAAGGACCTCGCGAGGAAGGTGAAGGGCGTCGAGAAGGACCTCAAGAAGAAGGCGAAGGGCGCGCGCAGGGATCTGGGGAAGAAGGCGAAGGGGGTCGAGAAGGACCTCAAGGAGGGAATCGAGAAGCTCGCCCCGAAGAAGAAGGGTGGAGGCAGGGGCAGGAAAGTGGCGGCGGCCGCCGCCGCGGGTCTGGCCGCCGCCGGCGCGATCGGCGTCGTGGCGGCGCGCTCACGTCGCTCCGGGAAGACGATCGCGATCCGGGTCGTCCCGCACGGCGACCAGGGGTGGGCGGTGATGATGGACGGGAACGACGAGCCGCTCGGCGTCTTCCCCCGCAAGCGTCCCGCGGTGTCCGCCGGTCGGAAGGCAGCGCACGATGCGGCCCCGAGCCGGCTCGACATCCACGGGCAGGACGGCCAGATCCTCAAGTCCCACTCCTACGAGGGCTGACGCGGCGGCGCCCGGGTCCGCTCCCGCGCGCGGGGTCGACGGGGTGCTCCCGAGCCGGCCCGGCCGGCGGTTCGTCCCGCGGGGTCTCAGGAGGTCTCTTCCAGCAGGTCCTCCTCGTCAGCCGCCCGCCGGTCGGCCTCGATCTGCACATCGATCGTGCGGTCCACGGAGACATCGCGCTGCACCGCCTCCGCCGGCTCCCGTGACGGCGCGTGGGCGGCCCGAGGGGGCGGCACCGGACCCCCCTCGGGCCCTCCCTCGAGGATGACCCGTCGCTCCGGCGACGGGGTCTCGATCCCTTCCGCCTCGAGCCCCGCCTTCACGAGCCGGATGGCCTCGCTCCGCACGCGCCCGAAGTCCGCCTCGCGCTGGTCCACCCACCCGAAGAACCGCACCTGGATCGTCCCATCGCCGAACCCGAGCACGAGCGCCTCGGGAGGGGGCTCGTCCTCCAACCCCTCCATGTCCCGCAGGATGTGGCACCCCGCGTCGAGCGCCCGGGCGGGGTCGGACTCCGGTGCGACCTCCACATCGAACGTAAACCGCCGTCGCGGGTTGCGGGTGTAGTTGATCACCGGTTCGCGGAACACCGTGGCGTTCGGGATCTGGACGTGGTTCCCATCCAGGGTCATGAGCACGGTTTCGCGTCCCGTGAGACGCACGACCTTGCCCTCGTGGCCGTCGACGAGGATGAGGTCGTTCTTGGCGAACGGCTGCCGCAGGCTGAGGATGACGCCCGCCAGGTAGTTCTCGGCGATGTCCTTGAACGCGAACCCGACCGCGAGCCCGGCCAGCCCGGCCGTCCCGACGACCGCGCCCACCAGGGCGGTGGCATCGAGCAGCTCGAGACCGATGAGGAGCCCGGCGATCACCAGTCCGGATTGCACGAGCCGCTGGAGGAGGGCACGCAGAAACGGGTTGAGGCGCGTCCTTCCGGACGGATCCGGCCAGCGTCCCACCGCCCACGCGAGGCCCCAGAACACGCCCACGATGATGATCGCCACGGCGAGCAGCGGAAGCACGAGGAGCACGTCGCGCCCCTGCGATCGCAGCCGCCCCCAGATTCCCTCGATCCGCGCGCCCGTGGTCAGCGGCGTCAGCCCCGAGTCGTCGACGAACACCGCGCCCTCGCGGCTCCGGGCCAGCTCGAGGGCCCGTGCCGCCGCATCCCCGTCCGGGACCTGCCCGGAAAGGCGCACGATGCCGGCCTCGACGCTCACCTCGATGCCGGACAGCGGAGGGACGCGGTCGAACACGGCCTGGAGCTCGGAGCGGATGCGCTCGTCCCGCTGGTCCTGGTCCTCCGAGATCGGCTCCGGCGCCGGAACGACGGCGGCGGAGTCGGACGAGGTGCCCCCCGAGTCGGTCGCCGCCTGCCCGGAGTCGGTCACGACCTGTCCGCTGGCGGGAGCGGCGATCGACGTCGTCAGCAGGACGGCGAGCACGAGGGCCGCCATGATCGAACGGGGATAGCTCGCCGTGGAGTCGGGTTGGACGTTACGCATGCGATAGGCTAGGCGGCGCCGCTCCGCTCCGCCAACGGCCCCGGGGTGTCTCGGCGTCGTGGCCGACCCCGACGACGTCGCCCGGCTCGACGGCTGGGCGCTGCGCGTGGCACGCAGCCGTGTCCTCCACTGGATGTGCGTCGCGCTGGCGTTCTGGTTCTCGTGGGCCCGGGCCCGCACGGAGATCGCCGATGGCCTCGACTCGTGGCACTCGGTGGTCGCCGGACCCGACGGGGCTCCTCGGTCGAGCCTCCCGATGTCGCACTCCGGGCGTCGCGCCCGGCAGGACCCGCTCGCCCGGGCGCGGGACGATGGGCATCTTGCGGCTCCGCGGAGGTCCGGACAGGTCGTCAGGAGGTGCCACATGAGCAGGCGAGCGTCGATCATCCTGATCGCGGGGTGCTGGGCCTGCGGCCCGCGGTCACCGGGGATCGGGGGTCTGCGCACCCGCGCCGAGCTCACGGAGTTCCGCGAGACCAGCTCGTACGCCGACGTGGTGGCGTTCACCAACATCGTCGCCGCGGCCGACCCCACCATCCACTACACCACGTTCGGCTACACGACGGAGGGCCGTGCCCTGCCGCTGATCGTGGTGGGCGAGGTGGCGGATGCGACCCCCGAGGCCGTGCGCGCCTCGGGCAAGACGGTGGTCTACCTGCAGGGCGACATCCACGCGGGGGAGGTGTGCGGGAAGGAGGCACTCCAGATGCTCCTCCGTGAGTACGCCACCGGCGCCCACCGCGAGTGGTCGTCCTCGATGGTGCTCCTCATCGCCCCGATCTATAACGCGGATGGGAACGAGCGGGTCGCCCTCACGAACCGGCCCCGCCAGCACGGCCCGATCGGCGGCATGGGTCAGCGCCCCAACGCCCAGGGGTACGACCTCAACCGGGATCACATGAAGCTCGACTCGCCCGAGGCCCGTTCCGTGGCGCGCCTGTTCACGCGGTACGATCCGCACGTGGCCCTCGATCTACACACCACCGACGGGACGCGTCACGCGTATCACCTCACCTACTCGCCTCCGCTCCACCCCAACACGCCGGCCGAGATCGACGATCTCCTGCGGAAACGCCTGCTGCCGGAGGTCACCGAAGCGGTCCGCGACGCGCACGGGTGGGAGTTCTACTACTACGGCAACGCCTTCGCCCCCCCGGGATCCGACGAGCGGGGCTGGTACACGTTCGACCATCGCCCGCGGTTCAACAACAACTACCTCGGGCTGAGGAACCGCTTCGGCATCCTGAGCGAGGCGTACGCCTACGCCACCTTCGAGGAGCGGGTGCTGGCGACGCGTGCCTTCGTCGAGGAGGTGCTCGACTGGGTGCACGCGCACGGCGACGAGGTCCGCGCGATCGTGGCCCGGGCCGACTCGACGTCGCTCGTCGGAGATTCACTGGCGTTGAGGGCGGTGCCGCGGCGCTCGGGGGCCCCCACCGACATCCTCATGGGGGAGGTCGATGAGGAGCGACATCCGCTGACCGGGGCGGTCATGCTGCGCCGTCGCGATGTGCGACACGCGGAGTCCATGTACGAGTACGGCACGTTCGAGGGGACGGACCGCGAGCGCGTGCCGTCCGGCTATCTCGTGCCGTCCGGGCTCGAGGAGGTCGTGATCCGACTCGAGGCGCATGGCGTGCGGCTCGAGCCCGCGCCCGCCGGAGAGCTCGACGCCGAGGCCTTCCGCCTCGATTCCGTGCTCACCGCCGAGCGGCCGTTTCAGGAACACGCCGAACAGACGCTGTTCGGGCGCTGGGAGCCGCGCCGCGTCACGCCGGCCCCCGACGCCCGCTGGGTGCCGATCGAGCAGCCGCTGGGGCGGCTCGTATTCGCGCTGCTCGAGCCCCGCTCCGACGACGGATTCGCCGATTGGGGGTTCCTCGCGGCCGCGCTCGAGCCCGGTGCGGACTACCCGATCCTGCGGGTGCCGTAGCCGGAGCCTCCCGGGATCCGGGGTCGCGTGTTCCGGTCGCGCGTCCTAACATGCGTCGGAGGCGGCCCGGCCGCCCCTGCCCTCGAGCGGGAGCGTGACATGCTCGACCGGATCAAGCATGGCGCGATCGCCGGTGTGGTGTCCGGCCTCGCGGTGGCGATCGGCGTGTTCGTGTTCGACCTATTCGCCCGGCACCCGTTGGCCACGCCGAGGCTCCTCGGGCACACCCTCATGGGCGCTCCCGTCGAGGGAACCGGGGGCGGCGGACTCGACTGGCTGGCGCGGATGCTCGTCGCCGGCTGGGAGCTGGTGGCCTATTCCGCCGTCCACTTCTTCGCCTTCGCGCTGTTCGGCATCGCGGGCGCCTGGGTGTTCGCGCCGGGGCGGATGGTCGCGAACGTCCTCACGGGCGCGTTGTTCGGGCTCGTGGCGGGATCGGCGATGTTCTATGCCGGGCTGCTCGCCGTGGGGCCGGCCTTCGTAGCCGTCCCGGACTGGCGGCTGGTGATCGCGATGAACGCCTTCGCGGGGATCGTCCTGGTCTCGGAGCTCGCGGATTCACCGGATCCCCGAGCAGGCTAGCTCCGGCCGAAGGCGTAACGGACGTTCGACCGCGCGCCAGACGTCAGTAGATCAGGCGCCGACTGATGAGCAGCCTCTCGACCGGCCTCACGAGCACGACACGGACACGGTAGCGCGTGTCCGAATCGACGTGGAAGTGACGGAGCTCCGTCCCGGCCCGGCGCGCGGGTCCCGTCGGCTCGATGATGAGCTTGTTCGCGAGGCCCTCGAACACCGCGAAGCTCGCGTCGCGAGAGGCGCCCATCAGCCGACCGTACTCGCCGATGGTCAGCGACCCGTGCTCCAGGAACGCCCGCAGGGCGTACGCCTGCTCGGCCGGGAGGTCGGCCCACGCGCCGAAGTCCACCACTCCCGGCCACGTGATAGTCATCGTCTCCGCCCCGTCGTCGACGCGCACGCTTCGCAGCCAGTAGAGCAGCGCGAGCGCGACGTATCCTTCGCTCAGTTCGTACAGTCGGTCGAAGAACGCGTCCCGCACGAGCCTCTCACGCTCCTCCTCGGTCCGCGCCTTCGCCAGGGCCCGGCGCAGCCCGAGCGGCAGGGGATCCGGGGCTTCGAACCGCAGCGGGATCCCGCTGCGCTGGTGGCGCGCCTCGATCGCGGTCCGCATGTCCCGCCGTCCGATCGGCTCCACCTCCCGGACCCGAACGAGGGCACTGGTCCCGGGGTCCGTGGCGCGGACGACCTCCCAGCACCCCGTCGACAGCGTGGCGATCCACGCGACGCACCCGTCGGTCGCGGACATGAACGTGAGAGTGGGGAGGATGAGCCCGCGGTCCAGCACACCCCGCAGGTAGAGGTGCTCCATGTTGTCGATCGCGCAGGCGATCGGCGGCCGGTCCGCGGCGGTGCCGACGAGCGCCGACTCCAGCTCGGCGAGCGAGCCCAGGGGTTCCTCGACCCCGAGCTCGGCGGCCAGATGCGCCGCCCACGCCGGCTCGTCCTCGTACCGTCGCGCGAGCCGGATTGTCCGCCAATCCACCCGATCCGCCCACCTGGCCCTCGCCACGTTGAGCAGGCTCGTTAGCCCGATCCCGGGCGATCCGATCAGCACCAGCGCCTCGCGCGAGCCCTGTAGCCAGTCGGAGAGGTGCTGATCGAGCCATGCGTTCGGATCGATGCGGCCGGCGAGCAGGGAGGGGTCCTCGAGGGCGCGGTACGAGAACAGGCGCCGGTAGACGAAGGGCAGGGTTCCGGCCCCGGCGTCGAGAGTGGCGATCACCCGTACCGTGCGGTCCATGCGCTCGACATCCGTGGGCTCCGCCCCGACTGCTTCGCGCGCCGTGCGCAGGACACGGGCGGCCCGCGCGCTGCCGAGACGTGCGACGGCCCGGACGAGCGTCACAGCCCGCGCACCATGCCGTCGGGTGGCGCCGCCGGTCGCGGTGGCCCGATGCCGGATCCGCGTCCACGCGTCGCGGGCCACACCCTCGAGGCTCGCCTCGGCGTCCGCCCGATCGAGCCATCGCTCGATCGCGCCCCCGAGCAATGCCAGCGCCGGGGAGCGTCCCTCCAGGCGGACGGCGTCGAGGCGCCCTGCCTCCGTCTCGAGCAGGTCGGCCGTGCGGTCGAGCCCGTCGAGCACCAGCTCGCGGCACAGCGCGGACCGGTCCGTCACCCCCGCACCGTCCGGCTCGCCCGCGGCCTCGAGGTTGTAGTCGATCACGGTGCGCGCGCCCGGTAGCCTCTCGGCCGCCCGCCGCACCGCCTCGCGGTGGGGCAGTGTCGCATCGGCGAGGCGGGTGAGCAGGAACGCGTCGAACGTGTCCTCGGCCCACAGACGCGGGGTCAGCGACAGGGGCTTCGCATCCACCCGCACCTCTTCCTCGGCGCCGGTCAGGGGTGCGGCCAGCACTCGCTCGGGGAGTCGTCCGATGCGTGCCGGGATCACCGCCGGCCCCGCCTCCTCGGCGAACCGCTCCGGCCAGCTCCCCAGCAGCAGGGCCAGCTCTCGCCCGGCGGTGTCCAGCGTGGCCCGGCCGCTTCGGAGCAGCCGTCCGATGTCGGGCACCTTCGCGTCGTCGAACGTTCGCGCCGCGTCGGAGTGGAGCTCGCGCAGGGCGTGGACGGCGGCTCGCAAGTGGCCGGCGGCCGCCTCGGTCCGCCGCTCCGCGTCGGCGAACAGGTCGCGCTCCGGAAAGCGGCGGAGGTAGGCGTCGAACCGCACGAGTTCCAGCGTGACATCGATACGCCCGACCTCGGCGCGGAACCGGTCCGGCGGCAGCCGCCGCCGGACCTTGTCGTGGAATCCTGTCAGGGGGCGGTGACGCCACTGCCTCACCGCCCGCCTCCAGGTCCGGCGACCGGGATCGAGCACGGCCGCGGCCTCGCGCGCCCGCCGCTCCCCCTCCGCGAACAGTGTGTCGAGCCGGCTCGCGTCGAGCGACGCCGCCAGCTCGAGGAGGGCGGCCTGGAACGTCCCCAGCCAGCGCTCGAGGTCGCGCAAGGGGGGAGGCTCGCCCGTGGCCTCGTCGGTGCGAGCGTCCGCTTCTGCGGCGTTCCGCGCGCGCGACAGCCGCTCGGCGAACGTGGTCGCCGCCGCGAGGCGGGCGAGCGGGACGAGGACCTGGAGCGCGGCAGATTCGATGGAGCCGAGAAGGGCATCGGGCCACCACTCGCGTCCCAGGCTAAGCGCGAACCCCCGCAACCCCATCTCCGCCGCTGCGTCATCGGCCTCTTCCCCGTCGTCGGGCGGCGCGTCGTCTCCATTCACGACCTCGTCGGCGAGCATGTCGGCGACTACCTGCGATTCGGCCACGGTGTCGGCGAGGCGGAGGCCGAAGTCGAGCTCCCGGAGGATCTCGACGAGCGGACCGAAGACCTCCTCCGCGAGCCGTGCGCGGTACGCGGAGGCTTCGTCCGTCGCCGCCCCCGTCAAGGGCGGGCTTCCGAGCAGCACCGAGGTCGCGGCGTACAGGGCCCGGAGCTCGCGTGCGGCTTGGCGCGACGGCGTCTCGAGGACGACGTCCGCCGTGTGAAACACTCCCGAGAGCAGCTCGTCGATCAGGGAGGAGGCCGCCGAGCGCTCGGGGATGTCCGCCGCGCTGGCCCCGGTGTCCTCGAGCTCGGGGGCCCGGCTCACGGCGTCGCCGCCGTGGGCGACGCCAAATCGTCCTCTCCGTCCATCGGATGGAAAGCCACCGCGCCGTGCCACGGCGGGAGGAGCCCGGCCGCCCGGAACGCAGTCCGCGCGCGCTCTGTGACGTCGCTCCTGAACTTGAACTCGTTCCGAATGTCGTGGACGTATGCCTTCACCCTGAGATGCGTGAGGAAGGTGTGGTGCACCTCGTCGCGAACGAGGACGACGATCGGCTTGTCCAGGTAGACATATCGGGACGTCGCCGCGGCTCGGTAGGCGATCTCGCGCGCCGCCTGGGCGTCGACCCAGCCCGGCAGGTAGAGATCCGTCACGACCTGGCAGTCGAGCGCGCCGCTGTTGGCGTTCGACACCTGGTCCGCCACGATCTGCGCGTTCGGAACGCTCACGAGCGAGTCGTCGGGAGTCACGATCCGGGTGGACCTCAGCCCGATGGAGACGACCTCACCGTAGGTTTCTCCGACCCGCACCTTGTCGCCCGCCTGGAACGGGCGGTCCCCGATGATCACCAGGCCACCGAAGATGTTCTTCAGGATGTCCTGCGCCGCGAACCCGATCGCGACGCCGATGGCGGCCCCCGCCGTGAGGAGGGTGCGGGCATCGAGGTCGTACACGCCCTTGAGGATGAGCGTGACCGCGGCCGCCCAGATGACGACGCGGACGATCGGTACGAGGCGCTTGTAGAGCAGTCGGCGGGCGGCGCTCCTCTCCGCGAGGAGATCCAGGAGCCACGTGATCCCGCGGATGAGGAGGAAGGCGAACACCATGAGGAGGAACGCGAGCAGGGTGCGGAACCCGAATCGTCGCGCCTGGTCCGCGGTCGCTTGGAGGCCCCGATCGAGTTGGGACTCCCCCCGCACGCCTCCCCTCCTTTCGAGCGCGGCGCGGAGGCTGTCCTGCGCGGCGCTCAGGCGGCGGATCTCGGCCGCCAGCGAATCGATCCTCTCGAGCGCGGAATCCGGCACCGTCCGCGCGGGGTCCTGAAGCTCCGCGGTCGGGTCGGGCGGGCGCGCGCGGCCCGGCGACGGCGAAGCGAGCAGGGCGCCGAGCGCGCACGAGGTGGCGAGCACGGCACGGCGCGTGAAGCGGATCGGGCGGTGGGCGGGGTGTGCGTTCATGCGTCCCCGGGTGTGCGGAGCGAGCCACAAGATTCCTCGCTCATGCCGGCGCGAGCGAGCCCTGCTCGCCCGCCGAGATGGGAGGGGGTCGTTCGAACGGGAGGTCGTTAACGGAACATGGACGGGTTGATCTCCATCGACACCTCGGAGATCCGGCTGGCGGGAATCCCCGACTTCCGGGCGTGCTCCATGATGGCTTCCGGGTTCGGCGCGTCGTACTCGCAGTAGATCTTGCCCTCCGAGTCGGACACGTAGCTCCGGATCCAGATGACGCCCTCCATCTGGGCGAGCACCTCGTTGGACTTGCGACCCGCGGCCTGGAGCTGCTCGAGCGTCAGCGTCCCCACGTCGCGCTCGATGATGTATCGGGGCACGTCATACCTCCGGATGCTTGGGGTCGGTGTCGCGCTGGAGTGCTTCGCACTCCCGCTGAAGTTCCGCATCGCCGCAGCGCGACGCAATGTCGGCCGCCTCGGACGCATAGTAGGCCACCCCGTCCCGCGCCCCCCGGGCGGCCTGGACGCGCGCCAGACGGCAGAGCATCCAGCCCTGGCCGGCGAGGTCGTCGAGCGACCTCCGGATGTCGAGCGCGTCGGTGAAGCGCTCGCCGGCCGCGGCGAGATCCCCAATGTCGAGCAGGACGTCGCCCAGCGTCGCGAGGGCGTGCGCCTCGAGGAGGCGTTCGCCCGATTCCCGATTGAGCGCCACGGCCTCCTCGAGCCGCGCCCGCGCGTCCCCCAGACGCCCGAGGTCGCGGAGCGTCCGTCCGGCGCTGTTGAGCGCGAGGCCGAGATCCGGCCGATCTCCGGCCTCCTCGAACTCCTCGCACGCCGCCTCGAAGCTGGCGAGCGCCTCCTCGTACGCGCGGGACTCCCAATGGAGCACGCCGACCTTGTAGCACAAACCGCCCCGGCGCTTCGGATCGCCGAGATCGGCCGCCCGCTCGAGCGCCATTCGGTACGCCCGCAGCGATCCGACGGGGTCCGTCGCGCGCGTCGTGCGGCCGCGCCCCTCGTGGGCCTCGACGCTCAACGCCGTGTCCCCGATCTCGTCCGCGATCTCGGCCGCGGTCGCCCACGCCTCGTGGGCGTCGTCTCGGTCGAGCGCCTCGCGGGCGATCGCCACACCGCGCCACATGGCCGCCGCGGCGCCGTTCTTGATGCGCGTGTAGATGTCGGCCGCCTCCTCCAGGCTCGGGAGGGCCTCCTCGTAGCGCTCGAGGTTGAGGAGGACATCCCCCAGCAGACGCGCCGAGTTCCCGAGCCGCTCGAGATGACGCGCGCGCCGCACCACCTCGGCCGACTCCCGGTACAGGGCGAGCCCCTCGTCGATGCGCCCCTCGTCGATGTGGATGCGTGCGATCGCCGTCATGTGGTAGTGCACGTTGACGATGCTCACGGCCCGGGCGGTCGCCTCCTCGCTTCGTCGCGCATCCTCGAGGTAGGCCAGCGCCCGCCCGTTGTCGCCCCGCGCCGAGTAGACGTTGGCGATCGAATGGAGGATGTAGCCCTCCGACGCCCGGTGGTGCGTCTCGACGCCGCTCGTTCCGTCCGGGGTCCTGCGCTGGATCGCGAGCGCCTCCTCGAGCGTCGCGAGCGCACGGTCGTACTCGCCCAGCGTCCGGTACAGGACGCCCAGGTTGCACAGGTTCGAGACGACTGCCCGCTCGTTGCCCAGCTCGCGCTCCAGCTCGAGGGCGCGCTCCACGAAGTCGATGGCTTCGCGGTGCCTCTCCTGGTAGCCGCGCAGGAACCCGAAGCTCCTGAGGGCGTGTCCCTCGATGGCCTTCAGTTCCGCCCCGCGGCCGAGCTCGAGCGCCGCCTCCAGGGCGCGCTCCGCGCCCTCGTGATCGCCGGTGAGGACGCACAGGTCCGCCGAACGGATGCACGCCGTGGCCAGGTGCGTGGGGTGCCGCTCGGGGTCGAGCGTCCGCAGCAGCTCGTCGATGACCTCCCGTTGACGATCCCGCGCCCCGAGGTCCTCGAACAGACGCTCCTGACGCAGGAGCAGCTCGGTGCGCTTCTCGAACGCCTCCTCGGGGGGCAGGTGCGAGGCCCACTCCATCGCCCGGGCCTGGGTTTCCGACGCCTCGGCGACCTCGCTCAGCGACCACAGGCGGTCCGCGGCCGCCATCCCGTACTCCACCGCCTTTCCCCATTCCCCGGCACGCGCGAAGTGCTCGGCCAGCGCGTCGCGCTGCTCGTCGAGGAGATCCGTGTGCAGCGTCTCGAGGGCTCTCCCCACCTGGCCGTGGATCTCGGACCGCTGCCGGTCGAGGAGGCTGTCGTACGCCACTTCCTGCGTGAGCGCATGCTTGAACCGGTACACGAGCTTCGGAACGACGCGGATGCGCTGGATGAGACCCAGTTCCCGCAGTCGCTCGAGCCCCGCGGACGGGTCGTCGGCCCCCGGCATGGCGTGCTCGAGGACATCGCGTCCGAACTCCCGGCCGATCACGGCCGCGTACCGGATCAGGCGACGGGCGTCCCCGTCGAGCCGGTCGAGCCGCGTGCGGACGACGCCCTGCACGGTGTCGGGCAGCTCGAGGCGGTCGATCGCCGCTCCGACCGAGACGCGAGCGCCGTCCACGCTCACCGTCCCGGACTCGCGCAGGGCGTGGCACATCTCCTCGAGGAAGAATGGATTTCCGCCCGTGCGCTCGTGGAGGACCTCCAGGAGGGCGTCCGGGACCTCCTCGGCCCCGAGCACGGAGCGCACGATCCGCGCGGAGTCCTCGGGACCGACCGGTCCCAGCACGATGGGGGTGTGACGGCCCGGCGAGCCCCAGTCGATCTCCGGCTCCGGCCGCGTCGTGACGACGACCAGCAGGGGGTAGGCCGACGCCATCTCGAGCAGCTGGTGCAGCACCTGGCGCGAGGGCCCATCGGCCCACTGCCAGTCCTCGAGGAGGAGGATCCCGGGGCGGCGCTGTGCCCGCAGGGTCGGAAGGGCCGACAGGCTCTCGACGAGGGCCAGCCGCAGTTGCTCTCCCGCCAACGATTCCTGGAGCGTCCGCCCCTCGTTCCCCTCCATCGAGAGGAGCTGGAGGTAGAAGGGGATGTAGCCCTCCAGCTCGGGCGCGATCCCCCGCACCCGCTCGCCCACGACACGCGCGTCCTCCCGTCCATCGAGCTCGTCGAGACCGAGGCTGTCGCGCAGCACATCCACGAACGGCAGGTAGGGGACATCGCTCCCCGATGGCAGACAGCGGCCTCTCGCCACATCGAATCGCTCGCGATCGATGCGCTGCTCGAACTCGTACAGCAGACGGCTCTTTCCGACGCCGATCTCGCCCGTGATCGTGACCAGGGCGCCCTCCCCCCGGGCGGCGGCATCGAGGGCGCCGAACAGGGTGCGGAGCTCGAGATCGCGTCCCGTGAGGTCGGTGAGATCGTCGGCCGTCGCCGCCTCCAGCCGGGTGCGGATCCCCGTCTCGGCGAGCACTCGAAACGTCCGGGAGCCCGCGTCATCCGCATCGCCGGGCACGGCGGGACCGGGCTCGGTCTCGAAGAAGGGGGTGACGAGGCGTCGGCAGGGCTCGCTGATCAGCACGTCCCCGGGGCGGGCCAGCGGCGCGATCCGCAACACGCGCTCGGCGGGCCCCCCCACCACGCGGAAGCGGGCCTCGCCGCCCGCCTCCTCGCGGGCAACCACCCGGCCGCTGTCGAGCCCGCAGCGGAGCCCCACACGGTCGTGGACGCCCGCCTCGCGGGCGATCTCGTCCACGCACTGGATCAACGCCCGTGCGCTGCGAACGGCGCGCAGGGCATCGTCCTCGCGGGCCACGGGGATGCCGAACAGGCCGTGCGTCCGCTCACGACCGCGGCGGTTCACGATGCCGCCGTGCCGGACGATCTGGGCCTCCATGGCCGTGTGGCACGCGTCGACGAAGGCGTCCACGCGCTCGGGCGACAGCGCCTCCTCGAGCGCCCCCCGGCCGGACAGCTCGGCGACGAGAACGGTGGTCGGGCGTCGCTCGCCGCCCGCCGCCAGCCCGGGAGCGGCGGCGGAGTGGGGCGTCCCGCGTGCGGCGCCCCCCGCTCTCGGCTCCTCCGCCACCACGGACTCCAGCACCTTGATCAGCCCGGCCGCCGTGACCGGGCGCTCCTGGCGGTTCTTCCGCAGGCAGCGCTCCACGAGGTCCGAGAACTCCGCCGGGACGCCAGCCAGCAGCTCCGAGAGCGGCGGTGGATCGAGCTCGAGGATCTGGTGCAGGAGCACGACCTGGTCGTCGCCCACGAACGGACGCTCGCCGGCGCACATCTCGTACAGCACGACGCCGAGGGCCCACAGGTCGGTGCGGGCGTCGACCTCCTGGCCCTGGATCTGCTCGGGGCTCATGTACGCCACGGTCCCGATGGCCGCGCCCTCTCGCGTGAGGTCGACACCGGGCAGCTTGGCGATCCCGAAATCGAGGATCTTCACGGGACCATCCGCCGTCAGGAACACGTTGGCCGGCTTGATGTCGCGATGGATGATGCCGGCGGCGTGCGCCCGCTCCAGACCGCGGGCCAGCGCGAGCCCGACTCCGGCCGCGCGTCGGGGGCCCATCGGTCCATCCTCGCGCAGCGTGGCGCCCAGCGTCCGGCCCTCGTAGTACGCCATCGCGATGAACGAGCGCCCGTCGTCGAGCCACCCGATCTCGTGGATGGTGCAGATGTTGGGGTGGTCGATGCGCGCCGCCGCCCGCGCCTCGACCAGCAGGCGTTGCGCGGCGTCCCGGTCCTCGTTGAGATGTGGGGGGAGGAACTTGAGCGCCACGGCCCTGTCGAGCGTCGTGTCGCGGGCGTGGTACACGACCCCCATTCCCCCCCGCCCCAACCGCTCCACGATCACGTAACGGCCCACGCGGGCGCCGGCGGCAAGATCGGACGTCGCCAGGGGCCTGTCGGGTTCCCGGGAATCTCCCAGCAGACGGGACACCCAGCGCTGGAGCGGACCGGAGGTCGACATGCTCGACGTTATGACCCGGACCGGCTCGCCGTCCAGCGGCGGTGCGGCATCACACGGCGAACCTCACGTGCAGGATGTCGCCGTCGGACACGATGTAGTCCTTGCCCTCCACCTGGAGCCGGCCCGCCTCCTTCACCGCCGTTTCGGCCCCGTGCTCCATGAACACGGCGTAGGGGATCACCTCCGCCCGGATGAACCCGCGCTCGAGGTCGGTGTGGATGCGTCCGGCCGCCTTGCGGGCGTTGGTTCCGCGGCGGATCGTCCACGCGCGCACCTCGTCCGGCCCCACGGTGAAGAAGGAGATCAGGTCGAGAAGGCCGTACGCGGTGCGGATGAAGCGCGCCAGCGCGGATTCCTCGAGCCCCAGATCCGCCAGGAACGCCGCCTGATCCACCGCCTCCAGCCCCGCGATCTCGGCCTCGAGCGCGGCCGACAGGACGAGCCCCGCCGCATCGAGCGACCCGATCCGAACCGCCAGCTCGGGGCGCAGCGGCTCGGCGGCCCGCCGCTCGTCTCGGTTGAGCGCCACGAGAAGCGGCCGATCGGTGAGCAGCCCGTAGCCACGCGTGTAGCTCCGGTCGAGCTCGGTGGCGTCCAGCGAGCGCAGGGGCCGCTCGTGCTCGAGCGCGGCGCGCATCCGCTCGAACGTCGCTACCTCCGGAGCCGACGCGCCTTCCTTGCGGGCCCGGGCCACACGGCGCTCCACGATCTCGAGGTCGGCGAGCACGCATTCGGCATGAAAGGCCTCGAGGTCGCCGGCCGGATCGGGAGCCCCGGAAAGCGCCGGGCTGTCGAAATCGCGAATCACCAGGCACAACGCTTCCTGGTCGCGGATCTGTTGGAGGGCGCGAGGCGACAGACCCTTCTTGTCGGCCCCGTGCTCGCCCGGGATGTCGCAGAAGGTGATCTCGGCGTAAGTGGTCTTCCGGGGCGAGAAGATCTCGCTCAGCGCGTCGATCCGGGCATCGGGCACTTTCACGGTGCCGAGCCGCACCTCGCCACCGAATCCGACCGGGACGTCGAGCCCCGTCATTGCGTTGAACACGGTGGTCTTCCCCGACCCCGCGAACCCTACGAGACCGATCTTCATGGCTGAGCCGAACCTCGTGCTGGCGGCCGCCCCGTCCCCCTCCCGGGGCGCGGCATGGGGCGGGAAGCCTATGGCCGGGTCGTGTGCATGCCTAGGGAGGCGCTGGCCGGACCCGGACGAATCGCGGCGGGCGCCCGGCGGCTGAAACGCGCCACGCTCCCGGACCGGCAGGTCCCGAGGGCGTGGAGCTCTCGCATGCGGAGGGGTGGGCCGGGGTGCCGCGGCGGCGCGGACGGAGGGCGTCCGGGTGATGCCGACCGCGGCCCCCGCTTGGTTCACTTTCTGGAATACACGCGCTCCATGATCTTCACGTCCTTGCCATCCCGGTGGGAGTAGAGGGTGACGGCGAACTCGTCCGCGGAGATGATCCGGATGTCCTGATGGAGGTCGACCGCGCGACGGGCGCCAGCTACGACCCCGCTTCCCTTCAAGCGAAACTCGTCGCCCGGAAGCGTGACCGAGCCCGTCAGCCTGTTCATGGCGTTCGAGCGGTTGTCGACCCAGACCATCTCCACCCGATGGGTGACGTCGTTGTACCCGATCAGGCCGTGTGCCTGGAAGTCGATACCGTGGAGCCTGCCCGAGAGCGTCTCCTCGAGGAACCGCTCGCCCAGGGTCAGCGTGATGTCGGCCTCCGCCTCTCCCCGGACCGGGTTCGCCCCGGCGTTCTCCCAGGTCGCGATCCTCACGTCCCACGTGCCCGCCATGCGCGTGAGGGCCGCGTGATACGCGTCGGGAACCACGCTCCCCGCCGGTGCCGTCCGTAGGGTGGGCGCCCGCGCGGGCAACGAATCGTCGAGCGCCGCGAGCGGCGCCGTCAAGGCGAGCCCCAGGAGGGGGATCGCCGCGATGGATCTCAAGTCGGTACTCACGTCGTTCTCCTTCGTGCGGGACGACGTCCCGCGTATCGCGCCCGTCGTCCGGGCGCTCGACTCCCCGGGCTCGCCCCGCCGACCGTTCGGCGGGCGAGACCCGGAGTCACCAGCCGCGCTACTGTCCCACTCGCAGGCTGACGATCCTGTGGTTGCCCGCGGCGTCCGCGAGCTTGAGCGACACGGCCTGTCCATCCTCGATGTGGGCCAGCCGCGAACGGAACTCGCGCGCCGACCCGATCGACTCGTGGTCGAGCTCGAGGACCTTCTGCCCGACCTGGACGCCCCGCGCGGCCGCCTGCATCCACGGCTCGACGCCGACCACCACGACCCCCCCGCTCTCGAGACCGAATCGCTGTGCCAGCTCCGGCGTCAGGTCGGCGACCTCGATGCCCATCCGCTTCTCGGCAGATGGGCTCGTCGCCCGCGGCGACTCCGCGGCGGTGCCGACCGGAGCCTCGCCGAGCTCGACCGTCACGTCTCGCGCCTTGCCGTCCCGGTAGACTCTCAGCCGGGCCGGGGATCCGTGGTCCTTCTCGGCGATGAGCTGCTGCAGATCACCGGGTCGGTCGACCGGGTGGTCGTCCACGGCGACGATCACGTCCTCGGTCTCGAGGCCCGCGCGCGCAGCCGGGCCCGTCGACGCGACGCTCTGCACGAGCACCCCCTCGACCAGCGGAAGCCCGTACACCTCGGCGTCTTCCGGGGTGACGGCCGTCACCGAGACGCCCAGCCAGGCACGCGTGACGTGGCCGTTGGCGATCAGATCCGACGAGACCTTGCGGGCCAGGTCGGACGGTATCGCGAACCCGTATCCCTGGTAGTAGCCGTCGGTGCTCGCGATCGCGGAGTTCACGCCGATCACGTGGCCGTGCACGTCCACCATGGGCCCCCCCGAGTTGCCCGGATTGATCACCGCATCCGTCTGGATGAAGTTCTCGATCGCGTAGCCCGCCTGCGTGGGACCGTACTGGGGATCGTTCTCCAGCGAGCGCTGGATGATCGACAGGGGACGGCCCTTGGCACTCACGATGCCGGTGGTGACCGTGTAGTCGAGGGCGCCGCCGCCCACGCCGGGATTCCCGACGGCCATCACGAGCTCGCCGACCTTGACCTCGTCGGACGAGCCCCATGTCAGCGAGGGGAGTCCGCTTCCCTCGATCTTGATCACCGCGACGTCGGTGGTCGGGTCCGACCCGATCACCTCGGCCGAGTGCACCGTCCGGTCGTGCAGGCGGACGCGCACCACGTCGGCTCCGTCCACGACGTGGTTGTTTGTGACGATGTAGCCGTCGGGGGAGACGAGGAAGCCGCTCCCCGACGCGAGCTGAGGGGCGGGCTCGCCGCTCGGTCCCTGGGGCTCGCCCGGATCCCGGAAGAACTGCCGGAAGGGCTCGGGAATGCCGAGCTGGACCCGGCCGGCCGCGCCACGTTCGCGCTGCACCTCGATCTGTACGACTGCGGGCGTGATGCGATCCGCCAGCGTGACGAGGGCATCGCTCACGCCGGCCGCCAGCTCCTCGGCCGACAGGTCGGTGGGGGGGGTGGCCACGCTCGCCGGCGCATCGGCGAGCGTCGAAGCGGCCGCCACCGCCGCGTGCGCCGGCCGCGAGCCGGCGTACAGCGCCAGCCCCGAAAGGCCGGCTACCGCCACCAGGACGGCGATCCCGACCGCGCTGACGCGGTTCTTCCATCTGGACATCGTGATCCTCCTTGTCTTGCAAACGCCCCTCGGGGCGTCTCGATTACCGCGTTGCCGGAACCCGCTGTCGAGCCGACGACCGGTTCCCGGCGTATCCGTGACCCCGAGTCTGGCAGGAGTGGTGCCGGCACGTTAAAGACATATGGCACAATAAGTTACATCTACTCTGGCCGCGGCCCCCGCCGCCGGTTCGGTGGCGCATTTGAGCCACCATCGGTCGATTTCAACCGCCCAGGAGGGACCGCGTGACCGCCGCGGCCCCGGGCGGACGGCTGCTGGGCATGCGCCGTCTGCGGGTATTGCTCCTCCTCGTGGCCGTCTCGCTCATCGGCGGGAGCGGGGTCCTCATCGCCGTCCTGCACGGGCGCAGTGTCCGGCGGCTCGAAGCCATCCAGACCCGGCTGGCCGACGTGGATCGCATCCGCGAGCTGCGCCATCGGCTCCAGGGCTCTCTGCTCGCGTCGGTGGGTCTCGTCGTTCCACGGCGGTCCTACCTCGTGGAGGACATCCGCCTTCAGGTGGACCAGGCGCTCAGCCTGGACGGGTTCCTCGACTCGCGCACCAACGAGCGTCTCGAACGGGTCCAGAGCCTGCTCGCGGGTCCCGATCTCGTCCCGCGCTCGACGCTCAGCGCGGCGCTCGACCTCGTGACCCAGGTGTCGGAGGCGGAGGCCACCGCGCAGGCCGATCTCCTGCTCCAGGTCCGCTCCAATGCGCGGAACGAGGTCATCCTGGGCATCGCGGGGCTCACCCTCCTGACCGCGATCGTGCTACTGGCGGTGTGGCTCCTCCCGCGCCGGCTCAGCGTGCAGCTCGTGGATCTGAGGCGTCTGCTCTCGGGGCTGGCGGACGGCGAGAGTCACGAGATCGAGACGGGCGACGTCGATCCCGAGCTGCGTCCCCTGTTCGAGAACTACAACGCGCTCGTCCGCCGGCTGGGCGAGCTCGAGGCCCTGCACCGCGAGCGCGAGAGCACGCTCGAGGAGGAGGTGCGCGCCGCTTCCCGCGCGCTGCTCGCCCAGCACCGGACGCTGGCGAACGCCGAGCGGCTGGCGGCCGTCGGCGAGACGGCCGCCGGCGTCGCCCACGAGCTGAGGAATCCGCTCGCCGGGGCGCTCACCGCCATCGAGAACCTGAGACGCGAGGCGGCCGGGGAGTCGCGCGAGCGGCTGGACCTCGTGGCGCACGAGATCGAGCGGGTGGTCGAACGACTGAAGCGGTATCTGGAGGATGCGCGGCACCGGCCGGAGGAGGCGCGCCGGGTCGATGTCGCGGGTCTGGTCACGGACCTGCTTCGCTTCCTCCGATATCAGGCTCCGGCCGCCATACGGCTCGAGAGCCGGGTGGCGCCGGGGACGGCCTGCACCCTGCCGCCGGACCGATTCCGCCAGGCCCTCCTGAACCTGGTGCTCAACTCGATGGAGGCGCTCGATGGAGAGGGCGAGGTCCGGATCGAAGGTAGGGTCGAGGAGGGGAGGTTGACGCTCGAGGTGATCGACGACGGGCCGGGGTTCCCGGCCCGTCTGCTGGGACAGGGCGTACGGCCGTTCGCCACCGAGCGGAGCGCCGGCACGGGGCTCGGGCTGGCCATCGTACGCCGCACCGTCCACGATGCGGGCGGCACGATCGAGCTGTCCAACGCGCCGGGGGGAGGGGCGGTCGTGACGCTCCGGGTCCCCTGCGGCGCCTCGTGAGCCCTATGCGCGACACTCTGCTGATCATCGAGGACGAAGAGCTCCTGGGTGGCGAGCTCGCCCGGCACTTTCGTGACGAGCGCTGGCGCGTGGAGCGCGCCACGTCGCTGGCCGAGGCCCGCGAGGTGCTGGCCGGCGCCGCGGATCCCCTCGTGGTCCTGTCGGACATGAACCTGGGAGACGGGAGCGCGCTCGACCTGCTCGAAGAGCATCGGGACCAACGCTCCGAGTGGATCCTCCTCACCGGGTTCGGCACGGTTCCCGACTCCGTGCGCGCACTGCGGCTGGGCGCCTTCGACTTCCTCGAGAAGCCCTGTCCGCTGGATCGACTGGATCTCGTCGTCGCGGGCGCCGCCCGCAGCGCACGGGCGCAGCGCCGGCTGCGCGACGAGACCGAGCGTCGCAATCGGACCTACTCGCCAGACGTCTTCCTCGGCGAGAGCCGTCAGGCGGGGGAGGTGCGGGCGATGCTGCGTCGGCTCGTGGAGCTGCCCATCGCGACGCTCCTCATCGAGGGCGAGACGGGCACGGGCAAGGGCCTCGCCGCCCGGATCCTGCACTACGGCGGACAGCGTGCCGACGGGCCGCTGGTCGAGGTCAACTGCGCGGCGCTTCCCCGGGAGCTGATGGAATCGGAGTTGTTCGGACACGAGGCCGGAGCCTTCACCGGGGCCCGGGGCCGTCATCGCGGTCTGTTCGAGCAGGCGCAGGGAGGCACCCTGTTCCTCGACGAGGTGGGCGAGCTGGATCCGGCCCTGCAGGCCAAGCTCCTCAAGGCCGTCGAGGACCGGCGCGTGCGGCGGCTGGGCGCCGAGCGCGAGACCGACGTGGATGTGCAGCTGTTCGCGGCCAGCAACCGTCCGCTGTCTCGGCTGGTGCGCGAGGGCGGGTTCCGCGAGGATCTCTTCCACCGGCTCGGCGTGCTCCAGCTCGAGCTTCCGCCCCTGCGCGTCCGCATCTCCGACCTCGAGCAGCTCGTCCCGGCCCTCCTGGCGGAGTTCAACGCCCGGTCCGGGGCGCACGTGACCGTCGTGCCGGATCCCGTGTGGCGACGGTTGCAGGCCTATGCGTGGCCCGGCAACGTGCGCGAGCTCCGCAACGTCCTCGAGCGCTCGGTCCTCCTTTCCAAGGGAGACACGCTGGACGATCGCTGGCTGGGGCTGCCCGGCCCGAGCGAGACCGCGCCGGTCGGCCCCGGCGTCGACGCGATCAGGGTCCCGATCGACGGGAGCCTCGGGCTCGACGAGATCGAGGCCATGCTCATCCGGCAGGCGCTCGAGCACAGCGCCCGCAACGTGAGCGCCGCGGCCCGACTGCTCGGCGTCAGCAGACAGACCCTGCGCTACCGGATCGAGAAGCACGGCATCCAGACCGGGGAGGAGGAGCGCGCATCGGGGGGCGACTGACATCGATCCCGGCCACCTGCACCGGCCCATCGACGACCCCGGCCCGCGCGAGACTCATACTTCGACCTGCATCCCGATCTCGACCACCTTGTCGCGTGGCAGGAGGAAGAGGTCATCGGGTCTGGGAGAGTTGCGCGACAGGAGGGTGAACAACGCCGCGCGCGAGCGGCTCATCCCGAGCTCCCGGACCGGGATGGGCCGCTCCCGCCCGACGTAGTAGGTGATGTCCCCCACCGCGTCCAACGGGACGGTCTCCTCGCTCCCGCCCGCCGTGGCCTCGCCTTCGAGGAACCGATCGACCAGCCACGGGATGTTCTGACGCTGCACGAAGCCGTAGTGGCCGATGACGCGGTAGAACCCGCTTCCCAGGTCCTCGCTCTCGATGCGGTGCTTGAGCGGGACGCGCGGCAGGTTGGAGGTGAGTGCCGTGACGAGCAGGACCGTCTCGTGCAGCGACCCGTTTCGCTCGAGGTGGTGCCGCAGGATCGGCGGGGCTCCCTCGCTCTCGTGGCTCAGGAACACGGCCGTGCCGGGCACGCGTGGGATCCCCCGCTTCGCGATGTCGCCGATCAGCTCCTTCATCGTCGGCACGCCCTCCCGCAGGCGCTGCGCGATGAGCCGGCGTCCGCGCGACCAGGTCGACATGAGGAACCAGATGGCCCATGCCACCAGCAGGGGGAACCAGCCCCCCTGGTGGATCTTGAACATGTTGGCGCCGAGGAAGGAGACGTCCACGATCAGGAAGCCGGCCGTGACGAGGGTGGCCGTGGCGAAGCTCCAGCCCCAGCGTTCCCGCGACACGCGATAGGCGAGAAGTGTCGTGAGGACGAAGGTGGTGCTCACGGCGACTCCGTAGGCCGCGGCGAGCCCGCCGGACGACCGGAACCCGAGCACGAGCCCCACCGTCGCGACCATCATGACCCAGTTCATCGCCGGGACGTAGACCTGTCCGATGTCCTCGCGCGACGTCTGCTCGACGCGGAACCGGGGACTCTGTCCGAGCTGGATCGCCTGCCGCGTGAGCGAGAACACCCCCGAGATGACGGCCTGCGAGGCGATCACCGTGGCGGCCGTGGCGAGCCCCACGAGCGGGTAGCGTCCCCACGACGGCGCCAGCTCGTAGAAGGGCTGTCCGGCGGATGCGCCATCCAGGAGGAGGGCCCCCTGCCCGAAGTAGTTGAGCAGCAGCGACGGCAGCACGAGGCCGAACCACCCGAGCCGGATGGGGCGCGCCCCGAAGTGGCCGAGATCCGCGTACAGCGCCTCGCCCCCGGTCACGACGAGGAACACCGTGCCCAGCACGAGGAACCCCCGGAAGCCGTTGTCGGCGAAGAAGCGGATCGCGTACCCGGGGCTCGCCCCGGCGAGCACGCCGGGCTCGCGCAGGATCCCCGAGATCCCGAGCGCCGATAGCGAGAGGAACCACACCATCATCACGGGGCCGAACACGGCCCCCACCCGTGCCGTGCCCCGGTGCTGGACCGAGAACAACAGCACGAGGATGACGATCGCGATCGGAACCACCCACGGCCCCATGCCGGGGGCCGCGACCTCCAGACCCTCCACGGCGCTAAGCACGGAGATCGCGGGGGTGATCATCCCGTCGCCGTACAGGAGGGCCGCCCCGAACATGCCGGCGAGCGCGATCGCCCGACGTCCCGTGCGCCACGGATCGAGGAGCGCGGCCAGCGCCAGGATCCCGCCCTCGCCCTCGTTCTGCGCCCGCAGGATGTAGAACAGGTACTTGACCGAGATGATGACGATCAGCGACCAGAAGATGAGCGACAGGATGCCGAGGACGTTGGCCGGGGAGGGAGGCAGCGTCCGGTGCCCGTGCAGGCTCTCCCGGAAGGCGTAGATGGGGCTCGTGCCGATGTCGCCGTACACGACCCCGAGCGCGAACAGCGTGAGGAGCGCCGCGGGCCGCTTCCGGTTCCGGTGTCTCCGTTCCAGCTCGCGATCCGGGGCGGGCTCGTCGCTGACCGGAGAGGGGAGATCCCCGTCCGACCCCTCCGAGCCGCCGGGGTCGGCGTCGTCCGGGGGTGGCGGGCTCACGTCGCGTCCGGCTTCACGCGCGCTCCCTGTACGGGGTCGCGAGGGCATATCGCACGAGCGGAACCTCTCGGGTCCCCCGCGGCCCCACAAGCATCGCGGAACGGACGGCGAAGGCCGATCCTTACATGGCGCAATCGAGGAGCGCGACGTGAGCGCACGACGTCTGGACAGAACCCGCGCGAAGCGCGACCTGCGCCGCTCGCCCGAGCCATCCGGCGAAACGCGGGGGCCGGCGTCCGGCGGATCGCGGTTCGTCATCCAGAAGCACGACGCCGGCACGCTCCACTACGACGTGCGGCTCGAGACGGAGGGCGTGCTGGCCTCGTGGGCCGTCCCCCGCGGACCCTCCACCGATCCGCGCGACAAACGGCTCGCCATCCGCACCGAGGACCACCCGCTGGAGTACGCCGACTTCGAGGGGGTCATCCCGGAGGGCGAGTACGGGGGGGGAACGGTGATGGTATGGGATGCCGGACCCTACCGGAACCTGGCCGAGCCGGAGGA
Source organism: uncultured Gemmatimonadota bacterium (assembly GCA_964499635.1). Taxonomy (GTDB): domain Bacteria; phylum Gemmatimonadota; class Gemmatimonadetes; order Palauibacterales; family Palauibacteraceae; genus Palauibacter. Next base: position 93,020 of record CAZCLY010000005.1, on the reverse strand, counting down.
GGAAGGAGGGGAGCCACCCTCGATCGCGACGCAGATCGACGACGGGCACGTCACGGTGTGGCTGGAGGGCGAGAAGCTCACCGGCGGATACGCACTCATCCGCACGGACGGCTCCGGCGACGAGGAGCGCTGGCTCCTCGTGAAGATGGACGACGAGGAGGCCGACGCGCGGCGGAACCCGACCAGCACCGAGCCCGATTCGGTGAAGAGCGGCCGCAGCCTGGAGGAGATCCGCGAGGACGCGACCGGTGAGGACGCGACCGGCGAGGACGCGTCGTGAGCACGCGTCGCTTCGGGCCCTACACGGTCGACACGTCGAACGAGGACAAGGTCCTGTTCCCGGACGCCGGGATCACGAAGGGCGAGCTCATCGACTACTACGCGCGGGTGGCCGACGTCATGATCCCCTACCTGCGTCACCGGCCCCTCACGATGCAGCGCTTTCCCGATGGCATCGGGAAGGAGGGATTCTACCACAAGGACGCCCCCCGCCACTTTCCCGAGTGGATCGAGCGCGCCCGGCTCGCGAAGAGCGCCGGCGGGACGGTCGACTACGTGGTGTGCGACAACGCGGCCACGCTGGTGTTCCTGGCCGATCAGGCGTGCATCACCCCGCACGTATGGCTCAGCCGGCGCGACGCGCCGCGCCGGCCCGATCGCGTCGTCATCGACCTCGATCCGTCGGGCGGCGATTTCGAGCCGGTACGCCGGGCCGCCCGCCGGGCGTCCGCGCTGCTCGGAGACCTCGGTCTGCGCGTGTTCCTGCAGCTCACCGGCTCGCGCGGCATCCACGTCGTCACCCCCATCCGGCGCGATGCGGAGTTCGAGCGGGCGCGCGAGTTCGCCCGCGACGTGGCGCGACATCTGGCTGCCCGGTACCCGGACGAGCTGACCACCGAGCAGCGCAAGGACAAGCGCGGCGATCGGGTCTACCTCGACACGGGACGCAACGCGTACGGTCAGACGATGGTGGCGCCGTACGCCGTCCGCGCCCGCCCGGGCGCTCCCGTCGCGACGCCCATCGAGCCCGACGAGCTCGGCGATCCGGGCCTCGATCCGCGCGGGTACACGATCCGGAACCTCTTCAGCCGACTGGGTCGATGCGAGGACCCGTGGCGCGCCATGGGGCGCTCGGCGCGCTCGCTGGACGGACCTCGACGGGCGCTGGCCGAACGCTGACGGGGGTCACGGGGACCGGCGCAGGCCCCCGGCGACGATCATCACGAGCTGTCCGACCAGCATGGGGGCGACGCTCAGGCCGAGCACGATCAGCCATCCCTCGCGTCCCGGATCGTGGAGGTCGAGCACGCGGGGGAGGACCGGTCCGTACACGGCCACCGCGAGAAACCCCGTGCACAGGGCGAGCGCTCCCCACACGTAGGGGTTCTCCGTGATCTCGTTCCGCACGAGCGCGCTGCGCCAGTCGCGCATGTCGAACACGTGCCAGAGCTGCGCGAACGCGAGCGTGAGGAACGAGATGGTCACGGCCTGCTCCGGGTCCATGCCGCGCGCGAGGGCCAGCGCGAGGGCAGCGAGGACCGCGGCGGTGATGAGGAGCCCGTACAGCGTGAGCCCGACCCAGTGCCGCCGCGTCACGATGGGCTCGGAGGGATCGCGCGGCGGTTGTTCCATGACGGACGCCTCGCCTTCGCCCAGCCCGAGGGCGAGGGCCGGGAACACGTCGGTCACGAAGTTGAGGAACAGGAGCTGGAGCGGAAGGACGGGGAGGGGCGCGCTGGCGATCGACGCGAGACCGACGGTCATCAGCTCGCTGAGATTGCACGACAACAGATAGAGCACGAAGCGGCGGATGTTCGCGAAGATGGTCCGACCCTGTCCGATCGCCGCCAGGATCGTCTGGAACGAGTCATCCTCGAGCACCATGTCCGCCGCCCGCTGAGCGACCTCGGTCCCCCGCCGGCCCATGGCGATCCCGATGTCGGCCTTCCTGAGCGCCGGCGCGTCGTTCACCCCGTCGCCGGTCATGGCCACGATGTGGCCGGCCCGTTGGTAGCCCTCGATCAGATCCAGCTTGTGGCGCGGCGTGACCCGCGCGAAGATCACGGCCTCCTCGCGCCGCTCGTCCGAGAGCCCGGCCTCGAGGTCCCTTCCGTGGACGACGGTCGCGTCGTCGTGGTCCACCAGACCGGTCGCGCGCGCGATCCCGCGGGCGGTGGCGGGCTGATCGCCGGTCAGCATGACGACGCGGATACCGGCACGGCGGCAGGAGGCGATCGCCCGCTCGATACCCGCCCGGGGCGGATCGCGGAAGCCGACGAGCCCCACGAGGACGAGGCGCGCGAAGGGCTCCTCGTCCGGATCCTCCGCCTCCCGGCTGGCCAGCGCCAGGACCCTGAGCCCCTCGGCGGCCATGCGCTCGTTCCGGGCGAGCCATTCGCGGCGTCTCCCCTCGTCGAGCGGGAGCGGCCCGTCGGGGCCGAGCTCGCGGTCCGCGGACTCGAGCACGGCCGCGGGCGCGCCCTTCACCGCGATCCGGTATCTGTCCCCGTCGCGGTGGACGGTGGCCATCATCTTCGTGTCGACCTCGAACGCGACGTGGCGCGTCTCGGGGTGCTCTTCGAGCAGCCGGGGCCGCCGGATCCCGCCCTTGGCGGCCGCCACCAGCAGCGCCACCTCCATGGGGTCGCCCGAGGGCCGGCGGTCGCCTCGCGCCGGCAGGGCGGCGGTGGTGCACAGGGCGGCGATCTCGAGCGCGGCCCGCAGCGCCGGATCCCGATCCGGATCCACCTCCCCTCCGCCGGTCCGGAAGGCGCCCTCCGTCGCGAGCCCTTCTCCCGTGATCTCCACATCGCGGGTGGGCGTGACGAGCCGAACCGCGGTCATCCGGTTCTCGGTGAGCGTGCCCGTCTTGTCCACGCAGATGACGTCCGTCGCGCCCAGCGTCTCGACCGAGGACAGCCGATTGATGAGCGCGTTCCGCCGCGCCATGGTCCGCATGCCGCGCGCGAGGGCGATGGTGGCGACCACGGGCAGGCCCTCGGGAATCGCCGCCACGGCCAGCGCGATCCCGGTCTCGAACATCAGAAACGCGTCCTTCCCCGCCAGGATCCCGGCCGTCGCCGCGGCCGCGGCGACGCCGAGCGTGAGGAAGATCAGGCGCCGGCCGAGCCGGTCCAGTCGCGCCTCGAGCGGAGTGGCCACCCCCTCGGCCTCCTCCACGAGGCGCGAGATGTCGCCGAGCTCCGTCCGCATGCCCGTGGCGACGACGACGCCGATCCCGCCGCCACGCGTGATCGCCGTGCCCTTGTAGAGCATGGGGGAGCGCTCGGCCAGCGGCGTGTCGACCGCGACGTCGTGTGCGTCCTTCCCGACCGGGAGGCTCTCCCCGGTGAGCGTCGACTCGTCGGCCTGGAGCTTCGATGCCTCGAGCAGACGGATGTCGGCGGTGACCACATCGCCGCCCTCCATCCGGACGATGTCCCCGGGCACCAGGAGCTCGGCGTCGACCGTGCGCTCCTCGCCCCCACGTCGCACGCGCGTGCGGACCCGGCCGAGCCGCCGGAGGGCCTCCATCGAGCGGATCGCGCGCAGCTCGGTCACGAACCCGATGGCTGCGTTGATGGCCAGCACGACCGCGATCGCCCCGGCCTCGATCCACTCGCCGTACAGGCCCGCCACCGCGGCCGCGAGGGCGAGCAGCCCGATGACCAGACTGCGGACCTGGTCGACGAGGATGGCCCACGCGCCGCGGCGCCGGTGCTCGCGCAGGCGGTTCGGCCCGACCCGCTCCCGGCGTCGATCGGCCTCGGCCTCGGAGAGCCCGCGTCCGGGGTCGACATCGAGCGCGCGGGCCACCCGCACGGGAGGAAGCGACCACGGGGCGTCCACCATGGGCGCGGGTGACGCGACGCGGCGTTCGGGATCGTACGATTCCATGCGGCTGACAGTCGAGGTCCCCCCAAGCCATGGCAACCGCCACGCGCCGCCGCTGGCGCCGGCCCATCGGTCCCGGTAGCGTCCCCGGTCGGCTCGAGCCCCGGGAAGCGGCGTGACGCAACAACTCGACATCGAACACCTCGAGAGCCGCGCGGCGAGCGCCCGCGGGAGCGACGAGACGTCGGACGTGCTTTCCGACATCATCGACGCGCATGCGGCGGTCGACGCCGAGGACGATGAGGCCCGGCGGAGGCTCCGCCATCTGTTCATCCGCCATCTGGACGCCGGCGTCGAGGGCGAGCTTCGCGAGCGCTTCGGCCACTTCCTGGCCGAGGAGGTCCAGCCGTCCGACTTTGGCAGCATCGAGGTGGAGGCCCCCCGCGCCGCCTTGGCGCTGTTCGAGATGCTGCACCGGTTCCGGTACGACGCGGAGGACCGCGCGCAGCAGGTGCAGCGGCACGTCGAGCGTCTGCTGCGCATCGCGCTGCAGCGGTTCGAGGCGCGCGGGGACCTCGAGCACGTGTTCGAGCTCCTCCAGGTGGCGCCGACCTACAGCCTCGCGGACCCCGAGATCATGCGTCTCAGGAGCCGCGCCCACCTGTACGAGATGCGCCGCACGCGCCGGCGGCGGCGCATCCTGTACGCCTACCTGGCCCTCCAGGCGCTCCTCGTGACCGTGGTGTTCCCGCTCCTGTTCATCAACGCGGAGAACGGCCGCATCCAGGCGGAGATCCAGAGGGCGGTGAACGTGGATGTGGAGCCGTCCGATTCGGGGCGGCAGACCATCTCCTACAGGGATGGGCTGTACTGGTCGATCATCACGGCGGCATCGATCGGGTACGGCGACATCACGCCGAAGACCAGCATGGGCCGCTTCATCGCCGCGACACTCGGGACGTTGGGCGTGATCACGATCGGCGTCCTCGCGGGGCTGGTCCTGTCGTGGATCACGCCGCGCAGCCTCGACTGACCCGGTCCGCCTTCCGGATCGCGGTCCGCCTCCTACCCCTGTGACAGCGCGCGCAGCGCCGCGCGCGCCTCGAACGGATCCGGTGCCGGGAGCCCCCTGAGCCGCCGGCTGACGGCCTCGAACAGGCGGCGCTGCCGCCGCATCGTCTCGCGCACCTCGGGCCTCGGGGTCGCTCGCCGCGTCTCGTCGAGTCGCACGAAAGCGTCCGCGATCTCCCCGATCGAGGATTCGTTCCCGCGCTCGACGAGCCACACCCACGCGGCGTGGAGCGCGGCCCCGAGCGCGGCGCCCTCGCCTTCGACGGGCACCACGTCCGCCTCGAACACATCGGCGATCGTCTGACGCCACGCCGTGGAGCGGGACAGGCCCCCGGTGAGTCGGATCTCCCGTGCCACCACCGGAAGACGCCGGAACCCGGCCTCGAGGTTGAGCACATGTCCTTCGAGGACGGCGCGGCACAGCGGAGCCAGGGTGAGCTCGTCGAGATCGAAACCGACGGTGACGGGTGCGGCGGCGGGCAGGTCGGGCGTGCGCTCTCCCGCGTACCACGGGATGAGCAGGCGTCCCTCGTTTCCCGGCGGGGTGGTGGCCACGATGTCCGCGAAGCCCTCGTGCGTCAGCCCGTGGAGCCGCAGGAGCTCGTTGTAACCGTTGGCCAGGTTCGAGACGCACACGAGCGACAGGTGACGCCCGGTGGCGTCCCGGTAGGCCGCGATCTCGCCCTCCGGGTCGATGAACGGCTCGCTCCGCACGGTGCAGGCCGTGCCGCTGGTCCCGAGGCTCACCGTGACGAGCCCCTCGCGGACGTTCCCGGTGCCGATCGCGGCGCACATGTTGTCCCCGGAGCCCGTATCCACGCTGGCGGACGGGTCCAGCCCGAAGCGCTCGGCGAGCGCCGCGGACACGCGGCCGATGCTCCGGTCCGTGCGGCCTACCTCGGGGAGGCGCCCCGCGAGCCCGGGATCGATGGCCTCGATGACGCGCCGCGACCAGCTCCCCGTAGCAGGGTTCCAGAGCGCGGTGCCCGACGCATCGCCGGGCTCCATGGCCCGCACCCCGCCGGTCAGATACCAGTTGATGTAGTCGTGCACGACGAACAGCGTGCGTGCCCGCCGATACGCTTCGGGCTCGTGGCGGACCATATGTAGGATCTTGCTCGCCGTGTAGCCGGGCCGCTGGCTGTTCCCGACCTCGGCCAGCATGGCCTCCGGACCTCCGACGGCCGCCGTGAGGATGTCGCACTCCTCGGCGGTGGAGTAGTCGTTCCACAGCTTGCTCGTGGGTCGGGCGAGGCGGCCCCGCGCGTCGAGCGCCACGAGCCCGTGTTGCTGTCCGGACACCGAGATCGACCGGATGCGGCCGGTCGGGGTGTCGCTCCGCCCGAGTCGCTCGAGCACCCGGTCCACGGCCTCGACCCACATGCGCGGATCGGATTCCGACACGCCCTCGGGGAGTCCCCGGATCACTCCGTCCCGCGTGCCGTAGGCGGGGAGGTCGCGGTCGTAGACCACGGCGTCGACGTGCACGACCTCGCCTGCGCCGAGGTCGATCACGACCAGCTTGCAGCTCTGCGTGGACACGTCGAGCCCGGCGAACAGCGACTCCCCCGGGGGCGGGCGTCCGGCGGCCATGGGCCGGCTACCTCAGGTAGCGGCCCAGGAGGCTCTCGTAACGCTCCTGGGCACCGCTCGTGAGGGGCGGCTCCCCGATCTCCGCCGCCAGCCCGGCCAGATCCTCGAGCCCCAGGTGGCCGGCCTCGAACGCCGCGCCATCGCCCCCGTCGAAGCTCGCGTAGCGGGCGCGGCGCATCTCGAGCCACTCCGACTCGCGCAGCAGTCGCTCGGCGATCAGGAACCCGCGCGCCAGCGTGTCCATGGAGTGGACGTGGGCAATGAACAGATCCTCCGGATCGGTCGAAGCGCGCCGGAGCTTCGCGTCGAAGTTCATCCCGCCGTGTCCCAGACCGCCGTGCCGGAGCAGGACGAGGGCGATCGCCACCGCATCGTGCAGGTCGTGCAGGAACTCGTCCGTGTCCCACCCCAGCTGCGGATCGCCCTGGTTGACGTCCAGGCTGCCCAGGAGCCCGGCGCCGGCCGCGATCTCGAGCTCGTGCGCGAACGTGTGCCCGGCGAGGGTGGCGTGGTTGCTCTCGATGTTGAGCTTGAAGTCGTCGGCCAGGCCGTAGCGGTGGAGAAACGCGATCACCGTGGACACATCGTAATCGTACTGGTGCTTGGTGGGCTCCATGGGCTTGGGCTCGATGAGGAAGGTGCCCTCGAACCCGGCCTCGCGCCCGTAGTCCCGCGCGCGGCGCAGGAAGACCGCGAGGTGCTCCAGCTCGCGCTGCACGTCGGTGTTGAGGAGGGTGGAATATCCCTCGCGCCCACCCCAGAACACGTAGTTCTCCCCCCCGAGGGCGATGGTCGCGTCGAGCGCGCCCTTCACCTGCGCGGCGGCGTGCGTCACGACCCGGAAGTCTGGGCTCGTGGCCGCGCCGTTCATGTAGCGCGGGTGCGAGAACAGGTTCGCCGTCCCCCACAGGAGCCGGACGCCGGATGCCGCCTGCTTCTCCTTGGCCCGGGCCGTCATCTCCTCGAGGCGGGCGGCGGATTCCTCCACATCCCGCCCCTCGGGCGCGAGGTCGCGGTCGTGGAAGCAGTAGAACGGCGCCCCGAGCTTCGTGACGAGCTCGAACGCGGCGTCCAGCCGGTCGCGGGCGGCCCGCATCGGATCGAGGCTCTCGTTCCACGGCAGCCTCCGCGTGGGGGCGCCGAACGGGTCCTGCCCCGTGCCGGCCAGGCTGTGCCAGTAGGCGACCGAGAAGCGCAGGTGGTCGCGCAGCGGCTTCCCCGCCACCACGCGGTCCTCGTCGTAGCAGGCGAACGCCAGCGGGTCGTCCGAATCGGGTCCCTCGTACGGGATCCTCCCGACGGAGGGAAAGTACTCGCGGTCTCCGATCAGTGGTTCGGTCGACACCCGTCGACTCCTGTCCAGGGTCGGCACAGCAGGGCGGCGGCACGTCGGCCCGGAGCGGATGATCGCCGGCCGAGCCCGTGAAGCGCGACCTCGGGCCCCCACCCGGACGGCTGCCGGACACGTCCAAGCCGTGGCAGCCGCGGCCACATCGAGTACGCTGTCATCTGGTGCCCTACCCGTGTCGTGGCCATCGTGCCCGGCGTCCCATCCCCGTCGATACGGAGGAGGACCCAATGACGACCGCACACCTCGGTTGGATCCCGGTCTCGGCGTCGATCGGCTTCGCGACCGCGTTCCTGTTCGGCGATCTTCTCACGCTCCCCGTCGACGTGTACTACGCCATCTACTTCGCCGTCATCCTCGCGTTTCTCGGAGTCTACGCCCGGACGACGGGCCTCGTCATGCGCGACTGGCTGTCGCGACGGCTGGCAATGGCTCTCGTTCTCGGCGTCATCGGCGGCCTGTTTCTGATGCGGGGCGTCCTCGCACGCCCCGCGACCGCCAGGCTGTCGGGGCTCAGGCTCTGGTGGGCGCTCCTGTGGCGCGGCCTCGCATACGGGTCCGTGGACGGACTCCTGCTGCTCGCGTTCCCGTGGATCGTCACGTGGCGCGCGCTCCACGGCGACGGTCGCCGCGGCGTGGGCCGGCTCGGAGTCGGTCTCGTCGCCTGGGTGGCCATCTTGTTCGTCACGACGGCCTACCACCTGGGCTACGCCGACTTCCGATCCGAGAAGATCCTGCAGCCCGACGTCGGGAGCGCGATCGGCGGGCTCCCGACCGTGTTGAGCGCCAATCCCCTGGCGTCTCCCGTGAGCCACGTGTTTCTCCACATCACCGCCGTCCTCCATTCACCCGACACGGGGCTTTTTCTCCCGCCCCACCGCAGCGGGGATCGCACGGTACCACAGGGGCCATGAGGGGCTCGGTGACGCTCACGATCCCAGGTATCCGGAGGGCGCGAGCGCCGTGGCGAGCATCACGCGGTTGATGTCGACGTGGTCGGTCCACGTCGGCCCCCGGTGCGACGGATCGAGCCAGAAGGTGACGATCTTCTCCTCCATGCCGCCGTACCGGAGGAGGGCATCGAGATGCGGGGCCAGCGGCCCGAGCGCCCCGGGCGACCCATCGATCACGGCGCGGAGTCGCGCCAGCGCGGACAGACCGATCGCCAGACCCAGATCGCGAAACGCCAGCCGGGAGCGCGCGGGGAGCTCCAGCGCCCCGCTTCCCACGTACGCACTCAGGCCCGCGGCGGCCTGGTCGAGGAGCGACGCCAGCCAGTCCGGGGCGCCGATGCTCCCCGGTGTGATGAGGCGAGCCCCCGCCGCGATGAGGCCGGCGATCAGATCGGTGTCGACGAGGAGCCCCCCGAGACCCAGCGGATCGGACGTGGCCCACCGGACCCCGCGGCACAGCTCCGCCAGCTCGGCGATCGCGGGCGCGAGCGCCTCCTCCTCGTGCGCATCTCCGGAGGCGGCCAGCACGCTCGCCGTGACCCATCCGTCCAGCGGATCGTGTGCCCCCTGGGTGGGGACGAGGGGGCGGGAGAGATCGATGCTCATCTTCCAGCGCATGCGTCGCTGCCCGTCCGCCCGGTACACGAACGCGGCGTGCGCGGCCCGTGCGAGCTCCACGGCCCAGCGGTGCCAGGTCGCATCGCCGGTGACCCGGGCCACCCGATCGAGGGCGTGCATCCAGCGGGTCAGGTAGTGGTAGTACTGTCCGTCCCGGTCCCATTCGCGGTGGGGATCGTACCGCTCGTCGGCACCCCGCTCGGGGGCCCCCTTCCCGATCCGCAGCCCGCCGGCCGTCGGGTGCCGCTCCCCCTCCTCGTCGGCGAGGCCGCTGATCCAGCCCGTGCGTTCGTCATCCGGGCGATGGCGGCCGAGCACGTGGTGGACCTGATCCACCAGGGCGAGCGCGAGATCGAGCTCGCGCGCCTCACCGGTGGCCTCGTGGAGCCCCAGATAGTTGCACACGGCGAACGCGTCGGTCCACAGATACCGGCGCGGCGGCTCGTCGGAGGAAAGCCCCGTCGAGCGCGCGAACACGTCCATGATCTCGCGGGCCCGGGCCAGCCGGTCGGCAGCGTCCATACCCGGGAGAGTCGACGTCACGGGCGTGCGGGGCAACCAGCGGCACCGGCCGCGCGCTCACTGTCGGCGCGTCATCCGCGGCCCTATCGTGCCTGCCGCAGCGTCCGGACGGCGAGCCCCCGAATCCCGAGCGGCAGGTCCTTCCCGATGCCCCGATGTCGCTGAGAGCCCGCATCGCGGCTCCGTTCCGCGTGTCCTGGCCGGTGCTGCGCCGGCTGCTCGCGGACATGGCCCTCTTCGTCCCGTCCTACGCGTTCGTGGGGCTCGCCCTGCTGTGGGCGGCCGCGCGGCTCCTCGTGGGAAGTTGGGGGGACGCCGGAGGCATCGCCGTCGTGGGGGGCTGGTCGCTGACGGGCCTGTACGCACTGCTGGGCGCCGCCGGGGGGGCGATCGCCGGGGCGGTCGAGGGCTGTGCCCGGACCCTGGCGCACGTGGAGCGGCACGCGGAGGCCTGGATCCTCGACCTGCCGACCGACTTCGCCCGCGACCTCCTCCCCTCCGTCACCGTGGACGAGCTCGAGGGAAGCCGCGATACGAGTCTCCGCCGGGTCGCCGACGCCACCGTGGGCCGGCTGCCGATGCCCCGGCTCGTGCGCCGTCTCGCCCGGGAACGTCTGCGGCGGGCGCTGCTCGATGATTTCCTCGCCACGTGTCGCGCCCGGGGCGTATCGGTCGTCGGACACGGCGAGCTTCGCAACTGGCTCCTGGCCCGCGGTCTCTCACGCGCGATCGAGCCGGCGCGGGCCCAGCTCCGTGTGTGGCGCGCCGCGACGCTCGGGGGTCTGGGGCTGGCGGTCCTGATCGCCGTGGCGACGGCGGCGCTGGGGGGCGTCGCGCAGCCAGCCGCCGTCGCGCTCGGGGTATTCGCGCTCGCGGGTGCGGCGATCCTGGTGTGGGGGCTGCCGCGCGCGAGCCTTCGGGAGCGACCGGCGCGCTGGCGGATGGGGGTCGCCATCCTGGCCGTCTGTACGGCGGGGTGGCCCGTCGTCTACGCGCGGCTGTGGCGCGAGGATCTGGGGCTGGCGTGGGCCGCGGTGCTGGCGATCACGTTCATGACCATCCGCCGGGGCTTCGAGGAGGCGTTCGTGCGGGCCGGCCCCGCCCGGGACGTCGGATCGACCGGACCGGCGGAGCCGGGCCCGGCGGCGGGTCCTCGCTAGGGCGCGTCCATGAGGGCCGCCACGCGCTGGCGGACCTCCTCCACTAGCGACTCGGACCCCGGGCCGGGCTCGTACCAGGCGGAGAGGAAGTAGCGGTAGGCGTCGAGGGCCTTCCCGGTGTCCCCCATCTCGTCGTACAGCCGGCCCAGCCGCAGCTCGGGCACGGGGTACAGCCACAGGGACTCGAGGTAGCGCGCGGCGTCCGCGTCCCGGCCCACATCCGCCGCCACCCCCGCCTGCCACCAGCGGATCGCGTCGTTCAGCACCGCGGCCGGATAGCTCGAAGAGGTGGCCCGCAGCCGCGCCTCGTCGAGGAGACTCGCCGCCGTCTCCGGGTCGCCGCGGCGCCAGGCGGCGAACCCCTCGAGGGCTCGCGCCCCGCCGTCCGCGAACCGGGATCCCACCTCGTCTCCCTCATCCCGCAGTCGTCCGACCGCCGCGCGCAGCGTCGTCAGGGCCCGCCCGCGGCCGGCTTCATCCCCGCGCATGGCGGCGTAGATCCCGCCGGCGAGCGCGTGTGCGGGATCGGCGGTGTCCGCCACCGCCGCGGCCACCGCAGCGTTCGCCCATGGCGGGGCCGGCGGCTCGATCCCGAGGTACCGCGCGTGCTCGTCGAGCAGGATCAGATCGGCGAGCCGGGCAACGGCCGGGTAGGCCGCATCGCCGAGCGCGTTCGTGGCCGCGTCGAATTGCCCCGCCTGGAACTCGGTGTAGAACCGGAAAACGGGCGCGAACGAATGTCGCCGACGCTCGAGCTCGGCGGTGACGGCACGCAGCCCGGGGATGAACCAGCCCTGGAGGAGATCCGTCGATCCGATGTTCGGGAGGCTCGTCGTCGCCGTGTCGAGCGCCGCCGTCGCCAGCGCGCGCGAGGCCGAATCCCCGTACGCGAGCGCGAAGGCGAGCTCGAGCCCCTCGTACGCCGACGTGCCCGGGGCGAGCTCGCCGTACCGGTCGATCCGGGCCCGCGCCAGCGCGCTGTCCGGCGCGATCCGGAACGCCATGTCCGCGAGGTGGATGTAGGCGGGTGTGAAGTCGGGGTCGAGCTCCACGGCCCGCAGGAACGCGGCCTCGGTCTCCCGGCGGGGGACGAGGGCGAGGTCGCCGAGGTGGAAGTAGGTGTCGCCGAGCAGATACCAGGCCTCGGGGTCGTCCGGGTAGCGGCGCACCGCCAGCCGGAGCGCCTCCATGCCGTCCAGCGTGCCCGCGACCAGCGACTCCTCCGCCTCGACGAGGATGCGCTCTCGCTCGGGGAGCCGATTCGCGTAGCGCGCCGCGCGCTCGGCGGCCGCCATGCCCAGGTCGCTCGAAATGCTCTCCGCCCACCCGTAGGCGTTGCTGAGCCGCGCGTAGGCGAGCGCGAACGTGCTGTCGGCCTCCACCGCCCGCTCGTAGGCCGGAATGGATGCGTCGAAGCGCCCGCGTCGGAAGAGGGCCTCGCCCTCGAGGAAGGCGCGCAGCGCGGCCACGGAGCTCGTCGTCATGCGGGCGAGCCCCACCCCGGTGAACTCGCCCTCCACGTCCGGGAGGATGGCCTGGAGGACCTGTATCGACAGCCGGTCGACGAGCGAGAAGATGCTGTCCACCGGCCCCTCCACCATCGCGTGGTCGAGCGCCGTCCCCGACTCCACGTCGTACACGTCCGCGGTCAGCCGGAGCCCGCGGCCGCCGGACACCACGCTCCCGAGGAGCGCATGCCGCGCCCCGGCCGCCCGCGCCACTTCGAGCGAGCCCTGGAGGTCGGCGCGCGCGTCCTGGCCCGCGTGCTCGTCCCAGCGCGCCAGCACCGTGCGGCTGTCGATGGCGCGCAGGCCGCCGGCGCCGTCGAGGTTGGTGGACAGGATGTTCACCATCCCCTCGCGCCACTCCTCCAGCCCCGGATCGGTCACGGTGAATGGGAGGACCGCGATCCCGGGGGCGGCGTCCTCGGCCAGCGCCGGGTCAGGCGCGAAGCTCCGCCCGCGGTCGCGGACCACGACGTACACGCCGGCGAGGCCGAACAGGAGCGAGAACGCGAACACGCCCCCCAGCACGGCCCGCCCCCAGGTGAGGCGAGGCAGCTCGCCTCGGGACAGCGATTCCTTGAGCTCTCCGAGCGCCACGTCCCACGAGCCCCGTGACGGCTCGGCTCCCTCGGGACGCGAAGCCACGGGGTGCGACTGGACCCAGGCGGTCGCGAGGACCGTGAAGAAGCCGATCACGAGCAGAATGAGCGACACCGGGCCGATCCAGGGCGGCAGGTCGAGCGCTTCCCGCAGCTCGCCCACCACCTGAAGGATGACCCACGAGACGCCGAGGTAGACCGCGAGGATCTGGAACAGGCGGGCGTTCCGGATCCGGGCCCACAGGGAGTGGTCGCTCATGGCGCCGAAGATAGCGCCGGAGACGGCATCGGGGCACCCCGATGTCGTAGCGGTCCGCGTCGGGCGATCGGCCTCGAGCGTGGAGCTCCACATGGACGGCCATCGGGCGGCCCCACGGCGCCGCGCCATCGCGAAGCCGTCTCCGCCTCCCCATAATCGTGGCTCGCACCGCGTTCCCGTTCCGGAGAGCTCCATGCGCACCGTCCGTCTGCTCGCGATCGCCGCCCTCGCCGCCACCCCGCTCGCCGCCCAGCAGGTCGACTCGTCCGTGTTCGACGGCTTGAAGTACCGCTACATCGGCCCGGAGGGGAACCGGGTGGCCGCCGTGGAGGGCGTCCCCGGGGATCCGACCACCTACTACGCGGGCGCGGCGTCGGGTGGGATCTTCAAGACCACCGACGGGGGGACGTACTGGGAGCCGATCTTCGACGAGCAGGACGTGCTGTCGATCGGCTGGATCACGATCGCGCCCTCGGACCACAACGTGGTGTGGGTGGGGACGGGCGAGCCCAACATCCGGAGCCACATCTCGCTCGGGAAGGGCGTGTACCGGTCTACGGATGCCGGCGAGAAATGGGAATTCCTGGGGCTCGAGAACACGGGACGGGTGAGCCGCATCCAGGTGGATCCCCGCGATCCCGATGTCGCCTACGTGGCGGCGCTGGGCCGCGCGTATGGACCGCAGCCCGAGCGTGGCATCTTCCGGACACGGGACGGGGGCCGCACCTGGGAGCACGTCCTGTTCGTGGACGAGAACACCGGCGCATCCGATCTCGTCATGGATCCGAACAACCCCCGCATCCTGTTCGCCGGGATGTGGCAGATCGAGGTCCACACCTGGGGGCGGACGAGCGGTGGCCCGGGGAGCGGCATCTACCGATCGGTGGATGGCGGCGATACGTGGATGCGTCTCGAGGGACACGGGCTCCCGGAGAAGGACGTGGGGAAGATCGCGCTCGCCATCGCGCCCACCAACTCCGACCGCATCTACGCGCTCATCGAGACGGGGGACGGCGTTCCCCTGCCGGATGGCACGGAGACCGAGAGCGGCGAGCTGTGGCGCTCCGACGACGGCGGCGACAGCTGGACCCTGGTCACGCACGACCGCCAGCTCGCCGGCCGGACACACTACTACAGCCGGGTCGAGGCCTCGCCGGCCGACGATCTCGAGGCCTACTTCCTGGCGGCGTCCTTCACGCACACGACGAACGGCGGCGAGACGATCGTGGACCACGACGGCCGTTCGTCCCCGTGGGGCGACAACCACGACATTTGGATCGACCCCACCGACCCCGACCGGATGATCGTCGCCAACGACGGCGGGGTCGACATCTCGATCGACCGGGCGCACACGTGGCGGCAGATCGCGCTCCCGATCGGGCAGATGTACCACGTGACCGTGGACACGCGCATCCCGTACTACGTGTACGGGAACCGGCAGGACGGGCAGTCGGTGCGCGGGCCGAGCCGTACCTTCTACGGTGGCTTCCTCGGCTCGGCGGGCAACATCCCGCGCGGCGACTGGGTCGACGTGGGCGGTGGTGAGAGCGGCTTCGCCACCCCGGACCCCGAGGACCCGGACATCATCTGGTCGAGCGCCTCGGGGTCGGGCGCGGTGGGCGGCATCGTCACGCGCGTGGATCTCGAGTCGCGACAGATCCACGACGTGGAGGTGTGGCCGCGGAGCACGATCGGCTGGCCGGCGCGCGACGTGAAGTACCGCTTCGTGTGGGATCCGCCGCTCACGATCTCGCCCCACGACCACGACCGGGTGTACACCGGGTCGCAGTTCGTGCACGTGACCACCGACGGTGGGAACAGCTGGGAGGTCATCAGCCCCGACCTCACCCGCGCCGACTCCTCCCGCATGGGCCGCTCCGGCGGGCTCACGCCCGACAACATCGGCGTCGAGTACGCCGGCGTCGTGTTCGCGATCGAGGAGTCGCCGATCACCCCCGGGCTCATCTGGGCGGGAACGAACGACGGGCTCATCCACGTGACGCGCGACGGCGGGGGGACATGGACCGACCTGACGGCCAACGTCCCCGGGATGCCGGAATGGGGCTCGATCCGGAACATCGAGGCCTCCCGCTACGACGCGGGAACCGCCTACTTCACGGTGGACGCCCACCAGGCCGACAACCGCGACCCGTGGATCTACCGCACACACGACTACGGCCGGACGTGGCAGCTCATCGTGAACGGCATCCCGAAGAGCCCGCTGAGCTACGCGCACGCGATCCTCGAGGATCCCGTCCGGCGGGGGCTGCTGTACGCCGGGACGGAGAACGGGCTGTACGTGTCGTTCGACGAGGGCGACCGCTGGCAGCCGCTCCAGTCCAACCTGCCACGCGCTCCCGTGTACTGGCTCACCATCCAGGAGCACTTCGACGACCTCGTGGTCGGCACGTACGGCCGTGGCTTCTGGATCCTGGACGACATCGCGAGCCTCCAGCAGCTCACGCCCGAGGTGACCGCGGGGGCGCACCTGTTCGCCACCCCGCCGGTGTACCGCTTCCGCGCGACCATGGCCCCCTACGGGAGCCCGCAGGAGCCGAGCGCGGGGCAGAACCCACCCTACGGGGCCTCGATCGATTACTGGCTGCCGGCCGGGGTGGCGGCCGCGGGGGACAGCATCGACATCGCCATCCTCGACGCTTCCGGTGACGTGATCCGCTCGCTGAAGGGCCCCCGCAACGCCGGGATCGACCGCGTGTGGTGGAACCTGCGCCACGACCCCTCGAAGGAGACGCGTCTGCGCACGAGCCCGCTCCACGCGCCGTGGGTGAAGGTGGGCGAGGACGGGACCCGGAACGCGCCCGGTCTGGGTCGCATCGCGCGGCTCGCGCTCCCGGGCGCGTACACGATCCGGCTCACGGTCGACGGGCGCGAGTACACCCAGCCGCTCGAGGTACGCAAGGACCCGAACTCGAAGGGCACGGAGGCCGATGTGCGCGAGAGCTTCGCGCTGGTCGGCGAGCTTCGGGCCGATCTGGACCGGGCCGTCGGGATCATCGACGGAGCCGAGCGGGTGCGCGCCCAGCTCCAGTCGCTCCGCAGGGTGCACGACGGGGACGACGAGGCCTCCGTGGACCTGCGCGCCGACGCGACCACGCTCGAGGACCGGTTCACGGCCGTCGAGGCGAAGCTCTACCAGCTCTACCTGAGCGGACGCGGGCAGGACGGGATCCGCTGGCCGGCGATGCTGGCCCAGCAGATCCAGAGCCTCGCGGGGAGCGTCGAGGGCTCCGACTATGCGCCCACGACCCAGCAGCGCGCGGTCCACGACGAGCTCCACGGCGAGCTCGACACCATCGAGACCGAGTACGGGGCGCTCGTGTCGGGCGAGCTGGCCGCGTTCAACCGGCGCCTGGCGGACGAGGGATTGGCGGGGGTGACGGCGGGCGGAGCCTGAGGCCCGGAGCGGCCGGGAGCGTCAGCCCCTCGTCTCCGGGCCCAGCCCGAGATCACGCGCCCGCTGCACCCAGCGGGCGATGTCGCTGCCGGACACGATCCCCACCAGATGCCCCCCCCGCGTGACGAGCACGCGTCGGGTCCCGGACTCCTGCATGCGCGACAGGACATCGGCCATCGGCTCATCGGCGGACACGACGAGCGTCGAATCGGCCTTCGCCATCACCTCCTCGACGTGGGTCGAGGCCCAGCGATCGCGTGGCCGCTCCTTCACCTGGTCCAGCGTCACCAGGCCCACGAGCCGCTCGCGGTCCACGACGGGGAACGATTGATACCGGCGTCTGAGCAGGTGGTCGTCGACGAGCTCTTGGAGCGTGATCCCCGGAGGCACGGTTTCGGGGCGCTCCGACATGACATCGGCCGCCCGGACTCCCTGCAGCACTCGCGCCACCATGTGTTGCCTCAAGGACACCTCGGCCGCGCCGCGCAGGAACCAGCCGATGAACACGAGCCACAGACCGCCCAGCACGGCGCCCGTGAACGCCTCGAGGAAGCCGAGCGCCATGAGGCCGTAGCCCAGCGCCTTGCCCCCGGCGGTGGCCCAGCGGGTCGCCTTCGTGAGGTCCCCGGTCGCCTTCCACACGATGGCCCGGAACAGACGGCCGCCATCGAGCGGGAATCCGGGCAGCAGGTTGAACACCGCGAGGAGGACGTTGATGTAGCCGAGGTAGGCGGCGACATGGTTGACCGGCGGGGGCCAGCCGGCTCGCTGCCCGATCCACCCGAGCCCGACGAACGCACCGCCGAGCACGAGGCTCAGCAAGGGCCCGATACCGGCGATCTGGATCTCGTCGGACGGGTCCTCGGCTTCGAGGCGCGTGTGCGCGATTCCGCCGAACAGGAACAGGGTGATCCCCTCGACCGGGATCCCCTTGGACCGCGCGACCACCGAGTGCGACAGCTCGTGCGCCAGGATCGACGCGAAGAACAGGAGAGCGCCGGCCACCCCCATCGCGAGATAGACGACGGACGGCTGATCGGGCAGCGCCTGAGGGAAGAAGCCGGCGGTGAGCGACCACAGGATCAGGAAGAAGATGACGAACCACGAGTAGTCGACCCGGACCTCGAAGCCGAGGAACGAGCCGAGCCGAAAGCCGTTCCCCATGATCCCGTGTGACGACACGACAACCTCCACTCTCGACGGGGAGTACGCGACCTCGGGGTCCGGGAGGCGAGGCTCCCGTCCGCCCGCCGCTCGAGCCGAACGAGCGACACCGGTCGCGCGGGCCCCCGGCACAGGCGGTCGACCCGGATCGTCCCCCTCGCCGGCTCGGGAGCGAAACGTACGACGTCGATGTACGCCATCTCCGGTCCCCCGTCGAGCCGAAGCGATGCGCGCCGTCGCGCCGCGTGCCCGGCTCAGACGCTGGAGCGGCTGCGCCCCGAGCCACGATTCGTGGCCCATGTCCACCCGGCTCCTTCGAGACCTCGCGGCGGGGCATGTCGAGTCCCATCGTGGTGGAGGGACCATCCCGAGAGGAGGCGACAGCATGACGTACACCGACCCGCGGGTCGCCGGCCGCCCAGCGCTCCTGCTGACGGGCGTGCTGATGGCGCTGCCGGCGGGCGCCCTGGCACAGGGCGCCGACGCGACCCCGGCGATCACCGTCCACGGAGAGGGCACGGTCCGGGTCGACCCCGACCGCGCCCGGGTGCGGCTCGGGGTCGAGAGCGAGGCCCCCGCGGCGCGGGACGCCCAGCGCGCGGCGAATCAGATCGCGCACGACATCCTCGCCGCGATGGGCGAGCTCGGGATCGAGGAGCGTGACATCCAGACGTCCCGGCTGGCCCTGTATCCGGTGTACGAGAACCGGCCGGAGCGTCCCGGGAGCGAGCCGACGATCACGGGCTACCGGGCGACGAACACGGTGACCATCGAGCTGAGCGACCTGACCCGCATCGGGTCCGTGGTGGATGCCGCCATCGCGAGCGGCGCGAACCGCGTCGAAGGGGTGGACTTCGATCTTCACGACGCCGCCGACGCGCGGGCGCGGGCCCTGACCGCGGCCGTCGACGATGCGCGCGCCAAGGCCACCGCCATCGCCGCGGCGCTCGGCGTCGGTCTGGGTCGGATCCTGGAGACGATGGAGCAGGGCGTGAGCGCGCCTCCGATCGCGATGCTGGCCCGTGCCGAGGCCTCGTTCGCCCAGGACGTCTCAACGCCGATCGCCACGGGGCAGATCGTCGTCGGCGCGTCCCTGACGATCCGCTACGCCATCGACCAGGAGCCGTAGGCCCCCGCCTCGAAGAGCTCGCGTGCGACGGCCCGAGGGAGACCGTGCCACACCTCGCTCAGCGGCCCTGGAGCCGGGCGATCCGCTCCTCGAGCGGCGGGTGCGTGGCCAGCAGCCGCATCATCCCTTCGCCGCGGATCCCGAACGCGGCCAGGTTCTCGGGGAGCCGGGACGGGTGATCCCGGAACGCGCGCAGCCGCTCGAGCGCGGCGACCATCGAGAGCGCGCCCTCGAGCCGTGCGCCGCCCGCATCGGCCCGGAACTCGCGCCAGCGGGAGAAGCGGGCCACGACCATGCTGGCCAGGAACCCGAACGCCATCTGGAGCGCGATGAACACGAGGAAGCGCCCGCGGTCGAACTGGCTCGCGATGATCCGGGATACGAACAGCACGAAGGTGTTCAGCACGCCCTGGATGAGCGTGAGCGTCACCATGTCCCCGTTCGCCACGTGCGTCATCTCGTGACCGAGCACGGCTTCCACCTCCTCCCGCCCCATCGACTGGAGGAGGCCCGCGCTCACCGCCACGAGCGCCCGATCGCGGAACATCCCGGTCGCGAACGCGTTGGGGTCCGGGGACGGGAAGATCGCCACCTCCGGCATCCCCACCCCCGCCTTCTCCGCCTGCTGGCGGACCGTGTCGAGCAGCCAGCGCTCGACGTCGGTGGTCGGCGTGTCGATCACGCGGGCCCCGGTGGCCCGCTTCGCCATCCACTTCGAGATCGCGAGCGAGAAGATCGACCCGCCGAACCCGAACAGCGCGCACCAGATGAGGAGCTGGATGTAGGGAGCGTCGGCCGGGATGAGGCCGAGCGCCGTGAGGACCGCCATGGCGACGGCGGCCATCACGAGCACCGCGATGTTCGTGGCCATGAACAGCAGAATCCTGAGCATTGCCTTGTTCCTCCGTATCGTGTCGTCCCGGCCCATCAGGCGGCAGCCGGTCGCGCGATGATACCCGCCGGCGGGTCACGGGTGCACGGCGGGCGACAGGCTCCGAACACCACGCCCCTGGGGCGAGTGTGGATCTTCCGCGATCGCGATGGTCGCCCTGTCGTCGTGGGCCCGATGACCTTCACGCGCACCGGACTCGATCTCGCTGGGCTCGACGGCCCCGCCATTCGCGGCGGTCCCTGCGTGGCATGACGACCGTAGCACCCGGGAAGCCGGGGATCGATCCCACGTGGACGTCCAGCGCCAAGGAAGGCGTGGGGAGCGCGCGCACGGCGGCCAGCCCCCTGTGGTACACGTTGAGTCACGGCATCCTGAACGAAGTCTACTATCCACGCATCGACCACGCCTGCACCCGCGACCTCGAATGGCTCGTGGTGACGCCCGACGGGCGCTTCTTCGAGGAGAAGCGACACGGCCGGAACCAGGTGGCGACGGCTGCTCCGTGCACCCCGGCCTTCGATGTCCGGGTCGTCGATCCGGAGGGCGCGTTCGAGATCCGCAAGCGCGTCGTGGCGGATCCTCTCCGTCCCACGCTCCTCGAGGAGGTCGCATTGCTGCCCGCGTCCGGCGCCCCGGCGGATTTCGAGATGGTCCTCCTGCTCGCTCCGCACCTGGCCAATCGGGGCGGCGACAACACCGCGTGGGTCGGGGACTACAAGGGGAGGTCGGTCGTTTTCGCGGCGGCACGGGAAGCGGCGCTGGCAGTGGCCATCTCCGCACCCGTGGCACGCATGTCGGTCGGATACGTGGGCTTCTCCGATGCGTGGCAGGATCTGGATCGGAACGGCCACATGACCTGGGCGTGGGAGCGGGCCGAGGACGGCAACGTGGCCATCGGCGTCTCGCCGGATCTGGCCGCGTGTGGCGGGCGCTTCACGGTGGCGGTCGGCTTCGGCGGCACCCCCGCCGAAGCCGGTCAGCGAGCGGTCGCCTCTCTGGTCGAAGGGTTCGATCGCTGCTGGGACCGGTTCGCCGCGGAGTGGGCGGAATGGCGCGAAGGGATCCGCGTTCCGGGCGAAGCGGATCCGGTCGCGGCCGCGAGCGCGATCGTGCTGGCCACGCACGAGGCACGCTCCTTCCCCGGTGGCCTGGTGGCGTCGCTCTCGGTTCCGTGGGGGTTCGCGAAGGGCGACGATGACCTGGGCGGATACCACCTCGTGTGGCCACGCGACCACTGCGAGGCTGCAGGCGGCCTGCTCGCCCTCGAGGACCACGAGGCCGCGCGTCGTGCGGTCGACTTCCTGATCTCGACCCAGGAGGCCGACGGGCACTGGGCCCAGAACATGTGGCTCGACGGAACGCCACACTGGTCGGGGATCCAGATGGACGAGACCGCGCTCCCCATCCTCCTGCTCGATCTCGCCGGACGTCGCGGTACGATGGCCGACGACGCGGGCGGGTACGGCTGGGAGATGATCCGGCGGGCCGCGGCGTTTCTCCTGCGGAGCGGCCCCGTGACGGGCCAGGACCGGTGGGAGGAGGAGGGAGGCTATTCGCCGTTCACGCTCGCGGCCGAGATCGCCGCGCTCGTCACCGCGGCCGAGCATGCGGAGCGGGCGGGCGAGCCGGAGTCGGCACGGTATCTGAGGGAGACCGCAAGCTGCTGGGATTCGCAGATCGAGCGCTGGTGCTACGTGAGCGACACCGAGCTCGCCCGCGACGTGGGCGTGGAAGGGTACTACGTGCGGATCGCGCCCTCCGACGAGTGCGAGCACGCCTCCGCGCTCGATGGCTGGATTCCGATCAAGAATCGCCCTCCCGGGGAGGGCACGCGGCCGGCTCGCGATGTGGTGAGCCCCGACGCCCTCGCGCTGGTGCGGTTCGGTGTGCGCTCCTTCGACGACCCACGCATCACGAACACCCTCCGGGTCATCGACGCCCGATTGCGCGTGGACCTTCCCTGCGGTCCCGGCTGGTATCGGTACAGCGGGGATGGGTACGGGGAGCACGAAGATGGATCTCCGTTCGACGGCACGGGGATCGGTCGCGTGTGGCCCCTGCTCACGGGAGAGCGGGCGCACTACGCCGTGGCGGCGGGTCGGCTCGACGAGGCCAGGAGGCTCGCGGCCACCATGCGCGCCATGGCGGGGAACGGCGGGCTCCTCCCCGAGCAGACCTGGGATGCGCCGGACATCCCCGAGCGGGAGCTCTTCCTCGGGCGGCCCGCCGGGTCGGCCATGCCGCTCGCGTGGGCGCACGCCGAATACATCAAGCTCCTGCGCTCGATCGAGGACGGTGCGGTGTTCGACTTCCCCGCGGCCATGCGCCGTTGGTCCCCCGACCCGGTGCGCAGACTGTGCTGGAAGCCGAACCACAAGCTGCGATCGATTCGCCACGGCTGCGCGCTGCGTGTCGAGCTTGGAGTGCCCGGCACCGTCCGCTGGTCGACCGAACGCGGACTCTGGTCCGAAGCCGCGACACACGATTCGGGGCTGGGGATCCATTACGTCGACATTCCGACAGGGTCGTGGGAGGTGGGGGACCGCATCACGCTCATGCCCGAGGGCCCCGATGGGGATGCGCACGACCTCACCGTGGAGGCGGAGCGGATCTCCACGCGAGGGCGCTAGGGATCTCTGTCTGGTCCCTCCCCCCATCGATGCCCTAAGCTGAGGGACCGTAGATCCGGGAGCCCACAATGACCGTCGCCACACGTTGCGTCGTCCCCCTCGCTTTCGCCGTCCTCCTGTGCGCGGGGTGCGAGAGTTCGCCGGAGCGAGAGCCGTCGCCGGACACTGGCGCGTCCGCGGAGGCCGAGCGCGACGCCGCCCCGGAGGCGGGGGAGTCTTCCGCGGCCCGGCCGCCCGCCCCCGCCGCCACGCCCGGAGGGGCGCCGTCGGTCGCCGATCAGCCGGCGGGGCGCCCCGAGGACACGGAGGTCTGGGAGCCCGCGCCTCCCGTGGTGACCCCCGGTCGTGGAACGGCGCCGCCGTCCGATGCGATCGTCCTGTTCGACGGTACGGGCCTCGCCGAATGGGGGTCGGTCGACAGCGGGCCGGCTCGCTGGACCGTGGCGAACGGCGTCCTGACGGTGGCGGCCGGCACCGGCGACATCCAGACGCGGCGGGGGTTCGGGGACGTGCAGCTCCACATCGAGTGGCGCGCGCCCACCCCGGCATCGGGCGAGGGGCAGGAGCGCGGCAACAGCGGCATATACCTCATGGGCCTGTACGAGCTCCAGGTGCTCGACTCGTACGGAAACCGCACCTACTCGAACGGCCAGGCCGGCTCGATCTACAAGCAGCACATCCCGCTCGTGAACGCCACCCGCCCGCCCGGCGAGTGGCAGACGTACGACATCGTGTTCGAGGCGCCCCGCTTCGACACCGACGGGGGGCTCAGGCGGCCGGCCTTCATGACCGTGCTGCACAACGGCGTGCTGATCCAGGACCACGCCGAGCTCGCCGGGCCCACGCTCTACATCGGTACGCCGGCGTACGAGGCGCACGCGGACCGGTTGCCCCTCCGCCTCCAGGACCACGGGAACCCGGTGAGCTACCGGAACATCTGGGTGCGGGAGCTGGACGAGCGGGCGGTGGAGCCCCGCCCACCCCCCGGCTGACGGCCGGGCTTCCCTGGGGACCCGGTCAGCCGCCGCTCACCGCCGGGAGGATGACGATCTCGACATCGCCCTCGAGCGCGGTCCGCAGGCCATCGGCACGGCGGATCTCGGTATCGCCCAAAAAGACGTTGATGTGCGGGCGCACGTCGCCGGTTTCGGTCAGGATGCTCCGGTACACGGCAGGATATCCCGCCCGTAGCGCCTCGAGCGCGTCCGCCACGGTCGCGGGCGCGCCGTCGAGCGCGAGGCTCGGCCGTCCGTCGGCCAGCTCGCGCAGCGCGCCCGGCAGCACCACCGTCACGGTCACGCGACGACCGCCGCCTTGACACACACGACCGGGGGGAGCCCGCCCTCGATCAGCGTCCAGGAATCGCCCTCGCTTGCGGACCCGTACACGCTGCCGCTCCGGGTCCCGAAGTAGACCCCGGCCGGGTCGGAGGCGTCGGTGTCGAGGGCGTCGCGGAGCACGGTCTCGTATGCCCCCTCCTGTGGCAGCCCCCGGCCCAGGGGCTCCCACGACTCCCCGGCGTCGCGCGTCCGGTAGACGCGGAGCTTCGCCTCGGGACAGCAGCGGAACTGATCGGACTCCATGGGGACGATGTACACCGTGTCCGGGTCGTTGGGGTGCATGGCCATCCCGAACCCGAAGTCCGAGGGGACCCCGTTGGCGATGTCGACCCACACGTCGCCCCAGTCGTCGCTCCGGTACAGGCCCCAATGATTCTGGAGGAAGAGGCGCTCCGGTCGGTCCGGGTGATGGACCACCTTGTGCACGCATTGCCCGAACTCGGGGTGCTTGTCCGGCAGGAACTCGGCGCGCACGCCCTCGTTCCGGGCGCGCCACGTCCGGCCGCCGTCCTCCGTCCGGTACACGCCGCCGGTCGAGATCGCGACGACGACGCGGTCCGTGCGCTCCGGGTCCTGGAGGATCGTGTGGAGGCACATGCCTCCCGCACCGGGCGTCCACGACTCGCGGTGCTCGTGCTCGAGGAAGCCCCGCACCGGGCGCCACGTGTCGCCGCCGTCCTCGGTCTCGAACAGACACGACGGCTCCACGCCGACCAGCAGGCGGTTCGGGTCGCCGTCCGGACCGGGCCGGATCTGCCAGATGCGCTTGAGCGACAGCCCCGAGTCCTCCGGGAAGGCCACCCGGTGCTCCTCCTTGTCGGTCCAGCTCGCCCCGCCGTCCTCGGACTTGCGCAGCGTCGTCCCGAAGAACGGGTTGCCGGGCGCGGCCCACAGCGTCCGGCGGCCGGCGCGCTGGTCGAGCGCCAGGGCGTACACCTCCTCGCCGGGAAAGTGGGGTCCGTCGATCTCCCAGCGCGCTCGAGACCCGTCGGCACGCAGCAGGAAGGCGCCCTTGGTGGTCCCGACCATGAGGAGCACATCGCCCGCTTCCAGCGCATGTCCGATGGGGGTGTCCGGCACATGGTCCTCCTGGCCCCGAGGGCCTGTCGCAGTTCGTATCTCGATGTATCCGGGCCCGGGCGCCCGAGCCAGTGCGGTATGCACCTGTGGACCGCGCGCTCCCCGATGATGGACGTTCAGTCCGGCACGCGATCGACAGTCGGTGGGACACGGAGGGAGGTCGTGCGCTCGATCGAGGGCGCGAAGCGGGCGGAGACCCGCGCCCGCCGCGTCGAGGCCGCGGTGGCCGGGCCGACGGAGGGGGCCCGCGTGCGAGGACAGGCGACGGGCGAGCCCTCAGCCCCCGTTCGCCTTCTCGAGGGCGTCACGAACCATGCTGCCCGCCTGGCGGATCGTGGCGGCGTCCGGCGGGTGCCCGGAGTTCTCGATCCCGACGTCGATGATCTGTCCCCGGACCCGGAAGATGGCACGGGGCTGGACGGGATCCTCGACCACGACGGCCTGCTCGCCGAGCTCGGGAGCCGCTACCGCCGGAGTGTCGTAGCCCGACGCCTGCATGGCCACGGAGGGCACGATGGCCGGCGCCAGGATGACCTGGACGAACGCGGCGTCCTGTCCGCGCACGTGGCACTCGCCGGCCATGGCTTCGACGCCCCGCGTCGCATCGATCTGGAAGTCCGCCAGCGCGGCGAGGTCCTCCGCGATGCCCTCGATGGCCGGACACAGCACGAAGTCCCGTCGCGCGACCTCCCCGCCGGCCGGAGTCGCGGGTGCGCTCGCCGCGTCCTCGCCTCCGGCGTCCCCGGAGGCGTCGGCGTCCGCCCCACCGCCGCACGACGCGAGCAGGGCGGTCATCGCCGCGACCGCGAGACACCGACTCGATGTTCCGAATCCCGAGCGACGGACCATGTCGATCGCCTCCCCTCCGCGAGCCGGCGCGCAGTCGGCGGCGGAGGTGTGAAAAGGTGGATATGTGTCGAGCGACCCCCGACCTCCCGGGGGTCCCCCATCTCCCGAGAGTGATGGAACCGCCCGCGGGGGGCAACCGATGCGGGCCGGGGGGTTTGCGGAGCGACTTCGGGTTGGGCACCTTCGGGGAGACCGCGTGGTGGTCGACCCCCATCACGCGGCGAGGACTCCAATGGCTCTCTCTCGCCGTCAAGCGCTGCAACGTCTGACGCTCCTCGTCGGCGGCGCGATCTCCGCGCCGACGCTGGGGGCCCTGTTGTCGGGGTGCCGCGCCGCGCCCCCGACCGCGGGCTGGGCTCCGCGGACCCTCGATCCCGACCAGGTGGATCTCCTCGACATCGTCGTCGCTCGGATCATCCCGGCCACCGACACGCCGGGAGCGCGGGACGTCGGGGTCCCGTCCTTCATCGACACGATCCTCTCCGACTGGATGGAGGCCGAGGCGCGGGACCGCTTCCTGAGCGGCCTGGCCGCTCTCGATGGCGGGATGGGCGACGGGGTCGCGTTCCGCGACGCGACCCCGGAGCAGCAGGACGCGCTCCTGAGCCGCCTCGACGAGGAAGCGGCCCGGGCGCGCGCGGAGGACGCCGACCCGCTCCCCTTCTTCGCCACCCTGAAGGAATGGACCCTGGTGGGCTACTACACATCCGAAGCCGGGGCGACCGAGGAGCTCCAGTGGCTGGCGATCCCCGGCAGATACCAGGGCGACCTGCCGCTCGAGGAAGCGGGGCGGACATGGGCCTGATTCTCCAGGAGGCGCAGGCCGGGCGGGGGAAGGACTACGACGCGATCGTCGTGGGCTCGGGCATCACCGGAGGGTGGGCCGCGAAGGAGCTGACCGAGAAGGGGATGGAGGTCCTCCTCCTCGAGCGCGGGCGGCCGGTCGAGCACGGGATCGACTACATCACGGAGCACGAGCCGCCCTGGGAGGCGACCTACCGCGGCCGGGGCGACCGGAAGAAGCTCGAGGAGGACCAGTTCCTCCAGTCGCAGGCGGATCCGGTCAACGAGTACAACTCCCACTTCTTCGTCAACGATCGGGAGAACCCCTACACCTTCGATGAGGACGCGCCCTTCCTGTGGATCCGGGGTTACCACCTCGGGGGCCGCTCGATCATGTGGGGCCGGCAGTGCTACCGGTGGAGCGACCTGGACTTCGAGGCCAACCTGCGCGAAGGGATCGCGGCCGACTGGCCGATCCGATACGCGGATCTGGAGCCCTGGTACGACTACGTCGAGGACTTCGTCGGCTTGAGCGGCCAGGCCGAGGGCATGCCGCAGCTCCCGGACAGCCACTTCCTGCCCCCCATGGAGATGAACGCGGGCGAGCTGAAGGTGAAGGAGGCGCTCGAAGGCGCGTTCCCGGCGCGGCGAATGACGATCGGCCGCGCGGCGGTCCTCACACGCCCGCACAACGGGCGGGCCCCCTGCCACTACTGCGGCCCCTGCGATCGGGGCTGCTCGGTCGGCGCCTACTTCTGCAGCCTGAGCACCACGCTCCCGGCGGCGCTCGAGACCGGCCGGCTCACGGTCCGCACGCACAGCATCGTGCACAGCCTGATGTACGACGAGAACCGGGACCGGGTCACCGGCGTCCGGGTCATCGACGCCCGGACGCACGACCCCCTCGAGTTCCGGGGGCGGCTCGTCTTCCTGTGCGCCTCCACGCTCGGCTCGACCCAGATCCTGCTCCAGAGCACCTCGCGCCGCTTCCCGGACGGGCTCGGGAACTCGAGCGGCACGCTGGGCCACTACCTGATGGACCACCACTTCAAGCTGGGCGCGGTCGGCACCGTTCCGGGCCTCGAGGACCGCTACACCTACGGGCGCCGCCCCAACGGCATCTACATCATGCGCTTCCGGAACGTGGACGCCCGCTCGCGGCAGCCGGACTTCGTGCGTGGCTACGGGTACCAGGGAGGTGCGGGTCGCGAGGGCTGGGACCGCGGGATCGCCGCGGCCGGTCTGGGCGTCGATCTCAAGCAGCGTCTGCGCACCCCCGGCCGCTGGCGCATGAGCCTGTGGGCGTTCGGCGAGATCCTCCCCCGGTACGAGAACCAGGTCACGCTGGACCCGTACGTGACCGACGCGTGGGGCATCCCCGCGCTCCGCATCCGCTGCACGCTGGGTGACAACGAGCGCGCCATGCGGCGCGACATGATGGACGCCGGCGCCGAGATGCTCGAGGCGGCGGGCTGCACCGAGGTCGAGACGTGGGAGGACGTCTACCGGCCCGGCGAGGGGATCCACGAGATGGGGACCGCACGCATGGGGCGGGATCCGGCCACCTCGGTGCTCAACGCGCACAACCAGCTCCACGACGTGCCGAACGTGTTCGTAACGGATGGTGCGTGCATGGCGTCGGCGGCATGCCAGAACCCCTCCCTCACGTACATGGCGCTCACCGCCCGCGCTTGCGATTACGCCGTGGAGGGCATGAAGCGCGGAGAGCTCTGAGCGGAGGTCGGTGACGCCTCCGGGCGGGCCGACCGATCGCCCCCCGTCCCCCGCTACGAGCGGCGCAGACCGACCGCCACCGGGGCGCGCGCCGCCCGCAACGCCGGGAAGATCCCGCCCAGGACACCCATCGCGAGCGCGTAGATCACGCCGCTGGCCAGGAGCGCGGGTGTCACCGAGAGGGCGAACGCCACCTGGCTGAACGACTGCCAGTTCATGGTCGCGGTCTGATACCCGTTCGCCACCAGGTAGGCGAGGCCGCCCCCGAGGAGTCCCCCGATCAGCGCCAGCAGGAGCGACTCGGCCAGGACGGAGACCACGACGGCCCCGCCCTCGAAGCCCAGCGCGCGGAGCGTGGCGATCTCCCGCTCGCGCGCCGCGACGGCCGAGTACATGGTGTTGAGCGCCCCGAAGGTGGCGCCGGTCGCCATGAGCGCCGCGATCAGGTTGCCGAGCACGTGGACCAGCGTGCGCAGGACCCGCGACTGCGCCTGCAGGTAATCGCTCTCGCGTTCCACGTCCACCTCGAGACGTGGATCCGAGGTCAGAGCGTCCTTGAAGCGGCCGAACGCCTCGGGGGATTCCAGACGCGCGTACACCGACTGGAAAGTGCTCCCGCGCCGGTAAGCGGGCTGGAGGACCCGGGCGTCCGTCCAGATCTCGGATTCCCACAGGGACCCCTCGGCGCCGAACGTGCCCACCACCTCCCAGGTCGCCTCGCCCCACCGCAAGCGGTTCCCCAGCTCGAGACCGGCGAACTGGCGCGCCGCCGCCTCCCCCACGATCACTTCCTGGAATCCCGGCCTGAAGCTACGCCCCTCGGTGATCTCGACTTGGGGCCGTACCGCGAAGGCCTCCGGCCCGACCCCCCGCAGCGGCACGTTGGCGCTCGTACCGGTGGACCGCTTGGGGACGTCGACGATCACGAACAGCTCGGCCGAGGCGGCCGGCCCGCCCGGGTCGCGCAGCACCCCGGGCGCCTGCTGGATGATGCGCGTCTGCTCGAGCTCGAATCCACTCGACATCTCGGTGTCGCTGCCCGCACGGAGGACGATCGCGACCTGGTCGGAGCCACCGCTCGCCATCACGCGCTCGAACCCCGCGGCAATCGACAGGACCGCCACGAACACCGCCACCACCCCCGCGAAGCCCGCGACGGCGACCGCGGACGAGCCCGCCCGCTGACCCAGGCTCTTGAGGCTGAACAGCGTGACCGCCCACGTCTGACGGAGCCACCCCATGCTCACGACCTCCTCGGCCGATCCATGCTCACCGCCTCCTGAGCGCTTCGGTGATCTCGAGCCTCTGCGCGAGCCACGCCGGCAGGCCCCCGCTCGCCAGCCCGAGGAGGACCGCGAGGCCCAGCCCGAGACCGAGCGCCGGGGTCGGCACCCGGAACACGGGGAGGAACGCCTGCACCATGGGCTCGAGGCCCGGGACCACGAGGACGATGAGCGCCAGACCGACGATCCCGCCGCCGGCGGCGAGCAGGACGGCCTCGGCCAGCACGAGCCCCAGCACCGCGCGGTCGGTGAAGCCCAGCGTCTTGAGCACCCCGAGCTCGCTCGTACGCTCGCGGACCGATTGGGCCATCGTGTTGCCCACGATGAGCAGGATGACGAAGAACACGATCGCCACGATCGCCATCAGGATGGCGCCGGTGTTCCCCACCTGCTCGGCGAACGACCGCATGAACGCCCGCTCGGTGGTCGTCTTCGTCTCGGCCGCCGAGTTGGCGAATCGTGCGTCGATCGCCTGGGCCACCTCGTCGGCGCGGGACGGATCCTCGACCTCGACGATGTACCAGCCGACCTGGCCGATGTCGCCGACGCGCTCCATCAGGTAGTCGTGCCGGAAGAAGAACGACGTCTCGTCCACGTCCGGCGATGCGCCAGTGTAGATCCCCACGAGCTCGAACTCGTACGTGTCCGGCCCCGAGGCCGGTCGCCAGAACGTCGGCTGGATCGGGATGCGGTCGCCCACCTGCCACCCGAAGCGCTCCGCGAGCTTGCGGCCCGCCACGGCCCCCGTGCGGGTCGCCAGCCAGCGCTCCTTCTCCCCCGGCGAGAGCACGTACTCGGGATACATGGCCAGATACGGCCCCGGATCGACCGCGAACTGTGCGAAGAAGTTCTTCGGGTCCTGATAGACGCCGCCGAACCAGGAGGAGTGGGTGACCGCCGCGACCCCGGGGGTGGATCGGATCTCGGCCTGGTAGCGGATCGGGAGGAGCTGGATGATCGACACCTTGTGGGTCGTCAGCAGACGGTGCTCGCCGGCGATCTCGACGCCGGCGCCGAAGCCGTTCCGGATGGCCATCAGGAGGCCGAACAGGAAGAAGGCGACCACGATCGACAGGAACGTGAAGGTGGTGCGCACCTTCCGCCTGAGCAGGTTGCGCCACACCAGGTGGAAGAACTTCACGCCGTCGCCGCCTCGACGAGCGCGCCCTTGTCGAGGTGGAGCACGCGCCTCGCCCGCTCGGCCGCGAGCGGGTCGTGGGTGACCATGATGATGGTCTTCCCGTATCGCTCGTTGAGCCCGATCAGCAGGTCGAGGATCTCCTCGGCCGTGTCGCGGTCCAGATCCCCCGTGGGCTCATCGCACAGGAGGAGCGTCGGGTCGTTCACCACGGCCCGGGCGATGCCGACTCGCTGCTCCTGACCGCCCGACAGCTCGCGGGGATAGTGGTCGGCGCGATCGGTGAGCCCCACGAGCTCGAGGGCCGTCGCCACGTGCTTCGCCCGTTCGGCGCGCGATAGCCCCGTGAGGAGGAGTGGAAGCTCCACGTTGCGCGCCGCCGTGAGCACCGGGAGCAGGTTGTAGAACTGGAACACGAAGCCCACGTGGCGCGCCCGCCAGCGGGCGAGCTGGCGCCGCGAGGCGCGCCCGAGGTCCTCGCCCGCCACGAGCACGTGCCCCCGCGTGGGCGTGTCCAGGCCTCCCAGCAGGTTGAGGAGGGTGGTCTTGCCCGACCCGGACGGGCCCATCAGGGCCAGGAACTCGCCCTCCGCCACATCCAGGTCGAGGCCCTTGAGCACGTCGATGCTCTCGGCGCCGCGCCGGTACACCTTGTGGACGTCCCGCACCTGGACGAGCGCATCAGCCATCCGGCCCTCCCTCGGTCACCCGTACCTGATCTCCGTCCCGCATGTCCGGCGGCGGGTCGCGCACCACGCGGTCCGACGGGCGGACGCCCGACAGGATCTCCACGCGCCCACCGGCGGCCGGACCCACGGCCACCGCCCGGCGCTCGACGCGACCATCCCGCACGATGAAGACGACTGCCGTGTCCCCGCTTCGACGCACCGCATCCTCCGGGATCAGCAGGGCGGGCGCGCCCGCCGAGCCCTCCTCCGCCTCGTCTCCCCGAAATGCCACCTTGACCCCCATGTCCGGGAGGATCCTGGGGTCCCCCAGCTCATCGAACCCGATCCGCACCCGCACGGTCGCCTTCTGGCGGTCTGCCGCGGGCACGATGGTGATTACGTGAGCCGGGATCCGCCACTCGGGGTACGCGTCCAGCGTGGCCACGACCCGCTGGCCGGGTCGCACGCGCTGGATATAGGCCTCGTTCACATCCACCTCGATCTCGAGCGACTGCATGTCCACGATCGTGGTGATCCCGGTGCGCGTGAACCCGCCCCCGGCCGAGACCGGCGAGATGATCTCGCCGGGCTGCGCGTCCTTGGAGATCGCCACACCGGCGAACGGGGCCCGGATGCGCGTGTCCTCGAGCGCCTGGCGCACGAGCGACACCTCGCGGTCCGACACCTCGACCTCGTCACGGGCGGCGGCGAGACGCGCGGCCAGACCATCCCGGGCGGCGAGCGCAGCGTCCAGACCCGCCTGGCTCTCGGCCTCCGCCTCGCGCAGCTCGCGCGTGCGGGCCAGGTCCAGCTCGGCCTTCCGGAGCTGGACCTCGATCTCGCCCACCCGGCTACGCGCCGCGGCGAGACGCGCCTCGGCGAGCGCCAGCTCGCGCCTCACGTTCGAATCGTCGAGCCGCGCCAGGAGCTGGCCGTCCTCCACCGCCATTCCTTCCTCGACCAGCACCTCGGCCACCCGCCCCGTCACCTTGGACGACACGGTCGCCTCACGCCGGGCGACCACGTAGCCCGAGGCGTCGAGCACGGAGAGGCCCCCCGCGTCTCCCGCCGCCTGGATCGGGCTCGCCACCTCCACGGCGGGCCCGCGCGCGCGGCCGAGCAGCCACCAGCCGGAGAACCCGACCAGGACGAGCGCGAGGGCAAGCAGCAGCGCCCGTCGCGGCCACGGGCTGCCGGGGCTCGCGTCGGGACGGTCGATCCGCAGATCGTCCAGCCGGTCCTGCGTGTCGGGCGTCGACATGGGCACAAACTGGGCGACGACGGGGTGGGAGGGAACAGAGGTCCGGGCGCTCCGGTGGGCCGCCGGTCGCTCCTATCGGTCGCCCGAGCGGACGATGCCGAACCGGAAGCGCTGCGGGGTGCCCGCCGTCCCCGGCTCCCGCACGCGGACCTCGTACAGCCCCCCCCCGACCGGGACCCCGGCCTCGTCCTTCAGATCCCACACGCGGGAGGACCCCGTCCCGGGGGGCAGCTCGCGGGCCAGGGTTCCCCCGGGCCCGAGGATGCGCACGGCCGCGGTGGGAGACACGTCGATGAACCGCACCCCCGGTCGGCTGCCTCCCGCGTCGAGCGTGAGCCCAACGGCGCCGGCGCCGCGGTCGCGCACCGGCAGGGAGGGGAGCGGCGATCCGAGGATGCGCGCGTTGGCGACCGCCCCCGCCCTCGTGCGGATCTGGACGAGCGTCCCGACGGCCTCCGCGAGCGACGGATCGAGACGCACGGCGCGGGAGAACTCCGACGTGCCCTCCTCGAGCCGTCCTTCCCCGGCGAGCAGCGTTCCGAGGTCGAAGGCGGCCAGCGCGAGGCTCGGCCGCTCGGCGAGCGCCGCCCGGTAGGCCGCCTCCGCATCCTCGAGCCGACCCGTTGATTGCAGGAAGTCGGCGTAGTCGGCCCGGATCCAGGCCAGACGGGGCTGGATCGCGAGCGCCCGCTCGTACAGCGTGGCGATCGTGTCGGGATCCCGTCGCGCGGCCTCGTACGCCCGCGCGAGCGCCTGCAAGCGCTGCGGGACGTCCGGCTCCACGCGCACGGCGGTCTCGAGGGCCGCGATCGCCTCGTC
Source organism: uncultured Gemmatimonadota bacterium (assembly GCA_964499635.1). GTDB lineage: Bacteria > Gemmatimonadota > Gemmatimonadetes > Palauibacterales > Palauibacteraceae > Palauibacter. Next base: position 59,373 of record CAZCLY010000005.1, on the reverse strand, counting down.
GGTCCGCCCGAGCTGCCGATATGCCAGTCCGAGCAGAAAGCGCGCGTCGTCGTGCGTCGTGTCGGTCTCGAGCGCCCCGGCCAGCGCCGCGGCGCCCCGTTGCAGGAGGCCGGGGTCCGTGGCCAGCGTGGCGTACACGACCTCGCCCATCCCCCGATACATGGCCGCCTCGGATCCGTCGCGATCGCGCTCGAAGTAGGGCTCGATGGGGCCGCCGCCGGCCGGCCGCTCCGGGCCGGCCACCGAGGAGGAGTCGACCACCCGGATCCAGTGGTCGGTGAACGCGCCGTGCGGGACCGTCCGCTCGCTGGTCCGCGGCATGTGACAGCTCACGCAGTCGGCACCCCCGACGTGCTCGGGGCGCGCGGGCGAGGAGGCAAGCCGCCGATCGAGGGCCTCGGCGGAGTGACACTCGAGACACGGCCGGCTTCGCGTGGCCCGCTCGCCCACGGGGCGGTGCGGATCGTGGCATGTGGTGCACTCGAGCGGCCGGCCGCTCCCCAGGGTGCCCTGGAAGCACGCGCTCTGCCGCAAGCGGTCGGCGTGCGACACGATGTCGATGCTGCCGCTCGCCTTGAAGAACGCCCACTGGTCCGAGAGACGCTCGGAGGGCACGTAGTCGAACGGGCCGCGGCCCTCGCGGAGCACGGTGACCGGCGTGTGCACGTGACACTGCTCGCACACGTCGAGACGACGTGCCAGCGGCAGGCGGGCCGGATCGACGATCGTCGCGTCGTACGCGCTGTCGGGGGTCCCGCCGGCGGACCGTTCCCGGACGTGGAGCGCTCCCGGCCCGTGGCAGCGCTCGCACCCAATCCCCTGGCGGAGCCGGGCGTACACCCCCTCGAGGAAGGGGATGGGCTCGGGGTAGCTCCCGTGGCACGCGAGGCACCGGTCGGGCAGCAGGCGCTCGAAGCGGGGGTTGTCGAGCTCGTAGCCGGGGCTGAAGTCCCAGCCTCCCTCCCGGTACCAGGTGAGCGGAAGCTGGAACAGACGGCCGTTCTCCTCGGTGAAGTACGTGCGGGCCACCTCGCCGCTCCCCATCACGTAGTCGATGCGCCGTCTGAGCTCGTGGAGCCGGCGCTCCCCCGCTCCGACCAGCGTCTCCTCCTGGTAGAGCGAGTCCCCGTCCTCGACGACCGCGTAGCGGAACCCGGTGCGCCGTTGTCGGATCGGCTCGTCGAGCGAGGGCTCGATGCGGCCGGCGGGCGTCCACGGGTGGAACGACCGGGCCATGGGGTGTTGGCGGTACGCCACCGCCTCCCCTTCATGGCAGGCCAGACACGCCTCGTCACCCACGTACGCGGTCCCCGTGCCCACGTTCCGGAAGGGGGGCGACGGCTCGTCCGGGAGGGACGCGCCGCGGGCGGGCGTCGCCGCCGCGCCTGGACTCCCCGGCTCCGGCGCCCGCTCGCACGCGAGCGGGAGCGCAATGAGCAGGACCAGCAAGCGTCGACCGGTCATGGAGTCCCTACCCCGTGTAGCGGATGCGGAAGATCCGCCCCTGGAAGATGTCGCTCACATACAGGCCGCCGTCCGGGCCTACGGCGACGTCGAGGGGGTTCCCGATCCCCGCGAAGTCGTACACCGCGAAGTCCTCGAACGCTGGCGGCTGCGTCGACAGGTCCACGACCTGGACGCGCTTGGCTTGCTCACTGGGGCCGTATGAATACGTGTCCCCGAACAGCACGAGGAACAGCTTCCCCCGGTAGGCGGCCGGGAACGCGGTGCCCTGATAGAACACCATGCCGTCGGGCGACACGATCTCGGGCCACACGTGCAGAGGGTCGACGAGCCCCGGCGTCGAGGTCGCGCCCAGGGCCAGGGGCCAGCCGTAGTTCCCCCCCTCGACGATCCGATTGAGCTCGTCGTTCGTCTCGGGGCCGTTGTCGGCCGAGTAGAGCGAGCCGTCCTCGTCGAACGCGAGATCGAACGAGTTGCGCAGGCCGTACGCCCAGGTGAGGGATCCCGGGAACGGGTTGTCCGCCGGGACGCTGCCATCGGGGTGCACGCGGAGGATCCTCCCGAGCAGGGCGTCGGGGTCCTGGACCTCCTCCGACATGAACGCGTCTCCCACGGAAACGTACAGCTCGCCGTCCGGTCCGAACGCGAGGCTCTCGATCTGGTGACCGGGCGCGGCGGGGATGCCCTCGAGCAGAACCGTGTACTCCTCGCCCCATCCGTCCACGTCCGTGAAGCGCGCGACCGTCCCGAAGGTGCCCGCGTCGGTACGGGTCGCGAACGTCACGTACACGAAGCCGTTGGCCGCGTAGCCGGGGTCGAACGCGATCCCCAGGAGGCCGTTCTCCCCGTTCACCGGGAACCCCCCGGTGGTGTTGGTGGCGACCCGGGCGAAGGGCTCGGGCAGGAGCGTACCGTTCGCCACCACGCGGACCTCTCCGGACTGCAGCTCGTTCACGAACAGACGGTCCGACCCGTCGGGCGGGAACGCGACCGACGTCGGCAGATCGAGACCTCCGACGAACTCGTCCGCGGTGAATCCCTGCGGGACGGTGAACGGAACACGGACGGGAGGCGGCGTGACCGGCTCCGTGGCGCTCCCGCACGCCGTCGCGACGACCGCGAGCGCCCACACTTCGACACAGGGTCGGTGGATCATGTGTCCGCCATCCGTTCGGGGCCGCAGACGGTACCCCGGTCTGTCCGATCGCGAGTCGCCACGAGTGGTGGCGGACTGCGGTCTCGTACCACATTACGCCCGGGAGCTTCGGAGATGCGACGGGGAGGCGATCGGAGGCCATGCGTCCGTCCCCCCCGGTTTCGCTGGCATGCAGGTTCGAAGAGACGAGCGGATGACCGAAAGACGCACGCGCCCCTCGCCGCGATTCCCGCGACGCCCGTCCGTCGCGTGGCTCCTGCTCCCGCTGTCGCTGCTCGCCTGCCGGGGCGAGGGGGCCGCCGACGGAGGGAGCGGCGTCGAGTGGCCGCGCATCGCCCGTGCCCTCCCGGCGGACGCGGCCCTCGAGGCGCGCGTCGACTCCATCCTCGCCGGGATGACGCTGGAGCAGAAGGTCGGGCAGATGGTCCAGGCCGAGATTCAGAACGTCACCCCCGCGGACGTTCGTGAGTATCACCTGGGCTCGGTGCTCAACGGCGGCGGATCGTGGCCGGGTGCGTCGCGGTCCGCGACCGTGGCCGACTGGGTCGTTCTGGCCGATTCGTTCTACGACGCCTCGATGGGTGGCTCGGGCGGCGGCGTCGCGATTCCGATCATGTGGGGGACGGATGCCGTGCACGGCCACAACAACGTGCGCGGGGCCACGATCTTCCCCCACAACATCGGCCTCGGAGCGGCCCGTGCCCCCGACCTGATCGAGCGCATCGGGGAAGCCACGGCCCTCGAGGTCGCGGCGACCGGCCTCGACTGGACGTTCGCGCCCACGCTCGCCGTCGTGCGGGACGATCGCTGGGGGCGCACGTACGAGTCGTACTCGGAGGATCCCGAGATCGTGCGCGAGGTTGCCGGCAGGATGGTCACCGGTCTCCAGGGCGAGGCCGGCACGCCCGCCTTCCTGGATGGATCCCACGTGCTCGCGACGGCGAAGCACTTCCTCGGGGACGGCGGGACCGATGCGGGTGTCGACCGGGGAGACAACCTGTCGAGCGAACGGGAGCTCCTCGAAGTCCACGCGCAAGGATACCTGCCCGCGCTCGAGGCCGGGGTACAGACGGTCATGGCCTCCTACAACAGCTGGCGTGGCGAGAAGCTCCACGGCCAGCGCCATCTGCTCACCGAAGTCCTCAAGGAGCGGCTCGGATTCGACGGGTTCGTGGTCAGCGACTGGAACGGGATCGGCGAGGTGGCCGGGTGCACCGACGCTGACTGTCCGCGGGCCATCGAGGCCGGGATCGACATGTTCATGGTGCCCGAGGCGTGGAAGGCCTTCATAGAGAACACCGTGCAGGAGGTCCGCGCCGGCGAGATCTCCGAGGAGCGGATCGACGATGCCGTGCGCCGCATCCTGCGCGTGAAGGACCGCGCCGGGCTGTTCGAGGCGGGACGTCCGTCTTCACGACCGCACGCCGGCGACCGATCGCTCGTCGGGGCTCCCGAGCACCGCGCGCTGGCCCGCGAAGCGGTGCGGCGGTCGCTCGTTCTGCTCGAGAATTCCGGGGATCTCCTCCCGCTGCGGCGCGACCTCGATGTGTTGGTCGCCGGTCCGGCGGCGGACGACATCGCGCGGCAGGCGGGGGGCTGGACCGTGACGTGGCAGGGGACCGACCTCACGAACGACGACTTCCCCGGGGCGACGTCGATCTTCGCGGGCATCGACGCGGTCGTGACGGCGGGCGGCGGGACGGCGACGCTGAGCCCCGACGGGTCGTTCGAGGAGCGACCGGACGTCGCCATCGTCGTGTTCGGAGAAACCCCCTACGCCGAGGGCGAGGGGAACCTCGAGTCGCTGAGCTTCTCGGCACGCTACCCCGAGCCTGTGGCGCTGCTCCGGAGGCTCCAGGGGCGGGGCATCCCGGTCGTCTCTGTGCTCCTGAGCGGCCGGCCCCTGTGGGTGGATCCCGAGCTCGATGCCTCGACGGCGTTCGTGGCGGCCTGGCTGCCGGGCTCCGAGGGCGGGGGGGTGGCCGACGTGCTGTTTCGGGACGGCGGCGGCGAGGTGGCCTTCGACTTCACCGGACGACTCTCGTTCAGCTGGCCGCGGACTCCCGATCAGACCCCCGTGAACCGCGGCGATCCGGACTACGACCCGCGCTTCCCGTACGGCTTCGGGCTCGACTACGCCGGGGGGGGCAGGTCGTCGGCGGCCAGGGCTGCGGACGACGGTGCCGCCGCGGTCGCCGGCACGTAGCCCCGACACTCGACCTCGAACCCGCCGCAGGCAACGTCCGTGTCCGAGCCCAGGCCCGCGTGGTGGCACCACGCCGTGGTGTACGAGATCTACCTGCGGAGCTTCCGGGACGCGAACGGGGACGGGATCGGCGATCTCAATGGGGTGGGCGAGAGGGTCCACTACCTGGCCGACACGCTGGGCGTCGACGCGATCTGGATCACGCCCTTCTACCCATCTCCCATGGCCGACTTCGGCTACGACGTGTCGGACCACCACGATGTGGACCCCCTGTTCGGCGACCTCGCCGCGTTCGATCGCCTCCTGGCGAGCGCCCACCAGGCCGGGCTACGGGTGCTCATCGACTTCGTCCCCAACCACACGTCGGATCGGCACCCGTGGTTCATCGAGTCGCGGAGCTGTCGCGAGAGCGCGCGTCGCGACTGGTACGTGTGGCGCGATCCTAAGCCGGACGGCTCGCCGCCGAACAACTGGCTGAGCGTGTTCGGGGGCTCGGCATGGACGCTCGACGGCCGCACGGGGCAGTGCTACCTCCACTCCTTCCTGGCCGAGCAGCCCGATCTGAACTGGCGGAATCCGGCGGTACGGGCCGCCATGCTCGACACCATGCGCTTCTGGCTCGACCGCGGCGTGGACGGATTCCGGATCGATGCGCCGCTGTTCATGATGAAGGACCCCGAAGAGCGGGATAACCCCCCGGCCGTCGGGGGCACTCTCCAGGTCCACAAGTCGCGGGGTGCCTACGACGCCCAGCTCCACCTGTACGACCAGGGGCACCCGGACATCCAGGGCGTGTTTCGGGACATGCGCGCGCTCCTCGACCGATACGAGCCGGTGCGCACGTCACTCGCCGAGCTCCACGAGTTCGACCCCATCCGGCTGGGCGGCTTCTACGGCGCCGATAAGGACGGGCTCCACATGCCGGCCAACTTCGGGCTCATGAAGGCCCCGTGGACCGCGGCGGGCGTACGCGGCGCGGTGGACGGTGTGGAGGCCGGGATCCCCGTCGGTGCGTGGCCGAACTGGGTGCTGGGCACGCACGACGACACGCGGCTCGCCACGCGTCTCGGGGCGCGTGGCGCCCGTCAGGCCGCCGTGCTGCTGCTCACGCTCCGTGGGTCGCCCACGCTGTACTACGGCGACGAGCTCGGGATGCTCGAGGCCGAGATCTTGCCGGAGCGGCGCCACGATCCGTGGGGCATGCGGGAGCCCGCGTTGGGGCGCGATGGGTGCCGGACGCCGATGCCCTGGTCCGCGGGACCGAACGCCGGGTTCACCCCGGCCCCCGAGCCCTGGCTCCCGGTGGGCGAAGACGCGGCGGGGCGGAACGTGGAGGCACAACTCGGCGACCACGACTCGATCCTGGCGCTCTACCGCCGGCTCCTGCGCCTCCGCCGGGCATCGCCGGCCCTGCGGGAGGGCGCCTATCGGTCGCTGGACGGCGTCCCCGCCGCGTGTTTCGTCTACGAGCGCTACACGGGAGCGGAGCGGGCCGTGGTGGCGATCAACTTCTCCGACGAACCGCGTGCCTTCGAGCATCCGGATCTCCCCGGCCGGATCGCCGCCTCGACGGAGCGGTCGAGCGAAGGCCGCGAGGTCGCCGGGCGGCTCGAGCTCGGCCCGCAAGAGGCGGTGGTGCTGGACTGATCCTCGTGCCCGCCAGCGGCAGACCTCGTCCCGACGTACTTTCCGGGTCACGGTGAAACGTGGCCGATAACCTGGAACGCCTGAAGGCGGCACTGGCCGTCCGGTACGTAGTCGAGCGCGAGCTGGGCAGCGGGGGGATGGCCACCGTCTACCTGGCCGAGGACCCCAGGCATCACCGCAAGGTGGCGGTGAAGGTGCTCCGGCCGGAGCTCGCCCTCGCTATCGGCATCGAGCGGTTCTTCCGGGAGATCGAGGTCGCCGCTCGGCTCCAGCACCCCCACATCCTCCCTCTGCTCGATTCCGGGATCCTCGACGAGCGAAACGGCGAGCCGGGTGGTCGCCCCTACTACGTCATGCCGTTCGTGGAGGGGGAATCGCTGCGGGATCGGCTCCGCCGCGGGGAGCTGCCGGTGGAGGATGCGGTGCGCATCCTGACCGAGGTGGTGGACGCCCTGGCCTACGCCCACGGCCATGGCGTGGTGCATCGCGACATCAAGCCGGACAACGTGCTCCTCTCCGGCCGACATGCGCTGGTCATGGACTTCGGTGTCGCCAAGGCGGTGAGCGACTCCGCCACACACGGCAAGATCACCGAAACCGGCATGCTGCTGGGGACGCCCGTGTACATGGCGCCCGAGCAGGCGATGGCGGATCCGAACCTCGACCACCGGGTGGACATCTACGCCGTCGGCGTCCTGGGGTACGAGCTGCTCACCGGCCAGCCGCCGTTTTCCGGCGCCAGCTCGCGCGAGGTGCTGCTCGCGCACATGACCAGGCCGCCAGAGCCCATCACGACGCACCGTCCCGCCGTCCCGCCCGCGCTGGCCGGCATTCTCATGAAATGTCTGGAGAAGCGGCCGGCCGACCGCTGGCAGACCGCCGACGCGCTGATGGCGGAGCTCGAGGCCCGGGCGGCGTCTCCCGGGCAGACCACGCCGGTGCGCATCGTGCCGCTCGAAGCCGACCGTCGCGCCCGGCGCTGGCGGGTCTGGCTCGGATCCATCGGTGGGGGCGCGCTGGTGGCCGTGGCCGCCGGCGTCCTCACCGTGTCGCTCCGCGGACGGGAGCCGGGGACCCTCGTGCTGGGCAAGCGCACGGCGGTCGCGACGGCGCCGGACTGGGAGACCTATCCGTCCCTCTCGCCGGATGGGAGGATGCTGGCGTACACCTCCCTGGGGAACGCGCCCCCCCGCCTCATGCTCCGGCAGATCGACGGCGGCGATCCGGTGGTGGTGAGCCAGATGGGTCTGGGTGGCGCCTTCTCGCCCGACGGAACGCGACTCCTGGCCGTCACGGCCCGTGGACTGGAGGTCATGCCGCTGCTCGGCGGCCAATCCCGGGTCGTGGCGAACACCTCGAAGTGGGGAGGTTGGTCGCCCGACGGCCACGCCGTCGTGTATCCGAGAGGAGACACGTTGTTCGTCCAGGCGGTCGACAGCTCGCGAGGGACGCCGATCACGACCGGGTCGGATGTCCACTCGCCGGCGTGGTCCAGCGATGGGCGGTGGATCGCCTACGTCGAGGGAAACTCGCTGTTCCACCGGAATGGGAACCTCGGCGCCAGCGGCATCAGGGTGGTCTCGTCGCGCGGTGGCGCGCCGGTGTGGGTCACTCCGGTGCGGGGGCTCAACACCAGCCCCGTCTGGCTACCGGGCCGCCCGACGATGCTGTTCATCTCCGATCGCGATGGCGGCCGAGACATCTATCAGGTGACGCTCACGCACGGAGGGGCCCCGGCCGGCGAGCCCGTCCGACTCACCACGGGACTCGACGCGGAGCGCGTCACGATCTCGACGGACGGCCGGCGGTTGGCATGGTCCCAGTTCCGCGAGACCGGAAACATCTGGTCGCTGCCGATCCCGGCCGGAGACTCCGTGCCCTTCTCCCGCGCCACGCAGATCACGACGGGCACACAGACAATCGAGAGCCTCGGTTTCTCGCCCGACGGCGAGTGGCTGTACTACGACTCGGACCGCGCGGGCAACCCGGACCTCTACCGTATGCGAGTCTCCGGCGGCCCGGTCGAACAGTTGACCGACGACCCCGCGGCCGATTTCTCGCCCGCCGTGTCCCCGGACGGACGGGAGGTGGCGTTTCATTCTCTCCGCACGGGAAACCGCGACCTGTTCGTGATGCCTGCGTCCGGCGGCGAGGCGACACGGCTCACCGACAGCCCGGAGCAGGACTACAACCCGACGTGGGCCCCGGACGGACGACGCCTGGCCTTCGACCAGCAGCGGAACCCCGAGCGCGGCCTGTGGGAGGCGGATCGGACCGCGGCCGGGGAGTGGGCCACGCCGGAGCCGTTTCCCCGGGAAGGCCGCGCCGCGCGGCCGCGCTGGTCTCCGGATGGCCGCTGGATCAGCTTCCTGTCGCCCGAGGGCGTGAACGTCGTGGAGGTCGCGTCCGACCGGTCGCGTCTCGTGCTCTCCGTGCCCGACGACGGGTTTCCGTCCTCATGGTCGGCGTGGTCGGAGGACAGCGGCACGATCTTCCTGGCCCACTCCGACTCCCTTGGAGTGTTCAGGATCACCGCCATCCCCCTGGACGGCCGCCCGGCCAGCACGGTCGCCTATGCCGATGTTCCGGCGCGCCAGTTCCATCGACACGGCATCGCGGTGTCGGAGGGGCGCCTCTTCGTTCCGCTGATCGAGCGGAACTCGGACGTATGGGTGGCGGAGATCGAAAGACCCTGAGGCGGCGAGGACACGCGGGACCGTGGCATCGGGCGAGGCGCGCGGCTCCACGGACCGGCGGTCCGCAAGGGACGGGCTCATCGCCTGCGCATCAAGACACCCCAGGTGACGGGGCCGGCGTCCCGATCGGTCAGCGGGCGACCCGCCGCACCGCGCTGACCGATAGCAGGGAGGCGCAGGCGCCGCCACCAGACTGTACCACACATCGATTGCGCCGAGCGGTGCGGCGTCAGCTGCAGCGCCTTGTCAGGCAGCCGCCATCCCATGGCGCGAACACCCTACTCGGTGATCCAACGCGTCGCCTCGGCAAGCTCGTGGTCGTGGAACACACGAATGTGCCCCGGGATCGCCAGCCGGAAGATCTTGACTGCCGCCCGGAGCCACTCGACGTCCGAGACGACTGCCATTCTCTCCCAGCCAGCGAGGTGCTTCAGGCCTAGTTTCGTGTCATCCCACATTGCGGCGGCTTCGAATCCCGAGAAATCCTCGCCGAGGTGATAGAGGAACCGGACCTTGCTCCGGCGAGAGTCACCTCTTCGACTTGAGAAGACCCAGCCGTATGAGGCTTTCCGCCGCCGCGACGATGGCGTCTTCCCGCGTCCGCGGCGCCCAGCCAAGCAGACCACGCGCCTTCCTGTTGGTTGCGTGTTTACGCTGGCCGAGTTCTGGCGTCATCGATCGGACCTCCGGGTCGAAGATGGCGACCAGCCGGACGAGCCAGTTTGGAAGCTGGCGGGTCGGTACGCGCTTCGCGGCCTCGCCCAGCCGCCCCCTGAGCGTCTTCGCCATCTCGAGGATCGACATCGAAGCACCGGAGACTGCGAGAAACCGCTCTCCGTTGGCCGCAGGATGCGTCATCGCGCGGAGGTGGAGGTCCACGACGTCTCGCACATCGACCACGCCGAACGAGAGCTGTGGACAACCGGGCAGCGCCCCGTCCATCAGCCGCTGAATCAGAACAATCGAGGTTGAGTAGTCCGGCCCGAGGACGGGACCGAAGACGCCGACCGGATTCACGACCGAGAGCTCCAGGCCCTCGCCCTCCCCCTTGACGAAGTCCCAGGCCGCGCGCTCCGCGAGGGTCTTCGACTTCACGTACGGGGACACGGCCCGCCCCTCCAGATCCGTCCAACTCGTCTCGTCGAAAGGCTCGTCGCGTGGACGGTGGCCGTATCCCACCGCTGCGAAAGACGAAGTCAGCACGACGCGCCGTACACCCCTGTCTCGCGCGGCCCGCAACACCCGCAGGGCGCCGTCCCTCGCTGGCACGATCAACTCATCCTCGTGCTTGGGGACCGACGCCGGGAAAGGCGACGCGATGTGCAGCACGTACTCACAGCCCTCGACGGCGTCTATCCAGCCCGCGTCGTCCTCGAGATCCGCCGCAACGAACGAGAGCTGGCCATCCGGCTCGATCCCGCCCGTCCTCAGCAGCGCGCGGACCTTGGCTTTCCGAGTCATACCGCGAACGGTGGTACGGACGTCGTAGCCCGCCTCGAGAAGCTGCAGGAGGGCATGGCTGCCAATGAAGCCCGACCCACCCGTGACGAGAACTCGAGTCGGGCTTCGTCGCTCGGCCGGCTGCCGACGTCGATCACCCACTCCGCTCGTCAGCTCCATCCCTTCGTTAGGCGGCGCCTGCACCGTTCTCCATTGCTTCGGCCTACTTCCGCACTTCGTGGCGAAGCGCCACCATGCCACTGGCATGGGCCTTCACCTCCACCAGGTGCAAAGCGACCTCCTGTTCGAGCCCCTCAAAGAACGGGATCCCCTCACCAATCAGGATGGGCAGGATCGAATAGCGAACTTCGTCCGCTAATCCGAGCCGAAGGCACTCGCCGGATACCGCACCACCTCTGACGAACCAGCTGCTGCCGAACATCGGCTTCAACCGCTCATTCACGAACCGCGCCAGACCTCCCGAGTAGAACTCGACCGTGTCCCGCGTCGCAAGACGAACAAACGCATCTTGACGCACGCAATCGCTGGCCGGTGAGGACTCGTCGAGAAGCCTCCGGCCACGACCGCTACGTGCCCGGGGGCGAGCCTGGCCCGGCACGTCCACTCACCACCACGCCACGACGATCACCGCGATGAGCACCAGCAATGCCACCGACTGGTAGCGATAGTTCTTGTACCAGGGAAGCCGTCGGAGCTCGGGGGTCTCTTCGGCCAGCAGGGCCGGCGACCACGTGAGCGCACGCACGACTTCCTCGTCCGGCTTCGCGGTGGCGAGGCTCGCGACCGCGAGCGCCCCCAGCGAGATCACCAGTAGGATCGGCGCCAGGTACAGGAAGTGGATGACGGGCGTGCCGCCCGCGGCCAGCTCCGCCAGCTCGGGGGTCAGCGGCCCCGTCTGCACGATGATCAGCTTCGCGAGGGCGAGACCGAAGATCATGGCGGCCGCGAGATGCCCGACGACGAGCGCGGCCAAGGCGCCGTTCCCGTTCGCACGCTTCCAGAACACGCCGGCGAAGAAGCACGCGACGATGGGGGGAGCCAGATACGCGAGCATCTGCTGGAGGTACGTCCAGATGTTCGGGAACCGCACGATCAGCGGCGCCCACAGGATGGCGAGCGACATGAACACGAACGTCACGATCCGACCGGCGATCACCAGGCGGTGGTTGGGCGCATCGGGCCTCAGCTTCTTGATGAAGTCCATCGTGACCAGGGTGGAGGCCGAGTTGAGCGTCGAGTCGACGCTCGACATGATCGCCGCCACCAGCGCCGTGATGATGAGTCCGCGGATCCCGACCGGCAGAAGGTCGAACATGAGCGTCGGAAAGATGAGGTCCGGGTTCTGGGCGAGCGCCGGGTATTGGGCGGCCGGGTAGAGCAGCCGCCCGAAGATCCCCGGCAGGACCATGATGAAGATGATCGGCAGTTTGAGGAACCCGGCGAACAGCGCGCCCCAGCGTCCGTTGTTCAGGTCCCGCGCCCCGAGCGTGCGCTGCACCATGAACTGGTTCGTGCCCCAGAAGTAGAACCCGAGCAGGAAGACGCCCGTGACCAGACCCGGCCACGGGAGCACGGGGTCCGATGCCGGTCGGATGATCGACAGGTCCTCGGCCGGGATCGCCGCGGTCACGGCCGCCCATGAGCCGCCGATCGCCTCGAAGGAGAAGATGGCCACCAGCAGCGCGCCGAGGAGCAGCAGCACGGCCTGCACCGCGTCCGTGTACACGACGGCCTTGAGGCCCCCGGCGATCGTGTACATCCCGGCAAGGAAGCCGAGCACTACCACCGAGACCCACACAGGCACGCCCGGATAGATGATCTGGACGACCAGCGACCCGGCATACAGGGCGGCGGCCGTGTCGATCACGATGTTCATGAACACGAGCAGCGCCGAGAAGTAGTAGCGGGAGCGCTGATCGAAGCGCTTCTCCAGGAACTCCGGCAGCGTGAACACCCGCGTCTTCAGATAGAACGGCAGGAAGAACACCAGGAACACGATCAGGACCAGCGCCGCCATCCACTCGTAGTTGTAGACGGAGATCCCCGAGCTGAACGCGGACGAGGAGAGTCCCACCAGCGTGCTGGAGGAGACGTTGGAGGCGAACAGCGAGAACCCGATCAGCCACCAGGTCAGCGACCGCCCGGCGAGGAAATAGTCGTCCGTCGTCTCGGTCCGCTTCGAGAAGTGGAACCCGAGCCACACGATGAACACGACGTACACGAGGACCATGAGCACGTCGGGGGCCGCGAGCGTGAACTGGGGCATGCGCAGGTCTCCTTGTCAGCCCGGCGACGGGCGGGTCATCGAGGCGGTGAGGTCGTCAACGTGGCGGCAACCGGTCGAGCAGGAACTCCACGGCCAGGTCCGTGACGTTCCACAGCTGGATGTCCGAGCTCTGGCCGTAGCGGACCGGGCGGAGCGTGTCCCCCTCGATCCGATAGCTCCACAGCTCGTTGTGCCCGAGTCCCGACGCCTCGACGGCGGCCCGCGTGCGGTCGAGCAGGTCGCGGAGCCCGTCCACGTAGTCGCGCACGTCCTCGCGCCCGCTCCGCGGCCGGCCGGCGCTGTCGTACGCGGCCCCGATCTGTCGGGCGAGCCCGAGCAGGAGGAGGTTCACTTCGCGCCCCCACACCACGCGCGGCGAATGGTACGCGTCCTCGGCGAACCGCTGCCGCACATCGGCGCTCGCGTAGGCGTCGTTCACGACGACGGGCCCGAGACCGTCGATGAACAGACCGACGGGGTACGGCCGGCCGATCACATCGAGCATGTCGAGCGTGGACGACGGATCCTGCACGCCGGCGAGGATCCCGGCCGTGTCGTCGCCCAGAAAGAGCGCTGTGGCCGGGTCGGTGTTGGGAGCCGCGATCGGCCGGCCCTCCTCGTCCAGCGACAGCGCCAGGAAGACGAGCGGGCGGGCGGCCGGAACGCCCCCGGCGGCCGAGCGCGAGCCGCGCACGCGGGCGAGCCGCTTCCGCCAGTAGTCGCCCTCCTCCGCAGGCAGCTCGGCGAGCTTCGCGTCCACGCGCCGGCGGATCTCGGCCGGCTCGAGCCGGACCTCGAAGTGCCGGCGCGCCGCGCGCCACGTCTCGATCGCGTGCCGGAGCGCCTCGGGCTCGTCCAGGTAGCCGAGGAGGGCTGCGGCGCTCCCCTCGCGCGCGGCCGAAGCCTCCCGCGCGGGAAGCCCGAGCGTGTCGAGCGCCGCGACGATCCGTTCGAGCCCGGCGAGCGCCGCCGGCGCCCACACCGCGTTCACGTCCATCGCGAAGCGGCCGTTTCCGTACCCGGCGCGGCTGTCGCGCCAGCTTCCGGGAAGCCACCCCCGGTCGTCCCGGTGGTAGAAGCTCACGAGGTCGGTGGGCGCGGGCCGCCGGGCGTAGGCTCGGGTGAGCTCGGCCACCAGCCCGAGGTTGCGGACGAGCGCGTCCCGCCGTGTGGGGCCCGAGCCGCCGCCCGACGCCTTCGCGTCCTCCTCCGCTGTGGCGCCCTCGTCCGCCGGACGCTGGAGGAACCGCCGCTTCCGCTCGGCCGGGACGTCGGGGCGCCCCAGATAGCGCGCCACGAGCACCGAAAGCTGCAGGTCGTCGTCCACCATGCGGTAGTTCTCGCGCACCGCGTCGAGGCCGGAGAGGCGATCGCGCGCTCGGGCGAGATCTTCCTCCCCCGTGTCCGGATCCCGCTCGCGGTCCTCCTCCCACGCCCGCACGAGCGCCGTATACGCGGCCGCGTTCTCGCGGATCGCCTGGCCCCCGAGCGCCTCCTCGTGGCTCACGTTCCCCGCCGGATCCACCTTGCGCAGCACGCTCGCGATCACGAGCTCCTGCAGGTCGATGGAAGAGATCGGCTCGAGCATGAGCGCCGACATCATCTGGTCGCGCCCGAAGTAGGTGGCGTAGTTGGGGAGCGAGGCCATGAGCTTCTCGCCCGAGCTCAGCAGCTCGAGCGCGAGCGTCTGACGCTCGAGGCGCCGGAAGGCGGTCATCCGCGGATCCCGCGCCGCCTCTTCCGCGGACAGGGTCCGGCGCAGGCTGTCCGCCGCGCGCGCCCGCGCGGCGTAGAAGGCCTCGAACTCCGGGTTGAACAGACGCTCGCGCCCGAGGGCCGTGAGCGGATCCGCGTCCGTGCTCACGGTCACGTCGAGCTCGATCGGCCCGTCGGCGCGCGCGCGAACGACCGCGCGGCCGCCCTCGAGGGTGGCCATGGACGTCCCCGCGTCGCCGGCGAGTGCGAGGCTCATGTGGTGCTTCGCGTCGAGGCTCGTATGCTCGACGAGGAGCGTCCACGTCGCTTCGTCGGCCGAGAGCGAGACGCGCGGCTCCAGGCGCCCGCGCAGCTCCTCCACGTCGCGCGCCCCCAGGAGGGCCAGATGGCGCCCGCGCTCCCCCTCCGGAAGCCGCTCGAGACTCGCGACCAGCCCGGTGAGCTCGGGGAGGACGAACGGGGGATCGGAGAGCGGCCTCAGGTGCCGCTCCGCGTACTGGAAGTCGCGTTCCTGGCGCATCGTCCCGAGCAGGAAGTGGCCGAGCTCGAGCGCCGGGGCATCCACCGCGAGCCGATACCCGACGCTGCGC
Source organism: uncultured Gemmatimonadota bacterium (assembly GCA_964499635.1). Lineage (GTDB taxonomy): Bacteria > Gemmatimonadota > Gemmatimonadetes > Palauibacterales > Palauibacteraceae > Palauibacter. The sequence continues at coordinate 44,171 of CAZCLY010000005.1, read as the reverse complement.
ATCCCGCCGCTCGAATCGACCCGCGCGCCCGGCCCGCCCCACGCCGGCGCGAGCGGCTCCCCCTCCGGATCCCGCACGGTGAACGCCGCACTCTCGTTCGCGGCGTCGGCCCACACATCCACCACGCGCCCCGCGCGCTGGTCGAGGTACACCTGGAAGGCGTTGTCGCGGGAGTCGCGGAACAATCGCGTCGCGTAGCCCTCGTACGCGGCGGGATCGTCCACCCCGGGCTCGGGGAACTCGAGCACGGGTGGCTGCGATGGGGGCCGCGGCTCCCCGCACGCGGAGAGGGCGAACGGCACGATGAGAACGAGCGAGCGCCGCACCGGCGGACCTCCCGAGCCGGATCTCCGGAGCCGTGGCGAACGCGTCAATCTACGGGTGGGTGTCCGCCGGACGCGACACGTGAACCCGGGACCACGGACCCCCGCGACCGGGTGCCGCGGCCCGGCCCGAGGGACCGGCGGACGCGGGGGGCGGGCGCGGCCGGTGGGCGCGGCGGCCTTCTCCGGCCGGTGCGGGCCACCTACGTTTCGAGTCCGGAAGCGGGCCGCCCCGTTCCGGCGCCCGTTCATCGATGCTCAGGCGGTTCCGAACCGGATGCCCATGCCGCGCCGACACCCGTTCGCGCTCCTCGCGGTCCTCTTCCTGCCGCCCGGCCCGGGCGCTGCGCAGGAGACGACCCCCGCCGGGTCCGGCTGGAAGTCCGGCGCGGTGTGCTACGAGATCTTCGTCCGCTCCTTCCGCGACTCCGACGGCGATGGGATCGGTGACCTGCGCGGGCTCATCGAGAAGCTCGACTACGTGAACGACGGGGATCCGGCGACGGAGGACGATCTGGGAGCGCGCTGCATCTGGCTCATGCCGGTCGCGCAGTCGCCCAGCTACCACGGCTACGACGTGACCGACTACTACCACGTCGAGCGCGACTACGGCACGAACGACGACTTCAAGCTCCTCGTGTTCGAGGCGCACCGGCGCGGCATCCGCGTCCTCGTCGATCTGGTCCTGAACCACGTGTCGAGCGAGCACCCGTACTTCCAGGACGCGCTCCTCCACCCCGACTCGCCCTACCGCGACTGGTTCGTCTTCTCGCCCGTGGACCGCCAGGACGAGAGCCCGTGGGGGAGCCGGGTCTGGCACCGGTCCGAAGTCCGCGATGAGTACTACTACGGGCTGTTCTGGAGCGGGATGCCCGACCTGAACTACCACACCCCCGCCGTCCGGGAGGAGGCGAAGCGGATCGCGAGCTTCTGGCTGGACGAGATGGGCGTGGACGGGTTCCGTCTCGACGCGATCCCCTTCCTCATCGAGGAGGATGGGATCGTGCAGCACGCGCCGGGCACGCACGACGTACTGCGGGAGCTCGAAGCGCACATCCGCCGTGTGTCGCCGGACGCGTTCACGATCGGAGAGGTGTGGGACTCGACGGGCGCCATGCTCTCCTACTATCCCGACCAGCTCGACGCCCACTTCGCGTTCGAGGTCTCCGACGCGATCCTCGAGGCGGTCCGGAGCGGCTCGGCGGAGGGGTTGTTCCCCCCGATCCTCAGGCTCCAGCGCGAGCTGCCATGGGACCGCTGGTCCCCGTTCCTGCGCAACCACGACCAGACCCGCACGATGACCTTCCTGGGCGGGGACGTGGTGAAGGCCAAGCTCGCGGCGGTGCTTCTCCTCACGCTGCCCGGTCTGCCGTTCGTCTACTACGGGGAGGAGATCGGGATGACGGGCGACAAGCCGGACCCGCGGATCCGGACCCCCATGCAGTGGACGCGCGGTCCGGGGGTCGGGTTCACCGGCGGTGTGGCCTGGGAGCCGCTCCAGCCCGACTCGCTGACCGCCGACGTGGAGGCCGAGGAGGGCGACCCCGGCTCGCTCCTCGCGCTGTACCGACGCCTCATCCACCTCCGGGCCGACAACGAGGCGCTGGCCGTCGGCGAGCTCGTGCCGCTGTCCGCGGGCACCGACCGGGTGGCCGCCTACCTGCGGCGGATCGCGGGAGGCGGCGTGCTCGTGATCGCGAACCTCGGCGCGGAGCGGGTCGCGGGCGCGATGGTCTCTTCGGCCGGCGGGGCGCTCCCGGCCGGCCGGTACGCGCTCCGGAGCCTCGACGGCGGTCCGTCCGGCGAGCCGCTCATCGTCGACGGGGGCGGCCACATCCGGCCGTTTGTACCCGTCGACGGGCTCGGGGGGTTCGAGGGCCGCATGTTCCAGCTCGTGGAGTCGGACCCGTGAGCCGGCGTTTCCTCGTGCCCCGGCGGAACATCTCGGATCGCCCGGGGTCCTCAGGGGCTTCCTTCGACCGCCGATCGGCGATCGACCCCCCACGCGCGGCACACGAGGGCCCGGATGCCCAGGCGTAACGAGGTGGAGCGCAAGACCCGCCGGTCGGCGAACCGCTATCTGCTGGCGAGCGACTTCGACCGCACACTGAGCTTCAACGATTGCGGCCAGGTGCTGGCCGGACTGCGCGGCGTCTCGACGTTCGACGAGAAGGTGGCGGAGCTGGCGGAAGAGAACTTCGTGCAGCAGGGGGCGGAGCTAACCTATCTGCTGGTTCACGACCCCGAGTTCAACGGCGTGCGACGGGAGCACCTCGTCGAGGCCGGCAAGGGGGCGCACCTCAAGTCGAACGTCGAGCTGTTCGCGAGTCTCCTGAACGAGATCGACGCGGAGCACGAGTTCGTGTTCTACGTCATCTCGGCGGCGCCGCGGGAGATGGTGGAGTCGGCGCTGGAGGGGATCGTGTCGCCCGACCGCATCTTCGGGACCGAGTTCGAGTACGACGCCGAGGGTCGCATCGTGGACGTGCGGCACTCGACGGCGGGCTACGGGAAGGTGGCCGTGGTGGACCGGCTCCGGCGCGAGCGGAACATCGCCCGGGACCGGATCATCTACGTGGGAGATGGGAGCTCGGACATCCACGTGATGCTGCACGTGAACCGGCTGGACGGGCTGACGATCGCCGTGTCCGAGAACGAGTACATCAGCCAGGTGGCGCGCCGCATCGTGTTGAGCGACGATGCGCTCGCGGTCGTGGTGCCGATCCTCGAGGAGGTGTTCGGGTGGGATCGCGGCCGGATCCAGGCGCGGCTGGAGTCGGAGGGCTTCCTCGTCCGCGAATGGGACAAGTTCCAGACCGACACACTGGTGCTGAGCGCCGCCGATCTCGAGAAGCGCGTGCCGGAGGCGAGGCAACCGCCGCTCGGATGACCCCCGGAGGCCCGCCATGCAAGACAGGATGAGAGCCCGTCCCCGGCGCTGGGAGGCTTTCGCCGCCCTCGCCCTGCTGCTCCCGTTCGCCGCCCCCCTCCCGCTCGCGGCCCAGGAGACCGATGTCGCCGGGCTCGTGGGCCGCATGACCCTGGACGAGAAGCTCACCCTCCTGCACGGTGCCCGGGATCCTTCCGGGGAGGCCGGGGCCGGCTACGTGCCGGGGATTCCGCGCCTCGGAATCCCGCCCCTCCGCATGGCGGACGGACCGGCGGGCATCCGTACCCGTGAGCCTGCCACGGCCCTCCCGGCTCCCGTCATGCTCGCCGCCACCTTCGACACGGCCCTCGCGCGGCGGTTCGGCGAGGTGATCGGACGCGAGGGCCGCGCGCGCGGGCAGGACGTGCTGCTCTCGCCGATGGTCAACATCGTGCGCGTCCCGCAGGCGGGGCGGAACTTCGAGACGCTCGGCGAGGACCCGCTCCTCGCGGGGTGGCTGGTGGGCGCGGAGGTGCGGGGCATCGAGGGAGAAGGGCTGATCGCCACCGTCAAGCACTACGTCGCCAACAACTTCGAGCGCGACCGCATGAGCGCGGATGAGGCGGTCGACGAACGCGCCATGCACGAGATCTACCTGCCCGGGTTCGCGGCGGCCGTCGAGGCCGGTGCGGGCGCCGTGATGTGCGCCTACAACAAGGTGAACGGGACGCACGCCTGCGAGAGCCCTGAGCTCCTGACCCGCATCCTGCGCGACGATCTCGGCTTCCAGGGGTGGGTGATGACCGACTGGTTCGCGCGCCACTCACTCGGAGCGCTCGAGGCCGGTCTGGACCAGGAGATGCCGGGCACCAGCTTCGGCCCCGGCCAGCCGGTTTACTTCGCCGATTCGCTCCGGGCGGCCGTGGAGATGGGCCGCATCCCCGAGGCGGTGGTCGACCGGGCGGTGACGCGCATCCTCGGACAGATGGACCGTATGGGTCTCCTGGGCGAGGGAACGCCGCGCCCGGACATGGACGAGGCGGCGGGGGCCGCCGTGGCGCGCGAGGTGGCCCTCGCGGGCGCCGTACTTCTGAAGAACGAGGATGGCGCACTCCCGCTCGAGGGCGGCGACCTGGCCTCGCTGGTCGTCATCGGACCCACCGCGCACACCCCGCTGTACGGCGGGGGTGGGAGCTCCCGCGTCGTGCCCCTGCGCTCGGAGAGCCCACTCGCGGCGCTCGCGCGGCGGGCCGGGGCGGACATCCGCTACCTGCCGGGTATCGATCTGGACGGGGTGCCCGTTCCGGCGTCCGCGCTCCGTCCGTCCACGGGCGCCCAAGCGCACGGCCTGTCGCGCAGCGGCCCCGAGGGCGGCACCCAGGTCGACGCCGTCGTCGACTTCACGCGGGCGGACACGCCGCCGTCCGGCACGGCCTGGACGTGGACCGGCACGCTGACGGCGCCGACCACGGGCGTCTACGCGCTCAAGCTCCAGACGAGCGGCGGTGGCGGTTCCCTCTCGCTGGACGGCACGCAGCTCCTGTCGACGGGCGGGTTCTTCAGCGATGCGAGTCTCCTGCCCACGCGCGACGGGCTCGAGAACGCGACCGCGACCGTGTCGCTGCTGGCCGGCGAGTCCCACGAGATCGAGGTGACGGCCGATGCCGAGCGCTCGGAGGGTGGACCGAGAGAGCCGTTGCGAGTGCGGCTTGCCTGGGTCACGCCGGAGCGGCAGCGGGCGTACCGCGACGAAGCGATCGAGGCGGCCCGGGAGACGACGGCCGCGGTGGTGTTCGCCTATGACGAGGGCACCGAAGGCCGCGATCGGCCCTCATTGTCGCTTCCCGACGGGCAGGACGAGCTGGTGAGCGCCCTTGCGGCCGCCAACCCCCATACGACGGTCGTGCTCAATACCGGGGACCCCGTGCTCATGCCGTGGGTGGACGACGTCGGTGCCATCCTCGAGATGTGGTATCCCGGCCAGGAAGGAGCCGACGTCACCGCTGCGTTGCTGCTCGGCGAAGCCGTCCCGAGCGGCAGGCTACCGGTGACGTTCCCACGGCGTGAACAGGACACACCCGTGGCCGGGTCGGACGCCCGCTATCCGGGCATCGACGGTCGCGTGGCCTACGACGAGGGCATCCTGGTGGGCTATCGCTGGTACGACGCTCGTGGCACGGAGCCGCTCTTCCCGTTTGGACACGGCCTCTCGTACACGACCTTCGAGTACTCCGACCCCGACGTCCGGCCGACGGCAGACGGGTTCGAGATCCGCGTTCGGCTACGCAACGCGGGGGCCGTCCCGGGCTCCGAGGTCGTGCAGGTCTACCTCGGGCCGCCCACCGATCCGCCCGTTCCCATGGCGCCGCGGCGTCTGGTGGGCTTCGAGCGCATCCACCTCGGTGCGGGGGATGAGGGGGAAGTGAGGATCCGCATCGGTCCGCGTGAGCTGGCCCGCTGGTCCACCGTCCGGCACACCTGGGTCGCGCCCACCGGGAACCGGCGGATCTGGATCGGATCGTCCTCGCGCGACCTTCGCGCGAGCACCGAGATCGGGCTCGAGACGGCCGAGCCCTGACCCGCGAGGAGGGAACATGACGATTCACACACCATGTTTCGCGACCATCCGGCCGCCGGGGATCCGCACATCCCGGCTCTCCAGCCTCGCGCTTCTCTGCGGTCTCCTGGCGTTCGAGGGCCTGGCGGGGCAGACCGTCGAGACCGGCTTTCTGGATCGCGCCGTGACCGTGGGCGGCGCGGAGTACCCCTATCAGGTCTACGTCCCGCGTGGCTACGCGGAGCGGACGCGGTGGCCGGTCATCCTCTTCCTCCACGGGGCCGGTGAGCGTGGCGGCGACGGCGTCTTCCAGACGGCGGTCGGGCTCGGGCCCGCCCTGCGCAAGAGCCCCGACCGGTATCCGGCGATCGTCGTCATGCCCCAGGCTCCGCGCGACTCGCTGTGGACAGGACGGCCGGCGGACGCCGCCATGGCGGCGCTCGACCGGACGCTGGAGGAGTTCTCGACGGACCCGGCCCGGATCTATCTGACGGGTCTGTCGATGGGCGGCCACGGCACGTGGTACCTGGCCTACCGCCACCCGGAGCGCTTCGCGGCCATCGTCCCGATTTGCGCGTGGGTACGGGGTGGGCCCCCGCTTCCGCCCGAGTCGTCCGTGGTGCCGGAGGAGGATGGAGAGCCGTTCGCGGCGCTCGCCGCCCGGCTCGCCGGCGTGCCGGTGTGGATCTTCCACGGCGAGGTGGACAGCGTCGTCCCGGTCGAGGAGTCGCGCCGCGCGGCGGAGGCCCTCGAGCGCGCCGGTGTCGACGTGCGCTACACGGAAGTGCCCGGTACGGACCACGACTCCTGGGACGCCGCGTATGGCTCCCCGGAGCTCACCACCTGGCTGTTCGCCCAGCGGAGGCGGTAGTAGCAGCGGTCACGAGGTGGTGTCCGGAGATGTCCGGGGCCGAGGGCTGGGCGGACGAGCCTCGACGGTCCTTCCACCGCCGCGCCCACGCCAGCGCCCCGCTCGCCGCGAGGGACATGAAGATCAAGGTCGCGCGCGCACGGGCGTGGCGCGGCGCCGGTGGTGAGCCGCGCTCGGGGACCAGTCAAGCGGAAGCGGTCGGTGAATCCGCTCGATCCGCTCGACGCCTACCCCAGGCTCGGGTCCTCGGGCGGAGTGCCCGCCTCGAGCCTCCGCCGCTCCTCGTCCGTGAGGAGCGCCAGCCCCACCTGGTAGGAGGCGTTCATCCATCCGAACCCCTCCCGCGTGATGTAATCGAACTCCGTTCCCACGTTGCCGTACTCGACGAACACGTCGTGCGTGCGGTTCACGACGTCGTACTTCTCGGGAATCGTGCCGTTGTAGTCGGCCGCATTCCGGGTGATCATGTGGAGCCAGCGGTACGCGAGCCGGCGGGCCACAGCCTCGTAGCCATAGTCCCGCAGCCCCTGCCAGACGAGCATCTGGTGGGGCGGCCAGCCGAACGGGTAGTCCCACTGCCGCTGAGGGCGGTCCTCGGAGATCGCGCCGCGCGACGCCTCGGTGGTGGACACGAGCCCGCCCGCCTCCTCGAACAGCGGCACGGCGCGCTCGACGAGCGCCGCCGCCTGCGCCTCGGAGGCGAGGCCCGCCCAGAGCGGATACAGCCCCGTGACGCTCTCGAAGCCCGTCTGCCCGCCCTCGACGAAGTTGTAGTCGAAGAAGATCCCCCGTTCCTCGTCCCAGCACAGCCGGTCCATCCGCTCGCGGCGCTGCCCGGCCCGCTCCAACCACGCCGCGCCCGTGTGGACCGTGCCGTCGGGCGTCTCCAACGAGCCGCGGAACACGGTCTTGGCCGCACGGGCGATGTCGATCTCGTAGCGGTACAGCAGTGCGTTGAGGTCCACGGTGCACAGGTGGGCGGCCCTGCCTTCGAGACGATAGCTGTTGTCGTGCCCCGACTCGCGCAGCGTCCGATCGTGGACGAAATACTCGTCGAGCTCGGCATCGACGATCTCGCGCCGCCGCACGGCCGCGCGGAAGCTCTCCACGTCCATCCCGGCCGCCCTCGCGTAGGGTCGCAGATGGCCGTCATAGTGCCCCGCCTCGGTCTCGGGCGGCATCCCGATCCCTCGCGCGTAATAGCGGCTCAAACCGCTGTCCGTGAGCTTGGGCGGGCGGGTCCACACCGTCTCGTACTCGTGAATCGCGGCGCGAATCACCCCCGCGAACCAGGCCTCGCGCGCCGCGCCTTCCGGTAGCCGCTCGAATACGGCCCACCCCATGGCGGTCAGGAACGGGGGCTGCGAGCGCGTCAGGTAGTAGCTGCGGTTCGCGTTCAGGACCTGCCCGTAGTGCTCGATCTCGTAGAGGAGATGATCGACCATCCCGCGAGCGAGCTCCGTGCGACCGTCGTGCAGGAGCCCGAGCACGATGAAATAGCTGTCCCACCCGTACAGCTCGTTGAAGCGTCCTCCGGGCACGACGAACGGGAGCCCCCGGACAGAGCCCCGATCGTCCTCGACGAGCTTCAGGCTCAGGATGCCGGGGCTGTCGTTGAGGCCGAGCCCGTACGCGGGTGTGATCGTCCGGGGGAGACGTGCGACGGCGAGCCCGAGGTCGGGCCGCTCTTGCGCGAGGCGCTCGAAGTACGCGAGGGCCCGGGCGTCGTCGTGGGGGACGTACACCCGCGGACTCCGGTCGAGGTCCGTGCCCTCGCCCTTGGAGTCGATGGCCACACGCTCGATGCCGTCCGCATCCACGGTCCGGGTGAGCCCATCCCAGAACACATCGCGGATCATGCGCGAGATGCGTCGGACGGGGTTCTCGTCCAACCGGTCACGGTCGAGCTCCAGCGTGTCGCGGGCCGTCTCGCGCGCGACGGCGAGCTCCTGGAGGAGGTTGGCCAGCGGGTACGTCCCCTCCACTGCGATCGTGTCCCCCGAGTCGCCCATCACCAGGAAGCGCTTCGGCCCCGAGTCCCGGACGGTGATCTGGTTGTCCCCGTCCGTGTCCTCCTGCTCGAGCAGGCGCCGGAACGTCGCCTCGACGGGGATCTTCATGCGGGGTCGCTCATCACGCCTCCGCCTCCCGCTCCGCCAGCCGCCGGTAGGGGAGCAGCATGAGCGCGAGCAGGGCGATCGGCACGAGCGGGAAGAAGAACGCATCGTGCGTGTTCAGGATATCGGTCAGCCGGCCCGTGATGAGAGAGCCCGTCGTCCCTCCGAGCGCGGAGAAGATGATGATGAGCCCCGTCATCGCCGGTTGTTGCGACTTGGGCATCCGAGTCAGCACGATCGAGGAGATCGTCGGATAGATCGGTCCGAGGAAGAATCCCACGACGGCGAACAGGAACGCGAGCTTCGGCGCCGCGGTCCAGGAGGTCACCTCGGCCGGGCTCCCCCCCGTCGTCAGCAGCACCACGGTCAGGGTCACGCTGAAGGCGAGCCCCAGGTAGACGAGCTGCAGCACGATCCACGGGACGCGTTTCGCGAGGGCTCCGGCCAGGAACCGGCTGAGCGCGATCGATCCGAAGTAGAAGCTCATGAATCCGGAGGCGACGGCCGCGGAAAGCCCGAAGATCTGCTCGTGGAAGCGGGGCATCCACGTCCCGAAGCTCTGCTCGATCATCACGTACAGCCACGCGCACACCACGAACGTCCACACGATGGGCCGCTTGAGCAGCTTGAGCATCTCGAGGAAGCCGGTCTCCTCCGCGTGGGCCTCGATCTCGTGCTCATCGAGCTGCGTGAACCACATGAGGACGAGCGCGACGAGGATCAGCACGGCGAGCAGCCAGTACGTGTCGGTCCAGCGGCGCACGTCGATCATGAAGGCGAAGAGCAGCGGCCCCGACATGGCGCCGACCTGGAACACCCCCTCCATGAAGTTCATGAGGCCGGTATGCGCGGCCTGCGACTCCGTGATGAGGCCGATGGTGGAGTAGACGGCCGTCTTCATGAGCGCGAAGCTCACGCCGATCGTCGCGTACAGGACGGGTGTCACCCAGAAGCCCGTGACGGCCGCCACCAGCATGCTGGCGAGCATCACCGCCGTGAGCCCCGCGAGCATCGTGCGCCGGTACCCGATGCGCGGCACGTACGAGGCGAGGAGGAACGAGGTGGCCGCGATCGAGAGGTCCTTGAACGCTTCGAGCGAAGCCGCGGTCGTGCCGGCCACGCCGTAGTCCTCGATCACGCGCGCGATCACGATCCCGACCGTGTTCAGCAGGATCGCGAAGACGAAGAAGTTCAACGCGAGCGCGACGCGCACCTTCCAGGTCGATTTCATGGCTTCGCCTGCGAGGGGGGCGGACGGGGGCCACCACGAGTCGGGACGGGCGGCATGGGTCGAGCGCCTTTCACGAGAAGTAGATCCACACGATCCCCACGCACACGATGAGGAGCAGCGTGAGCACGAGATCGGTCCGCCGCCAGGCGTGCGCGACGGTCTCGATCCTGTCCCGAACCGCGAGCGTGAGACCCTTCACCTTCTCCTCCGGCGGTGGCGGCGTGAGCAGGCTGACCGCGATCAACACCGCGGTGCAGATGACGAACAGGACGACCGCGAAGTGCAGGAAGTTCATGTCGGCATAGGAGAACAGGAAGCCGCTCAGGCCGCCCTTGCCGAGCTCCGCCACCAGCCGTCCCATCCCGAGCACGAACCCGGTGAGGAGCGCCGCCATGGCCCCCGTCGCGTTCACGCGTCGCCACAGGATGCCGATGAGGAACACCGCCGCGATGGGGGGCGAGATGTACGCCTGCACGCTCTGCAGGTACTGATACAGCTGCCCCGAGATGAGCCGCATGAGCGGGATCCACAGGAGCCCGACGCCGACCAGCACGGCGGTGGCGGCCTGACCGAACAGCACGAGCTGTCGCTCGGAGGCCTGCGGTCGGAGCCGCTTGTAGACGTCGAGCGTGATCAGGGTCGAGGTCGAGTTGAACACCGAGGAGAGCGAGCTCATGAGCGCCGCGAGCAGCCCGGCCACCACGAGCCCGCGCAGCCCCACCGGGAGGAGCACGCCGATGAGCGTGGGAAGCGCCTCGTCGGGCCGCGCCAGATCCAGCCGGCCCTGCTGCGCGAGCGCGTACGCGATCACGCCCGGGATCACGAAGATGAACAGCGGCAGGAGCTTCAGGTATCCCGCGAACACCGTTCCGCGCCGCGCGTGGTTCTCGTCGTGCGCCGCGAGCACGCGCTGCACGATGAACTGGTCGGTGCACCAGTACCACACGCCGAGGATGGGGGCCCCGAACAGAATGCCGGTCCACGGGAAGTCGGGATCCGAGAGGGGCTTCCACAGGGTCAGGAACGACGCCGGGACCGCCTCGGTCATCGCGCCCCAGCCGCCGAGCGCGTGCAGCCCGAGGATCATCACGGTCACGGCGCCCCCGATGAGGACGAACATCTGGAGCAGGTCGGTATACAGCACCGCCCTGAGCCCGCCGAAGATCGTGTACACCCCGGTGATCACCACCACCACGAGCGCACCGGTCCAGAAGTCGATCCCCATCAGGGCCTCGAACACGATCCCGCCCGCGGCGATGGTCACCGAGATCTTGGTCAGCACGTAGCCGATGATCGAGATCACGGCCAGGTACCAGCGTGCCCCCTCCGAGTACCGGCGCTCGAGGAACTCGGGCATCGTGTACACGCCGCTCGCCAGGTAGAAAGGAACGAACAGCCAACCGAGCAGGAGGAGGATCAGCGACGCGAGGATCTCGAACTGCGCCACCGCCACGCCGCTCGCGGCTCCCGTACCGGCCAGACCCACGAGGTGCTCGGAGCCGATGTTGGAGGCGAACAGCGAGCCTCCGACGAGGAACCAGCCGGCGTCCCGGCCGGCCAGGAAGTAGTCCGTGGAGGTCTCGCGTGACGATCGTTCGCGCATCGTCGCCCAGATCGCCACACCGAACACGAGGAGGAAGTAGACGCCGATTACGGCCCAGTCCAACGTCGCGAGCAGACCCACGCTGACGCCTCCTTCGATCAGGGATTGTGTTCGGTCCCGGGTGCCTCCCGCAGCACCTGGAGGCGATCGTCGTTGCGCGCGACGACGATCAGGCGTTCGCCGTTCGCCCGACCGAGGAACTGCAGGTCGCGCACTTCACCATCGATGAGCAGGCCGCTCGTCTCCATGTCGACCGATTCGAACCCTCCGTGGCCGTCGCCCCGCAGCAGGAGCCCGTAGCTCGCGTCGTATCGGCCCCGCACCGGGGGTACCCCGTGGAGGTTGCCGGCCACCACCACATCCACCCGCCCGTCGCCATCGACATCGTTCGCGTTCGCGGCGTAGACGGGAGCGAACTGGGCCTCGATCGGCAGAGGATCGAGACGGAACGTGCCATCCCCCCGGCTCACGGCCACCGAGCTGGCGAACACGGTCGCCTCCAGCACCCGCGCCTCGGACAGCTCCGATTCGGGGATGATGTCCTCGATGCGGCTGGCGCCGAAGTCGCCGTAGGTGGGCCAGCGGGCGCGGAGGAACGGCATCCGGGCGACGAGCTCGTCCCGACCGGCGATCGGATAGCTCACCCCGTGCTTGTAGAAGGTGAGGATCTGCTCCAGCGTCCCGTCGCGACCGAAGTCGTGCACGTACAGCCGGGCCGGCCCCTCGGGGGAGGCGCGCAGGTACGAGTTGAGGCCCAGGTTCCCGAGCACCAGATCCTCGTGGCCGTCGCCGTTCAGATCGGCGGCCGTTACGCGGTTCCACCACCCGTTCGTGCCCGACAGCCCCGACTCCTCCGTGCGGTCGATGAACCGCCCGCCCTCCTGGCGGAACACCCGGACCGGCATCCACTCGCCCACCACGACCAGGTCGAGTCGACCATCATCATCCACATCCACCCAGGCGGCCGACGTGACCATCCCCGCCTCGGCGAGCCCCTCGGCCCTCTCGTCGGCCACGTCCCGGAACCGTCCCGTGCCATCGTTCTCGAGCAGGTGGCTCCGGGGCGTGTGCCCGTACTCGCGTGTGATGACGCGGCTGCCCACGAACAGGTCGACGTCGCCGTCCCCGTCGTAGTCGCCCGGGACGACGCACGAGCCGTTGTCGAACATGGCGGGGATCCGGTCGTGCGACCGCCTGAAGCCCCCCCGGCCATCGCCCATGTAGAGCCGGTCCTCGAGCGCTTCGTGCTCCCCCCAGAACTCGTTCCCGCCGCTCGCCACGTAGAGGTCCGACGCCCCATCGCCGTCGGCGTCGAGGAACGCGGCCGCGATGTCCTCCTCGAGGCCGTCGGCCCGAAACGCGGCGACCTCGACGCCGCGGAACGTCCCGTCGGAGCGCTGGACGAACAGCCGTCCCGGCTGGCGCTTGGCACCCCCCACGAACAGGTCGTCGAATCCGTCCCCGTTCACGTCCCCCACGGCGAGGGCCGGCCCCTGGGTCGAGAGCTCGTGGGGCATCAGCGGCTGCGTCCGGTAGTCGTAGAACTCGTTCTCCCGGTGCACGAAGTCGATCCCGGTCCCGGACGTCACGTCCTCGAACAGCCGGACGGGTGCCGCCGCCGTCCCGCTCCCCGTGGCCGCGGACGCCGCTCCGCCGTCCGGGCCCGCCGATCCCCAGTGCCCGCCGGCGGCGTCCTGCGACAGCGTGACCTGGCGATCGATGTCGACGTCCGTCAGTACCTGGAAGCGCCGATCGGGCCACACGACGATGAGTGAGTCGAGCCGCGCGGCCGTGGCGAGCCCGAAGTGGAGCCGGGGGTCGACCGAGGACAGAAAGCCCCGGGTCGGCATCTGCTCCAGCATCTGCTTCGCCCCGTCCTGCTCGACGATGACCCGGGCGCCGATCCCCCCGGTGTTGGCGCCGGCTCCCTCGAGGAGCACGGAGAGGAAGTGCGACTCGCCGAGCTCGCGCACGCGGTTTCGGAGGATGGACGCCGGCGCGTTCAGGTTGTTGAGGACCAGATCGAGGGCGCCGCTGTTGTTCAGATCCGCGTACGCGGCCCCGTTCGAGAAGCCCGGCTCCGCCAGCCCCCATTCCCCGGCGACGTTCGTGAACCTCAGCCCCCCGTCGTTGCGGTACGCGTAGTTGGACAGGGGGACGTGCGGCATGCGCTCTAGGAGCTCCTGCAGCGTCTGCCGGGTGATCCCTTGCGCGAGGGAGATCTGGACGGCCTCGCTCCCCACGTAGGCGATGTAGTCGAGGTCGTTCGGGCGGTGATAGATGCCGTTCGTGACGAGCAGGTCCTTGTCGCCGTCGTTGTCCAGATCGGCGAACAGGGGAGCCCAGCTCCAGTCGGTCGCGTACACGCCGGTCAGGTAGCCGATCTCGCTGAAGCGGCGCAGGCCGCGGTTGAGCTGCAGGGTGTTGCGCACGTACTGGGGCCCGTAGCCCGCCATGAGCTTGCGCCGCTCGACCTCGTAGCTCTCGGCGTTGGCCGAAGTCTTGAGGATGTCCTCCCGCGCGGGGAGCATGTCGAGCACGACGAGGTCGGGCCGGCCGTCGTTGTCGAAGTCCGCCGCGTCCACGCCCATCGAGGAGAGGCTCGTATGGCCGATCGAGGTGGCGATCGACTCGGTGAACGTGCCGTCGCAGCGATTGTAGTACAGGAAGTCGTTCTCCTGGAAGTCGTTGGCCACGTACACGTCGGGGCACCCGTCGAGGTCCAGGTCGCTCACCACCACGCCGAGCCCGTAGCCCTCCACGCCCGCGTGGATCCCGGCCTCGGTGGTCACATCGACGAACCGGTTCCCATCGTTCCTCAACAGTCGGTCGCCGGACCGCGGATGCACGGCGTCGCGCTGCGGGCTGAAGCTGTTGCCGCGCTCGGCGTGCACCGAATGATTGAGGAGGTACGCGTCCAGGTCCCCGTCCAGGTCGTAGTCGAAGAAGGCGGCCTGCGTCCCGTAGCCGACGTGGCCGAGCCCGAAGCGCTCGGTCTCGTCGGCGAACGTGCCGTCGCCGCGGTTCAGGTACAGGATGTTGCGGCCGTGCATGGTCAGGTAGTCGACCGCCGACACGTAGATGTCGAGGTGTCCGTCGCCATCCACATCGGCCATCGTGACGCCCGTCGTCCAGCCGTCCGAGCCCTCGACCCCGGCGCGCTCGGTCACGTCCTCGAAGTGGTAGTCTCCCCGGTTCCGGTACAGCCGGTTGGATCCGACGTTCGAGGTGAAGTAGAGGTCGGGCAGCCCATCCCCGTCGATGTCGCCCACCGCCACCCCGCCGCCGTTGTAGTAGTTGAGGTACTCGAGGATGTTGAACTCGGGGTCCAGGGGGAGGGAGTTCTCGAACCTGACCCCCGTCGCCCCCGGATCGAGCGGCTCGAACAGCCGCGGGGATCCCGCATCCCGCCCGCAGGCCGACAGGCATGCGGCCGTGGCGGTGGCGATGAGGACCGGAAGGCGAGCGGTGTGGGACACGGGACGCGGGCCGCTATCTCGACGGGTGGATGCGGATGGCCTGTCCCCCGCCCGGCGCGAGCTTCAGCGTCAGGTGCGTGTCGGCGTCGACCGGTCGGTGCGTGATCTCGTAGGACCCGGGGTCGTCACGCCAGTCGGCGCCGGGGCCGTCGGCGTAGATGTCCGCCACGTACCCGCGCCCCCGCGGCAGGAACCACAGCGGGACGTCGAGCGTGCGGGCCTCCTCGTCCGTGATCGCCCCGATGAACCACTGGTCTCCGCCGCGCTCGCGGCGGGCGACCACCACGTAGTCGCCGATCCTTCCGTCCAGGACGCGCGTCTCCTCCCAGTCGACCGGGACATCCAGGATGAACTGGAACGCCGGGTGACCCTCGTAGTTCTCGGGCAGATCCGACGCCATCTGGAGCGGCGAGTACAGCACTACGTACAGGGCGAGCTGCTTGGCGAGCGTCGTCCGGGGCCGGGACTGTTCCGGGGAGCGCGGCGGGCCGTCGGCGCTCTCGATCTTCAGGTCGAACACGCCGGGGGTGAAGTCGAACGGCCCCGCGAGCATCCGCGTGAAGAACAGGATCGTCTCGTGCTCGGGCGGGTTTCCGCCGTCTCCCCCCCACGCGTTGTACTCCTGCCCGCGGGCCCCCTCGCGGGTCATCATGTTCGGGAAGGTGCGGCGCTCCCCCGTGTCGTGGATCGGCTCGTGGACATCGAGCATGACGTGGTGACGCGCCGCGGTCTCGATCACCTTCCGCCAGTGGCGCACCATGTACTGGCCGTGGTGCGCGTGCCCCTCCGGGGTCCGGTCCCCCACGTACCCGGTCTTCACGCCGTGCATGCCGAGGCTCTCGAGGAGATCGAAGGCCGGCTCGAGCTGCCGCTCATAGTTCTCGATGCCCATCGCGGTCTCGTGGTGGCCGATGAGCCCCACCCCGTGCTCGCGCGCGTACGCCGCCAGCGCCGGCAGGTCGTAGTCCGGGTAGGGCTGCGTGAACGAGAACACGTCACCGTTCCCGTACCAGACTCCGTCCCAGCCTACGTTCCAGCCCTCGACCAGCACGCCCCCGAACCCGTTCCGGGACGCGAAGTCGATGTAGCGCTTCGTATTCTCGGTGGTCGCTCCGTGCCGGGGGCCCGAGCCCCAGGTCATCCTGCCGATGTGCATGCCCCACCAGATGCCGACGTACTTCATGGGCCGGATCCAGCTCGCGGCGGCGAGCGAATCGGGCGCGGGGGGGTTGAGATTGAGTCCGAGCACGGACGGCACCAGCCCGGCCGCCTCGTCGGCCATCTGGATCGTGCGCCACGGGGTCCGGAACGGGGTCCGGCCCCGCACCTTCACGCCGTCCGCCCACGGGGCCAGATACGCCCGCAAGGTGCGGTTCTGCTCACGGCCGCCGACGAGTGTCAGACCGGCGTAGTCCACCAGGTCGGCCTCGTGGATCGCGACGTGAAGCCCATCGTGGAACTCGAGCGTGAGCGGCGTCTGCACCGTGTCCAGCGTGCTCACCGGCGACGACCGATACAGATACTCGTATCGATTCTGCTGGAAGGCGGGGATCCACCAGGCCCGCGCATCGTCGGCGATCGCGAACTCGGTGAGCTCCTCGCTGATCTGGAAGTCGCCCAGGGCGGACTGCTCCGGAAGCTCGTACCGGAACCCCACTCCGTCGTCGAACGCGCGGAACACGACCACGAACCGCCGGCCGGGGGGACGCTCCTCCTCGAGCGACACGCGCAGCTCGTTGTGGTGATCCCGCACCTCGCGGACCTCGCCCCACGGCTGAGTCCACGTCTCGTCCGCGCTGGCGGTCGAGGTATCGATCACCCGCACGGCGTCGCCCAGCGGGGGCGCGTCGCGAAACTCGAACCCCAGCCGCGACGGCTGGAGCACGGGCCGCCCGTCGCGGTCGAGGCGGTAGGTGAGCTGCCCCGCATCGATCGCCAGCGTGACCTCGTTGCGCCCGTCGGGCGAGGCGACGCTCAGCGCCTGCTGCGCGGCCGCCGGCCCGGCGGCGATCAGCAACGCGCCCGCCACCACGACGCCCGGGGACGGCTTCCGGCTGTTCGGCCACCATCTCATCGCGTACCTCCACTCTCGACGACCCCGGTCCCCGGTCCGCGACCGGCCGGCCGGCGGATCGATCCGTCCTGACGTGTGTATCATACTGGTCGCCCCTCGGCTGCGTCGGCGGGTTTCGAGACCCTTTCTCGGAGGTGCGTATGTCCTCCACCGCACGAACGGCTCGCGATGGGCTCGTGTTCGCCCTGCTCGCCGCGCTGGCGCCCGCCTGCGCCCACACGGGCGGGGGTGCGGCCGGCGACCGGCCCGGCGGCGTCGCGGAGCGGGCTCCGGCAGACCCCTCGGTCGTCACCGCCGATGAGATCGAGCGTGCGCCCGCCGAGGATGTCGAGGAGATGCTGCGTGGCCGGGTCGCCGGTGTGCAGGTCGTGCGTTCTTCGGCGGGCATCATCGTTCATATTCGGGGCACGACCTCGATCGTGGGGAGCGATCAGCCGCTGTACGTGATCGACGGCGTCCCGATCGAGCCGGACCCGGACGGCAGCGTTCCGGTCCAGCCCTACGATATCGAGTCCATCAGGGTGCTCAAGGACGCCGTGAGCACGTCGATGTACGGCGTGCGGGGCGCCAACGGGGTCATCATCATCACGACGAAACAGCCGCGACCGGACGTCCGGGCCCAGCCGAATCCATAGCCTCACCGGATCGGGCGGAAGACGAGCGGACGGTCGTCGTTGCGGGTCACGACATACAGGTCGCCCCGCCGCGTGCCGACGCGGTGGATGTCGCGCGCCTGACCGGGGACGAGGAACCCGCTCTCCGCGGCCGGAACGGGCTCGAACTCGCCCGTTCCATCCCCCCTGAGCAGGAGACCGTACCCGCCGCTCATGCGGCCGATCTCCGGCTTGACGCCATCGAAGTTCCCGGCCAGCAGGACATCCTGATCGCCGTCCTCGTCGACATCGGCGGGCAGGATCCCGTACACGGGCGCGATCTGTGCCTCCAGCGGCAACGGAAGCAACGTGAACGCGCCGTCACCCTCGTTTCGCGCCAGGGCCGACGCGAACGTGTACGCCCGCTTGACGACCGCGTCCGCCAGCTCGTCCGCCGGGAAGATGTCGCTCACCGTCTGCAGGGCATAACTCTCGAAGTCCGGGTACCTCGTCCGCAGGTAGGGAAGCGCGCCGATGAGGTCATCGCGCAACGCGAGCGGGTAGCTCACCCCCCCGTTGTATCCGGACAGGATCTGCTCGATGAATCCGTTCCGATCGAAGTCCTTCACGTACATGGTGAGCGGCTCGCGCTCGCTGGCCCGGAGACGGGTGTTGAGCCCGAGGTTCCCGACCAGGAAGTCCACCCGGCCGTCGCCCGTGAAGTCCCCCGGCACGATCCGGTTCCACCAGCCGTGGCTCGTCTCGAGACCGGGCGATTCGACGCGCTCGAGCCGGCCCTCGCCCGCGCCGCGGAAGACGGTGATCGGCATCCACTCCCCCACGACGACGAGATCCACCCGCCCATCCCCGTCGACGTCCGTCCACGTCGCGTCGGTGACCATTCCGACGGTGGCCAGCTCCGGGGCGGCCTCGGCCGTGATCTCGGTGAAGTGTCCACGCCCGTCGTTGGCGAGCAGGACGCTGGCGGGGTCGAGGCCGTACCGCCACGGGACGACCCGGCCACCGACGAACACGTCCACGTCCCCGTCCCCATCGAAGTCGGCCGCCGCCACGCACGAGCCGCTCACGTTCATGGCGGGCAGCGCCCCCTCGGCCTTCCGGAAGCGGCCCCGGCCGTCGTTCAGATAGAGCCGGTCCTGTAGCGCGGGGGCGATGTCGGAGAACTCGCTCCCCCCGCTCACCACGTACAGGTCGAGGTGGCCGTCGCCGTTCGCGTCGAGGAAGGCGGCTCCGAGGTCCTCGGACAGGCGATCCTCGTCCCAGACGGCCCCGTTCGTCGACCGGAAGGCTCCGTCCGCGCGCTGCTGAAGCAGCCGCCCGCTCTGTTCCTTGGCGCCCCCGATGTAGACGTCCTCGAGGCCGTCGCCGTCGACGTCGCCCACCGCCATGCGCGGGCCTTCGGTGGACAGGAGCTTCGGGAGCAGGCGCTCGCGGTGGAAGTCGACGAACGAGTTCTCCCGGTGGACGAAATCGAGCCCGACTTCGTCCGTGACATCGGCGAGGATCCGGGCGGGTCGCCCCCCCTCCAACGCCGCCGCCGATCCGGCGCCGGTCTGCGAGATGGTGAGCACCTGATCGGCCGCCACATCGCGCTCGACGCTCACTCGCCCGTCGGGCCACTCGACGCTCACGGACTCGAGCGTGTCGAGGTCGCCTATCCCGAAGGTGAGCGTGTAGTCGACGCTCGACTGGAAGCCGCGTGACGGCTCCAGCTCCTGCACGAACAGCCGCTCGCCGCTCCTGAGCGTCACCCGTGCGCCGATGGCGTAGCGGTTGCCGCCCTCGCCCCGCAGCCGGATCTGGAGATAGCCGTTGTCACCCAGGGTCCGGGCGTTGTTCCGGTACACGACGGCCTCCTGGTCGACGTTGTTCACGACCAGGTCGAGCGCCCCGTCCCCGTCCAGGTCTCCGTACGCCGCCCCGTTGGAGAATCCCCGCGTGTCGAGCCCCCAGGCCCCGCTCTCATCCTCGAACGTCAGGTCTCCCCGGTTCCGGAAGACGTAGTTGGGGAGCGGCGTCGAGTCGAGCCGCGCGATGAGCCCCATCACGTCCATGTGCTCGCCGCGGCGCGCCGCCTCGAGCGTGCGCGGGTTGGCCAGCACCGAGATGTAGTCGCGCGACGTGACGTCTCGCCGGATCCCGTTCGTAACGTGGATGTCCTTGTACCCGTCCAGATCGAAGTCCGCGATCAGCGCGCTCCAGCTCCAGTCGGTTCGGGAGACGCCCGCCAGCTGCCCGATCTCGGCGAACACGCCCACCCGCTCGTTGAGCAGGAGCATGTCGCGCGTGAACTGCGCGTGATACCCGTTCTTCAGCCGGTCCCGGTACAGGTCCCAGCCCTCGAACGCCTGCGTCGTCTTGAAGCGGTGCTCGTCCTCCGGGAGCATGTCCGTGACGTAGATGTCCGGCCACCCGTCGTTGTCGATGTCGGCGATGTCGAGCCCCATCGACGAGTAGCTGACGTAGGGGGTGCGGCTGCTGATGGACTCGGTGAAGCTCCCGTCTCTGTCGTTCAGATACAGGTAATCCTGCTCGAAGAAGTCGTTCGACACGTAGATGTCCGGCCACCCGTCCCGATCTACGTCGCTGATCGCGACCCCCAGACCGAAGCCGATCTCGCTCCCGTAGATGCCCGCGGCCACGCTCACGTCCACGAACCCGTCTCCCTCGTTGCGGTACAGCCGGTCGCCGCCGTCGGGATCGCGCACGTCCCTCGTGTTGAGGAGCCCGAAGCTGTCGGCGGGGCGGGGAGAGTTGTTGAGCACGTACAGATCGAGATCGCCGTCCCGGTCGTAGTCGAAGAACGCGGCGTGGGTCGTGTAGCCCGGATCGGCGATCCCCCATTCGGCCGCCGACTCGGCGAACACCGGCACGCCGTGCTCGTCGACCCCCCGGTGGAGGTAGAGCTCGTTGGCGCGCTCCCCTTCTTCCGCGGCCCCCGCGTAGCCGACGTAGATGTCGAGCCACCCGTCGCCGTCCACGTCGGCGAACACGACCCCCGTCGCCCATCTCCCCTGGCCGCCCACTCCCGCCTGGCGGGTCACGTCGCGGAATCGGAACCCTCCCTCGTTCAGGTACAGGCGGTTCTCCTCGAGGTTCGAGGTCAGCATGAGCTCGGGGAGCCCATCACCCGTCAGGTCCCCGATGGCCACGCCCCCGCCGTTGTAGTAGTTGCGATACGAGAACACGTTGAACTCGGGTCGATCCTCGATGTGGTTCTCGAACCGGACGCCCGTGTACGAGGAGGGGAGACGGGTGAACAGTGCCTCACCGGTGACCGGTGGCTGCCCACCCCCCGGGCGGTCGCCACACGCGGCGGTCAGACCGGCCAGGGCGAGGAAGAGGCGAGGGCCGACACCGGAACGGGCCGGGTTCATCGGAGGAGGGCGTCATGGCCCGCCCCCGAGAGAGCGGGCCATGACGTCACGATTCGTGGACCGTGCGGATCACGACCGAATCAATACCCCGGATTCTGCGTAAGCTCCGGGTTCGTATCCAGCTGCGGCTGCGGAATCGGCATGAGCATCCGATACGGATCGGTGGGTCCCTTGAACTCCCACGTGTCGCTGTACTTCCCGTGCCGGATCAGATCCTGTCGCCGCTTGGCCTCGGCCGTGAGCTCGAACAGCCGCTCCAGGAGGATCTGATCACGGAACGTCGACTGCGTATAGTTGGCCGCGCTCAGCGGCTTGGCCGGATGGAACACACGCGCACGCACCATGTTGACGAGGTCCACCGCGGCGGCGGTGTTCCCGAGCTCGTTCATGGCCTCGGCCTTGATCAGGTACATCTCCGCGAGACGGAAGTAGGCCACGTCGTTGCTGTTGTTCTCCGCCACGTGGTCCGGGTCCAGCCGCCATTTGACGATCCGGGCGCCCTCCGCTTCGGTGGCCTGGTGAATGTCGCCGATCGTCGGGACGATGATGAGCGGAGCGCCCGAGCGATCGTTGATCGCCTGGCCGGTCTCGAGGTTCACCTGCGGACCGACGAGGAAGATCTCCGTCCGCTCGTCGTCCGGATCGAACGAGAAATAGGTGGATGCGAGGGTGGAGAAGCCGTTCCACGGGGTCGGGCTCCCGATGTGATTGTAGTGCAGCGCCCGCATCACGAAGTTGAGCCCCAGACCCGACTCGTGGAGGTGCTTGACGACCAGGATGTTCTCGGGCGACAGGTAGTTGTCCGGCGTGAAGTTCGAGATCCAGTCCGTCGCCAGGGTGTAGGCGCCGGAGTTGATCACCCGATCCGCCGCGTCGATCGCATCCTGCCAGCGGGCCTGGCCCTTCTGGAGACCCCCCGTGCCCACCGTGCCGGTGAACACCTCGGCGTTCAGGTACATGCTCGCGAGGATCGCGTCGGCCGCGCCCTGCGTGAACCGTCCGTTGTACTCGGCGGGCCAGCTCAACGGCAGGCTGCTCCGCACATCGAGGAGCTCCTGCTCGATGAAGTCGAACAGCTCGGCGCGCGTGGCCCGCGGGCGCGGCAGGATCTCGGTGTCGGTGGCGATCGGGACGCCCCCGAACATGTCCATGAGCAGATAGTAGTAGAACGCCCGCAGCGCCCGGAGCTCCGCGGTGAACACGTCCTGGTTTGCCACCGTGACGTTGCCCATCGCCTCCAGCACCACGTTCGACTTCGCCACCCCGGCGAACAGGTTGTTCCACGTCCCGTTGATGTCGTCGAGACCCGCCGGGCTGTTGGCGGACCAGTTCTGCTCGTGGATCTCGATCCAGCGCCCGTTGTCGAACCAGTCCTGCCCGCGCGTGGGCACGACCATCTCGTCGGTGCTGATCTCGCTCAGGTTGTAGTAGCCCCACAGCGTGTTCCTGAGCTCGGCGTACGCGGCGGTCACGCCGCCGAGGACCTCCTGTTCGTTCTGGTAGTAGTTGTCGGGCGTGATGGCGCTGACCGGGCTCTCATCCAGCGAGCACCCCTGTGTGGCGCCCAGCACCGGCAGGAGAAGCGCGAGCGGCAGAAGCCCCTCCCGCCGACGGGTCGAGAATCGCGAACCTGGTTTCCTCATACCTCCTCCTTGCTTCTACTGCGTTCGGCGTACGGATCGCGGCGACACGATACTCCCGGTGTCATGACCCGATCTGGAGGCCGAACGTGAACGTTCGCGAACGCGGATAGGCGAGATAATCGATCCCGCGCGAGGCCAGCCCCGATTCGACGTGGACCTCGGGGTCGTAGCCGCTGTAGCCGGTGAGCAGGAACAGGTTGTCGGCCGAGGCGTAGATGCGTGCCGACTTGATCCCGAACGAGGCCGGCAGGTCGAGCCGGTAGCCGAGTGTGAGGTTCTGGAGCCGCACGAACGACCCGCTTTCGATCCAGCGCGACGAGTAGATGGCCGGCTCGAAGATGCCGATCGGATCGCTGAGCGCCGAGCGCAGGAAGTTCTTGTCCTGGAGCGCGTTGCCCTTCGTGCTGTAGACGAGCGCCGTGTTGTTGAACACGTCCTGACCCACGTCGGCGCGGACGAACACGCTCGCGTCGAACCGGCCCATGTCCAGCTTGCTGGTGATACCCATCGAGAAATCGGGGTTCGCGTCCCCGAGGACCCGGAAGTCGTTGGCTTCCGGGGTGGTATGGGTCCCCGTGAGCTGGCCGTTGTCGTCGTAGTCGTTGAACAGCTGCCGGCCCTGGTCGTCGACGCCGGCGTACTCGGGTCCGTAGAAGGTGCCGAGCGGCTCGCCCGGGATGATCCGCTGCGACACCTGACCGCTCTGACCCTGACCGCTCACGCCGCCGGTCGCGATGAACGATCGACCGCCGAGATCGACGACCTCGTTGCGGTTCATGCCGAGCACGAATCCCGCCTGCCAGTTGAGACCGCTGCGGTTGATCAGCACCGCGTCGAGCGAGGCCTCGACCCCGGTATTGCGGACCTTGCCGATGTTCTCCAGCCGATCGGAGACGACGGCGGGCTGCGCCACCGGGACCGTGAGCAGCAGGTCGGACGTGTTCTTCCGGTAGTACTCGATCGAGCCCGAGAACAGGTTGTTGTCGAACCCGAAGTCGAGGCCGACGTTGATCTGCGTCGTCTGCTCCCACTTCAGGTTCGGGTTGGGGTTCCGCACGGGAGCCACGCCGGTGAAGGCGGAGTTCCCGAACACGTACCGTGCGCCGTCGTTGGTCTCGAGCACGATCAGCGAAGAGTACGGGGGAACGGCCTGGTTGCCCTGCTTACCCCACCCGACGCGCAGCCGGAGCTCGGAGAACGGGCCGCCGGCGAGGAAGTCCTCCTCGCTCAGACGCCATGCCCCGGAGATGCCCGGGAAGAAGGCCCACTTGTTCCCGGCTCCGAACCGTGAGGATCCATCGTAGCGCGCCACCGCCGTCAGGAAGTAGCGGTCCTTGTAGCTCCAGTTGGCGCGCGACAGGACGGAGACGAGCCGGCTGTCCTCCTCCCAAGAGAACGGACGCTGCGTGACACCCCCGGCGCCCAGGTTGCTGAACCCGAACGCGTCGGTGAGGAAGTCACGGGACTCCGCCCCGAACTCCCGGATCTGGTAGTCGGCGGCCTCGTAGCCCCCGACGATCTCGAGGGACTGCTGATCGGCGATCTGACCCTGCCACGTCAGGAGACCCTGGAAGGTGAGGTCCGTCTTGTCACGGCCCACCTGGCGCGCGAGCCCGTTGAACTGGGCCCCCACGGGGTTCGCCGCGGGGAAGTAGGTCCGTCGCGTTCCCTCGGAGCGGTCGACACCGAGGATCGCCTGCGCCGAAAGGCCGGAGCCGAGCTCGAACGTGGTCTTGAGGCTCCCCAGCGTCCGGGTCGTGCTGGCCTGGTCCTGGAGCTGCTCGGCCATCGCCACGGGATTGCGGACCGACTGGGCGCCGGTCCCGATCTCGAAGAAGCTTTGCAGCCCCGTCTCCGGGTCGGTGACCATGATCGGCTCGGTCGGGTTGAAGATGACCATGTTCTGGAACACGTCACCCTCGAACCCGCCCCCGTTCTGGGCCGACAGGTAATTGTTCTCGATGTGCGAGCTGGTGAGGTTGAGGTCCAGACGGAGTCGGTCGTCGAACGCGGTGTGCGTTCCGTTGAGCCGGCCCTGGTAGCGCTGGAATCCGTTGTTCAGCGCTATGCCCTCCTGGTTCATGTAGTTGAGCGAGGCCCGGAACCGGGTCGCCTGGGTCCCGCCCGTGAACGTCAGGTTGTGGTTGTGAGTCAGGGCCGAGCGCGTGACCGCCTGCTCCCAATTGGTGTTCGCGGCGCCCAGCCCGTCGAGTCGGCTCGCATCCAGCACACCGGCCGATACCTGGCTCTGGATGAACTGGCGGTACTCGCCGCCGTCAAGGACGTTGAGATGACTGGAAGGTGACGAGATCGACGCGTAGCCGTCGTACTCGATGCTCACCTGGCCCGGCTGACCGCCCTTGGTCTCGATCAGGATGACGCCGTTGGCGGCGCGCGACCCGTAGATGGCCGCCGCGGACGCGTCCTTGAGGACCGTGATCGACTTGATGTCCGACGGATTGAGCAGGTTGAGCGGGCTGCGCGGAAGCGACGGATCGCCGCCCACGCCGATTCCCGACGGCTCGGTCGCGACGTTCTGGATCGGGACGCCGTCGATGACGTACAGCGGCTCGTTGCTGGCGCTGATCGACGTCCCGCCCCGGATCCGGATCTGCGCGCCGGCCCCGGGCTCGCCGGTGTTCTGGGTCACGGTCAGACCCGGCACGCGGCCCTCGATCATCTGATTCACGTTCGAGATCACGCCGACATCCGCATCGTCCGCGTTCACGGTGGCGATCGACCCCGTGATCGCGAGGCGACGCTGCACTCCGTACCCGGTGGTGACGATCTCCTCCATCACGATCGCCTGGATCTGGAGCTCGAAGTCCGCCGTGACGGCCTGACCCGCCGTCACGGTCACTTCCTGGGCATCGGGGGCGTAGCCGATCAGCGTGGCGCGAACCTGGTGGGTCCCGGGGGGGGCGGCGAACTCGTAGGTGCCGCCCTCGCCCGTGAGAGTCCCGATGGGGAGCCCTTCGATCGACACGCTGGCGCCAACGATGGGCGCGAGGGTCATGGCGTCCACGACCCGGCCCCTGACGCTGCCGTCCTGTGCAGTGAGAGAGCCGGCCGTCACGAACAAGCTGGCGAGGAATCCGACAAGCAGCCTACGAGCCATCGACATAGGTACCCTCCAGCGGTCTGGGCTACGGACGTCACTCCGCTCCCCGACGCGGCTCCACCGCGTCGCCCCGCTCCCATCCCGACCGGGCGGAACCCGTCCGCGTTCCACGCACGACCGAGATCGCGCGTGACCTGACATCAAGGTCCTGAATCGAAAAAAAGGGGGCCCCGCACAGAACCCATGCAGCGCCCCGAACTGAACTCGTAGCTCTGTGGCCAATGACAGTAGGGGGGGGCTCGGACGAGCCGCAAGGCCCCCCGACAAACGAGCCGTTTTGTCCCGACGGGGCGCGCCGACCTCGGCGTGCGGGGGCGCTCAGGGATCGCGGGCGGCGCGCCCGATCTCCGCCGCGTTTCTGCCCACCTCGATGGCACCCAGCACCCCCGCATCCGGGCCGAGGCCGGGCGGCACGATGAACTCCCCCACCCGCTCCGCGAGCTCCTCGACCTCCAGGTAACCGCCCAGCAGGCGCTGCACCCCCGCCCGGATCGCCGGAAACAGCCCGAGGTTCGTCATCACGCCGCCCCCGAGGACGATCCCGCGCGGCGCGACGCACAGGACGATGTCGGTGACCAGGTGGGACAGGTAGTGGGCGATCAGCTCGTATGCGGGATGGTCCGGGTCAAGCTCTTCCAGCCGCCCGCCCCAGCGCGCGACGATGCTCGGGCCCGCGGCCAGCCCTTCGATGCAGTCACGATGGAACTCGCACCCGCCCGGATACGCATCCCCCGGGGCGCGCGGCGCGCGTAAATGCCCCGCCTCGGGGTGCAGGAGCCCGGTGATGGGCCGGCCGTGGACGAGAACGCCCGCCCCGATCCCCGTGCCCACGGTGATGTAGACGAACGGATCCCGACCTCGCCCCGCCCCCCAGGTCGCCTCGCCGATCGCCGCACCGATGACGTCGGTCTGGATGTCGACGGGGCCGCCGAACCGCGAGCCGAGCTCTTGGAGCACGTTCACGTCGCGCCAGGCCGTTTTCGGCGTGCGACCGATCGAGCCGTAGTCGCGGGCCGTGGGGTCGAGCCGCACCGGTCCGAAGGTGGCGATGCCGAGCCCGCGCGCGGGGCCGAAGCGTCCGGCCAGCTCATCGAGCCCCCGAGCGATCCCCCTGAGCGTCGTGTCCGGATCCAGGGTGCTCATCTGTCGACGGTCGAGGAGGGTGCCGTCGGCGTGGCCCACGCCGAACACGACGTTCGTCCCGCCCAGCTCGACCCCCGCGTACAGCGCCCGGCCGCCTTCGCTCATGGGTGGTCAGTCTCGAGGCGCGGAGGGCCGTTGTCCAGCGAGGTCAGGCGGGGCGCCGGCCTCTCAGCGATCGGCCGCGCATGCCCGGGAGCGGATCCAGGCCGAGCAGGTCGAGCGCCGTGGGCGCGAGGTCGAGCACCGTGGCGTCGGGCGGAAGCTCGCCGGCCTCGAACCCCGGGCCTCGAGCCACGGCGAACCCCTCCGGGCGGTGGTTGCCGCTCCGCCCGTCCGGGTACGCCCCGGGGGCGGGCCAGCGCACCGATCCGAAGGCCTCGGAGCGGACCTCGTCCCGCTCGCAGGCGGGATGGTCCTCCCACACGACGGTCAGATCCGGCAGGTCCGCCACGGGCCGACCGTCGGACGACAGCTCGTCGCGGCGAAGCACACGCGCCACCACCGGTCGGCCCGTGCGGACGTCGACGAACGTCGACAGGCCGTCGGTAAGCCGGCGGCACAGCTCGGCGTATTCGGCCCCCGGCTCGACGATGCCTCGCGCCTCGCGTCCGCGGACGTTCAGACGGATAAAGCCGTGCAGGTCTCCCGCGAGGCAGAACGCCCGCGTACGGGACCAGTCGAGCCGCGATGTGCGCCAGAACGAGCCCAGGCGGTCCTGGACGGCGAGCGGCATCTTCCGCTTCACCTCGTCACGCCAGCGGCGCGGCACCGCGCCGCGCGCGCGCCCGAGCCACGAGCTACGGCTCGCCGTTCCGCCTTCCGCACCGAGGACCGCCTCCACCATCTCCGGCAGGAGATCGACCAGGGAGCCGTTGGGGCCCATTCCGTGGAGGGCGAACACCAGGACCGTCGTGTCGGGGCCCGCGTGCTCGAGCACGCATCCCACTGCCCGGTCGAGCGCGACGTAGACATCGCGGAGCGCTCCGGCGAAGGCGACCCGTTCCGCCGCTGTGCCCCGGCCCGCGCTTCCCGCCTCGCTCCACAGCTTGTGCCCCGCGCGGTGCGCGGCGGACAGGCAGACGATCCCCAGGTCCCAGGGCTCGCTCCCCAGGAGCTCGGTGGCCAGGCCACCCGCCCGATCGGTCGCCTGAACGAGGACGTCCCGCTCCTCGAGCAGACGCTTCAGGTCGACCCGCGCATGCACCTCGGGGAGGAAGGGAGCAGCGCCGAAGCGGTGCTCGATGCGCCGCACGAGATCGGCGGGTGTCGCGCTGATGGGGCTGAAGCGCTCGTGCGTCGCCCACCCGCTCACCTCCACCCCTCCGAACGGCTCGGGGGCGTACACGAGGGGCACGTCCATCGCGACCACCCGGGGACCGTCGGGTCCGAGGTCACGCCAGAACGGGCGGAGCGGGAGCACCCGGGGGTCGGGCCGCAGCTCCGTCATGCGCTCCGGTGACCAGATCATGTACGTGTACAGGCCGTGCTCGGACGCCGACGTGCTCGTGTAGAAGGACGGCCAGGGAGGGCCCAGCCCCACCGCATCGAGCGGCTGGAGGCGTCCGTACATCCCCTCTGAACGCAGCTTCGCGAGCCGGGGCAGGAACCCATCGTCGGCCCACCGCTCGACGAGCTCGGGCTCGGCGGCGTCGAGCCCGAGCATGAGGACCCGGCGCTCACCGTTCATCGCGACTGCTGCCCTGCCCGGGCCGCGGCCTCGAGTCGGGCGAGCAGACTGTCGCACAGCGCGCGAAACTCGGGCACGTCGCTCAGGTCGTCGTGCTGCCCGGGATCGCGCCGCAGGTCGTACAGCTCGATCGAGCCGTCGCCGTTCAGGATCACCTGGAACCCATCGCGCACGAGCGTCCTCATGTCGCCCAGGATCGATCGGCTCCCGGGCTCGGTGAACTCGTACTTCTCGAGCTCCGCGTACAGCGGCGATACGGCCGGCCTCGCCGGATCGGCGCTCCCGCCCCAGAAGCGGGCGAGTGATTCGCCGGGGAGCCCGGCCCCGTCGATCCCCGCAAGGTCGAGGATGGTCGCGGGCAGGTCGCGCAGGGTCGCGTAGTCCGGGATCCGCAGGCCCGCGCGCGCCCCATCGGGCTCGAGGACGATCAGCGGGACGTGCAGCAGCGGCGTGTACAGTCCGTTCGCGTGGTTGAACAGCCCGTGCTCCCCGAACATCTCCCCGTGGTCGGACGCGATGATCACCACCGTGTGGTCGAGGACTCCCGACTCGGACAGCCGGGCGAACAGCCGACCGAGCTGGGCATCGATGTAGGCGATCGAGGCATCGTAGGCGTCCCGGAAGGGCCGCGTGGTCTCGAGCGAGATCGTGTCCGGCCACGGGGGGAGGGTGAGCGGCGCGCCGAACCGGCGGCGGTAGGCGGGGGGCGACACGTAGTCGTTGTGCGCATCCATGTAGTTCAGGAAGGCGAAGAACGGCCGATCCCGCCTCTCGACCCACGTCAGGAACTCGTCCGTGATGTACGGGGCCGTCTTCCGCTCGGGCTGGAGCCATCGCGACAGCCCCGTGCGGCTCACGAGCACTCCGGACAACCAGGACGTGCCCCACGACCATCCCGGGGTGCGCGGCTGGTCCTGGTACCACAGGAATCCCCGATCCAGACCCGATGTCTCGGTGGTATACATCAGGTTGGCGACGAAGCCGCCCGTGTCGTAGCCCTGGTCCCGGAGGACCTCGGCGAGGGTGGCGTATCGGTCGTCGAGGGTGTGCTGGAAGCCGGCCGGGGTCTCGAACGGGTACCGCCCGGTCAGGATGCCCACGTGCGAGGTGAGGGTCCACGGGGCCGTCGAGTACGCGTTGTCGAACACGATGCCGCGTCCGGCCCAATCGTCGAGGTTGGGCGTGGTCGGCCGGTCGTAGCCGTACACCCCGAGCTCCATGGCGCGCACCGTGTCGAGGATGATGAGGAGTACGTTGGGGTGGGGGCCGTCGGCCGTCAGCCGCTCGGCGCGCTGGCGTGCCAGCACCGCGGGCGTCTCGACGGTGGCGGCCAGGCAGGCGATGACCGCGAGGACCGCCAGCGGCGTCAGCCGCGAGCGCGCCGCGGTCATCGACCACCGCGGGCGGCTCGCCACCGCGCGGGCGGCCACGGCCCCCAGCCCCAGGCCGAGCGCGACCTCCGCGC
>CAZCLY010000005.1:0-13897 GCA_964499635.1 uncultured Gemmatimonadota bacterium | reverse complement strand
GCCACCGCGCGGGCGGCCACGGCCCCCAGCCCCAGGCCGAGCGCGACCTCCGCGCTCCAGTGGAGCGGGATGCCCCTCGACTGGATCGCGCCGTAGAACGCCAGCGCCCCGAGCCCGAACGTGAGCTTGCGCAGGGAGACCCTCGTGCCGGCCGCACGGGCGCTCACCGCCACGAGGATCCCGACCGCCGTGAACGCGATCGTCGCGGTGAGCGGAGCGAGCCACAGGATCTCGGATCGGTATCCGCTTGCGGGGTCCTGCACCACGGCCTGCCGCACCGTCAGGTAGCCGCCCTCGAGCAGGCCCGCGATGAGTCCCCACCCCGCGGCCAGTCGCACGACGGCCCACCCCTGGAGCTCTTCCCCTCCCCCGAGTGCCCACCCGAACAGCCGACGACGCCCATCGGGCTGGTAGAACCAGAAGTACCCCCCGGCGACGAGGCCGATGAGGGCCACCGTGGTCCGACGGGCCAGGCTCAGCCATGCGTCGATGTAGAACGCCTGCTCGTGGACGTCGCGTCCCCCCATCACCCGCGTGAGGAAGTCCCAGCCCTCTCCGCGGTACGCCTGGGCGATGAGACGCGGCGCCACGAGCTCGGATCCGATCACCCACACGGCGATTCCGAGCACGGCCAGGATCCAGTAGGTACGCCTGCGAACGGTCATTCGGATTCCCGATCGTGGTTCGTCCGATGGGGAGTCGCGCGGGAGCCGGGCGCTGCAACACCCATGCCCGACCCCTCCAGACGGGTGGCCCGGTCAACGGTGCAGGTCCACCTCGGCCGTGAGCGATGCATAGGTGTGGGGCTCACGTGTGGGTCCGATACTTTCGGCTCGAGGCGGTCGCCTCGTAGCCGATCTCGACCGGTCCGACCCGGAGGGCGAGTCGGGTGTGGCGGCGGAGGAGCAGTGGCCGCCGGTCCACGTGCGGGCTGCGATCGAACGTGCTCCCGTCGAGGAACAGGTCGTGCGCGACCGACTCGCCCCGACCCCGACGGTGCCGTACGGCGCGGCCACGCCACGCCGCCCGCCCCCGCGGGCCCAGGGGTGCGGGACATTCCACCCGATGCCGACGCCGGCGCGGGTATGGACGCTCTGGCCGATGCTCAGCTGCGAGCGCGCACACCGCTCCCGCTCGCCCGGCGCGCAGCGCGCGGCCTCGACACCGAGCATCCCTCATAGCAGGGGGCGGTGGGATCGAGCGTCTGGACCGCGGGGCGGCCCCTCGGTACGAATACCTCCGAACCGTTCCGCCGCAGGGAGGTGTGGGATGTCGTCGCGACCCGATCCGGACCTGTGGGGCCCGGGTGGCCGCGCGTGAAGGTCACGCGCGACGCGCTCCGCATCGACCGTACGGTGCTCCCGGCCCGCCTGGAGTACGGATCTCGCTTCAACGCCGCGACGTGGTTCGTGGATCGCCACGTCGCCGAGGGGCGGGGCTCGAAGCCGGCCATCCGCCAGGCCGGCGGCCAGGTCACCTACTCCGAGCTGGTGTCCCGGGTCGGGCGGGCGGGCAGCGCGCTCCTCGGCTTCGGCGTGGAACCGGGGGACCGTCTCCTCCTGGTGGTCAAGGACTGCCCGGAGTTCTTCTATCTGTTCTGGGGGGCGATCAAGGCCGGGGTCATCCCCGTTCCGGTCAGCTATCTACTGCGCGCGCGTGATCTCGGGTTCATGATCGCGGATTCGGAAAGCCGGGCCGTGGCCTACTCGCCCGAGTACGCCTCCGAGGTCGTGGCCGCGCTGGCCCTGGCGGGGACGGGGGCGCAGGGCCTCGTACTCGAGGGCGATGGCGGGTTCCTCGATGAGCTCGCGGCCGCCCCCGCGTCGCTCGATCCGGCGCCGGCCAAGCCGGAGGACGACGCCTTCTGGCTCTACTCCTCGGGGACTACCGGACGGCCCAAGGGCGTGCGGCACCGGCACCGTGACATTCCCGCGACCTGCGAGCACTACGCGGTCGGGATACTGGGTGTGGACGAGGCCGACAGCTGCTACTCGGCCGCCAAGCTGTTCTTCGCCTACGGTCTGGGGAACGCGATGACGTTCCCGCTGTGGGTCGGCGCGACCGCGATCCTCGACGAGCGCCGTCCCACGGCCGAGACGACCTTCGAGACGATCGAGACCCTCCAGCCGACACTGTTCTTCGGCGTACCCACCCTGTACGCCGCCCAGCTCCAGCTGCTCGAGAGCGGAGCGGCCGGCCGGCGGACCGGTGGCTCGGACGCGGGCGAGGGCGCGCGGCCCCCCGATCTCGGCTCGCTCCGCGCGTGCGTCTCCGCCGGCGAGGCGCTTCCCGCGGACCTCTACCGGCGCTGGAAGGCCGCGACCGGCGTCGAGATCCTCGACGGAATCGGCTCCACGGAAGCGCTCCACATCTTCATCTCGAACGCGCCGGGCGCGGTGAAGCCGGGCACGACGGGGCGCGTCGTCCCCGGCTACGACGCCCGTATCGTGGACGAGCGCGGGATCGAAGCCGGCCCCGACGAGTCCGGCCAGCTCGAGATCCGGGGGGACTCGACCACTCCCGGGTACTGGAACCGCCCGGAGCTCGACGCCCGGACCCTGGCGGACGGCTGGCTGCGCACCGGGGATCGGTACATCCGGGACGAGGAAGGCTTCTTCCGATACCAGGGCCGCGCCGATGACATGATCAAGGTGGGCGGCATCTGGTGCTCGCCGTTCGACATCGAGGCCCGCCTCATCGAGCACCCGATGGTGCTGGAGGCCGCCGTCGTGGGCCGCGAGGACGAGCACGGGCTCGTGAAGCCGGAGGCGCACATCGTCCTCCGGGAGCCGCTCCGCGAGACGGTGGGGGCCCCGTCGGCGGCGGACACGCTCGAGGCCGAGCTCGTGCGCCACTGCCGCGAGAGACTCCCCAAGTACATGTATCCGCGCCGGTTCCACTTCGTGCCCGAGCTCCCGAAGACCGCGACGGGGAAGATCCAGCGCTTCAAGCTCCGGCGAGGCTGACCCCACCGGGCGCCGTCGCTCCGCGACACCGTTGCAACCCTTGCGCGCCCGTTGGTGTCGATCTAACGGTATCTCGATACTGTCAACATGACACTATTTCTACCGCGCCCACGACGAGCATGACGCGATCGATGCCCCGACCACGACGGGCGGAGGACTTCCTTCCGCTGCACCCGCTCGAGTTCAGGATCCTGCTGGCGCTGCTCGATGGCGCGACCTTCGGCACGCGGATCGTCCAGGCGATCGAGGCCGCGGAGCCGGGACACAGCCGGCTCTACCCGGCGAACCTGTATCGTCGCATCCGGGACCTGATGAGCGATGGCCTCCTCGAGGCGACACCGGCGCCACGGGGCGCCGATCCGCGTCGCACCTACGTGAGGCTGACGCGCATGGGCCACGCGGTCGCCAGGGCCGAAGCCGGACGCCTTCGCGACCTGGTGGCGGACGCGACCCGCCATCGTCTCCTGAGAGCCGATCCATGAGCGAGTCCCGGGGACGCCGGGCGTATCGGCTCCTGCTTCGCGCGCTCCCGCCGGACATGCGCGACCGGTTCGGTGGGGAAATGGAGGAGTTGCTCGACCACCGGCTGCGGGAGGCCGGCGCGTCCAGCGTCCGGAGGGGGTTGGTGTGGCTGCGCGCGCTCGGCGACGTGGCGGTCCAGTCGATGGCGCTCAGGTTCGAGGAGCGCAGAGGAGGCACGATGAGGCTCGGGTCGATCGTCCAGGATGTCCGATACGCCCTGCGGGGGATCCGAACCTCACCGGGGCTCGCCGTCCTCGCCGTCATGACGCTGGGGCTGGGCATCGGCGCCTCCACGGCCACCTTCTCCGTCGTCCACGGGGTGTTGCTCGAGCGTCTGCCGTTCGAGGATCCCGGACGGCTGGTCGTGGTGTGGCCCGAGGTGAATGCCAACAAGGCGATGACCGTGATGGCCGCCGAGCGCATGCCCTCGCTCGAGGCCGTCTCCGGGCTGAGCGGCTGGACGCTGACCCTCACGGGCGTCGGGGAGCCCCGCGAGATCAGCGGGCTCAAGGTGTCCGCGAACTACTTCGACCTGATCGGCGTGCGGCCCGTGCTGGGGCGCGGATTCGCGCCCGGCGAGGACCTTCCCGGCGCCGGCGGCGTGGTGGTCCTGTCGCACGACTTCTGGGTGAGCGCGTTCGGCGCCGACCCGACGGTCGTGGATCGCATGGTCGACATGGGCGGGGCCGACTACGACCGGCGCCGGATCATCGGCGTCATGCCCCCGGGCGTCGCCGATTTCCCGGAGGACATCGACGTGTGGATCCCGCTCGAGGGCGACCCGGCGGTCACCCTCCAGGCGGACGACACGTGGTACGTGAACCTGCGGATCGCGCGGCTCGCGCCGGGTGCGACGCTCGAGCGGGCCAACGCCGAGGTCCGCGCCTACGCGGCCGCCGTCCAGGGCGAGCTCCCGGAGCACTTCGCGCGCGAGGATGTGGACCGGGCCACGGTGCGAGAGCTGCGCGAATACCGGACGAGCGACGTGCGCGCCTCGATGTGGATCGCCCTCGGGGCCGTCGGCCTCGTGCTGCTCATCGGCTGCTTCAACGTGGCGAACCTCCTCCTCGCACGCGGCGATCGACGCAGACAGGACCTCGCGATCCGCGCCGCGCTCGGAGCCGGGCGGGTCCGCATGACGCGCATGCTCCTGACGGAGGCCGGCGTCCTCGGGCTCTCGGGCGGGCTACTCGGCGTCGGGGCGGCCTACGGGCTCGTGCGAGTCATCGTCAGCCAGGCGCCCGAGGACATCCCCGGGATCGCCTCCGTCTCGGTGAGCCCCGCGGTGCTCGCGTTCGCCGTCGGCATCACGATCGTCTCGACGATCGTCGCCGGGCTCGTCCCTGCGGTCCGCGCGGCGCGCGTCGATGCGACGAGCTCGCTCGGGGGCGGGACGCGGGGCGCCGACCGACCGCGGACCGGCCGCCTGACGCCCGCGCTCGTGGGCGTCCAGATCGCTCTCGCGGTCGTCGTGACGATCGGATCGGGGCTCATGCTGCGGTCCCTCACGAGGCTCCTCGCTGTCGATCCGGGGATCGACGGAAGGAACGTGGTGACGTTCAACCCCGTGCCGCCGGCCGGCCGATATCCCGATGGCCCCTCGTTCCGGGACTACTACCGGCGGGTGATGGAGCGCGTCGCCGCGCTACCGTTCGTCGAGTCGGTCGGAGCCATCCACCTGCTGCCGGGAACGACGAACAACTGGAGCTTCCCCACGTACCCCGAAGGGTTCGCCGGCGAGGCCGGCGCCCCGACCCCGTTCGCCAACTTCCGCGCCGTCCGCGGCGACTACTTCGGCGTGACGCGCTTGCCGCTGCGCGCGGGGCGGGTGCTCACGGATGCCGACCGCGAGGACTCCGAGCCGGTGGTAGTGGTGAACGAGGCGTACGCGCACCGGTTCTGGCCGGACGAGGACCCGATCGGGAAGACCCTCCACATCTTTTCGCCGCAGGGGACCTCGTATCGCGTCGTCGGGGTGGTGGCCGACGTGCATCAGCACGGGCTCCAGTTGGAGCCGCTGCCGGAGATGTACTTCAGCCACGAGCAGGTCCCGTGGAATCAGATGTCGATGTGGATCGTGGCGCGTGTCCGGCCGGGGACCCCGGAACCCGCGAGGCTCGCCAGCCCGCTCAGGGACGCCGTGTGGTCCGTCGATCCGCAGGTGCCGGTGACCGGAATGGCGGTCCTGTCCGACGTCCTGTCGCGCTCGGCGCGCGGTACCCGGTTCCTGACCGTGCTCCTGTCCGCGTTCGGAGGGCTCGCCCTCACGCTCTCCGCGGTCGGCGTGTTCGGGGTGACCGCGTATTCGAGCGCGCGGCGTCGCGGCGAGTTCGGGGTTCGGCTGGCGCTCGGCTCCTCGCGCGTCTCGATTCTCCGCTCCGCCGTCACGAGGAGCCTCCTCCCCGTCTGCGTGGGCCTCATCGCGGGGCTCTTCGTCGCGAGCCTGAGCTCCGGGCTCCTCGAATCGGCCCTGTTCGGGGTGAGCGCGTCGGATCCGCTCACCTTCGTCGGCGTGACGGTCGTGATCGCGCTCACCGCGGTGGCCGCGTCGGCGATCCCCGCCTGGCGGGCGACGCGCGTGGACGCCGCGCGGGTGCTCGCGAGCGAGTAGGCGGGAGCGGGCCCCGTCACGTCGCGGGCCATGAAGCTCATCATCGTGTTGAGCGCGTTCTTCGAGCGCACGAGGCCGCCGTAGAACAGCGCCAGGGCGGGCGTCATGAGGAGCACGAGCGCTGTCGACACGAGCATCCACGCCGTGTCGGGGGCGGATATCGCGGCTGTGCCGGCGCCCTGGGCGAACGCGGCGGTCGGGCACTGGGCGATCGCCCCGGCGGCGAGGGGGAGCGGGGATCGGCGGCTCATGGCCCGCGACCCTGTCGCCCGTCACGAGAAGATGCCAACGCGAGATCCCCGGAAGCCGGTCTTCCCCACGCACCCGCGGCGTACGCGACAACCGAGACCGCCAGCGAGGTGATGTAGGGATACGGCAGGTCGAGCACGTACGCGCCGAGGATCCACGCCGCCATCCCCGCGAGCAGCGAGGCGATCGCGCTCGTCACCCCGCCGTAGCGGGTGAACAGCCCGAACACCGCCACGACGAGCAAGCCGGCGCTCCCGAACGCGGAGGCCTCCTCGACGAGGTTGTAGACGGCGTCCGCGCGCAGGGCCAGGACGTAGGACACGATGCCGAAGAACACCACGCCCACGCGCGCCAGGACCACCTTCGTCCGCTCGCTGATGTTCGGGGCGACGGGCACGATCAGGTTGTGCGACACGAGCCCGGAGGCGACGAGGAGCGCGCTGTCGACCGTGGACAGGATGGCGGACACGAGCGCCCCGGCGAACATGACGAACACGAACCCGGTCAGGTAGCGTTCCGCGAGCGCGGCCAGGACCTGCTCCGGGTGCTCGAGCCCGGGGACGAGGACCGCACCCATCAGCCCGAGGATCACGGGCAGAACGCCGATCAGGGTGTAGGCGCCCCCTGCCACGATCGTCGCGTTGCGCGCCACCGCCGGTGACCGCGCGGCCACGATGCGCGCCACCAGCTCGGCCGTGAGGACCGATCCGGCGATCGGAATCGTCCATTCCTCCACGACGGCGAGGAACGGGCGCGCCTCGGCGCCGAGCGGGTTCAGGCTCCCCCGTGGAAGGGCGGAGAGCGTGGCGAGGCCCTCGCCGTGGACGACCGTGATGAACAGGATCGCGAGGCCGATGATGAGGGCGATGCCCTGCACGAGGTCCGTCCACGCGTCCGCGAGCATCCCGCCGAAGGTCGTGTACACCACCACCACGCCCGCCGCGATCGTGATCGTGGCGCTCACCTCCAGGCCCGACGCCGAGGAGAGCACCTGGCCGAAGGCGCGGATCTGGGCGGCCGCCCACAGGATCGAGCCGGGCACGTACAGGA
Organism: uncultured Gemmatimonadota bacterium; assembly: GCA_964499635.1. GTDB lineage: Bacteria > Gemmatimonadota > Gemmatimonadetes > Palauibacterales > Palauibacteraceae > Palauibacter. The sequence continues at coordinate 6,499 of CAZCLY010000005.1, read as the reverse complement.
TGACCGCCAGTCGCTCGACCGACAGCCCGAAGCGGCGCCGGTACAGGTCGCCGATCGTGGTCAGGCGAAGGCGCCACAAGGGGACCGCGAACACCAGCCCGGTGAGCAGGATGCAGATCCCGTATCCGAACGGGTCCGCGGACCCTCCGGCCATGCCACGGGTGTACACGGCGCCCGCCGCCCCGACCAGCGTCTCCGCCCCGAACCAGGTGGCGAACACCGTGAACGCCACGAGGACCGGGCCGAGGGACCTGCCCGCGACCAGGTAGTCGTCCTCGGTCTCGATCCGCCCCGAGACGATCACCCCGATCGCGAGTTGAACGACGATGTAGGCGGCGATCCCCAGGACGAGAGGGTTCAAGAAAGACCCCGCGGGGATGCCTGAAGCGAGTCGATCGACCGTCGCACTCGGTGCTCCTTGCTCGGAGGAAGCGCAAACCCCGAAGCAGTCAACCAGCTCCGGTCCGTTCGCACCAGCCCGGTGACGAGGTGGACCGCGGTAGGGCTTCGGCCGACCGGGAGATGCCCTCAGGGGAAGTGGGCGATAGTCACTCGGTGGGACCCTACGACCGCAGCTGTCTGTCCAGGCGGTCGACGGCCCTTCACCGTCCGGACATCGGACGCTACTCCGCGTCGAGCGCCTCGATCGGATCGACACTCGCCGCTCGGCGTGCCGGCAGGTAGCTGGCGGCCGCGGCGACGCCGAGGACGACGGCGGCGGTGCCCACCAATGGTCACGCGATCCCGCGTGCCGACCCCGTAGAGTCGGGTGCGTAGCAACCGGTGCGCCCCGACGGCGACCAGCCCGCCGATCACCAGACCCGGCGCGCCGCTGGTCAGCCCCACCTGGAGATCCAGTGCAGCGCCGAGCTCGGCGCGAGAACGCCCAGCCGCTGGCTCAGGGGTTCGATGAAGTCGGCGGGCTCCCCGCGCGTGGCGATGGCGATCGATGTGATGCGCGCCGGGTGCTCCGCCAGCGGTACGTAGATGTCGAAATCTGCGTCGCGGCGCCTCACCGGACCCTGAAAGAGCAGGTCCGAGACGACACCGACGACCGAGAACGACGAGCCGCCGTATTGAACCTCGCGCCCCAGGGATGGGAGCGCCCCGCCCATCATTTCCGCGACGGACCGGCTGACGATGGCGACTCCGTGCGCCTCCGCCGTCAGGTGCCACGTCCCGTTGCAGAACGGGTTCCGCCCGAGGTCCCCGGAGAGGTGTGGGATGCGCACGACAGTCTCGTGTGGATCCGGCCGCGCGCCTCGTGTAAGGCGTCGTGGATCGCTCGTTTCCCCGTCCAGAGCGTCCGGCAAGCAAAATGCGAGTATTGGGGTGGTCGATGTCCAGTCCGTCGTCAGCGACCGGCGTCCTCACAAAACCGGGGAGAGCCTGCGAATGGAGCGAGAACGGCTCGCGCGCGGGGATCGAGAGGCGGGGCTGCTCGCGCTGCTCGCGCTTTGCGCCCTTCTGCCGGTCCTCGCGGTCGTTCCATACAGGTTCTCCATCGAGCCGGACGTGGCGAGCGCGGCTGCCGCCGTGGGCTACAGCAATCAGGCGGCGTATCGCGGCGCCGTCCTGGTGTGTCTCCTCACGCTCGCCGTCGCGGCACTCCTGACCCGCCGCCGCCGACTGGCGGGCAGGTCCACGTCGGACGCCTTCATGCCGGACGCCGTCACCAATCTGGAGCTCGACACCGGCAGCGGGGTCCGTTACGGCGAGCTGCTCCTCGTCGTGGTCGCCGTAGTGCTGCTTTGTGCGCCGCCTCTCCTCGCCGGCCGAGGGCCCTTCCTCGAGGATCAGTACTTTCTCTCCATCCTGCACCGCATGCAGGGAGGGCAGCGGCCCTTCGTGGATTTCGAGTTCCTCTTCGGTCCCCTGATGATCTACCCCGCCCGCTGGTGGACCGAGGTCTTCGGGTTCCACCTGACATCCTACTACGCGTATCTGGCCCTGCTCGAGGCCGCGGTGTTCGCCGCGCTCCTGTTCGTCGTGGGCCGGTACGTTCCGAAGAGATCGACGAGGTGGGCGGGGTTCGCCTTGCTCGCGGTCTTCTTCCTGAACGTTCTGCTCGGGGTAAACCAGAACGGCGTCCGGAGGCTGTTGCCGCTTCTGGCGCTTCTCGTGCTGGCATCCGATCCACGACCGTCGCGGCGGATAGCGCTCGGAGCCGGAGGCATCGGACTCGGGCTGACCTATTCCCCGGAATACGGAGTGGCGGCGCTCCTGGCGGCCGCCGTGATGTACGCCTTCCTCGCGATCGACGGCCGCGACGCCGGGCTCGTGGGCCGAGGCGCCGCGATTGGCGGTGGGTCCGTGCTCGTGTGGCTCGCCGTCTCGTGGGCGCTCGTGGGCAACGGCTTCGGGACGTATGTGCGCGCGAGCCTGGAGCTCATGCGCCACATGTCGGCCGGGGAGGCGGCGTTTCCATTCCACTGGACGCTGAACGCGCTCGCCGCCTTCGGCCTGCTCGCGCTGTCATGCGTGATCGTCGGCCGCGGCCTGGGCGGCGCCCGGGGGAGCGATACCAGCCGCGGCGATTTCCTCCTGGTGGCGGTGCTCGCCTACGCCATCGTCACCCTGAAGAGCGGGCTGAGCCGATGCGACATGTGGCACCTGGATGTCCCGTTTGTCGCGCTCGGATTCGCGTTCGTGCTTCCCTGGAGAAGGGAGCGGTTCCGGATGTCGCCTGCCGTCCGACAGATCGGTCTGGCTCTCCTCGCCGTGATGGCGGTGACGTACCTGTGGGGCCTGGCTCCACCGGCCGGCCATGTGGCTGCGGGCTGGCCGAGCGCGGTTCGGGATCTCGTGGCCCCCTCCGGGTCGGACGCGACGCTGGCCGTCGAGACCGAGGCCCCGGCGCTCGAGCTGGAGCTGAGCCGGCCGGATCGCGGGACGATCGAGCTCGCCCGCTACCTCGCCGACCCGGCGCGGCGGGACCGGGCGGTCCTCTTCTACGCGGACACGTGGAGCCTGGACAAGATGGTCGGCAGGTACAAGCGATACTATTCGAACGACGACTTCCTGCATTCCGAGGAGCGCGGACGCGAGCTCGCCCGGTTCCTAGACGACCGACCCGACGCCCTCGTCCTGATGACACGCCCCACGTACGAACGCCTGTTCGATCTGGCCGACCGGAATGGGATCGCGGAGATCGAACGGAACTACCGGCAGGGCCCCTGGAAGCAGCTCGGGTCGTACCTCTCGACCGTCCACTACGAGGGCATGCGCCTCGAGCGGTCGGCGCTCGAGGCGCGTTGGACTCGCACCGTGGGACAGCGCGTGCGTGACGGGTACGAGCCGCTCGCCGAGTTCGGCGACGTGCTGGTTCTCGGGAGGAGATGAAATGGTGGAGAGTCCGGAGACGACTGCACCCGCCGGGTCCGGTTGAGGCTCGAGGTGTTTGTGACGCTCACGCCCTGGCTCTGGTCGAGGAGGTCCGGCCCTCGTTTGATGCGGCGCGGCCGCGGGGCCTTTCAGCCGAAGGGCTGGCCACGCTAGCTTTCCGGGTCGGGACCCCATCTCAGCGGACTCACAGCCATGACCACGTTCGGGAAGTACGAAGTCGTCGAGCAGATCGGCCAGGGCGGGTTCGGCAAGGTCTACAAGGGCTGGGACCCCGTCCTCAAGCGGCACGTCGCCATCAAGACCTGCACCTTCGACGACGCGGCGCTCCGGCGCCGGTTCGTCCGCGAGGCCGAGGTCGCGGGGGGGCTGCGGCACCCCAACATCGTCACTGTGCACGATTTCGGCGAGGAGAACGGCGAGCCGTACCTCGTGCAGGAGTTCCTCGAGGGCGAGGATCTCGACCAGCTCATCGAGCGCGGAGGCCCCCGCGATCCCGGCACCAAGTTCTCCTATCTGCGACAGATCGCGGCCGGGTTGGGCTACGCGCACGAGCACGGCGTGGTCCATCGGGACGTGAAGCCCTCCAACATCCGGGTAGGCCCCGAGGGTCACGTCTCGATCATGGACTTCGGCATCGCGAAGCTGCTGGGGTCGGAATCCCGTCTCACCCAGCTCACCCAGACGGGCATGCCCATCGGCACGGTCGGCTACATGTCGCCCGAGCAGGTGGAGGGAGGGGACGTGGACCGGCGGTCCGACATCTTCTCCTTCGGCGTGCTCGTCTACGAGCTGTTCGCCGGTCGCCTGCCATTCGATGGCAACACGGTGCCCAGCGTCTTCTATCAGATCGTCCACCTGGTGCCGCCGCGCCTGGACGAGATCCTGCCCGGCACTCCGCCCGGCCTGTCCGAGCTCATCGACCGCTGCCTCGCGAAGGCCCCGGACGCCCGGTATCAATCCTTCCCCGAGCTGCTCGAGGAGCTCGATGCGGTCGCGCGGCGAGCCGAGGCGAAGCGCGGGCGCGGCCGTCGCCGCGCGCGGGGTGCCGCCGCGGCGAACCGGCCGTCTCGTCGGAACTCGATGCGGGCCTATCTCGGGCTGATCGTGGCGGCCGCGGCCGTCGCCGTGTTCGGCATCCTCAACCTGGTTCGATCGAGCCGCTCGAGCCCGATCGAGTTCGACGAGCCCGACACGAGCGCCTTGCCGCAGACGGCGAGCGCCTTGCCGCAGACGGCGAACGCCGAGGACGAAGCCGGCGACGCGGACGGATCGGGCCCGACGCAGCTCTCGGACGCGAGCCGTCCTCCGACGACCGTCGGGCAACCGCCCCGGACCGAAGAGGATGCTTCGGTCTCCGGAGCGGACCCATCGAGGCCCGAGGCGGGTCCATCGGGCTCCGGTGCCAGTCCATCGGGCTCCGGTGCCAGTCCGTCGAAGCCCGAGGTGAATACGCCCGCGTCCGGGGCCGTCGCGGCGGGAGATTCACCGGCCGATCCGCCCGCCCGAGCCCTCCACGGGGTGCTGGTCCTCGTGTTCGGGGACGATCCGGCGCTGTCCAGCGAGACCGAGGACGTCATCCTGTCGACCCTCTCGGACGCCGGGTTCGAGGTGAGCGACGAGACCGGCGGCCACATGCGCGGCGCCGTGGCCGGAACCGACCTCGGGAGCCTCGGCCGCGAGGCGGGCGTGGCCATCCTGGTGTCCGGTGAGCTGCGGACGGACGCCGTGGCCTCGGTTGGCGGGATGTACACCGGAAGCGCGCTCTTGTCCGTGCGGGCCTACGATGTGTCCGCGGGGCGATTGATCCTCTCCGAGACGTTTCGCGTGGGCGCGGGCAACGTCCCGGGCAAGCTGGGCGGCACTCCGGACGCCGCACGCAGCGAGGCCGTCTCGCAGGTGGGTCACCAGGCCGCGGCGCGCCTGCGTCGAGACCTGCCCCGCGGCGGGGCGTGAGCGGCGCGCCGGCCGGCCTACATCGCCGGCTCGCGTCAGCGCACCGATCCGTCGACGGACCCGAAGGAGAAGCGACCATGAGATCCCGCCCCCTGTTGAAGCTCGTCCTCGTGTCGTGCGCGCTCGTGCTGCCCCACGGCGGCGGCGCGCGGGCCCAGGCGCCGCAGAAGGTCCGGATCGCCGTGATGGACTTCGAGAACAGCAGCGGCTGGAACAACTGGGGAGAGCAGCTGGGAATGGCCGCGGCCGATGAGCTCGTGACGCAGCTCGTGAAGAGCGACCAGTTTACGGTGATCGAGCGCGATCGCCTGCACGCCATCCTGGCCGAGCAGCAGCTGGGCACGAGCGGCGCGGTGGACGCGGCGACGGCCGCCCGCATCGGCGAGTTGCTGGGGGTCCAGGTCATCCTGACCGGCTCGATCACGCAGTTCTCCATCGATCGCAAGTCGGGCGGTATCGGGCCGGTGTCCGCCGGCTTCGTCGAGGCCGAGAGCGCGCTCGACGTGCGGGTCGTGAGCACGAGCACCGGCGAGATCCTCATGGTGGCCGAGGGCAGCGCGAAGAAGCGCCTCGGCGGAGTGGGCTTCCGCGACATCCGATTCGAGCAGTCCTACGATCAGGGTCTCGCCCAGGAATCGCTGCGCCCCGCCGTGGAAAAGGCCGTGTCGAAGGTGCTGGAATCGAAGGGGGAGCTGGCGGCCGCCGCGCCTCCTGCCACCCGCGGCCAGGTCGTCGGTGCGAGCGAGGAATCCTACTACGTCGATCAGGGCGAGAACTTCGGGATCGCGGTGGGGCAGCGTTTCGAAGTGTACCGCGTCGTGGACGAGATTCGGGATGCGGCCGGGAACCTGCTCGACAGCGTGACCGAGAAAGTAGGGACCCTGGAGGTGACGCGGGTCCTCTCGCAGTCATCCATCTGCCGGCTGGTCGACGGGGAGGCACAGGAGGGAGACGAGGTCCAGCTGCCGGGGTGACTCCAAGGATCCGACCTGCGCCCTGTGGCTCGCCCTCGCCGTGGCGGGCGCACCGGGCCTGCGCCGAAAGGCCGACGCCCCGGGGGCCCGCGGCCCGCGACACCGCCGGGATCACGATCGCGCTCCCGGATGCCTCGGACCTCGACGGGCTCCCCGAATGGACGCTCGGCGAGCCCCGCGTCGTCCTCGGCTCGCCGCGCGGCGGGTCCGCCCACCAGTTCAGCCAC